>CP091730.1 GCA_022009915.1 Alistipes putredinis | reverse complement strand
TGGTCGCAGATCCCGCCGCCGTTCTGTTTCAGCATCCAGACGCAATCCTTCTGCGACGGGTAAACGCTCTTGCTTCCCCGGCTTGCCAGCCCTTTCAGGTTGAGGTCGGGAAAAAGTCTGGTGCGAACCGTCATACTTCGGGCGCACGAAACAGTTGAACTTGCGGTTATACATCGTCGTGAGCCGTTCCTTGAACTGCGGCGACTGTTCTTCCAACCATTCGGAGAACCCGTTACGGATTTCGTCTATCTTCGCGTTGGCGAGCTGTATGCCCTCGCTGTCGCGCACCTTGATGTCGTTGCCGTTCTCATCTTTGCCGATACTTTTCATCATGTCGGGACAGGTGTTGTGCAGGGGCGTGCTTCAACAGGTGCATACCGTCATAGTTCCGGTAATAGCCCTTTACCAAAAATTCGTCCGTGATCTTCATGGTGCGGTAGCCGCACGCCACGGAAAACTCGTCCATGCTGGCGGAATAGGCGATTTTCACGTCCGTGTTGAAAAGATGACTCATGTAGGCGGCATACACGCCCGTGGGAATCCAGCGTTCACCGAAGTTGAAGTCGAGGTCTTCAAAGGCTATACGCTGCGGCTCGGCTTCCTTCAAAGCCTCCAAAGCCTGTTTCACCTCCGGCAATCTTTCGTTTTCCGGATTACCGTCTATCCATGCCTCTATGCGCTCCGCCTTCTCTATCACGTTCCCCGCGATGAAGCGGTCTTTAATCTCGTAACCGGTTACGAGCGGATTGTAGAAGATACGCCCTTTGAGGGCACCAAGCAGTTCCTCTTCCGTGGTGTCGGTTATCTCCCGCATATAGTCGAGATTGACCGTGCCGAACTTGTTGAGCGACGCGGACAAGGCTTCTTCGGGAGAGCCTGCATTGACACGGCTCTCCACCGAGAAGGAAACGGGACGGTCGAAGATGTCCGCCTTGACGAACTTTCCGTTTTCTATCCGTTCCAGCGAAAGGATGTCGCGCCCTCCGGCGTCCATCATCACCAACTTCACGTTCTGTTTGGCGTTGAGGTTACCGTAACGCATGACAAACTCATCGTAGTAGGTGTTGAGATACCCGCGCTGCGGTTTTGTGTTCCGTATGGTTCTCCGTCTCGTGGCTATACAGACGTTCGTAAGCGTCACGGAGCGATATATACAGCATCGCTTTCTCTTTTTTTGATAGCCACGGAGGTCGAGCGGTTGGAAGGTCGCACCGTAAGGCGTGAGGTCTTTCAGGCAACCGAGATTGCGTGAAGCATCCAGCACCATCGAGCCGTCACGGTGGTGTGGCTCCAGCAGGCCGTTGAACGGACGGGGAGAAAGGTCCATGACTTCCTCCTTCGGCTTTTTCCGTTTCAAGTTCCGGGAACAGGGAAGTGGCAACCGTTTCGGAAGTAGGCACAACTTCTGCCAGTGTTTCAGGTTGCTTTATTTCTTCCGTTTGTTCCGGCTTTTTATCCATATTGTCCGAAGAAGGCGCAAAAGCAGGGTTCAACGTGTCTTTGATACCCATCTTTTTCAGTTGTTCCTGCCTGTGCCGTTCTGCCTCAAGCCGTAGGGCCTTGCGCCGTTCCGCTGTCAGGCTCATCATTGTCTCATAGAAGCCGTTGATGGGAGGATTGGTTTCCCAATCCAGAGTGGCGTAAATGTCGTCCGGGTCGTTTGGCTTTTTCGGCATTTTTCCGGCTTTTTCTTCCTTATTACCGTTTACCGGCTTGGCGGCTTCAACGGGTGGAGTAAATTTGACTTGCGGTTTTAGGCGTGGACGGCATAGGCTTCGGCTTGCTTTCCTTTTTCGCTGCCTTTTTCTTTTTTACCGGTTCCTCTATGGGCATACCCCAAAGGTCGAGCAGGGTAAGCTGCACGGCTGACGAATGATTGGGTTGGCGCGGCTCAATCTCCGGCTTTTCCTCTATGGGCTGTGCCTGCGGCTTCTCCACTCCCTTGACAGGCTCAATTACAGAAACGGGGGCTATTACAGAAGGTGATACCTTTTCTGTTTTCGGAGCAGGTTGCACTTCCGCAGCCGTGCTTCCTCCTTTGTCGGATGCAGCCTGTGTCTCTCATACAGTTTCCTGTCAAGTTGTTGCAGTTCTATTTTCAGATGCTCCCGCAAGTCTTCCGCCAGTTGTGCGATGTCCCCACAGTGCAGGAGTTTATAGGCTGGTTTCCCGTACGGGTCGGTACTTCTGATCAAATCCGTGTGTGAAAGCGAACCGATGCTCCATACATACCCATTTACGGAAGTGCCGATAGGGGTCTGTTCGGTCTGCACGAAGAGTTTTTCGTTGTAATACAGTTCACCGTTCTTTCCGCTGTTCTTTTGCAGGATAATCAGGTCGCTGCCCACCTCCGTTCCCGCGTTATCCGTAAAGAGGTTGTTCGGCAGGCGGGCTACGCCCACCAGATTGGCATGGTTCATCATATACTCGCGTATGGGCGCGTTGGTCGGGGCATCCAGTACACCCCCTGCGAGGTGATGAACGCCACGATTCCGCCTTCACGCACCGCGTCAAGGCTTTTCAGGAAAAAGTAATTGTGTATCGTCCGTGCCGCCGAGAGCCTTGCAGGATCCTTGCTGCCCGAAAAATCCGGGTAGAACACCGCCACATCGCCAAACGGTATATTGGAGACAGCCAAATCAAAATGGTTCATGAACGGCTTCTCTATCTTCTCGAAGCCCTGTACCCTTACTTTCTGTCCGGGATGCAGGTGCTTCAGTATCTTGCCCGTCATCAGGTCTTTCTCAAAAGCCATGATGTCCGCGTCCGGTCTGTTCTCCAGCACGGCGTCCACGAATGCACCGACACCTGCCGACGGCTCCAGCACCCGGTCGGGACGGATTCCGTGTTCATGCAGCACGTCCGCGATGGTCCCGGTTATCTCCGGCGGGGTATAGAAGGCGGTCAGCACGGACTGCTTCATGGCATCCATATTCCGTTTGTACTCCGTCTCGTCTTTTTGTGTTCTCCCGCAGCAACCTGTGCAGTTCCACGGTAGGGGGCAAACAGTTCGAGGTCGGACTTCGCCCAGTGGACGGCATCCGTCAGTTCCCTTGCAGGGGTTGAGTATGTTCTTCAGTCCCCCGAAACCGCAATAACGTTCTAACAAGAGCCGTTCGCGTGCGGTGGGTGTGCGCTGTTCCCTGTCAAGGAGGAATGCCGTCCGTATCGCCTCGATGTTGTCCCGCAGCCTCTGTTTGCGGTTAAACGCCATACTCTTCGATATAGAGGATGACGGCTCCCGTCAGCTCCGTGTAGAGCAGGTCATATTCGGGCGACAGGGCGAAATTGTCGTCCGAGAGGTCATAGATGGAGAATACGTTTCCGACAAGCGGTAGCAGCTTCTGGGTAAAGGCTTCACATTTTTCTCCCGGTACTTCACCCGCAAATTCGTTCTCCACGACTTCGGACAGGATGGCGTGCCTGGAGTAGCGAAGGCCCTCCGTCAGCACCTTCATCGCCAGTTCCTGCGCCCCGTCGGCAGGATAGCCTTCGAGCCTTGCCTGTTCATACGCTTCGGCGGCACGGTCGGTTCTTTCTCGGATGAAGGCTTCATCGGCTGCCTGTTCGAACTTGTTCGTGGTGAGGTAGTCCAGCAGGTACAGACCGTAATAGGAAAAGTCGGTCCGACCCTCGTTTTTCTTCTTGTTGTTCATTTCTTTGGAATTTAGTGGATTGATAATGATGATAGGGATAATCGTTGGAAAACGAGAAGAAAAAGGCACCCGGTATCCCTCCGAGTGCCACCACTAAATCCAAAGTATGAGTGTAATCCGGTATCGAAGAACAATTCATTACTCTGAACCAGTGGCAAAGTTAAACATTTATTTTCTTCTTTTCGCAGAGGTCGCTTTACTTTTCCTTTCTGGGAACACGAAAACCGTGTTATAGTCCCCGTCAAAGGCGACTACGGCATCAAAACTCTTGCCCTGCTTGCTCTTGAATCCTTTGAGCAGTTTCGTGTGTCCGTCGGTGAGCAGGTTTTTGATTTCATCATCAGAGAGGGTGCGGTTTGCTTTCAGGCGGAACACGGGCAGACCGCACTCCGCGTTGTCGCAGCGGACGACCTTGCCGTAAAACTGCATCGTCCCCGCTCCGCACTTGGGACACTTGCAGCCGGAATCCCTGCGGGCGAACAGCTTGTCGCACGACAGCAGTTCGGAGGTAATTTCCCGTGTATATGCCTCAATCTTCCTGCGGAAGTCATCGGCGGGCAGTTCCCCACGCTCGATGCGTGCCAATTCCTTTTCCCATTCGCCCGTCATGGCGACATCGGCAATACGCATCGCCTTCACGACCGAGTAGAGGGCAAGCCCTTTTTCGGTGGGGACAAGCGACTTCTTGCAGCGTTCCATATAGCCGCGCTTGAAAAGCGTTTCGATGATGGACGCACGGGTGGCGGGCGTGCCGATGCCGCAATCCTTCATAGCCTGCCGCAATGCGTCGTCCTCTATCTCCTTGCCAGCCGTTTCCATCGCGGACAGCAGGGTGGCTTCGGTATGCAGCGGCTTGGGTTTGGTCTTTCCCTCCGTGATGGAGGCGGCTTTCAGTGCCAGCGTGTCGCCTTCCTGCCAACAGGGAATGGCGGCGGTTTCCTCTTGGCTGTTGTTCTCTTCTCCATTCTCCTTGCCATAGACGGCACGCCATCCGGCTTGCCTGATGATGCTGCCTTTTGCCACGAACTCCACTCCGGCACACTCTGCCGTGACGGTGGCAGTGTCCTTGACGCATTTTTCGGAGAAAGCCTCAAGCATGCGCCCGGCTATCATGTGATAGACGGTGCTGTCCTCTTTGGAGAGGAACAGCGGCTTCTCGCCCGTGACGAGCAGGGCATGGTGGTCTGTCACCTTGCCGCCGTCCAGGCTGCGGCGTGTCGGCACGGCTTTCGGCTGCAACTTGCCCTTCCATTCGGGCAGGCTGCCGATGAAGGCAAGCAGCTTGGGGATTTCCGCGAACACGTCTTCGGGAATGTAGCGGCTTCCGGTTCGCGGATAGGTGATGAGCTTCTTCTCGTAGAGCTTCTGCGCGATTTCAAGCGTCTGTTCCGCCGTGAAGCCATGCTTGGCGTTGGCTTCCTTCTGGAGCGTGGTCAGGTCGTACAGGAGCGGTGTTTCCTCCGTCTTCTCCTTGCGTTCGGCTTTCGTGACGGTGGCTGTGCCTGCCGACTTCACCTTATTATACAGTTCCGTCGCGGACTCTTTCTCTTTCCATTTTTCGGAAGAGGAAAACTTCACCGTTCCTTCATCGCAGCCGTCCGTTGCGATATGGAGCTGCCAGAAGGCTTCGGGGGTAAAGCGGCGGTTCTCCCAATAGCGTGCGCACACCATCGCCAACGTGGGTGTCTGCACCCGCCCGACGGAGTAAGTGCCGTGTCCGGCGGCGATGGAGAGTGCCTGCGTGCCGTTGATGCCCACGAGCCAGTCTGATTCGCTCCGTGCTTTGGCGGCAAGATAGAGGTTGTCGTATTTGTCGCCCGCTTCGAGGTTGCGCAGTCCCTCGCGGATAGCCTTGTCGGTAAGCGAGCTTATCCAGAGGCGGACGAACGGGGTGGTGCATCCGGTATAATGGTAGAGGTAGCGGAAGATAAGCTCACCCTCGCGTCCGGCATCGGTCGCCACGATGATCTGTTCGCTTTCCTTGAATAGCCGGGCGACGGTTTTAATCTGCGCCACCACGCTGCTGTCAGGCTTGTAGCCCTTCTCCGTCTTTGCCTGACGGGAGACGAGCGTGAAGGTGTCGGGTATGACGGGCAGGTTGTCACGGACAAAGCCGCGTATGCCGTAACCGTCGGGCATGGCAAGCTGCACGAGGTGTCCGAACGCCCATGTCACGGCGTAGCCGCCTCCCTCGAAATATCCTTCCTCTCTCTTTGTCGCGCCCACGATACGGGCGATCTCACGTGCCACAGACGGCTTTTCTGCAATGATTGTCTTCATATTTTTCTGTCGTTTTGAATTTTACAAATGTTACTTCGGATTTAGTGGCGGACACCGGATTACATCTTCATGCCCTTATTGTTTCTTTTTTGCGGCTTCTCCTGCTGCTGTTGCTGTGCGGTGTCCTTCGGGGCGGTCTGTCCCTTCCGCAACGGCTCCTTCAGGTTCTTGGTAGCCTCGTTGGTCTTGCCCTCGCTGTTCACCGCCACCTGCGTGCGGCTCTCGTTGGAAGGCGCGACCTTCTGCGCGTTATCGGGGTTGGTGTCGTAGCGGTACGGGCGTCCCTTCTCCGGGTTGAACCTGATGTACATCGTGGCGTGGAAGCCCTGCTTGTCGGTCACGTTCTCCAGTTTCACGGCTTTGCCAGCCACGTAGTCGGCTTTCTGCTGCTCGGTGAAGTCCACGCCGCTCCATTTGCTGATGGGGCGGATGCTGCCGTCGGCGTTCGTCCACGTGTTGCGGCGTTGCTCCTTGTTCGTGTTGGCTGTGTTTTCCGTACCCTGCGCCTGTCCCTGTGTGGGGTTGTTCTTGGCTTCCTGTGCTTGTGCGGCACGTGGCGACCTGCCGGTTCCCGGCACGAACTCCACGCCGCGCTGCTCCACGTTCACTTGCAGGGTGGTGACGAACTTCCTGCCGTCCTTGCGTTCGATGAGTTTGTCACGCACGGGCAGACCGGCACGCAGCATGTCCTGCTCCTGCTTGGTGATTTCCGTCTTGCCGATGCGTTCCGGTATGCGCACCTTGCTGGCCGGGACATCCGTGATTTCGTTCGTCTTGCGGTCGATGCTGACGAACGAGGGGATGATCTCGCCCGTTTCCCTGTCCACGAGGTCCACAACCCTGCCGAGGTTGCCCGTTTCGCGCAGGTTCTTCCGGTCGTCGTCGGAGAACTTGTGTTCCTTGTACTCGTCGAGTTTCTGCTCCTTGCGGATGAAGTGCGGCACAAGGCTGACGTTGCCCTCGCCGTCCTTCTTGAAGGAGAGGCGGGCATCCAGCTCGAAAGCCTCTCCGCCGAAATTGGGCGCCACCCTCACCAAGTCGGACTTGCCGTAGTTGAGCATCCGGTCAAGGTCGCCCGACTTTTCAAGGTCGTCGCGCTTCACGCCCCATTTCTCCTCCAACTCCTTCCAGTTGATCTTGCTCTCGTCGATGGGTTGGTAGCCCCGGTTGCTCTGCGCCTGCTGCGGGTTTTCCTGATTCTGTTCGTTTTTCTGTTCCATTTCTTCCTGTTTTTTAGGTTCGTCATCTTGTTTCTGTTCCGGTTGTTCCTGTTTTCGGCGGACTGCTCCTCCTGTACTTTCTTTTCGTAGCCGGAGGTGTCCACCTTGTGGGGCGCAAGCATCTCCTTGTTGCCCTCGGGGTCTTTCAGCAAGTCCTTGATAACTTCCAGCAGCTTGTCGGCTTGGTCCGCCGCGACACGGTAGAAACCGAAGCGGCTGGGCTCCTTGCACTGCCGGAAGAAGTTCTTGAAGAAGTTGTCCAGCACGTCCCCGTGCCTGTCGAATTGCAGGAAACTCTGCGCGTTCTCCGCCTTTGCGGGGGTACGCTTGGGTGAGCCGTCGGCGTTAAGCCCGGCTACCACGCTAATCTCGCCCGTCTTCTCGTCGCGGACTATCAGCACGTCTTTTTCTGTTGTTTTCTTTGCCATTTGAAAAATGTTTTAATGGGTTATTTATTAAAGAAATTATGGATACGCGCCTTGTAGAAGGCTATATCTTCCTTGCGGAAATTCTTTACGTGTTCGGAGAGGAATGTCAGTACGTCCTCCTCGCTGTAATAGGTCTTTTTGCCGAGCGTCTTGTACGGCAATGCACCGATGCTGCGGTAGCGCTGCAGGGTACGCTTGCTTATCTGGAGCAGCATGCAGAGGTCTTGGTTGTCGAACATCCTGATACTTTCCATCGGGTTCGGGGCTTTGCCGGACGGTCGCAGGGAGAGCAGCAGCTCGTCCTGACGGTCGAGCCGTTCCATCAGCTTCTGCATCCAGTCCTCAAAATTGTTTCGTGTAAGCAGTTCCATATCTTATGTCCTCCTTCCTTTGGGTTTGCCGCCGCCCGTGCGCAGCGTGTGGTTGCGTTTCAGTTCCGTCAGTGTCGCTGCATCTTCCATGACGGTGCAGTCTGCGAGCAGGCGGTCTATTTCCGACCGGCGGTAGCGGCATTTGCCGCGCAGCACGATATAGCCGATGCGCTGTTCGCTACGCATACGCTGGAGGGTGCGGGTACTCACATTCAACAGGTGCGCCGCCTCACGGGTGGTGAGCAGCATGTCGGAAAGACTCTCCCTTCCTCTCACCGGAAACGGCACGCACATAGGCCGCTATCTCGGCTATCTGTTCCGTCAATGCGGTGAAAGCGGAACTTTCCATCGTTATCACTTTCATATTTTTGTCCTTTCTTTTTGTTTCTCTGCGGCAAAATTCGGCAATAAACAAAAGGAGCTTTAACAACTCACTACGTGACTCACGTAAGATTTTCTTTGAAAGTGACTCCGTAACCCGGACAACCGGCGCAACAAAGCTGCCGTATAGCGGAAAAACGGCACGCATTCAAGGCGGCTGCGTTACCTTTGCGGTAAATCATTAAATGTTTTTGGTATATGGAAATTGTATCTATCGAGAAAAAGACCTTCGAGATGATGGTGGCGTCCTTCAACGCCCTCTCGGAGAAAGTCGCCGCCCTCAGGCGCAAAAGCGACGGCGGGCGGCTGGAAAGGTGGCTCACGGGCGAGGAGGTCTGCGGGCAGTTGAGAATCAGCCCGCGCACGTTGCAGTCATTGCGTGACAGGCGGCTTATCGGCTACTCGCAGATAAACCGCAGGTTCTATTACAGGCCGGAGGAGGTCAGGCGGCTTATTCCGCTTATCGGCACGATCTATCCCGATGGAAAAATGACTCTGTTTTTTTATTAACCACTTAATCCGATGTTATGATGAACGAGAACAACGAGGTTTTACTCAATGGAGGACGAGCCGGTTGCCACCGCGATACAGAATATGCTCAAAGGCTCCAAATGGCTCTCCGCATTTTTGGAAAGTTACCGTCCGCCACTGGACGGGGAACATTACCTGACGGACAGGAGGTGGCGGAAATGCTCCGGGTAAGCCGCCGCACCTTGCAGGAGTATCGCAACAACAGGATGCTGCCCTTTATCCTTCTGGCAGGTAAGGTGCTTTATCCCGAATCGGGACTGCGTGAACTGTTGGAGGCGAATTACCTCAAGCCGCTGGAATAAGGCGGTTGCATGAAAAAAAAAAGGAAACGGACAGCACCCGATGGTGTTGTCCGTTTCCTTTTTCGTTGTCTGTATGCGTGTTCAGCAATATCCGGTTTTCCCGTTCTGTATGAACATCACGTATGCCTGCCTCTTTTCCTTTGAGAGTGCCTTCTCCACCAGCCACATGCGGAACACGTGTGTATAGTATGTGTTCAGCCGGAAGGCTACTGGAATGATGATTTCAAGCGAGTAAACATCCGCGTACAGGCCGTTTTCAAGCTGTATGTAGCGGCATACCTCGTAGTCGTTCAGCACGTCCGACTTGCGGACGGCTTTGATGGCGGCGTTCACTGCCGGGACGGTGGCATGGAACTCTTCGGCGATTTCCCCGGCGGTCATCCATACCTCGTTACCGGTTATGCTGACCGTCTTGTCCTCTATAATGATTATGTCACGTTTCATGGCGTCTCTGTTTTAGATGGTACATCCTGCAAATTCCTCGATTTGGTTCAATCTTGCGGCAAGGTTCTCCATGTCTTGGTTGAGCTTCTCTTTGGTTATCTTCGCGTATATCTGCGTTGTCTTTATACTCTTGTGTCCCAGCATGGAACTGACTGTTTCGATGGGTACACCGTTGGAGAGGAACACCGTCGTGGCTGCCGTATGGCGGCTCTGATGCCACGTGATATGCTTGGTGATGCCGCAACGCTTGGCGACGGCACGGATCCCGGCGAGGCACGTGTTGTAGTGGGGAACAGGGAAATCCTGCCGTTTTCGCACAGCCCGCGGTATTTGTCGATGATTTGTTTCGCAATGTCAAGCAGGCGGATGTTAGACACCACGCCCGTCTTCTGGCGGTTGATGTTTATCCACTCGTGTTCATCGAAGTAGGTGCGGATGTTCTCTTCCGTCAAATTGCGCATATCGGCGAATGACAAGCCCGTGAAGGCGCAGAACAGGTAGAGGTCGCGGTATAGTTCCTGTTTGGCGTTCTTCAGTTTACCTTCCATCAGCAGGCGGATTTCGTCTTTGGTCAGGAAACTGCGTGTCGTTTCCTCCTTCTTGATTTCATACTCCCTGAA
Source organism: Alistipes putredinis (assembly GCA_022009915.1). Lineage (GTDB taxonomy): Bacteria > Bacteroidota > Bacteroidia > Bacteroidales > Rikenellaceae > UBA940. The sequence continues at coordinate 1,899,767 of CP091730.1, read as the reverse complement.
CGGGTCGCGTGTGAGCCATTCGTTGTTGATGGCGATGAACACCATCGTCCGAAGTGGGCATACATACAGCCACACGGTATTGGTGCAGCAGTGTTTGTCCGTGCGCAGAAACATCTCGAAGTCGGAAATGAAAGCGGGGGTAAGCTCTTTCAACGCGATGTCCTTCACGTGGTAACGGATGTTGAGAAACTCTTGCAGGTGCTTGTAAACGGTCTTGTACTTCAAGGGTGTGCCTTTGGCTTTCATGCCTGCTTCCACCTGCTTGGCATAGTCCTCGTTGTGTTGCTGGAACACCTGCATCAGCGTGTGATAGCGGTGTTCCAGTCCGAGAAAGGCGTTCTTCACCTTCTCTGCCGTGACGAAGTTGTCACGCTCCATGATTTCCTGATAGTGCTTGTTGATGCGCACCCGCATCTTGTCGAGCATGCGGTTCGTTTCGAGTGCCGCCGTGCTTCTGCCCGTGACACGTCCCCCTTTGGTGTCCCACAACTTGGGATCGATGGTCAGTTTGCAACTGAATTGCGTTTGGCTGCCGTCCACCGTAATGCGTCCCATGACGGGAACCGTCCCGTCTTTTTTCACTACCTGACGTTTGAGGTAGTAAATAACTGAAAATGTACTCTTCATCGTCCTTAATTTTTTTGTTCAAAATTAGTTGGTGAAGAACCCTCCTCTGATACGCAAATCGCGGAAGAACGGCGCAATCTTTTTTCGTTACCGGATTTTTTGCGTGAGTAGTCAGTAACTCACTAATCCTTAAAGCCTTGTTTCGTTATTCGTGTCCATTTCGTCACCTATTGGGCGTGGTTACGAACAAGTAACGTAGCTCCGTCTTGATTTGGCTTCGGCGTGGATTGTAATGGCTCTCGGAATAATTGGCAGCGTAAATGAAACCCCTGTAAATCAAATCCATTACCATATTCTTCCGCATTTCACTTTTTTGTAGTAACTTTGCATTGTAAATGTTCTAAAAGACAATTATTCAAAATTCGTGGATCACAATCTACAAATTTTTGTATTCGTCATCCCCGTAGGTTTTCTCGGATTATCTTCTACGCCAAAAAAATAATACGCCCTCCTTTATTATTTGCCATTCCCACCATCGAGCGACAGTATTCAACAAGCGAATCTCCATATTGGAAATTCGCTTTGAATTCTAAGTCAAAAGACTCGCGGTTATTTACGTAACCTTTTGAATTTAGTGTGAGAGGAAAGTCTGATTTCATAATCAATCATTTTAATAGTTTATCACAGATTCATTTTTCCGATTGTGCCATTGAAATTTGATACCGCATTTGCGTTATTATATTCTATTTTAATTTGTTCGAGTGCATCCTTTTTGAAATTGTTCGTTTTCTTATCTAAGTTCAATGAAGAGTCTAAAAAAATTATTTTTTTCACATAAAAATGAAATTGAAATATTAATTAGTCTTGCTTTCTGTACTATCCATCGAGATTAGCGGCACAGGAGTATATGATTTTTTTCTTGTTTAGCTTGTAGATAATCACGATACTCATTTCCCGAATGGTATTTATTACGTGTAATATAAGTTTTCAACTTTGAAATTAGAGTATCATCAATATATAATGATATAGATGCTTTACTCGCACCAGCAATATAGTTAGAGTAAAAAGCTCACGTATTTTTGTGCCTCTTCGAAAGGTGTCATACGTTATGTAGCCACAATCTGTTGTTAATATATCGCCTTCTCTATTTTTTTATATTCAATAATGTATTTAGGCATAGGAATATCATAATCCGAATTATTTATGAAAATTGCTTCTCCATTTGCTCCATTTCCCCAATAATTATGATTCCAGTGCCAATTGCTTACTGTAACTGTGCTTATCAAATGGTTGGCTAATTTTAACATTTCTATACCCATCATTATGTTGGCCACCGCTATTTTTTAGCAAGAGCCTGATCCTGTTCATACTTTGTTTCGTCAATACATCCTACTTTGATGGCATAATAATAGACATCATTTTTCTCGAGTGAAGTCAGCTCCTAAATTTTTTTGAATCATATACAATATAGTTAGTTCCTTGTTCTTTGCCTTGCCTAAGGAATAACATAATTTCTTTTGACATCGCTTTTCCCAAAGCCATTTGTGAAGCGGCTATCGACAGTGACAGAAAAATTCTTTTTCGTTTCAATCGTTTGATATCTTTGATTTCTATTTCATCCGATTTCCACCAACTTCCAATTCGATCAATATCGGGATATATGCTCCTCATTACTTCTTGTTTGTCGTATTTTTATTGCAGAGAAGAATTCATTGACCGTCTTGATTACCTCTTTTTGCTGTTTGAACAACCGAATAGACAGAAGATGCAAATGATTAGGAATGACTGTTTCATAGGTTTAATATAAATTTAATATAAAAATAAAAATAGTGACTATTCTCCTCTACGTATTGAGCGTAGTGTTTCGTTACAAATACGTTTAACATCCTCCAATGATGCCCCGTTACCTTGTTTGTCTACTATACCCACAGTAATGCCTTCTCTGCCCCCTACTTTAAACTGATACAGAGGCTCGACGATATATGCAGAACTCTGATAATGGTTCATAAAAGATGAGATAAATCTTTCCACTTGAGAAATCGCATAAGATACGGTAAGATTGGCTTCTTCGTCAGTGTATATATTATTAAAAATCATTAAGATTCACTGTTACAAGAAATGAAAAATATGCCGAATGTATAAGCACCTCGTGATATTTCAAGCGTACATTTAGAGATTTGTATACTTTGAAATAAATTATCAGGCAATAAACTCCAGTCGGATTCGTAAATCGTTTTTCAGCACATCTAACTCTCCCTCAATCTTGCAGTTCCTTCATAAGTTACGCAAATCCTATTAAAAATCATCCATCCGAACCGTGTATTCTCTCCAAGTTTTGTCTTTTGCTTAACAACATACCATGACCGGTAACCTTGACCTTGCTAAGTGATAATCCATTTCCAGAAGAATATTTTGCGATTATCTTACGTTCTTTTGCTATGTTAAGACTATCGGCAAAAACGTTTCTCAGCCAACGCAATACTATCAGCGACACGTTTGGCCGTCGCTATACTATCTGCTCGACGTTGTGCCGCCAAGACGCTATCCTGTCGGGCCTGTTCTCTTTGCTGTTGTGCAAAAATTTCAGCATCAATCTCTGCGAATCTGGTAAAAATATCATCGTATATTCCATTGGCTCTCCGTTCAGAGACTATTTCAAGGGCTCGTTTGTATTTTTATCTTCTCTTTTTGTGAGATTGAAGATTTGTAGCTGGTAAGAATATTCCCGTTAATATCAATAAGTCCTATTAATGTTATTGTACTGTCTGTATTTGTGTGGGCATTAATCAATAATGTAGCAAATGGCCCTATAAGAGGTATAGCATTTAATACCGAATGCGTATTACTTTCTTGCTCTTCAAGAATAACTTCCGCAATACCATCTTTGTTGAAGTTATTTACTTTTCTGTATTGAGGAGTAATAATCCAGTTGTCTTGCAAGTCTTTATATCCCCATTTCACAAGAGGGTAAGGCAAGGAGGAATTGGCATTCCCAGAATGGGCTGGTATTATTTTTTGTGAGTATAGCAAATACTGTAGAGTGTCTTTTTCAATTACCGGAACCTCCTGTGCATTAGCGCCAAATATTAGTACGCCGCAAACAACAAGGAATGATTTTTTTAACAAGGTCATAAACAATTAATTATAAGTTCTTCGGTTCCAACAAAAGAATCATTATTATATACGAAGCGTGGAACTACAATGCCACGTCTTAATTTGGAGGTCGTAGGAAACCTTGCATACAGATGTGATAATAGCAGTCCACGCTATGCACGTGAGAACCACTATGCCATCTGAGTATGCAATTTGAAAATTTCCTACGTTCCCAAATACTTGATGAGCATAACGCTTCTTTATATGTCTGGAAAGAGTTTCCCCAATCCAAAGGCAAAAAAATAAAAAAAAAATCCGAGAATCAGATGCTCTTATTTCTCAAATTCTACATTTCCAATCTTTTCCCGTTACGTTTCTTCTGATATGTAATGCAGAGAGTTGTCTACTTGATTTACGATCCACTTCACGATGGGCGTTACGTTTATTTTGAGTACTAATTTTCTACTGTCTGTTTTGTCAGGTATAATTTGTGCGATTATGTTTTCTGCCACATCCTGAGTGTGTCCGAATATTATAGTATCACGCTATATTCGAGTGGTTTGTTAGCGGGGCAATCTGCTTTTTCATTGGGCCCGATTTCCGATAGGAGTCCGTTTCATGAAAAATAGGGCTTTCGCGTGTCCGGCGAAATACGGTTTATGCGGTTTCAAGTCGCTTTTTCAGCAGCAACCCTGCCATGACGCAGGCTATGGCGACTATGGTAAGCAGTCCGTAGATTTCCTTTATGGACACCATGACGGCCCGCTCTCCTACCGCTTGCACTATTTGCGAGACGGGGAGCCGCTGCGCCAGCGTATTTACTCCGTCAGCTCCGGCACTCAGCAGCATCGTGTTTTTAAGCACCGTGAATCTGAACAGTCGTGTGATTACCGCCTCTCCGATTGCTCCGCCCAGACATGCGCTCATGAATCCCTGAACCGAAATCGCCTGAAAGAAGTACCGGAACGGCACCGCTGTGAGCGATGTAAGGAACACTATGGCTATTATTACATATCCGAAGCTGCGCAGGAACAGCGGCAGGTAGAGCGTCTTCTTGTCCATGCCGTAATCCAACGTAACGTATGAAATCCAAAGATACATGGCGATTGCGGCGAATGCGATTACGGTCATGTCCGTGCCTCCTCGTTTGCCTATTGCGAACATGCGCCATGTGAAAAGGCATCCGGCGACGGAGCCGAGAATTATCATCCAGTTGAGGTCTATCGCATTGAGCGAGTCGTATCGCAGGATGTCCTCCGTGAAGATGTGTTCCAGAGCATGGGCTGGCGAGAGCAGAATGTCCGCGAGCACATACAGAGCCAGTGTTTTCCAGACCACCGGAAACCGCCATAGGGCATTATCGATGAAAGGATGTCTGACCCACGAGGCTCGATAGATGTTCAGGCCGAGGGCGGTGCAACCGGCGATACATGCGGTGCGGATATGCACTGACGAGAAATGGTCGTAGTATTCGCCGTAGCAGCACACGAATGCGGTGCATAGCAGCGTCACGCCCCAAAGCAGGGCGCCGGTCCAGTCGATTCCGTAGAGCGGCTGTCTGCGAGCCTTGAAATCGTTCCGATAGACGAGCAGCACGAGCAGTATCGCCGAGGCGAGAAGCCCCGTTATGAAAAAGTGCATGTACTGCCACCGTGCGAAAAAGGCGATATTTACGGTCGCCAGTCCCGACAGGCATATGCAGCACTGCACCAGCAGTTGTATGTAGCAGAAGAATACCGACAGGTCCCGCTGCGGTGTAATCCACAACTGAATGGTCGAGTTGCATACGAACGTGGCCCACATCCTGAAAATGCCGGCGAAAAAGCATATCCCCACCATCAGCGGAACACTGTCCGTGTACATGCAAATCAGGTTGGAGACGATTAGCGCCGCAAGGCATATGAGCAGCGAATCTCGGGACCAGAAACGGAATTTGAGCTTGAACATTACGGTGAATGTCAGCGACATGCCGGCCATGGATGCGTATGCGGCCATCTTTATGTCCTGCTGCATCAGGGCTTTCGAACCCACCATGTCTCCGACGGCCGCAAGATACACGCCGCCGGAGAGTTGGACTATTATCACGAGCATGACGACTATCCACGGTCGGAGACGCTGCGGAACGAAATCCCGCATTTCGGGAATGGAAAATGGAACGGAAGAGTGCATGAGGCCTAATACTTCACTTTGCATTCGACATTCATTCCTGCCCTGAGCCTTGCCGTTTGCTGTTCGGGGTTATCGTCGGTGAGCTCTATGCGCACGGGGATTCGTTGCTGCACCTTTATGAAGTTGCCGGCCGAGTTATCCTGCGGAAGAAGCGACAGGGAAGCTCCCGTGGCTTGGGAGATGGCCTGCACACGGCCGTGGAACAGAACTCCCGGCACCGCATCCACCGATATTTCGACCGGCATTCCGACGCCGATGTTGGCTGTCTGCGTCTCCTTGTAGTTGGCGACTATCCACTTGTCTCTCTCGTCCACCAAGTCCAGAAGCGTCTGCCCTGTCTCGATGAGTTCGCCCTCCTGTATGTTTTTCCGCCCCGTCACACCGTCGTGAGGTGCCGTGATTACCGTGTAGGAGAGATTCAATTCGGCCAGATGCAGTGCGGCTTCGGCCATTTCGACGGCCGCTTCCGTCTGGTTGAGCCGCTGCGTCTGTTCCTCTTTCAGCAGTGCCGTGGACTGTTTCTGCCTTACGAGCATGTCGTATTTCGCCTTCATCGATTCGTAAGATGTCTTTGCGGCGTCGAACTGCTGTTCGGTTACGGCCTGCTGACTGAAAAGCGTCTGATACCGCCGGTAATCCTTTTCGGCGTTTTGCAGCAGGGTTTTTCATCTCCTCGATTCCGGCATCGGAGACATGCAGGTTGTTGTGCGTCGCGGAAATCGTCTTTTCGGCTGCCGTCCGTCCGGCCAGCGCATTGGCGTAATCGGCCTTGGCCTTAGCCAGACGCAGACGGAATTCGGCGTCGTCTATGATGACCAGCGTGTCGCCCTTGTCCACATGCCGGTACTCCTCGAAGCGCACCTGCTTGACGAATCCTCTCACGCGGCTGTTTATCGGAACGATGTGCTGCTTTATCTGTGCATTGTCGGTATATTCGACGCGCCCGAGATGCACGAATCGGGAGCATATCCACACTATGCCCGACAGTACGAGCGCCAAGACTACTATGTTGAATGCGATTTTTTTGGTTTTTCTGTTCATGACTTGCGTTTTGTTAAAGGGTTCCTGCCGTGTAATGCAGTTTGTAGTAATTGAATATTATGTTTATCCGAGTATTGGTGAGTTCTATTTCGGCTTTCAGAAGCGCATTGCTGGCATCGAGCATGTCGGTCAGCAGCGCCATGTCGTTTTCGTAGCGGTGGCTTACGATTCGGTAGTTCTCTTTTGCCATCTGCACGTTCTTGCGTTGCGAGACCATTTGCGTGCAGGCTTCCGTGAAGCGTATAAAGTCCGAGTCGATGTCCAGTCCGGTGCGTTGGGCTGTTCCTCGTACAGGCTCTTCGGTGCGTCGGGCGGCCAGACGCTGGCGTCTGAGCGATTTGCCGGTTTTGTACAGCGACGAGAAGTTGTAGGATATGCCGATACCGACCTGCCAGTAGTTGAAGTTCTTGTTTATGGGCGGAACCTCGATTAGGATAGGGGAGTTGAAACAGTCGCTTGCGAAAAAGCGATATGCTCGGCAGTCTTTGCGCCCGTATGAGCTTTTGTCCTGCCGCCGGTCGATTTGTTTTTGCAATGTCGAGGCGGCGGAGTGCCGTCGAGTTTTCGAGGGCCGCCTCATGCCAGAAGTCTCGGGTTTCGGAGTACGGAACGGTGGAGGGCAGGGTGCTGTCGGGCCGGATAACAGTCCCGTCGGGCAGCCCGAGAGTAACGGCCAGACTGCGGTTCAGAATGGAGACGGTATTCTCGATGCGCAGCCTTTCGAAGCGCAGGTTTTCAAGCAGCAGTTCGTACCGCGTAAGGTCGTTTTTCAGCACAATGCCCTGCTGTTCTTTGAGCCGCAGACAATCGAGCACCTGCTCTGTCAGACGGATGTTATTGTCGTAGACCTCCAACATGTTGCACTGCTTGTACAGGTCTAAATAGTCTCCGACTAACAGGAATCTTATCTGTTGTCTGTTCTGTTCGAGCGACAGAGAGGAGTTCCGGTGTTCTAATCTGGCAAGTTCGATTTTCTGGGATACGGAACCGCCGGCATATACGATTTGCGAAACCTGAAAGGCGAAGTTGTTGCCGAAGTGCGGTATCGGAGCAGAGGTCCCGTTCGTAAAATCGCGGTCCGAAATCCATCCGTTGCCGATGTAGGCGGCGGAAATCGAGGCCTCGATGTCGGGCAGCCTGTCCGATTGCGCCTCCTTGACGGCTGCGGCGGCTTGGGCGAGAAACGTTTTTTCGGCTTGCAGCCGTTTGCTGTTTTGTTCGGCCAGCTCGAACATCCCTCTACGGTGAGCGTATAATATCGGGTTCCCTGAGCATAAGTATGCTCGTAACATGACGATACGACGAGCATCGCCATGCACAAAATGAATTTGTTCATAGGCAAATAGAGTGTAAAAACTAAGATTGGGGAAAACGGGACGGGTTAATCCGAATTTTCACGACCCCAGCGGTGGATGAGCGACAGTTTTGAAATGAATCCCGAAATGTGTTGAAGAAGAATCGTTTTTCGTGTCATAGTCGGCGGAACTGTATATTCCGATCCGGCGGCAAAGGTACGAAAAATCCGAAAATAAAAAAATCGGCGACAGTGATGTCTCGCCCGCCGTGAAATGCCGCTACGGATATTGCAGGTCGTATTGCGGCCCCGTCTTCCGATACACCTGCTTCCCGCCCTGTCTTGAACGGATCGGAGTTGAAGAAAACCGCGCAGTGCCGGTACGGCATTCTGCGGCCGTTGTTTTATTTTGTTTTAAAAATTGAACCCGAAACGGGCGTAGAATCCGAGTTTTTTTGTTTCGTTGGAAATGTTGAACGATACGGTCAGCGGCCCCACCATGCTGTCGTAGCCGTAGCCGATGCTGCCGCCTATCAGATGCCTGCCGTCTCCGATTCGGCGCAAATCATCGTGCGTCAAGGCATAGTTGCAGGTTTCGAGGATGAAGTGTTTTCTGGCGACTTTCTGGCGCAGTTCCACCCGCGCGACGAGAGCCGTGTGGTTCTGAATCGTGGTGTAGTCCATACCGGAGAACGGAATCTGCTGGGGCATGTAGCGGCCGAAGTAGTCGCCGCCCAGAAAATTCATGTATTCATACGGGATGTCCGTCCCGAATACGACGCGGCCGTAAACGGACGGGATGATTGTCAGGATTTTGCCTGCCGGTATAGCCTGTTTCCACGAGAAGCTCAGCGCGGAGAACGGGGCATGTCCCTTGTATCCGGCGAAATTATCCGTCGTCAGTATGTAGTCGGCCGAGACGGCGGAGCCTTTCGACGGGAAGTATTTCTTGTCCAGAGTTTCGTATCTGAGCCCGAAGAAATAGCTGAAAAATCCTTCCGAGGTGACGTTGAAGCGATAGTCGTCGTGGGAGAACAGAAAGCGTTTGAAGTCGAAATACTCGTATCTCAACCCGGCCATCAGTTTGAGTTTGCGGCCGGCTATGTTCATGCTCGAATAACCGATTTCCGCGCGGTTGTAGTTGAATACCGAGTTGAACTCGTGGCGGCCCATGTCGTAAATCTCTATTTCGTTGTGGCGGAACATGTACGAAAACGACAGGCGGCTCAGCGGCGAAGTGTGTACATAGAAGTCGGCGCCTATGCCGAGCCTGCGGCCCAGCCGTGCCGTTACGGACAGGGAGGTGGGTACCTTGGTCTTGAATTGCAGCGTGGTGTTTATCTGTGCGGCGGCGATGTCTTCCGTGTCGCAGTAGAGTCCCACGTGTATGGCGTTTTCGCGTTTGGCGGTGGCGAGAAAATGCAGTACGTGGCCGCCGTGACCGTCGGGCAGCAGACGATAGCTTACATAGCCGTAGTATTGCGCCGAACGCATCATCTCGGATGCCATTTTGAGTCGAGATACCGGAATGCGCTTGCCGTCTTCGAGTTTGCAGGCGCGGCGCAGCCAGTTCTGGTCGGCCTGCTCGACGCCTTCGAACGTTACGGCTGATATGAATATGCTGTCGTATTCGTTCAGGGGTTTGTATCCCGGGTTGTACGTGTTCTGCGTGCGGCCGATGCGACGTTTGAGTTCTTCCAGCTGCGGCAGGGCGCGTACCGCCGCCTCGTGTCCGCGTCTGAGAAGCGTGTTTATGGCCTCGGCGTTGAACGATGCGGACGAGTAGCCGGTTACGTCCACCGATATGTTGAGGTCGCAGTCCTTTTCGTTGGCGTCGTACTTCGGGTTCCCGCAGAAATCCACTATCTGGTTGAGTATCGAGGGTGCGGTGACCAGTTCGCTCGCCGTGCGCGGCGGAGCCTGTACCTTCACGCCTATCACTATGTCGGCCCCCATGCTGCGGGCAACGTCCACGGGATAGTTGTTCACCACGCCTCCGTCTATGAGCACCATCGAATCGAGCAGAATCGGAGTGAACGCCCCCGGAATGGACATGCTCGAACGCATTGCCGTTTGCAGTTCTCCGCTGCGGAAGACATGCTCCTTGCCGGTTATGGCGTCTACCGCCACGCATGCGAATGGAATGGGCAGCGAGTCGAAATTTATGGGTGCGTGGTAGTCGAAAGTCAGTTCGGAGAACATGTTGTCGAGATTCTGGCCCTGAATCACGCCTCCGAGTTTGGCGTCGGAGAATTTCTTGCCGAAAGAGTAGGTGAATATGTACTTCTCGTCGTTTTCCTTTCTGGTGAACGGGAGTTTGTCCCGTTCGATTTTGTCCGACAGCAGAACATTCCAGTTCATGCTCCGCGCCAGAGAGTCGAGTTGCTGCGGAGTGTATCCTATCGAGTAAAGGCCTCCCATTATGGCGCCCATGCTCGTCCCCACGACCATGTCTATCGGAATGCCTGTTTTCTCGATGATTTCCAGCACGCTGGCATGCGCCACGCCTTTGGCTCCGCCGCCGCTGAGCACCACGGCCACTTTGGGTCTTTCGGCTCCGGCGGCCGAAACCGAGGCGGTCAGCAGAATGCAAATTAGAATACGAATAACTTTCATGTTCTCGAAGTGTCCGAATTTGTGGGGACAAGATAATGTTTTTTCCCGTAATATTTGTTGCGAGCGAGCCTCCAATGCCGTTTTTATTCGGAATTATTCCGAGCAGCAGCGGGGCGGATTTCCGCATTGCGGCTTTATGTGCTGACCGGAAGGTTTGGCAATTCGGTTCGGAGTGGTTATACTTGCACGTGAAAAATGTAAAATAGCGGGAGTATGGGCGTGAATACGGTTCTGGTGTTACTGACTGTCGTTCTTATGACGTCTTGCGGCGAGGGTGGCGGCGCTCGGGTACGCTACGACGATTCGAAGACGAAAGGATTTTACGGGGTCGGCGTCTGTGGCACGCATCACTGCGGTGCCGCTGGAAACCTCCGAAGAGTGCATGGTTTCGAGCCGCAGCGGAGTGATTTGTTACAATGGCGATTATATCGTCTACGGGATTGACGCCCCTGTAAGGCGTTTCGATTCCGAGGGACGTTTCCTGAACGACGTAGGCGGTTTGGGAGACGCTTCGGACCGGTACCGGTGCGTCGAAAGTGTGCGCGTGCTCGACGATACGGTTCGCGTACGGGATGTTGCCGACGACCTGTGCCGGCATTATACGCTCGGCGGGGAGTTCGTTTGCTCGCACGAGTGCGTACGCGGCAGCGGAGCTTTGGACGAAATAAAGATAGGCGATGTTTCGTACGAGCTGTATTTCTACGATCACAGCAAGGGGTATCGCCTTGCTGAAATTGTGCGTGATTCGGTCGTGAGGACTTTTCTGCCCGTCCGGACCAGCGATTTGAATATCTGCATTTCGGATATGGAGCGTGATGTGCGAAAGTGGCGGTGAGATATGGTTCACCGAGTTATTGTCCGATGAAATAACAGGCGTCTCGGATGGGAAATTGAAAATTCTGTACGAATTCGATATGGGCAGGTATGCCGCACCGAAGAACGCCGAGGCCATGCGCATGGACGAGTTCGAGGCCGTCTTGCGCAAGGGTGGTATGGCCATGAATGTCAAACTCCATGCTATGGAGCGGTATGCGATATTGGTGCGGACGGTGGCCGATGAGAATAATACCGTCATATACATGTTGCTCGATTCCGCCTCGGGCGAGTGGAGCTTTGTCAAGACCGGAGCCGGCGAGATGTTCGGAGGCATGCCGTATTTCGACGACAACGGCGGAATTGTCTTCATATCTCCGGCGGACAAGGTGCTGGGGCATGTCGGCCTGCCTTTTTCGGATGCGATAAAAGGACTCGATGAAAACTCCAATTCGGTGATAATCAGGGTTGAATTGAGGTAGAGAACGCTTGACTGTTCAGCGGTCTTGTTACCGACCTGTACTGCGGGTGCAGGTCGGCAGGATTGAATTTATCTTTGCGGATGTTTCCGAAATGCGGACGAATCGGTAATTTTGCGGTCCGAATACATTTGGAAGATATGGACGGGAGAAACGACGATACGCCGGCAGAATGCCGGGACGGACTTTCGGGTGCGCCGCGCTATGCGGCCATAGCCGCCATTGCGTTCGGCGTGGGGCTTTCGGTGCTGGACGGAACCGTCGCCAACGTGGCTCTGCCTTCGATAGCGGCCGATTTGGGCGTCAGTGCAGCCGATTCGATTTGGGTGGTCAATTCCTATCAGCTGGCTACCGTCATCTCGCTGCTCTCGCTGTCGGCTCTTGGAGATATGGTGGGCTATCGCCGAGTGTACCTTGCGGGTTTGTGCGTGTTCCTTTTCGGTTCGGTTTGGTGCATGGCGTGCGGTTCTCTGGCTTCGCTCATCGCCGCCCGCGTGGTGCAGGGATTCGGTTCGGCGGCGCTGGCCAGCGTCAATACATCGCTTGTCCGCGTAATCTATCCCAAACGTCTTCTCGGACGAGGCATGGGCATAAATGCAATGGTGGTCGCGCTGAGCTCCGTGGCCGGTCCGTCGGTTGCCGCCGCGGTCCTATCGGTAGCTTCGTGGCCGTGGATTTTTTTGCGGTCAATATTCCGGTTTGCCTGTCGGCACTCGTGCTGTCGTTCCGCTATCTGCCACCGAATCCGGAGCGACGCCACGCCGCATCGCTGGACTGGCGCAGCGGGATTCTCAATGCTCTGACATTCGGCCTTTTCATCGCCTCCGTCGAAGGATATGCGCACGGGGCTGGCGGAGCTATGATTGCGGTCATGGCTGCGGCGAGCCTTTTCGCCGGCCGGATGCTCTGGCGCCGGCAGCGCGGGCAGGAGTATCCGCTTCTGCCGGTCGATTTGCTGCGTATTCCGATATTTACGCTTTCGATATGCACTTCGATTTGTTCGTTTCTGGCCCAGATGCTCGCAATGGTGTCTCTGCCCTTTTTCCTGCAAGGTAAAATGGGATATGACGAGGCGGCGTGCGGCCTGCTGCTTACGGCGTGGCCTGCCGCCGTCATGCTTACAGCGCCGCTCGCCGGAAGACTGGTGGAGAAGGTGCATGCGGGAATCCTCGGCGGAGCGGGTCTCACCGTGTTTTCTGCGGGGCTGTTCTCGCTTTACCTCATGCCTTCAAGTGCGGAGTGGGGAAATATCGCTTGGCGGCTCGCCGTGTGCGGTGTAGGGTTCGCCTTGTTCCAGTCGCCCAACAACAGCATCATCATAGCCTCGTCGCCGCAGCGTCGCAGCGGTTCGGCAAGCGGAATGATGGCTACGGCCCGACTGCTGGGCCAGTCTTGCGGTGCCGCCTGCGTGGCGCTGCTGTTCCACCTGTTCCCGCAGCATGGAACGGATATGTGTCTGGTAATGGCCGGATGCGTGGCCGCGGCGGCCTGCGTGCTTTCGCTGTCGCGTATCTCCATGCCGCTCCCAGAATCACTGCGCTCGGGCGCCTGACTCGTATTCCTCTATGGCCTCGCGCATGCTCCGACGGCCCATTTCCATGATTTGCTGCGCTTTGTGGAATTCGAGCGTGCCGTATGTGTCGCCCTGAATGCTGACTAAAAATATCCGGTTTGTAAATCCGCACCATAAGCGCGGAGATGCGTTGAATCATTATGCTGGATGCCTGCGACAGGAGCGTGTAGTAGTTGTACGAGGGCTGCTGTTCGTCCTGCTCGTGCAGGGCAACGAGGGCCTTGCGCCTGATTCTTTCCATTATCGAGTTGCCCTCCTCGGACGTCTCGACGTCTGCTTTATGCTCTTTGGCCCGAGACGGAGCGCTCACATCCACGGCTACCAATATGTCGCCGTCGGTTCTTTTCACTCTGTCGAGCGGCAGCGGATTGGTTACGCCTCCGTCTATCAGAAGCCGCTCTCCAGCCTGTACGGGAGTGAACAGCGACGGTATGGATATGGACGCCCTGACGGCATCGAACAGACTGCCGCTGTCGAAGACGACTTCGCTTTCGGACTTTATGTCCGTGGCGACGGCCGTGAAAGGTATGTCCATCCTCTCTATCGGAATGTCCGGAATGAAAGTTTTCAGGCTCCTCTATGATGCGCCGGCCTTTGAGTATTCCGGAGGTGGAGAGCGTGAAATCGGCCAGTTCGAACACCCTGCGGCGTGTCAGCACTTCGAGCCAGCGCTCGTACAGGTCGATTTTTCCCGCAGGCGTATATTCCGCCTATCAGCGCTCCCATAGAGGTTCCTGCCACCGAACTGATGCGGTAGCCGCTGTGTTCCAATTCCTTTATTGCCCCGATATGGGCTATTCCGCGTGCTCCGCCGCTTGCGAGCACCAATGCCACGTTGCGTTTCATGCGTAATCTTCGAGTTTGCTTGGCTGCTCAAAAAATAAGAAAAGACGGACGCAAATAAAAATAAATGCGGTTTATTTTTATTGTTAATTTTGCTCCCTGAAACAATCGTTCATCATGCCGAAAGTCGTTACGCTGCAACTCTCGCCTCGGCAGGCTGCCGACAAGAAGACCTATGCCGCCGCCGCTGCTGCATGCGCTCGGTGTCGAAGATACCGACGTGGCGCTCGTCCGCATCGTCAAACGTTCCGTGGACGCCCGACAGCGCAATATCAAGGTCAATCTCTCGCTCGAAGTGTATGTCGATGACGAGCCGGCGCCCGAACCGGTCCATTTCGACTACCCCGACGTACACTCGCGTCCGGAGGTGATAATCGTCGGCTCGGGGCCTGCGGGACTGTCTCGCTGCGCTCCGGCTCATCGAACTGGGATTTAGGCCGATAATACTCGAACGCGGCAAGGACGTTTCGGCCCGCAAGCGCGACATCGCGCAGATAAACCGCAACGGGGAGCTGAACCCCGACTCGAATTACGCTTTCGGCGAGGGCGGAGCGGGAACGTTCTCGGACGGCAAACTCTTTACGCGCTCCAAAAAACGCGGGGATTACAACAAGGCTCTGCGCACGCTGGTGTTTCACGGAGCCTCCGAAGAGATTCTCTACGACTCGCATCCGCATATCGGCACCGACCGTCTGCCGCGCATCATAAGCAGGATAAGGCAGACGATTGAGTCGTGCGGCGGGCGCATCATGTTCGAAAAAGCGCGTAACGGACATTGAGATACGAGGCGGACGTGTGTGCGGCGTTCGGTGCGGGGACGAACTTGCGGAGGGTGCGGCCGTGGTGATTGCTGCGGGGCATTCGGCCGACGACATCTACCGTATGCTGCACCGGAAGGGTGTGCTGCTCGAAGCCAAGCCGTATGCAATGGGTGTGCGCATAGAACATCCTCAGGCACTCATAGATTCGATTCAGTATCATATGCCCTCGCGCGGAGAGTATCTGCCGGCGGCTGCCTATTCGTTGGTGACGCAAGTCGGCGGGCGCGGCGTGTATTCCTTTTGCATGTGCCCGGGCGGCTTCATCGTTCCTGCCATGACCGACAGCTCGCAGTCGGTGGTGAACGGAATGTCCCCGTCGGGCCGGAATTCCGTGTACGCCAATTCCGCCATAGTTACGCAGGTGCAGCGCGAGGACTTCGGTTTTCTCGAACCGGAGTACGGAGTGCTTGCGGGACTCGAATTCCAACGCCGGTTCGAACATGCGGCGCGTCTTGCGGGCGGAAGCAGTCAGATTGCACCTGCCCAGCGAGCCACGGATTTCGTCTCGGGTCGCAAATCGGCTTCCCTGCCAGCGACATCGTATATCCCCGGCATAGTTTCATCCGAAATGGGGCACTGGATGCCGGAATTCATCTCGAAGGCGCTTCGGGCCGGAATATCCGATTTCGGCCGCAGAATGAAGGGATTCCTTACCTCCGAAGCCGTCGTGATAGGCGTCGAATCGCGAACTTCCACTCCCGTGCGTATTCCGCGCGATGCCGACACGCTCATGCACGTGCAAATAAAGGGACTGTTCCCTTCGGGCGAAGGGGCAGGCTACGCCGGCGGTATAATCTCCGCCGCCCTCGACGGCCACCGCTGCGCCGATGCCGTGGCGGGACTATCTGCGGCGCCACTAAAAATGACTCCTCCCATATTCCCTTTCCCGAATTGCACATACCGACACTTGCCGAAGCTCGTCGATTGGGTTTTATCCGCCGTCGGGCGCCTATTGCAGGACAGGACGAAAATCGTCCGGCCGGTCCGCATAACCTTGTCGAATCGGCAGCAAAAGCATATATAATATTATGCTGTAAATTAACTATAATAGGGGATTATTCAAGCGTGTATGCAGCAATCCGTATTTGAGTCGAGCGTTATTTATGCTACATTTGCATCGTTTCGGCGTACCGAGAGTTTCGCACGGCCTATTCGCCGGATGCGGTGGTCTTGGAGCGGATTCGGACGTGAGACGAGTAACTGCTCATAATAAACGGCATATTTATAAGACATAAATAAGATAAATTTAAAAACGATGATGAAAAAAATGATTGCACTGCTGTGCTGCATGTCTCTGCTCTTCGTTCTGGATGCAGAGGCGCGCGAGCACAAGGCTCCGGTTCGAAAAAAGAAGAAAGGCGAGGTGGAGCAGGCCGATTCGACCAAAGGCAAGAAGACCGACAAGTATGCCGAAGCCGTCAAGGATGCCACGGTATACGAAGGCCTTTTCAAGATTTACCGGACAAAGAAGGGCGAGATTTACTTCGAGGTTACTCCGAAGAATCTGGGGCCTCTCTACCTGCTGGCCAACCGCGTTTCGGAGACCAGCGACGATTCTAACTTCACTTCGGGCGAGATGGTGGACGATCCGTTCATGTTCCGCCTGACGGCCGATACGTCGAACCTCTACATGCACAGCGTGCAGACTTGGAACAGGTTGCGCGAGGGCGACGAAATAGAGGAGGCGTTCCGGCGCAACAATCGCGAACCGATTATCAAGAGCTTCAAAATCAAGGCATTCAAGGGCGATTCGCTGTATCTTGCCGATATGACCGAGTTCTTCAAGTCCAACGACAAGGTCTCATTACTCCCTTGCCGTTCAGTTCCAACATTACGGGCAAGCAAAACGCCTCGTATGACGGCAGTGCCTCGAAGATACTCGGCGTGAAGAGTTTCGAACGCAACGTGGAGATTACCAGCCAGCTCAACTATCACGGCGAGCATAACGCCTATATGGTCGATATGCGCCGCTCGATACTGTTGTTGCCCGAAACCCCGATGCAGATGCGCTATCAGGACAACCGCGTCGGATATTTCAGTTCGCGGTACAACTACTTCTCCTCCGACCGTGACGACATAAAGAGAAAACAGTTCATCCACCGCTGGCGCATGCAGCCCAAGGCCGAGGATATGGACAGATATTTTGCCGGCGAGCTTGTGGAGCCCGAGACTCCTATCGTATACTATGTCGATTCGGCTTTCCCCGAGAAGTGGAGAGGCGCGATTAAACAGGGCATAGAGGATTGGCAGACGGCTTTCGAGGCTGCCGGTTTCAAGAACGCCATCATCGCACGCGACTATCCGTCGCCTGCCGACAGTACGGATTTCGATCCGGATGACATACGTTTCAACTGCATCCGCTACGTGGCCACCGACATCGCGAATGCAATGGGCCCCAGCTATGTGGATCCGCGCAGCGGCGAAATTCTGGTAGCCGACGTGATGTGGTATCACAATGTGGTCTCGCTGGTGCATAACTGGCGTTTCGCCCAGACGGCTGCCGTGGACGAGCGTGCCCGCAAGATGATTCTCGACGACGACGTGATGTGCGAATCGCTGCGCTATGTCGCCTCGCACGAAATCGGACATACGCTCGGACTGATGCACAACATGGGAGCCAGCTACTCTTTCCCCGTAGATTCCCTGCGCAGTCCGTCGTTCACCCAGAAGTACGGCACCACCCCGAGCATCATGGACTATGCGCGCAACAACTACATCGCGCAGCCGGGCGATTTTGAAAAAGGCGTAAGGCTTGTCCCGCCCGTACTCGGCGTATACGATATTTATGCCATAAACTGGGGATACCGCATTTTCCCCGATGTGAAGACACCCGATGACGAGTACGGGTATCTCAACGCCCTTATCGCCGAAAAGGCTGGCGATGCGATGTACAAGTTCGGTGCGCAGCAGATGATTCGCACAATCAGTCCGGTGGACCAGACCGAAGACTTGGGCAACGACCACATGAAGGCCGGCGACTATGCTATCGCCAACCTCAAAAGAATCGTGCCCAATATCGCCAAGTGGTGTTACGAGGAGAACAGGGATTACACGGATATAGAAATCAAGTATTTCTATGTGGTCAATCAGTATACCCGCCACTTCGCTCATGTATATCCATATCTCGGAGGCATCATCTTCGAGGATATTGTGCAGGACGGGACCGATGGTGTTTCCCGCCGCTACGTGCCGAAAGAAACCCAGAAGAAGGCTATGAAATGGCTCGTCAATCAGGCACTCACGTTCCGCGAGTGGCTCATGCCGCCCGAGATTCTCAATATCACCGGTTATGCGTCGAGCGATTTGGACAAATATCAGTACGGCTTGATTTCCAAAATGTTCGGTTCCGGGACGATGGGCGCCATTTTCGAGGGCGAACGTTCGGGACAGAGCGGTCTCTATACGTTGGACGGCTATCTGAAAGATGCCGTCGATGCGGTGCTGGTGAATACGTTGAGCGGCCGCAATCTTACGACCGAGGATATCAATTTGCAGAATGCGATGATTACCAAAGCTCTCCACTCTGGCCGACTTGATACCGAAGGCTGCCGAACCTGTGGGCTTCGGAGCATTCTCTTCGATGCAGGAGGAGGTCGAGATGCTCGACAGCGGAGAGTCGATGATGAACAAGATAGCTACCGAGGACAACGGATTTTGCAGCAGCAGGATGTGCCGGAGCGCTGCCGACGGTACGTCTTCCTACTATCGTGTCAATTTCGAGCAGCCGAAACTCGCTGCCGGCGTGGGGCGTCCGTTGGCGCTCAAAAGAGCCTGAAAAAGGATTCTCGGCATATACAAAAGCCGCCGCTATTCGGGCGACGAACGCACCCGCGCTTTCTACGACTATCAGATTGTCAAGATTGAAAAACTGCTCTCCGTGCGATAGAAAAGCGAAGTAATGAATCTCGATGTTGTCATACGTCGATTAATACATTTTCTATAATTTAGCCCGTTGTTAATACGGGATTAATATCGGTTTTTATGATAAGATATTTCAAAAGCTCGTTTTCGTGCTATTGTCCGCGGCCTTGCTTTCGTGCAATCTGGACAAGGACAAGAGTTTTGCGGACATGGCCGTAACGGCCACTTTCGAAGCGGCGGAGCTTCCAGCAGCCGGATTTGTGCGCGACAAGTCGTATACCGAGCATGTGGCCAAGTTCGAGAATGTCTACGACGAAACTTACGACTATTGGCACGGATTCGCCGTTTCGTCGTGTACGGATGCCGTTACGGCTTCTTCGGAGAATCAGTACAGCGTATACGGCAGAGGCGGAGCGAACGGTTCGGAAAAATTCGGCGTGTGCTATTACGACGGCATGGAGCCTTCGACTGTGCGCTTCGGCATTCGGGTCGATATGAAAGGTGTGTGGGTGAACAATTCCACGTATGCCGCTCTGGTCATGCGCGACGGCAACCGGTTCGCCCGAAAGTTCGAGTCCGGCGATTGGTTCAAACTGACGATTGCCGGATACGCGGACGACGAGCTGCGCGGCAGCGTGGATTTCTTTCTGGCCGATTTCAGGGACGGGAAGACATTTATTTGCAACGAGTGGACTCGGGTGGACCTTTCGCCGTTGAAGGGTGTGAACAGGCTCGATTTTACAATCGATTCGTCTGATAAAACGCAGGAGTGGATTAACACTCCTACCTACGCCTGCATCGACGACCTCGCATACGGATACAGAATCGAGTATTGATTCATCTTCCGTATTCGGCAATAAAAAACGTCCGGCAAGCCTCGAAAGGTAAGCCGGACGCTCTTTTTTTGTTTCGGCGATGCACCTTTTCGCACAGGAACCGCCGCTGCCAAAAGCCCGTTTATTTCAGGTTGAGAGATCTTTCGATGTATGCTTTGTAATCCTTGACTACCGGACGGTATTCCTTGTCGTCGAACAGAGGCGACGATATGATGAAGTCCGCCGACGAACGGTTGATTGCCGTGGGAATGTTGTAAAGGGTCGCAAGTCTGAGCAGCGCCTTGACATCCACGTCGTGCGGCTGCGCCGACATGGGGTCCCAGAAGAATATCAGGGCGTCTATCTCCTGTTCGGCGATGAGCGAGCCGAGCTGCTGGTCTCCTCCCAGAGGTCCCGATTTGAGCATCGTTATGTCGAAACGTCCGTTGTTGCTGTCGCCGCGTCTTTCCATGAGCGTTTTTGCCACCATCTTGCCGGTCGTGCCGGTGCAGATGATGTGGTGCGAGAGAAGCAGTTCCCAGTTCCATGCCACCCATTCGGCAAGGTCTACCTTCATGTTGTCGTGGGCTACGAGTGCGATTTTTTTCTTTTTGTGAAGTGCCATAATTCTTTATTCCTCTTGAATGGAATCCTGCGTGTGTAAGGATTCGGTATTTATTGTTGGTAGGGCAAAGATACGTAAAGCCGACCGAAAAATGAAAATTAATCCTAACGATTGGGAAATAAAGAAGACCGGTTATGAAAACCGGCCTTGCGAACTTGTTGAGCTACCCGGACTCGAACCAGGAAAAACAGATCCAGAGACTGTTGTGTTACCATTACACCATAGCTCAATAGCTCCTGTTTGCGAATGCAAAAAAATAAGGTATATTTTTCATTCCGGCAAAGAATATTTGCATTATACTTTTGTTTAATGCGGATGCGAAAAATCCGGACATGTTGATGTAAACTTCTAAAATATAGATATTTATGAAATTGAAAATCAGATTGGTTATCATGAATTTTCTCCAATTCGCAGTTTGAGGGAGCCTATCTCACTTCGATGGGCAGCTATCTGGTAACCGTAGGGCTGGCCTCCCACATAGGTCTTTTTTACGCCATGCAGGGCATCGTGTCCATGTTCATGCCCGCTTTGATGGGTATTGTCGCCGACAGGTGGGTGCCGGCCCAGAAACTGCTGTCCGCATGCCATTTCATTGCGGCGTGCGCAATGGCCGCGGCCGGATATTACGCCATGACGGCAGGGCAGACGGCCGACTTTGCTTCGCTCTTTACGCTCTATTCGCTCAGCGTGGCATTCTACATGCCGACACTGGCTCTTTCCAACTCGGTGGCCTACTCCGCACTCGACAAGGCGGGTATGGACTCGATAAAGGATTTCCCGCCCATTCGCGTCTTCGGAACCGTCGGCTTCATCTGCGCCATGCTCAGCGTGGACGCACTCGGTTATCAGACCACGAGCTCGCAATTTTTGGTTTCCGCCGGCATCGGTCTTGTGCTGGCCTTGTATGCACTGACGCTTCCCGAGTGTCCAATCAGCAAGTCTGCGGAGAAGAGATCGGTTGTGGAGGCTTTGGGACTGCGAGCCTTCGCACTTTTCAAGCAGAAGAAAAATGGCCCTGTTCTTCATATTTTCGATGCTTCTGGGCGTGTCGCTGCAAATTACCAAAGGGGTTCGCCAATCCGTTCATAACCAGTTTCAAGGCAATTCCCGAGTACGCCGATACGTTCGGTGCCAACCATGCCAATGCACTCATCTCCCTGTCGCAGGTATCGGAAACTCTCTGCATACTCCTCATACCGTTTTTCCTGCGCAAGTTCGGCATCAAGCGCGTGATGCTCATGGCAATGCTGGCATGGGTGCTGCGTTTCGGACTCTTCGGTCTTGGCAACCCGGGAACCGGTGTATGGATGTTCATCCTTTCGATGATTGTCTACGGCGTAGCATTCGATTTCTTCAATATTTCCGGTTCGCTGTTCGTGGACAAGGAGACCGATGCTTCGATTCGTTCCAGTGCGCAGGGGCTTTTCATGATAATGACCAACGGAATAGGTGCGACTCTGGGAACGCTCGGTGCGCAGGCCGTCGTGAACCGTTTCGTCTATTCACAGACCGATACTCTTGCGCAGACCGCCGGTTGGAGTACCTCATGGCTGATATTCGCAGGGTACGCGCTCGTGGTGGCCGTAGTTTTCGCAGCGGTGTTCAAATACAAACACGTGCCTGAAAAATAGGGAGTTCGGAGTACGGCTGCATGACCTATGTGCAGGCCGCGGACGGCTTTTGCATCGTGATTTCGAATCTCGGATATGCGGAATGTAATAAAACGGATGAGAGAACTGTATCCGGTTTCCGACAGGGCCGTGAACGCCATAATTGCGCTTTTCAAGGAACATATGTTCCCAGCCAGAACTACGATAATCGAGGCTGGCAAGTTCGACGGACAGGTGTATTTCATCGAGCAGGGCATAACGCGTTCATACATACTGCATAACGGCAAGGAGACGACCACATGGTTTTCCAAGGAAGGCGATGCGGCGTGCGGCAGCTGGGACCTTTTCCGCAATAAGGCCGGATTCGAATATGTGCAGACGCTGGAAAAGACGAAAGCCTATTCTATTTCCGTGTACAAGCTCAATGCCCTGTATAGGGAGGATATCGACATTGCCAACTGGATGCGTGTTCTGCAACAGGAGAATTTTCTGTGGCTTCAAGAGATGCACATCGACCGGTTGAATCTGTCTGTCAGACAGAGATATTTGAAGCTGCTGCGCGACTGTCCCGATATTTACAATCGGGTGAATCTGGGTTACATCGCATCTTTTCTTGGTACCACGTTGCCTACTTTGAGTAAAATACGTTCGGAATTATAGAGCCGTTTTTTTTAAGATAGAACAAATTTTATTGCATCCGTATCGTGTAGCTTTGCACATGTCAAGCATAAAAATGTTCTAATATGAAAACGGAGTTGGAGAAGTGTCTGGACGGTGAATTTTTCAATGGCAGCGATGCGGAGCTTGCCGCTATGACACTCAATGCGAAAAGGCTGCTCAGGGAGTTGAATTGCACCGATTACGGCGATACGCAAAAGCGTAAAAGCATCCTGCGTGAGCTGCTGGGCGAAATGGGGGATGATGTTTGCGTGGATATAGATTTCCATTGCGAGTACGGAAAGCATATACGTCTGGGCAACAGAGTGATAATAAACATGAATTGCACGTTTGTCGATAACAATATCATCGAAATCGGCAACGATGTTCTCATAGCTTCCAATGTGCAGATATATACCGCCACGCATTCGACGCGGGTTCGCGAGAGGGTAGTGGACAAATGGGAAAAGGGTCGTGAGGTGTGCAAGACTTACGCTCTGCCTGTAAAAATCTGCGACGGGGCATGGATTGGCGGCGGTGCGATAATTCTGCCCGGCGTTACAATCGGCAAGGGCTGCGTTATCGGGGCGGGAAGCGTCGTGACGCGAGACGTAGAGGATAATTGCGTGGCTGTCGGAAATCCGTGCAGGGTAATCAGACGCATCGACAACGGCGATTGAGGTCCGGCGAACGAAAAGATTCGGCCGTTTTTTTCAGGCCTTGACCTTTATTATGCACTTCCGCACTCTTCCGCTTCCTATTAGCGGGGCATGCGCATCGGAGGGGAAGAATACCGCGAATTCTCCGGCTTCAAGCGTAAAGCGGAGCGACGGCGTGTCGTCGAAGAACTGTATGTCCTTTTGAGTGTCGAACTCTCCGCGAGCCGCAACCAGCGCCGGCCTTGCCGCCCAGCCGAAAGTTTCTCTGCCCGAAAGGACAATCTGAATGTCTATGTACTTGTCGTGCACTTCGAGCGGGGCATCGTCCGGTTCCCGCAAATCGTGCGAGCCGACGGTCAAAAATACATCGTTGCCGCATATTTCATACTTGCCGTCGGCAAGAGCCGCGAGGTCGCTGCGGCGTATGAAATCGAATGCCTGCGACATTGCCGGACTCAGGACGGCGTATCTGTCGCTGTTTTTCAGAGAGTCTATAACCATTTGCTTTTTTCCTTTGACGAATTTTTATATCGGCTACGACCGGATTATGGTCCGAAACGTCGAAATCGGGCACGTCGTATCTTACGGTCTGCATTTCGGGCGAGTGCAGGATATAGTCGATGCGCAGCATGTCGAAGAATCCTCTGTATGTGCTCTGCATTCCGTGCCCCGCCTGTTTGAACCCGTCTTTCAGGCCGCGGCTCATGGTGTGATACACGTACGACATGGGCGTGTCGTTGAAATCTCCGCATACGACGACGGGGTGAGGTGATGCGGCGATATGCTGGGAGAGCGAGTCGGCCTGACGGGCGCGGATAGAAAAAAATTCTGTTGCAGTTTGTTGTATATGCTGCCTAACTTTTCGCTGCGCGTGCTGTCGGTTACGAAATCCATGTTGGTGATGAAATCGTGGTCGGACGTGGATATGGCGGTGGTTTGCAGATGCGAGCAGAAGACCCTTACCGTGTCGTTGTCTATCCGGATGTCGGCCCATTTGGAGGAGTTGGATGTCCCGTCGTAGTCTATGACGCCTGTTTTCAGAATCGGATAGCGGCTGTATATCGCCACGCCCCAGCCTCGGTTCGTGCTCGTCTCGCGTTTGTATGCCGTCGTGCTGTACGGGAGCCAGTCGAGCAGTTCATCGAATCGCTCTTTGGGCGCTTCGGCCGTTGATTGAAATTCCTGTATGCAGAGTATGTCTGGCCTTTCGGATGCTATGATGCCGGCGACGGTGTCCATGCTCGAATAGAGCATTGTTGTTCTCCCTGTGCATGATGCCCATGACATTGTATGTCATCACGGTGAATGCCGACTTGTCGCGCGGGGGTTCGGAATATGTGCGGCCGAACTCC
Source organism: Alistipes putredinis (assembly GCA_022009915.1). GTDB lineage: Bacteria > Bacteroidota > Bacteroidia > Bacteroidales > Rikenellaceae > UBA940. The sequence goes on along the minus strand of CP091730.1, from coordinate 1,874,879 downwards.
GGCTTGAAGAATCCGTTCAGACCGAAAAGTCCGACTGCCAGTACGCAGAGCGGCAGAAAGGCCAGTTTCTTCCAGCGGATTGTCCAGTATAGCAGCAGTGCGGTTTCGATTATGTACAGCACCGGAATTACGAGACACAGCACCGGAAGCAGCCCGCCTTTTCGGGATGAATCCACTGCGCGGTGAAAGAGAGCAGCATGGCCGCGGAGACGTCGAGCGTGACGATTGCGATTAATGCGTCCGGAATCGCCGCCGCTCCTCTGCGCCGCGAGCCTTTGCGGCTGTGCTTCGTGCCGTAATTATAGTAATGATTGCTGGACATGGCCCGATAAGTCTAATAGAATATCTTTCCTTTCCGCTTCCACTAAACCAGCAGCAGAAATCCCCACAGCATGCCGCCGACATGCGCGAAGTGCGCCACGTGGGCCATCCTGCCGGATATGCCTGCCAGCAGCTCGATGACTCCGTATATCACCACGAACCATTTGGCCTTGATTGGAATCGGAGGAAACAGAAGCATTATTATGTCATTAGGGTGCAGCATGCCGAATGCCAGAAGTATGCCGAATATCGCACCCGACGCTCCGACGGTCGGAACGTTCAGAGGCACGCCCTCCAAATATCCTACGCCGAGTTGCAGCAGCGCCGCTCCGATGCCGCAGACCATATAATAGATGAGGAAGTTGCGGCTGCCGAGTTCGTATTCGAGCGTCCGGCCGAACATCCACAGAGCGAACATGTTGAAAAACAGATGCGAAAAACCTCCGTGCAGAAACATGTACGTAACCACCTGATAGAGATGGAAGAACGGACTTCCGATGCCGAAAAAGGGCGAGGTACTCTACTATTTTGTTCCCGAACGGCAGAAGGTTCTCCGCCATAAGGAAAAGTATGTTTATTATTATGAGGTTTTTGCACTACGGGAGGGGTGCGCAGGTAACTTGACATCATTCGTTCTCTTATTTATTTCAGTCTGTTTTTAATCTCATCGAATCCGATTTCGGTCATCACGGCCTTGCCGCTCGGCGTGTAGCGTATGTTCTCGCTCGCTGCCAAGGCCGACAGTATCGCGGCGGCCTGCTCTGCGTTGTATGTTCCGGCAGAGCCGCGGGCTGCGTTGCGGGCCATTATCGTCGCCAGTTTTTCGCGTCTGAGGTCGGCGGGCGAAAGAACGCTGTCGCGAATCGTGTCGAGCATTTCGTATATCATCTCGTCGATGCTTTCCAAGCGTGCGTCCGACGGTACTCCGCAAATCTCGATTGCGTGGTTGTCTAAAAACTTGATGTCGAATCCCATTCGGATGAATTCTCCGTGCGTTTCTTGCAGAAGCGAGAAATCGTCGATTGAAAAGCACCATCTTTTCGGCGAACAGCAGTCTTTCGGTGACGCTGCTGCCGTTTTTTTCAGCATCGAAATGTAGTTGTGATAGGCGACCGACTCCTCCGCTCTGCGCAAATCGACGACGACCAACTTCTCGTCATATACGGCCGAGGCGTAACCGCGGCCTATGCAGGTTACGCAGGTAAAGGCCTGCGCCGAGTCCGTCTCTATCTCCATGCGGCTCTGCTGCGCCGGCTGTTCTTCTACGAATTCTATGTCGGGTATGGACTGCGGCAGCTCTTCGACTGTCGGGAACTGCGGTTCTTCGGACTTGAAATCGTAGCCCCGCACGAAATCCGAGACGTCTGCCATGCGCGAGGGTTGCGGTGCGGCGTAATCTATGAACGGATTGTAGTCGGTCCTTCGCACCGTCGAGGGTTCGCGTACTGTTTTTGTCGTTGGTCATCACCGGCAGGTCCGCTCTGCATTCGGCATCGAAATCCATAAGCGGCACTACGCCCGTTTTCGCCAGCGTCTCGCGTACCGCAGCATTTATGATTTGCCATACGGAGATGTTGTCGCTGAACTTAATCTCGGTCTTTTGCGGGTGTACGTTCACGTCTATCGACTCCGGATCGATTGCCAGATATATGAAGTACGACGGCTGCACCGTTTTTTTGGAATCAGTTTTTTTCGTAGGCCTGCAAAATCGCCTTGTGGAAATACGCGCTTTTTGAAATAGCGGCCGTTTACGAACAGAAACTGCTCCTTGGTGCGCTGTCGGGCCGATGCCGGCGAACCGATGAATCCGCTCACCGACACTATCGAAGTCTGTGCCGAGACGTCGAGCAGCTTCCCTGCGATGCTTTTGCCTATGATGCCTATGACGCGCTGTTTGAGCGGTGCCGCGGGCAGGTCGTATACGGGTGCGTCGTTGTTGTAGAGTCTGGAACGCCACTTCCGGATGACACAGCGCCACCCGCTGGAATTCCGCCGTGATGTGCGCCGCCTCTGTGGTGCTCTTGTCCAGAAAGCGTCTTCGCGCAGGAACGTTGTAGAACAGGTTACGCACGAAGAATTGCGCACCGCTGCTGCATGCGGCCGGTTGTTGCGAAGTGAATTTCCCGCCTTCTATATTGACGTGCGTTCCGATTTCCTTACTCTGCTGGCGCGTGAGAAGCTCGACCTGCGCGACAGCTGCAATGGATGCCAATGCCTCGCCGCGGAATCCGAACGTCATGAGTTTGTATATGTCCTCGACTTCGGTGATTTTGCTGGTGGGGTGACGGTCGAAAGCCATTCTCGCGTCCATGGGCGACATGCCGCAGCCGTCGTCCACGACTTGAATCAGTTCCTTGCCTCCGTCCCTGAAATTGACCGTGACGATTTTGCTGCCGGCATCGACGGCATTTTCCATAAGGACTCCTTGACCACCGAGGCCGGCCGGTTACCGACCTCTCCTGCGGCGATTTGGTTGGCGACGGAGTCTGGCAGCAGTTTTATCCTGTCGGTCATGGCTTATCTGAAAAAACATCAAATAGGCGACCAGTACGAGCAGCACGAGTATGACGGCGAGTCGCAGCATGGAATTGCGTTTGGCCTCGCGGTCCTTGCTTATGCGATAGGCGCGTCTTTCGCGGATCTGATTGCGCAGATACATCCCGGGCTTGTACTCCTCGTTTGGATGATACGTGTCGGGTCCGCACAACTCTCTGCGCCTCTGTTCTCTGCGTTCCTTTTCAGGGTCGTAGTAGCGGGGCTTGTAGTCGAATGCCTTCGGTTTGCGCTGCGAAAAGAAAATCATACTCGGTAACGGTTTGTCCTATCATGTAAACACTTTTCAAAGATACGGCTTTCTACCGGAAAAAAAGTTGTGCATGCGGTCGAAAAATATTTTTGGTTTTTGGTCGATTCGGCCTTTTTGAACGAAGGCTTGTCGGCCAGCTGCTCCACGATTTTTCTTCTCCTCTGCGGACAGTTTGGACGGCACGGTGATGTCTATTACGACGAGCTGGTCGCCCTGTCCGTAGCCGTTTATGTCGGGGATGCCTTTGCCGCGCAGGCGAAGCACCTTGCCGGCATGCGTTCCTGGCTCTATTTTGATTCGGGCCTTGGAGTCTACCGTCGGCACTTCTATCTCGCCGCCGAGCAGGGCCGTCGGAATAGTTATGTTCATGTTGCAGATAAGGTCGTTTCCGTCGCGCACGAGAACCGTATCCTTCTCCTCCTCTATCAGTACGAGCAAATCGCCGTTCACGCCTCCGTGCCGCGCCGCATTTCCCTTGCCGCTGACCGAGAGCTGCATGCCTTCCGACACGCCGGCAGGAATCTTTATTTCGATTACCTCTTCGGCCTTTACGACGCCTTCGCCCTTGCATTTTTCGCACGGCGATGTGATGATTTTACCTTCGCCGTGGCACTGTCCGCAGGGCTGCGTGGTCTGCGTGCGGCCGAAGAATGTATTCACCACTCTGGTCACGTATCCCGAACCGTTGCAGGCGGAGCATGTCGAGTACGAGGCCGAATCTTTTGCGCCCGTTCCCCCGCATTTGTCGCATGCGACGAGTTTGCTTATTTTTGAGTTTTTCGTGGTGCCGTGGGCTATCTCTTTGAGAGAGAGCTTTTACCTTTACTCTCAGGTCGGAGCCGCGGTTCACTCTGCGGCCCGAGCCTCCCTGACTCTGCTCGAATCCCGAAAAGCCGCCGAAGTGGCCTCCGAATATGTCGCCGAAGTTGCGGAAGATGTCCTCCATGGAGAATCCTCCGTAAGAGGCTCCGCCACCGCCGCCCATGCCGGCATTCATGCCTTCGTGGCCGAACTGGTCGTAGCGGGCGCGTTTGTCCGGATTGCTCAATACGTCGTATGCCTCGGCCGCCTCCTTGAATTTGTCTTCGGCCTCTTTGTCTCCTGGGTTTTTGTCCGGGTGGTATTTGATTGCGGCCTGACGGTATGCCTTCTTTATTTCGTCGGCATTGGCGTTACGGCTCACACCAAGTACTTCGTAGTAATCTCTTTTTGCCATGATATGTTACTCTCCTACAACTACTTTTGCGTATCTGATAACTTTGTCTTTGAGCTTGTACCCTTTCTGAACGACGTCCAGAATCTTGCCGCTATGCTCTTTGTCGGGAGCCGGAATCTTGGCCACGGCTTCGTGCAGGTCGGTGTCGAGTTCTTTGCCCAAGGCCTCGATTTCGCTCACGCCTTTGGAGCGCAGCGTGTCTCCGAGTTTCTGGGAAATCAGTTCTACGCCTTTCTTTACCGCTTCGACATCGGTCGAAACTTCGAGTGCTGCCAGTGCGCGGTCCATGTCGTCCACGACCGTCAGCATCGCTTTTATGATGTCCTCTCCTCCCGAGGTTATCAGGTCCATCTTCTCTTTGAGCGTCCGTTTGCGGTAGTTGTCGAATTCGGCCGAAAGACGCATGTACTTGTCTTTCCACTCTTCCGCCTGCTTTTTGAAGTCTTCGGCCTGCGGTGCCGAATTGTCATCGTCGTCTGCCACATTGGCACACGGCTCGCCGTCGCAGTTCGGGTACGCCTCTCCTTCTATGAATCCGTTTTCCGTGGTAACGTTTTCGTTTTCAGGATGTTTCTCTTTGGCTTTGTTATTGCTCATATGTCATGTATTTTTGTACTTGTAAGGGGTGAATCAAATAGTATACCATGCCCGATGGCTGACAAAGATAGTCAAAATCCCGCTCCTTTGCCTGTGCATAGCGTTAAAGTCGTTATCTTTGCTCTTCATAAAAGAAGACGATGCCAATGGAAAAGAAATACAAACTGCTGTTCGTGTGTCTGGGGAAACATCTGCCGTTCGCCGGCGGCCCAGACCGTAATGAGTCGTGCGGTCGAAAAGGCCGGATTGGGTGACAGAATCGAATGCGACTCGGCCGGAACCTACGGCGGTCATGCGGGAGAGAAGGCCGATGCGAGAATGCGGCGTGCAGCCGCAAGACGCGGGTATGACATTACGCACATTTCGCGGCCTGTGCGCAGCAGCGATTTCGACGATGCGGACATGATTATCGCAATGGACGACAACAACTACCATACGCTTTACCGTCTTGCCCCGAGTATCGAGGCAGGCGACAAGATATGCCGTATGACCGATTTTTGCCGCAAGTATGCGGAGAGCCGGTATGTGCCCGACCCTTATTACGAGGGCGCAGAGGGGTTCGAAATAGTGCTCGACATGTTGGAAGATGCCTGCGAAGGCCTTCTCGACTATCTTAAAAAAAGAGGTTGTCGGACATTGAGGGTCCGCCGCCGAGCCGTATTCTGTAAGGTTTTTCTGGCGGTTCGTCCTGCGAAATATAGTGGACGCATCTGTCTGCTCTCTCGATGTTTTTCCGGCCGTACCCGCTTGATTAGTGAATGCTTTTTTTCAAACGGGGCGCTCGTAACGGCAGTTGCGGGCGTCTCGATTTTTTTCGGATTTGCATATACGAATCATAATATCTATATTTGTAATATAATTTTTTTATTAATTAAACTGAATCATGATCTACGCTATTGCTTTGGCCGCATTGGCTTTTGCAGCATGTTCCGATGACAAGGATGAAAGCGTCAAAATCTCCATTGTGCCGGCTACGGCAACGGTTTATACCGACGAGGCTCTGCCCTCATTGAGAGCTTGATGTAACGCCGCAGGACGCACTGGACGGCAAGACTGTGGAATGGACTTCGAGCAGGCCAGAAGTTATAAGCGTCGATGCGAACGGCGGCTTGACCTTTCAAATAATAGACTGCGCAGACACCGAGCTGCCCGTTACCATAACGGCGACGGTCGGTGAAAAATCCGTCTCTGCGGTCATTACCGTCAAAGGTCAGATTGCAAGGTATCAGATTCTGGACTTCTCCTCCTCTCTCGGTTTGTTGATGCTCGATAGAAACGTCGGCGCGACGGAAGCGTATGACGCTACGCTTACCGATGAGGCTGCCAAAGCTGCCAATATCAAGGCTGCTGTGGGCAATTACTACCAGTGGGGCCAAAACAAGCCGGTCGCTAAGGGTGGCGAGACTGCCGTAAACAGCAATTACTCCGACACATGGTCTTGGATCGAACTCTTTTATAATAATAAAAGGTAAAAACTGGTCGGAAGCATATAACTCTCCATGCCCGGGAGGCTGGGAGGCTTCCGAATGCAGAGCAGATGAGTGCAATCAACAAGGGACTGGAAGCGATTGCCTTGTACGATTACGATATGGCTACCAAAGAGGAGTACGATGCAGCCGTGGCACTGTTCAATTCCATGAAAGTTGCGCCCTGCGGCCAGTTCAACAAGAACAACCTCGACAAAATCTATTTGCCGGATGCATGTTATTTCTGGTCTTCCTATACCAGCGAAGACAAATCCCAGTTGAGTGATTTCGAATATAACCTGTTTCCGCTTTACAGCAAGAGCAAAACTTACGATTTGGCTATCCCCGTTCGTTGCGTGAAAGCCGCTACCGATGCGGAAGTAGTTCCGTTAGGGGAAAGAGTATAAGCAAAAATAAAGTTTTATATATCGGCGACCTGTGTGTGAAAGAAGACATACGGGTCGCTTGTTTGATTGAAATCGCACCCAAAAAAACAATTCGGCCGATGCGCCCTACTGGAAAAATATCGAAGAAACTGTTCGCCTGCATGCTCTTGTCTCTGCTTGCGACAGCGTTTTGTCATGCCGCCGCTCCAAAGACGGAAGTGAATGTGAAAGTCGTCTCCAAACAGACTTCGAAACCCGTCACGGGTGCAGTTTTCGGTTTCCCCGAATACGGCATATGGGGAGTGAGCGATGCCGCCGGTCATTCGGTTCTGAGGGACGTTCCGCACGGCAAGGGCAAAATCATGGCCCAGATGGTCGGAATGGTAACATGTGAGAAGGAAATCGATGTGGCCGGAAAAAGCGATACTGTTCGCATCGAGATGGAGGAGAACTCGTTCAGGCTCGACAAGGTGGAGGTGGTGGCCAAGGCCAATGCCGCCGGAGCATCCACTTCGTCCACCATATCGCGTTCTGCCATAGACCATTTGCAAGCCACGTCGCTGGGCGATATAATGGAGCTTATACCCGGACAGCTTGCCGGCAATCCGTCGCTCAGCAGCGCCTCGAAAGCCACCATTCGTCAGGTTACGGGCGATGCGCTCAACAGCATGGGCACTTCGATTGTGGTGAACGGCGCTCCGGTCACCAACAATGCCAATTTGCAGGTGGGCAATACGGCGACAGAGGGGACGCTCAATACCGGTTTTTCATCGACGGCAGGCTCGGGCGTGGACTTGCGCTCCATATCGGTGGACAACGTGGAGTCCGTGGATGTCATACGAGGCATACCCTCGGTGGAGTACGGCGATTTGACCTCCGGTGTAATCATTGTCAATCCCAAAGCCGGCGCTTTCCCATTTCAGGTCAGGGCCAAGATTAACCCGACACTCACGCAGGCTTCGCTCAGCAAGGGCTTCCGGTTAGGCGAAAGAGGCGGTACGCTCAGTGCCGATTTCGACTATGCCTCGTCGCTGGCCGACGAACGCCGTCCGTTCCAGCAGTATCAGCGCATAACCACCAATGTCCTGTATTCCAAAAACATTCAAGGATGTGGTGCGGACTACCACCGGTGTAGGATTCTATTCCGACGTGGATGCGCAGAAGCTCGACCCGTCGGACAAGAAGTATCAGCGCAAACGCTCGTCCGAGAACATGGGTTTCAAGTTCAATACCAACATAACGTGGCAGATTAACAGGAACTTCCTCAAATCGCTGCGTTTCAGCGCCTCCGCCTCGTACTCCCGCCAGAAGGGTTATGTGCAGGAGATTAAGGGCAATTTCGGATATATGGTCACTTCGGCCATGCGCGACGGGACGGTGGCCTCGAACATTTCCTCGCCGGTGTTGGATGCGCAGGGCAATGCTATAACCAATACGCACCAGCCCGGGTACGATGCGGCGACAAATATCCTGCCTTACGAGTTTTCTTACACGTATGACCACATACGGCGAACCTCTGAACGTATTCGGCAAGGCTTTGGCCAACATGTACGCGGAGTTCTGGGGCATCGGCAACAGAATAATCGCCGGCGTGGAGTGGAAGACGGATGTCAATTTCGGCCGCGGCAAGGTATTCGACCCTCTGATGCCTCCGTCGGGCGGTTTGAGAATGCGTCCGTATACCGATATTCCGGCGCTCAACCAGTTCTCGGCCTTCGTCGAGGACAACATGACCAAAAAGATTCTCGGGCGCGAACTCAAAGTGCAGTTGGGCCTGCGTTTCGACATGATTCAGCCTTCGCGCTCCGAGGGTGGCAATGTGCTCTCGCCGCGCGTGAACGCATCCTACGACATCATACCCGAGATTCTGAAAATACGCGGCGGCTGGGGCATTACGGCAAAGGCGCCGCCTCTGGTGTTCCTGTATCCCGACAAGGCGTATTTCGATTTCGTGAATTTCAGCAACATAGGCCAAAGCGGCGTGTCTTCCGACCAGACGCTGAGCATTATAACAACCAAGGTATACGAGACGGCCAATCCGAACCTGAAAATCGCCCGCAACCGCAAGAGCGAAGTGGGAGTTGATTTGACTATCAAAGATATGAGGCTTTCGGTTACGGGTTACCGCGAGAAACTCACCGACGGCTACTCTTTCGGATTGGACCGCAGCAGTTTCCAGCTCTTCGAACTTAAAAAGTATAAGGGAACCGAGCGTGAGGGTACGTATCCGAGCCTCAGCTACGATAAATCGACCATGGTGGTGTTGAGCTACAACCGCCCGATGAACGACAAGGTGAACGACTCGCGGGGCATAGAGGTGGACATGGATTTCGGCCAGATTCGCGCCATCCGTACCTCTTTCGTGCTTACGGGAGCCTACATGAGGACCGATATCTACTCGACCTCGAATTCCTATTATCAGAAAAATCCCGATGCCAACACCGGAAAATACAAGGACATCGGCGTTTATGCTTCGGGCGACGGAAGCAGGTACACGCGCCTGTCCTCGAATTTGAGGATAATACACAATATCCCGAAAATCGGATTCGTGGTTTCGCTGTCGGTGCAGACAATCTGGCGCGATACGCACGAGTATCTGGGACTGGATAACACTACTCCTATCGGTTATCTCTCTGCCGACAATCTGCGCTTCGTTCCAATCAAGGCCGGCGACGAGATAAATCCGGACATACAGAAGCAGATTCTGGAAAATCGCAGGATAAAGGAGTCGTATCCCGTGCTGTGGCTGTGCAATCTGCGTGTTACCAAAGAGATAGGCAACTTTATGGGATTCACCTTCTTTTTGAACAACATGTTCAAGACCAATCCGCTCGAAGAGAGCCGCCGCAATCCGGGCACCTACTCCTCGTCGCGCAACCCGTCGCAGTTTTTTTCGGTATCGAGGCATGGATAAAAATTGTAAAGACGCTATGAAAAAAAGATTTCGTTGATATTGCTTCTGTTCCTTTCGGTTTCGTGCCGCAAGGACGAGCAGCCCCGCACCCAGTTCGTCGAACCTTTGCAGGTGCATCTGACCTGCGGCGTTATGGGTACGGAGCGTGCATATTCCACACCTTTGAATATTACTATGGTCAATAATACCGAGCAGTTCACTTACGGATTCGAAAGCGACCTGTGGGGCAGGGCGACGCTTGACGGTCTGATGCCCGGACAGTATACCCTCAGCGTGTCGGGTAAACGCACTGCCGAGGAGGCGGTTCTGGTGCAACCCGAGGCGGACGGACGGGAGGCTTCTTTGGCTGGATTTGCGACCGGCGTTGCGCTCCGGCTCGGCGAGAAAAAAATACGCTGAACAGCCCCGAACTTTACATCGTGGCTCGGAATCCTATAATTTTCAAGGAAATATACTATGCCGGTTCGCGCACTCCGAGCGGCGGAACGTACCGTAACGATAATTTTTATTCAGTACATAACAATTCCGACGAGCGGGTGGATATAAGCGACCTGTATATAGGTATGTGCGAGAATTTCGGCGGTCTCGGAGAAACAGGACCGCTTTGGCCCGACGAACAGACAGGCAACTATAAGAATGCCTATCTGAAAAAAACGTCTGGAAAGTGACACGCGGCGATTCTCCGGTATATATGGAACCGGGCCAAACCATCGTCATCGCCACTATGGCCGCACCGCACAACAAGGAAGCCTCATACAATACGTCGTCGCCGGTAGATCTCTCCACGGCCGATTACGAAGCGTATGTGCCCGACCCCGAGAACACGTATCCGGATTTTCCCGCCCCGAATATGGAGCTGGCTTTCTGGCCCGATTACGCCTATCTGTGGCGCAGCGGCGTGTTCGGACAGGGCATGGTGCTGATAAGGGCCTCGCGCGAGGAGTTCGACGCCTTCCAGACAGTCGCTCTGCCCGAGACTTTCAGGGACCCGTTCGAAAGCGAGGAGTACTGGCTCTGCAAGAAGGTGCCGTACTCGTATATAAGCGATGCGGTGGACGTCATTCAGAATTCGACCGTGACGAATACCAAGCGGTTCGCTCCGTCGGTGGATGCCGGATTCGCTTCTGTCGGTGAGACATACGGAGGAAAGAGCGTCGTCCGCAAGCGTCTGCCGTCGTCGGGACGGGAAGTGTTGCAGGACACCAACAACTCGACCGAGGATTTCGAAATAAACGAGCATCCATTATCGTAAATGAAGACCATGAGAGGAAAAATAGTATATATGCCGGCTGTGCTTGCAGTCGTGTTTTCTATGTTTTTCGGACGGGGCGCAGGCTCAGACCGTGCGGAATTACTATGAAACGCCGTCCGCGCCGCTCGTCTTGCGGCTGTACAAGGCGACCAATCCGCTTTGGCGAGCGCACGAAAGCCGCCGCGCTCGATTATGCGAACGAATTTTCGTATGCCGACACTTGGGTCGGCGGCGAGATGTCTGCCGGCGATTTCCGTCGTCCGCAGCAGCCGCAGAGCCTATACGACATACGGTTCAGCGCCGAAGGGGCGCAGCAGGTCGGCCGGTTCTACCTGAACGGCGGATTCGGATTCAGACAGTCGTATCAGAACGACGTGCGTTTCTCGTCGGTTTTCGACCCGCTTCGAGGTATGCCCTACATCATTGCCGACAGTACGGGCGGCGACTGGACGAAGCAGTCCTACGACCTTTGGGTGGATATCGCCATGCCGCTGGTGCGCAATCGCTTTTCGGCGGGCCTCGGCGTGGATTTGGCCGTGAACCGCGGAGCCAAGAAAACCGACCCGCGGCCGCAGTCGAATACCAACCGCATCGTGCTCAAACCCTCGCTGGCTTTCAACATGGGGCGCGGCGGAGTTCTCTCGGCCGCATTTATATGGTCCATGTACAAGGAGAGTTCGAATCTGATACTCTACGATGCCTCCGAACCGCAGAAACTCTATCTGCTCAAAGGTCTGGGACAGTACACGTATGAGATTTTCAGCAATACGGAGCGCGAACGCAAGTACGACGGCGACCTTCTCGGCGCCAGTGCGGGATATGCGTTCCGCCGCGGAGGCTTTTCGGCGGCTCTGAACGGCCGTTATCGCAACGAGGTGGAGGAGGTTTACGACATCGATTACAGCAAGCCGCATGTACGCGGCAAACTGTATACGGATATGTACGACGCCTCGCTGCTGTTGAATTTTACGGGCCGCAGGGTGCGCCATACCGTATCGGCCGATTTCGGCAGCACCTCGCGCTCGGGCCGCGAGATAGTGCAGGTTTTCGATCCCTCGCCCGATGTCAATTCATGGGTTACCGATTCCGAAATACCGGCCCGTTACCGTAACGACGAAACGCGCGTGTTGGCTGCCTACGGGCTGTGGATTATGCGCGGCGAGAACTATCTGTGGCACATGGCCGTCACCGGAGGATACGAGAAAACGAGCCGGCGATACGATGCGATGAATTCGCTTCTGGATTATCGCAATGTCTCCGTCTCGCTCGATGCGGAGAAGGTGTTTTTCATCCGGCGCGGCTTTTTCGAACTCGGCGTGAAGCTGTCGGGTGTAAAGACGCTCGATAGCGAGTATGCCTATACGGAGCGCGAGACGGACGATGCGACGATTCGCACCGGACTCATGGAACCTGACTATGCGATACTTTCGTCCGACTACGGGAGCGTATCGGCCAGTCTGACCTACGGGCTCGGATTGAGGCGCGGCCGCACGCTTTGGGTGAAACTCGGCGGCGGGTATCTTATGGCTGACGGCGGGCTTTCGCGTTACGGAGCCGATTTTTTTCCGTGGGATATACCTTTTGACGCTTTACAGGCGTGCCGCAAAGCTTGAACATGCCGGAACCGAAATCCGCGGTCGGCTTTTTCGCGGAACAGTCCGTAGATGGCGGAACCCGAACCGGACATGGAGGCATAGACGGCCCCCGTTTCGTACATGCGCCTTTTTATCTGCATAAGCTCCGGATATATCGCGAATACCGTCTTTTTCGAAGTCGTTGCAAAGACTGTCTTTCCACGTGTCTATGCTCTCGGTCAAAAGCTCTTCGAGCGGACGTGAAGGAATCGACGGCACTATTCCCGAGTAGGCTTGGCGCGTGGATACTCCGTAAGGCGGCTTTACCAACAGTATGTACAGTCCGGAAAGGTCAATCGGGCAATCGGTCATTATTTCTCCGCGGCCGCTGCAAATGCGCGGAACCGAGCGCACGAAAAACGAAGTGTCGCTGCCCAAGAGCGCTGCACGTCGTTCGAGCGCCTCGCTGTCGAGCCCCAGTCCGTAGATGCGATTCATGGCGCAGAGTACCGCCGCGGCGTCCGAGGAGCCTCCTCCGAGACCGGCGCCGAACGGAATGCGTTTGCCGAGGCGTATTGCGGCGCTTCCCGTGCCGAACTCGTCTTTGAGCAGCCTGTATGCCCTGATGCAGAGATTGTCCTGCGGCGGGCAGTCCACCTCGATTCCCTCGCAGCTGAACGAATCATCGCTCGACGCATCGACTTGCAGCGTGTCGCAAAGCCCTTTCACGGGGTACATCAGCGTGCTGATGTCATGGTAGCCGTCCTCGCGGCGGCGTATTACGTGCAGCCCTATGTTGATTTTGCAGCAGGCCTCTACTTTCATTATCCTACTATTTTTAAGTCCTATGACGGATATTATAAGCATCGAGATGAAAAAAATATTCTCCCCAACGTGGCCGGTTCGTGGAAAAAAACAGGATTCCCACGATGACAGTTCCTACGGCACCGATGCCCGTCCATACCGGATATGCGGTGCTTATGGGGAGCGTCCGGGTGGCTTTTTGCAAGAAGAAACATGCTCAGAGCCAATGACAGAAGAAAGCCGGCCGTCCACAAAACCGTAATGCGTCCCCGTACTTTCTTTCATCTTTCCCAGACAGAATGCAAATCCGGTTTCGAACATTCCGGCCACAATCAATATTATCCAATTCATTTTGATACTGTGTTTGCGTTGAGTGGACAAAAGTATTAAAAATGCCGCGTATTTTGAAAATATTCGACGATTGACTACCTTAGCTGAATCGAAACGCCGTACTGCCTGAATTTGAAGCGAAGGAAATCGGCCGGCTGCTTTCGGGCGCTATGCGTTTCTCTGTTCTGCCGTGCTGTGTAATACTGACATGATTGAGATATGAAATTTAGGACGGAAATAAACATAGGAAAGTATCCTTTCGAAATAGACTACCGCTCGCGCGGGTTCATGATAGGTTCGTGCTTCGCCGATAATATGGCGGCGCGGCTTGCGTCGGCCAAGTTCTGCGTGCTGAGCAATCCGACGGGCGTGATGTACAACCCGATGTCGGTGGTATCGACGCTGCGCACGCTCTTTTTCGCGCAGACGTTTTTTTCCGAGAACGATTTGATGCAGCGCGACGGACGCTGGTTCAGTCTGGATTTCCACGGCAGTTTTTTTCCGATACGCAGCCCGAGCGGGCGCTGGACGGAATGAATGATGCCGTGATGCGCGGTGCGGAGGCGCTTGCGGCCAGCGATTACGTTATCGTGACGCTCGGCACGGCATGGGTTTACGAAAAAGACGGTAGGACTGTGGCAAATTGTCATAAACTTCCGGCCGCGGAGTTCGAGCGGCGGCTGCTTTCGACAGACGAGATTGTAGGAGCGCTTTCGTCGGCAATGGAGCGGGAGCTGAACGGGAAGGACGTCGTTTTCTCGGTCAGCCCTATCAGACACCTTAAAGACGGTTTTGCCGGCAACTCTTTGAGCAAGGCACTGCTGAGAGTGGCGGTAGAGTATGTCGTGCGTCGATACGACAGGGCGCACTATTTTCCCTCGTTCGAGATTATGAACGACGATTTGCGGGACTATCGTTTCTATGAGGCGGACATGGCGCATCCGAGCGTTTCGGCGGTGGATTATATATGGGAGAAGTTCCGCGGCGCATTCCTTTCGGAGCAGGCGGCGGATGTGCTCCCGCAAGTAGAGAAGATAGTGGATGCCAGCCGGCACAGGCCTATCGACAGCCGGAGCGAACAGTACAGAGACTTTCTGCCGTAAATTTTTGTCGCAGGCGCAATTGCTTTCCCAGCGTTGCGAGGGTCTTGACCTCGAATCGGAGATTGCGTATTTCGGCTCGTTCTGTTAGACGCTTTTATTAACTTTTTTACTATCTTTACGCCTCAAAACAGCATTCTATGTGGCGTAAGTTGGTGATAATATTGGCGGCGGCGTTTCATGCGGCGGCTCTCGACGCACATAATGACGACGGCGTGCGGCTGATAGTGAATATCGTGGTCGGGCAGATGCGCAGCGATGCCGTGGAACGTTATGCAGCGAATTTCTCGGATTCGGGTATCGGCCGCTTTTTCAAAGAGGGCATGGTGCTCGAAAACGGTTATTACGATTTCATGCAGACGATTACCCCCGCTACGCTCGCCACGCTGACCACCGGCGTCAATCCTTCGATGCACGGCGCGGTGTCGGACTGCTGGGTGGACTATGTCACCGGCCAACGGGTCCGTCTGACCGACGATCAGACCGTGCGCGGACTGGACAGTTCGGACGGTGCGGGACGCTGCTCGCCGTGCAATCTGACCCTTCCGACGGTGGGCGACAATCTGCTCTCCGCCAATCCGGACAGCAAGGTGATTTCGGTTGCCGCCGACGCTCTTTCCTCTGTCGTGCTGAGCGGCCGTAAGGGCAAGGCTTTCTGGTTCGACGAGAACAACGGCAATTTCGTCTCCTCGACGGCTTATATGGACCGCCTGCCGACGTGGCTGATTCGTTACAACGGATTGAAGTTTCCTCTCTCTTATGTAGGAAGTCCGTGGACGCTTTGCAAACAGCGGGACAAATACCTGAACAGACGCTATTCGGTTTTCGAATTCAAGCGGGCCGACAATCTGACCAAGGTCATGATGCCTGCCGAACCTAAAAGCGGGAACAGGATAGATTACCGCAGCCTGCTGTATTCGCCTTTACGGAAATACGATTGTCGCCGAATTCGCGGCACAGGTCGTCTCCAACGAATCTTTTGGGAAGCGATGCTGCAGTCGATATTCTCAACGTATGTTTCGATGCGTCGCGCTACGTTTGCCGCCGCTACGGCCCCTGAATCTCTCGAAGCGGAGGATATGCTGTACAGGCTCGACGGCGATATAGCGGATTTGATAGGCAGCATAACCAAGCAGGTGCCGCTTGACAAGGTGCTTTTCGTGCTCACGTCCGACCACGGGTCGAGCGATTCGTTCGATTGCGGCCCCGTACCTGCCGACCGTTTCAATGCCGACCAGTTCAAGGTGATAATGAACAGCTTTCTGAGCGTTCAGTTCGGTGCGGGAGAGTGGGTGCTCGATTATATCGACCGCCAGCTTTACCTGAACCATAATCTGATTTACCAGCGCAACCTTAGCCTGAAAGACGTGCAGGACAGGGCGGCGAGTTTCGCTCTCCAATTCCGCGGAGTATCGCACGTGCTGACCTCCTCGTCGATGCTCGGCGGCTATTTCGGGGAGTCCTACGGGGAGAAGATGCAGAACAGCTTCTATCCGCGCAGGGCCGGCGATTTGATGCTCAATCTGATGCCAGGGTGGATTCTGGAATGCGAGGATGCCAAGTCGCAGTCTGGCTCCATGTACGATTACGACACGCGGGTGCCTCTTATGTTGCTGGGCTGGAAGATTCCCTCCGGCGGCAGTTCCGAGGAGTTCGACATGACGTGCGTCGCTCCGACTCTGGCACGTATCATGCGCATCAACCGCCCGATAGCATCGGCGGGGCATACCATTTCGAATTTGGATGATATTTTAGAGAGTATAGATTAAAATGGAAGATAAGATTCAAGAGGAGATTATCGAAGAGTTCTCGGTTTTCGACGACTGGCTCGACAAGTACGATTATCTTATCGAGCTGGGCGATTCGCTTCCGCAGATAGATCCCGCGCACCGCACCCAGCAGTACGTAATCGAAGGCTGCCAGTCGCGGGTGTGGGTGGATGCGAGACAGGATGAGGACGGCCGCGTATATTTTTCGGCCGACAGCGATGCCATAATAACCAAGGGCATAATAGCGTTGCTCATACGCGTGCTTGGCGGTCGCACTCCGCAGCAGATTCTGGATACCGATTTGTATTTCATAGAACGTATCGGACTCGGCGAGCATCTTTCGCCCCCGCGTGCCAACGGTCTGCTTGCGATGATTAAGCAGATGCGCATGTATGCTCTCGCATTTGCCGGAAAGGATAAGGAACGACAGAAATGACGCCGCAGGACATTCTCAAAGTGGAACAGGACATAGTTCTGACACTCAAAAACATATATGATCCGGAGATTCCGGTCAATATCTACGATCTGGGGCTGGTTTACGAGATAGATTTCACGCCCGACGGGGTGGCTACCATACGCATGACGCTTACCGCCCCGAACTGTCCCATGACCGACATGCTGCTCGAAGACATCAACCGGCAGGTGGGCAAGGTCGATGGGGTGAAAGAGGTGAATGTCATACTGACTTTCGAGCCGCCGTGGGATAAGAGCATGATGTCCGAGGAGGCTCTCTTGGAGTTGGGAATGCTTTGATGCGGTGCGGTTATGGAGCGTGAGAGCGATATTCGGTTGCTTGAATTGATGTGGCGGTTCGGTATTGCGGCCCGCAGGGATTTCATATCCTTTTCAGGTCAGCATGTCGGCGTCGTATACTGCGGCGAATATCATTCCGACACGCACTCGGCTGCGGGTGCGGAAGTGGTCATCGACGGGGTGGTGAGCCGCGGCGACGTGATTTTCGGCGACGGCGGCGATTTGCTGGACAGAGCCGTTCTGCATGTGGTTTCCGAGCCGTGCATTCCTTTGCACGATTCGCGCGGCAATCCTATTTGCCAGATATGTATAGAGGTGGACGACTTGATTCGCGAACGTTACGAGACTTTGCTCGGCGGAATCGGCGAGGCGGCATGTGCCGAAACCATCGCTCGGATGGACGATTTGCATCGTACCGATTTTTATACGGGACTGGCGCTCGAACGCATGAAACGCAAGTCGGACGAGATAAAGGCCCTGTACGAGGCCTCGGATTTCGATTGGGCGCAGACGCTGTATGTCATGATGATGCGCTCGCTGGGCGACAACAAAAAAACAAGGAACCTTTCACCGAGATTGCCCGCAGGGTCCCGTTCGTAACCCTCATGCGCGAGAAATCGTCGGTCCGTACCGTCGAGGCGCTCCTTATGGGAATGTCCGGGCTTTTGCTGGAATACGATGCGGACGATTACGTCGTGGCCCTGTCGCAGGATTTCGAATACATGTGCCACAAGTATTCTTTGCGTCCGCTCAAACCAGCCGAGTGGACATTAGGGCGGATAAATCCACAGAATCATCCGATTATGCGCCTTGCCGAGTTCGCGGCCCTTGTGTGCAGCAGCCGGTTCGTGTTTTCGGCCGTTTTGGAGTGCCGCACGGCTGCCGATATAGTGAGCCTGCTTTCGGCCGAGGCGTCGGACTATTGGCAGACGCACTTTCTGCCGGGCAGGGAGAGCCGCTATACGCGCAAGAAAATCGGAACCGACAAGGCCTATCTTATCGGTATCAATCTGATAGCCCCGTTCCTGTTCGCATATGCGGATGCCCGCGGCGACGAAAACGGCAGGGTTCATGCTTTGGAGCTGCTCGAATCCATGCCTCCGGAATCGAACGGCATCACCAGAAAATGGGCGGAGCGCGGAGCCGTCATGCGGAACGCCTTCGACTCTCAGGCCGTCTTGCAGCTCAACAACGAGCTGTGCGGCAGAAAAACTGTGCGACGAATGTCTTCTGGGCCGCCGGCAGATAAAAAAGAGCATTGCGAGTTTGCGATAGGCGAAAAAAAGGTTGTAACTTTACACTCTGTAATAAATTGTAGCAAATGAATATAGTAGCATCAGTATTGAAGTTCTTCTTCGGGTCCAAAAAGCGAGAAGGACCGCAAGGAAGTAGAACCGTATCTTATTGAAATAAAGAAAATTTATCCGCAGATAGAGGCTTTGAGCAACGATGAGCTTCGTGCCCGCAGTGCGGCGCTCAGGCTTTCGATTGCCGAGTTCATCAAACCCGAGGAGGATAAAAATCGTGGAACTCAAAGCACGTCTGGAACTGCCCGACGTGGCTCTGGACGAAAAAGAAGAGATTTCCCGCGAGATAGACAAAGTGCGACTCAGCGTATAGACGATAAGATTGAGGAGAAACTCGACAGCATCCTGCCAGAGGCTTTCGCCATAATGAAGGATACGGCCAGACGTTTCGCGCAAAAACGATACGGTGGAGGTCACCGCGACAGATTTCGACCGCAATCTTGCCGCCAAGAAGGATTTCGTTACCATTCAGGGCGACAAGGCGATTTATTCGACCACTTGGACTGCGGGCGGAAACCTCGTCAAGTGGGACATGATTCACTACGACTGCCAGCTTTTCGGCGGCGTGGTTTTGCATAAGGGTAAAAATCGCCGAGATGGCGACTGGCGAGGGCAAGACTTTGGTCGCCACGCTTCCCGTGTTCCTCAATGCGCTTGCGGGCAAGGGCGTGCACATGGTGACGGTGAACGACTATCTGGCAAAGCGCGACTCCGAGTGGATGGGTCCCATGTACGAGTTCCACGGCCTTTCGGTGGATTGCATAGATTTGCACCAGCCCAACTCCGAGGCACGCCGTGCCGCGTACATGGCTGACATCACTTTCGGTACCAACAACGAGTACGGTTTCGACTATCTGCGCGACAACATGTCGATTTCAAGCCGCGATCTCGTGCAGCGCAAGCACCACTACGCTATCGTGGACGAGGTGGACTCGGTGCTCATCGACGACGCGCGTACCCCGCTCATCATTTCGGGTCCGGTGCCCAAGGGCGACGACCAGATGTTCGAGCAATACAAAGGGAGCGGTCGAAAGACTGCACGGATTGCAGCGAATGCTTGTCACTCAGCTCGTGAGCGAAGCCCGCAAACTCATTTCCGAGGGTAAGAACGACGAGGGCGGAATCCTGCTTTATCGTGCGTACAAGGGTCTGCCCAAGTACAAGCCGCTCATCAAGTTCCTCAGCGAGACGGGGGTGAAAACCTTGATGCAGAAGACCGAAAAAATCTACATGCAGGACAACAACCGCCGCATGCCCGAGATTGTGGACGACCTCTATTTCGTTATCGACGAAAAGATGAATTCGGTAGAGCTTACCGACAAGGGGCATGAAACCCTTTCGGCCGGCTTCGGCGAAGACGGTTTCTTCGTGCTTCCCGATATCGGTTCGGAGATTGCCGAGATAGAGAAGAGCAATCTGGATGCGCAGGAGAAAGCCGATAAGAAAGATGCGCTGATAAACGATTATGCAATCAAGTCGGAGCGCGTGCATACGGTCAATCAGCTGCTTAAAGCATACAGCATGTTCGAAAAGGACGTGGAGTATGTGGTGATGGACAACAAGGTGAAAATCGTGGACGAGCAGACCGGCCGTATTCTGGAAGGCCGCCGCTATTCCGACGGACTGCATCAGGCCATAGAAGCCAAGGAGAATGTGAAGGTCGAGGCCGCCACGCAGACTTTCGCCACCATTACGCTGCAAAATTATTTCAGAATGTACCACAAGCGTGCCGGTATGACCGGTACGGCCGAAACGGAAGCCGGCGAGTTCTGGGATATATACAAACTGGATGTCGTGGTCATTCCGACCAACAAACCGATTATACGCGATGACCGCGACGATTTGATTTACAAGACAAAACGCGAGAAATACAACGCCGTCATAGAGGAAATCACGCACCTCGTCGCACAGGGCCGGCCGGTGCTGGTGGGTACCACATCGGTGGAGATATCCGACCTTTTGAGCCGTATGCTCCGTCTGCGCGGTATTCCGCATAACGTGCTCAATGCCAAGCAGCACCAGCGCGAGGCTCAAATCGTTGCCGAGGCGGGACGTGCGGGACAGGTGACTATCGCCACCAACATGGCGGGCCGCGGTACGGACATCAAGCTGACCGAGGAGGTCAAGGCGGCCGGAGGTCTTGCCATTATCGGTACCGAGCGGCACGAGTCGCGTCGTGTGGACCGTCAGCTCAGAGGACGTGCCGGACGTCAGGGTGACCCGGGTTCGTCGCAGTTCTACGTATCGCTCGAAGACGATTTGATGCGTCTGTTCGGTTCGGAGCGTATCGCCGGAATGATGGACCGTATGGGCATCGAGGAGGGCGAAACCATTCAGGCAGGAATGATGTCCAGAGCCATAGAGCGTGCGCAGAAGAAAGTCGAGGAGAACAACTTCGGTATCCGTAAGCGTCTGCTCGAATACGACGACGTGATGAACTCGCAGCGCGAGGTTATCTACAAACGCCGCCGCCATGCTCTGTACGGTGAACGTATAGACATCGACCTCAATGACATAATGTACGACTTCGCCGAAGACTTCGTGACTGCCAACGCGGAGAGCGATTTCGAGGATTTCAGTTTCGAGCTCATACGCCAGATTGCCGTGCATCCGTCTTTTACAGAAGAGACTTTCTCTTCTTCCAAGCACGATGCGCTCGTGGATTTGGTCGTAGCCGACATAAAGTCCGCATACGAACGCCGCGCACAGGCAGCTGCCACTGTTGCAGCTCCGATTATCAATAAAGTGTACGAGGAGCAGGGGTCGATGTACGAAAATATCCGTATCCCTGTCACCAACGGAGTGCTCGGGTATAACGTGTCGGTGGATTTGAAGAAGTGCTACGAGAGCGGTTGCGCCGAGATTTACAAGCAGTTCAGCAAGATAGTGATGCTGACGACAATCGACGATAACTGGCGCGAGCATTTGCGCGAAATGGACGATTTGCGCCAGAGCGTGCAGAATGCGGCCTACGAGCAGAAAGACCCGCTGGTGATATACAAATTCGAGTCGTTCAACCTGTTCAGCAAGATGCTCGGCAAGGTGAACCGCGAAGTGCTGGCTATTCTCAACAAGGGATATATTCCTGTTCGCGGCGGCGGAGAGCAGCCGTCCGAGATGCAGCAGCAGAGGGAGCGCGCGAAAGTGGACGTCAATAAACTTCATGCCTCGCGCATGCAGGCGGCTGCTCAGGCCGGAGGCTGCCGATAAGGGCAAGCCATCGCCCGTGAAGGTTGAAAAGAAAGTGGGCCGAAACGAGCCGTGCCCCTGCGGAAGCGGAAAGAAATACAAACACTGCCACGGCAAGAACATGCCGGAGTAGAGCAGCCCCGGAGCATAAGTCTCTGAAAAAGAAATCATCCCCTGCCGCTGTGCACTTCGACGTACACGCGGCAGGGTGAAATGTGTTATACCGTTAGTGCGCAGTGGTGAATCGCATGGATGAATGGTGGCGAACGTGGCTCTGACGGCCGGTTGAAAAAGGCCGGATGCAAAACAGAGAGCCTTTTTAGAGTGAAAAAGCGTCGAACTCGGCGGCCGGTTTCGTTACAGGCTTATCGCTTCGGCTTTTTGCCCGCTCCGAACGCTCCTTTTGCCAGTGTGCTCCACCTTTTGGCTATATGCCCAGCGGCGCATATTCCGAGAATTATTCCCGCTGCATAATGGACGATGCCGGCGAGCGAGACTTGCCATTCCACGAATATCACCAGGTATATGTCCGACAGTGCGGCTGCAAGGAATGCGACCGTGACGACGATTGCCGTTTTTCTTTTCAGTGATGATTTTTTAAGCAGACCCGCGAACCAGTTCCGGTGCTGTTTGATGTGTATGATTATCGCCGCCGTGAATACTATGCTCGTAATGACATGTGCCACAGACCAGTTGTGCCAGACTTCATGGCTCGAAAAATGTCAGGCGCGATGAAACATTATGCCCGTAACCAGAGTGCATAGCCCCGAGACGGCCGACAGTAAATCGATTCTAAAAACAGGTTTCATAACTGACAGTATCTTTTTTGCGGCAAAGGTACTGCCTGTGATTTGCGGCGGACGATAACAATCGTTAATAAATCATTTGCGACTGCGGATACGGCTCAGGGAAACCGGTGTGATGCCGAGATACGAAGCGATGTAGTGCTGCGGCACTCTGCTTACGATGTCGGGGCGTTTGCTCAAAAGCTCCTCGTATCTCTGCTTCGGGGTGTTTTTTATTCGTGACAGGAAAAGCTGTTGGTAGGTGTGGAATCGCTCGATTAGCTTGTTTTCATACTTTTTGCGTAGGGCCGCATCTTTTTCTATCATCTCGTAGAATCGTTCCTTGGCGATAACCTCCACTTCCGAGCTTTCGATACTTTCCAGAGTGAACAGGCTCGGAGTGGCGAAATGCAGGCTGTCGAACGAGGCGACCATCTCGCCCTCGAAGAAGAATTGGAAGGTTATATCTTTGCCGTTGTCATTGAACCACAGCCGTAAACAACCTTGCCGGATGATGTATATATTCTCGGCGATATCCCCCTCGTCGAGTAAAGACGTTTTCGGCGGGATTCGTATGATGCGTTCGCTCTCTTCCATACTTGGTATATCTGCAAAAATAGTTAAAATACGGCGTTTTACATAAAGGCTTGAAAGTGTCTTGGCGCGTTATATCCGCGGCTGAACGTTTCTTATGCGCAAGAGGACCTTTCGGGCGTGAGAAGTCATTGCCGGAGTGCAGTCGGGCGCTTCGGAGAGCCGCGAAATGCACTCGGCCAGATTCTCGGCCACGTAATCTATCTTGCTGGATAGCGATTCCGATATCTCCATGAGCCAGACTTTGACGGCTACTTTGGTTTTTGCGTCGAGCAGCAGGTCGAATGATTTTTCGGCTATGCGCCGGTTGGTGATGTCGTCGAAATCCGTTTTGCGCATCACTTCGAGCAGCAGTTTCGAGTATATTCTCTGCACGCTCCCGTTTTGCGAATTAAGGAATGTTCCGACGATATGACATGAATAGTCCGTAAGCGGCCTGCCGGCATGTTCCATGGCCCATTGCAGCGCCCATGCTGCGCGGAATGCGACCTGTGCATCAGCATCCGAAACAAGTCCCATAGCCTTGTCCCACATATTTTCGCTGACGATGATGCGGCCGATTGTCGCGTTCATCTCTTTGCCGAATCGCTCTTCGAGCAGGCTGCGCAGTGTTTCCATGCTGAGGACTTTACTATTTTACTGCTATAACCGTGGCGAATTTCATGAATTCATATACGCATTCTGCCTGAGCAAAAACCTGCTTCTCGGAGCATTCCGAGCGTTGCGGCCACACTGTTCTCTCGGTCCAATTTTTTGCGTTCAAGCCATTTGGCCTTTTCCTCGGCAGTTATGGCGCTGCGGTCGATATAATTTATCCACCAATCGGTCCAAGCCTTGTCTATTACAGGAGAGTCGGCCTTGAACTGGTCGAGGTTGATGAGCACGCCTCCTTCCGGCAATGCTTCGAAAAATAGTGCGATAGAGCCTGCCGTTTCAGTTCATCAGTCAAGTGGTGGATTGAGAGAGCCGAGCAGATGATGTCGCAGCCGTCCGGCAAGTCGTGCGAATAGTCCGCCGCCTTGAAGTTGAAGCCTTCCAGACCTGCAAAACGTCGGCGTGCAACTTCGAGCATGTCGTCCGAAATGTCGATGAGCGTGAACTGCGCATCGGGATAAAGCATGTACATCTCCTTGGTCAGAAGCCCCGTTCCGGCGCCCAAGTCTGCAATCTTCTTCGCCTCGGGCACAATCTCCTTCAACAGGCTTATCGAGTTTACATAATAGTCGTCGAAGCAAGGGATGAAGCACCTCCTGCCTTCGTCGTATTTCTCGGCAATAGAATCGAACTGACGGCGTATCTTGTCTGTCTTCAAATGTGTTTGGTGTGAGATAAAGGTAATAAAAATCATGGAAAAATAGCGAATGTCCGATACCATTGGCAGTCTTTAATAATATCGGGCTGTCGTATGAATTTCGCCGGCAGGCAAAAACGGATGCAGTAAATCGCTTTTGCTGGGTTCAGAGTTTCATATGCAGAATCGGGAACGGCCCGCCTTGCTCGTCGGTTTCGTCACGCTTGAAAAGCCGGAATCCCATATGTCGGTAAAACCCTGCGGCTTCGGGATTCTGTTCGTTTACGCAGACGTAATTCACAGAGTGTTTGTCGATAAGATGCCGTACTATCTGTTTGCCGTAACCAGCGCCTCGAACGTCGGGATGCAGGAAAAGCATTTCTAATTTGTTGTGCATGACGCCCGCAAAACCGACTGCTGCTCCGTTCTCGTCTTCGAGTACGGCTATAAGGGAGCATTCGGGCGATTGCTTCGGGAACGTAAGCCGCGATGTTTTCGATGTCGGCAGCGGACAGAAATTTGTGCGTCGCCGTAACCGACTGCCGCCATATTTCCAGCAGCCGAGCCGTCGGCCGCTCTTCCGAAAGAGAATATTCGCGTATCGTCATTCGCCGTCGAGAGTTATCTGTGAATATATGTATGGACTATACCTCGATTTTTTTCATTGGCAGACCATTGAACTTGATATACGTTTCCGTATACCTTGTCTATAAGTAGGAAGTTATACATGTTTTGTGTCGCATACAATTCAAAGCGGCCTGGTTTATTGTTGTAGACAATGTCGCTGTTTACCGAAACTTCCGTTTGCTTATAGCCTTGTACATCGTATTGCAACTGCCATATTTTTCCAGTTCGCGTATCGAGTTTCAGAAAAGTCCACATGTTTTCGGTAGGGTATAGTTTGAAGTTCTCTTGGGCGGGCATTGCTATTTCAAGAATAGTGTTCAATACGGAATCGACATATCTTTCGGAAATTCTGGTATTTTTTTAATGTCGAGGGTATCTGTAACCATGCCATATGATATTCCGTGCGAGAATATACATACGAAAAAAATATGATTAGGTAATGTCTCATAATGCCGAGGGGTTAAAACAAGCGGCTCGATTCCGGTGTACGTCGAGCCGCTTGAAAGCATACTGTCGAAATATCGGTTATTTCTTTTTGTAGGTATCCTTGATTAGTTTTTGTCCAGATACTTTTTGGTTTCCAGAACATAGTCGTTGTTGTCGCCGCTAAGACTCGCATTCAATTGTCATCACTCCCTTGAACCCTATGTCTTTGAGGGCTTTGACAACTTCGGGGAAGTTCACGTCGCCTTCCGGAATCTTGGTCTCGCGACCGAGGTAATAGGGATTGGTCGGATACTTGCCGTCCTTTGCGTGGAGCTCTTTGAGCAGCGGACCGAACTGACGGATTGCATCCACCGGATTGGCCTTGCCGTAGAGTATGAGATTGGCCACGTCGCAGTTTACGAATACGTTACACGTTCCGATGTCGGTGATTGCACGTATAAGCGTGGTCGGGGTTTCCTGACCTGTTTCGCAGTAAATCATCACGCCTTTTTCCTTTGCATACGATGCGAGGTCTTTCATCGTCGCAATGAATCCGGGGTAGAGCTCGTTGGTGGGCTCTTCGGGAATGAACCCGAAGTGCGAGTGGAATGCGGGAATACCGGCCATTGCACAGAAGTCTATGGCTTTCTTGTAGTTGTCTAAATAGCGCAGCCTGTTCAGCGGCGGAACGAGACCGATTGTCTCGGGACCTTCCAGAAAGTTCCAGCGTCCGCCCGGGGTGCAGTAAATCATCGCGCTGACCTTCACGTCGTATTTCTGCATGAGTTCTTTGAGCTTGGTCGGCGAAAGCCTGATCCCACGAGGTGTTGAATCCTATCTGGCAGGCCTTGAATCCTGCGTCGTGCAGTTTTTCAGTGCGGCATCGGGGTTGCCCATTCCTCCGCACAAAAGTCCGACAGTAATGTCCTGTGCCGAAGCGGTTGATATGCCCGCTACGGCAAGTACACCGGCAAGAAATCTTTTTAATTGTTTTTCATGTGCTTTTTATGTTTTTTTGAGAATTAGAATTTGCTTAAATCGGGTTGCTGGCCGTAGCGCTGATTTTTCCTCCAACATCTCATCCCATGTCAGTTTTCTGCCTTTCAAAAACGGCTTCGCGGCCGAGCATGGCTGTAAGCGTCGAGTTGCAGGCACTCTCTATCTGGTTGATATAGGCCTTGTTTACGATGCTGTCCAAGAACGAGCGGCCTTTGTTGGCATCCGCATCCGAGAGCGCATTGTCTGCCCCCGAGTCCCATTTGTTTTCGCCCGTGATGAATACGCCGCCGGAGTAGTGGGCCTCGGCCATGCCTTTGGTGCCGAAGAATCTGGCGCAGACGTCTCCGAAACGGCTGCCTATCTGTAACGACTGTATCGACACGTTCACACCGTTGGGATAACCGTATACGACATGATAGTTGGTCAGCGTGTCTCCGTATTCGTAACGTCTGCCTTTGTCGTTGCCTATGCCGAGCGCGTATTGTGGTACGGCGTTCAGAACGTCGTTGCATATATCCAGAATATGTATTCCTTGGTCATTGAGTATACCGCCCGAAAGGGCCAGATACTGGAAATGGTTGCGTATGCGAAATTCGTCGTTTTCCACCGCCGGACGTTTCCCACCGCCGCCGCTTCCGTTGTAGTATAGTTGTGCGGTGAGCACCTCGCCTATATCTCCGTTGTGAATCCTGCGAATCATTTCGTCGTATGCCGAAGCGTAGCGCACTTGGAATCCGAGTACCAAAGACAGGTTTCTCACGCCGCGTGCCGCTTTCATCATGCGTCTTGTCCCCCACACGTCGGGAGCCGACGGCTTTTCGCAATAGACGTGTTTGTGCGCTTTGACGGCCGTTTCGAAAATCATCGGGTGGGCGTATGCAGGTGTCGAGATGATGACGGCATCCACCTGTTTGTCGCGCAGAAGTTTCTTGTAAGCGTCGCCGCCTACGTAAATGTTCTCTTCGGCTACCGGAGGCAATCCCTTTGCGGCGTTGAGTTTGTCGAGCTGCGGTTTTACATCGTCTATCCGGTCGCGGAACAGGTCTGCCAGAGCATAGATTTCGATGTTGTTATTGTGGCTCATGGCTGTTACGACGCTCGTGCCGCGGCTTACGGTACCTATGAAGCCGATGCGAAGAGGCCTGTTGATTTTCTCTCCGGCCATTATATCCATGGGCCTGAGCATCGAGAACGCTGTCGAAGCAGCGAATACCTTCAAAAAAATTCCCGCCTGTCCATAGCTTTGCGATTTTTAACCTCGTAAATTTACGATAAAAGCCTGAAATCCCCCAAACGATATGTCGGCAGAATGACATGACGGCATATTTTTTTCGAAAGGGAAATGAGAATAATACAGAATACAAAAAAACGACGGAATGAAATAAAAGTCCGACGCATCTATCGTTTCTTTTTCGATTTTGTATGTCTGCAACTCGGCAGCTATGTCGGAGTTCGGGAAGATGCTTCGTACTTCGGCTATTACCTCTTCGGTGTTTTTGTATCGGTTGGATATGTGTCCTATGAGCAGATGTCCTGCATCGGCTTTCAGTGCCGCCTTTGCCGCATCGGCGGTTGTGCTGTGTCCGGTTTGGCGGGCCAGTGCCTTGTCCGAAATGCGGAATGTCGCTTCGTGGTAGAGCAGGTCCGCACCCTTGACTGTCGCGGCTGCTTTCGCAGAGTATTGGGTGTCGCTCAGATAGGCATAGCTTCGCGGCGTATATGGCAGATATGAGAGGCGGCCGTTAGGTATCGTTTCGCCGCTTTCCGTGATTATGTCTTCGCCTCGTTTGACCGCCAGAATCTGTTTGAGATCGAGTGCGTAAAAGTCTATCATCTCCTTGCGCACGTTCAGGCTCGGGAGTTTTTCTCACGAAACATGTAGCCGCACGCCGGCACTCTGTGCCTTAACGGAACGGAGTAGACCTCCATCACCTTGTTCTCGAATATCATCGCGTGCGTCCGGGTATCTACCGGCGTGAAGATAATCTCGTACTTGATTCCCGTGTCGAAATAGCGCAAATGATTGTCTATAATCTTGCCGAGCGGATTAGGCCCGAATACGCGCAGCGGTGTCTGGCGGCCTTGCAGTGCCAGCGTCGAAATCAGCGGAAACAGACCGTACAGATGGTCGCCGTGCAGGTGCGAGATGAATACGGCGTTTATCCTCTGAGGGTTGATGCCTGCACGAATGAGCTGTATCTGAGTGCCTTCGCCGCAGTCTATCAAATAAAACTGCTCACGTACATTGAGTACGTGAGCAGCCGGATGTTTGGTTGCCGTCGGGAGTGCCGCGCCGTTGCCGAGTATGGTTACTTCGAAAGACATTGGCCTTTTGCGCCTCCGCTCGGGCGGGAATTATTCCTGTTCTTTCTTTGCAGCTTTTTCAGCCTCCTGCAAGTTGGCTTTCAGCTCTGCCAGACCGGCGATGTCGCCGAGCGTGGCTTTCTCCACCGACGCGTTAATCTTCTTTACCGAAGATTTCATGTCGTCTGCTTCCGCTTTTCTTTCAGCCTTTGCAGCGTTCTCCTCGGCACGTTTGGCTTCTTCGAAGACACGGGTGTGCGAGAGGTGGATGCGCTTGGTGGTCTTGGAGAATTCCAGAACCTTGAACGGAAGCGTTTCGCCTACTTTTGCAGTGGTGCCGTCCTCTTTGACGAGCTGTTTGGTAGGAGCGAAGCCTTCTACATTCTCGCCGAGAGAAACGATTGCGCCCTTGTCGGTGATTTCGGTGATTGTTCCGTCGTGAATGGAATCTACTGCGAACTGAGCTTCGAACTCATCCCACGGATTCTCTTCGAGCTGTTTGTGGCCGAGGCTGAGACGACGGTTCTCCTTGTCGATTTCCAGAACAATTACGTCGATGTCTGCGCCGATTTGGGTGAACTCTGCCGGATGTTTGATTTTCTTGGTCCAGCTCAAATCCGAAATGTGGATAAGTCCGTCGATACCCTCCTCAATCTCGACGAATACGCCGAAATTGGTGAAGTTGCGAACCTTTGCGGTGTGCTTGCTGCCGACAGGATATTTGGTCTCGATGCCTTCCCACGGATCGGGGAGTGAGGCTGTTTGGTGCCCAGAGACATCTTTCTCTCGTCGTAGTCCAGCGTGAGGATTACGGCCTCCACTTCGTCGCCGACCTTCATGAACTCCTGAGCCGAACGCAGGTGCTGGCTCCAACTCATTTCGGATACGTGAATCAGACCCTCGATACCGGGAGCGACTTCGACGAATGCGCCGTAATCGGCCATAACGACCACCTTACCTTTGATTTTGTCGCCCACTTTGAGGTTCTTGTCCAAAGCGTCCCACGGATGCGGGGTAAGTTGTTTCAGACCCAGAGCGATACGCTTTTTGGTATCGTCGAAGTCCAGAATCACGACGTTGAGACTTCTGGTCGAGCTGAACGATTTCCTCGGGGTGGTTTACGCGGCCCCAGCTCAGGTCGGTGATGTGTATGAGACCGTCCACTCCGCCAAGGTCGATGAATACGCCGTAAGAGGTTATGTTCTTGACGGTACCTTCGAGTATCTGACCCTTTTCGAGCTTGGACATGATTTCCTTCTTCTGCGCTTCGAGCTCGGCTTCGATAAGAGCCTTGTGCGAAACGACGACGTTGCGGTACTCCTGATTGATTTTTGTCGACCTTGAACTCCATGGTCTTGTCCACGTAGATGTCGTAGTCGCGAATGGGTTTTACGTCGATTTGCGAACCGGGGAGGAATGCTTCGATTCCGAATACGTCCACAATCATACCGCCCTTTGTACGGCATTTGATGTAACCCTTGATGATTTCGTTGTTATCCCTAGCCTGATTGACTCTGTCCCAACTTTTAAGCTGACGTGCTTTTTTGTGGGAGAGGGCCAGCTGGCCTTTCTTGTTCTCTGCGCTCTCTACGAACACTTCGACTTTTTCTCCGATAGCCAAATCGGGGTTGTAACGGAACTCGGTGGCGGGGATGATACCCTCGGACTTGTAGCCGATATTTACCACCACTTCGCGTTTGTTGATACCTATGACGGTACCTTCAACCACTTCGCCTACCTGAACCTTCGAGAGGGTCTGGTCGTACTTCTCGGTGATTGCTTCCTTCGGCTCGTTGTAGACGTCAAGGTCGTTTTCGTAGGCGTTCCAGTCGAAATTCTCGTTGGATACCTTAGAAGTTTTGTTTTCTTCCATTTTGTTTTACAGTGCGATACAATCGCTCGTTAAAAAAGTTGAACATTGGTTTGCATTGCTTTGCATGCGTCTTTCCGCGCACAAGGCGCTGCAAATATAACGACTAATTTCCGGATTCGCAACATCCTGTAAATAAAAACGAAAATAACTTCCCGCATTTGATTTTCAGCTCAGTTATCGCTAATATTGCCCCGTATTAAAGTTCGGAATTCATGGATGCGGACAACAGAGTCAGACGTATATATAGGGTAACGGCCGTGGGACTCGCCGTGAACGTGGCCCTTGCCGCCGGCAAGTTGGCGGCGGGGCTTGCGGGACGCAGCGGTGCGATGATTGCCGATGCCGTCCATTCGGTGTCGGATTTCGCGACCGACATCGTTGTGCTGGTGTGTGTCAGGCTGTCATCCCGACCGCGCGACGAGGATCACGATTACGGGCACGGCAAGTACGAAACTCTGGCCAGCGTGCTGATAGGGCTGGCTTTGGCCGCCGTTGCGATAGGCATATTCGCGAATAGCGTCGGATTGATAAAGCTGGTTGTCGAGGGGGAGCAGATACCGCGCCCTGGTCTTGTGGCGGTCATTGCAGCGGGCGTCTCCATTATAGTCAAGGAGGCTCTTTACCGGTATACCGTCGTCGAGGGCCGCCGTCTGAATTCGCCTGCCGTCGTGGCCAATGCTTGGCATCACCGTTCCGATGCGCTCTCTTCCGTGGCGACGCTCGTCGGAATCGGAGGAGCGCGTTTTCTTGGCGGTTCGTGGCGCATACTCGACCCGATAGCGGCGATAATGGTGTCGGCGCTGATAGTCAAGGTCGCCTACGATTTGGTAGTGTCCGGCGTGAACGAGCTCGTGGAGCATTCGCTTCCGGCTTCCACCGAGAGGGAGATACTCGACATAGTCACCTCGGACGGGAATGTGTCCGATCCGCACAATCTGAAAACTCGGCGTATCGGACAGAACATCGCCGTCGAAGTCCATATCCGTCTTCCGCACGATATGACCGTGGGGCAGTCGCACTCCATAACCGTCGGAATAGAACGGCGTTTAAAGGGAACGCTTCGGCGACGGAACGCAGACAATCATTCATGTAGAGCCTTTGAAAAAGCGGCTCTCGTTCCGTTTAGCGGATATCGAAATGTTGCATGTATCTATCGCCGGCACGCATGGCGCACCGGTAAGGGCTATCTGTTTGGAAAACTTACTTCTGTCGAGCGGTTTCAGGCGGCCGGCTTCCGTTTTATGTCCGCTCTCGGGGTGTCGTCCGGCATTACCGGCGAACGGCTGCCGAACATCTCTTTGAGAATGCCCGTTACGAGCAGCCCCGTCGGCTCTGCGTCGGCTCCTTTGTCGAAACGGTAAATCTTGTAGACGTAGTCGGGCATCGCGACGGTGTAGGTCTCGCGTTTCTTGTCGGGATGAAATTCTATTCCGACGGCCTGACCTGCCTCGTCAGTGATTACGGTGTAGTTTGCTCCCGACGGATTGAGGTCTATGCAGTGCGACTCTTTGGGATTGGCCGTGTCGTTGAATTTGTTCACGATGAGCGATTCTATATCACGCTCCGTCATGCGCACCAGATATATTTCGCTTGCGAACGGGTCGATGCGGAACATGTCGGCGGTGCTGACTCCGCCTTTTGCGAGCGCATCCACCCGAATGCCACCCGAGTGGTAGAAGGCTATGTCGCTGCCCGTGCTCCGCCGGACGGCGTCGGTTATCATGTTCACCACTCCGCTTCGGGTCATCTCCTCGCCCGTGCTGCCGATTGGAGCGTTCAGGACCGGATTGTCGTTGAAAGAGTCCACCATTGCCTGAAATTTGGGCGAGGGAACGGTATCGAGCGGAATCAGGCGGTTGTCTATGTGTTTGAGCCTGCCGTTTTCAAGCGTCAGGGTGGTGATTCCGACATATTTGAGCTTGCTTCCGGTTTGAGTGACCACCACATTGCCGTACTTGTGCGGAGTGTCGATGACCGTGTGCGAGTGACCGCCCAGTATAAGGTCGAACTGCGGAACGCGCACGGCCAGAACCGAATCCATGTCGTCGCCTATGTGCGTCAGGCCTATGAGCACGTCGCAACTGTCTTTCAGCGAGCTGAAAGCCTCGGCCGTTTCGAAAGGCGAATAGAAAGTCAGGCC
This sequence comes from Alistipes putredinis, assembly GCA_022009915.1. Lineage (GTDB taxonomy): Bacteria > Bacteroidota > Bacteroidia > Bacteroidales > Rikenellaceae > UBA940. The sequence goes on along the minus strand of CP091730.1, from coordinate 1,842,056 downwards.
TTCGAAACTCTCGTCCTTGCCGTCGGGATGTCCGTTTATGAAGTTGGTCACGAGTCCTACGAAGCAGAGCTTCACGCCGTTCACTTCCTTGAATACGTATGGGGCGGGCTGGGGCAGAGAGGTTTGGCCCGAGTTCAGATTTGCGCACGTGAGTTCGAAAGTCATGTCTTTTACGCGCTGGGCCAGAGTGTCCACGCCCTTGTCGAATTCGTGGTTGCCGAAGGTCCCCACGTCGTATCCGAGCGAATCCATGAGCGCGATTATGGGGTAGAAGGGGGGAGTGGCCAAGTCCACGAACGGATTGCCGGTCCAGCGGTCTCCCGCATCGACGAGAACGACCTCGCCCGGATTTTGTTCTCTGATTCTTTCCACCGTCGAGGCCAGATACGGGAATTTGTCTATGGCGGCATGAATGTCGTTAGTGGAAATAATGACCACTTTTTGCTCCGTCGAGCATGCAGACAGCCATACGCACAGAGCAATAAAAAAATAATTTTATGCAGTTTAAGTGTTTGAGCGTTTCGCATATGCAGAAATGTCCGTTAGAATAAGTTTTGTCAAAAATTACCGAATTTTTTTATAGTTTTACCAAAAAAATAAAAACCAAGTGAAAAATAAACCCACATGTCGAAAAACAATCAAGGTCAGATGCGAAAACAACGGCAGCGAAATCATAGTAAGTATGGGTACCACGCTGTCCGAGGTGATAAACATACTGTCGCTGAAAAACAGGTACCCTTTTCTGGCGGCTTACGTGAACAATAAGATAAAGGAGCTGGACTATGCGGTTTACAAGCCAATCTCGGTGCGCTTCATCGACATAACCCATTTCGAAGGCAGCCGCGTGTACCAGCGCACGCTGTTTTTCGTGCTCAGCAAAGCCGTGCGCGACCTCTATCCGGACCGCAAGTTCTATATCCGCCATTCGGTTTCCAAGGGGTTCTATTGCGAGATAGAGGGCCGCGACGATTTATCGCAGGACGAAATAGATGCTCTGAAAAAACGCATGCGCGAACTCATCGAGCAGGACATTCCGATAGTCACCGAGAAAGTTCCCGAGGCCGAAGCACGCGAAATATACGAACGTCTGGGATACGACGACAAGCTGACGCTGCTGGATACTTGTCCGCGGCTTTACGTGACTCTGTGCATGATGGCCGACATCGCCGGATATTTTTACGGCGCACTGGCTCCGTCCACATCCTATCTGCATCTGTTCGATTTGCAGCGCTATTACAACGGCATCTATATCGCGATTCCCAAACGGACTAATCCCGAGCAGCTGGAAAACATGATACCGCAGGACAAGATGTTCGACGTTTTCAAGGAGTACAAGGAGTGGGTGCGTGTGATGGGCGTATCGACCATAGGCTCCCTGAATGCGAAGATTCTCGACGGCAAGGGCGGTGAGACATCAAGGTTGCCGAGGCGTTCCATGAAAAGAAACTCGGCAATATCGCCGACGCCATTTCCGAGGCCAACCTCTCGCGCGGCGCCAAATTCGTATTCATATCCGGTCCGTCTTCGAGCGGCAAGACGACTTTCGCCAAACGTCTGGGCATCCAGTTGAGGATTCTGGGCCTCGACCCCGTGATGATTTCGCTGGACGACTACTTCGTGGACCGCGAAAACACGCCCCGCGACGAGAACGGGGACTACGACTACGAGGCTTTGGAGGCTATAGACATAGCCGCTTTCAACGAGCATCTGATGCGCCTTAACAACATGGAGAGCGTGGATATTCCGCGTTACGACTTCATAACCGGAAAGCGTCAGTGGCATTCCGAACCGCTTCGCATGACGGAGCGCTCTGTGCTGCTTGTCGAGGGCATCCATGCACTGAATCCGCGGCTTACCGAGCAGATTCCCGAACAGCTCAAATTCAAGATTTACATATCGGCCCTGACATCGGTTTCGATGGACAATCTGTCACGCATCGCCACCACCGACAACCGTCTGCTGCGACGCATGGTGCGCGATTACTACACGCGAGGCTCCGATGCCACCGATACCTTGAAACGCTGGCAGAGCGTGCGCCGCGGCGAGGACAAATACATTTTCCCGTATCAGGAGAATGCCGACGTGATGTTCAATTCGTCGCTCTTCTACGAGATTCCGGTGCTCAAACGCTATGCGATAGAGCTTTCTGCGCAGCGTGAACGACACGGTGCCGGAGTACGGAGAGGCGCACCGGCTTCTTAAATTTCTGGATAACTTCGTCGGCATACCCTCCGACGAAATACCGCCCACCTCGATTTTGCGCGAATTTATCGGCGGCAGCAGTTTTTAAGTATTGAAAACGCGCTCTTTTTCGAGGAAAAATGTTAGCTTTGTAGCCTGAAAGAAACAAAATCCAATCCAAGACTATGTCGTTCGATAAATTCTGCAACCGTCATGTGGGTGTCAGTTCGCCCGCACAGCTCAAACTCATGCTGGATACGATAGGTGTGAAGAGCGTCGAGAAACTCATCTCGCAGGTGATTCCCGCCTCAATCCGTCTTCGCAAACCGATAGCTCTGCCCTCCGAGGGTATGACCGAGTACCGGTTCGCCGAGCATATCCGCTCCCTTGCCTCCAAGAACCGCATCCTGCGTTCGTTCATCGGAATGGGGTATTACCCGTCGGCCGTGCCGGCGGTAATCAGCCGTAACGTGTTCGAAAACCCAGCATGGTATACCTCCTATACGCCCTATCAGGCCGAAATATCGCAGGGCCGTCTGGAAGCGCTTCTGAACTTCCAGACCGCCGTGATTTCTCTCACCGGCATGGAGATAGGCAACTGCTCGCTTCTGGACGAGGCTACCGCAGCTGCCGAGGCGATGCTGATGATGTTCTCGCTGCGCAGCCGCGATGCCGTTAAACAGGGTCGCAACGTGCTTTTCGTGGACGAGAATATATTTCCCCAGACGCTCGACGTGCTCATCACCCGCAGCGAACCTTTCGGCATAGAGATAGTGCGCGACGATTACGCATCCTATGAATTTACCGGCAAGGAGTTCGGCGCGATTGTGCAGTATCCTGCGGCAGACGGCGACGTGCGCGATTATGCTCCGTTCGTCGAAAAGGCGCACGGCAGCGGAGCGCTCGTTACTGCGGTGGCTGATTTGATGTCGCTGGCAATGCTCAAAGCCCCCGCGGAGTGGGGTGCCGACATTGCGGTGGGCGGAACGCAGAGGATGGGTACTCCGATGGGATTCGGAGGCCCGTGCGCAGGTTATATGGCAACGCGCGAGGCATTCAAGCGCAATATGCCCGGCCGTATCATCGGAGTGTCGGTGGACCGTCTGGGCAACAAGGCTCTGCGCATGGCGCTCCAAATGCGCGAACAGCACATAAAACGCGAAAGGGCTACTTCCAATATATGCACCGCCACGGCGCTTATGGCTTCGATGGTCGGATTCTATGCCGTATATCACGGTCCCGAGGGACTTCGCCGCATCGCGCAGCACATTTACTCGCATACGTGTGCGGTGGCCGACGCTCTGAAAGCTATGGGCTACACTCTGGTCTCGGAGAACTATTTCGATACTTTGGAGGTAGAGGCCGAGGTGGCCGTCGTTCAGCAGCTTTCTCTGGAAAGGGGAATCAACTTCTTCTATCCCACGAGGTCGAGTGTGCGCATGAGTTTCGACGAGGTGACCACTGCCGACGAGGTGCGCACCGTGGTGGAGATTTTCGCGCTCGCCAAGGGCTGCAAGGCTCCCAAGAACGTAAAGATAGATGAAACACGCGCTTTTTCGGTTCCCGAACTCGTGCGCACGAGCGATATTCTGACCGAGCCCGTGTTCAACAAGTACCGCAGCGAGAACGACATGATGCGCTACATCAAGAAACTTGAAATGCGCGACATATCCATGGCCAACAGTATGATTTCGCTCGGCTCGTGCACCATGAAAGGCTCAACTCGGCCGCCTCGATGATGCCGCTGAGCATGTCCGAGTTCGCCAACATGCACCCGTTCGCTCCCGCCGATCAGGCCGAGGGGTACATGGAGATGATTCGCGAATTGGAGAAAGACCTTGCCGCCATCACGGGGTTTGCCGCCACGTCGCTGCAACCCAACTCGGGCGCAGCCGGCGAATACTCCGGACTTATGGTAATCCGTGCCTATCACCAGAGTCGCGGACAGGGCTATCGCAATATAGTGCTTATTCCCGCTTCGGCTCACGGAACGAACCCCGCTTCGGCAGCCATGGCCGGCATGAAGATTGTCGTGGTGGCCTGCGACGACAAGGGAAATATCGACGTCGAGGATTTGAAAGCCAAGGCGCAGGAGTACAGCAGCGAGCTGTGCGGTCTTATGGTGACGTATCCGTCCACCCACGGCGTGTTCGAAAGCCGTATACGCGAAATAGTGGATGCCGTCCACGATGCCGGCGGTCAGGTGTATATGGACGGTGCCAACATGAATGCTCAGGTCGGACTTACGAATCCCGGTTATATCGGGGCCGACATATGCCACCTGAACCTGCACAAGACGTTCGGCATGCCTCACGGCGGCGGCGGACCCGGCGTAGGCCCGATTTGCTGTGCCGAGCATCTGGCGAAATTCCTGCCTTCGCATTCTTTGGTGCAGACCGGCGGCGAGGAAGGAATCACGGCCGTGGCTTCGGCTCCGTTCGGAAGCGCGTCGATTCTGCCTATCACCTATGCCTATATAAAGATGTTGGGCGAGAGCGGACTGCGCATGGCGACCGAAATGGCCATAGTGAATGCCAATTACATGTCTAAGGCTCTGGGAAAGGAGTTCAAGACCTACTATACCGGCGAGAACGGCCGCGTGGGGCACGAGATGATACTCGACCTTTCCAACTACAAGAAGGACTACGGCGTGGATGTGGGCGATATGGCCCGTCGTCTGATGGATTACGGATTCCATGCTCCGACGCTTTCGTTCCCCGTGCACGACACGTTCATGATAGAACCTACCGAGAGCGAACCCAAGGCCGAAATGGACCGGTTCATCGAAGCGATGATTGCCATAAAACGCGAATGCGAGACTGCCTCTCAAAATGCCGACAATGTGATTGCCAATGCTCCGCATACGGCCGTGGAAATCGCAGGGGAGTGGAACCACCCGTATTCGCGCATGCAGGCGGCGTTCCCGCTTCCGTGGGTCAAGGAGAACAAGTTCTTCCCATACGTGTCGAAAATCGACGGCGGATACGGCGACCGCAATCTGGTCTGCACTTGTACCGATTTGTTTTAAGAAAAACCATTTATATTAAAGGATTGATATGAAAAATTGCAGAGAAAAACATTCGTTTCACTTGATTATAAACTGGAAGTGGACGGAAAGATTGTAGACCGTTCACAACCCGGACATCCGTTGCAGTTTCCGTTCGGCGAAGGGTATCTGCTTCCCAAGTTCGAGGAGAACATCGCAGGACTGGAACCCGGCGACAAATTCTCCTTTACGCTCACGGCTGCGGAAGGTTACGGCGAAGTGGTAAAAGAGGCTATCGTAGAGCTTCCGAAGGACGTATTCATGATTAACGGCACTATCGAGGACGGTCTTCTTACCATCGGCAATCAGATACCGATGAGCGATGCCAACGGCAATCGCATGCTGGGAACCGTCGTCGCTGTCGGAGAATCGGTAACGATGGACTTCAACCACCCGATGGCCGGCAAGACCCTGAACTTTTCGGGCGAAATCGTCGGAGTGAGGGAGACTACTGCCGAGGATTTGCATCCGGCCGGAGGCTGCGGAAGTTGCAGTTGCGATTGCGAGGGTGACTGCGGCGAACATGACCACGACTGCGGTTGCGGCTGCCATTAAACGGTGCATGTCGGATAGATAGAAAAAAAGAGAGGGATTTGTTAAAAAAATTTCTCTCTTTTTGTTGTTTAGGGTTAAATATGTTATATTTGCATACTCGTAAAATTATCAGGTATGCGGCGTATTTTAGATTTCAATATTCGAAAAGAGGACTTGGTGTCGTGGAAATGGTGGGCTTCGTGGCTTAAAATAGCGCTGGGGTGCATCGTTGTTTCGCTGGGCTTCGAGCTTTTCATGTTCCCCTACAAGATAACCCCCGGCGGAGTGTGGGGTATGAGTGTCGTGTTGCACGAGTTGTTCCCCAGTATCGAACAGGGGTGGTTCGGTTATATGATGGACATTCCGCTGCTGATAAGCGGTTTCATTATTTTCGGCCCCGTGTTCGGCTTGAAAACCGTTTTCGCGTCTTTGTTCACTCCGGCCGTGATGCTCGTGCTGCCGCATTTGATATTTCCCGACCCGTCGGTCCAGACGGCCGAAACTCTGCTGTGGGGACATATGGATTTGAGCGATGATTTGATGCTCGCCAGCATTTTTCGGCGCTGTGTTCATAGGTGCAGGCGTAGGAATCGTCGTCCGCGAGCAGGCTACGACGGCCGGAACGGATATCGTAGCCATGATACTCAAACGGTTCGCGCACATGAAGTTCTCCAACGGCCTGCTGCTCGCCGATTCGTTCGTTGTGCTGTGCAGCATCGTGGTGCTCGTATTCATGGCGGGAGAGACGCCGACCCTGCCGCTCTATTCTCTGATTACGATATTTCTGTGTGTCAAGGTTCTTGATTTCATGTTAGAAGGGCGCAGCGAAGACAAGCTGTTGTTTATCATAAGCCGCGAACACAACAAGGAGATTGCCGACTTCATAATAAAGGAATTGGAGCGCGGCGGAACGTATATCAAAAGCAGCGGCATGTACTCCGAGCAGGACAGGGACATGATATTCGTCGTCATCAGCATGCGCGAGCTGGTTGCCGTGAAAAGGCGAATAAAGAAGATAGACCCGTGCGCATTCGTCGTGGTTACGGACGCCAACGAGACGCTGGGCGAGGGGTTCAAGTCGTTTAACGAAGTGGATAACTGGGAATAAAATCATGAGAATGAACAGCCTCCGGCCTATTACCGGTCAGGGACGCAAATTGTATATAGAAACATACGGCTGTCAGATGAATGCAGCCGACAGCGAGGTGGTGCTCTCCATAATGCAGAAGGAGGGTTTCGTATACACCGAGAACATCGAGCAGGCGGATGTGATACTCGTCAATACGTGTTCCATACGCGAGAATGCCGAGCAACGCATCTGGGGCCGCCTCAATGAGTTCACGAGATATAAAAAGGCGAACCGCTCGCTGATTGTGGGCATTATAGGCTGCATGGCCGAACGCCTTAAAGACGGAATCATCGAGAATAGGAATTTGGTGGACATCGTTGCCGGGCCGGATGCCTATCGCGATTTGCCGGCTATGGTGCGTCAGGCCAAAGAGGGCGGCAAGGGCATAAACACCATGCTCAGCCGCGAAGAGACTTATGCCGAAATATCGCCTGTAAGGCTGGACAAGAACGGGGTCAGCGCATTCGTTTCCATTATGCGCGGATGCAACAACATGTGCTCCTATTGTGTGGTGCCATATACTCGCGGAGGCGAACGCAGCCGCGACCCGCAAACCATCCTCAGGGAGGTGCGCGAATTGTTCGATGTCGGATACAGGGAGGTCACCCTGCTGGGACAGAACGTGAATTCCTACAAGTGGGACTGCGAATCGGGTGCGGTCGATTTTCCCGAGCTGATGCGTCGGGTGGCCGAGATAAACCCGCTTTTGAGGGTGCGGTTCGCCACTTCGCATCCGAAAGACATGAGCGACAGCCTGTTGGCAGTCATGGCTTCGATGCCCAATATATGCCGTTGCATTCATCTTCCCGCACAGTCCGGAAGTACGCGCATGCTGCAACTCATGAATCGCAAATATACCCGCGAGTGGTATCTCGACCGTATCGCGGCCATTCGGCGCTATATGCCCGACTGCGCCATTACCACCGATTTGATAGCCGGCTTCTGTACGGAAACCGAGCAGGACCACGAGGATACCCTTTCGCTGATGCGTCAGGTGGGTTACGACGGCGCCTACATGTTCAAGTATTCCGAACGGCCCAATACGAAGGCGGCCCGCCATATGAAGGACGACGTGCCGGAGAGCGTCAAGACGGCGCGGCTCTCCCAAATTATAGATTTGCAGAACCGTCTCAGCGAGCAGAGTAATGAACGGTGTGTCGGAAACGTGTACGAGATTCTCGTCGAGGGGGAGAGCAAGCGCAGCAGCGGCAAACTGTTCGGCCGCACTTCGCAGAACAAGGTGGTGATAGTGGACCGCAGCGACCTTTCGGTTGGCGACTATGTGCGCGTGAGAATTACCGGCTGCACTTCGGCCACCCTTATGGGCGAGCGGCTGTAAAAACTCGCGGGATAAACTTTTCGGGTACGTATTTGAGCCTAACGGAAAACGTACTTTTTGTAGGGTCTAATTTAATCTTAAAGTCAAGATGTCTCTACAATGCGGCATAGTAGGTTTACCGAATGTGGGTAAATCCACGCTGTTCAACTGTTTGTCCAGCGCCAAAGCACAGGCTGCCAATTTCCCGTTCTGTACGATAGAACCCAACGTCGGGGTCATTACGGTTCCCGACGAAAGACTCGTGCGCCTTGCTGAAATAGACAAACCCAAAAGGGTGATTCCGACGACCATAGAAATAGTGGATATAGCTGGTCTTGTCAAGGGCGCTTCGAAAGGCGAGGGGCTTGGGAACAAGTTTTTTTGGCCAACATACGCAACACGGATGCCATAATCCACGTTTTGCGCTGCTTCGACAACGGCAACATCACGCACGTGGACGGCAGCGTCGATCCTGTGCGCGACAAGGAAATCATCGACACCGAACTCCAACTCAAAGACCTCGAAACAATCGAAAACCGTATCGGCAAGGTCCAGAAGCAGGCGCAGTCCGGCGGCGACAAGACGGCCAAGCGCGTATACGACATTCTGGCTCGATACAAGGAGGTTTTGGAGCAGGGCCGGAGCGCACGCGAGGTGAAACTCGACAAGGAGGAGCGCAAAATCGTCAGCGATCTGAATCTTCTGACCGACAAGCCGGTGCTTTATCTGTGCAATGTGGACGAGGCGAGTGCCGCGACCGGAAACGGCTATGTTGAGCGGGTGCGCGAGGCCATTGCCGGCGAGGATGCCCAGCTGCTCGTGGTTGCTGCGGCGACGGAGGCCGACATCGCCGAGTTGGAGACTTTCGAGGAGAGGCAGATGTTTTTGGAGGAGATAGGTTTGAAGGAGTCGGGTGTGAGCCGTCTTATCAAGGCGGCATACAAGTTGCTCGATTTGGAAACGTACTTTACGACCGGACCCGACGAGTCGCGTGCGTGGACTTACACCAAGGGAACCAAAGCCCCGCAGGCGGCCGGTATAATTCATACCGATTTCGAGAAGGGATTCATCCGTGCCGAGGTAATCGCATACGACGATTATGTCTCGCTCGGTTCGGAGAAAGCCTGCCGCGAGGCCGGTAAAATCTCTATCGAAGGCAAGGATTATACGGTTCGGGACGGAGACATAATGCATTTCCTGTTTAACGTTTAGAAAACAATATCGCGATTATGAAAAATTACGGATGGATTGGAGTGTGCGCTGCGATAATAGTTGCCGCAGCGGTGCTGGGCAGTGCCTATACTTACAAATACCGCTCGCAGGATACGATTGTGGTGACCGGTCTGGGTGAGACGGAGTTCACCTCCGATTTGATAGTGTGGCGCGGGTATATCACAGCCGAATCGCCCAACGCGGAGAGCGGTTACGCGCAGTTGGAGTCCAGCAAGAAGAAAGTGTCGGACTTTTTGACATCCAAAGGCATAGAGCCTTCGGCCGTGGTTTTCCAGTTCGTCAATTTAAACAAGACTTTCGAGAGCGTTTACGGCCCTAACGGCAACTGGGCGGGACAGCGTTTCACCGGCTACGAACTTCGTCAGGAATTCGTCATAGAGTCTTCCAATCTGGATGCCGTGGAGAATGTCTCGCGCGAAATATCGTCGCTCATAGCCAAGGGCGTGTCCATAGATGCCGCCCAGCCGTCGTATTATTATACCAAACTCGATGACGTGAAGCTCGGTCTGATAGAAAAGGCTTCGGCCGATGCGAGGACCCGTGCCGAAAAGATTGCAGCCAATGCGGGTGCCGAAATAGGCCGCGTGGCTTCGGCCCGCATGGGCGTATTCCAGATAACGGGCGCCAACAGCAACGAGGAGTTCTCGGCTGGCGGTTCGTTCAACACTTCGAGCCGCAACAAGAAGGCTCGCATCACAATGCGCCTCGAATATCGTTTGAAATAGAGAAGAAAAACACAGATAAGTAAATGGAAAAACCCGTAAGAGTGCGTTTCGCACCGTCGCCTACCGGTCCGCTGCATATCGGCGGAGTGAGAACGGCGCTTTTACAACTACCTTTTTCGCCCTGCTCGCACGGCGGAAAGATGATTCTGAGAATCGAAGACACCGACTCGCAACGTTTTTGTGCCGGGAGCCGAAGAGTATATCGTCGAGGCTCTAAAATGGTGCGGCATCGAAATAGACGAAGGCGTAGAGCAGGGCGGACCCCATGCTCCGTATCGTCAGAGCGAACGGCGCGAAATATACAAGAAATACGCCTTGCAGGCTCATCGAATCGGGCAATGCCTATTATGCGTTCGATACTGCGGAACGGCTTGCGGCCCTGCGCACCGAAATGGAAAGCAAAGGGCAGGCTTTCGCCTACAACTATGCCGTCAGGGAGAACCTCGAAACCTCGCTCCGCCTTTCTGCCGAGGAGGTTCGGCGTCGAATAGATGCCGGCGAGCAGTATGTGGTGCGTTTCAAGATGCCCGCCTCCGAGGATGTACGGATGCACGACCTGATTCGCGGCGACGTTACGATAAACACCTCCACGCTCGATGACAAGGTACTCTACAAATCGGCCGACGAGCTTCCCACGTATCATCTGGCGAATATCGTGGACGACCACCTCATGGAGATTTCCCACGTCATCCGCGGCGAGGAATGGCTGCCGTCGCTTCCGCTCCACTATCTGCTGTACCGTGCATTCGGCTGGCAGCGTCCGGAGTTCGCTCACCTGCCGCTGCTGCTCAAACCTACTGGACAGGGCAAGCTCAGCAAGCGCGACGGTGATAAGATGGGATTTCCCGTATTTCCGCTGCGTTGGGTGTCGCCCGACGGTGAAACGGCCAGAGGTTACCGCGAGGACGGATATTTCCCCGATGCTTTCATAAACATGCTGGCGCTGCTGGGGTGGAACCCGGGCACCGAGCAGGAGATATTTTCCATGCGCGAGCTTATCGAACAGTTCTCTTTGGAGCGTGTCGGAAAGTCAGGTGCACGTTTCCAGCCCGAAAAGGCGCAGTGGTTCAACGCCCAGTACATGCACCGCAAGGATAACGCCGAACTCGGAGAGTATTATCTCGGAATCGCGGCAAGTCATGGCGTGGAGTGCACTCGGACCAAAGCCGAGCGCATAGCCGGAGTGTTCAAGGAGAGAGCCGTGTTCGTGCTGGACCTTTGGGACCTGTCCTCGTTTCTGTTCTTCGCACCCGAAAGTTTCGACGAGAAGGGCGTAAACAAATATTGGAAGGACGAGAATCCGCAGCGACTTGCTCGGCTTCGGGATTTGCTCGCATCGTGCAGCTTTGTTTCGACAGTGCCTCTCTGGAAAGGGATGTCCACTCGTGGCTGGAAGATAACGGGTATCCGCTCGGGCAGGTGATGAATACGCTCAGACTCGCCGTAGTGGGCGTTTGCAAAGGACCGAGCATGTTCGACATATGCGAGATACTGGGCAAGGAAGAGACGCTGAAAAGAATGGATTACGCATTGGAAAAACTCGGCCGGATATGAATGTCGCCATTATAGGATACGGAAAAATGGGCCGCGAGATTCACCGCATCCTTTCGCAGAGAGGACATGACGTGCCGTTGATTGTCGATGCGGACAATGCCGCCGACCTGTGTGCCGAAAAAAACTCGCAGGCATCGACGTGGCCGTGGAGTTCACCACGCCCGCTACGGCCTGCGAAAAAATGTGGCAAAGTGCATCGAGTGCGGCGTGCCTGTCGTGTGCGGCACCACCGCATGGACGGATAAAATGCCTCTGGTCAGGGAACTTTGCGAGAAACACGGCGGCGGATTCTTCTATGCGTCGAATTACAGCATAGGAGTGAATCTGATGTTCAGGATAAACAGGGTGCTGGCCGGTATGATGAACCGTTTTCCGGAGTACGACGTAACGGTCGAGGAGACGCACCATACGCAGAAAAAGGACGCTCCCAGCGGAACGGCCGTAGCGCTGGCCGACGACATCGTCGCCGGTTTGGTGCGCAAGGACAAGTGGGTGTGCGGCGTGACTACGCGGCCCGAGGAGTTGGAGGTGACCGCCGTAAGGCGCAGCGTAGTGCCGGGCATTCATACCGTTACCTACGAATCCGAGGCCGACGTGCTCTCTGTTACGCATACGGCCAAAAACCGCAGCGGATTCGCTCTCGGGGCGGTTCTTGCCGCCGAATTTATGCGCGGCCGCAGCGGCATATATACTATGGACGATTTGTTGGAGTTGTGATGAAGAACATATTCAAGGACATACCCGCCTCGCGCTGGTGGCGTTTCGCGCTGATTGCCGTACCGTATCTGCTCATATTCGTGGTGTGGACGGGAAACATGTGGTGGCTGCTCGGCCTTCCGGTAATCTTCGACTGGTACATAACGAAGTATTTCGACAGGGCCGTATGGCACTACCACCGAGAGCTCAAAGCCCGCAACAAGAGCTATAAAAGCGTAATGGAGTGGGTCGAGGCAATCGTCTTCGCTGCGGTGGTGGCTTCGATAGTGCATATATTCATTTTCCAGATGTACGTGATTCCCACCTCTTCGATGGAAAAAAGTCTGCTGGTGGGCGATTATCTGTATGTCAGCAAGGTTACCTACGGCCCGCAGATGCCCAATACGCCGCTTTCGTTTCCGCTGGTGCATCACACCATGCCGCTTTCGAAAACCAAGAAATCGTATTCCGAGTGCATAAAGTTGCCTTACAGGAGATTGAAAGGCCTCAGGCCGATAAGGCGCAACGATGTCGTGGTGTTCAACTTTCCGGCTGGCGATACGGTGCTTTTGGAGAATCAGGCTGTCACGTATTACGACGTTCTCAGGGAGTATCAGGCCCGTTTCGGCGAAAAACGCGGCAGGGAGCGGCTCGGCAGAGACTATACGATAGTATCGAGGCCTGTGGACAAGCGCGAGAACTATATTAAAAGGTGCGTGGGCATCCCCGGCGATACGATTCGCGTCGAGGCCTCGCAGCTTTACGTGAACGGCGAACCGCAGCAGCATTTCGCCGGCCGTCAGTACATATATTTCATAGAGACCTCTTCGCCTATCTCGCGCGTCGTTTTGGAGGATATGGGTATTGCCGATGACGACATATCCTACGACCGCGCCAGCGGAATGTACATTCTTCCGCTTACTGATGAGGCCTTGGAGCGAGTGCGCGGCATGCGCAATGTCGTGTCCGTAAGAAAGTACGAGCAGCGGGATGCCATGAGCATGATTTTCCCCAACGATACTTCTTTCAGCTTGGACGGAGGATTATTTCGGTCCGCTGTGGGTTCCGGCACGCGGCGCCACTGTCGCTCTGACAGTCGAGAACCTGCCTCTGTACAGACGTATAATCGAGGTGTACGAAGGCAACAGCCTGAGAGTGGACGGCGAGGATATATATATCAACGGAGAGAAGGCAGACAGCTATACCTTTGCCATGGACTATTACTTCATGATGGGCGACAACCGGCACAATTCGGCCGATTCGCGTTTCTGGGGTTTCGTGCCCGAGGATCATATAGTGGGCAAGGCATCGTTCGTATGGCTTTCGTTGGACAAGGACAAGAAATTCCCTCACAATATTCGCTGGAACAGAATGTTCCGTGCTGCAAAGTAGAAATGGACGGCGACAGTTACAGAACGATAGAGGCTCCTTCGAGCGCGATTTTCAAGGAGAAGAGCAGCAAGTTCCTCGCCTTTGCCTATCCTGTCTGTAATGCGGAGCAAATAAAGGATTGTTTGGATGCGCTGCGCAAGAAATACTACGATGCCACGCATCACTGCTACGCATGGCGTATGGGCGCTGCGGGAGAGAGGACGCGGGCCAACGACGACGGCGAGCCGTCGGGAACTGCCGGCCGGCCGATTCTGGGACAGCTGCTTTCGGCCGATGTCACCGATTGCCTGATTGCGGTGGTGCGCTATTTCGGCGGCACGAAACTCGGCGTCTCGGGGCTTATCGAGGCCTATCGGCAGTCGGCTGCGGACGTGCTCGCCTGTGCGCGGATAGTCGAACGCACCGTGGATACGACCTTCGATATAGAGTTCCCCTATCAGGTGCATGGCGAAGTGATGCGCGTGGTCAAGGACATGCAGCCGAGGGTCGTGAGCCAGCGGTTCGACAACATGTGCAGCGTGAGCCTGTCTATCCGCCGCAGTATGGCGGAGCAGCTTCGCGGGCGTTTGGAGAAAATAGAGAGTATGTACATTAAAAACTATATCTGAAACTTATGGGAAAAACCATCTCTGATTTCAATTACGGACTTCACCAAAGAGGAGATAGTCCGTATTACGGAACTGGCCGCGGATTTCGAGAAGAATCCATATCAGCCGCTTTTGCAGGGCAGGGTGATAGCGTCGCTGTTTTTCGAGCCATCTACCCGCACCAGACTGAGTTTCGAGAGCGCGATAAATCGGCTGGGGGCTCGTGTGATAGGTTTTTCGGACGCTGCCAATACCAGCGTGTCGAAAGGCGAGACTTTCCATGACACCATTCAGGTCATTTCGAACTATTGCGACATGATTGTGATGCGCCACTCAATAGAGGGTGCCCCGCGCTATGCGAGCGAGATTTCGAAAGTGCCGGTGGTCAATGCCGGCGACGGAGCCAATCAGCATCCCTCGCAGACGCTGCTGGACATTTATTCGATAAAGAAGACGCAGGGGCGGTTGGACGATATAAACATCATGATGATAGGCGATTTGAAGTACGGCCGCACGGTGCACTCGCTTTTTGCAGGCCATGTCGCACTTCGGCGCCAAGTTCACGTTCGTGGCTCCGCCCGAATTGGAGATGCCGCAGGAATACAAGACTTTTCTGTCTGACAAGGGTTTGAAATTCGTCGAGAAGCACGAGATAGACGACTCGATTAACGAGGCGGATATAGTCTACATGACCCGCGTGCAGAAGGAGCGCTTCACCGACCCGATGGAGTACGAAAGGGTGAAGAACGTGTACGTGTTGAAAAACAGCATGCTGGAAGGCACCAAGCCCAACATGCGTATTCTGCATCCGCTGCCGCGCGTGGGAGAGATAGAGCAGGATGTGGATGCCAACTCCGAAGGCATATTACTTCAACCAGACGCAAAACGGCGTATATACCCGTATGGCAATAATCAGTTATCTGTTGGGCGTTAAAAAATAGAGGAATATCATGGCAAAAGATAAGATAATGGAAGTCAGAGCGATAGAGAACGGTACGGTGATAGACCACATTCCGTCGGAGGCGCTCTTTACCATAATCCGGATAATGGGGCTGGACAAGGATACGGAGTGTCGCATGACCTTCGGCATCAATCTCGAAAGCAAACGCATGGGCACCAAGGCGATAATCAAACTCAATGACCGCTATTGCGCTCAGGACGAGATAAACCGTATCGCTCTGTTCGCGCCGATGGCGATTGTCAATACGATACGCGATTTCGAGGTGGTCGAAAAGCGCAAGGTCACCGTTCCGCAGCATATCGAAGGATTCGTGCGGTGCGCCAATCCGAAGTGCATCACCAATAACGAGCCGGTGCGAACGGCTTTCGACGTGGTGCAGCGCAGCGGCAGTGTGGAGCTTCGCTGCCGTTATTGCGAAAAGGTGACGTCGCGGCCTCAGATGAAACTCGAAAAATAACGGGACCGGACCGGTTCGAGAGCGTCGGCTTTCTGCGGCAGTAGAGCGCAGGCCGAACATGAAAAAACAACGGGAGGATAAGATTTGTCGCAATTCATACATATAAAGGGTGCGAGGGTCCACAACTTGAAGAACATCGATGTGGACATTCCGCACAACAAACTGGTGGTCATAACCGGACTGTCCGGTTCCGGCAAGTCCACTCTGGCGTTCGACACGATATTCGCCGAGGGGCAGCGCCGCTATGTGGAGAGCCTTTCGGCCTATGCGCGTCAGTTTCTGGGACGTATCGACAAACCCGATGCGGATATTATCTCGGGCATCGCTCCGGCCATAGCCGTGGAGCAAAAGGTCAATACGCGCAATCCGCGTTCGACCGTTGGCACCTCTACGGAGATTTACGACTATCTTAAACTTCTGTTCGCCCGTATCGGCAAGACCTACTCTCCGATTTCGGGATGCGAAGTGCACCGGTACTCTACCGATGATGTGGTGCACGAACTTTTGCGCCGCGAGGGCGTGCGGGTGTCGATTGCCGCACCGCTCGTTTTGGGCGA
The DNA here is from genome assembly GCA_022009915.1 of Alistipes putredinis. Classification (GTDB taxonomy): domain Bacteria; phylum Bacteroidota; class Bacteroidia; order Bacteroidales; family Rikenellaceae; genus UBA940. The sequence continues at coordinate 1,825,686 of CP091730.1, read as the reverse complement.
GGGGCAGGGAATAATCGAGCATCTGACGCTGCTGATGCGTGACGGTTTGCAAAGATTGTGGTACAAGGGCGATTTCGCTTTTATCGAGGATGTCATTCCGTTGGTCGATGAGAACTTCTCCGCTTCGGAGTTGGATGTAGTAATCGACCGCGTAAGGGTCGTCTCTAACGAGGATACCGTTGGCCGGTTGAGCGATTCGGTGTCCAAGGCATTTGATTACGGCAAGGGCGTGTGCCGCGTGATTTTTTTCACGGCACGCAGCGCGGAGAGTACGAGATTCGCGATTTCTCGTCACGTTTCGAGGCCGACGGCATGAGTTTCGAGCAGCCCACCGAACATATGTTCAGTTTCAACAATCCGCTCGGGGCGTGTCCTCTGTGCGAGGGCTACGGCAAGATTACCGGCATAGACGAGGATTTGGTCGTGCCGGACAAGTCGAAGTCGGTGTACGACGGCGCTCTGGTGTGCTGGCGCGGCGAGACTATGGGCTGGTGGCGTCAGCAGGTTGTGGACAATGCCTACAAGTGCGATTTCCCGATTCACAGACCGTATTATCAGCTTACTCCGCAGCAGCGTCGCGAACTGTGGAGCGGAAACGAGTATTTCCACGGAGTGGACGAGTTCTTCAAATGGATTGAGAGCGAGCGTTATAAGATTCAGTACCGCGTTCTGCTGGCGCGTTATACGGGCAAGACCACATGTCCGGAGTGCGGCGGTTCGCGTCTTCGCAAGGAGGCGCTCTACGTCAAGGTCGGCGGAAAGAATATCGCCGAAATCACCTCCATGCCGGTGGACGAGTCGTTGCGTTTTTTCAGGGAGCTGAGACTCGACGAGTACGATGCCAAGACAGCGCAGCGCGTACTCGCGGAGATACTCTCGCGTTTGCAGTGCCTTTCTGACGTAGGGTTGGGCTATCTTACCCTCGACCGTCTCTCTTCGACGCTTTCGGGCGGCGAGAGCCAGAGAATCAATCTGTCCGCTTCGCTGGGCAGCAATCTGGTGGGTTCGCTATATATACTCGACGAACCGAGCATCGGCCTGCACCCGCGTGATACGCACCGTCTGATAAAGGTACTCAAGCAGCTGCGCGATCTGGGCAATACGGTCATCGTCGTAGAGCATGAGGAGGAGATCATACGTGCCGCCGACGTTATTGTGGATATAGGCCCCGGTGCCGGCTATAACGGCGGCGAGGTAGTATTCTGCGGTCCTATGGAAGAGCTTCTGAAATGCAAGCGGTCTCTGACGGCGGATTATCTGTCGGGACGCCGTAGCATCGAGGTTCCGCCATCTGTGCGCGGGTGGAGCAAAGCTGTTCAGCTCAAAGGTGTGACGGCCAATAATCTGAAAGGAATCGACGTGCGCTTCCCGCTCGGCGTTATGACATGCGTGACGGGAGTGAGCGGCAGCGGCAAGTCGTCGCTTGTGCGCGGAGTGTTGTATCCGGCGCTTCGTCGCTCGCTCGACGAGAGCGGAGTGAAGCCGGGCAGTTTCAAGGCTCTGGAAGGGGACGTAAAACTTCTGAAAGGCGTGGAGATGATAGACCAGAACCCTATCGGCAAGTCGTCGCGCTCCAATCCGGTCACGTATATAAAGGCCTACGATGATATTCGCAAGTTGTTCGCCGAACAGCCGTATGCCAAACATAACGGCATTTCCGCCGCATCGTTTTCGTTCAACACGGCCGGCGGCCGGTGCGAAGAGTGTCAGGGCGAGGGCTATATAAAAGTCGGCATGCAGTTCATGGCCGACGTCGAACTCAAATGCGACAGCTGCGGCGGACGGCGGTTCAAGGAGGAGATTCTGGAAGTAAAGTATCGCGGCAAGTCCATATACGACGTTCTGGAAATGACGGTGGACGAGGCTGTGGAGTTTTTCGGTGCGGAAACTGCGGCCGTGAACAGGCGTATAGTGGAGCGTATCAAGGTCTTGCAGGACGTGGGCCTCGGCTATGTAAAACTGGGACAGTCTTCCTCGACGCTTTCCGGCGGCGAGAGCCAGAGGGTGAAGCTCGCATCGTTCCTGCTCAAAGATTCCACGTCGGGCAATGTGATGTTCATTTTCGACGAACCGACTACCGGCCTGCATTTCCACGACATAAACAAACTTCTTGCGGCTTTCGATGCACTTTTGCGCAAGGGTCACACGATTGTGGTCGTGGAGCACAACATGGACGTGATAAAGTGTGCGGATTGGGTAATCGACTTGGGACCGGAAGGCGGCGAGGGCGGCGGAAACATAGTTTTCGAGGGTACGCCGCACGATTTGGCCGCCTGCGAGAACAGTTATACGGGACGTTTTCTTTCAGCCCGCGAACAGAAACATCAGTAGAATTCCCAATGTTGTGGGCTATGCTGGCGATTCCGAAATCGCTCCGGCGCACTGGCGAGACATCTGCGGCCAGAGCAGTGCGGGCTATTTCACGCGAATCATGCTGATGCCGTCGCGAATAGGCAGAATAGTGCATTCGACGCGGCTGTCGCTTGCCACCGTGTCGTTGAAAAGACGTATTGCGGCGGTGTGCTTGTCCGTGCAATGCGGGTCGGCGACTTTTCCGTACCACAGTACGTTGTCGGCCAGAATCACCGAACCGCTGCGAACCGCTGCCTTCGAACCGCTGTCGCCCATGAGCATGGAGTAATAAAGCGGATATTCGCGTTTGTCGCCGTCCATGAAAACCAAATCGTATGTCTCTCCCAGCCTGCGGCACTACGTCCAAAGCCGAACCTATATGCAGGCGAATCTTGTCGCCGCACGCACTGCGGTCGAAGAACGACTGGGCGAGGCCCTGCAATTCGTCGTCCACCTCCACGGTATCAATAAAGGCTCCCTCTTCGAGTCCGGATGCCATGCAGAGAGCCGAATAACCGGTGAAAGTCCCGATTTCGAGCACACGCCGCGGCCGCATCATCTGCACCGTCATTTTGAGAAACCTCCCCTGTACGTTGCCTGAAATCATCCGCGGCTGCATGACCATCTGGTGCGTCGCTCTGTCGAGTTCGGTCAGAAGCTCATCTTCCGCCGTGGCGTGCATGGATATGTATTGTTCGAGTGCGTCCATCAGGTGTAGATTAGTGTCGAGACATCCTTGAAAACGTCTGCCGCTATATCGGTCAGCTGCTGCGAGGTTATGGCCTTTATCTTGCTGCATATCGCGGGCATTTCGTCCACCTCGCCGTATACCAGAAAGCTCTTCCCGACGCCTAACATGTAGCTTTCGTTGGAGTCCATCGAAACGGCCATTTGACCGATGAACTGACGTTTGGCCATGGACAGCTGCCGTGCCGACAGGGGCTGGGTTTTGAGCCTGTTCGATGACCGATGTCGCGAGTTCGATGCACTGCTGCGTATTGTCCTTGTCGCAGCTGAAATACACGGAGGCGAGCCCTGTGTCGGTGAGCGGGGCATACGAGGCGTCGATGTTGTACGACAGACCGTTGCGTTCTCGGAGCAGTACGTTCAGAAGCGAATTGGCCGACGGCCCGCCCAGAATGTTCACTATCAGCGCCAGCGGCAGACGCGAGGCGTGATTGAGATCGTAGGCTCGCCAGCCGAGGATGCAGTGGGCCTGATGAGTGGAGTGGTGGGCCGTCTTGGCGAACGGCACGTAGGCGGGAGGCCCCTGCCGCTCGAACGTCCTTTTCGCTGCGGGTATCTGTCCGAAGTATTTTTGCACGGTCCTCTCGAATGTGCTTTGCGAGATGTCGCCTATCGACGAGAATACCATCTGGTCGGGCGTATAGGTCCTTTTTGTGAAATTCCGAATGTCTTTGCTGTTGAAACGGTTCACCGGCTCTTGGTCCCCAAAATGTTGCGTCCGAGCGGCGACGGTCCGAACATGAGCGAGTCGAATTCGTCGAATATCCTGTCGGAAGGCATGTCGCGGTAGGTGTTTATCTCGTCGATAATCACCTTGCGCTCCTTGTCGATTTCGTGTTCCGGAAACGTAGCGTTGAACACCACGTCCGAAATCAGCTCCGCGGCCTTTGCGAAATCTCCGCGCATGACTGTCGCGTGCACGGTAGTGTCTTCCTTTAGTGGTGAATGCGTTGAGTCTCGCCGCCCAGATTTTCCAGCCGGCAATTTATCTGGTAGGCTTTCCGTCGGGCGGTTCCCTTGAAGATGGTGTGCTCGGTGAAGTGAGCCAAACCGTGCTCGCCGGCCGACTCGTCGCGGCTGCCGGTGTTTGTTACAAGAGCGCAGTACGCCACGGGCGATTTGATGCGTTTGTGTATGCAGCGCAGTCCGTTGTCGAGCGTTAGAGTGAAAAATTCCATATCCTCACTGTTTCGGAAGACAAAGATAGTGCAAGAGGGCAGTAACGGCAAATTTATTTTACCGCGGGCCGATGCGTAAGTTTCCTCCGAGCTCGTATCATGAAACTACGGAAGCGTTTTCATGAGGTTTTATATGGTACACATTTTGTTTATGCAGGGTATACGGACAAATAAAATCAAGCTATGTATTTTTTATGGTATTTGCTCATAGGACTGGCGGCGGGATGGATTGCCAGCCTGATTGTTAAAGGCAGCGGTTCGGGACTGGTGGTCAATCTGTTTGCGGGTCTTATCGGCGGACTTTTGGGCGGCTGGCTCGTTTTCGCTTTTCGGATGGATACCGTTGGGGGACGGCCGGCACCCTTCTGACTTCGGTCATAGGCGCAATCGTTCTGCTGCTCATCGTTTCGCTTTTTACACGACGCCACAATCAAAATGGATTAAATCACGATAATTATGAAAAAGTACGACGACAATCTACCTTTCGGCCGGAAAACCGAAGAGGATTTGCACGATGCCGAAAAACGCGGCCGCGAGAGACGACATGTCATTCAGGAGAAAGTCCAGAAAGTTTCCAATCGCACGCAGGAAATCGTAACGCATGCCAAGAACGAAACCGAAAGCGGAGCGTCGAAAATCGCAGACCGAATGCAGGAAGCCGGTATGAAGGTCCGGAATCGCGTGCAGGAGGGGGCGACGCATGCCGCGCACACCGTTTCTGAAAAAGACTATCGAGGCTATGGACAAAGTCAAGGAGAAGATTCGTTAAAGCCGAATGGTTCGAATCGCAATAAAGGCCGACATTGCAATGTCGGCCTTTGTCGTTCGGTGCAGGCTGCTTTTGCCCGATATGGCGCTGCCGGCCCTTTCGGGCCGAATCGTCAGAAGTGCTTGAAAGGAGTAAAATCGGGTTCGATTTCTTTTTCGCCGTTCATCCAGTGCAGCTTTTCCCGTTTCGGAAGTAATACGGCCGACGGGGTGAAGCTCGGAGCCGAAGCGGACCTTGTAGTCCGCGGCAAGCGATTCGAACCGGTCGGCATCTGCCGTAAACAGAAGTTTGTAGTCTTCACCTCCGCATACGGCCTGCTCGATTGTGCGGCGGGTCGGAATCCTGTCTATTTGGACACAGGCTCCCGTGTGCGAGAGTTCGAGTATGTGCGGCAAATCGGAAAACAGTCCGTCCGAAATATCCATCATGGCATGCACCTCCGTGCGGCCGCCGAGCCATATTCCTTCGTCGATTTGCGGAACGGGGTGGTGGTGTATGCGTGCCTCTGGCGTGTGGTACCGCCCGCCGAGAACATCCGCAAGACCGGCAGCCGAATCGCCCAGAAAATCGTTCACGACAATCACGTCGCCGGCTTTCGCATCGCGCCGCCGCTTGATGCATCTGTTGTCTATCTTTCCTATCGCCACGACATTTATCGTAATGCCATGCGAAGAACCGACCGTATCGCCGCCGATGAGAGCGACATCGTACTGTCGGGAAAGGTTGCGGAACCCGTCTACGAATCCGAAGGCCCAGTCCTTGCCGCAGTCAGGCGGAACTGCAATCGAGAGCATAGTGGCAACGGGCCGCGCCCCCATGGCTGCCACATCGCTGAGATTTACGGCAAGCGCCTTGTAGCCGATTTCTTCGGCCGAAGCAGCCTCGCGCAGAAAATGCACCCCTCGCACAGCATGTCGGTGGTGAAGACCATCGACTCCTCTTTCGATAGCGGCACTATCGCGCAATCGTCGCCGATGCCCTCCGCAGTGCCGTTCCCGATACCGGCGAAAAGCGTCGGCTATATATTCGATAAGTATTTTTTTCGGAGAAGAGCGACATGAGAATTTATTTTACGCAAAAAAATATGTTTTTCGATAAACCGTCGTATTTTTTTGCATTTCAACCGCGATAAGACATCGAAAGCCATGAAAGTACTTGTAATAAACGGACCAAACCTCAATCTGCTCGGCAAACGCGAGCCGGCCATATACGGCAATCAGGGTTTCGAAAGCTATCTGCAAACGCTTCGCCGGACATTCCCCGATTATGTCATAGAGTATTTCCAGTCCAATGTGGAGGGAGAGATAATCAACGCCATACATGCTGCCGACGGAGTCGTCGACGGCAACGTGCTCAATGCGGGAGGTTACACCCACACGTCGGTGGCCATTGCCGATGCCATAAAGGCGGTGGATGTTCCGGTGGTCGAGGTGCATATATCCTGCATTCTCGCCCGCGAAGAGTTCCGACACGTCTCTCTGCTCGCTCCGGTATGCAAAGGTTCCATAATGGGATTCGGCCTCGATTCGTACCGTTTGGGGATAGCGTCTTTGGAGAGATAGCATGGAGCTCAAAGGCAGGGTCGTAAAGGGATTCACGTGGGTGGCGGCCGAAAAAACCGTCTCCGCGTTGTTGCAGCTGGGCGTAAGCCTCGTGCTGCTCAATCTGCTGCTTCCCGAAGACTATGCGACCATTGCCATCGTCGTATCGATAATTGCGATTCTCAATACATTCGTGGACAGCGGTTTCTCGCAAACCCTCATACGGAAAACCGATGCCGGCAGCGAAGACCTGAATGCAGTATTCTATTTCAATATAGCCGTTGCGGTAATCATATACGTCGTTTTCGCCTTGCTGTCGGGACCTTTGGCAAGACTGTACTCCGATCCGCGAATCTCCACGCTCGGCCCCGTGCTGTTTCTGCTGGTTCCGCTGTATGCGTCCGGTATCATCCAGCAGACAGTTCTCTCGAAGAGGATAGATTTCAAGAAACTCTCGAAAATCACTTTCGTCTCCTACCTGCTTGCTGACATACTCGCTGTCGTGCTGGCTCTTTGCGGCGGCGGAATATGGGCTTTGGTTGCTCAAAGAATGGGTATAGTCGGGTTCAAATCCGTAATACTGTGGATAACGGGCGACTGGCGGCCGTCTTCGAACTTTTCGTTTAGGCCCATACGCGAGATGCTGGGTTACAGTTCGCGCATCTTCGCCACTGATTTTATAAACAACACCTACAACAATGTCGCCTCGCTGTTCATGGGCAAGATTTATCCCCGCGATTTGGGTTATTACGACCGTGCTCTCAAACTCAAAAACATGCCTGTCGATGCGACCGTTATCGCCGTGCAGAGCGTGACGTTTCCGGCCCTTGCCGAAATACGCGGCGACGACGGCAAGTTCAAAGAAAGCTCGCACAAGATAGTGAGTATACTCGCATTTTGCATTTTCCCGATGATGCTCGGCCTGATAGCTACGGCGCAGGATATATTCGCACTGCTGCTGCCTCCGAGATGGTGGCCGTCGATTCCGTTCTTCAAGGTGCTGTGCATTGCCGGAATGATGAGCCCGCTGGCGATTTTTTTCAACAACACCATGAAAATACGCAGCGACGGAGGTATCATCCTGCGGCTGGAAATAGTCAAAAAGTGTATAATCACCGCCATTCTCGCCTGTACGATTCCTCTCGGAGCCATAGCGATAGCATGGGGACAGGTGGCGATAGCCGCTGTGGACATGACGCTCAACCTTGTGGCCAGCAGGCGTTACAGCAACTACATGTGCTCGGACTTCATGCGTGACGTATTGCCTCCGCTGGCCATTTCGGCCGTCATGTACCTTGCGGTATATCTCATAGGGTGCATTTCCATGCCTGTATGGCTGCGTCTGATTGCCGAAATCTCGGGCGGTGCGGCCGTGTACGTGGCGCTTGCCGTCGCATTCGGGTTCGAGGCATGGGGCGAAGCGGTGCAGGTGCTTAAAAAATATTATCCGCAAAAATAACCCGTCCGGTTGCACGCCGGACGGGCCTCTTTGTTTTTACGGCTCGCTTTCTCAGTTTTCTTCGGCAAGACGCTTCTTGATTGCTTTGCTCTGCTCCTCGTAACCCGGTTTGTCGAGCAGCGCGAACATGTTTTTCTCTTTGTATGCTTCCACACCCGGCTGGTCGAACGGATTCACGCCGAGAACATACCCGCTTATGCCGCATGCCTTTTCGAAGAAGTAGAGCAGTGCGCCGATATAGTATTCGTTTATCTCCGGAATATCTATTCGGATGTTGGGTACGCCGCCGTCCACGTGAGCCAGAGTGGTGCCTACCTGAGCCATGCGGTTCACTTCCCCTACACGTTTGCCGGCAAGGAAGTTGAGCTTGTCCGCATCGTTCTCCGCCTTTTCAATTGTTACTTCGTACTTCGGTGAGACGACATTCACGACAGTTTCGAACAGCATGCGTTCTCCGTCCTGAATGTACTGCCCCATGGAGTGCAGGTCGGTCGAGAAAATAACGCTCGCGGGGAAAATGCCCTTGCCGTCCTTGCCTTCGCTCTCACCGTAGAGCCTGTTTCCACCACTCGGCGAAATATTGCAGCTTGGGCTCGTAGCTGGCCAGAAGTTCCACTTTGTAACCTTTGCGATAGAGCGCATTGCGGATTGCTGCATAACGGAGCGCGACATTCTGTTCAGGCGGCACGTCGTTCGCGGTCTGCTTTTGCATGTCCTGCGCACCGCTAATCAGCGCCTCTATGTCCACTCCCGCAACGGCCAGCGGCAGAAGGCCCACGGGCGTGAGCACTGAAAAACGGCCTCCGACGTTGTCCGGAATTACGAATGTGCGGTAGCCCTGCTCGGTGGCAAGCCCTTTCAACGCTCCGCGCGAAGAGTCCGTAATGGCGACGATGCGTCCTGCCGCCTCCTGTACGCCGTAACGCCTCTCGATTTCTGCCTTGACGATACGGAAGGCTATTGCCGGTTCTGTGGTGGTTCCCGACTTGGATATGACGATGGCGGCTATGGAGTAGTCCTTTACGGCCTCCATGAGTTCATACGTGTAGTCTTCGTTGAGGGTCTGGCCTGCAAACAGAATCACCGGTTCGGTACGCTGTCTGTTCAGAGCGGCGAACGAGTTGCTCATGGCTTCCAAAAACGGCTTTGGCTCCGAGGTACGAACCGCCGATACCGATGACGATAATCACGTCGGCTTTTCGAGCGCAGGTCTTCCGCCGTGCGCTTTATTTCGTTCAAAAATTCGGGAGTCGTCTCGGAAGGCAGTTCCACCCAGCCTAAAAAATCGCTTCCCGCACCTTTCCCGCTGTGCAGAAGTTCGAGAGCGGAGCGGGCCTCGCTTTCGACTTTTCGCATCTCCTCGTCGGACACCGCGGCGCCGGTTTTGGAGACATCAATTTTAACAATATCCATAATCGTTTTTTTATAATAGTGTATTTTTATTTCTCGTGCCATCGAACGTGCGAGCGCAAATGTATATAAATTTTGCTTAAACTTGGGTTATTCGCCACTTTTTCTACCTTTGACGCGAAATGGATTCTTTCTAAAAAAATTACAATTTTGAAAAACGATAAAAAAAGCGCACTCGTTTCCGTATTCTACAAAGACGGACTGGACCGAATCATCAAACAGCTATCCCGAAACGGAGTAGAAATCTACTCGACCGGCGGCACGCTCGAATTCATCGAGAAAAATCGGCTGCAGGCTACTGCCGTCGAATCTCTCACGGGTTATCCGTCGATTCTCGGAGGCCGAGTAAAAAAACCCTTCACCCGAGCGTTTTCGGCGGTATTCTGGCTCGCCGCGACAACGATAACGACCGCCGGCAGCTCGACGAATACTCCATTCCGGAAATAGATTTGGTAATCGTAGACCTTTATCCGTTCGAACAGACTGTCGCAAGCGGTGCTCCTGAACAGGATATAATCGAAAAAATCGACATAGGCGGAATATCGCTCATACGTGCAGCCGCCAAAAAAACTACAAGGATGTGGTAATCGTCGGCTCCGTGAACCAGTACGACGAATTGCTGGACATCCTCCAAAAAGCAGAACTGCGCCACCACGCTCGAACAGCGCCGCCGTTTCGCGGCTCACGCTTTTGCGGTGTCTCGCACTACGACAGCGCTATTTTTCAATTACTTCAACCGTCAGGAACAGATACCCGCATGGCGAGGTGCGTTCGACGGAGGGCATACGCTCCGTTACGGCGAAAAACCCGCATCAGAAGGGCGCATTCTTCGGCGATTTGGAGCACATGTTCACGCAGCTGCACGGCAAGGAGATTTCCTACAACAACATGCTCGATATCGACGCTGCGGTGAATCTTATCGCCGAATTCGAAGGGCAGACCGCCTTCGCGATTCTCAAACACAACAACGCATGCGGCGTTGCAGTGGGAAGCAGCGTGGAGCAGGCGTGGAAAACCGCATTGGCCTGCGATCCTGTCTCCGCATTCGGCGGCGTGCTTATCAGCAACGGACCGATTGACGCGGCTACGGCCGAGGACATAAACAAGATTTTCTTCGAGGTGATTCTCGCACCCTATTACGAGCAGGCTGCTTTGGATATACTTTTCACCAAGAAGAACCGTATAGTCCTCAAACTCGAAAAATATCGTTCGCGCCCCGCAGCAGTTCCGCTCGATTCTCAACGGTGTGGCCGTTCAGGACAGAGACCTCAAAGTGGGAGGACAGGACAGCGAGATTACCGCCGTTACGCAGCGCAAGGTTACCGAGAAGGAGCTGAACGATTTGATTTTCGCAAACAAAAATCGTGAAGAATTCCAAGAGCAACGCCATAGTCCTTGCCAAGGACTCGCAGCTGCTGGCCAGCGGTATAGGACAGACCTCCCGCGTGGACGCTCTGCGTCAGGCAATCGACAAGGCCAAGAGTTTCGGATTCGATTTGCGCGGTGCGGTTATGGCGTCGGACGCATTCTTCCCGTTCGCCGATTGCGTTGAGATTGCGCACGGCGAGGGCATAGACTGCATAATACAGCCCGGCGGTTCGGTTCGCGACGCGGACAGCATCGAGTATTGCGACAAGAACGGCATGGCGATGATTTTCACTGGACTCAGACATTTCAAACACTAAAAAAACATTAATCGAAGGTCATGGGACTATTTTCATTGACTCAGGAACTTGCGATTGACCTCGGAACGGCCAATACACTCATAATTCACAATAACAAGGTCGTGGTGGACGAACCGTCAATCGTGGCGATCGATACTCAGACCGGCAAGGTCGTGGCTATCGGAGAACTGGCCCGCCAGATGCACGGCCGCACGCACCAGAACATCCGTACTATTCGGCCTCTGAAAGACGGCGTGATTGCCGATTTCAATGCGGCGGAGATGATGCTACGCGGGATGATACAGAAGGTCAGACCGAAAGGCCAGATGTTTTCTCCGTCGTTGAAAATGGTCATCTGCATCCCGTCGAGTTCCACCAATGTCGAGATTAGAGCGGTGCGCGATTCGGCCGAGCATGCCGGAGGCCGCGAGGTGTACATGATATACGAACCTATGGCGGCGGCTTTGGGTGCAGGACTGGATGTCGAGGCGCCGGAGGGGCATATGATTATCGACATCGGAGGCGGAACCACCGAGATTGCCTGCACTTCGCTCGGCGGCATAGTGTGCAGCGAGAGCATCGACGTGGCGGGAGACGTGTTTACGGACGATATACGCAATTATATGCGTCAGAACCACAATATCCGCATCGGCGAGCGCACGGCCGAGGACATAAAGATTGCAATCGGCTCGGCGATTACTGAATTGGACGATGAGCCGGAGGATTTCGTTGTTACGGGACCCAATCTGGTTACGGCGCTTCCCACTACGGTTACGCTCTCTTACAGCGAGATTGCCTATGCATTGGAAAAATCGCTCGTCAAGGTGGATGCAGCCGTTATGAAGGTGCTGGAATCCGTTCCGCCCGAACTCTATTCGGACGTATACAAAAAAGGCGTCTATATGGCCGGAGGCGGAGCGCTGATAAAAAGGCTTGGCCAAACGGTTGAGCGACAAGTGCGACATTCCGTTCATCGTGACCGAAGACCCGCTCAGAGCAGTGGCACGCGGTACGGGCATAGCGCTCAAAAACATAAACAAATTCTCTTTCCTGATGAAGTAGAGGGCTTTTTCCCATGCGGCGCCTGTTGCTGTTCATACAGAGAATATATGTAGGGCTGATATTCATCGTTCTCGAAATATTGGCCCTGCATTTCTATTGCTCCTCGACCGCATACACAAGGGCGCAGCTGCTTTCGGCTTCTAACGCGGCGGTCGGAGCTGTGTATGGAGCAATGGCGGACGTCAGATACTATTTCGGTCTGAAAAAGGAGAATGCCGCACTGTTGGATGAAATCGTCCGGCTGCGCAGCGAACTCACGCAGTTCCGCGAGCACGCGCTCGACAGTACGCTCGTGCCGCAGATTCTGAACGATATGCCGCAGTTCAGCTACATGACGGCCCGCGTGGTGAACAATTCGGTCAATCGCAGCGAGAACTATATTACGATAAACAAGGGTGAAAAGGACGGAGTGGAACCGGATATGGCGGTTCTCTCGCCGCAGGGAGCGCTCGTCGGATATGTGCTCAGCTGTTCGGAAAAACGAGCCGTGTGCATCTCGGCCCTGAATACGAGTTTTCGGGCCAGCGGTTCGCTGAAAGGCAGCAGCCATTTCGGTTCGCTGTCGTGGAACGGGGCAGACCGCAGCCACATAACGCTGTCCGAAATACCCAAATACGCCCCGATAAATATCGGCGATACGATAGTGACGACCTCCTATTCGTTCAAGTTCCCTGCCGGTTTGGAGATAGGCACGGTCGAGAAGTTCGAGGAGGTGGAGAATACGGCTTCTTACAGGGTGAACGTAAAATTGGCGACGGATTTTACGTCTTTGCGCAACGTGATACTCGTGAAGAATGCCGATGCGATGGAACAGATGTATCTCGAACAGGAGGTTTACGGAGGATATTAGGTCATGTACGAAGTTCTGAAATATATCGCCATGTCGTTTGCGGTCGTGCTGCTGCAACTGTTCTTCGTGGACACGCTCAATCTGGGCCTGTTCGTGAACCCTCTGCTGTACGTCTCGCTCATCGTTCTGCTGCCGATGAACATGCCGCCGATTGCCGTGCTTTTTTCGGGCTTCTGTCTGGGCGTCGTCATGGATGTCTCCACCGGTATGGGAGGCGCATGTACGGCGGCTACTTTGCTGACGGCCTACTTGCGCAGCTATCTGCTCGATTTGATAATGGGCAAGGAGGTTGCCGCAGGCGGCGGAATGCCATCGTTCGACAACCCATCGACCGGAAAATTCCTGCGTTACGTCGCCGCTGCCGTGTCGGTCCAGTGCCTCGCGTTTTTCAGTTTGGAGACCATGACCCTTTCGTTCTTCCACCTTACGCTGTTGAGGATTGTATTGAGCGGAGCGGCCACTTTCATATGCGTAATCGTCGTTACGCTGCTGTTCTCACGTAAAAAATATTAGGGTCATGGACAGTTTCATGCGCGTGAGGGGCCTTCAAATATTCGTAGTCGCGGCATTCGCGATTATCGTATTGAAACTGTTCTATATACAGGTTATAGACAGTTCTTATAAGGAAAAATCGTCGGACAACGTAATTCGCCGCGAGGTGCTCTATCCTCCGCGAGGCGAGGTGTTCGACCGTAACGGACACTATCTGGTCCGCAGCAAGGAAGCCTACGATTTGATGATAGTGCCGCGCGAAGTCAGACAGTTCGACACGATGCTTCTCAGTCGCGTAGTCGGCGTGTCGCTGACCAAATTGCGCAAGGAGATGAAAAAGGCATACGGTTATTCGATGCGCAAGCCCTCCGTGCTGCTGCCGCAATTACCAAAAAGAGGTGAAAAATAAGACTCGACGAGTTGGGTTTCCCGGGCTTCTATACGGTCTATCGCACGGTGCGTTCCTATCCTCAGAGCGTGGCAGGCAACCTGCTCGGTTATGTGGGCGAGGTCAATGACAGGATTATAGAGAAGAATCCGTATTACCGGAGAGGCGACTATATAGGTATGAGCGGCATCGAGCAGGCATACGAGGAGGAGCTTCGCGGTCGCAAAGGTGTGAAACTCAATCTTGTGGATGTGCACGGAATATCGAAAGGCTCTTATCAGGACGGTATTTTCGACACTCTGCCCGTTCAGGGTCTTTCGCTTAAGAGCTCCATCGACCTGCGTCTTCAAGCTCTTGGCGAAGAACTTCTCGAAGGCAAGGTGGGGAGTATCGTGGCAATAGAGCCTTCGACGGGCGAGATACTCGTCATGGCCAGCAGTCCTACATACGACCCCGACGAACTTGTGGGCCGCCAGAGAGGCAACAACTACATGAAACTTCTGCGCAACAAGCGTCAGCCGCTATTCAACCGTGCCGTCTCGTCGCGCTATCCGCCCGGTTCCACGTTCAAACTGGTGAACGGTCTTATCGGACTGCAAGAGGGGGTTCTCGAACCGCATTACAGATATCCGTGTCACAACGGCTATACGATAGGCCGCGGGGTAAAGTGCCATTCGCACTGGTCGCCGGTGGATTTGCGCGAGGCTGTGCAGACATCGTGCAACGCTTACTTCTGTTACGTTTTGCGCAACATCATGGACAATCCCAAGTACGGAAACATAAAGAACGCCTTTGCGGTTTGGGAGGATTATGTGCGCAGTTTCGGGTTCGGCCGCAAACTCGGTTCCGATTTCACGGGAGAGGGCAACGGTTACGTACCCTCGGCGGATTTCTATAACCGCAGTTACAACAATCGCTGGAATTCGCTGACCATAATATCGCTGTCGATAGGTCAGGGCGAGTTAGGATGTACGCCCTTGCAAATGGCCAATCTCGCGGCGACTATCGCCAATAGGGGGTATTACTACATCCCCCATGTGATAAAGGCGGTCGAAGGCCGCGATTCGCTGCCCGAGCGATTCTACGAGAAACACTATACGAAAGTGGAGCCGAAATATTTCGACCCGATAGTGGACGGCATGTACAGAGCTGTCCACAAAGAGGGCGGAACTGCCAGAATTGCCAATGTCGCAGGCATGGAAGCATGCGGAAAAACAGGTACGGCGCAGAATCCTCACGGCAAGGACCACTCTACATTCCTCGGGTTCGCGCCGAAGGACAATCCTAAAATAGCCGTTTCAGTCTATGTGGAGAACGGCGGTTTCGGCGCCACGATAGCTGTTCCGATAGCAAGTCTGATAATGGAACAGTATCTGAATGATACCATTACCAGACCGCAGCTGGTAGATTATGTAAAGAACATGCAAATACGTTACCCGCACTATGACCGATAGAAGACGCATTGATTCGCTGTTGGGCAATATCGACTGGCGGTCGGTAGCGATATATATGGCTCTTATCGTAATGGGCTGGCTGAATATCTATGCTTCGCTTTATGACGATACGCAGACGTTTGCATTCGACCTGCATCAGCGCTATGTCATGCAGCTGCTGTGGATAGGCGTTTCGCTTGCCGTGGCGCTTGTCATACTGCTCCTCGACGACAAGTATTACCATATTCTGGCGTATCCGATATATGCCGTGTGTCTTTTGGTGATGGCCGCTACCCTTACGCCTTTGGGCAAGGAAATCAACGGTGCCAAGGCGTGGCTCGTTTTCGGCCCGATTGCCTTGCAGCCTACCGAGTTCATGAAGTTCGCGACCTCGCTGGCTCTGGCCCGCTACATGAGCCATTACTCTTTTTCGATACACAGGTTTTCCGACCTGCTTCGCATCGGCGCTATGATGGCCCTGCCGGTCGGCATCATGGCCCTGCAACCCGACATGGGTTCGGCCGTGGTTTACGGCGCTTTCTTTTTCATGATGTACCGCGAGGGACTCAACAAGTGGATTTATATAGTGATGGGCCTTGTGATAGCGCTGTTCCTCTCGTCGTTCTGGCTGTCGCCCGTTTCACTCACGCTCATAATGCTGCTGGCCTGTACGCTCGGAGTCGCCATTCAGAGCGGACAAATTGCAGATAAGGTCCGTTATCTGGCAGCAGTGCTGCTCGGCAGCATGATTCTGTACTATGTTTGCCGTCTTGCGCAGCTGTCTCTGTCGTATCACTACGCTTTGCTGATAAGCATCGCCGTTTCGCTCTTCTGGGTCGCGGCGTATGCCTTGAAGGGAAGAATGAAAATATGCCTTATATATGTCGCGATATTTTTCGGTTCGCTGGCATTCGCTTCTGCGAGCGATTACGTGTTCGACCACCTCGCTCTGCATCAGCAGAAGAGGGTGCTGGACTTGCTGGGCATAGAGTCCGACCTGCAACGATGGGGCTATAACGTCAATCAGTCCAAGATAGCAATCGGCTCGGGCGGATTTATGGGCAAGGGATTCTTGAAGGGAACTCAGACCAAATTCGATTTCGTTCCGGAGCAGACTACTGACTTCATATTCTGCACGGTGGGAGAGGAGTGGGGCTTCGTCGGTTCGCTTACAGTGCTGACTCTGTTCTGCCTGCTTGTGTTGCGTCTTGTGAAGATGGGCGAGCGGCAGGGCGAGCCGTTCCGCAGAATATACTGTTATTGCGTGGCGGGAATATTCTTCCTGCACACGTTCATAAATGTCGGCATGACTATCGGACTGATGCCGGTAATAGGAATCCCGCTGCCGTTTTTTTCAGCTACGGGGGGTCGTCGTTCCTCGCCTTTACGATAATGTTTTTCGTGGCCGTAAGGCTCGACACGGGCAGCAGTCAGATAAGTTCTATGAGAATGTAATCGTGTGTTTATAGACAAAATATAAAACGAAAGCCTATGGAGAAATAACGACAGATTAAGACACGTATCATATTATTAAGCGTTAGCTTTTTATTCT
This sequence comes from Alistipes putredinis, assembly GCA_022009915.1. Lineage (GTDB taxonomy): Bacteria > Bacteroidota > Bacteroidia > Bacteroidales > Rikenellaceae > UBA940. The sequence continues at coordinate 1,808,789 of CP091730.1, read as the reverse complement.
TGCTTCCTTAAAATCGCCAAATTATTAAGAGCAATCGGGAATAGAAGTTGATGCTCGCGTCGTTTCGGCGTGGGCTTTTACTTATTCGATTGCAGTGGTGTTTGGCGATACCCTAAGGAAGCGGATAATGGCAAAGGTCCACGCTTCTTTTTCAGTGTCTTACACTTGGCTGGGGCATAGATGCGGCGACTGGCGCCATAATGAAACCCGAATTCAAGTACTATGAACTCGAATTCGAAAAAATTGCTGATGAAGTTTCAGAGCAATAGTCGCATACATTAATAAGCGCAGCCGAGGATTTCTCGGCTGCGCTTATTAATATCGTTTCGGCGGGTCTTTATACGAACGGGAACTTAACTACCCGAGCTTTCACGAGTTTGCCGCGAATCACTACGGCTATTTCCGTGTCGGGCTTCGAGAATTCGGTTTTCACGTATCCCATTCCGATGCCTTCTTTGAGCGTAGGAGACATGGTGCCGGAGGTAACCTCGCCTATGATATTACCTTCTGTGTCGGCGAGTTCGTAACCGTGGCGCGGTACGCCGCGTTCCACCATCTTGAATCCTACGAGTTTGCGCTTCACGCCTTCGGCTTTGAGCTTTTCCATGAACTGACGGTCGATGAAATCCTTGCCGTCCGTGAATTTGGTAATCCAGCCCAGACCGGCTTCGAGCGGCGAAGTGGTGTCGCTGATGTCATTGCCGTACAGGCAGAAGCCCTTCTCCAAACGCAGCGTATCGCGTGCACCCAAACCGATGTTTTTTTAAGACCGTACTCTTCGCCGGCTTTCCAAAAGAGCCTCCCAAAGTTTGTCGGCGTCTTCGTTGGCCACGTATATTTCGCATCCGCCCGAACCTGTGTATCCGGTGGCGGAGAGAATGGCGTCCTTGATGCCGGCTATCTCGGTCTTTCTGAAAGTATAGTAGATCATGTCTTCTACCTGCTCGGGACACATTTTCTGAATGATTTTCATTGCGAGCGGCCCCTGTACGGCGAGCCTGGCAAATCTCGTCGGAGGCGTTGTAAAAGCTCTTTTCCGGCCGTGAGTCCGAATGCGGCTCCCTGTTCGCAGATGTGTTTCCAGTCCTTTTCGATGTTTGCGGCATTGACCACGAGCAGACATATCTGCTCGTCGATGCGATAGACCAGAATGTCGTCCACGATTCCGCCGCGGCCGTTGGGCATGCAGGAGTATTGTGCCTTGCCGTCGAACAGCGCCTCGACATTGTTGGTGGTTATGTGCTGCAAGAACGGCAGCGCCTTGGGGCCCTTGACCCATATTTCGCCCATATGGCTGACATCGAACACGCCGGCGCCGTTTCTGACCGTGGCATGTTCGTCGTTTATGCCCGTAAACTCGATGGGCATGTTGTAGCCTGCGAATTCCGCCATTTTGGCGCCGGCTGCGATGTGATACTTGGTAAATGGAGTAGTTTTCATATCGTTTTACTTAGTGATTCGTTTTTAGTTTTTGTCGCTTGACGCCCAGACGCGGGCAGCGTTTGAATTCTTTGGTTCTGTCGAACAGATAGCGGTAAGTCGTGTGCATCTTGTGCTTCGTCGCGCAGACGAACGTTTCGACCATGCGCAGCATCACCGGATTGAAGTCGCCCATCCATGCGAGTTCCAGCGACTTGTAGTTGCTGATATTGCCCAGAGCCACCTGACGTTCGAACTCGCAGATGATGCCCGATTCGATGCCTTTTGCCCTGAAACTCCGGCGTAACGCCGAATATGATTCCGAAGATGCGGTCGGCCTTGTGAGCCACCTTGATTAGATACCAGAGCCTGATTTTGTTTATCAGATTCAGGCTTGCCGTTGAAACGGCCTATGACGCGGTTAAGGTCGGGCACCATGATGAAAAATCCGATAGGCTCGTCGTTGAAGTAGGCGAAATAGATGAGTTTTTCGTCAATAATCGGTTTCATCGAACGCATGAGCTTCTGCGCATGCTGCTCGTCCATAGGCTTTACGCCCGAGAACTGCGACCACGCCTTGTTGTATATCATTCTGAAATCCGATGCCACCTGCGAGAGATTCGAGAGTTTGATATGCTCGAATCTGTACCCCGGATTCTCTTCGAGACGTTTGACACGCTCGTAAACTGTCGGTGGAAATACGCCTGCCTTGATGTTGCGGATGTAGGTGTGCTGGTTGAAATAGTTCTTGAACCCGTAGTTTTCGAACAGAGCCTGATAATAAGGCGGATTGTACGGATTCTGATAGAGCGGCTGGAATTCGAACCCGTTTACCAGCAGCCCCCACCAACTGTCCCTGTCGCCGAAATTGATAGGACCGTCCATCGCTTCCATGCCTTTGTCAGCCAGCCACTGGCGGCAGGCGTCGAACATCATGTCGGCGACCTTCTGGTCGTCTACGGATTCGAAGAAACCGCATCCGCCCGTAGGCTGCTCTTCGCATGCGGCCTGCTCTTTGTTGTAGAATGCGGCGATGCGTCCCGTGACTTTCCCCTTCTCGTCCCTGACCAGAAAACGAGCGGCCTCACCATCGATGAATTTTTCGTTTTTCGAAGGGTCGAAAACCGCTTCTATATCGCCGTCCAACGGACAAACCCAGTTCCGGTTTCCGCGGTACAGCTGTTTGGGAAAATCGAGAAATTCGCGTTTTTGTGCGGCCGAAGCCACCTCTTCCAAGATATAATTCATGCTTAAAAAAAGAAAGTCGCTAACGAGTAGCAAAGATAAAAAAACTATTTCCTACATTTGTAAAACAATTAAATATTTTTTTAGTCCCGATGCAGCACGATTCCAAGACGCCGGCCGAATTTTTCGAGATAGACTACCACCACCTGATGCAGCGCCGCATCAACAAGATACTGCTTGTGAGCAGCAGTTACGAGGGGTTCGTATTGGAGGAGGACGGCCGCATCGACTCGCAAATCACGCAGGAGTACATAGATCTCAATCTGAGCAACCCGCCCTCCATTACGCGGGTTAGTTCGTCTATCGAGGCGCTGGAACTTTTGGAGATGCAGACGGGATTCGACCTGATAATATCCATGTACAATGTCGGCAAGCTCGACGTGTTCAGTTTCGGCAAGATAATCCGGCAGAAGTATCCGCACATACCGTTCGTGCTGCTTACGAGTTTCTCGAAGGACATGAAACGTAAAATCGAGGCTCAGGACCGCTCCGGCATCGACTTTACGTTCTATTGGCACGGCAATGCCGACCTGATAATCGCCATTATAAAGACTATCGAGGACCGAATGAACGCCGATAACGACATCCTCAAAATAGGCGTTCAGTGCATTCTTCTCGTCGAAGACTCCATTAGGTATTACTCCACATATCTGCCGGCTATATATAAAAATAGTCTTGCAGCAGAACAGCGAATTCATCCGCGACGCGCTGAACGAACAGCAGCAGATAATGCGCAAACGGGCCAGACCCAAGATACTGCTCGCCACAAATTATTCGGAAGCGGTCGAACTTTACGAAAAATACAAGGAGAACATGCTCGGCGTCATCTCCGACGTGGGATTCGTGGTCAATAAGTTCGACAAAAGCGAGGACGAGAAACTCGATGCCGGCATCGACCTTTGCCGCTTGATAAAGAAGGATAATCCCAACATGCCGTTTCTGTTGCAGTCTTCGCAGGAGAGCATGCGCGAGGTTGCTCGGCAGGCTCGGGGTCGGCTTTCTGGTGAAATATTCGAAAAACCCTGCTTCTCGACCTCGCCGAATACATAAGCGAGGAGTTCGCATTCGGCGATTTCGTATTCAAGAATCCGCATACCGGCATGCCTGTGTGCAAGGCCAAGGATTTGAAGGAGATGCAGCAGTGCCTTATGGAAATCGACGACGAGGTGCTGGCGTACCATGCCTCGCACAATCATCTCTCCAAATGGATGTTTTCCCGCGGACTGTTCCCGATTGCGGCCGTGCTGCGCGACATACGTCTGTCGGATTACGGTTCTGTGTCGGCCATTCGGAAAAATAGCATGGGACACGATTCGCGATTATCGCCTGCAAGTAGGACAGGGCGTAGTGGCGCGGTTCGACCCCGCCACGTATGACGATTCGATATGGTTCGCCCGCATAGGACGGGATTCGTTAGGCGGGAAGGCCCGCGGTCTGGCATTCGCCAACAACCTGCTGCTCAAATATAAGCTCTACGACAAATACCCCGGTGTTCGAATCACCATTCCGCGCACGGTGGTGATTGCTACCGACTATTTCGACGAGTTCATCAAGCAGAACGGTCTTCAATACGTCATCAACTCGGAGATTTCCGATGCCGACCTGCTTTCCGAGTTCGTCTCGTCGAGTCTGCCCGAAAGGCTCATCATCAAATTGCGGGCATATATAAAACATGCGAAGCGTCCGCTTGCCGTCAGGTCGAGCTCGAAACTGGAAGATTCGGACAACCAGCCTTTTGCCGGAATATACTCCACATACATGATTCCGCTTACGGACAACGAGGACCAGACGCTCCGACTGCTCGGCAAGGCCATAAAGAGCGTCTACGCATCCATATACTTCGCTGCGAGCCGTGCCTACATAGCCACGACGCAGAATCTTCTGAGCGAGGAGCGTATGGCCGTAATCATACAGGAGATATGCGGTTCGGAGGACGGAGGGTATTTCTTCCCGACGGTTTCAGGTACAGCCAACTCCACCAATTTCTATCCGATAGGCAACGAAAAGCCGCAGGACGGTATCGTGAAGATGGCTTTCGGACTGGGAAAATTGGTGGTGGACGGAGGTCGGGCGCTGAGATTTTTCGCCAAAGTATCCGAAAAAGGTTCTGCAACTGTCCACTCCGGAGCTGGCGCTGCACGAAACGCAGAAAGAGATGTACGCTTTGAACCTTAGGCCCGAAGAGTTCAAAACCTCGATAGACGATGCGGTGAATCTGAGCAAATTTGACATAAACGACGCCAGACGTTTCCGCACGATGCGTTACGTGGCTTCGACATGGGACGCACAAAGCGGCCGCATAAACGACACCAACGAAGGCCCCGGGCGCAAAATCATAACTTTTGCCCATTTGCTCAAATACGGCACGATGCCTATCGGACAGATAATCAGCGAACTGCTCGAAATCGGACAGAGGGAGATGCGTTGTCCGGTCGAGTTGGAATTCGCCATTAACATGGATGTCCCCGACGGGGCCCGAAAGATATTCAATCTGCTGCAAATACGTCCGACGGTGAAAACCGATACCGGCCGCACGCGCGACTGGGCCGATGTGGAGACGGCGGATGCCATCGTGTACGCGCAAAGCGCACTGGGTATAGGCCGCATGACAGGCATTCGGGATATAGTCTATGTTAAAAACAAGGCGTTCAAGACGACCGAGACCGAAAAAATCGCGCAGGAGATAAGCGCCATGAACGCGCGTATGCACGATAGCGGCGGGTATGTGCTCATCGGCCCAGGCCGCTGGGGGTCGAGCGATTCGTTTTTGGGCATTCCGGTCAGGTGGAATCATATCTCCGAGGCGCGTGTAATCGTAGAGTGCGGTCTGCCGAATTTCATGGTGGAACCGAGTCAGGGAACGCATTTCTTTCAGAATCTCACCTCGCTCGGGGTCGGGTATATGACGGTGAATCCTTTCATGGGCGACGGCGTGTGCGATTTTGCCGCGCTCGACGCCATGCCCTCGCAGCAGGAGACTCACTATCTGCGTCATGTGCGCTTCGATGAGCCGCTCGACGTGTTCATAGACGGACAGAACAACAAGGGAATCATAAAAAAATAATCGCGGTCCGAGTTACAATCACGCGAATATTGACTATATTTGACGAAAAAATTTTAAGCGTATAAACCTAAAACAATTACAGATTATGAATGTAAATAGTTTAATGACAGAATTGGAGCGCAAGCATCCCGGAGAAAGCGAATACCTGCAAGCCGTGCGCGAAGTGCTCACTACCGTTGAGGAAACCTATAACCGTCACCCCGAATTCGAGGCCAACAAAATTGCCGAAAGAATCGTGGAACCGGACCGCAGTTTCACTTTCAAGGTAGTGTGGGTGGACGACAACGGCGATGTTCAGATAAACACCGGCTATCGTTTCCAGTTCAACAATGCTATCGGCCCCTACAAGGGAGGCCTTCGCTTCCATCCGAGCGTGAATCCGTCGATTCTCAAATTCCTCGGATTCGAGCAGATATTCAAAAATGCTCTTACCACCTTGCCTATGGGCGGAGCCAAGGGCGGTTCGGATTTCAACCCGAAAGGCAAGTCCGACCATGAAATCATGCGTTTCTGTCAGGCTTTCATGACCGAGTTGTGGAGACATATCGGCCCCGAGACCGACGTTCCGGCAGGCGACATAGGCGTCGGAGGTCGTGAAATCGGTTATCTGTACGGCATGTACCGTAAGCTGGCGCTTGAAAATACGGGCGTGCTGACAGGCAAGGGCATGACATACGGCGGTTCGCTCATTCGTCCCGAGGCGACCGGCTTCGGTGCTGTGTATTTCCTGCGTCAGATGCTCGAAACCGCAGGCATGGACATCAAGGACAAGGTAATCGCCATTTCAGGTTTCGGAAACGTTGCATGGGGCGCAGCTACCAAGGCTACCGAACTGGGCGCCAAGGTCGTTACCATTTCCGGTCCCGACGGATATATCTACGATCCTGCCGGTCTCAATAAGGAGAAAAATCGCCTACATGCTCTAACTTCGTGCTTCGAACAACGATGTGGTCGCTCCTTATGCCGACAAGTTCCCCGGCTCGACGTTCGTTGCAGGCAAAAACCGTGGGAAGTCAAGGTCGATATCGCCATGCCTTGCGCTACGCAGAACGAACTTGACGGAAACGATGCTGCCGCACTTATCGCCAACGGTGTTAAAATCGTTGCAGAGGTTTCCAACATGGGCTGCCGTCCGGAGGCTATCGACGCATTCATAGCTGCCAGAATACCTTACGGTCCGGGCAAGGCCGTGAATGCGGGCGGTGTCGCTACTTCGGGCTTGGAGATGAGCCAGAACTCGATGAAGTACAGGCTGGACGGCCGAAGAGGTGGACGCCAGACTGCACAAAAATCATGTCTTCGATTCACGCCGCTTGTCTCGAATACGGCACCGAGGACGGTTATATCAACTACATGAAAGGCGCCAACATCGCCGGATTCATGAAGGTTGCCAAGAGTATGGTCGAGCAGGGTATCCTCTAATCGACGCGAATCTATCGAAAAGGGCTCCGGAAATTTCTTTTCCGGAGCCCTTTTTCGTACCTTTGTCATTCTAAACGCATGCAGCATGTTTGACAAACGGAAAAATAAAGGTGGTCGCATTCGATGCCGACGATACGTTGTGGGACAATCAGACCCACTATGACGTTATCGAGGATACGCTGTGCGATATACTGTCGCCTTATGCAGTCGAAAAGGATATACGCTCCGCGTTTTTCGATATCGAATGCCGGAACATGGAGAATCTCGGTTTCGGCGCCAAGGCTTTTACCATTTCGTTAATAGAGGCAGCTTTGAGCATATCCGAAAACAGGGTTTCGGCCGAAGACATCGCACGATTGGTGTCGCTCGGAAAAAACCTGCTGGGTATGATCATGCAGCCGTTCGACGATGTTGAACCGACACTGAAACGGATTGCGCTCGGCGGCATGTATGAACTTGTGCTGCTTACCAAGGGCGAACTTCTGCCGCAGGAGAATAAGGTGAAACGCAGCGGCCTCGGACGTTATTTCGGGCAGTTGAAGGTCGTGTCCGACAAGATTCCGGAAGTCTATGCCGGTCTGTACAAGGAATACGATATTGCTCCGGATGAATTTTTGATGGTCGGCAACTCAATGAAATCCGACATTATTCCGGTTCTCGAAACCGGAGGGTGGGGCGCTTATATTCCTTTTCACAGGACATGGAAAATGGAGCATGCCGACAAGACGGAGCATTCCCGCCTGATTCGGCTTTCTGCCTTCGGCGACCAGCTGACAGTCTTGTAGTATTTTTGCCAAGTTATGAATACCTCCGAAAAAAACACCCTTTGCAACCTTTCTTGCCGGCCGATGCCGAACTTCTGATGCTCGGCAGCTTGCCGCCCGACAGAAAACGCTGGTCTATGGAGTTTTTCTATCCCAACTTCATCAACGACATGTGGCGCATAATCGGATACGTGTTTTTCGGGGATAAGGGACATTTCGTGATTCCGGACCGAAAGGCGTTCGACAGGCGGAAGATAGAGGAGTTTCTCACGGAACGAAAAATCGCGATGTACGATACGGCAGAGGAGGTGCTCCGGCTAAAAGACAATGCTTCGGACAAGTTTCTTGAAATAGTTCGCCCGACCGACATGACGGCCGTTCTCGACCGCATTCCGACGTGCCGCGCAATCGTTACCACCGGACATAAAGCCACCGAGACCCTCTGTATGCAGACCGGTTCGCCCGAACCGAAGACCGGAGAGTGCACGGAGTTCGAATTTATGGGCCGGAGTATGCGCCATTACCGTATGCCGTCTTCGTCGCGGGCGTATCCGATGTCCGTGGAGCGGAAAGCCGAGGTGTACGAAAGAATGTTTCGTGCCGAGGGTATTCTTCATTGATGAGGTACGATATGTGCAGTGTCGGATGAAAAGTTTCCATACCGAACTGCATATGAGATTCGATTTGAAAAAGGTATTCCACAAAACGGACCCGCTTTTGGCTCTGTCCAAGAGCGTCGCCGTCGTTCTGTCGTTCGTCTTGGGAAGTCTGCTCACGGGCCGTATCCACGAAGCGTCGAGCCTGCTGGGCGCCATGCTGGCCTCGGTGTCGAGCCTCGTGGTGTTGCAGGCGGATGTCAAAACCTCGGTCAGGATGGGCTGGCTCCGAATCCTCGGTACGTTCATAGGTGTGATTATAGCGTATATATACCTTATATTCTTCCCGTTCAGTATCGGAGGTATGGCCGTGGCTGTGTTTCTGCTCAGCCAGCTTTGCATGTGGGTTGGTATTCCGGATGACGGGCGCATAGCTACCATGACGCTGGTGATGATTATGATAATATCGAAAACCTCGCCCGAGTTGTCTCCGCTCACGAACGGTACACTGCGTTTCGGCGAAGCTACCATCGGTTCGTTCATCGGAATAGGGCTTGCATGGGTACTGGTAAAGATCAAGGAAGTAAGAGACGGAGGTAGAAAAGATAAGGGCTCGGAAAATAAAAACACAGGGACGAGAAATTCGAATTCCCGCCCCGCGAAATAAGTCCGGCAGAGGATTACAACAGTCCTTTGTCGTGTTTCTCCTTGATTATTTTCAGCATGTCGGTGGTCATGCTTTCCAGATTCCATTCGGGTTTCCAGCCCCATTCCTGACGGGCGCAAGTGTCGTCCAGCGAGTTGGGCCAACTCTTTGCGATTGCCTCCTTGACGGGATCGACGTTGTAGTCCATAGTAAAATCGGGCATTTGAGCCTTCACTGCCTTGTAGATGATTTCGGGAGTGAAACTCATCGAGGCAATGTTGAAGAGTCTGTTTCTGTGCACGAGTTTGGTCGGGTCGGCTTCCATCAGCTCGACGCAGGCTTTCAGCGCATCGGGCATGTAAATCATGTCCATGTACACGTCCGAGGGAATCGGGCAGGTGAAGCGTCCGTTTTTGATTGCTTCGTAATATATTTCTACGGCATAGTCGGTCGTGCCGCCGCCCGGGAGCGTAACGTTAGAAATGATTCCCGGGAACCTGACGCTGCGGGTATCTACTCCGAAACGGGTGTGATAGTAGTCGCTGAGCAGCTCGCCTGTGACCTTGCATACTCCGTATACGGTCGAGGGGCGCATAATGGTGTCCTGCGGAGTTTTGTCTTTGGGATAATCGCCTCCGAATGCACCTATCGAACTGGGGGTGAACAGGGCGCAACCGAACCTGCGTGCTATTTCGAGCGAGTTTACAAGAGCACCGATATTGATGTCCCAAGCTCTTTTTGGGGTCCTTTTCACCGGTAGCGGAAAGCAGGGCTACGAGATTGAATATCGAGTCGATATTGTACTTTGCAACCACGGCGGCATAAGCCGGAATGTCCAGTGCGTTAAGTACTTCGAAAGGCCCGTTTTCGGCCAGAGTCTTGCATTCGCGTACATCTGCGGCAACGACGTTGGCTCCGCCGTAAATTCCGCGCAGATACATCGTAAGTTCGGAGCCGATTTGCCGCCGGCACCGACAATGAGTATTCTTTTCATTTTCTTAAACTAAGTTTAGAATTAAAAAGTTGTATGAGCGTTTTTGTTTACACTTCGAATTTTTACGACACAAATATAATTATATTTCGAAAACGATATACCGCCGTGTAAAAAAATAAGACACCAATTTCCTTTCCTGTTTATTTCTCCGGCCCGATTTTCTTTGACCTTGCAACGTACACCATAAACTCGTGTCGAATTTCGTTTGCGCGTAGATTCCTTTTTTTAGAGAGCAGGGGCGCGGCTCGTGCTGCTTGCGCGACTGTGTGAAAAATGCTGCTCTTGACTTGTATGTTGCCTGTCCCGGTCGTCGGGAGCTATAAAACCGGACAAGCGCTTCGGATGAAAAGTTGCACGTTAGTATTATCAAATAGCGAAGCCACTTATGCAAGTGGCTTCGCTATTTTTAGAAAGTCGTAGAGATTCCTACTTTTTTTCGTTTTTGGCCTCGACGCAAAAGCGTTGCATGCGGCACGATTCGGAGTCTCTCTTTCGGTATCAGCTTGCCTGTGGCACGGCATATACCGTAGCTTTTGTTTTCTATTCGCATGAGGGCGGCTTCCAAATGCTGGATGAATTTCAACTGCCGTTGTGCCAGACGTCCGGACTCTTCCTTGGAGAGTGTGGCGGCACCTTCTTCCAAAACCTTGAACGTCGGAGACGTATCCTCCGTATCATTGCTCGAAGTAAGCGTTATGGAAGCCCGCAGGACTTCGTAATCGGCTTTTTGCCTTTTCGAGTTTTTCTAAAAATAATTGCCTTGAACTCGGCCAGTTCTTCGTCCGAATATCTTGTCTCTCTACCTCTTCCATAACAGATGACATTTTTATATTGTTTTTACAAGATACGTATATTAACGATAAAAAACAAATTTTTTTGCTCCTTTTTATTGTGTCACAGTCGAGTAACGCCTATCGAAACGGTCTTGTCGTCTATGTCTACATCATTTATGAAGTCGCCTTCCGCACGCTCGGCAGTACGCACTTCCACGGCGAGGGTTTGCGAAGCGATATAGGAAGCGTAGTCCTCTATGGCTCCGTTTACGGCAGGGTCTTCGGCAATTACCACGCGAATCTTGTCCGTTACCTCGAATCCGCTGTCCTTGCGGATGTTCTGGATGCGGTTGATGAGACTCGCGGGCCGTGCCTTCGCGGCGAAGGCTGCTCTGTTACGGTGATGTCGAGCGCAACGGTGAGTTTGCCTTCCGATGCCACCAACCAGCCGGGCATATCCTCCGATACGATGTCGAAATCCTCGCGCGTGAGTTGCAGGCGTTCGCCGCCTATCTCTATCTCCGTAACTGGATTGCTTTCCACTGCGGCTATGTCCTCTTGCGAGAATGATGCCACAAGAGCGGAAATTTGCTTCATCTGTTTGCCGTATTTGGGACCGAGGGTCTTGAAGTTGGGCTTGATGCGCTTGGTAATCACGCCGGTGGTGTTTTCCAGAAGTTCTATCTCCTTGACGTTCACTTCGCTCTTAATCAACGGAGCCGCAGGCTTCGATATGCGCGGCGACCGTCGGGTCGAGCACCGGAATCATGATGCGCGAAAGCGGTTGCCGCACCTTGATATTGACCTTGCGGCGCAGAGCGAGAACCATCGACGAAACGCGCTGAGAGAGCGACATCATATCTTCCAATTCAGTGTCTATGAGACTCTTGTCGGCCTTGGGAAATGCCGCCAGATGCACGGACACTTCATCGTGACGCCCGCTTACGGCGTTAAGGTCGCAGAATATGCGGTCGCTGATGAACGGCGCGAACGGTGCCGAGAGCTGTGCAACGGTTTCTATACACGTGTATAGCGTCTGGTATGCCGCCAATTTGTCTTCGTCCATTTCACCTCCCCAGAATCTCTTGCGATTTAGGCGCACGTACCAGTTGGACAGGTTTTCGCTGACGAAATCCTGAATCATGCGGGCCGCCGGCGTGGGGTCGTAATCCTCCAAGGATTTAGTTACGTTATCCACGAGCGTATTGAGCAGCGAGATAATCCAGCGGTCTATCTCGGGGCGTTTTTCCACCGGAACTTCGGCTTCGCGGCCCGTGAACGAGTCGATATTGGCATAAAGAGCGAAGAAACTGTACGTGTTGTAGAGCGTGCCGAAGAATTTGCGACGCACTTCGTCTACTCCGTCCACGTCGAATTTGAGGTTGTCCCACGGCTGCGAGTTGGTGATTATGTACCAACGCACGGCATCCACACCGTACTTGCTCATGACCTCGAACGGATCTATCGCATTGCCCAGACGCTTGCTCATCTTGTTGCCGTTCTTGTCCAGCACGAGGCCGTTGGAGATGATATTCTTGAAGGCCACCGAGTCGAACAGCATCGTCGCCAGCGCATGCAGCGTGAAGAACCAGCCGCGCGTCTGGTCCACTCCCTCGGCTATGTAATCGGCAGGGAATACCTTGGCGAACTGCTCGTCGGTAATCTCGAACGGGTAGTGCACCTGTGCATACGGCATCGCGCCGCTGTCGAACCATACGTCTATCAGGTCGCTCTCGCGGCGCATCGGTTCGCCTTTGGACGACACCAACACGATGGCATCCACATAGGGACGGTGCAGGTCGATTTTGTCGTAATTCTCCTTGGAGAAATCGCCGACGATGAAGTCTGCGAACGGATTCCTGTCCATGAGTCCCGCCTCGACGGACTTGTCGATTTCGGCTTTCAACTCCTCGATTGACCCTATACATTTGAGTTCCGAATAATCCTCGGTCGCCCATATCGGGAGCGGAGTGCCCCAGAAGCGCGAACGCGACAGATTCCAGTCCACGAGGCCTTCCAGCCACTTGCCGAAACGTCCAGTACCGGTAGACTCCGGCCGCCAGTTTATGGTCTTGTTGAGCTCTATGAGCCTGTCCTTCACGGCAGTGGTCTTGATGAACCACGAATCGAGAGGGTAGTAGAGCACCGGTTTGTCGGTACGCCAGCAGTGCGGATAGTTGTGCGTGTGCTTCTCTATCTTGAACGCCTTGTTTTCGGATTTGAGAAGCACGGACAAATCCACGTCCAGTGTCTCTGCATCCGCGGGGAGCGTGTCGTCGTAAGCATTCTTGACGTATCGTCCGGCGAACTGGCCGTAAAGAGCCGTGTCCACGTGCTCTGCAACCCAAGAGGGGTCGAGGTCTTCGAGCAGGAAGAATTTTCCGGTCTTATCGACCATCGGCGCGGTTTTGCCTGATTTGTCAGTCATGAGCAGAGCGGGTATTCCGGCCACTGCGGCGACACGGGCATCGTCGGCACCGAACGTGGGCGCGATGTGGACGATGCCGGTACCGTCCACCGTGGTTACGTAGTCGCCGAGAATCACGCGGAAAGCATCGCCGTCCGGTTTGACCCACGGCATGAGCTGCTCGTAGCGAATTCCCTCGAATTCCGGACCTTTATATATACGCGGCTCGACGGTATAGGTGCCCTCCATTTTAGGAGTGAAGTAGCTGCCGAGCAAATCCTTTGCAAGGACCACCGTCTGTGGTTCCTTGGTGTATGGATTCTGGCACTTTACCTTTACGTATTCGATGTTCGGACCTACGGCCAGAGCCGTGTTCGACGGAAGCGTCCACGGCGTGGTGGTCCAAGCCAGAAAATAGAGTTCTCCCTGCACGTCGTCGAACAGGAAGCGGCTGCGCTCGTCATTTATGATTTTGAACTGCGCCGTGCAGGTCGTGTCCTTCACGTCGCGATAGCATCCCGGCTGGTTGAGCTCGTGGTTGCTGAGGCCTGTGCCCGCGGCGGGCGAGTACGGCTGTATGGTGTATCCCTTATACAGGAGACCTTTGCCGTAGAGTTGTTTGAGCATCCACCACAGGGTCTCGATATATTTGTTGTCGTAGGTTATGTACGGGTTCTCGGTATTCACCCAGTAACCCATCTTGCGGGTCATGTCCTCCCATACGCCTGTGAACTCCATGACGGCCTTGCGGCACACCTTGTTGTATTCCTCTATGGATATTTTGGTGCCGATGTCCTCCTTGGTGATGCCGAGTTTCTTTTCGACGCCTAACTCTACAGGCAGTCCGTGCGTGTCCCAGCCCGCTTTGCGGTGAACCAGAAAAACCCTGTTGCGTCTTGTAGCGGCAGATGATGTCCTTGATTGTTCGGGCCATCATGTGATGTATGCCCGGCAGGCCGTTGGCCGAAGGAGGGCCCTCGAAAAATACGAAAGACGGATGTCCCTCGCGAGTGGTTATACTTTTGCGGAACGTGTCGTCGGCGTCCCATTTGGAAAGAACCTCGTCTGCAAGACGAGTCAAATCGAGTCCTTTATACTCCTTAAACTTCGTACTGCTCATAAAAAAACAGGTTTTTGCTGTTTCGAAAATTAAGCACAAAGATATTTAATAATTTAAGAAAACTAAAACATTTAAGTTCTTTTTTTAGCTATCTTTGCACCCCGATACGGTGTGTATCAAATACACGTTTTTTTCATTATTTATATCGTAACGACAGATGTCAATAGATGATTTTATTGTTGAGATTGCCTCGCACGAGCATGTGAAATTCGCTCAGACAATATGCGACGAAATGGCCGAATCGGCAAAAAGTCAGAGGTACCGGAATCGCAAAACGAACCCCCGAATACGTAGCTTCGAAAATGGATGAGGGCAAGGCCGTCATCGCTTTCCACCGCGACGGCACATGGGCCGGATTCAGTTATATCGAGTGCTGGGGACACGGAAACTACGTGGCCAACTCGGGACTTATCATAAATCCGAAATATCGAAAACTCGGCCTTGCGAAAGCCATAAAGACCAAGACGTTCTTCTTGTCCCTGAAAATGTTCAAGGGAGCCAAGCTGTTCGGTCTTACCACCGGTCTGGCAGTAATGAAAATCAACTCCGAACTGGGTTACCGTCCCGTTACTTTTTCGGAGCTGACGGACGATGATATTTTCTGGAAAGGTTGCGAGAGTTGCGTGAACTATCCCACGCTGATAGCCAAGGGACGCAAGAACTGTCTGTGCACGGCCATGCTCTTCGACCCCGAGGTGGACCATATAACCGCGTCGATGAAGACCAGCCAGTTGTTCAACATCATGGACGATTTGTATAATTTGAAACATTAAAACATAACGGATATGAGCAAGAAAGTCGTTTTAGCTTTCAGCGGCGGTCTGGACACTTCGTACAGCGCCGTTTATCTCGCAAAGGAGATGGGGCTGGAAGTGCATGCCGCTCTGGCAAGCACGGGAGGTTTCTCGGATGAGGAATTGAAGAAAATCGAGTCGCGGGCAAAGGCGCTCGGCGTAAAGAGTTACAAGGTTCTGGACGTGGCGCAGCGTTATTACAACGACACGATTAAGTATATGATTTTCGGCAATGTGCTCAAAAACGCCACATACCCGATTTCCGTAAGTTCGGAGCGTATCTCGCAGGCCACTGCCGTGGCGGAATACGCCAAGCAGATTGGAGCCGACTACCTTTGCCACGGAAGTACCGGCGCCGGAAACGACCAAGTGCGTTTCGACATGATTTTCAACATAGTCGCACCGGAAATAAAGGTCATTGCCCTGATTCGCGAAAAGAGGCTCACGCGCGAGGAGGAAATCGAGTACTTGCGCAAGAACGGTATAGATTTCGATTTCAAGAAAGCGGAATACTCTATCAATCAAGGTATATGGGGTACATCGGTCGGCGGTAAGGAGACTCTGACGTCTTCCGAGACGCTGCCCGAGAGCGCATATCCTTCGCAGCTCACACAGACTCAGAGCCGCCGTATCACTCTTACTTTCGAGAAAGGCGAGTTCGTCGCTCTCGACGGCAAGAAGTTCGACGACCGCATAAAGGCCATTCAGGCTCTGCACGAAATAGCCGCACCGTATGCCATAGGCCGCGACATGCACGTGGGCGACACTATCATAGGCATCAAGGGCCGCGTGGGATTCGAGGCTGCCGCTCCGATGATTATCATCAAGGCGCACCACATGCTCGAAAAAAACATACGCTGACAAAGTGGCAGTTGTTCTGGAAAGACCAGATTTCCGCTTTCTACGGCAACTATCTGCACGAAGGCCAGTATTACGACCCCGTGATGCGCGATATCGAAGCAATGCTCGAAAAGCTCGCAGAGAATGGTTTCTGGCGATGTGTACGTGGATTTGCATCCGTATCGTTTCGTGGTCGTCGGCATCAGCAGCGAGCACGATTTGATGAGCAACAAGTTCGGTGCTTACGGCGAAGTGATGAGCGATTGGAGCAGCGACGACGTGAAGGGCTTCGGAAAGATTTTTCGGATTGCAGAACGTAATCTGGCACAAGGTGAACAAAGAGTAGTCGCCCGCGAAAAATAAACTTACGACGGACGGACTCTGGTAATCGAAAAAGAGTTCGTCCGTTATTTACATGTAAAAGTTATGATAAAGGTAGGTGTAATAGGTGGTGCGGGCTACACCGGCGGCGAGGCGATTCGCCTGCTGCTGAATCATCCCGATGTGAAGCTCGCATTCGTACAGAGTACCAGCAACGGAGGCAATCTTCTGTCGGACGTTCACACCGATTTGCTCGGCGAAACGGACATGCGTTTTTTTCGCCGGAAATATCCGAGCAGGTCGATGTCGTGCTGCTTTGCGTGGGGCATGGCGATGCACGCAAATTTCTGGAAAACAACCCTCTGCCGCAAAGTATCCGCGTAATAGACCTCAGTCAGGATTTCCGTTTGAAAGACAGCAGCTCAATCGGCGAAAGGAGCTTTGTTTACGGACTTCCGGAAATGAACCGCGAGCGCATACGTTCGGCGTCAAACATTGCCAACCCGGGGTGTTTCGCCACATGTCTGCAACTCGGACTGCTGCCGCTTGCCGCAGCCGGACTGCTCGAAAGCGAGATACACATAAGTGCCGCCACGGGTTCTACTGGTGCCGGTCAGAAACTCGCCGCAACGTCGCATTTCAGCCTGGCGTGCGAACAACATATCGGTCTACAAGAGTTTCGAGCACCAGCATCTCAATGAAATAGGGGGAGAGCATACATGCCCTGCAACCATCGTTCGATTCGGATATAAATTTCATACCTTATCGCGGCGATTTCACACGGGGAATATATGCCACGATTTACACCGACAGCGACTTGACAGCCGTGCAGGCCGAAGAACTCTATACGGAGTATTATCGAAACGCCGCTTTCACATTCGTCAGCCGCGGTCCGATAAACCTCAAACAGGTGGTCAATACCAACAAGTGTTTCGTCCATGTCGAGAAACACGGAGACAAACTGATGATAAACAGCCAAATCGACAATTTGCTCAAAGGAGCCAGCGGTCAGGCCGTACAGAATCTGAATCTGATGTTCGGTCTGGATGAAAAAGAGCGGTCTGAGACTCAAACCGTCCGCTTTCTAAAAAAAATTAAGGAGGAATCAAACTATGAAAATGTTCGACGTTTACGCCGTAAACGACATTACCATAACGAAGGGCGAAGGCTCGTGGGTGTGGGACGACAAGGGAACGCGCTATCTGGACATGTACGGCGGTCATGCCGTAATATCCGTCGGCCACACCAATCCCGATTACGTCAAGGCGGTGACAGACCAGCTCAACCAGCTCGGATTCTATTCCAACTCGGTCATTATAGCACGCCAAAAAGAGTTGACCGAGAAGTTGGGTGCCGTCAGCGGCAAAAACGACTATCAACTGTTCCTTTGCAACTCGGGGGCCGAAGCCAACGAGAATGCGATGAAACTCGCCTCGTTCCACACGGGCCGCAGTAAAAATCGTGGCTTTCAAGGGCGCATTCCACGGCAGGACTTCACTGGCCGTGGCCGCAACCGACAATCCGAAAATCGTCGCTCCGGTCAATCGCACGGACAACGTCGTTTTCCTTCCCTATAACGATTGTCAGGCGCTGACGGAGTATTTCGAACAGAACGGCGAACAGGTGGCAGGTGTAATAATCGAGGCTATTCAGGGCGTGGGCGGCATCAAGCTCGCGAGCGCGGAATTTCTCCGGCTGATACGTTCGCTGTGCGACAAATACGGAGCCGTTTACATAGCCGACGAGGTGCAGTGCGGCTGCGGACGAAGCGGCAGATACTATGCTACGGACCATGCGGGTGTGAATGCCGATATCTATACCATGGCAAAGGGACTGGGAAACGGCTTCCCTATCGGAGCCATATCCATTTCTCCGAAGATAGCTCCGACTATCGGTATGCTCGGCACGACGTTCGGCGGAAACCACCTCGCATGTGCGGCCGCGATTGCCGTGGCAGAGATTATGTTGCGGGACAATCTTATGGACAATGCCGCGAAGACGGGCGAGTACCTGCTCGAAAAACTTCGTGCGATGCCTCAGCTGACAGATGTGAGAGGCCGCGGGCTTATGATAGGAGTGGACCTTCCTGTCGAGAGTGCACCGCTTCGCCGCAGGTTGTTGTTCGAGGAGAAAATATTCGTCGGAGCAGCCGGCAAGAATACGGTGCGTCTGCTTCCAGCGCTCAATGTCTCGCGCGAGCAGGCGGACATGTTCCTTGCTTCGTTCGGTAAGTTATTGACAGAGATGTGTTGATAACCTTTCGAGAAAGTTTGTAAACAGTCGTTGAATCAATGATATAACTATGTTGAAAGTTGTCAAGATAGGCGGCAATATTGTCGATAACCCCGAAAAAAATTAGAAGCGTTTCTTACCGGTTTCGCGCATCTGTCCGGCAAAAAGATACTTGTTCACGGCGGCGGCAAAGTTGCTACGACCATTTCCAAGGCTCTTGGCATCGAAACGCGTATGATAGATGGACGCAGGGTGACGGACGAGCAGACGCTGCGCGTGGTTACGATGGTATATGCCGGAGCAATCAACAAGAATATAGTGGCAGGATTGCAGAGCCGAGGATGCAATGCGGTCGGACTCAGCGGAGCCGACGGGGCGTTAATACGCTCGGTAAGGCGCAGTCCGGAGCCTGTGGACTACGGCTTTGTCGGCGACCCGAAAAGCATCAATTCCCAGCTCGTAAAGATGCTTACGGATGCCGGATACGTAATAGTCGCGGCGCCAATCACATACGATTATGCTGCCGGAGGAGTGCTCAATACCAATGCCGACACAGTTGCGCAAACCATTGCGACGGGTATGGCCGAGACTGGCGAAGAGGTGGAATTGGTCTACTGTTTCGAAAAACAGGGCGTTCTTTCGGACGTGAATGACGAAGACTCTGTGATTCCGACTATTACGGAGACGGATTTCGAGGTTTTGCGCCGAAACGGCGTCGTGGCCGACGGAATGCTCCCGAAGCTCGAAAAACGCTTTCAAGGCCATACGAGGTGGCGTGAAGCAGGTGGTTATTTGCAGTGCCGAAAACATAGCGCGTCCCGATTACGGCGGAACGACGCTTCGAAAATAGAAAGACGATGAAAATTCTTACCGGATGCCAGATTGGTCAGGCCGATGCCCTAACGGTTCGTGACGAAGGAATCGAGCCTATCGACCTTATGGAGAGAGCGGCGGAGCAGATTGCGTTGTGGATATGCCAGAATGTGGACCAAAGCAACAGTCTGCTGTTTTTCACGGGCAAGGGAAACAACGGCGGCGACGGATTGGCAGCGGCGAGGATTCTGCATAATGCCGGATTCAGCTGTCGGGTCTATACTCCGTTCGGAATAGAACAGATGAGCCGGCAGTGTGCCGAGAATTTCAGACGACTGCCCGACAGACTGCTGACCGATGAACCTGCCGTGTCGGAAGATACGATAATCGTAGATGCGCTGTTGGGCTCCGGAATGTCGGGCGAGGTGCGCGAACCGTTGAAAAGTCTAATAGAGTCGATAAACGCTTCGGACCGTACCGTCATTTCGATAGACATTCCCTCGGGTATGAACGCCGAGGACAACGCAGGCAGTCGGACGATTGTGAATGCCGCGACGACGCTGACGATTCAATATCCCAAACTCGCCATGATGCTGCCCGAGGCGGGAGAGCATGCCGGAAATATAGAGGTTATCGACATCGGAATCGACACTTCCGGTTTCGCCTCGCCGTATAATTACATCGAACCTGAACTCATTTCGGCTGTCAAACGCCGCAGATCCAAGTTCGCTTATAAAAAAACATGTACGGACATGCGCTGCTCGTGTGCGGTTCGCCTAATATGACGGGTGCGGCCGTTCTTGCGACAGGTGCGGCGCTTCGTTCCGGATGCGGTCTCGTTACGGTGCATACGCCGAGTTCGGAGAGACTCGCGCTGCAAATTTCGTGTCCGTCGGCCATGCTCAGCCCCGAGCCGGAAAACGTTTTTGCGACCATGCCTGCGGACTTGCAAAAATATTCGGCCGTAGGTGTGGGATGCGGTATCGGCGAGGATGACAGAACCGTTTCCGCACTGCGGAATTTGATAAAAGAGTTTTCTGCTCCGATGGTCATAGATGCCGATGCGCTGAATATCATAGCACACAATCGAGCGCTGCTCGACATCATTCCGAAAGGCAGTATCCTTACGCCGCACTTGGGAGAGTTCGAACGTCTTGTCGGCAGGTGGAGTTCCGAGCAGGAAAAACTCGCGCACGGAGTGTATTTGGCCTCTTACATCGGCGGAACTGTAATCATAAAAGGCCCGCATACGGCAGTGTGCATGGCCGACGGCAGGATATTTTTTTCAATTCGACGGGCAGCAGCGGCATGGCCAAAAGGCGGCAGCGGGGATGTGCTCACAGGACTTCTTACGGGGCTTCTTGCAGCCGGTTACAGTTCGCCGCAGGCCTCGGCGATAGGCGTATTCGAGCACGGCAGGGCCGGAGAAAAAACGGCCGAGTACTACGGCGTCGAATCCATGAACAGCGGTGATATGGTTGATTTTCTGAATCTTTAATCTAAAAATGCGTTAAAAGTTGCCGTATTTGAATTTTATTCGTATTTTTGTAAGCAAGAAAAAAATCACTATTACTATGGCAAGTGTAAAAAATCAATCAAGAAAGACATCGATTATCTGGTGGAAGAAGTCGTAACGGACTGCTACCTCGCATTATATTTTTCATCCCGACAAAAAGGACGAGATTGTAGGGATAATCGAAAAAGCGGTGGATTTGCGCAACGAACTCTTTTCGAAAGCCAACAATCCGGTCGAAAAACACAACAAGAGTCTCGTGAAAAAACACTATGCACAGCTTCGCAGCGACATGTTCGAAAGAGTGGACGGCATGTTCTCGGAGTTGAGCCAGTTGAGCAAGTAAAACTCGAATACATTTTTTCAAAGACCGTCGGCAGGGTATAGCACTTTGTCGCACGGTCTTTGTTTTCATATCGGCATATGATAAAGGACACCGTACAATCCCAACGCGACTTTTTCCGCAGCGGAGCGACACTGCCGCTCGAATTCAGATTGCAGGCTCTGAAAAAACTGCGTGGAGCAATCGTATCGAACAGAGCGTCGATAGAAGAGGCTCTGCGCGTCGATTTGTCGAAATCCGGATTCGAAAGCTACACGACCGAGATAGGAATCATGCTCGGAGAAATAGATTATCACATCTCGCACCTGAAAGGGTGGATGCGCCCGCGCAGGGTGAAAACGCCGCTATTTCTGATGCCGGCGGCAAGCCGAGTGATGTATCAGCCTCTGGGTGTGGTGCTTGTAATCGCGCCGTGGAACTATCCGGTGCAACTGTCGCTCAATCCTTTAATCGGAGCTGTTGCGGCTGGAAACTGCGCCGTGGTAAAACCTTCGCCTTCTGCTCCGGCTTCGGCTCGTGTAATAGAGAAAATCGTAAATGAAGCGTTCCCGCAGCATTACGTCTGCGTGTTGCAAGGCGGTGCGGAGATAATGGATGAATTGCTGGAACAGCGTTTCGACCATATATTCTACACCGGAGGCACGGAATTCGGGAAAAACGGTTATGCGGTGTGCGGCCGACAATCTGACCCCCGTAACTCTCGAACTCGGAGGCAAGAGCCCGTGTATAGTGGACAAGGACGCAAATATCGAAATCGCGGCACGCAGAATAGGGTGGGGCAAGTTCCTTAATGCCGGACAAACATGCGTGGCTCCCGATTACGTATTGGTTCACAGAGATGTAAAGGATAAGTTCGAAATAGCGTTGCAGGCGGCGGTACGTAGATTTTTCGGCCCCGAGCCGAAGACAAGCCCCGACTATCCGCGAATTATCGACGGCAAATCCGTCGAGCGGCTTGCAGGCTTTCTGGACGGAGCCGGCCGAATCGTATTCGGAGGAACTTATGACAGTAGTTTGCGGTATTTCGCCCCTACGGCCGTGGAAGTGAAAGATACGGAGTGCTCGCTCATGAAGCAGGAAATCTTCGGTCCCGTGCTGCCGATAATCGAATTCGAGGATTTGCGGCAGGCGACGGATTTCGTTTCCGAAAGAGAGAGACCGCTGGCGTTGTACTATTTCGGCGGCAAACGCACGGCCCGCATGGTTTTGGAACGGACGTGCTCGGGCGGAGCATGTATAAACGACACGGTGATGCACCTTGCCAACAAATACCTGCCGTTCGGAGGGGTCGGATACAGCGGCATGGGCCGTTATCACGGTCGCGACAGCTTCGAAACATTCAGCAACCGCAGAGCGGTTCTATCTACTTCTACTGCGGTGGATATTCCTGCAAGGTATGCCCCTTACAAGTGGCTGTGCGTTATCGAAAAACTGTTTTAATCGTGTGCTTAGAGCGCGGCGTGCGGCACCCCGCAATTCCATTACTTCGAACTTTTGCTACAAGAATGTTCGTGCCTGTATTTCAAAGGTGAGGTTCCATAAACCTTTTGAAACGACTTTACGAGATAGCAAGGGTCGGTATATCCCATTTTATATGCAATCTCTTTGACTGTCATGGAACTGTTCAATAACAGATTTTCCACCATCTTCAAACGGTTCCGTCCTATATACTGTTGCAGTGTTTCTTGATAATTCCGTTTGAAATAAGTCCCGATATAATCAGGAGAAAGATGGAATGTTTCGGACAGGTTTTTCGCCCTCAATAATTCCGGTCGGTTTATATGTTGCAGTATATACTGCAACATATATACAGCCGGATTGGGTTCGTTTATAGTAAGATATTTGGCTGACAGGCGGTCGTTTCCAGCTTCTTTCTGAACGATATTTCTTGCAACTATAACCAAGATACTGTTAAGCCATTGCTGTTGCAGATAGCTCGCTCCCATTTGCCTGTTGTCTTCTTCGTTTTTTATAAAGTGGAAAAGCCGGGAGACCATTTTCTTGTCCGATTCATTCAGACGGATTTCTGCCGGACGACCGTGGTCACGGAATATCTCCGCCATATATTTCCCGATATAGTCTTCCACGTAATGAAGCACAAAACGAATGAACACATACTCGCTATGCGTATCTATCGTAAAGCGATGAGTGGTTTCCGGAGGAATAAGAAACAAGGAATCGGCATGATAAGCGACTTCCTCGACCTTGCAATCCGATTCCTTGACATAAAATTGTCCGATTCCCTTGTGTACGTACACCATTTCGAAGAATGAATGCTGGTGTTCGGCAATTGGAAATGTCTCATGATTACGAATCAGGACTTCAACGGGTTGATATAAATTCTCTTTCCACATAACGGAATAGTACAGTATCTTATGGCGAAGATACAATAAATCGCGTTTCATTCCACCTTAAATTTGCAGCCGAAAAACAAAGAGAATGGATTTCGATTGGAAAGGTCATGCCTCGATGCTCGGGGCAAATACGATGTGGGGCCTGATGTCCCCTATTTCTAAAATGATTATGACAGGAGGAGCGATTACTCCTTTGGTGGTAACCGATTTGCGTATCGGCGGAGCAATGGTTTTGTTCTGGATAGCATCTTTTTTTCAAAAGCCCGAACACGTCAGTCACAAAGACTTGGTGTCCCTGTTTTTTGCTTCGCTCTTGGCCATAGTCTTTAATCAAGGATGCTTCATATTAGGTGTCAGCCTAACTTCTCCCGCAGATGCCTCTATCATTACGACAAGCATGCCGCTTTGGGCTATGATTTTAGCTGCATTCATTCTGAAAGAACCCATAACGGGAAAAAAGGTGCTGGGTATTGCATTGGGGGCAGGAGGCGCTTTATTGCTTATCTTGGGCAGTGGACAAAAATGGCCGAATATTATCCGCAGAACGGACATGCCGCAATATGGGGAGATTTGCTTGTTTTATTTTCCCAATTGAGTTATGCCCTTTACATTGTACTCTATAAAGATTTTTGTAAATAAATATTCATTAACAACCATTATGAAATGGATGTTTACTTACTCTTTTATCTGTATGTTGCCTTTCTCGGCGAATGACTTGGCCGAGGCGCATTGGAGCAGTCTGCAACTGACTGAAATAATCGGATTGGCTTTTATAGTGGTTGGGGCGACGTTCATCAGCTATATGCTTGTTGTCGTAGGACAAAAGAAGTTGCGACCGACCGTAGCCGGAATGTATAATTATATCCAACCGCTTGTCGCATGTATCGTTGCCGTATGTTGGAAAATAGACACTTTTAATTTTACGAAAATAGTAGCCGTATTCCTTATTTTCAGTGGTGTGTATTTGGTAACTTCCAGCCGGAGTCGAATGGATTTAGAGAAATACGGGAATTGTTCGAATGAAAAAAAGTATAGCGACATTGCACAAGTTCGAAAGAGAATACGCTACACGAGGTGGTAATTCTCTAATTGTTCCGGCGTTATGACATTGGAACCGTGGTTGTGTACGGTCCCGTTCACATACACAATGCTTTTTACGATGCTTGTAATCGTGCCTATGTTGTGCGACACCATTACGATAGCCATGCTTTTGCAGAGCTGTTGCAGTATAAGGTACAGTTCGCGTTCGAAATTCCTGTCCACGAAAGAAGTCGGCTCGTCGAGAATGAGCATTTTCGGTTCCGAAATGACTGCACGGCAAAGCAGTGCACGCTGCATCTGTCCGCCCGAGATTTCGCCTATGGGTTTGTCAGCCACCGATTCTATGCCTGTCCGCTTCATCCAGTCGCATGCCAGCATCCTGTCCGAATGCGAGTAGCGACCCAGAATTCCCTTTTTGACTTGCAGACCGGATAAGACGACGTCTGCTACCGAAATCGGGAAAAGACGATCGAATCCGTTCAGCTGGGGCAGATAACCGATATTGCGTATGCCGCGGGACGTGGTCAGGCTCGAATCGTATATTATATCGCCTTCGTGCGGAACGTCTCCCATGATTGCTTTGACGAGCGTAGTTTTCCCGCCGCCGTTGGGACCTATCACTCCGATGAAGTCATCGTCCAGTATGTCCAGATTGACATCGGACAAAACCTTGGGCGCCCCATACGAAACGCCGACGTTTTTTTAAGAGAAACGATGCTGCTCATTTTTCGGTTATCAAATCCGTTGCACGTAAGATGCTGGTTTTTATATCTTCGTTTAGAATATCCACTTCCGCAGCCGTCGCCCCCGATTTCCGCCGCGAAAAACGTCGGCCATTGCCTTCGGAAACTCCTTTTGATAGATTACCCGCTTTATCCCTTTGCCTCTCAATCCGTTTACGAGATTGCGCATTCTTTTCGGCCGATGGCTCCCTTGCCGTCGTCCTCCAAAGGCTATCTGTTCCAAGCCGTAATCGCGTGCATAGTATGAGAACGCAGGATGGAAAACCACGAACCGTTTCACACCCGCAGCCGCGATGCGTCCCGCAACCAGAGAGTCCAATCTGTCTATGTCAGCTTCCAGCGCCTCGAAATTGGACATATAGCGTGCGGAGTCGGGGTAGTGTTCGCTGATAGCTTCGATTGCATTATGCGCCATTATTCTCAGAGCTTTCGGCGATGTCCATATATGCGGGTCGGTCCCGTGATGATGGGCGCAATCCCCGTGCGAATCTATCGGCTGCACGTTTCTGCCTAAATCGATGTATTTTTTCGAGTTTTCGACAGCGGTTCTCGATAAAATATTCTGTTCGAAAAGCAATCAAACCGGTGCTGAAAAACCATTGCGGAGTTGTGAACATCGGCCATCTGCAAAGGCGTCGGTTCGTATGTCTCGGGCGAGGCTCCGCTGGGCAGAAGAACCTCTATGCGGAAGTCGTCTCCGACAATGGATTCCACGATATGTTTCAGTGGCGGAATGCTTACAATCAATATGTTATCGGATTCCGAACGATGTCCGGCGCAAGAAACCGACAACAATAGAAAAACAAATCAATATACGGCGCAAAATGAATCCCCTCCTTTTGTTTTTTACTTTTATGCAAAGGTATAAAAAGAACGCAGTAAAACACGAGCCAGCCCGTCGATTTTTCACAAAAACGTCTGACGGAATGATAGGGCAGGTGCTTAAAGTCATTCCGGGTTTGTTTACGAAAAAACAGCCGTATTAATTTATATGGTGGAGGAGGTGAAAAGCTACTTTTTCTTAATCTCGCGAATTACACTTATTATTGCGCGATAACCAAGATAGGGAAATAAAAAGAGTATCCCTAACATTACGAGGTAACTCCAACTTGATGAAACAAGAAAATGTATCATAGCGCTTGCAATGTACGTACAAAAAAAGAAACTTCCAAGATCAGTAGGATGCCGATTAAAATAGGCTGCATCTAAATATAATTTAACATAATACCGATATTATTTCAAATTACCATGTCGGAATATTGGCGATTTGAGGTCGCCTAATATCTATAAAAAGCACGAATTATTTACGGAGAAACAACTCCTTGATTCGTGTGTCGGAAAAGGTTTTTCCAAAGTCAGTATTTCGGAGAAAGGATTGCCGTGCAGTTTTAGTAAAGATGCGAACGCCGGTTCCGTTTTCAGGCCGTTTGATTTGAGTCCGACAATCCGGCGTCTGAAACTTTCGCCCAGCAGATTCAATATGCGATACTCTATGAGCATATGCCTGTACGCATTTTGACTATGTACAGGAATATCCTCGGCATATATTTCGAACAGTTGGTTTTCAATCTCGAAGCTGCCGGATATGTTATCCTTGTGTTTTTCAATAGAAAATGTCCCGTACTTTCTGAATTTATCGCACAGCAAACGCTCGAACGCCTCGAAATCTTTCGTCCGGCAAATTATATCCACGTCGCTGTTCGGAATGTCTATATTAATAGGTATGGTTCCGACGACGACAGGAGTATAGTCGGCCAGATGTTCCATTATCTCGTTCGAGGCAAGTAGATGATGACAGAGCCGTTGCCGTTTATTGCCGCATGCAAGATAATCGGTCGTCAGAAAATCCGTCATTTCTACTTAGTCCCGCACTTTTGTAGATTTTACGAAGCTTTTGTCCCGATAGCATATAACGATGCTGTCTATGCCTGCAGTCGAAGGTATCGAGGCCTGAGAAATATCGGGCGCTGATTCGGCTGGAATAATATCCTTGTTATCGGGTTCTGCAGATTCTTTTTCTGAAATTTTCGGATCGGCGAAAAGACCGTCGGTCGGTGCAATCTCCGTGGGTTGCTTTTTTATCTGGTCGCGATACATCGGGCCTTTTTCCAGCAATAGCCAATCTGGGTTGAGATTGGGGAAGCGGAGTAGAAGTTTGATTAGAAAATCGTAGCTCGGTTTGTTGCGCCCGCTCATGATATGAGAAATTCCTGACGCCTGTATTCCCAACAGCTCCGCAAGACGGGTCGAATTAAGCCCTTCTGCACGCATCAATTTTTTCAACCGTTCCTGCATATTCCCGTATATTTTTTTCACAAATATACAAGTTTAATTTTGTAGTGCAAAAATTTACTCTACAAATGTAACAAAAATCTCAGAATAAATATTATTTACAAATGTATATACTTAATCCTTGAAATCTTTACGTCCTTGTGTTTGCATGACGTAAAAGTAGATATGATGCATATAAATACATGTGAATAACGGTATTAATCCATTAAAAAAACATGTAAAATGCTGTGTGTATTCCTAATTGTGTCAATAAGACGCCCTGTATTATGATTTCATTGTTTATGTAATTATTATAACTACTTGATTGTGTTGTGCGTGTATTATAGAATTAAATCATTTAACATGTGTTTGAATGGCGCAGATTTCCCATATTTTTGGGTTGTATTACTTTTTGTAATATGTAAATAATATGCCTTGTGTGAAAAATTACAATAATACAGTAAAGTTCATTTTAACAAATTAAGATAGCCCTGGTGTTGTGTTATAAATGTAAATAATGCCGCAATTTTGTCATAATCATGTGCAACTTATCGGACAACATTCGATATTATACATATTTGCATGTATATTATGTTAAACGGCATACGTGACAATGCACGTATGCCGTTTAATATCTGATTGTTAAAGTGGCTGAGAAATGACGCTTAAATCAAAATCTGAGTTTTGCAGATATCGATGCGAATTCTTCCGGCGACAGTTGCAGTTTTTCCTTATGGAAATCCACGTCGGATTCGCTGTTCATCGGTATGAGATGTATGTGTGCGTGGGGAACTTCGAGTCCCAAAACGACTGCTGCGACCTTGCGACAGCCGGTTACGGATTTGATGCGTTGCGCTACCCTCTTTGCAAAAACCGTCATGCCGGCAAGCATCTCGTCGTCCAAATCGAAAAAGTAATCCACCTCTTTTTTGGGTACGACGAGCGTATGGCCTTCGGCGAGCGGGTTGATGTCCAGAAACGCAAAAAAATCGTCGTTCTCCGCTATCTTATAGCAGGGAATCTCTCCGTTTATTATACGGGTGAAAATAGATGCCATGATATTCAATATTGTTTGTATTTCGGATTTAGAATTTCCGATTCGATTACGGCGCGTCTCAAATCGAATTCGAAACTATGCTTGTCGGATTGCGGGCGTGGCTGTTTGTCGCATGGTTCGCCGGATGTTTCGCCGCTCATCCTTTCCTTCGTTTTTTCTGGTGCCGGAGCCGGAGCGTAAAACTGCGGTTGTGGGGCATCGCAAACAGCAGGAGCGTCATGTCTTTCTTCCGTCGTTTCGTACTTGTCGTATTCCCTCCATTCGTTATCGGATTCCTCGGGCATAACGGTCCTGTTTTGTTCCGAGGCAGCTTTTTTCTGCAATGCGCGGCTCTTTCTTATGGAGCTTGCAATCATGACGGCCGCAAATATCAATACGATGATTATGTTGCTCATACCCTACCCGTTTTTCAGTTCTGTATTCGTTTTACCCGCTCCACGCCTTTAATCTTGCGCAGACGGTTTATGACCAGATTCAACGCTTCGATATTGGTTACGTATATGCTTATCGTACCTTCGAAAATTCCGTCGTGGCTCTGTATTTTGAGCTCACGTATGTTGATGCTCAACTGGCCTGTAATCACTTCTGCCAAATCCATAAGAATGCCTATTCTATCGACTCCTGAATTTCTATTATGGACAGATACGACATCATTTTATGGCTCGACCATTTTATGTCGCTGATTATGTTTTCTCCGTGTTGCGAGGCCAGTCTGGTCAATTCGCTGCAACTCGTCTTGTGCACCGTTATTTCGCCGGTTACAGGGTCCTTGTATCCGGTTACGTCATCGCCGGGGATGGGTATGCAGCATTCTGCGATTTTGAATTTGGGCTGGGAGCCGTCTGCGTCGTAATCGTCGGCTCCGACTACGTATGCGGTGTGGTTAGTGCGCGTGTTCGTCATTCTTCTTTTTACCCAGAAAGAATGTCCAGAATTTGAGCATTTTGTTTGCCGAGTTCTGGCGCAGTATGTCCTGAATGCCATCGAGCGTTATTATTTCAGCACCGAGTTTGCTGTAAAATTCGTCTTTGTTGGAGCATTCGTAGGCGGGTAGCAGTTTGCGGAATACTCTTGCACTGGGAGTAATGCCCAATTCCTGCATTCGCCGTTCGAAAATCTCCATTCCGCGCTCGATATTGTTCTCTCTGTGGCGTTTGAGATAGTTTTTTATGTACTGCTTGGCTTTCGGCGTGGCTACATGGTCGAGCCATTCGAGCGTCGGATGAGTGCTCTCCGATGTCAGAATTTCCACCTGATCGCCGTTTCTCAGCGGCGTGAAAATGGAGTCTATCCTGTGGTTTACTTTGGCGCCTATCGCCTTGGCCCCGAGTTTGGAGTGTATGTCGTAAGCGAAGTCGAGCACCGTGGAGCCTTTGGGCATGTGGCGTGCCTCTCCCTTAGGAGTGAACACTACGATTTCGGAAGCATAAAGCGAACGCTGGAAATTGTCCAAGAAGTCCACTGCATTTTCGGTCGGGCTGCTCAGGGCGTCTCTGATTTTTTTGCAGCCAGCCTGTCGAACGCCGGATCCGAGGCGGTGCCTTCGGGGTCGTACTTGTGTTTCCAGTGTACGGCAAGCCCGTGCTCGGCCACGTAATCCATTCTTCGTGAGCGTATCTGCACTTCGACCCATATTCCGTCGGGTCCCATGACAGTGGTGTGGAGGGCTTCGTAGCCGTTGGCTTTGGGGTATGTAATCCAGTCCCTGAGCCTGTCGGGCCGGCTCGTGTATATGTCGGTGACCAGTTCGTAGATGTGCCAGCATTGACTTCTTTCCGGAATTATCGGCGAAGGGTCGAACACTATGCGCACGGCGAACAGGTCGTAAATCTCTTCGAACGGAATCTGTTTCGCCTGCATCTTAGACCATATGGAATAGATGCTCTTCACCCTGCCGGAAATTTCGAACTCTACCCCGCTCTCTTTGAGCTTTTCTATTATAGGGGCGTTGAACTTGTCGATAAACTCCTTGCGTGCGGCATGCGTCTCTTCGATTTTGCGGGCAATCTCCTCGTACTGCTCCGGAAACCGGTATTTGAGACTCAAATCTTCCAGTTCACTTTTTATTGTAAACAGACCCAGACGGTAGGCCAGCGGAGCGAACAGATAAATCGTTTCGCTGGTTATTTTGATTTGTTTTTCGCGCGGCATGGAACCCAGCGTGCGCATGTTGTGCAGCCGGTCGGCTATCTTGATTAGGATTACCCGCACATCGTCGAGCAGCGTCAGCAGCATTTTTGCGAAACGATTCGGCCTGCTGCGATGTCTCGGCGTTGAACACTCCGGAGATTTTCGTAAGACCGTCCACCATGGAGGCTATTTTGGGCCCGAACATGGCGTCTATGTCCTCGACCGTGTATTCGGTATCCTCCACAACATCGTGAAGCAGGGATGCCACCACCGATTTTACGCCAAGCCCTATTTCATCCACGCAAATCTTGGCCACGGCTATCGGATGCAGGATGTATGGCTCGCCCGAACGGCGTCTCACGCCCTTGTGGGCATCTTTGGCAAGATTGAAGGCTCTGGCGATGATGTCCCAATCCTGCTGGCTGTTGCAGATTTTTTTCTGCAACTCGCCATCAAATCCTCCTTCTTCTCGGAGATTAATATTTCATCCTCCTGAGTGTATTCCATACCTCGTTTTTACGCCACGGCCTACTGTTGTTGCTCTTTCATGGCTTCCCTTACCCGAGCCTCTATCTCCTCGGCAAGTTCCGTATTCGTTTTGAGGAGCTCCTTGACGGCATCGCGGCCCCTGACCGAGTTTGCGCTCTCCGTAGGAGAACCATGAACCGCTCTTCTTTATCACGCCGTAATCCACTCCGAGGTCGATTATTTCGCCTATTTTGGAGATTCCTTCGCCGTACATTATGTCGAATTCCGCGCGGCGGAACGGAGGTGCCACCTTGTTTTTTTCACCACCTTGACCTTCGCGCGTGCTCCGAGCTGCTCTTCACCGTCCTTGATGCTCGACGATTTGCGTATGTCGATTCGCACGCTGGCGTAGAATTTCAGCGCGTTACCTCCGGTCGTTGTTTCGGGGTTGCCGTATGCTATGCCGATTTTGTCGCGCAGCTTTGGTTGATGAATATGCACACGGTTTTAGTCTTGGATATGCTTGCCGTCAGTTTGCGCAATGCCTGCGACATGAGCCTTGCCTGCAATCCCATTTTCGACTCGCCCATTTCACCCTCGATTTCGGCTTTCGGAGTAAGTGCGGCCACGGAGTCGATTACGATGATGTCTATTGCGCTGGAACGAATCAGACTGTCGGCTATTTCCAGAGCCTGCTATCCGTTGTCGGGCTGTGAGATGAGAAGATTGTCCACATCCACGCCTAATTTCTTGGCGTAAAAACTGTCGAATGCGTGTTCCGCATCGATGAATGCCGCTATTCCGCCGGCCTTTTGCGCTTCGGCTATGGCGTGAATGGCCAGCGTCGTTTTACCGGAAGATTCCGGACCGAAGATTTCGACTACCCTGCCCTTGGGATAGCCTCCCACTCCGAGCGCCATGTCCAACGTGATGGAGCCGGTCGGTATGACCGCCACGTCTTCGATGGACTCGCTGTTCATTCGCATTATGGAGCCTTTTCCGAAATCCTTTTTCGATTTTGTCCATAACGGCATTCAGGACTTTGAGTTTGTCTGGATTTACTTGTGCCATGATATTTCGTCGTTTATTATTTTATTTCTATTTATATGATTCTGCTATCTGTTTCCAGTGGTTTTTCGTGTATACTTTGTCGAATACTTTATCTATCACCCCGTCGGCGTCTATTATGAACGTGGTCCGCAGTATCCCCATGTAAGTACGGCCGTACATCTTCTTTTCGGCCCAAACGCCGAAAGCCTGCGCCAGCGTCTTGTCTGTGTCGGCCAGCAGCGGGAAATTGAGCGAATGCTTGCAGATGAAACCCTGATGGGATTTCTGCGAGTCGGGGCTGACGCCTATTATGTCGAATCCTATCTCCGCAAGAACCTTGCGGCCGTCCCGAAGACTTTGGGCTTCGAGCGTGCAGCCGGAGGTGTTGTCCTTCGGATAGAAATAAAGAATCGTCCGTTTGCCCAACAGCGAGGACGACGACACCGTATTCCCGTTCTCGTCGGGGATTTCGAAATGCGGTATTCTGTCTCCTGCTTTCAGTATAGCCATAATTTCCTAAATTAAATTAAGTTTGGTAAAAAAGTACGAATATTATCGAAAACAAACAATACGCACGGCCGTGTAAGTTATCAACAAAAATAAGAAAAAACGCGCACGAAGTGAATTTTTCGATGCGCGGATTCTTTTTCGCCGTGTTTTCTACGGACTTATCTTTCAGTTATTCTCCGTTCTATATCCTCCATTTGCTGTTTGAAAGCCTTGTCCGTTTCGAGCAGGTTCGTAATCTGCTTGCAGGAGTGAAGGACCGTTGCGTGATTCCTGCCTCCGATGGTCGAGCCTATGACGGTAAGAGGCAGTTTGGTATATTTCTTGCTGAGATACATTGCAATCTGGCGGGCCTGCGCGATTTCGCGGGTTCTGCGCGAGGATGCGAAGTTTTCGGGCGTAACGCCGAGACTTTCGCACACCACCGCCTTGATTGTGTCTATCGTTATCTCCTTTTGGTTGAACTGGACGTAGATTTTCAGAATCTCGCGGGCCAGTGTGACGGTTATGCGCTTGCCGAGCACTTGTGCGTTGGCTACCAGAGATTTGAGGGCACCTTCGATTTCGCGCACGTTGGCTCTGATATTGTCGGCAAGATACTCGATGACATCATCACCGATGTCGGCACCGAGTTTGGCGACCTTGCTGCGGATGATTTTGAGCTTGGTCTGGTAGTCTGGTATTTCGAGCTCTGCCGCAAGCCCCCATTTGAAGCGGGTCAGAAGACGCTCGTCGATGTCTTTGAGTTCTACCGGCGGTTTGTCGGAAGTCAGGATGAGCTGCTTTCCGGACAACTGCAAGTGGTTGAATATGTTGAAAAATGCGTTTTGCGTGGAGCGCTTTCCTGCAAGTTCCTGAATATCGTCGATGATGAGTACGTCCACCATCTGGTAGAAGTGTATGAAATCGTTGATTTCGTTGTTGAACAGCGCCGTGGTGTATTGTGCCTGAAACTTGTTCATCGACACGTACATCACTTGCAGTCCGGGGAACCTTTGTCTTACTTCCGCCCCGATTGCCTGTGCGAGGTGCGTTTTGCCGAGCCCAGAACATCCGTATATGTACAGGGGGTTGAACGGCGTTTTCCCCGGGTTGAGCGCAACGGCCATGCCCGTGGAGCGCACGAGGCGGTTGCAGTCTCCTTCGATGAAGGCTCTCGAACGTATATGCGGGATTCAGCTGCGGATCGATTACGATGCGCTTTTATGCCGGGTATTATGAACGGATTCTTTATATTTGCGGTGTCCGTGGCTTCGGCGAATCGTGTAATGGCCGTAATGTCAGCATCCGAGGAAACGGCCGCAGGCTGATGGTCCGATTTAGGCACTGCGTAACGCAGCTTGGTTTGCAGACCGAACATCTCGCGGATGACCGGACGCAGAAACGGAATGTAGTTCTTTTCTATATGGTAAACATAGCTCTCGGACGGGACGCGCAGCTGCAACGTCGTTCCGTCGAAGTTGAGCGGAACGATTGGCTTGAACCACTTGACGAACTCGTCTTCGGAGGTTTTCTCCCGTATTTTTCGTCAGGCAGGTCTGCCACACGTCATTGTACGATTGCGAATTGTTCAACATAATATAAAAAGCAGGTTTTTTTCGTTTTTTTGACCAGACAAAGGTTGATATAAAAATGTTACAGAGAGAGAACTATTGTATTTTATTCGAATATTGTTATGGGTAAGAGACCCCGATTTTGGCACGCATTTTTTTAAGCGTCTGATATTGAGATTTGACAAAAAAATTGGCTATATTTGCATATAGATTTTTTTCGTAAAAAAATACCGAAACGTTATAAATATAATTGATATGGAAACGAAACAGGATTTGGAAACGCAGGTACGAATCAGGGCTCAGAAATGGCTCGACGGCGACTATGACGAACAGACGAAGCAGCAGGTTAAATACCTGATGGATAATGATATGAAAGAACTTGTAGAGAGTTTTTACAAGGACCTCGAGTTCGGTACAGGCGGCCTGCGCGGCGTCATGGGAGTGGGCACCAACCGTATGAATATCTACACTGTGGGCTCTGCGACGCAGGGGCTTGCCAACTATCTGAAAAAATGTTTTGCGGACGACGAAATAAAGGTTGCCGTAGGGCACGACTGCCGCAACAACAGCCGCTTGTTTGCGGAGCGCGTCGCTGACATATTCGCGAGCAACGGATTCAAGGTTTATTTGTTCGACTCTCTGCGCCCCACACCGGAGTTGAGTTTCGCAATCCGCGAGCTCGGCTGTAAGAGCGGCGTGGTGGTAACGGCGTCCCACAATCCGCGCGAGTACAACGGTTACAAGGCTTACTGGACCGACGGCGCTCAGGTAACCGAGCCGCATGACAGGAATATAATAGATGAAGTGGCGAAAATCACCGAAAACAGTCAGGTCCTTTTTGGGCGCCAACAAAGAGAATATAACGATTCTCGGAGAGGATTTCGATGAAAAAGTATCTTGAAAGGGTGCACTCGCTTTCGATAGATCCAGACGCTGTCCGACAGTTCCACGACATGAAAAATCGTCTATACGCCGCTTCACGGTGCCGGTGTGCGTCTGGTTCCGGCGTCGCTTCGCAAATTCGGGTTTACCAATGTCACGGTGGTTCCCGAGCAGAGCATAGTGGACGGAAACTTCCCTACGGTCACTTCCCCCAACCCCGAGGAGCGCAGCGCGATGAAAATGGCGCTCGATTTGGCGAAGAAGATAGATGCCGATTTGATACTCGCCACCGACCCCGATGCCGACCGAATAGCAATCGGCGTGAAGGACGAGAACGGGGAGCATATCCTGCTCAACGGCAACCAGACATGTGCGCTGCTTGCCAGCTACATGCTCACAGGATGGAAAGAGAAAGGCCGGCTTACCGGCAACGAGTTCGTAATAAAGACTATCGTGACTTCCGAGATGATACCTAAGGTAGCCGAAAGTTACGGGGTTAAATGTTACGAATGCCTTACTGGCTTCAAGTATATCGCCAAAGTCATCCGCGAGAAAGAGGGCAAGGAGCAGTACATAGGCGGCGGCGAGGAGAGCTTCGGATTTCTGGCCGGCGATTTCGTGCGCGACAAGGACGGTGTGAGCGCATGTTCGCTTGCGGCCGAAGCTGCGGCATGGGCTGCAAGCAAGGGTCTGACTCTCTACGGCTGGTTGAAACAGATGTACGTTAAGTACGGTTTTTATAAGGAGGGTCTCGTTTCGGTCGTCCGCAAAGGAAAGGAAGGACACGAGCAGATTCAGAATATGATGGTCGAATACAGGGCCAATCCGCCCAAAACGATTCTCGGCGAGCCGGTGACGAAGATAAACGATTTTCTTTCGCTCGAATCAACGGATGTCGCTACCGGCGTCAAGACCCCTATCGTACAGGACAGGAGCAACGTGCTGCAATTCTTCACTGCCAGCGGTACGAAAGTTTCGGTGCGCCCGTCGGGTACGGAGCCAAAGATAAAGTTCTACTTCGGCGTTTGCCAGCCGCTCGCTTCTGTGGCAGATTTCGACAAGGTTCAGACGGCTTTGGACGATAAACTCGCCGCAATAATAAAGGAGATGAATCTGGCCTGAGTGCGGAACTGATATTCGATTGATAGTAAAATGTCCGGAGCCAGCTTATGCCGCTCCGGACATTTTGTATGTAATACGGTTCCGGCCGGAATGGTCGGCAACCTGAATCGACATATCTTTTTTTTGTGTTCAGCCGAAAATTTCCGCTTTTTCATATATATGGGTTGGCTGCCCCACCCCATGCCTGATGCGGCGCAAGGTGCTTTATGTCGGGCGCGAAGCGGATGCCATAAAGCATAAAAAAGGCTGCCGAAAAGTCGGCAGCCTTTGAAGTTTAGAAAAAAGCAAGGCGGAATTATATTCCGAACTCTTTTTTGAGCATTTCCACCGCGTCGAGTTTTTCCCAACCGAAGTATTCGATTTCACGCTGTTTTTGAACTCCGTTTTTCCCAAATCGTTTCCGTTTTGGTGTATGGGCGGTTGCCGAAATGTCCGTAAGAGGCGGTAGCTTCGAAAAATCGGGTTTTTAAGTCCGAATTTGGCTACTATCGCGGCGGGCCGCAAATCGAACAGCGACGCTATGCGTTCTGCGATTTCTCCGTCGGAGATTTTCACATTGGAGGTTCCGTAAGTATCGACGTAAACGCTCAGGGGGTTGTGCGATGCCGATTGCGTAGGACAGCTGCACTAACATCTCGTCCGCGATGCCGGCCGCAACCATGTTTTTGGCAATATAACGCGCCGCGTATGCCGCCGAGCGGTCCACCTTGGAGGAATCCTTGCCCGAGAATGCTCCGCCGCCGTGCGCACCGCGGCCGCCGTATGTGTCTACGATGATTTTCCGGCCTGTCAGACCCGTATCGCCGTGCGGTCCGCCTATGACGAATTTGCCCGTCGGATTGACATGCAGGATGTAGTCGTCGCCTATAAGGTCGGCCAGTTTGTCGCCGGCACGTTGCAGGCGTGCCTTGACGCGCGGAATGAGTATCGTTCGTACATCCTCCTTTATACGGTCGCCCATGGCCTTTTCGGCTTCTTTCTCGCTTAATCCGCCTTCGGCCTTTATGAATTCGTCGTGCTGCGTGGAGACCACTATCGTATGTACGCGAATAGGCTTGCGGTCGTCGCCGTATTCGATTGTGACCTGACTCTTCGAGTCGGGACGCAGGTAGGTCATCAGCTTTCCTTCGCGGCGGATTACCGCAAGTTCTTTGAGGATTACGTGCGATAGTATCAGTGTCGCCGGCATGAGTTCGCGGGTCTCGTTTATCGCGTAGCCGAACATTATGCCTTGGTCGCCGGCACCCTGTTCCTGTTCGCTCTGACGGACCACGCCCTGATTGATGTCCGAACTCTGTTCATGTATGGCCGAAAGCACGCCGCACGAATTGCCGTCGAACTGGTATTCGCTTTTGGTATAGCCTATCCGGTTGATTACTCTGCGTGCTACGCCCTGTACATCGACATAGGCGCTGCTGCGCACTTCGCCTGCCACGACGACCAGACCTGTGGTGCAAAGCGTCTCGCAGGCAACTTTCGACGAGGGGTCGTGACGTAAGAATTCATCGAGAATGGCATCCGAAATCTGGTCGGATACCTTGTCGGGATCCCTCGGACACCGACTCGGAGGTAAATAAAAATCCCATTTCAAATCGCTGTTTTTCTGTTAAACGTTATGAAATGGGGAAAATTGGCTTTTTGAAATAATAAAAGAGTGCTGTTTTAGCTTTTTTTATTGTGGTTGCAATAGGCCAAATCTTTCCACATCGTCATATAAACGCCGCAATAAGTTATAAATATCACAAAATTTTTATCAAGACATTTATTTCCGTTATTTTGTCGTCGGTTAATGTCTGCGAACATGGAATTGAAGAATGTCGTTTTCGACTTGGGCGGCGTGAACTCATCGACTGGAATCCGCGTTATTTATATAGGAGTTATTTCGAATGCGAATCCGAAATGGAGTATTTTCTCGAAAACGTATGCACCCAGCAGTGGAACGAAAGGCATGATGCGGGTGTTTTGTTCGAGAGCAATGCTCGCTCTCTCATAGAGCGGTTCCCGCAGTACGAGGAGGCAATTCGCCTCTATGATACCGGTTGGGAAAAGATGCTCGGAGGCGAGATTGCGGGAACTCTCGAAACGCTTCATGCGCTGAAAAACCGCGAGGTACATAAAGTTTGGCAACCACGAGCAACTACAGTCGACCGAAAAGTTCCCCATAGCCATGGAGCGGTTCCGGTTTCTGGGCGAGATGGACGGCATCGTAGTGTCGGGTCGGGAAAAAGTTATCAAACCCGACCCGAGGATATTCGAGATAATATTGGAGCGCTACGGCCTGTCGGCGCGCGAATCGGTCTTTATAGACGACAATCAGCGCAATGTCAAGGCGGCCCGCAGGCTCTCGATGACAGGCATACGTTTCGAAACTCCGCAGAAACTTTCGGAGCAGCTCGTCCGGCTCGGCGTGTTATGACAGTCGGGCATTAATCTTTTCGAGCCACGTATCGTATACTCCGAGCCGAACTGCAAGATCCACGATAGTGTAGCGATCGCGCATATATGGCAGCATGCGGCATGATTCCGCAAGCCGCTGCGAGGATATTCCGATTTGTTCGGGAGCAGTGGGCGCTCCCGCTTTTTCGAGCAGTCTTTTGGCCTGCACGTAAGGGAGTATCTGGGCTTCTATGCGTTTGCGGGTCGTATTCCAAGCAGATTGAAATGCCGACAACTGGCGGTAGAGTTCTTTTCTGTCCGGATATTTTATTCTCGTCTGCCGCGTGCAGGCATCTATCATCTGCGGGTCGCGGGCGAAGAGTTCCTTTATATGTTCCGCGGTCCGTTCCCACGAGGGCCATGCCTCGGCGTAGGCCTCCATGTCCATGTTTCCGATATCGGCGGACAGCAGCTCTTCGTATAACAGGGTGCTGACCAAGATGCCTATGCCGACCTGAAAACCGTGAGAAACGTTTCCGCAGTCGGATTTCCGATTTTGCACGTCCCACAGGTGGCAGAACAGATGTTCCGTGCCGGAGGCCGGACGGCTCGACTTATGCAGCTGCATGGCGAATCCGCTTTGCAGAAGTCCGTGTACGAGTTCTTCTATGCTCCGTTCGGAGTTTATGTCAAAGTGCGAGACTATCTCTTTCAGACCCGATTGCGACAGATTGAAGGCGGCCTTGTCTATCGGTTCCGCTCCTGCTGCGTCGGCCAGTATCCAGTCGGCTCCCGCCGTTATCTTGGCCATCAGGTCGGCATAGCCGGCTGCCGTCAGGTGTCGCGGTGCCCGAAAGATTATATCCGTATCCATCAGTATCCCGCGCGGGGCGCTGCACTCGAATGTGCGTTTAGCTCCGTCTCTGATTATAGATGCCCCGAATGCGGCGTATCCGTCCGACGAGGCTACGGTCCCGACGCAGATATACGGACGTCCCATGCGGTATGAGGCCAGTTTGGTCAAATCGTTTATCACGCCGGAGCCCACGGCAACCGGAACGGCATCCGTTGTGCCGAGAAACTCTTCGAGCTTTTGTTCGTATTTCCAGTCGGCGGAAAGTCCGGAATCCGTAATGACGTAAGGAGCCTGTTGTTTTGCATACGATGCTTCTATATGCTCCCATACGCTTTTTGCCTGCAATCTCCCAAGTGGTTTTGTCTGCGATGATTACAGCGCTGCGTTCGGGAAACATGTTTTCCAGCATCTCCCCTATTCCGCTCAATCGCACCTTTGCCGGAAAGCACCGTGTGCGTGTCTATGCCGGCAGGTAAATTGTCAAAAAAACATAATAAAGAACGAATTGTGTGTGAAGGCAAAGGTATCGTTTATTTTATCCGAATACAATTCGCCGGCCGTATTTTTTATGCAGGTACGGCACAATATCGCCCATGCGGCCCGCGTTTACTTCACGGAATTGAATAAAACGTTAAACGCCTATGAATGAAATTATCGACTTTGCAAGACAATGTTTTATAATTTCGATGATATGAAAAAAGAGATTATTCTGGCAGTCGCCACTGTTTGCGCGTCTGCCGCAGTCGGAGGAGCCACAGCATATTCGATTGCGCACAACAGACCCGAACCTAAAACTTCGGAGGTCAAGGTCGAAACGGTTCGGGATTTCGCTTCGTCCCAGACCGGAACCAAGTTCACTTCCTATTCGGCGGACGGCTATCCCGATTTGACTTATGCCGCAGAGAATGCTGTAAAAGGCGTTGTGAGCGTAATCAAAACGGAAGAGGTGTCGCTCGGTTACGGAGACATGCAGGGTTTCGGGCAGTTCTTCGAGTTTTTCGGAAATCCGCGTTCGTATCGCAACGAGGAGCCTCAGACGCGAATGTCCGGCGGTTCGGGCGTGATAATCAGCAGCGACGGCTATATCGTGACCAACAACCATGTGGTAGACAATGCCAGCAAGCTGAAAGTCAAATTGTTCGATAACCGTACTTTCGATGCCGAGATTATCGGAGCGGACGAGGCCACGGACGTGGCTCTTATAAAGATAGATGCTCAGGATTTGCCGACCATTCCGTTCGGCGATTCGGATGCGCTGCGTCTGGGCGAATGGGTGCTGGCGATAGGCAGTCCCTACGAACTTCAATCGACCGTTACGGCCGGAATCGTCAGTGCCAAGTCGCGTACACTGGGTGTGATACCGAGCCAAATCAGTATCGAGTCGTTCATTCAGACCGACGCTGCGGTCAATCCGGGCAATTCTGGCGGAGCGCTGGTCAATACGAAGGGGCAGCTGGTCGGAATAAATACGGTCATCAAATCCCCCACCGGCAGTTATGCGGGCTACTCGTTTGCAGTGCCGGAGGCTATCGTCCGCAAGGTGGTGGTCGATTTGAAGGAGTACGGTATAGTGCAGCGTGCGCTTCTGGGTGTGATGTTCAGAGTAATCGACGAGAATTTCATCGAGCAGGAGGGCAAGAATAAGGGCATAACCGAGATAGGCGGCGTGTATGTAGCCGAGGCTGTCGAGGACGGAGCGGCGAAGGCTGCCAGAATCGAAAAGGGTGATGTCATAACCGAAATAGACGGCATTAAGATTGGCGATGCCGCGACTGTGACTGAAATAATCGGTAAGCACAGACCCAACGATAAGGTTAATGTAACAGTAAAAAGAGACGGCAAAGTGAAACATTTCGAAGTGGTTTTACGTAATAAAGCCGGTAAGACGGAATTGGTATCCAAGGACGACTTCGACATCGTGAACGTTATGGGAGGCGAGTTCGACGAACTGTCGCAGCGACAGGCCAAACAGACTCGGCATCGACGGCGGTGTAGTAGTCAGAAGCGTCAAGAACGGCGGATTGTTGTACCGTGCGCGTATAAGCGAAGGGTTCGTGATAACCCACATCAACGACAAGACCGTGCGTTCGCTCTCGGATCTTAACAGGATTACGGAGAAGGTTACCTCTATCGACGGAGTATCTCGCGGCGGACGAGCCATCAGATATGCTCTGGTTGAGTAACGGTTCAGGGGGCGCAAAAGAGACCGATTCGACCAAGTGAATGTAATGACGGAAATATATTTATAGTTCAAGAAAAGCACATGAGACAATTAAAAATCACGAAGTCCATTACCAATCGCGAGAGTGCGTCGCTGGACAAATACTTGCAGGAAATAGGTAAGGAGGATTTGATTACGGTCGAAGAAGAGGTCGAATTGGCCCAACGCATAAAGAAAGGCGATCAGGAGGCATTGGAGAAACTTACGAAGGCGAACCTCAGATTCGTGGTTTCGGTGGCCAAGCAGTATCAGAATCAGGGTCTCAGTCTGCCCGACCTGATAAACGAAGGCAATCTGGGTCTTATCAAGGCTGCCGAGAAATTCGACGAAACCCGCGGTTTCAAGTTCATCTCCTATGCCGTGTGGTGGATTCGTCAGTCGATTTTTGCAGGCTCTGGCCGAACAGTCGCGTATTGTGCGTCTGCCGCTGAATCAGGTCGGTTCGCTCAACAAGATAAACAAGGCTTTCGCACGTTTCGAGCAGGAGCACGAGCGTACGCCGTCGCCCGAAGAGTTGGCCGCCGCGCTCGATTTGCCGCGCGAGAAGGTTACGGATACGATGCGTGTGGCCGGACGTCACGTATCGGTGGACGCACCGTTCGCCGACGGCGAAGACAACAATCTTCTGGACGTGCTGGTAAATACCGATTCGCCGAATGCCGACCGCGGCCTTATAAATGAATCATTGAGCATGGAGGTGGAGCGGGCGCTCGACACTCTGACCGAACGCGAAAAGGACATAGTGAAATATTTCTTCGGAATCGGATGTTCGGAGATGACGCTCGAAGAAATCGGAGACAAGTTCGGCCTGACGCGCGAGCGTGTGAGACAGATTAAGGAGAAGGCGATTCGCCGTTTGAGACACAGTTCTCGCAGCAAGTTGCTCAAATCATACCTCGGGCAGTAAGGAAAAACCCGAAGAAACCTTGACGAACAGGGTGCGCATAAGTTAAAGAATTATTGCGCACCCTGTTTTTTTATGCCGTTTTGCGAAAACCGACGGTTAAATGTCGTCGAAGTAAATCGTATCGTATCCGAAAGAGTCGTCCGTGTAGCATTTGGCAAGAACATTTTTCGAAAGTATGAATTTAACATAGTCGTATTTGCACGGTGCGATTATGTGTCCCTGCTTGTCTGCGATACCGAATTTTCCGTCTTTGGCAATCACCACGTAATCGTTCGTCCGGTTACTGTTGTAGACGGTATGGCTGTCGTCGATTAAGGGGCGTTCCGAACGGGAGACCGCGATATTTTCCGTTTTCTCGGCATCGCTGTACGGTGCGGCGACTTTGGCCGTTCGTGTCGAATCTTCTGTCGCATTTGGTGCGGTTTGCCGCTCTGATTCAGCCGCGCAGTCGGTACCGTCGAGAAATTCGATTAATATTCCGCTCGCCACGGCTTCGTTCTGCCAGAAAAAAACGGCGGAACGCCGGAGGTCGAGACTACGGTATTTGTATAAATGATAGCTTGGTTGTCTTTAAGTCTTGCATGTTTGAGCATGTCGGCGCGAGCCGATGAATATAGCGCTTTTCCCGACATGCCTCCGATACCGAGAACATACATGCTGCCGG
This sequence comes from Alistipes putredinis, assembly GCA_022009915.1. GTDB lineage: Bacteria > Bacteroidota > Bacteroidia > Bacteroidales > Rikenellaceae > UBA940. The sequence goes on along the minus strand of CP091730.1, from coordinate 1,765,281 downwards.
AACGTCCGGTTACGGTTTTCACGATTCAGTATCGGGCATCGTTCAGGGTCACGTTCGTATTCCAATTATCGGCATTTAGCGGAAATCGTTCGGTGATGCCGCAACTGCTTAGCAGCGCGATGAGAAGCGCCGAAAATGCTATGCCGTATGATTTTTTCATAATCGTTAAATTTTTTTTGAACAGATGTTTTTGTGCGGTCCGTAGCAGATTCGTAGACATAAAGAAGACGTGGACCCTGTCTGCAATATTCCGGTATCTGAGGTCTTAGACTACCTTATCCCTGAAATAACACAAAAAGCCCACGTCGCTGACGCGAGCGCCGCATTTATTTTCAGGGATAAAATGAAAGTGTCTAAGTTCCAGATACCCGAAATAAAAGCATATTCATAAACATTCGATTTTTATGATAAGCAACCGTCAGGATTTTTTGCCTGCGGATTATTTAACTATCTGACTTCTATCGTATAGTCGTTTTTGTAGCGAACCACCACCCATTCGGTGTTGCGGTGTGTGGCTGTATCCGAATTGCGAGAGAAACGATACGGAACTACAAGCGGTTTGTATTCGCGTGTGGCCGAAGCCGAAAAGTCGAATCCCGAATCGAGCAGCATCCCGACGAATATTTTGGCGGCATCGTAACCTCTGTATGCGTACAGCGACGGCAGGTTGTCGAATGCCGCGATGTAGCGTTTGTCGAAGTCCAGTACCTTGTCGCTTGTGCGGTCGGCATGGTATGAGGATACGTATTGTACGTTGAGCTTGAAAAACAGGTTTTTGTCGAGCGCATTGTATCTCGCCCACTTCGAATTGCCTATGACATGTATTTCGGCTTCGCGCGAGGAGCGGGCCGAGGCGTTGTTGTATGCGGAACTTATGTCCGCCAGAGCACGGTCCACGCCGAGTTGCGTGTCGGCCAGAACGATGAACACGTTCGGACGTTTCCAATCTATTGTGTTGGCAATGTTGCCTTGGTCGGTGGCGCTGTCGTAATTATAGCGCGAGTACGGCCCTTTGATGGCCTGCATGATTTCAGTAGCGAATTCGCGATTGTCGTTGGACGAAGTTACCACAACGATGTTTTTCCCATCGGAAAGCAAGTCCGACAGCTTGTCGTATTTGGTCGCTTCGGTCGGGGCCAGCTGGAACATGTTCGCACTCTCCGCGGTGGCGTCTGACAAAGGCGATATTACAGGAATGCCGTATGCCTCGGCATATCGTATGGCAGGAGCCGATTCGTCCGAATACACGGGGCCGATTATAAGGTCGATGTCGGAAAAAGAGTCGGATGTTACTATGTCGCGAACCTTCCGCTGGTCGCGCTCCGTATTGAACAGTTTGACGGACGACGATACCCCTTCCGCCTTGAAATCCTCCAATGCGAGCAGTACGCCCTCGTAGAACTCCATGAAATTCTTGTTGCTTTTTCCGGAGTTTTCCAGCGGCAGCATCACGGCGATGTTGGGCGACGAGCCGCGTGTCAGGACCCGTGCTGCTCTGGGCCTGAAATCAAGCGAGGATACGGTGTCGATTTCCATGACGGGCGACTGGCTTCCGGTTTTTCGGAATTCGGATGAGCATGTTGGCTTTGAGACCTTCCGATAGGTCGTTCCCTTCCGCTATCTCCTGCTGCTCCACGCCGTACTTGCGGGCCAGCGAATAGAGCGTCTCGCCGGCTTTTACGATATGGTACTCCCCTACCGTATCTATGCTGCTTATGGCGTCCTTGTACTCTCTGAGCTCCTGCGCGATTCGTGCGGTGGAACTCTCGCCCACGCTTTTCTTGCGGATGAGAATCTGCTGCCCGAGCGAGAGGCGCGTAATGTCTAAGTCGGGATTATCCTCGATAATGGTGCTGAGCGGTATCGAGTATGCTCTGGCTATCGAATAGGCCGTTTCTCCCTTGACGACCGTATGGCGGTCGAAGAGTTTCGATTCGCGTCTTTTGGATACTGGCAGCGGTTCGGCTACCGGAATCTTTATCACCTGTCCGGCTTTCAGACCGTCGGCCGTGTGCGGATTGTACCTTACTATATCGTCCTGCGAGACTTCGTACAGTTTCCCCAGAGAGTAAAACGTCTCTTTGCTTCCGACCGTGTGGACATAGAAATTCTGTCCGTCGATGAAAACTATGCTTTGCGATTTCTCGCTTTTGGGCACGGCGTACTGCGCCGATGCCGTCTCGCACCACGGAAAAACGACAGTCAGTATCAGAATTAAAAAGCGCTTTTTTTCATCATCGTTACGGGTTTACTTACCTGAACGAAGGCGAATTTCCGTAATCACCTTTTTCGTATAGCGCGGGAAATCGCCGTTCATCATCCACGCATAGTAGCTCGGCTCCTCGCGGAAAACCTCTTCGACGACTCTGCCTTTATGTTTTCCGAATGCGAAAACCTCCTGCCCCTTGTCGTTGTATATTATGCGCCCCGCATAGTCCGCGCTTTTCCCTCTTTCCGAAAAACCGGCCAGAAAATCCACGTCGTTCTGCAATTCGGGGTAACGGTCCAACTGCGCCTGCAACACCTCGTATGTGGCCATTGTGTCGGCCTCGGCCGAGTGGGCGTCTTCGCCAGATCCTTGCCGCAGTAGAACTTGTATGCCGCGACCAGCGTGCGCTGCTCCATCTTGTGGAATATGTTCTGCACGTCGATGAATTTGCGCTTTTTCAGATCTACGTCCACATCGGCCCGCAGAAACTCCTCCACCAGCATCGGAATGTCGAACTTGTTGGAGTTGTAGCCGCCCAAATCGCATCCTTCGATATACTGGGCCAGCGACTTGGCTATCTCCTTGAATCTCGGACAGTCCTTTACGTCGTCGTCCGTGATTCCGTGAATGGCAGTCGCCTCTGGCGGAATCGGCATCTCGGGGTTTATGCGCCTCGTTTTGAGCTCCTGATCGCCGTTGGGCGATATTTTGACTAACGAGATTTCGACTATCCTGTCCCTGCTCAAATCTATGCCGGTGGTCTCCAAATCGAAAAAAACGATGGGCCTTTTAAGATTGAGATTCATCGGTTTATGCGTTAATCATCATCGGCATCAGAAGCATGAGCGTGGTGTAGCTCTGCTTGTCGTCGTAAACGGGTTTGAATACGCCGGCGCGGGTCGAATCGGCCAGTTCGATTACGATGCTCGGAGTGTCGGTGTTCGAAAGGATTTCGATAAGGAACGTTGATTTGAATCCGATTGTTATGGGGGCTCCATCGTATGAGCACGAAATGGTTTCGTTGGCCGATACCGAGAAGTCGAGGTCTTGGGCCGTGAGGTTCATTTTGTTCGCGCCCACGTCGAGCTTTATGAGGTTGGTCGCCTGATTCGAACATACTGCCACACGCTTGATGCCGTTGAGAAGTTCGATTCTGTCGATTATCACCTTGTTCGGGTTGTTCAGTGGAATGACGGCGTCGTAGTTGGGATAGTTGCCCTCGATGAGACGGCAGATGAGCGTATAGCCCTGAATCTTGAATACGGCGTTCTTCTTGTCGAACATGGTGGTAATCTCTCCTTCCTCTTTTTATGAGGGTCGATTTGAGAAGGTTGGCCGGTTTCTTGGGCAGAATGAACGAGGATTGTTCCTCGGTGCTGCATTCGGCCGTATATTTGACGAGTTTGTGGGCGTCGGTCGCAACGAACGTGATGCCGTTCTGTTCGATGTTTATGTATACGCCGTTCATCACCGGACGCAGCTCGTCGTCGGCCGTGGCGAAAAATTGTCTTGTTTATTCCGTTTACCAGAACGTCTACGTCAAGCGATATTTCATGCTTCTCCTCTGCGTTCAGTTCGGGAATCGAGGGGTAGCTCATGCCAGAGGTGCCGGGAATCGAGAGCGAACCGGTTTTCCAGTTGATTTTGATTTCCCACGAATCCTTGTCCGCCTCGATTGTGAGCGGCTGTTCGGAGAACTCTTTCAGGGAGTCGAGCATTCGTTTGGCGGGAGCGGCTATTACGCCCTCCTCCTCTATGCTGTCCACTTCTATGCTGCCGACGAACGTGGTTTCCAAATCCGAGGCGGTGACTTTGAGCCGGCCGTCTTTGAGTTCGAGCAGGAAGTAGTCGAGAATGGGCAGTGTATTTTTTTGCTGCTGATAACCTTTCCGGTGGTGGAAAGAATCGAGAGCAGAGCGGAGCTTTGATACTGTGAATTTCATTTTATGATTCGTTTTTTTATAGTTGTCGGAAAAATATTTACGCAAAAAGTAGTGAATTTTTATATCGAAGCCAATTTGTCGAGCGCCATGGCAATCATTTTCTCCACAAAAGGCTTGTAGTCAGGCTGGGCGTCGCCGGCAATGCGCTGGGCTATGATAGTGCATATCGTTGCGGCGCGGTGTCCCATAAGGGCTGCGAGTCCGGCGAGTGCCGAGTTTTCCATTTCGAAGTTGGTTATGCGGCGGCCATGATAGTCGAACGACTCTATCTTTTCGTTCAGATGCACGTCAGCAGGCTCTATTCTTACCCAGCGTCCCTGAGGCCCGTAGAATCCGGGTGCGGCAATGGTGATTCCCTCCTTGGTGGTGTCCTTGAAATGTTCCAGCAGACTGCTTGTCGGCATTTATGAAATACGGTTTGGCCAGAAGCTCGTTCCAGCCTGTGTGCTTCATGAAGGCACGCTCGATGTCCAAATCGCATACCTGATTCCGGCCCTTGTAGAAGTTCAGAAGTCCGTCGAATCCTACGGATGTGCGTGCGAAAAAGGAAATCGCCGATTTGCAAATCGGGCTGTATGGCGCCCGAGGTTCCCAGACGCAGCAGCGTAAAGCTCGTCTTTTTTTCCGTCTTGACCTGTCTTGTGGCGAAATCTATGTTGGCCAGCGCGTCGAGTTCCGTCACCACGATGTCTATGTTGTCGGTGCCGATTCCGGTGGATACGACGCTCATGCGCCGTCCCTTGTATGTTCCGGTGACCGTGTTGAATTCACGGTTGGAAATATTGCATTCGCGCGTGTCGAAATATGAAGCTACCGCGGCGACTCTGCCGGGGTCGCCTACAAGTATTACGATGTCCGCCAGATTCTCTGGTTTGATGTGCAGATGGAAAACAGAACCGTCTGCATTGATAATCAGTTCGGAAGATGCAATCGTTCTCATAATTCTCGTTTTTTTGTTTTGATATTGGCATAAAAAGTAATTATTTTGCATGAAATTACAAATTTCAAACATCAAAAATAATGACACTTATAAAATCTATTTCCGGAATCCGAGGCACTATCGGAGGCGTTCCGGGAGACAATCTTACGCCGCTCGACGTGGTGAAGTTCACGGCGGCCTACCTGCGTCTGATTCGCGAGAGCAGCGGCGTTTCGCGCCCCAAGATAGTGATTGGACGCGATGCGAGGCTCTCGGGCGAAATGGTGGCCGACTTGGTCGAAGGAACCCTTCTCGGCTGCGGAGCCGATGTGGTGAATGTCGGACTCTGCACAACACCCGGCACGGAGATGGCCGTTATCCATTACAAGGCCGACGGAGGCATAATCATCACGGCCAGCCACAACCCGAAGCAGTGGAATGCGCTGAAACTTCTCAATTCGTCCGGCGAGTTCCTGAGCGACAAGGAGGGCAAGAAGGTGCTTGCGTATGCCGAGGCGGACGATATGCTTTTTCTCTGCTGTCGATGAAATCGGAAAGGTTGTCGAGCGTGCGTCGTTTGATAAGATACATATAGATGCCGTGCTGGCACTGCCGCTCGTGGATGTACCCGCCGTGCGAGAGAAGCGGTTCAAGGTGGTGGTGGATGCCGTCAATTCGGTAGGCGGCACGGTCATCCCCGCTCTTTTGCGTCAGCTCGGAGCCGAAGTGGTGGAGCTTTAACTGTACGCCCGACGGTCGGTTCGCCCACAATCCCGAACCGATACCGCAGAACCTGACCGAAATATCGCAGGCTGTGGTGCGCGAGAAGGCCGATTTGGGTGTCGTGGTGGACCCCGACGTGGACCGCTTGGCGCTGGTCTGCCAGAACGGTGAGATGTTCGGCGAGGAGTATACGCTGGTGGCCGTGGCGGATTACGTGCTTTCGCAGACGGTCGGAAATACCGTATCGAACCTCAGTTCGTCCCGTGCGCTGAAAGATGTGACGGAGGCTCGCGGCGGAAAGTACGAGGCTGCTGCCGTTGGTGAAGTGAACGTGGTGGCGAAGATGAAGGCCACAGGAGCCGTTATCGGCGGTGAGGGCAACGGCGGAGTGATATATCCCGAGTTGCATTACGGACGCGATGCTCTTGTGGGTGTGGCGCTGTTTTTTTGACACTGCTCGCAAAGAGCGGCAAGACAATGACCGAGCTGCGTGCGCAGTATCCGTCGTACTTCATATCCAAGAACAGAATCGAGCTTACGCCCGATATCGACGTGGATGACGTGCTGTCGAAAATCAAGGCCCAGTATGCGACCGAAAAGGTTACCGACATAGACGGCGTGAAAATAGATTTCGCTACCGAATGGGTGCATCTGCGCAAGTCCAACACGGAGCCTATAATACGCATTTACAGCGAGAGTTCCGACGAGGCTTCGGCGCAGAGGCTTGCCGAGAAGATAATTTCGGAGATAAAACGGATATGCAAAATATGATGTATTATGAACAGGATAAACGATTACATTGAGCAAAACAAGGAGCGTTTTCTGGATGAACTGTTCCAACTGCTGCGCATCCCTTCGATTAGTGCGCAGAGTTCCCACAAACAGGATATGGTGACTTGTGCGCAGTGGCTGCGCGACGCACTGCTTGCCAGCGGGGCCGACAGGGCCGAGGTAATGCCCACGGAAGGTAATCCGGTGGTGTATGCCGAAAAGATTATCGACGCCTCGAAACCGACCGTACTGGTTTACGGACACTACGACGTGATGCCCGTAGACCCTGTCGATGAGTGGAAGACCTCGCCGTTCGAACCGGTCGTGAAGGACGGACGCATCTGGTGCCGGGGTGCGGACGACGACAAAGGCCAGGCTTTCATGCACGCCAAGGCGTTCGAGGCGATGTGCGCCACCGATTCGCTGCCCTGCAACGTGAAATTCATGCTCGAAGGCGAGGAGGAGATCGGTTCGCCGAGCCTCTACAAATGGTGCGAGGATAACAAACAGATGCTCCGAAGCGACGTGATTCTGGTGTCCGATACCAGTCTTATCGGTTGGGATACCCCGTCGATTACCTGCGGTCTGCGCGGTCTGGCATATATGCAGGTCGAGGTTCAGGGACCGAACAAGGATTTGCATTCGGGCCTTTACGGAGGAGCTGTGGCCAATCCGGCCAATGTGCTTGCCAAACTTATCGCATCGCTTGTCGATGACAACGGCCGCATAACCATCCCCGGATTCTACGACGATGTCCGCGAACTGACGCCGACCGAACGCGATGATTTCAACAAGGCTCCGTTCGATATTCAGCGTTACAAAAAGGCCTTGGACATAGACGAGGTGCAGGGCGAGGCCGGTTATACCACAATCGAGAGAACCGGCGTGCGTCCGACTCTGGATGTGAACGGCATTTGGGGCGGCTATATCGAGGAGGGAACCAAGACCATCATTCCGGCGAAGGCTTCGGCGAAAAATATCCATGCGGCTGGTGCCGAATCAAGACTACATCAAAATCGGACAGTCTCTTCGAAAAACATTTCAAGTCGATAGCTCCCAAGAGCGTCCGCGTGACGGTCAAGGCTTTGCACGGTGGAGCACCCTATGTGACGCCGACCGATATGCCGGCTTATCAGGCGGCTGCAAAGGCAATCGAGACTACTTTCGGCCGCAAGCCCCTGCCCTACTGCTCCGGTGGAAGTATTCCGATTATCAGCGCTTTCGAGAAGATTCTGGGTGTCAAATCCATACTCATGGGCTTCGGTCAGGACGAGGATGCCATACACTCGCCCAACGAAAGTTACGGATTGAAGAATTTCTATCGCGGCATCGAGACTATTCCGCTGTTCTACAAGAACTTCGTCGAAATGTAGCTGTTTTTGATAGACTATGACAACGACGGGCCGCATCCATTAGGGGTGCGGCCCGTCTATTTTTAAGAATTGCGTTTCGCGTCTATTTTTCGGCTTCTTTTAATATGTCGGACAGTTCTTTAAGCTCATTACTTGAAATGTCGCCCTGCCTGAGAAAGAAGGACACCAGTTCGGAAACGGAACCGTCGAAAAAGTTTTGAATTACCGAACCTACATATTTTCGTGTGTAGGCCGGTTTGCTTATCGCAGGATAGTATATATGCGTCTTGCCGTAAGCCTTATGGGATATGAATCCTTCCTTTTCGAGGATTCTGACTATGGTGGAGACGGTGTTGTAGGCGGGCTTCGGATCGGGCAGCTTTTTCCTTTATGTCATGCACCACGCATTCGCCTTTCTGCCAGACGATAAGCATTATTTCGAGCTCGGCTCTTGTCAAATCAGTGCTTCTGGGCCTGAGTCTGGTTGCCATAAATTATAATCGATTATATCTTTATATAGCGACAAAGATATAATTAATTATTTTGTATTCAAAATAAAAATACAAGAGATGATTGTTGCAAGTGGCGAGTGGAATGTACTTATGCCAATTCCGTGTCGTAATTATTCGAATAGTTTATTTATTTTTTCGAGAATTTCGTCTTGCCCCGCATTGAGTTTGAATACATGCGACGGTTCGAGCATATGTATTTGCTTGCCTGTTTTGAACAGTCTTTCGCCGCCGCCAGTGATATTGAGCATAACGGTCTTGTCCTTGTCTATCTTATTTTCCTTGACGGCCTTGACCAATGAAGCTACGGCAACGGATGCTGCCGGATGAATGTCTATGCCTTCGGTCTGTTCGAAAAGGTCGGCGGCCTTTCGCGCTGCGGCGTTGGTTACCACCATTATGTCTCCGTCCGTGTCTTTGAGCGCGTCGTACAGCCCTCCGCACAGTCCATAGGGCGGTTTGCGGTTGGAGAGCACTTTCGCGTCGATGATTTCGGCGTCCTTGCGTGCCTTTTTCTCTTCGTATGGAAGTATTTGGCGCGAACCTACTCGCCATGCGTCGTACATCGGGACGAACGGAGCGTTTTGGGATACGATGATTTTGGCCTTGTTGTTTCCCCATGCACCGTCTTCTATCAGCCTAAGATTGGCCTCCCATGCGGCAATCGCACCTGTACCACTGCCTACGGCCTGAAAATAGTAGTCCGGAATGCGCCCTATCGTCGTTGTCGCCGAGAGCATTGTAGTGGCCATTCCGTCTCTGCGGGCTATATTCTTGGCGCCTCCTTCGGCGAAAAACCTGTCGGATTTGAGAGCCGTATTGCTGAGGGTGATTGCATCGAAATAGTCGCTGCCCTTCTCCGAGCATATCAGTTTCACGCAATCCTTTATCGGGGCATCGAACCAGAGGGCGTCCTTGTTGTCATACGGCACGCACAGCAGCAGCGGAATGTCGTTTTCGGAGCATACCTTCGCGAATGCCCTTGCCGTGTTTCCGGCGGATGCGACGACGAGAACCCGTTTTTCATCCCTGCCGATTCTCGCGCACACGCAGTACGCTTCCGTCTCCTTGAACGAACAGGTGCTCATGCGTGCGCCTATTCTTGGGTTGTATCCGCTGAAAGTTATGTAGAGCTGCGAGAGTCCGAGTTTTTCGGCCAGTCCTTTGCTTTTGTACGTAACAGGAGCCGAGGAACCTTTCAGCAGTCTCTTTACCGGCATCCAGTCGCAGAATTTGTAGAGTCCGTACTGCTGCTCGTCTTTTACTGTGAGCTTCTTTTGCGCATATTTGGCCCGCACAAGCGAAGGAATCTCGCATTTGCGGTCTTCCAGACACCATCCGGCATCTTCGAATTCGCGTCCGGTGGCGACGCATGTAACGGTGTATTCGGTGGCTTTGAACTCTTCCATTGCTCTAATTAGTAGTTTTTTCAATGAACGCGCAAATTTACTCCATTAAGACCGAGTTTGCAATAAGTATTTATACCACTAAAACGGGTCACATGCGGTTTTTGAAATCGTCGTACCCGAACCGGCGGACGATTTGCAGGGTTCCGTCGTCGTGCCATATGGCTATGTCCGGATGTTGCACGCCGTTGAACATCGTGGTTTTCACCATCGTGTAGTGTATCATGTCCTCGAACACGATTTTTTTCGCCTACTTTAAGTTCGTGGTCGAAAGCCCATGAGCCGCAGTAATCGCCTGCAAGGCAGCTGCTTCCGCCCATTCTCCATGCCTTTTGTCCTTTTTGCGGTTCGTGCGCACCGACGATGGCGGGCTTGTACGGCATTTCCAGACAGTCGGGCATGTGGCATGCGAACGATACGTCGAGCATGGCCGTATGCACTTCGTCGTTGGTTACTATGTCTTCGATGCGCGAAACCAAATATCCGGTTCTCCATGTGAATGCACTGCCCGGTTCGAGAATCACACGCAGATTCGGGTGTCTTTGTTTGAAACTGCGAATGACCTTTATCAGGCGGTCGCAGTCGTATCCTTCGCGTGTCATGAGATGCCCTCCCCCGCAGTTCAGCCATTTGATTTCGGGAAGCAGATGCCCGAATCTTTTTTCGACTTCCTGCAACGCCCTTTCGAGATGCTCGGCTCCGGATTCGCACAGCACGTGGAAATGCAACCCTTCTATTCCGGCAGGCAGACAGGTGAGATTTTCGGCCTTGACTCCCAAGCGCGAACCCTTGCAGCACGGATTGTACAGGTCGGTTTCCACGGGCGAATATTCTGGATTTATTCTTAGACCGCATGAGACGCCGCGAAGCAGCGCCGCAGGGCCGAACCGCTCGAACTGGCCTATGGAGTTGAACGTTATATGGCTGCTCAGCTCGACGATTTGTTCGAAACTCCGGTCGGTATATGCCGGAGCGTAGGTGTGGGCTCTCTGTCCGAATTCTTCCACAACGAGTTTGGCTTCGGCGGCCGACGATGCCGTAGCTCCGTCGCTGTGCTGCGCCAGTTTCGGAAAGATGCTCCACATGGCGCATGCTTTGAGCGCGACTATTATCTCCGCGCCAGATTCCGCCCTTACTCGGTCGATTATTTCCAGATTGCGGTCGAGTGCCTGCTCGTCCAGAACATAGCACGGCGAGGGAACCTTGTCGAAATCAATCATCTTCAATATATATGTATCGTAAAAAGTTGCGGCCTTTTTCGGTAGGCCGCAACTCTATTGTCCGTATTTCAATATCAGTCCACTTCCAGATCTACGTCGAATTTCTCGACCCACGGAAGCCCCTGCGGTCCGAGTTCTGCAAGGAACGGGTCCGGATCGAACTGCTCCACGTTGTACACTCCGGCGCCTTTCCACAAGCCTTTGGCGAACATCGCAGCTCCGAGCGCAGCCGGAACTCCGGTGGTGTAGCTTACTGCCTGCGTGCCTGTTTCCTTGTACGCCGCCTCGTGGTCGCAGTTGTTGTATATGTAATAGGTATGCTGCTTTCCGTCTTTGATTCCGCGTATGCGGCAGCCGATGCTGGTTTGTCCGTGGTAGTTTTCACCCAGCGATTTCGGGTCGGGCAGAACGGCTTTGAGAAACTGTATCGGAACAATTTCCACTCCGTTGTACATAATCGGGTCGATACGAGCCATGCCTATGTTCTGTATCACGCGCAAGTGAGTGAGATACTCCTGTCCGAAAGTCATCCAGAAACGGGCGCGTCGGAGTGTCGGGTAGTGCTTTACCAGCGATTCGAGTTCCTCGTGGTAAATCACATAGGATTCCCTCTCCCCTATTTCGGGATAAGTGAGCGGCTTGTGAATCTGGTGCGGTTCGGTTACGACCCACTCTCCGTTTTCGTAGTATCTGCCCTTCTGCGTAACTTCGCGAATGTTGATTTCGGGGTTGAAGTTGGTGGCGAAAGCCATGCCGTGGTTGCCGGCGTTGCAGTCCACTATATCGAGATATTGTATTTCGTCGAAGTGGTGTTTTGCGGCATACGCGACGAAAATGGCCGAAACGCCCGGATCGAATCCGCATCCCAGAATCGCAGTGAGGCCTTTTTCCTTGAACCTGTCATGGTAGGCCCATTGCCAGCTGTATTCGAAATGCGCCTCGTCCTTGGGCTCGTAGTTGGCCGTGTCGAGATAATTTACCCCGCACTCCAAACATGCGTCCATAATGGTCAAGTCCTGATACGGAAGCGCCACGTTTATTACAATGTCGGGTTTGAAACTGCGGAAAAAGGTCGCACAAGTCCGCTACGTTGTCGGCATCCACCTGCGCTGTCTTGATTCTTCCGCCGCCTATCGCTTCGGCAATCGCATCGCACTTGGATTTGGTGCGGCTCGCAAGCATTATGTCCGTAAATATCGGATTGGCCGCCACCTTGTGCGCAACCACCGTGCCTACTCCTCCGGCACCTATAATGACTACTCTACACATTTTTTTCCAGAAAGGTTTTTTTGTTAAAATCAGATACAAAAAAATATCATTTTGTTTTGGTAATACAAAAAAATAATCTTTACATTTGCACCGCAAATCAGGATGATTTAGTAGCTCAGTAGGTAGAGCACATCCCTTTTTAAGGATGGGGGTCCTGGGTTCGAGCCCCAGCTAGATCACAAAAACAAGGCAGACGGCCTGATGAAGAAGCGGTGTTTCAACCGCTTTTTCGTATATGTACCTCTTGCTTGTCCGCCTGCTATGGCATTTGCCGCCTGAACGAGCCTTTCCGCTTTCTACTCTGCTTATATCCGCGTCATTCCTTTGAAAAGACAGACACGAGAGACGAAATAATATCGGTGTTTCATATTTCTGTAATATTCTTGTAATATAGCTATTTACAGATGTTTGCATTCGATGTATTTCCCATGTTTTCTTAATGCGGGAGCAATATTTCTGTAATATCGCCGGGCTACTTTCGCAGCGACAAAATAAGTGAGAGCGAATGAAGCATATCGAATTTAGCAAGACGTTATTTCTTATCCTGATGTCCGGTTTCGCGTGGACGGCGAATGCCGGAGTTGTAAAGGGCGCAATCAAAGGCAGACAAAACGATGAGCCGTTGGTCGGCGCCACCGTCATCGTATCGGCTAGCGGCAAAGGAGCGACCGCAGACATGAATGGAATCTACGAATTGGAACTTCCGGCCGGAACCTATACTATGACTGCCCGATATATCGGATATAAGACCGTTGTTGAGGAATCCGTGGTAGTGCCCGATGTGGGAGAAATCAATATCGACTTTTTAATGGAGGGCGATTCTCAAACACTGGGAGAAGTTTCGGTGATTGCTGTCGCACGCCGTAATACGGAAGCGGCGCAAGTGCAGGAGCAGAAACGCAGCCCCGTAATACAGACCGGAGTATCGGCGCAGCAAATAGCCCGCACGCAGGACAAGGACGCTTCGGAAGTTATACGCCGCGTGCCGGGCGTGTCCATCATCGACGAGAAGTTCGTCATGGTCCGCGGGCTGTCGCAACGATATAACAACGTGTGGCTCAACGGAGGTGCCGTACCCAGTTCGGAAGCCGATTCGCGGGCTTTTTCGTTCGACATTCTGCCCAGCTCCCAACTCGACAACATGGTCGTTGTCAAGAGTCCGGCTCCGGAATATCCGGCTGATTTTACGGGAGGATTCATTCTCATCAACACGAAGCAGCCTGCCGGAAAAACGACGGGTTTAATATCTCGGTAGGTGTGGGAGTCAATGACCGGACGCATTTCCGTAGTTTCGCGGCTTCGAGAGGCGGTGGCATGGATTGGCTGGGATTCGGCAGCGGACATCGCTCTCTGAGCGGGGGAATGAGCGCCGCATTGCGTGCCTACGCGGGGTACGAGGGCGGAACCAACCCGCGCCTCGATGTGCTCGGTAACGGGTTGAACAACGACTGGACCTTGCGTACCAAACATCCGGCGAGCGACTTGAAACTGAACATGAGCTACAATCATACATGGAAGCGGGACGGTGGACAGACATACGGCTTGCTTGCGGACCTGAACTATTCCAATACATACAAGACGCAGCTCGACATGGAAAAACTCGCTTTACGGTCCTTACGACACGTCCAACGACAAGCCGGTGCCTCTGCGAAAAGCCACCGACAACCAGTTCAGCAACGATATACGGATTGGAGCCATGCTCAATCTTTCTTTACGTCCGAAAGACAACCGACACTATTTTGAATGGAAAAACATCTTCAACCAAATAGCCAAGAATCGCTATGCCGAGCGCACGGGATTCAACGCCCAGCCGGATAATATAAACGATATGGAGTATTACTACTCCGCCCGTACCACATACAATACCCAACTGACAGGCCGTCACGCATTGGCAGACAACCGTATAGACTGGAACGTCGGCTATGCTTACGCCAACCGCAACTTGCCGGACCGCCGCCTGATAGAGCGTACCGACCGCACGGAGCATAGAATGGGGATATATCGGATAAGCCGTGAGTTTACCCGCCTTGACGAGCACATCGTTTCCGCAGGTGGCAACTACCGGAAGGATTTCCACTTCGGTTCTTTCGAGCCGACGCTGAAAGCCGGAGCCTATGGTGAGTTCCGCACCCGTTCCTACCGTGCACGAGAGTTCCAATACGGCTGGCAGCCGAACAATACGCTGCCGGAAGATTTCCTGTTTTCGAATGATGTTCCGAAAGAGGTGCTCGTCGATTCCAATTACGGTCCGGACAAAGCTGTATCTATACGAAGAGGTGAATTTTCTGAATAATTACGAGGGCGACCAGACGCTGCTTGCCGGATATGTAGGCATAAATCTGCCGGCGGGAGCGTTCAATATCTATGCAGGCGCACGATACGAATACAACCGGCAGGTGCTGAGGATGAATACCCGTCAGTTCGAAGAGAGCCTGCAAAGCACGCCCTATGACAACAGCGATATTCTCCCCTCTGCGAACGTGACTTACAACTTGAACGACCGGCATCAGTTGCGTGCCGCTTACGGCAGGTCGGTCAATCGGCCCGAATTCCGCGAGCTCTCCACCTCCGTGTACTACGACTTCGAACTGGGCAGCAGCGTCATGGGCAACTCCGACCTGAAACCCTGCCTACATCGACAATTTCGACCTGCGATACGAATGGTATCCGTCGGCGGGAGAACAGGTATCGGTGGCTTTTTTCTACAAGCATTTCAGGAATCCGATAGAATGGACCTATACCGTGGCGGGAGGCACCGACCTCATCTACTCTTTTTACCAACGCACGTGGAGCGAACAATTTCGGAATAGAAATCGACATACGCAAGAATCTCGATTTCATCGGACTGAAAGACTTCTCTTTCTCC
Organism: Alistipes putredinis; assembly: GCA_022009915.1. Classification (GTDB taxonomy): domain Bacteria; phylum Bacteroidota; class Bacteroidia; order Bacteroidales; family Rikenellaceae; genus UBA940. Next base: position 1,750,094 of record CP091730.1, on the reverse strand, counting down.
TTCAACGGGGCTTGGATTAAAAGCAAGGTGCAGTTCGCGCCCGGTACCAACGACATAGACCGTCCGATGCAGGGACAGTCTCCCTATCTCATCAACACCGGAATCTTTTACAACGATACGGAGCGTGGTTGGAGCGCCGCAGTGCTTTACAACCGTGTGGGCAAACGCATTATAGGCGTAGGCAACCGGTATGGTACGGGAGCGGACGGTTCGTCGCGCAACATTCCTAACTCATACGAGATGCCGCGTAACAGCATTGATTTGTCCGTCGGAAAAAAGATAGGAAAATGGGAATTGAAAGCCTCTGTGCGGGACGTGCTGGCAGAGCGTTGCGTCTTCAAGCAATTCGAGGATGTCACTCGTGAACAATCGGCAGCGCACTATCGAAGAAGTCACCCGCAGCTATCGTCCGGGACGCAGTTTCAACTTGGTGGTAGGTTATAGTTTTTTTAGTTATATCAATCTTTAATCAGACAAAGAAAGTATGAAAATCGAATTGAAAAGACGGGGTCTGGCATTTATGATATGTGCTGCCCTTGCAATGTCCGTTATGACGAGTTCCTGTTCTTCGGAGGACGGACCGGCCGCCTCGACGGATCCGAAAGTGACTTACAAAGGCAATGTGGCGTACAGCGATGGAATCCTGTTCAACAGCGGTGCGGACCTCGGCAACGGCACGCAGAATTTCCACTTCACTGGCGACGTAACTCTCGAACGCGGCACCTATACGCTGAAAGGATGGGTGTATGTCGATGCGGGTGCAAAGCTCTGCATTCCAGCCGGAACGGTCATCAAGGGCGACAAGCGGACAATGGCGGCGCTTATCGTGGAGCCGGGCGGATATGTGGAAATGAAAGGAACGAAAGACGCTCCGATTGTGATGACTTCGGCGCAGCCTGCCGGACAGCGCCGTCCGGGCGACTGGGGCGGACTAATCATTTGCGGAAAGGCCCGCAATAATCAGGGTACGCAGCAGATAGAAGGCGGTCCGACAACCATACACGGAGGCGACGATGATTCCGACGATTCGGGAGTCTATCAGTACATCCGTGTGGAGTTCGCCGGATATCCGTTCGATACCGACAAGGAGATTAACGGCATCACGTTCGGTTCGGTAGGCAGCGGTACGACCGTAGATCATTTGCAGGTGTCATATTCCAACGACGACTCTTACGAATGGTTCGGCGGTGCGGTGAACTGCAAGTATCTGGTAGCCTACAAGGGTTGGGACGATGAGTTCGATACGGACAACGGTTTCAGCGGTACGGTGCAGTACGGCCTTTCCATCCGAGACCCTCGTATTGCCGACACTTCGCAGAGCAACGGTTTTGAAAGCGACAACAACGCCAGCGGCGCCGAAACGATACCGTTCACCTCGGCGACTTTCAAGAACATCACGTTCATAGGGCCTCGTACAGCCAAAAACAGCGATTTCGCCAACACATCCGACTATATAACCGCCGGCAGCATGTTCCCGGATAACGGTTCCAAACTGGGCCTTTTTCAGGCAGCCATGCAGATTCGCCGCAGCAGCAAACTGAATGTCGAGAATACTCTGGCGGTCGGATACCCTATCGGGCTTATCGTGGACGGCGAGAAAGGCAATACTGTGAAGTATGCCAAGGAAGGCGGATTCAGCCTTAAAAATATCATCTTTGCCGGTATGGGTGTTATCGGTACGGACAAGAACAAGGAGTATGCCGATTACCTCTATGATTATGCAACCGGTACGGAGGACCGCGACAAGGTGTCGTACTCCCACTCTTTCTTTTTCAGCGAGCCGACCAACTCGGAGATGGACGAGGCGGCCCTGAATCTTACCGACCCCAAAGGAACCGGACAAAATTACTGCCCGTCGGCGGTGCTGTCCGACGGCAATGGCGGATATGTCGGAGCGTTCCGCGATGCAGGCGACGATTGGTTGGACGGCTGGACGAACTTCGACCCGCAGAATACGGTCTATTGAGCATAATAGGAATTTTCTAAACGAAATCACCCCTACAAAAACTCTTGCAGGGGTGATTTCGTTTATGCTCGAATGCCTAATTCCCTCATACGGATTGTTCCCTTGCTTTGTGCGCATGCTAAACTTCTTGCTGAAAGCGGAAAATAATTATCTTTACAGTGTAAAAACAGAGTTTTGTCATGGAGAAATTATCCGAAGCGACGCTTCCTGTTCTTGAAATGACATGCGCCGTGTGTGCATCGAACGTGGAGAGGACGGTCGCGGGGTTGAAAGGAGTGCATGCGGCAACAGTCAATTTCGCCTCGGCTACCTTGTATGTAAAGTACGATACGAGCGAAATATCTTTGCGACAGATGCGCGATGCGGTTCGGGGTGCCGGTTACGATTTGGTGATAACCGAACGGGAAAACGCTTTCGAACAGCAACTTTTGGCCGAGACGAAAAGCTACCGCTTGTTGCTTCGCCGAACAATCGGAGCATGGGTGCTTTCCGTTCCGCTCGCGGTGCTGGGCATGTCGTCCAGGCACTCGTCGGTCGAGGTGCAGTGGATAATGATGGCGCTCGCTCTGGCCGTTATGGTTTTCTTCGGACGCGGGTTCTATGTAAACGGAATAAAGCATGCGTTGCGCGGCAGCGCCAACATGGATACGCTCGTGGCTTTGAGTACGTCGGTGGCATTTCTGTTCAGCGTGTTCAATACGGTTCGGCCGGAGTTCTGGCTCGAACGGTCTTTGCAGCCGCATGTTTACTATGAAGCCTCGGCGGTAATCATCGCGTTCGTGCTGCTGGGCAAACTGTTGGAACAGCGGGCGAAAAATTCCACATCGTCGGCCATACGCTCGCTTATGGGACTGCAACCCAAGACGGCGCGTCTTGTCAGGGCCGGCGAGCAGACTATTGTCCCCGTTTCGTCGCTTGTTGCCGGCGACATGATAAGCATTCTTCCGGGTGAAAAAGATACCGGTGGACGGCATTTTGCGCAGCGGCGGCTCCGCGGTGGACGAAAAGCATGCTGAGCGGAGAATCGCTGCCTGTCGAAAAGTCGGGCGGGGATAAGCTGTGGGCCGGAACCATAAACGGCAATGGCTCTTTTGTGATGGAGGCCACGGAGGTTGGCGGCGATACCGTCCTTTCGCAAATCGTCGCCATGGTCAGAGCCGCGCAGGGCAGCAAGGCTCCTGTTCAGAGAATAGTGGACCGTATCAGCCGGATTTTCGTTCCTGCGGTCATCGTGATTGCCGCCGTTACGTTCGTATGCTGGCTTGCAATCGGCGGCACAGCGTATTTTTCATACGCGCTCGTTTCCGCCGTGTCGGTTCTGGTTATCGCCTGCCCGTGTGCACTGGGGCTCGCGACGCCTACTGCACTTATGGTCGGGATAGGCAAGGCGGCGCAGAACCATATACTTATAAAGGATGCGGTGGCGTTGGAGAACATGTGCGGCATAGATACCGTGGTTTTGGACAAGACCGGTACGCTGACGGAGGGAACGCCGCGCGTGGTGGATTTCCGTTGGATTCGCCGCATGGAACGAAGATACGCGGATGTACTTTTGCACGGCCGAGAGCCGCTCCGAGCATCCGCTTGCGAAGGCTGTCGGAGAATGGGCACGCGAGATTGGTGGAAGCGAAATCGCTCAGGGCGAGTTCGAGAGTGTGACAGGCAAGGGCGTAGTCCTGAAACTGCCCGAGGGCGACTACTGGATAGGAAACGAGGCTCTTGCCGCGGATTTCGGTGCAGGACCTGCCGAAGCTCTGGATATGGACACTACCGGCCGCAGCGTGGTGTATTTCGGACTGGGCGGCGATACGATAGCGCAGGTGGCGATTGCCGATGTTTTGAAAGCCTCGTCCGCCGATGCGGTGAGGGAATTGACTCGTGCTGGCATAGAAGTGCATATGCTTACTGGTGATTCCGAGTCGGTGGCGAAGTCGGTCGCCTCGCAGGTAGGAATCGAGCATTATGTGTCGGGCGTTATGCCGTCCGGCAAACAGGAGTATATCGCACGATTGCAGGCACGCGGCCGCAAGGTGGCAATGGTCGGCGACGGAATAAACGATTCGCAGGCTCTCGCGCAGGCAGATGTGAGTGTCGCAATGGGACGCGGAACGGATATCGCCATGGATGTCGCTATGTGTACGCTCATGACTTCGGACTTGATGCTTTTGCCGTGCGCCGTGAAGTTGTCCAGACGCACGGTAAGCCTTATTCGTCAGAATCTTTTCTGGGCTTTCATCTATAATCTTATAGGTATTCCAGTGGCTGCGGGAGTGTTGTTCCCCGTTTGCGGCATCCTGCTCAATCCCATGATTGCCAGTGCGGCCATGGCTTTCACTCGGTGTCGGTGGTGCTGAACAGTCTTAGACTGAAATGGAGCAAAATATAAAAAAGTATCGTTATGAAATTCAAGACCAATGCAAAATGCGGCGGCTGCGTGGCCGCAATCGGAAAAGAGTTGAACCGCATAATGGCTACCGAGGATTGGAACATAGACCTCTCGTCGCCCGACAAGGTGCTGACGGTAACGGCCGATGTGAAGGCCGATGACGTTTTGCAGCGTGTAGCGGCGGCAGGATTCAAGGCCTCCGTTATCGGGTAGTCGGCGACATTTAGAATAATGTCGCTGCCGGAGTGCTTTTCATGTAATTTTCCGGACTAATCCAGTCGAGGATTGCGCTCGAAGATAAAGCCGTAGGCGTATCTTAACAACTGGCCGGCGATTCCGTGTCCGTATATCTGACGATAGCGCCAGCCGTTTTTCACGATGTTGGAGACAATCATCGCGCGGCCTTTCCATTTGCCGAATCCGGATGAGTACAAGCGTGTCTGCTCGGTGAATATGTCATCCAGTATCCTGTCGGCGTATACGCTCTGCGCTGTAATCCGAGGATTCGTTATGCCCAACCCCAAATATTTCGCGCAAATGGCGGTTGCGGCGTCTGCGAATACCTTTATGTCGTGCTGTTCCAGTACTCTGTTTACCGATTCCCAGTCTACATCGTTTTGCCGTGCTTTCATAAAGCAGTACCAGTCCGCTATGTGACGCAGGGTGATTCCCTCGCTCAGGAAATGGAACAAGGCGTGCCGAGACAGGAATACGGCATTGAAATCCGCAGGAGGAATCAGCAGATGCGTCCCCACTATCTGTTCGGGCTGCGAATCCGCAATTAGCGTTTGTAGATACTTTTCGAGCTCTTTGGCCGAGCGGCTGCCGCGGATAGCCGTGCAGAAACGGTGGTTTTCGATGAGCGTACCCCGATAAGTGATATGCGAGTGTTTGTAAAAACCGCAATCCACTTCCGCGCCCATGCTCTTTGCCACCTCGTTGCCTTTGTCGTAATCGCCGGCAAGGAAACAATCTATGTCGCCGCATTCGCGTTTGCTGGGAGACGGATAGTACCTGCTTACGGCTAATCCTTTGAGAATGAAGAATCGGATGCCGCTTTCATGGAATTTTTCGGCAATCAGACGCGCCGTTTCGAGTTGCGAGAAGTACCGCTTCTCGATTCTTTCGGCACTGAGGACCCTGCGGATATGCAGCGATTTCGGGGCACGGCTTTCGGCCGGAAGCGAGTTTACGATGTCATAACAGAGGGCCAGAACGCCCTGCTCGGAGGCTATGCGGAAAATGTCGGACCACTCCTGCTGCCGTTTGCCTTTCAGAGGCGAGGCGTCGAACTGCGAGCCGTTTACGGCCGAGCGCACCATCGACAGCACTATGCAGTCGTTCTCCGTCATCGATTTTCTTATGCAGTTTTAGCCTGTTCTTCTTCAATTATTGCATCCAGATATTCGTATTGCGAATTTTTGGATTTGAATTCCGGAATTATCCGCTTCAAGAGCTTTACAGTCTCCTCGACCTTTACGTTCTCCGCCAAATCGAGTAGCGTATCGAAGTCTTTGCGCACGGATTCGTAATCGTATTCCCTCACTTTGGCGATGCGAATCTTCTCGTGCGAAGTCCTGACGGTATTCTCTTCATTGCTGAGAACCTCCTCGTACAGCTTTTTCTCCGGGTCTGAGACCTGTGTATTCGATTTTTGATGTCTTCGTTCGGCCTGTATCCGGCGAGCGAAATCATGCGTTTCGCCAAATCGACGATTTTTACCGCCTCGCCCATGGCGTATATGCAGATTTTTGTTTTCCGTATTCATCACGGCCGCTTCCATTACCAGTCGGCAGGCCTCGGTAATCGTCATGAAGAATCTGACGATGTCGGGGTGCGTTACGGTAACCGGACCGCCTTTCTCTATCTGGGCGCGGAAAAGCGGAATCACCGAACCGTTGCTGCCCAAAAACGTTGCCGAAGCGGGTTGTCACGAATTGGGTGTGGCCTTTTATGTGTCCGTTGTGTATGGCCACGCCCAGACTCTGGACGTATATTTCGGCCAGACGTTTCGAAGCGCCCATGACATTGGTCGGATTGACGGCCTTGTCGGTGGATATCATCACCATTTTCTCTACTCCGTATTCGACGCACAAATCTGCCAGATTGCGTGTGCCGATGTCGTTCACCATGGCGAGCTTCGCACGGATTCTCCTCCATGAGCGGCACGTGCTTGTAGGCGGCTGCATGGAATACGACGTGAGGGCAGTATCTTTCGAAAAGCCACTCTGAGACGCTTCTTGCTGCGCACGTCTCCGATGTATGGCGTGAAGTTCAGGTTCGGGAATTTGTTTCCCAGTTCCAGCCGTATGTTGTGCATGGGGGTTTCGGCGTTGTCTATTATAATCAGACGTCCGATTCCGAACGTTGCCAGGCTGGCGGCACAATTCGCTGCCGATGCTTCCTGCCGCGCCGGTCACCATTATGGTCTTGCCTCGGAACGAATTTATGATTTCGCTCAGCGATATCTGTATTTCGTCCCTGCCGAGCAGGTCCTCGATACGTATTTCGCGGATTCCGGCCTTGAACAACTTTGTTGCCGTCTATTTCATTTACGGGAGGAGAGATGAGCACCTTTTTGCCCAGACTTTCGCAGTAGCGGACCAGTCTCTCCTTTTCAAGGCGTGCCGTATCGTATGAAGGGAACAGCACGCCGTCGATATGATATTTGGAGGTTAGATTCTTGAAATCGTTTTCGTTTTCGAAATAAAATACGCGCAGTCCCGAGAGCATGTACGATTTGTATTCCTTGCCGAAATTCAGGTAGCCCGAAATCTTGTAGTGCGGGCTGTTGTTCAGACGCGCTTTCAGAGCCACGCTCTTGTCTCTGACGCCGTAGACGAGTATGCGCAGCCGTTTCTTTTCGATGCGCGACATGAGTGCATCGTAGCATAATATCATGACGATGCGCATGGCCACGAGACTCACGGCCGTAAACATCCAGTCGAAAAGAGCGGCTATCAACAGTTGCTTGTCGGTCAGCAGTTGCGTGTATTTTACGATAAGGAACAGTAATGTCGTTTTTATCAATACGGCCACGAATATTTGCCAGATGTCCTTGAATGTGGAGTGGCGGATGACATTGCGGTACGTATGCATCAGCACGAAACTGAAAACGCTCACGATGCACGATATGGCGCAGACGAGAAGTACCGTATTCGGTCCTATTGCAGGAAGCGAGAAATGATTTGCGACCAGACAGGCTACGATGCTGCACACTGCGGATGCAATCGTGTCGATGGCGAGAATGGCCCAGTAGCTCATATAGCGCTGGCCGAAGAATTGACTTATGCGTTCATACATGGCGAAACGTATTGGAATTAACGCCTCAATCGAGGCGTAGCAATTAATTTTGAATTTCGATACAAATATACATAAAAAGCGGTTCGACAACATTCTCTTGCAGCCACTGCGAATGCCCCCCTCGCAAATGGCTGATAACCAACGATAGAACTGTCTGCGGATAAATATATTTTTTTATATCATCGATTAGAATACTATATCTTGGTTTGCACTGTCAGTTCCTGTGTTTTTTTGTCAGAAATCGGAAAGATGTTTGAATCCCCGGCAGGCAATGAAAAAAGCGTGCCGCCGATTCCGTTTGCGAGCTATTTCCTATATTTGCGGCCTAATCGATTGTGTATAAATGGGGGCTGTCATAACTTTGAAGGCGGGCGTGGTCGGCGACGTAGCAAGACGTTTTTAACGCAGCGGTGGATTTCGAGCTGCGTGATGACGAACATTTGGCGATTATCGGGCCGAACGGCGGCGGGAAGACGATTCTCGCGCAGACGATAAGCGGCGGATTGTTCTTGCGCAGCGGCACTCTCGAATTCGGGTTCCGCGACGGCAGCGCTTCGCCGGCTAGGAATATATGCTATGCTTCGTTCGCCGACGCATACGGAACGGAATATTACCAGCAACGCTGGAATGCCTCGGATATCGACGGACTGCCGACTGTCTGCGAGCCTGTTCGACGGCCGGAAACCCAGCGGAAAGGCATTCGAAAGTCTCGGTCTCGATGCGATTTGGGGACAAACGCGCGGTCATGCTCTCTACGGGCGAATTGCGTAAGTTTCATATAGCCCGAATGCTCGTCCGCTCTCCGCAGGTGCTTATTTTGGAGAATCCGTATATCGGTCTTGATGCGGGCGCCCGCAGGACGGTTACCGAACTTCTGACGGCTCTCGGCCGCAGCGGGACGGTGAATATCGTTCTGGTAGTCACTTCTGTGTCCGATATTCCCGAATTCATCACGGGCGTTTACGAAGTACGGAATATGACATGCTCTGCCAAATACTCGGCAAAGGAATATCTGGCTTCGACAAGAGAAGAGCCGCTCGAAGTTCTGCGGAATGTGAAGCTGCCTTGCGGTGACGGCGGCGAATCTTGCGGCTCCGACGAGATAATATCCATGCGTAACGTAACGGTGGAATACGCCGGACGGGCGATACTCGACAAGCTGAACTGGGTGGTTCGGCGCGGTGAAAAATGGTCGCTTTCGGGAGCCAACGGCAGCGGCAAATCCACGCTGCTCGGCCTTGTCTGCGCCGACAATCCGCAGGCCTATTCTCAGGACATGTCGCTTTTCGGCCGCAGGCGCGGCACGGGGGAAAGCATCTGGGACATCAAAAGGCGCATCGGTTATCTCTCCTCCGAAATGCACCGCAGCTATATGCGCGACATCCCGGCTGTGGATATAGTCGCCTCCGGCTTTTTCGACACGGTGGGCCTGTACGTACGGCCGACGGAGCATCACAGGGCGCAGTGCGAGGCATGGCTCGACGTTTTCGGTCTCGGACATCTGCGCGACCGTTCATTCGTGAAGCTGTCGTTCGGACAGCAGCGTATGCTGTTGCTCGCCCGTGCGCTCGTGAAAAATCCCGAGCTGCTCATTCTGGACGAGCCGATGCACGGACTGGATCCGCACAACAAACGGCTGGCGCTTTCTCTCATAGAGGCGTATGCCGCACAGGCGGGAAAGACCATGATTTATGTCACCCATTACGAGGAGGAACTCCCCTCCTGCATAAATAGATTTCTGCATTTGGGAAAATAGAACGGAGCTCTCAATTTTTGCGCGAAATTTTAATTTTTTTCTATAAAAATATGGCTACCTTTCGGCTTCGATTATAATGTTGTTTAGAATATGGGACTTTTTCGTTTACTCAGGAGTTGGCCATCGACCTCGGTACGGCCAATACGCTGATAATACATAATAATACAGTAGTGGTGGACGAACCTTCGGTCGTTGCTATCAACCGCAAGACCAATGCCCTTATGGCCGTCGGTCAGAAGGCGAATCTGATGCGCGAGAGGGAGAATCCGGACATCATGACAATCCGTCCGCTCAAAGACGGCGTGATAGCCGACTTTACGGCCACCGAATTGATGCTTCGAGGTATGATAAGCAAGGCTTTGGTCAAAGGTGCGCTTTTCAGCCCGTCACTCAAAATCGTGGTGTGCATACCGTCCGGCTCCACCCCCGTGGAGATAAAGGCCGTGAGAGACTCGGCCGAGCATGCCGGCGGACGCGACGTGTACATGATTTATGAACCTATGGCCGCGGCGCTGGGTGCGGGTCTCGATATAGAGTCGCCGGAGGGCAATATCATAATAGACATAGGCGGCGGAACCTCGGAGGTGGCCTGCATCTCCTTGGGAGGCATAGTGTGCAGCGAGAGCATAAACGTGGCGGGCGACGTGTTCACGGACGACATATCCAATTATGTCCGCCAGCAGCACAACATCCGAATCAGCAGCATTACGGCCGAGAACATAAAGATAGCCGTAGGGGCCGCCATAGAGGATTTGGACGAGGAGCCGGAGCCTTACGAACTTATAGGCGCCAATATTCTTACCGCCAAACCCAAACGCATAATGCTGACGCATCGCGAAATAGCCTATGCGATGGAGCGCTCGCTTTCGAAACTCGATTCGGCGGTCATGAAAGTGCTCGAAACCACTCCTCCGGAACTGTACAGCGACGTGGTCAAGAATGGCATCTATCTGGCCGGCGGCGGAGCGCTGATTCGCGGACTTGACAAGCGTCTGGAATCGAAGACAGGAATCAGATTCAACATTGCCGAGGATCCATTGCGTGCCATTGCACGCGGCTCCAACATAGCGCTTAAAAATACCGACAAATTTTCATTCCTAATGCGTTAGCGTATGTCCGGAAGATTGTTGCTGGCCATATTGGCCTTGGCTGTCGTATCGCCGGTCGGGGCTCGTACGACCGACAGGGATAAGGATATGGACCGTTTCGTGAGTGCATTGATGAAAAGGATGACCGTAGAGGAAAAAATCGGTCAACTCAATTTGCTCACGGCTGGCGGAATCGTTACCGGAGAAGCGCAGAACAGCGATATAGCCCGAAAGATAGAGCGCGGTCAGGTCGGCGGCCTTTTCAATTTGAGAGGTGCGCAGCGCGTGGCCGAGGTGCAGAAGATTGCCGTTGAAAATTCCCGTCTTGGAATTCCGCTGCTGTTCGGACTTGATGTCGTGCACGGCTATCAAACGGTGTTCCCCATTCCGCTCGGACTGTCATGCTGCTGGGATATGGATGCGGTAAGACAGTCGGCCCGCATTGCGGCAGTGGAGGCCAGCGCCGACGGTATTTGCTGGACTTTCAGCCCTATGGTGGACGTGAGCCGCGATGCTCGTTGGGGCCGTGTCAGCGAGGGCGGCGGCGAAGATGCGTTTTTGGGCGGAGAGATTGCAAAGGCCATGGTCGAGGGGTATCAGGGCGACGGAATGGAGCGCAACGACGAGATAATGGCTTGCGTCAAGCATTTCGCTTTGTATGGGGCGTCGGAGGCCGGTAGGGATTACAACACCGTGGATATGAGCCGCCTGCGCATGTATAACGAGTATTTGTATCCATACAGGGCGGCAGTGCAGGCCGGTGTCGGGAGCGTAATGGCTTCGTTCAACGAAGTGGACGGCGTTCCTGCCACGGCAAACCGCTGGCTCTTGACCGATTTGCTGCGCGGGCAGTGGGGTTTCGACGGTTTCGTGGTGTCGGATTTTACTGGAGTTTCCGAGATGACGGCGCACGGTATCGGCGATTTGCAGACGGTCAGCTCGCGGGCGCTCGATGCGGGGACCGATATGGATATGGTCAGTGAGGGATATGTCGGTACTGTCAAAAAATCTCTGGACGAGGGAAAGATAAGTATGCGCACGATAGATGCGGCTTGCCGTCGCATTCTGGAAGCCAAATACAAACTCGGACTTTTCCACAATCCTTACAAGTATTGCGACACGGCACGTCCCGCACGCGATATTTTTTTACGGCGGAGCATCGGCGGCGGCGCGGCGGATTGCCTCTGAGTGTTTCGTGCTTTTGAAAAACGAGCCGATGCGCGAGGGCGAAAAACCGGTGCTGCCTTTGGCCCGAAAAGGTACCGTTGCGGTAATCGGCCCTATGGGCAATACGCGCGGTAACATGTCGGGTACGTGGTCTCTGGCTGCCAGACCGAATGCCTACCCCTCTTTGTACGAGGGTTTGAGCCAAACGAGCGAAGGACGCGCAAGGATTGTCTATGCCAAAGGAAGCAACCTTGTGAGCGATGCCGCCTATGAGGCGCGTGCCGTTTCCGGAAAGCTCCTTGGACGCGATTCGCGTAGCGAACGGGAGATGCTCGACGAGGCGCTGCTCGTGGCGGAGCAGGCTGATGTGATTGTCGCGGCGCTGGGCGAATGCGCCGAGATGAGCGGCGAGTTCGTCACGAACGGATTTGAATATTCCCGATGTGCAGCGGCGTCTGCTCGCGGCATTGTTGGAGACCGGAAAACCGGTGGTGCTTACGCTGTTTACAGGGCGTCCTCTGACCCTTGTATGGGAGAATGAGAATGTCCCTGCGATTTTGAATGTATGGTTCGGCGGCAGCGAGGCCGCATACGCCATATCGGACGTGCTGTTCGGCGATGTCAATCCCAGCGGCAAACTGACGATGACTTTCCCGAAAAATGTAGGACAGATACCTATTTATTACAATCATAAGAATACGGGCCGGCCGCTTGCCGACGGGCGGTGGTTTTCGAAATTCCGCAGCAATTATTTAGATGTGGACAACGAGCCGCTGTATCCTTTCGGATACGGGCTTTCGTACACGACGTTCCGTTACGGCGATGTTCACTCAGCACTCCGACTTTCGAGCGCGGCCAGAGAGTGACGGCCAGTGTGGAGGTGACCAATACCGGAGAGCGCGACGGTGCCGAAGTCGTTCAGTTGTACGTGCGCGATTTGGTCGGCATCATAACGCGGCCTGTCAGGGAGCTGAAAGGATTCGAAAAAATATTCCTGCGTGCCGGCGAAACCAAAACTGTGTCGTTCGAGATTACCGACGATATGCTCGGCTTCTACGACGGCGACCTGAACTGGACCGTAGAATCGGGCGATTTCGACATCATGATTGGCACGGACAGCCGCAACGTGAAAACGGCCCGATTAACCTTGAAATAAAAGGTGAAGATTCTCTGCATAATACTCGGCTCGCTCTCGCTTGCTTTGGGTGTGATAGGCATATTTCTGCCGCTTTTACCCACCACCCCTTTTCTGCTTCTTTCGGCTGCGCTTTATTTTCGCGGCTCGCCGAAGCTTCTACGAGTGGCTGCTCGCACAAAAACATCTCGGGCCCTATCTCCGTAATTTCAGGAGAACAAGGCCATTCCTCTCAGAGCGAAAAATAATATCCGTCGCCCTGCTGTGGACAACGATTCTCTACTGTATTATTTGCGTTACGGATGCACTGTGGCTCCGAGTAGTGCTTGCGGCCGTTTTAGTCGGCGTAACGGTACATATACTTTCGTTCAAGACGCTGCGGCCTTAGTTGTCGCCTTTTGAGACTTTCGGGCATCAGCGTATGAAATTGGTGCGGGCCGACGTCTCGAACTGCGGCATGGGTTCTCCCGATGCTTTGAGCCTGAGCAGCCATGCGATGTTGCGGGCCAGATTACGCATCGTCTGCAATCCTTCCGCATCGCCTTCCGCTTCCAACGGTTTGGCGCCGTGGACGGAGTTCCAGTATGAGGAGCCGGGCATTATCATCTGACCGAGGTGGAGAAAATAGTTCAGTTCGGCGAACGTGGCCGATGCCCCTCCGCGTCTTGCTGCCACTACGCCGGCTCCCACCTTGCCTCTGAAAAGCGAACCGTTGGCCGATGCCACGTAAAAAAGTCTGTCGCAGAAGCATTTCATCGTGCCTGCTATGTTGGCGTAATACACCGGCGAACCGAGCACTATGCCGTCCGCCCTTTGAGTACTGGGATAAGACGGTTTACCGCGTCGTCTGTGATGCACTTTTTCATTTTTGTTCCTCGCGCAGGCCCCGCAGCCCAGACAACCGCGTATGATTTGGTTGCCGATATGTATTATCTCGGTTTCTATTCCCTCTGCGGAGAGAGTTTCGGCTACGGTTTTGAGTGCAAGATAGGTGTTGCCCTCCTTGTGCGGGCTGCCGTTGATACATATGACTTTCATACTTTATGCGATTTACCGGTTGTAATTTTGTGCGAATATAGTGTTTTTCGGTTTTCGAATTATCGTATATTGTATTAAATTTGTACTTGATGCGATAAAAAAAGAGCAATTGCAATGGATTTCGAGACGACGGCAATTCCCATGCCCGACGATTACGAGGGGCAGGTGATAACGACTATAATAAAGGCGCACGCAACCGTTTCGTCCGCAAGGGCGGTGCTGTACGTGCACGGCTATACGGATTATTTCTTTCAGGAGCATTTTGCGGAGCGCATGACGGAGCATGGCCTGAATTTCTATGCGGTGGATTTGCGCAAGTACGGCCGCTCGCTTCTTCCGTGGCAGCATCCCAATTATTGCCGCGACATGAGCGAATACTATCCGGACATAGACAAGGCCGTTGAGACGATACTTGCCGACGGGAATACCGACATTACGCTTGTCGGCCATTCGACCGGAGGGTTGCTCTGTGCACTGTATTGCGCATTCGGAGACAGACGCAAAAGCATCGGCCGCCTTATTCTCAACTCTCCGTTCTTGGAATTCAACGTCCCGTGGGTCTTGCGGAAAACGGTGATTCCGGTCGTAGCGGCATTAGGAAAAAGCGTTCCCTTATGCCCACACGGCGAGTGTGCTTTCTCCCGTGTATTTCAGAAGCGTGCACTCGTCCGAAAAAGGAGAGTGGAATTTCAATACGGAATTCAAGCCGAAGAACGGGTTCCCGCTCTATTTCGCATGGGTAGGAGCCGTAAAACGCGGCCAGAGTACTATAAAAAACAGGATCTTGCTCTCGACATTCCGATTCTGCTCATGAGTTCCGAAAAATCTAACAAGGGCAGGGCCTGGAATTACAAGGCGGCGCATTCGGATACGGTCCTTGATGTGGAGCACATCAGGCGTTACGGTATGCGGCTGGGCGATGATGTGGAGTCGGTGTCGTTTCGCGGCGGCCTGCACTGATTTGGTGCTGTCGGAAAAAGAGGTCAGGGATGCCGTAATGGAGAAAATGGCGGAGTTTATCGGCCGTAAAAAGTTAATTCATCGTAAATAATCGGTGCTGTCGGGTGCTTGCAGGGGCCGAGAATAAGGTTTTTACATATCGTTTCGTTATATTTGCAAAACATTTCCTATTGGGGAATGCGTAGCTGTTAAAAACGATTATTTGTATGGGAAAAATCTCAGAAGCGCCCTCTCGACCGAGGGACGCAAGATGGCCGGTGCCAGAGCATTGTGGCGTGCAAACGGAATGAAACCCGAGCAGTTCGGAAAAACCGATTATCGCTGTGGTCAATTGTTTACGCAGTTCGTGCCGGGTCATACGCATCTGCACGAAATAGGGCAAAAGGTTAAATCTTGGATAGAGGAACAGGGCTGTTTCGCGGCCGAATTCAATACCATAGCCATCGACGACGGCATTGCTATGGGCCATGACGGCATGCTGTATTCGCTTCCTTCGCGCGAAATCATCGCCGACAGTATAGAGTACATGTGCAATGCCCACAGAGTGGACGCCATGGTGTGCATATCGAATTGCGACAAGATTACCCCGGGCATGCTGATGGCCGCCATGAGGCTCAACATTCCGGCAGTCTTCGTGTCGGGAGGCCCTATGGAAGCGGGTCGTCTGAAAGGCAGGGACTACGACCTTATAGACGTGATGGTGAAAGGCGCCGATTCTACGGTGTCGGACGAGGAACTGGCCGAAATCGAGTGCGCGGCATGTCCGACATGCGGCTCGTGCTCGGGTA
Organism: Alistipes putredinis; assembly: GCA_022009915.1. Classification (GTDB taxonomy): domain Bacteria; phylum Bacteroidota; class Bacteroidia; order Bacteroidales; family Rikenellaceae; genus UBA940. Next base: position 1,734,507 of record CP091730.1, on the reverse strand, counting down.
TGTTCACCGCCAATTCCATGAATTGCCTTACCGAGGCTCTCGGACTTTCGCTGCCCGGAAACGGAACCGTCGTCGCAACGCACGTGCAGAGAGAGAAACTGTTCCGCCGAGCTGCGCAGCTCATAGTCGAAAATGCCTATAAATATTACAGAGACGGGGACGAAAGCGTGCTTCCGCGTTCCATTGCGACCAAAAAGGCATTCGAGAATGCCATGTCGCTGGATATCGCCATGGGCGGTTCGACCAATACGGTGCTGCACCTGCTGGCCGTCGCTTACGAAGCGGGAGTGGATTTCAAAATGTCGGACATAGACGCTCTTTCGCGTAAGATTCCGGTGCTCTGCAAAGTGGCGCCGAACTATCACTATCATATTCAGGATGTCAATCGCGCAGGCGGTATCATGGCCATTTTGGGCGAGCTGAATCGTGCGGGATTGATAGATGCTTCCGCAATGCGCGTGGACGGAGTGTGTCTCGGACAGGAGTTGGAACGATACGATATTTGCAGTCCTAATGCCGAAAAAGGATGCGATTAAGAGATATTTGGCTGCGCCGTGCGGCGTGTTCAATATAAAGATGGGCTCGCAGGAGCGTTATTACGATGATTTCGATACGGACAGGCAGAACGGGTGTATCCGTTCGGTGTCCAATGCCTATACAACGGACGGCGGACTTGCCGTTTTGTTCGGGAATATCGCTCGGAAAGGCTGTATAGTCAGGACGGCGGGAGTAGATGCCTCGATTCTGCATTTCGAGGGTACGGCGCGTGTTTTCGATTCGCAGGAGACCGCATCCGAAGGCATTCTTTCCGGCAAGGTCGCAGCCGGCGACGTGGTGGTTATCCGCTACGAAGGACCCAAGGGCGGACCCGGCATGCAGGAGATGCTCTACCCCACTTCGTATTTGAAGAGCGTTAGGCTCGACAAGGCGTGCGCACTTATTACCGACGGACGTTTCTCGGGTGGAACATCGGGTCTTTCGATAGGACACATATCACCCGAAGCGGCCTCGGGCGGCGAAATAGCGCTAATCAGGGACGGAGACAAAATCGTCATAGACATCCCGTCCCGCAAGATAGATGCGGTGCTTTCCGAACAGGAGCTTTCGCAGCGCAGGGAGCGAATCATTGCGGAAGGCGGATTCAGACCGGACCGGACCCGTACCGTGAGCAAGGCTTTGAAGGCCTACGCTTCTATGGTGTCGTCGGCCGATTCGGGCGGCGTAAGAATAATAAACGAATAGGATTTATGGAGAAAAATAAACGAATGAGCGGAGCCGAGTCTTTGCTGTATTCTCTTATAGAGGAGGGCGTAGATACTATTTTCGGTTACCCGGGCGGAAGTATCATGCCGATTTACGATGCGCTGTATTCGCTTTCCGACAGGTTGCACCATATTCTGACAAGACACGAGCAGGGTGCCGTACATGCCGCTCAGGGTTATGCTCGGGCGACAGGACGGGTCGGAGTGTGTTTCGCCACGTCCGGACCGGGTGCTACCAACATCATTACAGGCGTTGCGGATGCCATGATAGATTCTACGCCTCTCGTCTGCATAACGGCGCAGGTTCCGGCCAAAGCGCTGGGCAGCGATGCGTTTCAGGAGGCCGATATGATTAGCATGACGACTCCCGTTACAAAGTGGAACTACCAGATAACTTCGGCGCGGGAGATTCCGTCGGCCATAGCAAGGGCGTTTTATATAGCCCGTACCGGAAGACCGGGACCTGTGGTAATCGACATTACCAAGAACGCCCAGGTGGAAACGGCCGAGTTCGAATACGAGAAATGCAATGGACTGAGAAGCTACAAACTTCCATGCGAAATAGATATGGAGTGCATAGACAAAGCCATAGACTTGCTCAATAATGCGCACCGTCCGCTGATAATATTCGGTCAGGGTGTAAAGGTCTGTCGGGGAGCCGAGGCGGAACTCGTAGCCTTGTCGGAAAAAGGAAATATTCCGATGGCCTCGACGCTCATGGGGCTTTCGGCCGTTCCGTCGTCTCATCCCAACTATATCGGCATGGTGGGCATGCACGGAAATGTCGCGCCCAACCGTCTTACTCAAAAATGCGACGTGCTGCTTGCCGTCGGGATGCGTTTCAGCGACCGAGTTACCGGCGATTTGAATACGTATGCCCCCGAGGCGAAAATCATACATGTGGACATAGACGCATCCGAACTCGGACGCGTGGTGAATCCCGCGGTTGCTATTTGCGGCGATGCGAAAGCTGTCTTGCAGCAGATGAACCGCTGGATAAAACCGGCAGAAAGGCGCGAATGGTTCGATTTTGCCGCCGAGAACTATCGTCAGGAGTACGATTCGATTATACGTTCGGATATTCATCCGGCCAAGCAGCGCCTGACTATGGGCGAGGTGGTGGAACTTGTCGCCGAGAAGACCGGTTCGGATGCCATAATAGTTACCGATGTGGGACAACAGCAGATGGTTTCGGTGCGTTATTCCCGATACGTCAGGACCCGCAGTCTCATTACATCGGGAGGATTGGGAACTATGGGATACGGTTTTCCCGCGGCCATAGGTGCGAAGATAGGATGTCCAGACAGAGAAGTGGTGCTTTTTGTCGGCGACGGCGGAATACAGATGACCATTCAGGAGCTCGGAACTGTCATGGAATGGGGCGTGGGTGTCAAGATAGTGATTCTGAACAACAGCTATCTCGGCATGGTGCGTCAGTGGCAGCAACTGTTTTTCGAACGCAGATACTCCTTTACGCATATGGTCAATCCCGATTTCGTCAAGGTGGCCGAGGCCTACGGCATACCTGCACGGCGCGTAGTGACGCGCGACGAACTGCACGACGCGATGAGCGAGATGTTCGCCCGCAAGGGAGCTTTTCTGCTCGAAGTTTGCGTGGATGAGGAGGATAACGTGTTCCCGATGATTCCGGCCGGACACAACATATCGGATATTTTATTTAACGAATAGGAATTTATGGATACGCAGGAGAAGGAGTACGTAATTTCCGCGTTTACGGAGAATCACGCCGGAGTGCTCAACCGCATTACGTCGGTGTTTTTGCGCCGCAAGATAAATATAGAGAGTATCAAGGTTTCCGAATCGTCGGTAAAGGGCATCAGCATGTTTACCATTATCACATATGTCGATGAGGGCGTTGTCAGCCGTCTGGTGAAACAGATAGAGAAGATTGTGGATGTGCTCAAAGCGGAATATTACGCCTCTGAAAAGTTGCTGGCCCATGAGATTGCTCTGTTCAAGGTCGGCAAGGAAGTGTTCGACAACATAGAGAAGATTACCGGTCTCTACCCTATCCAGATAATGGAGGTGAAGGACGAATATGCGGTGTTGGAACTGACCGGCTGCAAGGAGACGATAGACGCCCTGCGCGACTATCTGAAAAGCCGCGGGCTTCTTATTCAAGCGGCGCGTTCGGGTTCCGTCATACTGCATGCGGGCAATGCCGAAGATGTTTTGGGCGATTTGATGCAGTGAATCAATACTTAATATATAATTTTTGAAGAAAATGGCAAAAATGATTTTCGGAGGAGTGGAGGAAAACGTAGTTACTCGCGAAGAGTTTCCGCTCAGTAAGGCACTCGAAGTTTTGAAGGATGAGACTGTTGCCGTAATCGGTTACGGAGTGCAGGGCCCGGGTCAGTCTCTCAATCTCAGGGATAACGGCGTCAATGTAATCGTCGGCCAGCGCAAGAATTCCAAGACATGGGACAAGGCCGTTGCCGACGGTTGGGTTCCGGGCAAGGATTTGTTCGAAATCGAAGAGGCTTGCAGCAAAGCCACCATTATACAGTATCTGCTTTCAGATGCCGGACAGATTGCGGTTTGGCCGACTGTCAAAAAACATTTGACGGCAGGCAAGGCGCTCTATTTCTCGCACGGATTCGGCATCACGTACAACGATCGCACGGGCATAGTTCCTCCGGCGGATGTGGACGTGATTATGATTGCCCCGAAAGGTTCGGGCACGTCGCTGCGCCGTCTGTTCCTCGAAGGCCGCGGCCTTAATTCGAGCTATGCCATATATCAGGATGCAACGGGCCGCGCATGGGACAGAGTGATAGCGCTCGGCATCGCTGTCGGCTCGGGTTATCTGTTCGAGACTACTTTCAAGCGCGAGGTCTACTCCGACCTTACCGGAGAACGCGGTACTCTTATGGGTGCCATTCAGGGTATTTTCGCAGCCCAGTATCAGGTACTGCGCGAGAACGGACACACCCCTTCGGAGGCTTTCAACGAGACTGTGGAGGAACTCTCGCAGAGCCTTATGCCTCTGATTGCCGAAAACGGCATGGACTGGATGTATGCGAACTGTTCGACTACTGCTCAGCGCGGAGCGCTCGACTGGTGGAAACCGTTCCGCGATGCAGGCTCTGCCCGTATTCAGAAAAACTTTACAGCGAAGTGGCATGCGGAAACGAGGCGCAGATTTCAATCGACTCCAACAGCAAGCCTGACTATCGCGAAAAAAACTCAACGAGGAACTCAAAGAACTCCGCGAGAGCGAAATGTGGCAGGCAGGTGCGACAGTGCGTTCGCTCCGCCCCGAGAGAAACAAATAGGTTTTCTGCTTTGTAACAAAAAGAATCCGCCTATTTTTTTATAGGCGGGTTCTTTTTTTATATACAAGGCAAATTGATTCGTTGCGGTTCGGCGGTGCAGCGATAACAGATTGTGGATGATTGTTCGTTGTCCTGAACACTTCCGCATATTGTCTAAACCAACGGTCGTGGAAAAGTTTTGTAATCTATGGTTCGGGTTTGTGCAAGCGCCTTTCGGCAGACATTCTTTTTTTGAATTGTGAAATTGAATAGCAATGAACTGCGCATGAGGTGTCGCAGTATTAGACAGCGCTGCTCTTGATGTACAAATGCAGGTATTTCGCGTCATGTATCCTTTTTCGACGTTATTCCCCTACCCTGTCTGTTCGGAGTTCGTTGCACTAAATGCGGTCAGTATTCTTCGCTTGCTTTTCGTTTGAAACGCGGAGAAATCGCGCGCATTATTTGCGCGACGGCTGTCGTCTTGTTTTATCGGAATAAATGTTCGAGTTTCGGGTGCTTCATTATTAGGCGAATGAAGCTGTCGGGAATGAGCGGCACTATCGACGAGACGAAACGCGTGAAAAGTCCGGGTGTATAGCTTTTGCGTCCTTTGAACATGGCTCTGAGTGCTCCTGCGGCTACTTTTTTTCAGGCGAGCCTTTATTATGCCTAATCTGCAAAGCAGAGAGCGTGTGGCGGCCAGAAGGTCGTAAAAGCGGAGTATCGACGGCTCCGGGCAGGACGGTTGTGACGTTTACGCCGTACCGGCGCATTTCGAAACGAAGCGAGTATGCGAAACTGCGCAAGTAACTTTTGGTTGCGGCATAGACAGAGATTGTGGGGTACGGCATGCGTGCTGTTGCGGAGGACATGACCAGTATATGGCCGCTTCCGCGCTGCTTCATCTGCTCGGAAAAGAGTTTGCACAGCATGGTCGGCGTTTCGACGTGCAGCGATACGATACGGTCGATTTTTTCGGCCGAGGTGCGGGACAGCGTATCGAAGACCAGCATACCCGCATTATTTATCAGAACGTCGATTGTCAGGCCCTTCTCGCAGCAGAAGTCGAACAGTTCGTTTGCTGCGCAGTCGGAACACAAATCTTTGTAAACGGGATAAACGGTAATGGAGTATCGCGAACTCAATTCGTCCGCGATACTCCGGTTCTTTTGCTCTTCATTGCTTACGATTACCAAATCGTAGCCGGCCGCGGCGAGCTGCGTGGCATAACAGAGACCGATGCCGGAACTCGCACCGGTGACCAGTGCCGTTCTGCTCATCTTTTTCAGAACTCTACGGTCGGCGCTTGATCGCTGCCGTCGTTGGATTCGAAATAGGGTTTGGGGGTGAAGCCGGTTATGCCGGCGATGATGTTCTGCGGAAATCTTCGCAATGACGTATTGTATATTTGGGCCTCTTCATTGAAGCGCTTGCGCTCGACGGATATGCGGTTTTCTGTCCCCTCCAACTGGGTTTGGAGTTCGAGAAAATTTTGGTTCGCTTTAAAGCTCCGGATAACTTTCCTGAATCATCAGGAGCCGGCCGAGTGCCGCGCCGACTTGACCCTGCACGTCCTGATACGCCTGCATCGCTTCCGGTGTCAGGTTGTCCGTGTCTACGGTTATTCGAGAGGCGCTTGCACGGGCTTCGGTTACATCCTGCAAGGTTTGACTCTCGTGCGAGGCATAACCTTTGACAGTTGCGACTAAGTTGGGTATCAGGTCGCTGCGCCTTTGATACTGGTTTTCGACCTGTGACCACGCTTTCTTTACATTCTCCTCTTTGCTCACCAATCCGTTGTACGCCGCAACGCTCCAAATGGCTATCAGCGCAACGACTGCGATGGCGATTACTGTTCCTTTTTCATAAAAATTTCGGTTTGTATTATTGTTGTTTTCTGTGTTTTCAAAAATCTGCTTCGAGCTCCTCCGCCTCCGGACATGCCGCCGCCCCCAGCCTGCCACCGCCGAATCCTCCACCGGAAAAACCTCCTCCGCGCGGACCGCCTCCGATGTGGGTGTCGTTCGGAGTTTTTACAATTTTTTGTGTGATATGTCCGCAGTATTTACATCGGTAGGTATACCTGCGGGATGTATAGGCGTGCGATTGGGATACGATGTCCGAACTTTGCAGCCCGAGCCCCTGCTTTTTACAGTTCGGGCATTTTTTCTGCCGTCTCGAAATTATCGCCGAGCCGATGACGGTGACCAGTATCATGAAAATCACGAACAGACCTGCCACCAGACCATTATCGCTGTCAGAGTCGTCTGCGGCAGAATCCGGCTCTCCGTTCAAAAACGCCGTAAACGGCTCTGATGCCGGCGAGCGTCCCCTCGTCCCACATGCCTTGCGACAGATAGGGAATCATGTCACGCTCCTGAATCCTGCGCAGGAGAGCGTCCGGCAAAATGCCTTCGAGCCCGTAGCCTGTTTCCATCTGTATCTCGCGCTGGCCTTTGGAGACGAGGACTACCATTCCGTTATCCTTCCCTTTCTGGCCTACGCCCCATAGGTTCAGCAGCTCGTGCGCGAAAAAATACGTATCGTCGCCCGCCATGGAGTCTATCGCCACGACGGCTATTTGGGCTATACCTCTGGATTTAAGGTCCGAAAGCATCGAATCTATGGTCTCGACGACTGCGGCGGAAAGAATGCCGTCGGGGTTGCTGACGAATCTCCCCGCATCGTGCAGGCTGTACGTTGGGTACCTGCCGCACGGAGTACTCTCTGCCCGAGATGTTCATCGCGGCGCAGAGTATGAGGCCGGCCGCCAGCAATATCGTTTTGATTCCGATTCTTTTCATAATATCGCTTACAAATATATGCCTTTTATTCGAATGAACAAAAGAGAGGTGCCGCAAAACGTATGCAATATGCAGTGTATGACGGTAAATGCACGTTTGAAAAAGTGCCTGCGTATAAATAAAAAGTTATTAAATTTAATATTGAATAAGTTCTGATGATTGATTTTTCGTGCGAATCGCGTAAATAGTTGAAAAATCATGCGAAAACGCTCGAAAAAAGTTGCGAATATTTTTGTGTTATATAAAAAATGAGTATCTTTGCAGGCCGTTTTATTGACGGAGATATGAGATAACAAATTAAAAAAACTAAGGACAAAAAAAGTAATTTAAGATGCCAACTATTCAACAGTTAGTACGAAAAAGGCAGGGCTCAGATGGAGGACAAGAGTAAGTCCCCGTCGCTAGATGCTTGTCCGCAACGAAGAGGCGTATGCGTGCGTGTGTACACGACTACCCCCCAAGAAGCCGAACTCGGCTATGCGTAAAGTTGCGAGGGTGAGACTTACGAACGGAAAGGAAGTCAATGCTTACATTCCGGGAGAAGGTCATAACTTACAGGAGCACTCGATTGTGCTGGTGAGAGGCGGTCGTGTCAAGGACCTCCCCGGTGTACGTTACCACCTTGTTCGCGGAGCTCTCGATTCCGCAGGCGTGGACGGACGTCGTCAGCGCAGATCCAAGTACGGAGCTAAACGCCCGAAGAAATCGTAAGTCAAATTTCTAAGTAAACGAAACAATGAGAAAAAGCAAAGCCTAAAAAAAGCGAATTCTACTTCCAGATCCCAAGTTCTCGGATGTTCTTGTTACAAGGTTCGTAAAACAACCTTATGCTGGATGGTAAGAAGAGTATTGCATATGCGATATTCTATGATGCACTGGATATCGTAGGCGAGAAGATGAAAAGATGCAGATAAGGCGCCTCTTGAAATATGGAAACAGGCATTGGAGAACATCACTCCGCAGGTCGAGGTTAAATCCCGCCGCGTCGGTGGTGCCACATTCCAGGTTCCTACGGAGGTAAGACCGAGCGCAAAAGACATCTTTCAATGAAGAATCTTGTCCTTTATTCTCGCAAGCGTGCCGGCAAATCAATGGCTGAAAAAAACTTTCGGCCGAAATAATGGCTGCATACAACAACGAAGGTGCAGCATACAAGCGTAAGGAAGAAATGCACCGCATGGCTGAGGCCAACAAGGCATTCGCTCATTTCAGATTTTAAGTTATAGAGGAAAATCATATGGCTACCAGAGATTTGAAATTTACTCGCAACATCGGTATCATGGCACACATCGATGCCGGTAAGACGACGACCTCAGAGCGCATTCTTTTTTACACTGGCAAGACCCACAAGATAGGCGAGGTGCACGAGGGTGCTGCTACCATGGACTGGATGGTTCAGGAGCAGGAGCGCGGTATCACCATCACCTCGGCGGCTACCACCGCTTTCTGGCACTACAAGGACCAGACTTATCAGATAAACCTTATCGATACCCCGGGACACGTGGACTTCACCGTGGAGGTTGAGCGTTCGCTGCGTGTGCTGGACGGTGCCGTTGCTACGTTCTGCGCCGTCGGCGGTGTGGAGCCTCAGTCAGAGACCGTATGGCGTCAGGCTGACAAGTACAACGTTCCGCGTATCGGTTATGTGAACAAAATGGACCGTACCGGCGCCGATTTTCTCAGCGTCTGCAATCAGGTCAAGGAGCGTCTTGGCGCCAATGCAGTGCCGGTCGTTCTGCCTATCGGTTCGGAAGACAAATTCGAAGGATTGGTAGACCTTATATATAATAGGGCTATCTATTACTTCGACGACAAGACCGTTAGGGACAACTACAATTTCAAGGAGATTCCCGAGAACATGAAGGCCGAAGCGGCCGAATGGCGTGCCAAACTCATCGAGGAGGTCGCATCGGTAGACGAAGCCCTTATGGAGAAATTCTTCGAGGATCCCTGATTCGATTACTCCGGATGAACTGATTGCCGCAATCCGCAAGGCTACTTGCAGTATGACCATCGTCCCGATGCTCTGCGGTTCTTCATTCAAAAAAACAAGGGCGTTCAGATACTGCTCGACTATATCATCGCATTCCTTCCCTCGCCTCTCGACGTGGAGGCAATCGTAGGAACCGATCCCAATACCGGAGCCGAGGTCGTTCGTCATCCGGCAGAGTCGGAGCCTTTCTGCGCACTTGCGTTCAAAATCGCAACCGACCCGTTCGTAGGCCGTCTGGCTTTCATTCGTGTCTATTCGGGTAAGCTCGATGCAGGTTCTTACGTATTCAACAGCCGTTCGGGCAAGAAGGAGCGTATCAGCCGTATCTACCAGATGCACGCCAACAAGCAGAATCCGTTGGAATCCGTCGGCGCCGGCGATATTTGCGCAGCAGTCGGTTTCAAGGAAATTCGCACCGGTGATACCCTTTGCGACGAAAAGGCGCCTATCGTTCTCGAATCCATGACTTTCCCCGAGCCGGTTATCGGTCTTGCGGTAGAGCCGAAAACCCAGAAGGATTTGGACAAGTTGGGCGTGGCGCTCGCTAAACTGGCAGAGGAAGACCCGACCTTTACCGTTAAAACGGACGAGGAGAGCGGTCAGACTGTCATCAGCGGTATGGGCGAGCTTCACCTCGATATTATCGTAGACCGTCTCAAACGCGAGTTCGGCGTGGAAATCAATCAGGGTGCTCCTCAGGTTAATTATAAAGAGGCTCTCACCAAAACCGTCCAGCACCGCGAGGTGTTCAAGAAACAGACCGGCGGTCGTGGTAAGTTTGCCGATATCATATTTGAAATCGGTCCGGCATCGGAAGGTAAAGTCGGTCTCGAATTCGTCGATGAGGTCAAAGGCGGTAATATTCCCAAGGAGTATATTCCTGCCGTACAGAAAGGTTTCGAGTCTGCGATGTCCAACGGCGCACTTGCCGGTTACACCATCGACAGCATGAAAGTGACCCTCAAAGACGGTTCGTTCCACCCTGTCGATTCGGATGCCCTTTCATTCGAGATTTGCGCTCGCAACGGTTTCCGTCAGGCGGCTCCGAAAGCCGGTTCTGTGATTATGGAACCCGTCATGTCGGTCGAAGTCGTTACCCCCGAGGAAAATATGGGTGATATTATCGGCGACCTTAACAAACGTCGCGGTCAAATCACCGGTATGGAGCAGAAAGGCAATGCCCGCGTGGTAAAGGCCAAAGTTCCTCTGTCGGAGATGTTCGGTTACGTAACCGTACTGCGTACGATTTCATCCGGTCGCGCAACCTCCTCAATGGAATTCTCTCACTTCGAAGAGGTTCCTTCGGCTCTGGCCAAGGAAATCATCGAGAAATCAAGTGGCAAACGTAAAGATTTAGAATAAGAACAAATATGAGCCAAAAAAATTAGAATCAAACTGAAATCTTATGATCATAACTTGGTCGATAAATCGGCTGAGAAGATTATAAAAACCGTGAAAACCACGGGTGCGGTAGTCAGCGGCCCTGTTCCTCTGCCTACCCAGAAGAAGATTTTTCACAGTAAACCGCCTCGACTTTCGTAAATAAAAAGCGCGCGAACAGTTCCAGCTCTGTACTTTCAAGAGAATTCTTGATATTTACAGTTCGACGTCGAAAACCATCGATGCTCTGATGAAACTCGAACTGCCCAGCGGCTTAGAGGTCGAAATCAAGGTTTGATGAGAGCTTATATAATATAAGGTATAAGCGAAAAAGAAAGAACAACACTTTTATTTTTTTATAATAGACAAAAATGTCAGGACTAATTGGAAAAAAAATCGGAATGACTTCCGTTTACAGTGCCGAGGGTAAAAACATACCATGCACTGTTATTGAGGCTGGTCCGTGTGTAGTTACGCAAATCAAGACTGTGGAAAAAGATGGCTACGAAGCAGTTCAGGTTGCCTATGACGACAAAAAGAGAAAAAACACACCAGCAGTAGTTTGTTAGGACACTTCAAGAAAGCGGGTGTAACCCCGAAGCGCAAGCTTTCGCCGAATTCAAACAATTCGGAGAGTGCAATTTGGGTGAAACTCTGACTGTCGATGCTTTTCGCCGATGGCGACTGGGTGGACATTACGGGTATCTCCAAAGGCAAGGGTTTTCAAGGCGTTGTGAAACGTCACGGTTTCGGAGGTGTCGGCGGTCAGACTCACGGTCAGCACAGCCGCCAGCGCAAACCCGGTTCTCTGGGTGCGTCGTCCTACCCTTCGCGTGTCTTCAAGGGTAAGAGACTTCCCGGCCAGACCGGAGGCGAGCAGGTTAAGGTGCTTAACCTCAAAGTACTTAAAGTTATCCCTGAAAACAATCTCTTACTTGTAAAAAGGTTCTATTCCGGGAGCAAAAGGTTCGTATTTAATAATTGAAAACTAAGATGGAATTAACGGTTTTTAAACACATTAGGTAAAGAGACTGGAAAGAAGGTTGTTTTGGCCGATTCGGTCTTCGGCGTCGAACCCAACGATCACGCCATTTATCTCGACGTTAAGCAACATCTTGCGAACAAACGTCAGGGTACTCACAAGGCTAAGCAGCGTAACGAAGTTGCGGGTTCCACCAAGAAACTCAAACGTCAGAAAGGAACGGGCGGTGCACGTTGCGGTAGCGTCAAGTCTCCTCTGTTCCCGGGCGGCGGCCGTATTTTCGGTCCTGTACCCCGCGATTACAGTTTCAAACTCAACAAGAAACTCAAACAACTCGCTCGCAAAAGCGCTCTCACTTACAAGGCCAAGGCCGAGGCGATTACCGTCGTAGAGGACTTCAATATCGAAGCACCCAAAACTAAGGAGTTCATCGCCATCGCCAAGAACCTTAATGTCGCAGACAAGAAAATCTTGCTGGTATTGCCGGAATCGAACAGCAATATTATTCTGTCGGCTCGCAACCTCCAAAAACGTAAAGGTTATCGTCGCCGCCAACGTTACGACTTACGACGTAATGAACGCAGCGCAGGTAGTCATGTCGGAAGGTGCGGTAAATGTAGTAAATGAAATGTTAGCTTAACGAAGAAGATGAATATGGAAGTGATAATTAAGCCGGTACTGACCGAGAAAATGACGGCTCAGGGCGAAAATTTGAATCGATACGGATTTATTGTGAATCGTGAGGCTAACAAGCTGCAGATCAGAAATGCCGTAGAGCAGATGTATAATGTTGTCGTAACCGATGTGAACACGATGGTGTATATGGGTAAGGCTAAGCGCCGTTACACGAAAGCCGGACTGTTGACAGGTCGTGCCAACAACTTCAAAGAAGGCTATCGTCACCTTGAAGCAGGGAGACAAGATTGATTTTTTTACAGTAATATCTAAGCAAGATGGCAGTAAGAAAAATTTAAACCCATTACTCCGGGTACAAGACATAAAAATCATAGGAACTTTCGACGAAATAACCACGTCGGTTCCCGAAAAGTCATTGCTTGAACCTAAGAAGAGACTCAGGCGGTCGCAACAACACCGGCAAAATGACTGTCCGTTATATCGGCGGCGGTCACAAGCAGATGTACCGCGTCGTCGATTTCAAAAGAGCAAAAGACGGCGTGCCCGCAACTGTCAAGACTATCGAATACGATCCCAACCGTTCGGCCCGCATCGCGCTCATATGCTATGCGGACGGTCAGAAAAGCTATATCCTCGCTCCTAACGGATTGCAGGTAGGCCAGACCGTAGTGAGCGGCATGGGTGCTACTCCCGAGGTAGGAAATACGCTTTTCCTGTCCGAAATCCCTCTTGGTACCGTGGTTCATAACATCGAACTCTATCCGGGTCAGGGAGCCGTCATGGCTCGCAGCGCCGGTGCTTATGCACAGCTTCTGGCTCGTGAAGGCAAATATGCTATTATTAAACTTCCTTCGGGTGAAACTCGTATGGTTCTGGTTACCTGCCGCGCCACTGTCGGTGTGGTTTCGAACCTCGACCACAGCCTCGAACAGCACGGTAAAGCCGGCCGCAACCGCTGGTTGGGTCGCAGACCGCACAACCGAGGTGTTGTGATGAACCCTGTGGACCACCCGATGGGCGGTGGCGAAGGCCGCGCCTCCGGAGGCCACCCGCGTTCGCGCAAAGGTTTGTTGGCTAAGGGTTATAAGACTCGTAATCCTAAGAAGACGACAACCAAGTTTATCATTTCAAGGAAGAAAAAAATAATTTTTAAAGTAGCATAATATGAGCCGTTCATTAAAAAAAGGTCCATTTATCGAACCCAAACTCGAAGCGAGAGTAATCGCTCAGAACGAGGGCGGAAAAAGGCCGTAATTAAAACGTGGTCGCGTGCAAGTATGATATCGCCTGATTTCGTAGGTCAGACGATAGCCGTACACAACGGGAACAAGTTCATCCCCCGTCTATGTAACTGAGAATATGGTGGGACACAAACTCGGCGAGTTCGCTCCTACCCGTAACTTCCGCGGTCATGCCGGTAACAAGAAAAAATAGTTAGATTATGGGAGCAAGAAAAATAAAGCAGCCGAGGTAAGAAAGGCTGAAAAAGAGACAAAAAGCGATTGCCATTCTGCGTGATTGTCCTACCTCTCCCCGCAAAATGCGTCTGGTAGCAGATACCATTCGCGGTGTGGAAATCAACAAGGCGCTGGGTATTCTTCGCTATTCGAAGAAGGAAGCATCCATAAAGGTCGAGAAACTTCTGCGTTCGGCCATTGCAAACTGGCAGGCAAAGAACGAGACCGTTCGTCTGGAAGATGTGAAACTCTGCGTAAAGGAGATTTTTGTAGACGGCGGTCGAATGCTCAAACGCGTGCAGCCGGCTCCTCAGGGTCGTGCGCATCGTATCCGCAAGCGTTCGAATCACGTTACGATAGTTGTTGATAAAATGGTAACCGAAGAAAAAAATAAGCAAGACAAATGGGACAAAAAAAGTTAATCCAATAGCAAACCGTCTGGGTATTATCCGTGGTTGGGACTCAATCTGGTTCGGAGAGAAAGGCGGAAAGGATTTTTCATCGCGTTTGGTGGAAGATGCTACTATCAGAAAATACTTGAATGCTCGTTTGGCCAAGGCAAGTATTTCCAAGATTATCATCGAAAGAACTCTTAAACTCGTTACGGTAACTATTTCCACCGCTCGTCCGGGTATCATCATCGGCAAGCAGGGTTCGGAAGTGGACAAACTCAAAGAGGAGCTCAAAAAAACTCACTGGCAAGGATGTTCAGATAAACATCTTCGAGGTAAAGCGTCCCGAAGTGGATGCGGTGATTGTTGCCAACAATATTGCCCGTCAGCTCGAAGGCCGTATCTCCTATCGTCGTGCCATCAAGAGCGCTATCGCTTCCACCATGAGAATGGGTGCCGAAGGTATTAAGATTCAAATCTCGGGTCGTGTAGGCGGTGCGGAAATGGCTCGCAACGAGACCTATAAGGAAGGACGTATTCCATTGCACACTTTCCGTGCCGACGTGGATTACTGCCTTGCCGAAAGCTCTCACTAAGGTCGGTATCCTTGGTATCAAAGTCTGGATTTGCACCGGCGAAGTGTATACGAAACGCGATTTGTTCGAGTACACCGGCGCTGCAAACAGTTCTTTCGGCCAGTCCAATCAGGGCGCAGGTCGTGGCAAGGGCGGCAACAGAAAGAGAAGAAATAATAAGTAGGACTCTTTAAAGCGAAGAATAGAAAATGTTACAGCCAAAAAAGACCAAGTTCAGAAGAATGCAGAAAGGCAAGATGAAAGGTCTTGCCCAGAGAGGAAATCAGTTGGCATTCGGTTCATTCGGCATCAAGGCTCTGGAATCCACTTGGATTACGGGGCGTCAAATAGAAGCTGCCCGTCAGGCTATCGTTCGTTATATGAAACGTGAAGGTCAGGTATGGATTCGTATATTCCCCGACAAGCCGATTACGAAGAAACCTGCCGAAGTACGTATGGGTAAGGGTAAAGGTTCGCCCGAAGGATTCGTGGCTCCCGTAACACCCGGTCGTATTCTCTTCGAAGCAGAGGGTGTTCCCGTTGAAGTTGCAAAGGAAGCTCTTCGTCTGGGTGCTCAGAAACTGCCTATTACAACCAAGTTCATTGTAAGACGAGACTATACTGAAAACTCAATCTAATTTTAACGAAAGATGAAAACTTCTGAAATAAAGGAATTCTCGCAGGCCGAACTGGTGGAGAGAATCGAGACGGAGAAGGCCAACCTTACCCGTCTGAAACTCAACCATGCGGTTTCTCCGGTGGAGAATCAGAGTGTAATAAAGAAATCTCGCAGAGATATCGCAAGAATGCTGACGATACTGCGTCAAAAAGAACTCTAATATTTAGTTGCCGCTATGGAAAGAAATCTTAGAAAGGAAAGAATCGGGATTGTAGTCAGCAATAAGATGGATAAAACTGCCGTGATTGCTGTCAAGAGAAAGGTTAAGCACCCTATCTACGGTAAATTCGTGAACAAGACCACCAAGTTTGTTGCCGAAGATGCCGAGAACACCTGCAACCCGGGAGATGTTGTAAAGCTGATGGAGACCAGACCTCTCAGCAAAACGAAGCGTTGGAGATTAGTAGAAATAATTGAAAGGGCTAAATAGTTATGATACAACAAGAAAGCAGACTCATCGTAGCCGACAACAGCGGAGCAAAAGAAGTTCTTTGCATTCGTGTGTTGGGTGGAACCAAAAGACGCTATGCGTCTATCGGCGATAAAATTGTCGTAACTGTTAAGAGCGCTACCCCTTCTGGCGACATGAAGAAAGGTGCCGTGTCGAAGGCAGTTGTAGTAAGAACCAAGAAGGAAATAAGACGTGCGAACGGTTCATATATTCGTTTCGACGATAACGCCGTAGTACTTCTGAACAACCAGGGTGAAATGAGAGGTACTCGTATCTTCGGTCCCGTTGCCAGAGAGCCTTCGCGACCAGTATATGAAAAATCATCTCGCTCGCTCCGGAAGTATTGTAATATTAAAGGCAAAAAAGATTATGTCAGTTAAGTTACATATTAAGAAAGGTGACATGGTTACCGTGATTGCCGGCGAAAACAAAGGCCAGTCCGGTAAGGTGCTCAAAGTTTATGTCGAGAAGAATCGTGCTATCGTCGAAGGCGTTAATATGATTTCGAAAGCTACTAAACCCAACGCACAGAACACTCAGGGTGGTATCGTGAAGCAGGAGGCTCCGATTCACATCTCTAACTTGCGACTTATCGACCCCAAGAGCGGCAAAGCAACCCGCATAGGTCGTAGGGTGAACGCAGATGGTAAAAATAGTTCGTTACGCTAAAAAATCAGGGGAGGAAATCAAGTAATGGCATACGTTCCTACATTAAAGACAACTTATAAGGAGCAGATTGTCCCTGCTCTGATGAAGGAGTTCGGCTATAAGAGCATTATGCAGGTGCCCAAGCTCCAAAAGATAGTTATCAACCAAGGTATGGGTCAGGCCGTGGCAGATAAGAAGCTCATCGAGGTGGCCATGAACGAACTCACGACTATAACCGGTCAGAAAGCCGTTCTCACCAAGTCGAGAAAGGATATCTCGAACTTCAAATTGCGTAAGGGCATGCCCATCGGTGTTCGTGTGACGCTCCGTTCGGACAAAATGTACGAGTTCATGGAGAGGCTCATCGCCGTCGCTTTGCCACGTATCCGCGATTTCAAGGGTATAAACGAGAAGTTCGACGGTCAGGGCAACTACACGCTCGGTATCTCCGAACAGATTATCTTCCCCGAGATAGACATCGACAAAAATCGTGAAAATCTTCGGTATGGAAATCACGTTCGTTACTTCGGCCGAAACCGATCAGGAGGCTTACGCTCTGTTGCAGGCATTCGGTCTTCCGTTCAAAAACGCTAAAAAGAATCAGTAAATATGGCAAAGGAATCAATGAAGGCACGCGAGGTTAAACGCCTCAAATTAGTGCAGAGATATGCCGCAAAAACGCGCAGAACTCAAAAAAAGAGGGCGACTATGCAGGACTCAGCAAGCTGCCCCGCAATTCGAATCCGATTCGTCTGCACAACCGTTGCAAACTTACCGGTCGTCCGAAAGGGTACATGCGTCAATTCGGTATCAGCCGTATCCAGTTCCGCGAAATGGCATCGCAGGGTCTTATCCCGGGCGTAAAAAAAGCGAGCTGGTAAGCATTGTAATTCAAAAAGATTCATTATCTTTGTGCGCTGCATGAAGATGATGAGTCTTTTTGCAGATAAAAGTATAGTTTAATTTTTAAATTTTTTTAATTCGAAATGACAGATCCAATTGCGGACTTTCTAACAAGGATTAGAAACGCGGTGAAAGCCAACCACAAAGTGGTTGAAGCTCCCGGCTCAAAAATTAAACAAGAGATAACCAAAATCCTGTACGAACAGGGTTATATCCTTGCTTATAAGTTTGAAGCCGACGAGAAAGGGCACTCTGTAATCAAGATTGCCTTGAAGTATCATCCTCAGACCAAGGTCAATGCCATCAAGGACCTCAAACGTGTGAGCCGTCCGGGTTTGCGTCGTTACAGCGACGTTGCTTCTATGCCCAAGGTGCTCAACGGTCTGGGCATTGCTATCGTTTCCACCTCCAAAGGCATCATGACCGATAAAAAGGCACGCCAGGAGAATGTGGGTGGCGAGGTTTTGTGTTATGTATATTAATGTTCTAAAAGTTTAAGCATGTCAAGAATTGGTAAATTACCTGTAAACTTGCCCGCCGGAGTGACCGTGACGGTTTCTCCCGAGAACGAGGTGAGCGTGAAAGGACCTCTCGGAACTCTGACCCAGAAAGTGGATTCGGACATTACCGTTACCGTAGAGGGAAACGTATTGACAGTATCGCGTCCTACGAATCAGCCACGCCATCGTTCACTGCACGGACTTTATCGTGCACTCATCAACAACATGGTCATCGGCGTGTCGAAAGGATACGAGATTAAACAGGAACTCGTAGGTGTGGGTTTCAAGGCCGAAGTCAAGGGTCAGATTCTCGAAATGAATCTCGGTTACTCGCACGATATCTATCTGATGCTGCCTCCCGAGGTTAAGGCTACGGCCGTTACCGAAAAGAAGAGCAGTCCTATCGTAACTCTCACAAGTACTGACAAACAACTCATCGGTCAGGTAGCTGCTAAGATACGTTCATTGCGCAAACCCGAACCTTACAAGGGCAAAGGTATCAAGTTCGTGGGCGAACAGATTCGTCGCAAGGCTGGTAAATCTGCTGGTGCAAAATAGTAAAATCGTATTGAATTATGGCATTAAATAAGATTGAAAGAAGAGCGAGAATTAAGATGCGTATCCGTAAAAATCGTTAGCGGCACTGCATCGAGACCTCGCATGACTGTATTCAGAAGCAACAAGCAAATCTACGTACAGTTTATCGATGACGTGAACGGTGTTACTCTGGCAGCAGCTTCGTCTCTGGACAAGGAAGTGGCCGAAAAGGTTGCGGGTCTGGACAAGAAACAGGTTTCCGAACTGGTTGGCAAGCTCGCCGCAGAACGTGCGCAGCAGAAAGGAATTTCCGAAGTTTCGTTCGACCGTAACGGATACTTGTATCACGGTAGAGTAAAAGTATTGGCTGATGCTGCCAGAGAAGGTGGCCTTAAATTCTAAGTAAAACATGTCAAGTAGCAAAATAAACAAAGTCAGAACAAGCGACCTCGAACTGAAAGACAGATTGGTCGGCATTCAGAGAGTTACCAAGGTAACCAAGGGCGGTCGTACATTCAGCTTCTCGGCAATCGTCGTCGTAGGCGACGAAAACGGTGTCGTAGGCTACGGCTTGGGTAAGGCCAGCGAAGTTACTTCGGCTATTGCCAAGGGAGTTGAAGATGCAAAGAAGAATCTTGTCAGAATCCCCGTTCTCAACGGAACTATTCCTCACAAGCAGGAGATGCGTTACGGCGGTTCACTGGTGATGATTCGTCCGGCTGCTCCCGGTACCGGCGTTATTGCCGGCGGTGCCATGCGTGCCGTATTGGAGAGTGTCGGAATCAAGAATGTGCTTGCCAAGAGCAAGGGTTCGTCGAATCCTCACAACCTCGTAAAGGCTACCATCGGTGCTCTTACCGAACTCCGCGATGCGTACAGCGTAGCACAGGTTCGCGGAATTTCGATGAATCAGGTGTTTAACGGTTAATATTGAAGGAGAAAAGAGAAATGGCAACGTTGAAAATAACTCAAACTGTCAGTCGCATAGGTTGTTCTGCTCAGCAGAAGAAGAATCTGGACGCTCTGGGACTTCGTAAAATCGGTAAAACCGTCGAGCATCAGGATTCCGCAATCATTCTCGGAATGGTTGAGAAAGTGAAGCACCTCGTCAAGGTGGAGGTCGTAAAAATAGTTAGTAACCCTAAACAAAGTTTAAGACAATGAATCTCAGTAATTTAAAACCGAATGCAGGTTCGACGCATCATGATAAGAGAATCGGTCGCGGACAGGGTTCGGGGCGCGGAGGTACTTCCACACGCGGTCATAAAGGTGCTCAATCCCGTTCCGGTTATTCTCGCAAGTTGGGCTTTGAGGGCGGTCAGATGCCTCTCCAAAGACGTCTTCCCAAGTTCGGTTTCACCAATAAGGAACGTGTCGAGTACAAACCGATAAATCTTTCAGTTTTGGAGGATTTGGCTGCAAAGAAGAACATTGCCGAAATTTCGGTGGATACGCTCATTGAAGCAGGATTGGTTTCGAAAGGCAATCTTGTCAAGATTCTCGGCAACGGCACGGTTTCGAAAGCGCTGACCGTATCCGCGCACGCTTTTTCGAAGAGTGCAGCCGCTGCAATCGAGGCTCAGCAGGGCAAGGCAATAAAACTCTAATCTTTTAGCACGATGAAGCTAATAGACACTTTGAAAAATATTTATAAGATAGAAGAACTGCGTAAGAGGATAGCCTATACGCTGGGTCTTCTTCTTATATTTAGATTGGGAAGTTTTGTGGTGATTCCCGGTATCAATCCGCAGGCACTCACCGGACTGAGCGAGCAGGTGGCCAGCAACGGTCTTCTCGGCCTTCTGGACATATTCTCGGGAGGTGCGTTCTCGAATGCCTCTATCTTTGCGCTCGGTGTGATGCCGTACATTACTGCCTCCATCGTAATCCAGTTGTTGGGTATGATTATACCCTACTTCCAGAAATTGCAGAGAGAGGGTGAAAGCGGCCGCCGCAAAATCAACCAATGGACAAGATACCTGACTATCGGAGTTCTGCTTATACAGACTCCTGCGTATCTTGCGAATCTTCACTACACGATTCCCGAATCGGCTTTCGTCATGGGACGCGGCAGCATTATGTTCACCATCTGCGCGACGATTGTTCTGATTGCCGGTACGATGTTCGTGATGTGGCTCGGCGAAAAAATTACCGACAAGGGTATCGGAAACGGTGTGTCTCTGATAATCATGATCGGTATCATCGCTCGCCTGCCCCACGCTCTGTTCGCTGAAATCAGCACGCGTTTCAACGGCAACGTCGTGATGCTGATTGTCGAATTCGTTTTGTTGTTCCTCGTATTCATGGCTACAATCGCTCTCGTACAGGCAGTCCGCAAGATTCCCGTGCAGTATGCGAAACGTATCGTGGGCAACAAACAGTACGGAGGCGTTCGCCAGTACATACCTCTGAGAATCAATGCCGCAGGCGTTATGCCTATCATTTTCGCCCAAGCGCTCATGTTCATTCCCGCGATTTTCTCGCGCTGGGATGCAACGCAGGGATTTGCAGCGGCATTCTCTTATCAGAGTTTCTGGTACAACTTCGTATTCTTCCTGTTGGTAGTCGCCTTTACGTATTTCTATACGGCGATTACCGTTAATCCGGCCATGATGGCAGACGACATGAAACGCAACGGCGGATTCATTCCCGGAGTCAAACCCGGAAAGGCTACCGTAAATTACATCGACACCATCATGACGAGAATCACCCTTCCGGGCTCTATCTTCCTTGCGATTGTGGCTATTTTGCCCGTATTCGCATCGAAACTCGGAGTCAATCAGCAGTTCTCCTATTTCTATGGAGGTACTTCGCTGCTCATCCTGGTCGGAGTCGTTCTTGACACTCTTAGGCAGATAGACAGTTATCTTCTGATGCGTCATTACGACGGTCTTATGAAGACCGGTCGAATCAGAGGTAGAAGTGGAAAACTAATTTGAGTTTCTGATGATATATCTAAAAAAACAGAGGAAGAGATAGAGCTGCTCCGCGAGAACAACCTTCTGGTGAGCGCCACGCTTGCAGAAGTCGGTCGCCATATCAAGCCGGGGGTAACTACCCGCCAGGCTCGATAAAGTGGCCGAGGAGTTCATACGTTCTCACGGAGCAGTTCCCGGCTTCCTCGGGTACGGCGGATTTCCGGCAACGCTTTGCGTGTCGGTCAATGAAAACGTTGTGCACGGAATCCCGTCCGATTACGCTCTTAAAGAAGGCGATATAGTTTCGGTGGATTGTGGCACTGTTATGAAGGGGTTTTATGGCGACTCGGCATATACTTTTGCAGTCGGCAATATCGATTCGGAGGTAAGAAGACTTCTGAATGTAACCAAAGAAGCTCTTTATAAGGGTGTCGCACAGGCTAAGGCAGGTAACAGAGTTGGAGATATATCTGCGGCCGTGCAGGAACATGCCGAAACGAACGGTTTCTCCGTGGTTCGAGAATTGGTGGGACATGGTCTTGGCAGAGACATGCACGAAGACCCCTGAAGTTCCCAATTACGGTGCCAAAGGCCGCGGGCCTTTGTTGAAAGAAGGCATGGTGATTTGTATCGAACCTATGATAAACATGGGAGTTAAAAACGTTGTCTTCGAAAGAGACGGTTGGACTGTACGCACCCGAGACCGCAAACCGTCGGCTCATTTCGAGTTCGCGGTTGCTGTGCGCAAGGAAGGTGCGGATGTATTGACCGATTTTAGTATTATCGAAAATGCTATTAACGCTTAAATTCTATGGCAAAAACAAACTGCTATTGAAAAAGATGGAACGATAATCGAGGCTCTTTCCAATGCGATGTTCAGAGTCGAGTTGGACAACGGTCACGTTATCACTGCGCATATCTCCGGAAAGATGAGAATGCATTACATCAAGATTCTTCCGGGAGATAAAGTCAAAGTAGAGATGTCCCCGTACGATTTGACGAAGGGACGTATATCTTTTAGGTACAAATAATTTAGATTGCTTAAAAAAATGAAAGTTAAAGCATCGATCAAGAAAAAGAAGCGAGGATTGCAAAAATAGTGAAGCGCAAAGGCAAACTTTACGTTATTTGCAAAAAGAATCCTAAATTGAAAATGCGCCAAGGATAATTATTAAACTAAACAAAAGAAGAAAAAGTAATTTATGGCACGTATAGTAGGTGTAGATTTACCCAAAAATATAAAAAGAGGCGAGATAGGTTTGACCTATATATATGGTATCGGAAGAAGTACCGCTCGTCAATTACTCGATGCCGCCGGAATCGGTTATGATGTCAAGGTTCAGGATTGGACCGATGAGCAAGTAGGCGCAATTCGTGCTGCCATTGCCGAAAGCGGAATCAAGGTAGAAGGTGAATGCCGTTCACTCGTACAACTTAATATTAAGCGTCTTATGGATATCGGATGTTATCGCGGTATCCGCCACCGTCTGGGTCTTCCCGTAAGAGGTCAAAGCACCAAGAACAATGCTCGTACTCGTAAGGGTAAGAAGAAAACAGTCGCAAATAAGAAGAAAGCAACTAAGTAATTTTAGCGAGTTATGGCAAAGAAAACTGGAACAATTAAAAAGAAGGTTGTTAAGGTCGGAACCGTGGGCATGGCTTTCGTTCATTCGACGTTCAACAATGTTATAGTTACGATTACCAACGAGAACGGTGATGTTATAAGTTGGAGTTCTGCCGGTAAGATGGGCTTCCGCGGTTCTAAGAAGAATACGCCGTATGCTGCTCAGACCGCCGCTGCCGATTGCGCGAAGGTTGCTTACGATATGGGTCTTCGCAGAGTAAAGGTGTATGTGAAGGGTCCGGGTGCAGGTCGCGAATCTGCAATCCGCACGATTCACGGAGCCGTCATAGAGGTCATCGAAATCATCGATGTAACTCCGCTGCCTCACAACGGATGTCGTCCGCCCAACCGTCGTAGAGTCTGAGTGCTGCTGCGACTAAGTGTCAAGGATGATTTATTATCGTATGTGTAACAAGAAAAAAAGAATTAAAAACAAAATGGGAAAAATACATAGGACCAAAGAGTAAAATCGCCAGAAAAATTCGGCGAGCCTATTTTACGGTGCGGATACCGTTCTCGAAAAAGAAAAAAACTATCCTCCCGGACAGCACGGACTCTCGCGCAAGCGCAAGAAAAACTTCCGAGTACGGCGTTCAGCTTTCAGCGAGAAACAGAAAGCCAAAGCTATTTACGGTCTTTTTGGAGAAGCAGTTCTACATCACTTACGAACGTGCAGCCCGTCTGGGCGGTATCACCGGCGAGAATCTTCTCAAACTGCTCGAATGCCGCTTGGATAACGTCGTTTACCGTCTGGGCATAGCTCCTACGCGTGCAGCTGCGCGTCAGCTCGTGTCGCACCGTCACATCACCGTGAACGGTCAGGTGGTAAATATTCCTTCTTACAGCCTCAAAGCCGGAGACGTCGTTGGCGTAAGAGAAAAATCGAAAAAGTCTGGAAGTCATCACCGACTCGCTTGCCGGCGGACGCAACCGCTCTGCTTGGTTGGAGTGGGACGGAGCTACGATGACCGGAAAAATTCCTTCAAAAAACCGGAGAGAGAAGACATTCCTGAAAAACATCAAGGAGCAGCTCATCGTCGAATTGTACTCTAAATAGTAATTAACAACATCAAGATTATGGCAATATTAGCATTCCAGAAACCCGACAAGGTTATTATGCTCGAATCCACTTCGAATTTCGGAAAAATTCGAATTCCGTCCTTTGGAGCCAGGGTTCGGAATGACCATCGGTAATGCTTTGCGTCGTATCCTGCTTTCGTCGCTCGAAGGCTATGCGATTACGACCGTGAAGATTGCCGGTGTTGATCACGAGTTTGCCGCTATCCCCGGTGTGATGGAAGGGATGATTGACATCATCCTGAATTTGAAGAAAGTGCGCTTTGTCAGAACCGTTGAGAACGTGGACTTCGAAAAAAAGTTACCATCAACGTGGCTGGCGTCTCTGAACTGACAGCCGGATACATCTCCAATTTTCTGACCAACTTCAAGGTGCTCAACCCCGATTTGGTCATCTGCCGCATGTCACCCGACACGAAACTGTCAATCATCTTAACGATTGCCAAAGGTCGCGGTTACGTTCCGGCAGAGGAGAATGCTCCTGCCGCAGAGGAGTTCGGTGTGCTTCCTATCGATTCGATTCATACGCCGATTAAAAATGTTAAGTACTCTATTGAGAACTATCGTGTCGAGCAGCGTACCGACTACGAAAAATTGAATTTGGAGATTACCACCGACGGCTCCATTCACCCGAAAGACGCTCTGAAAGAGGCAGCCAAGATTTTGATTCATCACTTCATGCTGTTCTCGGACGAGAAGATTACGGTGAATATGGATGAAAGCGGTGCGACCGAAGAATTCGACGAGGAGGTACTACATATGAGACAGTTGCTCAAAACAAAAACTTTCGGATCAGGATTTGAGCGTCAGAGCATTGAACTGTCTGAAAGCGGCCGAGGTCGATACTATCGGTGACTTGGTGCGTTTCAACCGCAACGATTTGCTGAAATTCAGAAACTTCGGAAAAATCGCTTACCGAACTCGACGAATTGCTTGCATCTTTGAATCTTCATTTCGGGATGGACGTTTCTATCTACAAACTTGATAAAGAATAATTATGAGACACAATAAAAAAATTTCAATCACCTTGGCAGACAGAGTGCCCATCGCAAAGCATTGCTTGCAAACATGGCGTCATCGCTGATTATGCACAAGAGAATCGAGACTACCGTAGCAAAGGCCAAGGCGCTCAAAATGTACGTGGAGCCGCTTGCAACGAAGTCTAAAAACGACACGACCCATTCGCGCCGAATCGTTTTCGGATATTTGAAGGACAAGAATGCCGTTACGGAGTTGTTCCGCGTAATAGCTCCCAAGATTGCGGATCGTCCGGGCGGTTATACCCGCATTCTGAAAAACAGGTTTCCGTTTGGGCGACGGCGCTGAGATGTGTATTATAGAGTTCGTCGATTTCAACGAAACCTATAAAGAGGGTGCCGCTGTCGTTTCGACTGAGAAACCCAAGACTCGCCGCAGCCGCAAAAGTTCGTCCGCAGCCAAAGAGGCTACCGATGGAGTATCGGAAGCCGTGGTAGTGGAAGAGGGCGAAAAAGAAAGCCGCTCCTGCAAAAAATCGGCAGCGAAGAAGCCGGCTGCTCCTAAGACGACTGCTCCAAAAACCTCCGGTTCCAAGGCAGCCGCAACCAGAAGCGCAGCTTCCAAGAAGGCTTAATTTTAGTAAAAGATGCGGATTCTCGATTAAAGGATTCCGTATAAATGATTCGAAAAACAGACGGATAAAAATCCGTCTGTTTTTTTTGCGTTCAAGCGTATGTTCCGTACGAGATTTATATTGAGATACAAAGCAGATTGAAGCCTGCAAGTTATGTATTTGCAATACGCATGATTTTTTTATAGATTTTTAGCGAGACCATTGGTCGAGTTCTCAAATTTTCCAGTGCCGAGCGACCTTGTTTTGTTGTTCCTATTTGTCGTTTGCCGCAATGTTTACAGGTGACCGATAAAATTATTTGAAAAATAAATATACTTTTGCATAACAAAGTATTCAATTATTGTTGTATATTTGCATTGGATAATAACTATTAAATTATAATACTATGAAACAGACAGTGAATGTTAATATCGGTTCCGTGGCTTTTTATCATGGATGAAGACGCCTACAATCTTTTGAAGAAGTATCTCGACGATGTGGCATCGAGGCTGGACAGTTCCGATGTCGATTCGATGGATGATATAGAGAATCGGATTGCAGGCATGTTCAGCGAAAAAGTGGTATTGCCGATTCAGGTTGTCAATATAGATATGGTTCGAGAGCCATAGCCATGATTGGGCGACCCGATACGTTCGGTGCACGTAACGAGGGATACGATTACGATTGTTGCCGACGCCGGCTTTACCGTTCGGATGAAGGCAAGATGATTGGCGGAGTTTGCAGCGGTATTGCAGACTATTTCGGACTCGATGTAAGTCTGGTTCGAATGGCTGCAATTCTATTGTTCTTTTTTTCGGCGGTATGAGCCTGCTGGCGTACATAATGCTTTGGATTGTGATTCCTAAACGAGTTAATTATGTTAAATAACAAGTCGGATATGAATGTAGAAAAATTCGAAGAACATAGACAATGTCAAGGCGCAGATGCGTAAAGGCATTTTGGAATATTGTATTCTGGCGATACTCTCGCGCGAGGATTCTTATGCGCCGCGCATCATATCCGAATTGAAGAATGCCGATATGATTGTAGTGGAAGGGACGCTTTACCCGTTGCTGGCTCGTCAGAAAAATCAGGGTTTGCTTACTTACCGCTGGGAGGAATCTCCGCAAGGTCCGCCGCGCAAGTATTACATGATTACGGACAAGGGGCGCGAGGTGCTTGCTGCTCTTGATCAGGCATGGGAGCAGATGGTGCTGCAAATCGACATGATAAGAAAAGGAGAATAACCCGAATTAAATTGTAGATATGAAAAAATTGAATAAAATCAGTATAGCTTCGCTTTCCTTCTCGCTCGACGAAGGTGCCTATGCGGCCCTTTCCGATTATATGGATATTCTGCATAACGCATACGATAGGAATCCCGACGGCAAAGAGATAATCGCAGATATAGAAGCTCGAATCGCAGAATTGATTCTCAACGAACAGGCTTGTTCGAAAGTGGTCACCAAGACCCTTATGGATGCCATAATCGCACAGCTCGGCATGCCTGAAAATTATTCGGGCGATGATTATGCGGCCGGACTTTCGGATAAAAAACAGAACCGTCGATTCCGCGACGTTTGTATCGCTCGAAAGACGGTGCGAAATTCGGCGGCGTATTCAGCGGAATGAGCCAGTTTTGGGATGTGAACGTGGCTTGGTTCCGTTTGGTGTTCTTCGTTCCGTTTTTTGCTTTTCTGATATTTTCTATGATCGGTTGCGGTGATTCGCTTACGACTTTTGCATTGGCGGTGTTTGTCGTATTCGTGCTATTTTACATTTTGATGTGGTTCGCCGTTCCTGTTGCCAAAACTCCGAGACAGAAACTCGAAATGCAGGGTAAACGCATAACCGCTTCTTCTATACATAGCAATTTCCAGAGTACGGTCCAGTCGCCGGTTGCACGCAAGGCCGCATCCGTAATGGCCGAGGTACTTTATATTCTGGGGCGCGTGGCGATATTCGTTATCAAGCTGTTCGGTGCCCTTTTCGGATTTATAGCAGGACTTTCGATAGCCGGAGCCATTGCACTGTCACTTAGTCTGTTCGTAATATTAGGCTGGGGGTATGCGAGTGTTCTGTTCGGCTTGATGGCCATGCTGTTCATAATTCCTCAGGCGCTGTTGTGCTACGTGTTGCTCGGCTTCGCTTTCGACTGGAAGATAAACGGCAAGAGCATATTGGTTTCGATACTCCTGTGGATTGTCATGCTGATTATGAGTATCTGCATTTCGGTATTTTTGATTCCGAGAATCGCGACGGATGCGGACTCTTTCGAACAGCGTATCGAGCGCCTGTTCGATGCTTCGACTATTCAGGAGGCAATCGAGGCAATCAAAGATGAGATGCAGGATGCCGATGTACGGATAGAGACTTTTTTTCGGTGAACGGCGTCGATACGGTCCGGACTTCGGTCGAGGTATTGAAAAATAGAGGATGTAAAAATAGAGAAAAAGCGTGTAACATTTTTTTGCCACGTGTGCGTCAAAATTGTGTATTCAACTTAAAAAAACAATAAAGATTATGAAAAAAAGTTATTTTGGTAGTTTGCCTGCTTTTTTTCGCTGCGACGACACTGTCGGCACGCGAAAGTGCATCGAGATTGAAAGGCAGCGGTAAAATCGTAACCGAGACCAGAGATGCGAAGGCGTTCAATTCGATTGATGTCTCGAATGCGATTAGGGTGACGATGAGTGAAAATCCGAACGGGAAAAATCATCGTAAAGGCGGATGACAATGTTATACCGTATGTAAAGACCAGATTCGAAGGACAGACTCTCGTCATAAAACTTGAATGTCCGTATAAGTCGTTGGGTAATGTGAATATGGACGTCGAATTACCCTATTCGAAGAATCTGCGGAAATTGGATATTAGCGGTGCGTCTTCCGTTAAGATCGAATATCCGATAGAAAATAATGAATTGGATATAAAGATTTCGGGAGCGAGCAAGGCCGTGCTTTCAAGCGTTAAAGTCTCCAAATTGGAGGCGGGACTCTCGGGTGCTTCGGACTTGGTTATTTCCAGTCTCTCGGCCGATGAGTGCGATGTCGATCTTTCCGGAGCATCTCGGGCCTCGTTTGCTGGTTTGGATTCTTCCAAATTCGACTGCGACATTTCGGGCGCTTCGGACCTGAGTATTCAGGGCGCATCGGAGTTTTGCGACATTGAAGCCTGCGGAGCATCGTCTGTAAAGGCCGGCGATTTTACTGTCAAGAATTGTAGAGTGGATTTGTCCGGTGCTTCGAATGCTAAAATAAATTGCGTCGAATCGCTTTCGGGCAAAGTGTCGAGCGCATCGCATCTTGCATATTCCGGAAGCCCCAAAACGAATGTTTTCGACTTCGTCGGACGGCAGCATTACCGCAAAAAAGAGAATTAAGTGACGTTTTTAGAGTTATTGTAGAGTTGTTAATTAGTGGGAATCGGGGCGACGCATGAGCGTCGGCCCCGATTTTTTATTGATATTCTTTCGAGGCTGTAAATATTAAATGCTTTTTTGGTAGCTATTTTACGCGCTGTATCTAAATAAAAAGTTTAGCTCTTGTGCTATTTTCCTTGGGCAAAACTTTTCAACATGGCAATCTCCTGCGGCCATAATTCCTCGTTCGGTGTTTCGAGAATCAGCGGAATGCCGTCAAAGCGGCTGTCGCGCATTATGTACTCGAAGCATTGTGCTCCGAGTTCTCCCTTGCCGATGCTCTGGTGCCGGTCCACTTTACTTCCGAGTCCCTTCATCGTGTCGTTGAGATGCATGCCTTTCAGGTACCGGAACCCTATCGTCTTGTCGAAACTCTCGAATGTGTTGTCGCAGGCCTGCCGGGTTTTCAAGTCGTAACCGGCCGCAAAAGTGCGGCAGGTGTCAAGGCACACCCCTACCCTCGTTTTATCCTCCACTTTGTCGATGATATGGGCTATTTGCGCGAAGTCGAATCCCAGATTCGAGCCTTGACCCGCCGTATTTTCTATTACGGCCGTTACGCCGAGATTCTTGTCGAGTGCGATGTTTATGGATTCGGCAATCCTGTCTAAACACTCATCGACCGATATTTTGTTCAAGTGGCTGCCGGGATGAAAAATTGAGCAGGCAGAGCCCCAACTGCTGGCAACGCATCATCTCGTCATTGAACGAAGCCCGCGATTTTTTTCCAACCCCTCTTTGTCCGGATGGCCGAGATTTATCAGATAACTGTCGTGCGGCAGTATCTGGGACGGAGTATAGCCGAACTTTTTCGCAATTTTTTTCCTGAAAGCCTCTATGCTTCGGCCGTTAAGCGGCGCGGCGTGCCACTGCCGTTGGTTTTTTGTGAAAAGCGCGAAGGCCGTCGCACCTATTTCGTGTGCGTTTACGGGGGCGTTTTCCACTCCGCCCGATGCGCTTACGTGTGCTCCTACGAATTTCATGTATGTATGTTGTTTGTTGTCGTATTGCAAATATATGTCGTATATTCGGTTCGTGCTCCTATGTGCTTAAAATAAATTGCATTTATTTTCTCCGCTTTTCTTCTTTTAGTATATTTGCATGCTGTTTTAATCGCAAAACGGATTTGATTATGAGAAATACAAAGTTGATTTTTGAGCCTCGTTGCGAGCATTATGTTTTTAATTCGTCTTTGGCGCAGTTTTCTCTGCCTGTGGCAGACGGATTGCAGGCTTTGGAAGGCGAAGACTCGATAAGACAGAGCCGGCTTTCGCAGGATTATTTCAGTATTTCGCGTTATCGCACCGAGCGGAAGGCTATAATCAAGCAGCGCAATACGTTGGAAATAGGGGCGTCGGTCAATGGTAACATGACTCGTTTCAACGAAAACTGGAAAGGAGGCGGTGATAATACCTTCAATGTTTTCGGTTCGGTATGGTGTTATCATACGTTCAAAAAGAACCGCTTTACACTCAATACCAAACTGGACATGAAGTACGGCCAGAATTTCATAAAGGAAGAGGATATAAGGTGGTTCAAGAATCAGGACGAGTTCAAGTTGCAGACGAGCGCTGCATGGGCTATCGGAACCAAAAGTTGGAGAAAGCACTGGTCGTACAATGTCAGCGCACAATTCCGCAGCCAGTTCGACAAGGGCTACAAGTCGCGTGCGGAACAGAAGAAGAACAACCTGCTCAGCGATTTCCTGTCCCCGGGTTATTTCAACATCTCGGTCGGTATGAAATATACGAGTCCTGACAAAAGATTCCCGTTCATCGTGTCGCTTTCGCCGGTTGCAGGAGACATTACGATTGCCAAAAGCGATGAACTGCGCAAGAAATACGGAATGAAAGTGAAGAAAACCATTCACGAAGGCGATACGGAGAAACAGATTTATTACTCTTCGAAGTTTGCAGGCGGTTCTTCGGTTCAGGTGGATTTCGACCGCTATTTCGATAAAAAGAAAATAGTTCGTTACCGTACTACGGTATTCGCCTTTTACGGTTGGATGACTAATTTGAATGAAAAGCGTGACCCTGATTATGTGGAATTGATGCCGACGGTGCGCTGGGACAATACGGTCGATGTTCAGGCTACCAAGTTTCTGACAATGCAGTTCACTTCTCAGATGTTCTACGATAAGGTGCAAATCGACAAGTTGCAGATGATTTACTACGTCAGTGTCGGTTTGAGCTATAAGTTCAAGAATAAATAAAAACGGTATAATATCGTGTATAACAATTCATTCCGCAATATAATCACGCCTCTGTTGATAAGTTTGGGCGTGGTGGTCGGTATACTTCTTGGCGTTTATATCGGTCGTGGCCGTGCACTGCGCATGGCGCCGGCGCAAGGTGGCATGCCGGTGAGCGGCGTATCTGCCGACAAGTTGTCTTACACGTTGTCATTAATCGAGAATCTGTATGTCGATAAGGTGGATTTGGATTCTATCGAGGATATGGCGATAGTGTCTTTGCTCGAAGAGCTCGATCCTCACTCCATATACATATCGGCAGCGGATATGCCTTCGGCTAACGAAACGTTGGAGGGAGAGTTCGACGGTATTGGAGTGATGTTTAATATGACTACCGATACTATCGTGGTTCTTAACGTCATACCTCTCGGCCCGAGCGATAAGGCGGGAGTTATGAACGGAGACCGCATTATTATGATTGACGACTCGCTGGTTGCCGGCCGAAAGATACCGCAGGACAAGGTCGTCGGCATGTTGCGCGGACCGCGAGGTACGGAAGTCAAACTCGCTGCAAAGACACGGTGTGTCGGAGCCTTGTGCCTGTCGTTGTCCGGCGGGGTACGATTCCGATAAAAAGCATAGATGCGGCGTTTATGATTACGCCTAATATAGCGTTCGTAAAGCTGTCGGCTTTTGCCAAGAACTCATATTCAGAACTCGAAACCGCTCTCGATTCTCTTAAAAAACATGGAATGACCGGCATTATCTTCGATTTGCGAGGCAACTCCGGCGGATTTCTCGACCAAGCTGATAGCTATCGCCAACATGTTTTTGCCCAAAGATGAACTCATTGTTTACACAGAGGATCGCAATGGCAATAGAATCAAGGAGTACAGCAATGGAAACGGCGGGTTCGAAACAGAGAATCTCGTAATACTCATCGACGAAGGAAGCGCATCTTCGAGCGAGATTCTGGCCGGAGCCGTACAGGATAACGACCGAGGTACTATCATAGGACGCCGCTCGTTCGGCAAGGGATTGGTTCAGCGGCAAATACCCTACCCCGACGGTTCCGCCCTCAGACTGACCATTGCGCGTTATTACACGCCTACCGGCCGATCCATTCAAAAACCTTATTCGGGCGGCTCGAACAGGGAGTATCATTACGACATAATCAATCGTTACTACCATAACGAGATGTTTTCGCAGGACAGCATACATTTCGATGATTCTCTGAAATTCACCACTCCTCGCGGCAAGGTCGTTTACGGCGGTGGCGGAATCATGCCGGATGTGTTCGTTCCGATGGATACGACCGATATTACGCCTTATTTCAGAGAGGTCGTAGGTAAAAATATCCTGTACAAATACACGCTCGACTATACCGACAGGCACCGTCGGGCCCTTAACGATATTGCATCGCTTGCGGAGCTGGAACGTTTTCTGGATTCGGATGCCGGCCTTTTGGAGGACTTCGTGGATTATGCCGAGCGTAACGGGGTTAAGCGAGAGCAGAGGCAAATCGAGCGTTCGAAAAGGTTGATTGAAGCTCAACTGAGAGCTTATATAGGGCGCAATACTACGTTGGACTACAATGGATTTTATGCCAATATATACGTGGTGGACGAGACGGTGTTGAAAGCTATCGAAGTGCTCGAAACCGAGGGAAAGGAGTAGGAAGAGATGTTGAAAAGAATTTTCGGAATAATCGCGGTCGCGGTGATTATATGGGTTGTAGTTATGGTTGCGATAACACCGAGCAAAAGTCTGTGTTTCAAAAATATAAAAAAATGTTCTCGATTCTACGCCTTGCGATACCCTGCCGGTAGATATGCCGCTTGTCGAAAGAAGCGACAGCGTGCCGCAGGCAGGTGATTCTATTTCTTGAACACGAAATAAACAGCGAGAACGAGGAAAATGAATCCGATGAGGTGGTTGGCTCTGAACGTTCCCGTTTTGAATACGAAAAGGGACACTGCGGTAAATACCACCAATGTTATGACCTCCTGAATCACTTTCAGCTGCATCAGCGAAAACGGGCCTCCATTGCCTTCGAATCCTATTCTGTTGGCCGGAATCATAAAGCAATACTCGAAGAAGGCGATGCTCCATGAGACGAGTATCACTGCAAACAGGCCTTTGTCGTCGATGTTTTGCAGTGCCTTGATTTTCAGATGACCGTACCAAGCGAATGTCATGAATATGTTCGAGGCTATGAGCAGCCCCACGGTTGCCAATCCTTTCATTGTGCGTTTATTTTGAGTTATGTGCTGCAAAATTACGTTTTATTTGCGATAATGCAGGCTGCGGTACTAAAAATCGGCTGCGGGGCAATTTGTCATTTTATTTGCGTACCTTTGTTTCGTAATTAATGTTTGAAAGATGAATAGGATGAATGGCGGTTCGAAAGATAATGGAACGCAGAACCGTGCGGATGCAGATGTAAAGGACAGAGGTGCGGTCATAATCGACATGTTCCGTTCCTTTCCGAATAAGAAGTACACGGTAAAGGCACTGGCTGCGGCAAGCGGAGGAGCTGACGGCGGAGGCAGGGCCGCTACTCAGGAAATTTTGAAGGACCTCGAACGAAACGGAGTGGTCGAACAGTGCAGCAAGGGAAAAATATAAAATCACGGCGGCCAGTCTGCCGTCATACGAGGGTATAGTGGACATGATGCCGTCCGGTGCGATGTTCGTCGTTGTGGACCGGCTCGAAAAGGATATTTTCGTCGAACCCCGCTTGGGTTTCCATGCCCTTAACGGCGACAAGGTGCGGGTCGTGGTTGTCGGAAACAGGCGCGACGGCCGTTACGAGGGTGAAATCGTCGAGATATTGGAACGCAGCGGCAAGGGATATGTGGGTACGGTCGATATTCAGAATGCTACTGTTTTCGTAAGGCCGGACTCCCGTAAGATGCCGGTGGACATATATATAAAATCGTCGCAGGCGGCCGGACTCGTTTCCGGACAAAAAGTACTGGTGCGCATAGTCGATTGGGCGCAGGGCAGCAAGACTCCGGTCGGGGAAATTGTCGAAGTGTTCGGAATGACGGGAGACAACGATACGGAGATGCATGCGATTCTTGCGGAGTTCGATTTGCCCTACCGTTTCGAGAGCGGCGTGGAGGATGCGGCGCAGAGTATTGCGGGAGAGATAACAGAGAAAGACATCGCCTCGCGTCGCGATTTCAGGGATACGGTTACCTTTACCATAGATCCCGAGGATGCCAAGGATTTCGACGACGCTCTGTCGATTCGAAAAACCGAGACGGAGGGTGTGTGGCAAATCGGCGTGCATATTGCCGACGTGACGCACTATGTCACGCCCGGTTCTGTTGTGGATATTGAGGCGCAGGACCGTGCCACTTCGGTCTATCTTGTGGACAGAACAATTCCGATGCTGCCCGAAAGACTGTCCAACGAACTGTGTTCGCTTCGTCCCGACGAGGAGAAACTCTGTTTTTCTGCAGTGTTCGAAATCGACGAGCAGCTGAATATCCTCAGCGAGTGGTTCGGCCGCACGGTGATAAAGTCCGACAGGCGGTTTACGTATGCGGAAGCGCAGAATATCATAGAGACAGGCAAGGGGGATTATGCCTCCGAGGTGCTAAAACTCAACGAACTGGCACAGAAGCTGCGGGCGCAGAGATTCAAGAACGGTTCGATTAGTTTCGAGCGTCAGGAAGCCAAGTTCCGTTTGGATGAGAACGGGAAACCCCTCGGCGTCTATTTCAAGGAGATGAAGGAGTCCAATCAGCTGTGGAGGAGTTCATGCTTCTTGCCAACCGTAAAGTCGCCGAATTCGTCGGAAAGTCCCAAAGCGGACGCAAGAGCAACCGGACGTTCGTATACAGGGTGCACGACAAGCCGGATAGCGACAAACTCGGTCGATTCGCCGATTTCGTGCTTCGGTTCGGTTACTATTTCAAGACCGACAGAATCGGCCGCATCGCTCCGCAGCTCAATAAGCTGATGTCCCAGATTAAGGGAAAAAGCGAGGAGAACGTTGTCTCCACTCTTGCCGTAAGGACCATGGCGAAGGCGTTCTATACTACCGACAATATCGGACACTACGGTCTTGCATTTCCTTTTTACACGCACTTTACCTCCCCTATCCGCCGTTACCCCGACATGATGGTGCACCGACTTCTTGCGCATTATCTGGCCGGCGGACGCAGCGAGAAGAAAAGCGAGTACGAGACGCTTTGCGAGCACTCTTCCAAAATGGAGGTGAGGGCGGCCGATGCCGAGCGGGCATCCGTCAAATACAAGATGGTGGAATTCATGCAGGACAAAATCGGCCAGCTGTTCGACGGGCATATCTCCGGCATAACGGACTGGGGCATTTTCGTCGAGCTGGAAGATTCGCACATCGAAGGCATGGTGGCCATGCGCGACATGAGCGATGATTTCTATCGTTTCGATGAATATAACTACGCTGCTGTGGGACAGCACACTTCGCGCCGTTTTACGCTCGGCGACATGGTGCGCATAAAGATAAAGAGAGCCGACCTGCAACACCGGCAGCTGGATTTCGAAATGGTCGCTTCGATTGATTTCGCTTCGGGAGTGGCCACTCCTCTGCAAGGATGCTATACGCAGCGAAAAAAACGCTAATCGGTAAAGGTGTCGCGGTTGGCGACGTAGTTGTCCCAGCGCGACAGTACGGCCTGCATATCGGAAGGAAGAGGTGTTTCGAAATACACCTCTTTTTTCGTTCGGGGGTGTACGAATCCTAAACTGCGGGCATGAAGGGCATGGCGCGGCATTATCGCGAAACAGTTCTCGATGAATTGGCGGTATTTGCTGAACGTGGTGCCTTTGAGTATTTTGTCGCCGCCGTAACGTTCGTCGTTGAAAAGCGGATGCCCGATATATTCCATGTGCACGCGTATCTGGTGCGTGCGCCCTGTTTCTAAACGGCACTCTATCAGCGTCACGTATCCGTAACGTTTGAGGACCGTGTAGTGCGTTACGGCATGTTTCCCTTCGCTTCCGTCGGGATATACGGCCATTTTCAGCCTGTCGGTGCGGCTGCGGCCTATGTTTCCCGTTATCGTGCCTTCGTCCTGCGGAAAGTCTCCCCATACCAAGGCGATATAGCGGCGGCTTATGGTATGGTCGAAAAACTGTTTGGCGAGTTTTGGCGTGCGATATTTCGTTTTTGGCGACTACCAGCAGCCCCGATGTGTTCTTGTCTATTCTGTGTACGAGTCCGGCCCGCATGTCGCCCTGCTGGAACAGCGGCAGGTCTTTGAGGTGATATGTGAGCGCGTTTACCAGAGTTCCGCTGTAATTTCCGTGTCCGGGGTGTACGACCATGCCTGCGCTCTTGTTCACCAGAATCACATCGTCATCCTCATATACGATGTCCAGCGGAATATTTTCGGGAATAATCTCGACTTCGCGCCGAGGATAAGGCATCACAATCGAAATGCGGTCGAGTGGCTTTACCTTGTAGCTGGATTTGACGGCCGTGCCGTTCACGAGAATGTTCCCCCCGTCGGCCGCTGCCTGAATGCGGTTGCGCGAGCAGTGCTCCATGCGGAACGTCAGGAACTTGTCGATGCGCACGAGGGCCTGACCCTTGTCTACCGTCAGGGTGAAATGCTCGTAGAGTTCGTCCTGCTGCTCGTCCGCAGTATCTTCCGTCTCTTCGAAAATGTCCTCTTTCATCGGTCGGGGCGTTATTCGAACAACTCGCTCGGCGTTTCGGTCTCCAATGCTTCGATAATTGCATCGACAGTTCGGTCTTCCTCCTGCTTCTGCTGGATTATCTTTTCGGCTTCTCTGTCCGCGCTTTTGGAGTTTTTCTCGATTTTCTCTTCGTCGAGCGACAGCGCAATCGAGACGCTGGCGCCAAGGGTGGTATTATTGCCGTATGCGGGTGATTGCGAGAGAACTCTGGCATTTTTTTGCGATTAAGCAGATTGATGCCGTCCTCGAATCTGACACCGCCCACGTTCAGCCCTCTGTCCCACAGTCTGCTTTTTGCGTCTGCCAAGGAAAGGCCGATGAGTTTCGGTATCTCGACGGTGCTCTGCTCGCTGTTGCGTCCGACGACCAGAGTGATGCCGCTGCCGATTTCGAGCTGCATGTCAGTCGAAGCGTTTATGGTTTTGCCTTCGTACTGCTCGTCCAGCACGTAGTTGGTGGCGATGTCATCGACGTATTTGAGCTCGGCGATTTCGAGTCCGGCCACTTCCAGTATGTTTTTTTCGCCTGCCGCAGCGAGTAGCCGGTCACGTAGGGAACCTTCACCATTTTCTGACGGAACGAGTTTACCGTAACGAAAATTCTGCGGCCGCTTTTCACCTTGCCGCCGGCCGCCGGCTGCTGTTCGAGAATCACTCCGCCTTCGTATGCCGGTACGAACAGCGAGTCGCTGATTTCGATTCTCAGCCGGTCTTTGTCCGCCATTTGCCTTGCTTCGGAGATTCCGGTTCCGACGAAATCCGGAACGGTTTTATATTTGTTGTGCCGTGTGAACACGTCCAGCAATATATATATTACGAAGCAGAATATTACGACGGAGCAGATGATGAGAACGATGTTGCGCGCTATGCGGTTTTCGGATAATTTTTCGAACAGTTTTCGCAGGTATTTCATCGGGAGTTCATTTGTTTTCAGGATGTAAAATTACAAAAAAAGCGCGAAATCCAATAAAAAGACTGCGACCCGCACTCTGTGGTATGCGGGTCGCAGGAACAAAAAACACCTAATTGATTTTCGGGGCTGTTTAATTCTCTTTTTTCTTATTGAGCTTTCTGCTGAGAATGTTGCCGCCGATCATTCCGGCACTGCCGAACATTATTATAAGTCCGGCCATAATGACACTTGCGGCCATGGACATATCGTCACCGGTTTCGGCCATGCAGGAAACTCTGACGATTAATCCGATAATCATTCCGATGCCTACGCCGAAAAGCAGTCCGGCTGTGCTTATCCAGAACGTTTGCCGTTTTTTTGCGGATAATTCGCACTCTTGTTTGTAAATTTCGGCGATTGCGTCGGCCGACATCATTTTGGTATCGCGCAGATAGCGGAATACCAGTTTCGCACACGAATAGATGAAAATTAACAGTGCAAGGAGTAAAACGAAAGTAGTATCTTCCATAGCGATTGTTTTTAATTGGTTTTGCCCTTTTGACGGTCGAATTCGGATTCGGTTACAAGAAACGTAAAAAAATAATTATCTTGTGTAACTTTTTACCGCTTCGTGCGTCCAAATGACAAATGAATGACCCGAACGACATAGAGTGTGTGCAGGGTATGCGCAGCGGCGATATGCGATATTTCCAGATTATCGTACATCGTTATTCCTCGCGCGTATTCGCCCTTGTCGCCGGAATAGTGCGCAGCCGAGAACGCGCCGAGGAGATTGTGTCGGACGTGTTTTTCAAGGTGTATGACAAAATAGGCGATTTCAAGGCCAAAAGCAGCTTTGCCACATGGCTCTACCGGATTGCGTATAATGCGGCCATTTCAGATGCACGCAGAAAAAACATGCTCGGTTCCGATTCGGCCATGGATATTTCCACCGTAAGCGTTGCGGATGAAGACGAGGGGTGGGAACAGAAAGAGGAGAACATAAGTAAAATGGAGCGGGCCATCGAAATGCTCGCTCCGCAGGAGCGCTCGCTCGTAAGGCTCTATTACTGGGACGATAAGAGCGTTTCAGATATAGCAGACATCGTCGGCATGTCGCAGGCGGCCGTGAAAACAAAGCTGTTCAGAATACGGGCGGCGCTGAAAAATTTTATGAAAAACGAATGAACATGGAAAATAGGGATGATTTTTCGACACTGATACGCAAGGCGTGCAGCCGTATGGATAAGGAGGATTCGACTCTCGAAGACCGCATAATGCTCGCAGCCATGAACAGAGTCGTTGCGAATGCCAGACGAAGAAACAGAACGTCGTTCATGCTGTCGCTCGGTGCGGCGACGGCTTTGTTCGCCTGCGTCGTATTTTTGATTATGCACTTTCTTCCGGCTCGGATATTCGTGTCGAAAGCTCTGAATTTCGATGCTCTTTTAGATAAACTGCCCGTGCTGTCGTTTTCCACGCCGGCAGTTGAATGGTTGCATGACAGCGGAATGTTCCCGATGTTTTTGCTGACGGTGACGATTACGGTTATGGTCGTGCTGTGCTGGTCGATTAGCCGGACGTTTTACAAATAACTACTGCCGGAAATCTATGATTTCGTAGTATTTGTACCTTTTCAAATCCGGAACGAGCTGTGGGGTGCCGATGTCTGCCGAGAATTTTTCTACCTCTATTACGGCATCCGAGTTGATATTTTCCAGAAAATACTCCACTCTTACCGGTAGCGAGGTCTCAGTATCCACGTACAGCCTAATATCCTGACGGTCCGTTTTCCCTTTCAGTAGAATCAGATAACAGGTTTTGCCGCCGGCTTTTGCTTGACCGGCGAAAGTGTGCGAATAGTCTCTGTCTAAAAAAGAAAAGGCGTTTGCAGGGTCGGACAGAATATCGCCTTTCCCGCTTTCGGGGGTGGGTTCGATGACTATTTCGCGATTTATGTCGTCGATTTGATACGATACGCCGTCGGAGCAGAAAATGTCCGTTTCGGGCGTGTGAATACGATAGTCGTTTCCGCTGACCGTATAATAGCCCTGCATTCTGTGTCCCTCCACTGTCGAGACGAAGTCTATGCGGTAGCTTTTGCTTCGGCATATGGCGTCGGAGAGTTTGTCCAATATTTCGGCCGAACGTTCGTCGGCCCTTAGCGTGAAAATCGCAAATACGGCCAAAACAGTGAGCAGTCGTTTCATAGGCGGGAGGTTTGTTATCTTAGTACGAGATCCGAGAGTATACGGTCGAGCGTGGCTATGTCCGAGACGAGCACTTCGCGCGGTTTGCTTCCATTGGCTCCGCTGACGATACCAACCTTTTCGAGTTGGTCCATAAGTCTGCCGGCGCGATTGTATCCCATGTCGAAGCGTCTTTGGATGTTCGACGTCGAGCCCTGCTGGTGCATTACCACGTATTCGGCTATCTCGGCGAAACGGTCGTCCAGCCGGCCTACGTCGCCGGACGAGGATTTGGCATCGCCGCCCTCGGGCTGATACTCCGGCAGAATGTAGGCGTGGCCGTAGCTTTGCTGGCGGGCGATGAAATTCACCATGTCTTCTATTTCGGGCGTGTCGATGAATGCGCACTGGACACGGACGGTCTCTCCGCCGCCGTTGGTAAGAACGAGCATGTCGCCCTGCCCTATCAGCTGTTCGGCTCCCGTCTGGTCGAGAATTATTCGCGAGTTCATTACGGATGTCACGCGAAATGCGATGCGGGCCGGACAGTTGGATTTGATTAGACCGGTAATGACGTTGGCATCGGGTCGCTGGGTGGCGATTATCAAATGTATGCCTATGGCGCGGGCAAGCTGCGCAAGACGCGCTATCGGCAGTTCTATTTCTTTTCCGGCCGTCATGATAAGGTCGGCGAACTCGTCGATTATGACGACTATGTACGGGAGATAGCGATGCCCTTTGAGCGGGTTGAGCCGTCTGTTGATGAATTTTTCGTTGTATTCGGATATTTTACGAACACCAGCCGCCTGCAACAACCCGTATCTGTCCTCCATCTCTTTGCACAGGGACTGGATGGTGTAGACCACTTTCTGGGTGTCGGTGAGAATCGCATTGTCCTCGCTTTCCATTTTGGCAAGGAAATGGTTTTCGAGTTTTGAGTAGATGGAGAGTTCGACCTTTTTGGGGTCCACCATCACGAATTTCAGTTCGGCCGGATGCTTCTTGTATAGAAGCGAGGCGATTATCGCATTGAGCCCGACACTCTTGCCCATGCCGGTGGCTCCCGCGACAATCAGATGCGGCATTTTCGCAAGGTCGATTACGACCGTTTCGTTCTGTATGTTCTTGCCCAGAGCAATGGGAAGTTCCGCCTTGCTGTCTTGGAACTTGACGGACTTGATGACCGAATACATCGACACGATTTCGCGGTTGATGTTCGAACCTCTATACCCACGGTGCCCTTGCCGGGCATCGGGGCTATTATTCGTATGCCGAGAGCTTTAAGACTAAGAGCTATATCCTGTTCCAATCCTTTGATTCTGGATATTTTAATGCCTTTTGCCGGAACTATTTCGTAAAGTGTCACCGTGGGGGCCGATTGTAGCCTTGATGCTCTCGATTCTGATTCCGAAGTTTTGCAGCGTCTCGACTATCCGATTTTTGTTCTGCGGTTATCTCTTCGCGCGTAACCTCCACGTCTACGCTGTGATTTTGCAGTATGCCCTCGATTTCCGGCCTGCGATACGAGGACAACTCTTTGAGCGGGTCGTAAAGCGTATCGAGCCCTTCGTGTTCGATTTCATCGTCCTTTGCGCTGCAACGAGAACCTGCATATCCGTCTGGTCGGCCTCCGCCGTGATTACACCTCCTGCGCCCAGAACAGTGCCGGAGGTCGATTCGGATGCGTTGCTTTCACAGTCTATATCCATTACTTTGAACGGATTGTCGTCGGTTACTTCTTCATTTGATTTATGTGTATCGACAGGGACGGTTTCGACATAATCATCCTGCTGCCTTGTGTCTGTTATCTCGAAGTCGTCGTCCATATATTCAGTCGCCTCTTTTTCGACCGAGATTGTCTGCGGCTGCTGCACGTCTTCGGTTTCAGTGTCAGGATTGGGGTCTTCTTCGATGTTTTCATGCTGGCTTGCAACAAATTTCTTTGCGGCTTCGCCGACTTTTATACCGTTGTCCACGATACTACCGCCGACATGGTTCACCATCGAAATCGTGCTGCGATTGATGTATACGGCAAGCAGAATCCATCCGCACAAAATTAAAATGCACAAACCTATCGGACCTATCAAACCTTTGAGCCATTGGGCTGCGAATATGCCCTGCGCTCCGCCGAGGCCCGAACCGAATACACCCCAATGCGAAGAGAATATGAATCCGAGTGTCGTTGCCCCGAGAATCAGTGATATACAGGTAATCAGTGCTGTGCGTGCTTTTACGTAAAGGTCTGGTTCGGATGAATCTTATGCCCGTAAGAAGCAGCGCTATGGGGGATGACGAGCCCGAAAATACCGAATCCGCGGCCTATCAGGTATTCGCCTATCAGGGCGCCGCTGCTGCCCGTGCCGTTCGACAACTCTCCTCCGAGAATGCTCCCGTATGATATTATGCTCTGATCGGCCTTCCAAGTGAATATGTAACAGACGCATGCGAAAATCATATAAACCGAAATGCCGATTGTTATAAATCCGGCAATCCATCGCTGGTTATTTGTCAGCTTGCGTCTGTTCTTTTTCTCCTTTTTCTCGGACATGGCTCGATTGGAAGTGTTTTTACGGCTACGAAGGTACGAAATTTAGCTCTCTATTTCAAAGCACGTGCAATAATACTTTTTTCGATTATGCGCCTGCGGTAAGCCTCGTCGCCTGCCGTATAAAAGTCATGCGACGGAAGATTGTCGGCAGAAGCCCGCATGCCGAACAGCTCCAAAAGGAATTCGGTGCGCTTTGCCACGGCCGGAGCGCTGTCGATCAACATTATGTCGTCGTTGCCGATGACTTTCCGTATCGTGTCTTTCAAGAACGGATAATGCGTACAGCCCAAAACGATTCTGTCCGCTCCCTGTTCGATTAGCGGTGCTATTACGCGCTTGACAGTTTGTTCGGCCAGAGGAGTGTTCTCCATGTCGTTTTCGACGATTTCCACGAACCCCTCGCCCACCGCACTGATGATTTTTCACTTTGTCGGCGAATCGCGCCGATGTGTCGTGGAAAAGCCGTCCGTTTATCGAGGCTGCCGTTGCGAGAATGCCTATTACTCCGCTTTCGGTCGAAAGCGCGGCTGGCTTTACGGCCGGTTCCATTCCCACTATCGGTATGTTGCGGTAGCGTTCGCGCAGCATGTCGATTGCCGCTGCCGTTGCCGTATTGCATGCCACGACAATCAGTTTCGCTCCTTTTGCCGACCAGAAAAATCAACCGCATCGGTGGCGTAGCGTTTTATAAGTTCCTCGTCTTTATCTCCGTAAGGACAGTTCTTCCCGTCTCCGAAATACATGACAGATTCGTGCGGCAGGAGTTTTATCACCTCCCGCCACACGCTGAGTCCGCCCAGTCCGGAGTCGAAAATGCCTATCGGAGCATCGTTCATCATTTCTTATTCTCTGCAATCCAGTTTCTTGCGTTTACGAAGGCCTCAATCCACGGCGTAAGTTCATCCGTGCGCTGTTCGGGGTAGTACGGCCAGTTCCACGGCTTTATTGCCCTTTCGATGTGCGGCATTATTGCCAGATGGCGACCGTCGGCGCTTGCGATTCCTGCGGTCGAATAGTCGCTGCCGTTAGGATTGGCAGGATATTGTTCGTAATTGAATTTTAGTGCGATATTGTAATGCTTCTCATCGTACGGCAGCGAGAATTTGCCCTCGCCGTGTGCAATCCATACGCCGAGTTTGCATCCGTCCAAAGAGGAGAACATCACCGAATTTTTGCCGTTTACGGTCACGCCGACAAAAAGCCGATTCGAATTTGTGCGAATCGTTGTGCAGCATCTTGGGCTTCAACTCGTCCTGCGGGGTAATCAGACCGAGTTCTATCATCAGCCTGACAGCCGTTGCAGACGCCAAGCGACAGAGTGTCCTTGCGTGCATAGAAGTCGTCCAGAGCCTTTTTTTCGCTTTTTTTCGTTGTAAAGGAACGAGCCGGCCCATCCTTTGGCCGAACCGAGGACGTCCGAGTTCGAGAATCCGCCGACGAATACTATCATGTTTACATCTTCGAGCGTTTCGCGGCCGCTTATCAGGTCGGTCATCTGTACGTCCTTGACATCCATGCCCGCGAGGTGCATGCACCATGCCATTTCCCTGTCTCCGTTCACGCCTTTTTCCCTTATTATGGCTGCCTTTATACCGGTTTTCTCTTTTCTTGTCGGATTGATTCCATATTGGGAATAGGTGCCGGTGAAAGATGCGGGGAACACGTATTGGAGCGGCTGGAACTTGTAGTTGGCGAATCTTTCGGCCGCTTTTGCCTTGCCGCTTTGTCTGCGGTCGAGCAGGTAGGAGGTTTTGAACCACGAGTCGCGGAGCTCGTTTTGAAGCAGCTCGAACTCGGCGCCGCCGCTTTCGACGGTGAATTTCCTGTTCAGATTGACTTCTCCGATGATGTATGAATCAACGCCTTGCGATGCGAGCGCATCTTTTATCGCTCCGGCATTCTCGACTTGCAACAGAAGCGCCGGCTTTTTCGCTGAACATTGCCTTTATAATATCTTTTTTTCCGGCAGGACGTCCAAATTCACAGCAATGCCGGTGGTATTGTCCGCGAATGTCATTTCGAGCAGTGCCGTAATGAGACCTCCGGCAGAAATGTCGTGTCCGGCCAAAACCTTGTTTCCCTTTATGAGTGATTGAACCGCTTCGAATGCACGGGCGAAATACGCAGGGTCGGATACGGTAGGAATCCTTTTGCCGACACTGCCGAGCGTCTGATAGAAACTGCTGCCTCCGAGTGCAAATTCGCTGCGGCTCATGTCTACGTAAAGTATTGAACTCGTCCGCTGTTTCAGTGCTGCCTTGACGCACTGCTTTATGTCGGATACTTCCGCTCCCGAACTTATTATCACTGTTCCGGGGGCATAAACCTTGTCGCCGTTTTTGTATTTC
Source organism: Alistipes putredinis (assembly GCA_022009915.1). Taxonomy (GTDB): domain Bacteria; phylum Bacteroidota; class Bacteroidia; order Bacteroidales; family Rikenellaceae; genus UBA940. The sequence continues at coordinate 1,689,531 of CP091730.1, read as the reverse complement.
TGCGTCATGGACAGCGAGTCCTTGCCAGTGGGAATGTTTATGCCCAAAGCTATCGCGAAGTCGCTGGCTCCCTGAACCGCTTTGTAAAGACGCGCGTCTTCGCCCTCGTTTTTGCACGACCACATCCAGTTGGCACTAAGCGACACGCCTTTGAGCCCGTATGCGAGCGGTGCGAATACGATGTTGGTCAGCGATTCGACTATTGCCAGCACGGAACCTTCGGCCGGATCGGCCATTGCCGCCACCGGAGCATGACCGATTGCTGTCGCTATGCCGGCTTTACCTTGATAGTCGAGTGCCACGACTGCACAGTCGTTGAGCGGGAGCTGTATCTGGCCGGCGGTTTGCTGCATGGCGATGCGGCCGGTCACCGAACGGTCCACCTTGTTTGTAAGCCAGTCTTTGCAGGCCACGCCTTCGAGTTGGAGGGTGTTTTCTATGTACTCGACTATTTTGCCGGTGTCGTATTCGGCCTCGTTGTAACTCTCCTCGATGCTTCTGTCCTGCATTACGGTTTTAGGAGCCTTGCCGAACATGTATTCGAGCTGCCAGTCTATGGGCTTTTCCGATGTCTTGTTATTTATAAAAGTGAATTGCATATCGCCAGTCGCTTCGCCTACCACGTACATTGGGGCGCGTTCTCTGTCGGCAATGCGTTTCAGATAGTCGATGTGTTTTGCGTCAATCACCAGACCCATGCGTTCCTGCGACTCGTTGCCCACGATTTCGCGGGCCGACAGTGTCGGGTCGCCTACCGGCAGGTTCTCCATGTCGATTCTGCCGCCGGTGCTTTCCACCAGTTCGCTGAGACAGTTGAGATGGCCTCCCGCTCCGTGGTCGTGAATCGAAATTATGGGATTTTCGTCGGCTTCGCTCACGGCGCGTATGGCGTTGTAAACCCTTTTCTGCATCTCCGGATTGGCACGTTGTACGGCATTGAGTTCTATGTCATTGGCGTATTCACCCGTAGCAACGCTCGAAACGGCGCCGCCGCCCATTCCGATTCGGTAGTTGTCGCCGCCGAGCAGCACGATTTTGTCTCCCTTTTTTTGGGCTCGTCTTTCATGCTGTCGGCCTTTTTGCCGTATCCGATACCTCCGGCCATCATTATGACCTTGTCGTATCCGTATGTCCTGCCGTTCTCCTTGTGTTCGAACGTCAGCAGCGAGCCGCAAATGAGCGGCTGGCCGAACTTGTTGCCGAAGTCGCTGGCACCGTTCGAAGCCTTGATGAGAATGTCTTCGGGCGTCTGGTAGAGCCAGTCGCGCTCCTCTACGCCGTTTTCCCATTTGCGCTCTTCGTCCAGACGCGGATACGAGGTCATGTACACGGCGGTTCCGGCTATCGGAAACGCACCCTTGCCTCCTGCTATGCGGTCGCGAATCTCGCCTCCCGTACCTGTCGCGGCTCCGTTGAACGGTTCGACCGTCGTGGGAAAGTTGTGCGTCTCGGCTTTCAGCGAAATGACGCTCTCGAACTCTTTGGTTTCGAATTCGTCGGGCTTGTCCTGCGTGGCAGGGGCGAATTGCTCGACTACGGGACCTTGCAGGAATGCGCAATTGTCCTTGTAGGCCGAAGTCACCCTGTTGGGATTGGCCTGAGTGGTTTTCTTGATGAGCTTGAAAAAGCGAGTCCGGTTTTGCTTCGGAGTCGATTATGAACTGGCCGTTGAAAATCTTGTGGCGGCAGTGCTCCGAATTTACCTGCGAGAAACCGAACACTTCGCTGTCCGTAAGCGGCCGGCCGAGAGTTTCGGAGACGCTTTTCAGATAGTCCATCTCCTCTCGGCTCAGGGCAAGCCCCTCGCGGCGGTTGTACTCTTCTATGTCGTCTATGTATACGATGGCGTCGGGCTTCTTGTCTATTGTGAAAATGTCCTGTCCTATCGCGTTGTATCTTCTGTTGAGCATCGGGTCGAAAACAGCCTTGTCAGTGTCTGGTACGAATTCTTCGATGCGGACGATTCCATGCAGTCCCATGTTTTGGGTGATTTCCACGGCGTTGGTGCTCCATGGGGTAATCATCTCCCGGCGCGGGCCTATGTATTTGCCTTCGATTCGAGCCTTTTATCCAAGAACTCGGCACCCGAAAAACAGCCATTCGAGTTTGGCCAAATCCTCGGCAGAGGGTTTCGTTGTCGTTTCGACTGCAAAGATTTTTCTTGTCTTTATCAAATAGTAGTATCATAAAAAAAGTATGTTTTTTTATCTCTTTATTTCGTGAATTATATGTTCCATTATTGCGGCATCGCTCAAAGTGTCGCAGTCCACAATCAGCGACGAACTCTCGTAATACGGCTCCCTTGCCGGCAGATTCCGGCTTATGAAATCGAGCAGTTGCTCATCGTCCATGCCGCGTATTATGGGGCGCTTCTGACGGCCGGCAGGCGATATGCGTCCCACGATTTTCTGCGGGGACATTTTCAGATATACTGTTTTGCCCATCGAGTTCATGAGTTGCATGTTGTCCGAAAAACACGGTACTCCGCCGCCGGTGGCGACAATAGTATCGGCAGTAAGGCCGGCGAGTTCTTCGAGTGTCCGCCGTTCCATTTCCCGAAACCATTTTTCGCCGCGAGTGGCGAAAATTTCCGATACCGAGGCCGAACATTTCTGCTCTATGATTTTATCCATGTCGATGAACTCATAGCCGACTCGGGCCGCTATCCTGCGTCCTAAACTGCTTTTGCCGCAGCCCATGTATCCGATTAGAAAAACCACCATATGTATTTAGAACAGATTCAATTGCCCAGTTTCATCGTCCGCCTCGTCTCCCTTGGCGTATTCGATTTCGAACTTAATGTCGTCGCCTGCCGCCGTTTCTTTCTCCTCCGTATGGTCGTTCACTTCCGGTCCCTGCGGCTCTTCGGGAGGCTCGGGTTCGAGGAATTGCAGCGAACCTATGTCGTATGTGGTGATGCGTTTGCCTTTGGCGCGGTGGCTCTTTACGCCGATGAACTCTTCGACGTTCACGGTGTCGGCCGGCCGGTTCTGCTGCGCTCCCTGATATGTAACCGTCAATCGTGGCCCGTCGTAGTCGCACATGCACACGAAGCGGCAGTCGTCGTCGAGGTACTGTTGCATCTTTTCGTTCTGCTCCGCCTGAAAACGCTTGACGTAATAGTATTTTTGCCCCTCGTCGTAGTATGCGACGCTGAACACCGTATCGGGATTATATTTTTCCACGTATATGGCGTCTTCGGGGAAATGGTGCAGAAGGTCGAACGGCGTAACGTAGTACTGGCTTTTCGTCATCACGACGATTTTGTCGTCGCCCGAAAATTCGCCTAAAAGTCGTCCGCGGCCCTCGTTGTTGAGTTTGTGTATCTCGGTGTCGTACCAGATGTTCTGGCCGGCAAGCGTGGACGTGCCGCGCTCTTTGAGCACGATTTTGTGTATTCCGTAGCGCGAGAACAGGTTGCCCTGACTCTGTCGGCCCTTGATTGCCAGCGTCGAGAAATCGAAGTCGGTAATCACCTTTTTGAGTCGCGGTCTGGGTTTGAAATATATTTTCAGCACTTCTGCCTCTCCGTTCGGATTCACGCTCAGGTAGAGTATCGAGCTTCCGGGAGTGCCTTTGGTCAGGTTGTATACCTTGTCGCGTGTGATGCCCTTGATAGCGCAGCGTTTCATCATGACCGCCCCGTTTTTGCCGTCGCGATACAGCAGGTTGTATATGGTGCGTTCGTCTCCGCGCTTGAATACACCTATATAATAAATGTTCTTCGCGAAAAACGCCTTCTCGCTCACTTTGGTTATGGTGTAGCTGCCGTCGTTGCAGATTATGATTACGTCGTCCATGTCCGAGCAGTCGCACACCAGTTCCTCTTTTTTCATGCTCTGCCCTATTCCGAAGAATCCTTCGGCTCGATTGACATAGAGCTGGCATTTGCCACAACGACTTTTGCAGCTTCTATGGAGTCGAACTCGCGAATCTCCGTGCGTCGCTGCCTGTCCTGCCCGTACTTGTTTTTGATTCCTTCGTAGTAGGATATCGTGTAATCGGTTATATGCTCGATATTGTGCTTCACCTCCTTTATTTCGGCTTCGACGGCCCTGATGTGCTCGTCGGCTTTGGAGGAGTCGTAGCGCGATATGCGTATGAAGCGCAGCTCGGTGAGCTTTACTATGTCCTCCCGAGTGACTTCGCGGCGCAGTCTGTCTTTGAAAGGTTCGAGCCTTGAATCCACCGCCTCGTAGGCTTCTTCGCGGGTTTTGCAGCCCTCGATTGCCTCGTACATCTTGTTTTCGATGAACAGTTTTTCGAGCGTGGTAGCATGCCAGTCGAGGTCGAGTTCTTCTAAACGGATGTGCAGTTCCTTGTTGAGCAGTTCTCTGGTATGTTCGGCGCTGTGCCGCAGTATTTCGCTTACGCCGATGAAATGCGGTTTGTTGTCGCGTATCACGCATGCGTTGGGCGAAATCGAAACCTCGCAATCAGTAAATGCGTAAAGAGCATCTATCGTCTTGTCGGTCGATTCGTCGTTGCTCACGTGTATGATTATCTCGGCCTTGTCGGTGGTGATGTCATCCACACGCTTGATTTTGATTTTTCCCTTCTCGTTGGCCTTTACGATGGATTCCTTTATGGAGTCGGTGGTGGTGCCGAACGGTATTTCGGTTATGGCGAGCGTCTTGGTATCGACTTTCGAGATTTTCGCCCGCACCTTCACCGTTCCACCCCGCAAACCGTCGTTGTATCGGCTGCAATCGGCGGTTCCTCCCGTAGGAAAATCCGGCAGCAGGGTGAACTCCTCGCCGCGCAGATGTGCTATGGCGGCATCTATAAGCTCGTTGAAGTTGTGCGGAAGGATTTTGGAGGCCAGACCGACGGCTATGCCTTCGACGCCTTGTGCGAGCAGCAGCGGAAATTTCACCGGCAGCGTGACGGGTTCCTGATTGCGTCCGTCGTAGGACAGCATCCATTCTGTGGTTTTGGGATTGAACACGACATCGAGCGCGAATTTGGAAAGTCTCGCTTCGATATATCGCGGAGCCGCCGCAGAGTCGCCCGTCAGCGTATTGCCCCAGTTGCCCTGACAGTCTATCAGAAGCCCCTTTTGGCCCAGCTGCACGAGCGCATCGCCTATCGAGGCATCGCCGTGCGGGTGGAACTGCATGGTATGTCCGATGACGTTGGCTACCTTGTTGTAGCGGCCGTCTTCGAGCCTGCGCATGGAGTGGAGGATGCGTCGCTGTACGGGTTTCAATCCGTCTTCGATATGAGGCACGGCACGTTCCAGTATCACGTATGAGGCATAGTCTATCCACCAGTTTTTGTACATTCCGGCCAGCTTGAATTTGGCCGTATCTCCGGTGAGCATGCCGAATTTGTCGTCTTGCGTATCTGTCTGCTGTTCCATAGTCTTAAATCAAATCCTCGACGTAATCGGCCTCGATTCTGAGGTTGTCCATAATGAAGTTGCGCCTTTCGGGAATGTTGTTGCCCATGTAGAACTCCAAAATATCGTGTATCGCATCGTTCTTGGACAAATTGACCTTGTCCAGACGGATGTTCTCGCCGATGAACTCTTTGAATTCGGGAGCCGAAATCTCTCCGAGACCTTTGAATCGGGTTATCTCGGCCGAAAGCTCCCAGACGTGCAATCGCCTTTTGTTTCTCCTCCTCGTTGTAGCAGTAGAGGGTCTCTTTCTTGTTGCGCACACGGAAAAGAGGTGTTTGCAGCACATGCAGATGTCCCTGACGTATGACTTCGGGATAGAATTGCAGGAAGAATGTCAGAAGCAGGAGTCTGATGTGCATTCCGTCCACATCGGCATCGGTGGCGATTATGACTTTGTTATATCGCAGTCCGTCGATTCCCTCGTCGATATTCAGCGCCGCCTGCAACAGGTTGAACTCCTCGTTGTCGTACACCGCCTTTTTTGTTTTGCCGAAACAGTTTTCCGGTTTTCCGCGCAACGAGAATACCGCCTGCGTCTGCGCATTGCGGCTGGTTGTTATGGAGCCGCTGGCCGAGTCTCCCTCAGTGATGAAAAATCATCGAGTTTTTCGCCCTGAGGGTTTTTGTCGTTGAAATGAATCTTGCAGTCGCGCAGGCTTGCGGTTGTTGAGACTAACTTTTTTTCGCCGCCTCGCGTGCCTTTTTTTCTGTACGCCGGATATGGCTTTGCGTTCCTTTTCGTTTTCGACGATTTTCTTTTGCAGAATATCGGCTGTCGTCTGGTTCTTGTGCAGGAAATTGTCGAGGTTCTCTTTCAGAAAGTCGATTATGAAGTTGCGCACCGTAGGTCCGTCGGGCGAGGATTTCGGAAACATCATCTTTGAGCCGAGCTTGATTTTCGTCTGGCTCTCGAATTCGGGCTCTTCCACGCTGATGCTTATGGCTGCGATAAGCGAGGTGCGTATGTCGGCCGCATCGTAATCCTTGCGGTAAAACTCCTTGATAGTCTTTGCTATGCCTTCGCGGAATGCGGCCTGATGCGTTCCGCCCTGCGATGTGTACTGGCTGTTTACGAACGAGAAGTAGCTTTCGCCGTAACCCGAACCGTGTGTTATGACCACCTCGATGTCCGGACCTTTAAGGTGTATGGGTTCGTAAAGCGGCTGCTCGCCGAGATTCTCGTTGAGAAGGTCGAGCAGTCCGTTCTTCGAAGTGAACGATTGGCCGTTTATCTTGATTGTCAGTCCGGTGTTCAGATACGTGTAGTTGCGAAGACGCTGCTCCACGAAATCCATGTTGTAGGTATACTGCCCGAAAATTTCGCGGTCGGCGATGTAGCTGATGCAGGTGCCGGTCTTTTCGCTTATGCCGCTTTCGCTGCGGTCGCTTATTTCCAGACCGGCGGCGAATTCGACCGTGCGGGCCTCGCCGTCGCGGACGCTCCGTGCGGTGAAACTGCTTGACAGCATGTTTACAGCCTTGACACCAACTCCGTTCAGTCCGACAGTCTTTTTGAATGCGTCGGAACCGTATTTGCCGCTCGTGTTTACTTTGGAAACGGCGTCTTTGAGACTTTTCAGAGGTATTCCACGTCCGTAGTCGCGTATGGTGACTCTGCCGTCTTCGGGGTTTATGGTAATTTCGATTTGTTTGCCGGCGCCCATTATGAATTCATCGACGGAGTTGTCCACCACCTCTTTGATAAGTGTGTATATTCCGTCGTCCGGCTGACTGCCGTCGCCGAGTTTGCCTATCCACATACCCGGCCTCAGTCGCATCTGTTCGCGCGTGCTGAGAGTTTTAATGTCCTGCTCGGTGTAATTTGCCGTTTCGCTCATCCGTAGTTGCCTTATTGCTTTATTCTGATTTGGTTTCTCGCTTCGTCCATCATCGTGTGCACTTTTTCAGCCATCTCCCTTACGTCGGTTTCGGACACCTCGCGTGCGCTGACGGGCGGCAGAACCTTTATGGTGAAAGTATGTTTCGACGCCACGCGCCAACCTTTTTTTATCAGATTGTCCGTACCGTCCAGCACCACGGGCAGGATTCCGACTCCGTTGTCTTTTGCAAGGGCGAAGGCTCCTGTTTTGAAGCGGTGCATGCAGCCGTCTTTCGAACGGGTCCCCTCCGGAAATACGGCTATCGATACGCCGCGCGAGAGCCATTTGCGTCCCTGAATTTCCATTTTCTCCATTGCACTCCGCGATGCGCCGCGGTCGATTGTTATGTCCCCGTGCAGGAGTATGTACTGGCCGAAAACGGGGGCTTTGAGCAGCTCTTTTTTCGTCACCCATCTGAAATTCAGCGGGGTCCAGTACAGCATGGGTATGTCTATCATCGACTGGTGATTGAGCACTATGACGTATTTCTGCTTTTTGTCGATATTCTCCATGCCCATGCGTCGGGTGTGCCAAAAGGGCATGGCGGAGAAGAACAGCCTCGAAATCCAGCGCGATATGGCCTGAATCGTTTTGCGGGGTTTGTCAAACGGTGTGACGAATATGTACGCAAGCAGGGTCAGCAGTAGTAAAACCACTGATATTAAAATCATTATAATGACGTATATCCAAGAAATCATGATGCTGCCCTCTTCGTTTTAAGGTAACAAATTTAGGCATTTTTAATTTCAAAACATTTGTTTCGGTTGTGAACTTATCAACATTTAATAAAAAAGTTTCATTACATTTGCGGATGATTATTTATAACCGACAGACAATATGAAAAAAGCATTTGTATTCCCAGGACAGGGCGCACAATACTCTGGAATGGGTAAAGAGTTGTACGACGGTCTGCCTGCCGCAAAGCAACTTTTCGAGCAGGCTAACGATATTCTCGGATTCCGTATAACGGACATCATGTTTTCCGGTACTGCCGACGAACTCAAACAGACGTTCGTAACGCAGCCCGCCGTGTTCCTTCACTCGGTGATTATGGCAAAGTCGCTCGGCGAGGCGTTCGCTCCCCGACATGGCGGCCGGACACTCTCTCGGCGAATTCTCGGCACTGGTTGCTGTCGGGGCGCTCGGATTCGAGGACGGTCTCAGGCTGGTGGCCAAGCGTGCCGCAGCGATGCAGAAGGCTTGCGAGGCAAAACCTTCGACAATGGCTGCCGTGCTCGCGCTTCCCGACCAGACGGTGGAGGAAGTTTGTGCGAAGATAGACGGCGTGGTGGTTGCTGCGAACTACAACTGCCCGGGACAGTTAGTCATATCCGGCGAAATCGAGGCGGTGGATGCCGCGTGCGAACAGTTGAAGGCTGCCGGAGCCAAACGCGCTCTCAGGCTGCCGGTAGGCGGAGCCTTTCACTCTCCGCTCATGGAACCGGCCAGAGTCGAACTCGAAGCGGCCATAGCACAGGCACCGTTCAAGGCTCCCGTGTGTCCGGTTTATCAGAATGTCGATGCCAAACCTTATACGGACCCCGAAAAATCAAGGCGAATCTCATTTCGCAGACTCACCGCTCCGGTGCGTTGGACCCAGTCGGTCAGAAACATGATTGCAGACGGGGCGACGTCATTCATCGAACTCGGTCCCGGGTCGGTGCTTTGCGGCCTTATTTCGAAAAATCGACAGAGAGGTCGCGACCGAATCCAAGCAGACGATTTAGGCGTCGGTTTTTTTCGGTAGCGTAAGAGTTGAAGTGCGACTGTCATTCGGTCGCACTTTTTTTCTTTGTTTTATATTTTTAAGACTCGAAAAATATCGGATTTTATAAAAAAATATAGTTATATTCGCGCCGTTTTTTTAATCGAAAGCAAATTAAATTTTTAAGGACTGATGACATCGCTAAAAGATTTTTCACTCAGCACGAAAAATGACGTCAAAAAGGGGCATAGCCCACAAGAACAATCTGATTAAGAGAAACATAGTTGCCTACATGGCGGTAAACGGGCAATCCACTCTGGCCGAACTCACGCAGGAACTTCACATAAGCATTCCCACAATCACCAAGCTGGTCAATGAACTCGTCTTGGAGAATATAGTCATGGAGAAGGGCAAAAAATCGAAAACCAACGGAGGACGTCGCCCGAATATTTTCGGCCTGACCAACTCCACGATATATTTCGCCGGAGCCAATATAAGCCGCGACAGCATACAGTTCGTCATAACCGACATTCATAACAATATAATTTTTCGAGGACACTCAGCGCGATTTCATTTTGGAGGACACACCTTCTTCACTCGAAAAGATTTGCTCGACGCTGGAACGCTTCCTGAGCGGCTGCGGAATAGACAGAAGCAAGGTTCTGGGTCTCGGCGTGTGCATTGCGGGCCGCGTCAATCCGAATACGGGCCGCAGCTACATGTATTTCAATTCAAGCGAACAGTCGCTCAGCGAGATTATCGAGGAGCGGTTGCAGATTCGCACAATTTTGGAGAACGACACGCGGGCCAGATGCTATGCCGAATACGACAACGACCGTCATGCCAAGCAGGAGCAGAACATGCTTTATCTCCATTTGGGCCGAGGCGTGGCAATCGGCATAGTGATGGACGGAAAACTGTATTACGGAAAATCCGGATTCGCCGGCGAGTTCGGTCATACGCCTTTCTTCGACAACGAGATAATCTGCGCCTGCGGCAAGAAGGGATGTCTCGAAACCGAGATTTCCGGTCTCGCAATCGAAAACAAGATAGTCAAGCTCATAGCTCAGGGCGTGAACACCATTCTTCGCGACAAGTACGAGCGCGGAGAGAATATCCATATCGACGACATTATCGCGGCGGCTAAAAGCGACGACAATCTCTCGATTGAACTCATCGAGGAGGCCGGTGAAAAGGCAGGCAAGAGCATCGCTTTTCTTATCAACATATTCAATCCGCAGACCGTCATCATCGGAGGCAATCTTTCGCGGGCCGGCGACTACATCATGTTGCCGCTGAAAGCCGCCACCAACAAGTATTCGCTCAATCTGGTGTACAAGGATACCAAGTTCCGTCTTTCCCAAATGGGTGAGAATGCCGGTGCGCTGGGTGCCGCGATGCTGATTCGCAACCGTATAATAGGACTTAGCCGGTGATGTTGCAGGTCGGCTCCGTGCGTCTTCGCGCATTGGAAAATAAAGATATAGACAATCTGTATCTTTGGGAGAACGACACCGAAATTTGGAGCGTAAGCGAGACTTACGCTCCTTTTTCACGGGCGGTGCTGGAACAGTTCATCGCCTCGCAGCAGCAGGACATCTACGCGGCGCGTCGGGTGCGTCTGGTCGTCGAGTGCATCGACGATTCTCGGGCGGTCGGCACAGTGGATCTTTTTCGATTTTCGATCCGCACAGCCGTCGGGCGGCCGTGGGAATTATGATTTACGAAAAAGTCGCTTCGAGGCAAAGGCTACGGCCGGCAGGCTCTGGAAGCGATAATGATGTACAGCCGCAAGGTGCTGGACATGCACCAGGCTCTATTGCGACGTACATGCCGACAATGCGGCGAGTATTGCGCTTTTCGAGGGCGCCGGATTCCGCAGGGTCGGCGTAAAGCATTCGTGGAGCCTTACGGATGCACAGTGGAAGGACGTCATCATGTTACAGTTCGTGTTCTGATTGCGGAACGGTTTTTGATTCCGTGTCATACGGTAAAAAAACTGTTCCGATGAAACGAAAAACACTCCGTAGCACTTGTCGCGGGCGGCGGCGGGCTTATCGGCACTCATCTCTGCCGTGCTCTGCTCGAAAAAGGGTTCGAGGTGATATGTGCGGACATACGTACCGGCAATCAGGTCGTTTTTCCGCAAGACGTTCGTGAAAACGGCAGGTTCCGGTATATTCGGCACGACGTAGTCAATCCGTTCAACATACATTGCGACGCAGTATTCAATCTGGCGTCGAGAACCGACGTCGACTTCGCCGGAAAGCATCCCGTACAGACACTTAAAACGGATATAATCGGTTGTCTCAACACGCTCGATGTTGCCAAGAGCAATAATGCCGTATACGTGTTCGCCTCATCGTCCGACGTTTACGGCATATCGAATGCCAATTCCTATAATGAAACCGCTACGGGCAACATTCCTGCGTCTTTCCCGAAATATACCGCAGGCACCGGCAAAAGAGCCGCCGAGGGGCTGTGCGAATCGTATCGGAGCGAATTCGGTATGGATGTCAAGGTGGCACGCCTTTTCAATACCTACGGACCGGAGATGGACCCCGACGACGGACGAATCATATCCAAATTCCTCTCTTCGGCTTTGCAGAACAAGGATTTGCTCGTGTACGGAAGTGGCGGGCAGACGCGAAGTTTCTGCTGGGTCGGCGACACGGTCGATGCCCTGATTCGCATAATGGAGTGCAGGGACAGGGCGTTGAGTCCGGTAAATATCGGCAGCAGTCACGAGATAACGATAAATGCACTGGCGAAAAGAATAATAGAGCTGACTGGCAGCCGTTCCAAAATCATACACGTGAATTCTCCTGCCGATATGCGCAGGCACGAAACGCCCGATGTCACAAAAGCGCGGCGCATTCTGTCGTGGATACCTTCGACTTCGCTCGACGAGGGGCTGCGCCGTTGTATCGAATATATGGAAAGCAGGCTCGGAGCCAGAGAAAAGGCCTACGCCCACTGGATGTGAAAACAATTTATAAGATTGGATAGTTATGAAAGAATTCAAGGATGCGATTTCCGAAAACCGGCTTACGCTGGTCGATTTTTATGCTTCGTGGTGCGGACCGTGCAAGGCCATGCACCCGGTGATAGACACCATCGAAAAAGAGTTCGAAAGCATGATGAATGTCCTGAGACTCGACATAGACGCTCAGCAGAATCATGAACTTGTGCACCAGTACCGCATATCGTCCGTGCCGACGATAATCTTTTTCCGAAGCGGAGAGGTAGTATGGCGCGGCAGCGGAGCCGTGAGTGCGGACTACCTTCGGGGTGTTATAGAAAGGCTGTCGCAGAAGCAGGAGGTTTAGCCTGCCTGCTTTTCCCAGTCATCGAGTTCGGAGGCTTCGTAACGGTTGTTCTCGTTGCTGTGGAACGGTTCCCATACCTGTGCGAAAAACGGATTGCCTGCCGCGATGCTGTCGTAATTCCACGGGGCTGGCATCGGCAGGCATTTGTCGCAGCAATGACCGCCCAGAAGCACTAGCCGTGCCGTGGCATGGAATACGTGTCCGTTTTGGCAGCGCCATTCGAGAAGCGAGTCGAGCGCCCCTTTGTCCATTCTCTCCGTAAGACACTCCCCTCCCCTGAATTCGGCCGCCTGACGCATGTCCTCTATCGTAAGGTCGTGCAGCGGCTTGGATTCGTCGTATCCGTGATTCAGATGCAGCGGCACCGGACTCGGACGGCTCAAATCTATGTCCTTCCACGTAGGTTGCGGTGGCTGCGGATTGCCGATGTACGCCGATATTCTCGCTTTGTCGCCGGTTTTCATCCAGTGCAGAATGCCGAACGGAGCGCTCGATGCCAGTCGTTTGATAAAGAATTTTATAACAGGGGCCGGAACGAGGCCAGCCAGTTTGAAGTAGAACGGCAGCTGTGCACTCATGCGTCGGAAATACTCGTCGCACGATATTTTTTCCCTGAAATGCAGAATGTCGTCGAGCTTGTCGGAGTCTTCGAACCACTGGCCGTGGAAATTGCGCCGTGCGAACCAGTGCGCTTCGAAAATCTTCTCCGGCGGCGGACAGTGCGCAGCTTTCAGCGTCAGGCATTCGAAATGGTAGTTGGTAAGGCGGAACTGCTCGCCGCTGCCGATATTGTAGAATCCGCGCCAGAAATTTTCCGGCACCCAATCCTCGCATACGTTCGCCAGCAATCGACCCGAATCCTCCACCGTGGCCCACTCCAATACGCCTCGAAGTGGAACGTGAAACATTATGGGATTGAAGTTTTTCAGTATGCCTCCGTATAGGATTCCGGATTGCCTGAGAGATACCCAGTATTTGAGGCCCGATTCGGCGAAAATACGTTCGGCAATCGTTTTGGTTACGGCATAGTGGTCATATATGCTGATGTTGATTGGGTCTCCCGTGCGGCCCCAATGCAAAGGCGGATTGCGGTCTCCTGTCTGGGCGACCGAACCGATGTATACCGTCTTGATTCTGTCGGGGAACGGCTGCGCCTTAATGGCGCGAACTATGTTGTCGGCGCCGAGCACATTCACGGCGCGTGTGGTCTTGGGTTTCGGATCCGCTTTCGGAGAGACCATGCCACCAACGTGCAGCACGTAGTCCGCCCCTGTAACGCCGTCAAGCACGTCTTCGTAGCACGTCAAATCGCCCCATACTATACGCACGTTTTTCAACTTTGCGTATTTGCGCATCCGGATTCTGTTTTTTTCAGGCTGGGCCTGACAAGAAGCGTTATGTCGAACTTGCCGCTGCGCGATAAAAAGTTCCTGAAAGCCGGCCCACCCCATAATTCCGGTGGCTCCTGTGAGGAAAAACGGTTTTCTTCATTATTTTTCGAGTTAAGCGGACAGTTCCTGCAACAGAAACAGATAGCAGTCCGTTTTTTCGGTTCGAACCAGATTTTCGATTCTGCGTCTTTTTGCCTCGTTGCCCAAAGCGTACAGTGTGACCAACGAGCCGAGAGAGCGCAGTGTCGGGGTGTCGGCGGCGTCTTTCATCGTTTTTACGATATGTTCTATCGTGTCGTCTCCGATTTTTCCGCTTCGAACGGCTTTTACCGCAGTAATCAGGGCGCAATAGCGCACGTTTCCGTTGCTGCTCTCAATCCATGTGCGTGCTATCGAATCGGCCGCATCGCTTCTGCTTAGAAGAAATGAGCCCAAGTTTTCGGCTATTTCCGCAGTGGTGATGCCCTGCTTCCAGAAGTCGGCATTCGCTTCATTCACTTTCGTCGGGTCGGCGACGGTTGCGGCGGCCAGACGCAGTTCGCGCACTTGTTGCCTGTACAGCAGCTCGGCCAAAGAATGATCCGGTGCGAAGTCCTTTGCTATCGAGCGGACCGTTGCCGAGGCAACGCCGTAGTTGAGCGGATAAACGAGCCCGCTACTTTGCATGTAATCGGCTGCCTCTCCGTTCATTTCCGATTTTATACGGGAAAGGAGCCGAATCATCTTGCTGGTATTGCCCTCCATTCCTATTTGTTCTGAATGGCTATCGTTTCGCCTAATTGATATACGGGAATCGTGCGGCTGCCTATTTGCGTGTCTTTATACAGGACACGGCATGCGGCCATGCCGGCAATCCGGTACAGTTTGTCCTTCGGAGTAGGTTTGGCCTTGATTTCGAGACCTTCCGTGGAAACAGCGGTTGCGGTAATGTCGAGCAGCACGGGCGTTCCGCTAAGGTCGCTGTCATCGAGCAGTCCGCTCTTGGGGTCGAACCGGCATATTATGTACGCGGGCTTGTCTTTGGTCGGTACCACGCTGAAATATGCTGTTTGCAAACTCGTGTCGCGTTTTCCGAAAAACAGCGACAGATACTCCTGTTCGATACGGTCTATCTCTTTCAGGGCAGCTTCGAGACCTGCTCCGAATACGTTCTCACCGGCCTCTCCCGTGATTAAATCAATTCGGCTTCGGCGCAGGGAGAATATCTTTGCCGCCGCTTCCGCCGCTCTGCGTTCGAGCGACAGCTGTTCGCCGGATAGCCTGTCTACCGGCAGGACGTTCCTGTTCTGTCCTGCATCGGTGCAGCAGACAAGGTCTTCGGAGCATGGCTGCTCGGTTTGGCTGTCGTCGATGCGGCAGCCGGTTATCTCGTAAGAGATCTTGTCGGCGAGCGGAGCTGCAACGCCGAGGTATTTCATGGCGTAGCGTGCATACGGACCGGCCGTCAGGCTCTCCTTTTCAATCGTGAGAGTTATGTATATCGTGGTTTCGGGCTGCGATATGGCAATCGTGCCGTTCCTATCGACAAGCCCTATCGGAGCTATTGTCGGATTTTGTGCGGAGGTTGTTGCCGCCGAGAAGCCGAGAAGCAATGCGGTGAGGATGAGTTTTTTCATAATCGGGAAGTATTTTGGAACAAAGTTAATCATTTCCTTCGGTTAAAACTTCAAATAAAAATCTTCGGTAAGACGTCTGTACCGTTCGGAAAAATGCGCCGTCTTGTCCGGTGTGTATCGTCAGCAGGTCCGTGGTGCACTCGCCGCCGTTTTTTGCGAACTCCAAAAGACGTCTTTTGACCTCGCCCGTCTCGGTTGTCTTTACGGCCGTCTGTCTCACGGCAAAAAGCCCCTCCTGCGCTGCCGAGAGTATCATTTTTCGGGATTCCGATTCGGGAACTATCAGCGACAGCCGGCCTTCGGGCGAGAGCAGTTTCGCACAGCATCGGGCGAGTTCGTCGTAAGAAAGCCCTACGGTGTGCCTTGCAGCGCTGCGGCGACAGTCGGGCGGAAGAAGCGATTCGGAGAAATACGGCGGATTGGAGACGATATTGTCGAACCGGCCGCGGTACTCGTCGTTGTCGGCGAAATTCTGTATCGTGTCGCAAACCGTCTCGATTCGCTTGCTCCATTCCGAGGCGGCGATGTTTTCGGCTGCCTGCGAACAAGCTCGGCCCGTCGCACTCGACGGCGACAATCGAACATGTCGGATGCCGTTGCGCAATCATGAGGGGGCTATGAGGCCTGTGCCTGTGCCTATGTCAAGCGCGAATTCGTCGTGCGGCAGAACTCTGCACCATGCCCCGAGCAACGTGCCGTCGGTTCCCACTTTCATGGCGCATCGCTGCTGGTTTACGGTAAACCTCTTGAATCTGAATACGGAACTGCCCATTTCGCTTTATTTCAGGTATCCGTCAATTCCCGCGCCGAAGAGCGAGAAATCGTATTTTACAGGGTCGTCGGCATCAAACGCCCTCAGCGATGCGGTAATCTGTTCCACGGCTTTCCAGTCGCTTTGTTTCCTTGTCAGCAGTCCTAATGCACGTCCCATGTTGCCGCTGTGAACGTCCAAAGGCAGATACAGTGCCGAAGCGGGAATGGAGTTCCAGAGACCGAAGTCCACGCCGCGGCCGTCCCTGCGCACCATCCAGCGGATATACATGTTCAACCTTTTTGCATGCGGCGCCATTGTCTATCGAGGAGACGTGTTTTTTTCGCAATGGGGCCAATTGCTGGCGGCGAAAAATTCGCTGCGAAAAGCCGACAGCACTCCTCGCATGTCGCCGAGTTCTGCGTATCTGGTCTCGAAAAATCGTCCGATGCCGCCGTATTTCGCATAGAGGGCTCGGATACATCTTACGAACGTTTCGAAGTCCGTGCCGTTGAACGTGCGGTGTACGAAGGAGTGCAGCTTCGACAGCTCCGCATCGGATGCATTGAGCGTAAAGTCGTAAGGCTGTCCGTCCATGCACTCTACCATTCTGCGGGCGCTCTTGACGATTGCCTTGCGGTTGCCCCACGCGATTGTGGAGGCCAGAAAACCGCTTATTTCGATGTCGTCGCGTCCGGAAAACGAATGCGGAATCGAAATCGGATCGCCGGCAATGAAGTCTGCATTGTTGTACTTGTCGTGCAGATGTTCGAGAAGTTCTTTGAGTTCGGTCGTTTCCATCGGGAAAGTCAAATGATTCTGCCGTCGCTCATGACCAGTTTGCGGTCGGCCATGTCGGCCAGAGCAGTGTCATGGGTGACTATAACTATTGTTTGTCCGAATTCGTCTCTCAGTTTGAAGAACATTTCGTGTATCTCGTCGCGGTTGCGCGAGTCGAGATTGCCCGAAGGTTCGTCCGCAAGGATTACCGCCGGAGAGTTTATCAGCGAACGGGCTATGGCCACCCTCTGCTGCTCTCCACCGGAGAGTTCGGCCGGCTTGTGTCCTCCGCGTCCGTCGAGACCCATCATGTGCAGAAGTTCTGCGGCGCGGATTTCGACCTCTGCTCTGTCGCGCGAACCGATATATCCCGGAAGGCATATGTTTTCGAAAGCGGTGAACTCGGGTAAAAGGTTGTGGAACTGGAAAACGAATCCTATTTTTTCGTTGCGGAACTTCGACAGTGCGGCATCTTTCAGCGTCTCTACGTCCGTCCCGTCGATTTCGACATTTCCGGACGATGGGCGGCTGAGCGTTCCGAGAATCTGCAAAAGAGTGGTTTTTCCGGCTCCGCTGGCTCCGACTATCGAAACGACTTCGCCTTTGTCTATGTGCAGCGATATGCCTTTGAGCACTTCTATCTCTCCGAAGTTTTTTTGTGCAGGTCCCTGACAGTAATCATATGCCGCTATGTTTTTTGTAATAATTGAAGATGCGAATCGTTTCCGCCGCGGCACGCGTGTCGTGTACACGGAGTATGTCGGCTTCTCTGAGCAGGCACTCCCAATGCAGGGCGGTGGTGCCGTTCAGAGCGTTTTGCGGAACGGTGTCGAGCACTTTGTATATCATGGATTTTCGGGAAATGCCGGCCAGTACGGGGTATCCGAACTCTTTCAGTCTGTCCATATTAGCGAGCAGCCGGTAGTTCTGTTCCGTAGTCTTGGCGAATCCGAACCCAGGGTCGATGATTATGTCCTTTACGCCTTTGTCGCGCAACTGCATGAGTTTGGTGCCGAAGAAGCTCCGCACGTCTTCGACGATGTCGTCGTACTGCGTCAGCGTCTGCATGGTCTTGGGCGTTCCCTTGCTGTGCATGGCGATGAACGGTACGCCGTACCGTGCTGCCGTGTCGGCCATTGCAGGATCTGCTTCCGCTGCCGTGATGTCGTTTATGACACATGCGCCGTATCGGGATATTACGGCATCCGCAACGGCGGACCGGAACGTATCTATGGAGATGACGATGTCTTCGGAAATGGAACGCACGGTTTTTACACCGAGCATCACACGGCGCGTTTCCTCTTCCGGCTCTACGTCGTCGGCCCCCGGGCGGGACGAGTATCCGCCTACGTCTATAATACTCGCTCCCTGACTTATCGCTTCGGTTACGCGCTCGGCTATCTCGCTCTCCGAAGTGGTGCGGCTGCCTGCGAAAAACGAGTCGGAGGTAACGTTTACGATGGTCATTACCTGCGGACTGCTCAAATCCAGCGTCTGGTTTCCTACTTTCATTCTCGAAACAATTTATCCAGCCGTTCTACTTGCGCGGCGGTTGATTTCAAATCCGTATTCTCTATTATATAGTCGGCGTGCGACCGGCGCTCGCTTTCGCTCATTTGATTGGCGATTCGTTTTTACGCTCTCCTCCTCCACCCCGTCTCGCAGGGCCGTTCTGCGGATTCTCGACTGTTCGGTAGCCGATACTGCAACTATTTTATCTACGAGGCGATCGAATCCGCTTTCCAGCAGAATCGCGCACTCCATTATCACGTAAGGCGCGTTTTGCTTTCCGGCCCAAAGTTCGAACTTTCGTGCGACGGCCGGATGCACTATCGAGTTGAGTGCATGTAGCAGTCCCTTGTCGGAAAAAACGGCGGCGGATACGTATTTGCGATTCAGGCGGCCGTCTTCGTATGCCTTTTCGCCCAGCAAATCCACGATGCGCTTCTTTATACACTTGTCTCCGGACATGATGGATTTGGCTGCCGAATCGGTGTCAAAAACCGGAACTCCATGCTCGGCGAACATCCGGCATACAGTGCTTTTTGCCGCTGCCGATGCCTCCCGTTATGCCTACCTTAATCATCGGTCCGGGGATTGAATTGCGGAATGTCGGTAACCGAGATGATTCTAAAAATCGCCGCTTCCGGCTTTCAATGACAATACTTTGCCGAGCGATGCGGAGTCGATTATCACGTATGGCGGATTGTCCGACGGCCTTGTTTTGAGTTCCGAGGACTTGATGTTGATTTTGTTTCTCAGCGACATCCTCTGCCCCCAGAGGGCTGTGCCGCGACCTTCCACTAAACATGTTACTTTAAGCCTTTGTCCGTCTATGTTGATGTTTACGGGCATTTCTGTCGTATACGTGTATCCGAGTTTGCTGACATACCAAAGCGTTAGCGATGCGAACAGAAGCGTGACGAATACCGGAGATATCAACTGTCCGAAAAACTTGCGTAGCGAGTCCTTTATTTTAACCATTTTTTGCATCGTTTTCAAGAACAAATATACAACATATTCGCAGAAAAAACAGCGGGTTTTCGCCTGCAAAGACGAGAAAAGCCGTTTCACTGCTCTGTTTCAGGCCGAGAAACGGCTTCGGATACCGCAGATTGCGGGGAAAATGACTTTGGGGCATTTGTAAATGAGAAACGGAGAGTCGCATATTTTGCCGACTCTCCGTTTCTTGTGATTCCGAAGCAGGGACTTATTCCGCTGCCGGCTCTTCTGTCGTCTGCTCGCTTTGAGGAGCTGCCACTTGATTGGGAAGCATGGTTTCCTGCGATGCGCTCTGGTTCTCGATAAGAGCCTTTTTCTACGCCGTTCTTGCTGATTGCTACCCTTTCGCTGGGCATGAACATGGTAGCGCAGAGGCTGAATACGAGAATGGCGACAGCCAGTCCCCATGTCGATTTTTCAAGAAAATCGGCGGTCTGACGAACGCCCATGACCTGATTCGATGCACCGAAATTGGCGGCCATGCCGCTTTTTGGGGCTTTGTGCCAATACGGCCAATACCAGCAATACGCTTGCGATAAGAATCAATACAATGAAGAAAAATGTACATCTTTGTGCTATTTTAATTGTTTATTTTCTTTGTCGATACGCTCGATAAGTTCGGCAAAAATAAATACTTTTTCGGATATAGCAAACTTAATCTACGATATATCTGCTTGGCCTGCTCAAAAAAAGTCCCTGCGAGAGATACACTTGCGCAAAGGCTCCTCGGTCAGCATTTCATCTTCGTCCACCTCGAAGCCTTGCGGTTCGCAAACCTCGGCGGCGTCCGTTTCGGTATCTATCTTATAGTTTCCGGCATCGAGAAAACGGTCGATGATGCAGTTGTTGTAGGCCGTGGCAATCTCCTTTGGCCTCCGCCCTGTCGCGGCAGCCGAGATGGAACAACCGGTGAATCGCTGACGGCGTGTCGTCATTGCCCTGTATAATTCCCGGCATTACGAACCACGGCCAGCGGGCGGAGATGTCCGACAGGAGTTTCGGGTCTACGGAGTCGGCCTCTCCCCTTATGTACTTTTTGAATTCCTCCATCGCTGTTTTTACCAATTCGAGACGCAGGCGTTGAAACATATCTTCCGAGAGTTTTTCCACAATCTCCTGAATGAGCTGCGGCTCTACGCTTTGCAACAGATTGTTCGCGTCGTATTCGGCATAGCTCGAAAACGAACGGTTGAAGTTCCATTGCGGTTCTATCGCGTTGGTGAACCGGACCTGAACGGTAATAGTCAGTCGGTTCATCAGGGCGTATTCGTCGCTGGATATGGAGGTAGGCGCCGAAACGTAGTTGGTTATTTCCCCTTCGAGAGCCAAATCGCCGCCTTCGTTCACTTGGTCGAGGCTCGTTTGACGTGCGAATTTTTCCTGCAACGCATCGGTCAGCGTGGAGCTCAAAATCGGGGCTACCATTGTGGCGTTATTTGGAAAATATGCGACGCTGAACGTCTTCGCAGTGGGCGGAATGGATGCTCCGGAGAGGGAGACTACGATTCTGCATCCGGTAAGCGAGAGGACGCAAAGCATTGCGACGGATAATATTTTTGATACATCTGTTCGACATGGCTGCTGTTGTTTGTCAGGAAATGCCCAGTTCCTTCATTTTGCGGTACAGGGTGCGTTCGGATATGTACAATATTTTTGCCGCCTCCTTGCGTTTGCCTCCCGTTCGCCGCAGAGCGTTCAGTATGGCCTCGCGTTGGGCCTGCTCTTTGGTCTGCTCTATGTTGGCACTCTGTTCGGTGACGTCTTCGCTCTCGGCGTAGGCCACCTCGTGCGGCGGAATGGAAACGGTATTGCGCGGCAGAAGTCCGGCTATGTCCGCGACGTGCGGCTGTTCGGCAGCGGAGTAGCCGTTTTTTTCATCTCGGAAAGCATCCGTTTTACTTCGGAAATGTCCGCCCGCATGTCGAACAGAATGCGGTAGAGGATTTCGCGTTCGTCACCCGACATGTCGGATTTTGCCGTTCAGAAATACGGGGGCCGTATTGTGTACCGGCAGATATTTGCGGATGATTGCCTCGTCGATTTCGCGCGTCTCCTCGATTGCCGATATTTGTTCTGCCACGTTTTTTTGAGCCTGTCTCACGTTGCCCGGCCACGGATATTCTTCCAGAACGCGCCTTGCCGATTCGTCCAGCGTGATTGCCGGCATGCGGTATCGGGTGGCGATATCCGAAGAGAATTTGCGGAAAAGCAGGTATATGTCCTCTTTCCTTTCACGAAGCGGCGGTACGGTTATGGGTACGGTGCTCAGTCGGTAGAACAGGTCTTCGCGGAACTTGCCGGTTGAGATTGCATCCTGCAAATTGACGTTGGTGGCCGCAATGACGCGGACGTCGGTCTTCTGAACCTTCGCCGAGCCTACACGTATGAATTCGCCCGTTTGCAGCACACGCAGCAGCCGTACTTGTGTCGAAGCCGGCAGCTCGGCTATTTCGTCCAGAAATATCGTGCCTTTGTCCGCCTCCTCGAAGTATCCCTTGCGCGAATCCACGGCTCCGGTGAAAGCGCCCTTCTCGTGTCCGAAAAGCTCCGAGTCTATGGTACCCTCAGGAATCGCGCCGCAGTTCACCGCTATGTATTTGTTGTGCTTCCTGGCGCTGTTGGCGTGAATGACCTGCGGAAAAAACTCCTTGCCGACGCCGCTCTCTCCGGTAATGAGTACCGACAGGTCGGTCGGAGCGACCTTTACGGCCGTAATCAGCGCACTGTTGAGAGCCTGACTGCCGCCTATGATTCCGAACCGTTGTTTTATGCTTTGAATTTCCAGCGTATCCATATTCCTATTTTCTGCTCTTATGGTATGAGGTTGAGTTGCGGTGCCCCGCTGACCGAAAAAAACCGTAAATCATGACAGCAAGCGCTATCGCAGCCATGATGATAGCCACAATCAATAACGTATCCGTCCGCTTTTTTTATTGGATTTGCGCGGACGCTCGGACGTGTTTTTTTCCTCTGCTGGCTCTGTCGGGTTTCGGTTTCGGCCAGCTTTTTTCACCTTCTGTTCGCTACGAACAGCGGCGACTTGCGGCTCCTTTTCCCTTTTTCGGTGGAGGCTGATACGTTCTCCGGCGCGGATTCCGACTGAAACACGATTTTCCCGCCGGAGCCCATGCTCATGGCCCCTATACCTTTTATTCTTATGCTGCCTCTGGTTTGCAGCGCATGTTTAATCTCGAAAATGAAACGGTCTATCACGGCTGCGGCCTCGACTTCGGTATAGCCGCCCTGCTTTCTTACGAGCGAAGAGAGCACGCCGTCATCGGCACGCAGAATCTCTACGAAAGCTATCTGTCCGTTCTCTTTGCGGATGAACGAACCGAACCCGGGTACGGTTATGCGTTTGTCGTGCAGTAGATAATCGTGTATGATTTTGCTGATCATTTTCGGGCCTCCTTACCATTTTACGGCTCAAAAATACGCTTTTTTTGCGGAATAACCAACGGAGGCCGGTTATCTTTTTCGTGTCGAATAATTGCTTATTAGAAAAAGATTCGCCTACTTTGCATCCTCATTGCATGCGGTAATCCGTCTCGGTTACATCGCTTGTTTTCTACGAAAGCGGACGAGGCGGATTGAACATGATGTGGTAGCAAACAATAATTCGGTTTTTTTGAAATGAAAAACAAGTACATCGACCTTATCGAGCAGACATTCGATTTCCCGCAAGACGAATTCACCGTCACAGACAACGAACTGAATTTTCATGACGTGCCTTTGATGGACATAATAAAGCAGTACGGAACTCCGCTGAAAAATCACATATCTGCCCAAAAATTTCGGCACAGATAAACCGTGCCAAGCGTCTTTTCAACGTGGCTATGGCCAAAGTGGACTACAAGGGCTCGTACAATTACTGCTACTGTACCAAAAGTTCGCACTTCTCTTTCATTTTGGAGGAGGCACTGAAAAACGACATTCACCTCGAAACCTCTTCGGCATACGACATCCACATCATCAATGCACTGTACGATTCAGGAGTTATAGACAAGGAGAAATACATTATATGCAACGGATTCAAACGGCCGCAGTACGTCGAAAACATTGCACAGTTGATTAACAACGGATTCTCCAATACCATACCCGTTATAGACAATAAGGAGGAAATCGATTTGTTCGATTCGGCCCTTGAAAAGAAATGCCAGATAGGCATCAGAATCGCCAGCGAGGAAGAGCCGAAATTCGACTTCTATACCTCGCGCTTGGGTATAAGGTACAACGACATAGTCGATTTTTACAAGAGCAAAATCAAGAGCAATAAAAAGTTCAAACTCAAAATGCTGCACTTTTTCATAAATACGGGCATAAAGGATACGGCCTATTACTGGAACGAGCTGAACAAGTGCATCAACGTTTACTGCGAACTGAAAAAAGTTTGTCCGGAACTGGATTCGCTCAATATCGGCGGCGGATTCCCTATCAAGAATTCGCTCGCTTTCGAGTACGATTACGAATACATGACCGAGGAGATTGTGGCGCAGATAAAGCACTTGTGCAACTTGAACGACGTGCGGGAGCCGAATCTGTTCACCGAGTTCGGTTCGTTCACTGTCGGGGAAAGCGGTGCGGCGCTCTATTCTATCGTCAATCAAAAGCAGCAGAACGACCGCGAGTGCTGGTATATGATTGACAGTTCGTTCATCACTACCCTGCCCGACACGTGGGGCATCAACCAGCGCTACATAATGCTGGCCATAAACAACTGGGACAAGGAGTATCAGCGTGTTTTCCTCGGTGGTCTTACGTGCGACAGTGAGGACTATTACAGCGGCGAATCGCATACCAATGCGATATTCCTTCCAAAAACTCACCGCAGGCGACACCCAGTATGTCGGATTCTTCCACACCGGAGCCTTTATCAGGAGTCTATCGGCGGTTTCGGCGGTATACAGCACTGCCTTACTCCGGCTCCGAAACACATAATAATCGACAAGGATAAGGACGATAACGAGTACTATACGCGACTTTTTCGCCAAGGAGCAGAGCTATCGTTCGATGATGCGTATTTTTGGGCTATTAGATAAACGTCTGATTATTCGGCCTTTGACCGATAGCCGAAAATAAAAATGAATTTTTGAAAAAAAGTAGGCCTGAATATTTGGAGATATCTAAATTTGGCGTACCTTTGCATCGCAATTCGAAAGAAAAAGCGGTTCTAAAAAGTTCGGGAGCCTTAGCTCAGCCTGGTTCAGAGCGTCTGCCTTACAAGCAGAGGGTCGGGGGTTCGAATCCCTCAGCTCCCACGGATTCAAGCAAGTTCAACCACTCGAAAGAGTGGTTTTTGTTTTAGGGGCATTTCCTGAAAAAAATCGGTTCGCAGAGAGATTCCCATAGAAAGCGGAATCCGGTCTGAAAGCTGCGACACTTGCGAGACCGACTATATGACTTTGCGCGGAAGCTGCGAAAAAACGGCGCGAGGCAGAAGAATATTTCCCTGCCCCGCGCCTTTGTCATTTAGAATTCGGTCTTACTCCGCATCTGTGTATTCTATCGTAACGGTTCGGCCGTCGTATTGCCATGAACCTGTGGTGAAATCCTGCGGTATGGCGCCATTATCTATCCACGGTGCCATAACGCGGAAGATGCCGTTTTCACCCGGATTGGAGCCGCAGTTGAACTTCGCCAGCTTTGTGTTGCTGCTTAAATCCAGAGAGGCGAGATTGTTGGATTGGCAGCATATCTCAACCAATTTTATGCCATTGCTTACATCCAGCGAAGAGAGATTATTGTCTTCGCAGGACAAAAGCTGCAACTTGGTGTTGGAACTTACGTCTAATGAGGTGAGTTTGTTATAGTGGCAGTCCAAGAGCCACAATTTCGTATTGCGGCTTACGTCTAATGACGAGAGATTGTTACGACCGCATTCTAAGCGTTCCAGCTCGGTGTTACTATTGAGGTCCAGTGCAGTGAGTTTGTTGTTGGGGCATGCCAATTCCTGCAACTTTGTGTTATTGCTTACGTCAAGCGAAGTGAGATTGTTGTAGTTACATTCCAAAATCCGCAACTCCGAATTGCTGCTTACGTCCAGAGTGGTGAAATCGCAGTAGTTGCAGACAAGGCTTATCAACTCGGTGTTACTGCTTACATCTATGGGGCCTGCTTTGAAGTAGGAACAGTCCAAACTTCGCAACTTTGTATTGTGACTTAAATCCAGAGAAGTGAGTTTGCAGACGGAGCAGTCCAAATTCAGCAATTCCGTGTTGCGGCTTAAATCCAGCGAGGTGAGATTGCTGCGGGAACAGTCCAAGTCTGTCAATGACGAGAAAAATTCGATTCCTCGCAGCGATGTCAAGGATGGAAGAGATGATACATCTATACGCTCGATATCCTGTACATCTTCGGGCGAAATATGCGCGGCATTCGGAATGTACCCCTTGTATTCGAGTATGCTGGCGAACTCCGGATCGAAACCGGCAGTGATGTCATTCGTGCCGATGACGGCAACCGCACAGGTCGCTTTTTGTCTGCCGGATGTTGCGATTACGACTGCTTTGCCCTCGGCCGCGGCCGTCACGAGCCCGTCGCTGTCCACGGTGGCGGCGCTGCCCTCGCTGCTCCAAGTCACGGTTCTGTCTTCTGCATTTTCGGGCAAGGCCGTAGCGGTGAGTCGGAACGTTTCGCCGACCCGCAGCGTGAGGGGCGTCTAATTCAGGATGATTTTAGACACGACAATGACGGAGTGTCCGGTATTGTCGTCCTTTTTGCAACCGGCCGTAACGACGGCGGCAAAAATCAGAAAAAGCAGATGTTTCTTCATCGGAGCTGCATTAGTTTCCCGCCCGTCCCTCGGCGGAGTTTTGCTATTGAAAAAGCGCGGGACAGAGCCTTGTTGTCTGCTTGCCGAACCTCGCGGCCTGTGGTAGTAAAGCCCGCAACTCCTGCCGGAATCGACTTATGCCGTTCGGCCGCTTTTGGAAAAAAAGTCGAAGTTCCGACAACCAGAAACAAAAAGCCGGCACCCTTTGTATTTCCCTAAACATAAAGGCTTATTGCTACAAATATAACAAAAATATAAAAATAGTTCGCGATGCAAATATATAGGCTTATTCTATTCAATTTATTGAAATTAAATATTTAGCGATGTGTTTCGTCGAATGACATCACATTGCACAGGGGCAGGGTGAACCGCGATGGTGAAAAAGCGTGAAAGACATGACAACGGGCGCAAAGGGGCTGAATGCCCGTAAGAAAAGAAACAATATTATGCAGAGGATAGATATGGCTGTCAGGTTGAGAATAGAGATGCGGCACATCTTAATCTTACCGCAATAGATTTTTATTATGCGTCGTAGGGTGCTTTGCAAGTGAAACTGGATTTGACATGCTTGTATTTTATTTCAGTAGTTTTTGGCGCCCATTTGCAAAAACAAAGTAACTTTGCAGAAAATTCAGAAATAAGATAATGAGTTCAATAATAATCATTTGCATATTTGTTCTACTTGTGGCATTGAAGATTTGGATGTCTTCGCCCAAGAATATCGGCAAGTTCGGAGAGAAGCGTGTCGCTCGAAAGCTCGATTGGCTTTCGAAAGACTACATCACGCTTAATGATATATTATTGCCTACTCATTATGGGACGACACAGATAGATCATATAGTAGTGTCACCATACGGAATCTTTGTGATTGAAACCAAAAATTTTAAAGGGTGGATATTTGGACATGAGAACTCCGAAGAGTGGAAACAGAGCCTGCTTGGAAAAAAGAGGTTCTGGGGCTGGTCAAGCGAACAGCATAAGTTGAGAAATCCTATTCGACAGAATGCGGCTCACGCAAGAGCCGTCAAAGCGGTATTGAAAGATGTCGGCGATTTTCCCATTATCCCCATTGTGGTATTTGCAGATAGTGCAGATCTGAATATAACCACACCTAACCATATAGTGATAAATTGGTGCAACTTGCGTTCTGTCATCAAGTCGTATAGGACACCTTGTATATCGCCAGAAGATATTCAAAGGGTTGTGAGTAAAATATCTTCGGCAAATATTACAACCGAAGGCAGTAGAGAAAACCATATTCGCAATGTGCAAACCGTTCAGCAAAACAGAAATATGGCAATAGCCAATGGTAAATGTCCGAAGTGTGGTGGTAATTTGGTTGAGCGAAAAGGAAGATACGGTAGTTTTTTGGGTTGTTCTAATTATCCTCGATGCCATTTTACGCACAATTATTAGTAGCAATTAAATTAATACACCGGAGTGGCCAAGACTATTACGTCGGCCCGTATCATCTTGTCCACTATCTGTGCCGCGTCGTCCTTTTGCGGGCAGGCGCGTCCGTATTCGCTGCAAACCCCGCAGCCCCTACAATAGTTTACTGTCTTGTCGCCCAGAAAAATCTTTTCCGTTTCGTGTCCCGCCTCTTTTGCACCGAGCATGAATCTGTCGCAAAGAGTGTCCGAGTTTCCGCCACGCCGCGGACTCGAAGAGATTATGAGTACTTTTTTCATTTGCAGTAGGTATTATAAAAAGCTCCGCCGGAGATGAAAAAGCCGGCCGGTTTCCTGTAAACAAAAACAGGATAACGGGAATCCGACGGAACTTCTGTTTTGTTTTCCAATACAAAGGTAATACGTGTCTGGGAATTTGTGTCGTATACGAATTACGGAAGAATCTACCATTATTACAGATTCGCGGGCGGAGGGCGTTCATACTGCGGATAAAATACATAACTTTGCATGAAGAGTCAAGAACCGAATATCATGAACAAGACGATTCAGAACATCGAAACCATAGACCAGTACAATAAAATGCTCGGGATAGAGACCCTGCATCCGCTGGTGAGTATAATAGACATGTCAAAGGCCAATCCGATAAGACATTTCAAG
This sequence comes from Alistipes putredinis, assembly GCA_022009915.1. Lineage (GTDB taxonomy): Bacteria > Bacteroidota > Bacteroidia > Bacteroidales > Rikenellaceae > UBA940. Next base: position 1,661,332 of record CP091730.1, on the reverse strand, counting down.
CATACGTTCGGATTCTACGCCGTTTTTCTCAAAGAGGTGAAGTGCGGCGATTTGATTTACGGCCGGCAATATTACGACTATCAGGAAGGAACGCTTGTATGCGTGGCGCCCGGGCAGGTGCTCGGCGTGGAGGACAACGGAGAGGTGTTCCAGCCCAAAGGCTATGCACTGCTGTTCCATCCCGACATTATCCGCGGCACTTCGCTCGGCGGGCACATGAGGGAGTATACGTTCTTTTCTTACGAGGCGAACGAAGCGCTGCATCTGTCTGAACGCGAAAAGGAGATGGTCGTGGAGTGTTTCGGCAAAATACGCCACGAACTCGAACACGCCATAGACCGTCACAGCAAACGTCTGATTGCCATAAATATCGAGATGCTACTCGATTACTGTCTACGGTTCTACGAAAGGCAGTTCATCACGCGCACCGGCGCCAACCGCGACGTGCTGACACGTTTCGAATCGCTGTTGGAGGACTATTTTTCCTCCGAGCGCATCGTTCGGGAAGGTATGCCTTCGGTGAAGTACTGTGCCGGCGAGCCTGTGCCTTTCGGCCAACTATTTCGGCGATTTGGTCAAGAAGGAGACCGGAAAGACGGCGCAGGAATACATTCAGATTTATCTCATAAACGTGGCCAAGGAGAAAATTCTCGATCCCGACAAGAGCATCAGTCAGGTGGCCTACGAGCTCGGATTCCAGTACCCGCAGCATTTTACGCGCATGTTCAAGAAGGTAACGGGAATGACGCCAAATCACTATCGGACGATAAACTGAGCATGAAAAAAAGAGCGGCAGCCTAATCTTCGGCCGCCGCTCTTTTTTTTGTGTATTTTCCTGCACAAGGCTACTCCTTGCACGGGATGCTCCATTTGTTATTGTTGGCTATTACCGCATCGGTAAGCAGGTCGCCGTATACTTCCTTGTCGGAGTATGTTTTACCGTAGGTCATCAGCGTCCTGTCGGCCCCTGCGTAATCCATCAGCACTATTCCCGTTCCGCCGCGAAAATCGGGGTCCAGAAGTTTGTCGGCGGCGTACTTGTTGTATTTGGCAGCGCAGTAGTCTATATCCCCCAATAGTCCCAGTATGCTTGGCACGCCGGTGATGCTGCACTGCTTGGTGTCGTAACAGCTAACGTAGTTCATGGCCCAGTGAGTGGCATCGCCGCCGTCTTTCATGAAATCTATGCACTCGTCGATAGCCTGCTCCTTCGTCTTTCCATTATACGCTCCGCCGCTGAGGTTGTAGAGGTCGTTGCAGATTATGGTGCCCTGTCCGACATCGTTGCCCAGCAGTGCGGTCTGAAATACCTCCTTGTCGTGGTCGCCCCAGTCGATATAGGCCCCGAAATAACTGCCGCTGTTGTTATCCTTGTAGTCCACGCGAATCATGAAAAGAATCTTGCCGCGGGCTTCGCTTAGTGTCATGTCGGGTCTGAAATCGGCTATATATCCGTCGCAATGCTCGCGGATGCTCTCCACCACCCTTTGCCGCCATGTGCCTTCCAGAGTCGTGTTTTCGTATTTCATGTGCACGAGAACGGTTTCGTCGGGATGCTTCTGCAAAAAGGCAACGAATCTGTCCAGCACCTTCGAAACGGTGAACGGACTGAGCGACTGGCGGCCAGTTTTGCCCGAGGTGTAGCCGCCGAGGCTGGGGTCTCCGAGCTCCATTACGCCGTGATGAATCGGCAGGTCCTTTTCATAGGTGTTCGTCGCGCAGGGCCTCAGGTCGAACATTCTGACTCCGGCGTCGAGCTGCTCCTCTATGGACAGCTGCTGCGCCTTGGTGGCTTTCGTCGTATTAGTGTAAGTCAGTCCGAAACCGAACAGAAATTTGAAATGATAGCCGCTGGCGGCATTGCCGGCTATGTCGGATTTGTATTCGTAATGCGAGCCGTATATCGCGCAGGCGTCGTGCGAGCCCGGAATGGACACCTGCGACAGAAAGGCGTTGTCCGGAAGGTATGTCATCCACTGCGCCGCCGCATCGCTGCACTGCATTCCGCCCTCTATGTCGTTTATCGTCATGGTGTACCGGTAGCCGGCTTTGAGTGTCGCAGAGGTCGAACGGCTGTAACGCAGTCCGGAGGTCGTGAAGACCGAAAGCGTCAATCCTTCAATGTCGTGCGGCATGAGCACTGCCATGAATTCGACGCTTTGTCCAGCCGACAGTTTCAGATATGGCGACTGTCCGGTCTGCATGTGCATGCACATAGTGGCGGAGAAGCTGCCTTCGACCGGTGTGCAGGTCGCTTCGGATATGTCGTAGACGAATTTGCCGGCCAGAGCCGAGGTGCTCGACAGCACTAATTTCTGAATCTCCATATCCTCGGATGCAGTGAGACGGATGTGCACCGAAGTGTTCAGAGGCTTGAATTTGAAATAGACGTCGCCGTCTTTCGCTACCCCTTCGGCCGATGCTGCCATGAATTCGAGTTCCATGTCGCAATGGCCGTTCTCGCCGCTCTGTATGGACGGAATCGTAGCCGTCACCTTCGAGCCGGAGAAATCGCTTACGGCCCGAGCCGGATAGAAGGCGTAGAAATCGTAGCTTTCGGCGTCGGTCCAAGATAGCCCCGTGTCGTTCAAATCCGCTTCGTGCTGTTTTGCTCCCGTATACGGAACGGTGACGTCGGAGTGTAGAGGTGCGGTCTGTTCGCAGAAAATCTTTACGCAGTCGTCCTCATCCCAGTATATGGGCCAGTGGGTGCCGTTGAATTCCCCGTATACGGTGCGCGACGCATCGTCGGTCGGATTGTCTATTTCCAAAGAGCACGATATGCCGCCGCCTTTTTGCGGAGTGTCGGGCTTGCTGTCGGGTTGGGTAATGTCGGCCTTGCTGCATGCGAAGGCGGCGACGAGCGCAAGCGCTCCTATGATAGTCCTTTTCATAGCCGTTCGGATTTGTCGAAAATCTCGGTCTCTGCGATTTCGAATTTCGAATTGAACAATTCTCCTCCGTGCGGTTTCGAAGCGGCGAACCCGAGTTCGATTACGATTGTCTGAATCTTCGTTTCCGGTCGTAGGTATTCGGTTTCCATCTTGTATTATAGTGTAATTATAATAATATTTCCGGACAGCGCCCGAAAAGAGCCACCGTCCGGAATACTGTTGTTATGTCGATGTAAGGATTAGTCTATGAATTCTATTTTTAAGTTGCCCAATTCGACATGCGCGCTTACTAAGGCATGGCCGCTCTTGACGCAGAATGCGATACGCTGGCCGCTGGCAATTTCGAATATGTGTTCGATGTCTTCTTTATAATTCAAGTAACTGCCTATTGTGCCATCTTGATATACAGCGTAATTGCTTTTTGTCGTTCAGCGATGCGGGTGTTATTTCCGTGTCCCTGCTTGAAACTTCCTATGATGTAGTCTCGGTTGCTTGGGTTGTTGCTCGCACCGGTGAATGTGACCTTTACTTTTTCTTGGCTCGTTATCCGGAAAGTATATGGGGGCTTTGCAGAATGCTCCGCGTAGCTTATCATTGGTTTGCAGCCTGGATGCGATTCATGTCTTTCAGAATGTCGCTGCCGGAGGTGTTGCCGGCTTTTTTCAGCTCCGCGAAGTAGAACTTCCAGCCTTCGAAACTTCCCTTAGGATCTTCGACTTCGAATACGCCGCGGTTTTTGTTGGCAGTTCCCGTTCCGTACATTTTGTCCACCTCGTCCGAAACGTTGAGCACATGCGGCTTGGTTGTAGCCGAGGTTATGTCGAGAGTGTAGAACGTGTTGGATTCCAGTCCTCCCAGCGAAAATGTCCTACCGGTCATGGCCCATTGCCCGTTTTTGCGGAAGTCGGCGGAAACGGTCGTGCTGCTGCCGGAAAACGGAAGCACTCCTATGTAAAAATTCGTGCGTCGTCGGCGCGAACGGCAGTATGTAGACATGCCCTTCTGCGTTGAAGCCCGCTTCGTTTACCGTTCCGTGCGTGGGAAAAACGGGTGCGTCGGCCTCCAACGTGAACACGTCGAAGTCGTACTGTTCGGGTATGTTTACTTTTAATACGTGCCATAAGAGGCTTGAAAGTCATGTTGGCTTCCAGTTCGGCTTCGCTTTGCGTATCGTCGGTATACTCCAACTTGGCTTCGGTCGCCAGAGTGTACAAAATGTCGTAGTTGGAAAGATGCGTATGATGCTTGTCGAGAAACGACTCCGATATGACCCAACCGTTGTCCCATGTGTAGCTCAACTGTTCGTTATACGGATAACATGCCGACACCGAGACTACCTTGTCGATTAGAGATTCGGGGGACTTCGCCAGTAAAAAGATGTCTGTACCTGTCCGTGGCCGCTTTCGTGCGCCGTGAATTTGTAATCGGAACTTTGCCCGTCGGCTGTTTTTGACATACAGGCGAATGGTATCGCCGGCTTGCCAGTGCGAGGTGTACGTATCGCCGTTTACCGACGTGCGGGTTTGCGACGGGACGGGAATGCTGACCTTTACGTATTTCGTCGTCTCGGGAATAGTGTTCGTGTCGTTTTTCGCGCAGCCGGCCAGTGCGAGGGCCGAGACCGCCAGAATAATCGAGAGTTTTTTCATAATCTGAAACGATGTTTAATCAATAATCGAAATCGTCGGACGATTGCGGAGCTCCGAGCGCGCCTCCTCCTTTCCGGGCTCTATTGCTCCCGAGACGGCGAATCCCTGTTCGATGCGTATTATTGCTACATCGCAGACAGGGAGACTGGTAAATTGTTTTGTTTTCCATAGCAAGATTTGTTATGATATTTGATTTGTCGGCATAAGAAAAAAACTGGCACGAGAGAATGTTTCTGTTTTGTGTCGGCTTCGCGTTATATTATATGTCGTATTTACCTGAATCTTCGATGAAGATGAGAGATGTAAATACCCACCCCTCAGGTAGTTGGCCTCCGTGATTTTTTTCGTCTGGTTGCTATTTTTGATCAGTGTAAATATATTGCAAAAGATAAAAAAAGCATTTTGTAAAAAAACAAGAATAATATTCGTGTTTATTTCATACATTTTGGAAATTTTCGCCTTCTGATTCGGCCATTGAAAAACTGTCTGTTAATTATTTATATCTAAATATCTAACAATAAAAATAATATTATTTTCACCGCTTCCGCTATTCGGAAATCGGCCGGATGTTCTAATTTTGCACAGGAAAAAAATCGATAGCAATGAGAAAGATTACCAACGAGCAGCTCGGAAGACCCTCGCCCGAGGAGTTCGAGTTGATGCCCAAAATACCGGTAACCGTGGTGCTCGACAACGTGCGCAGTCAGAACAATGTCGGTTCGTTCTTCCGGACGTCGGATGCTTTCGGGGTCGAGCGCATTGTGCTTTGCGGCATTACCGCTACCCCGCCCAATCGGGAGATACATAAAACCGCTCTCGGGGCCGAAGATACCGTGCATTGGGAATATGCCGAGGACACAGAGAGCTGCGTGCGGTCTTTGCGCGAGCAGGGGCTACACAGTGCTTGCCGTCGAGCAGGTCGAGGGTGCGTGCATGCTCGACGAATTTCGCGCGGACCCGCAACGGAAATATGCGCTGGTGTTCGGCAACGAGGTGTTCGGCGTGGCGCAGCAGGTGGTGGATTTGTGTCACGGGGCCATAGAGATTCCGCAAGTGGGCACCAAACATTCGCTCAACGTGGCGGTCAGCGGCGGAGCTGTGCTGTGGAGCATGTTTTGCGAATACCGAAAACTCTTGTAACTTTGCCGGATTCTTAAACTTTTGCATAAAAATGTCCACAGAAACTACGCTTCGGGCAGTCACCACGCTTCGACTGAGCGAAATGAAACAGCGCGGCGAGAAAATCGCCATGCTGACTTCATACGATTATTCCATGGCCCGCATTCTGGATGCCGCCGGAATAGATGTCATACTGGTAGGCGATTCGGCTGCCAACGTAATGGCCGGATACGAAACCACCGTACCAATAACGCTCGACGAAATGATTTATCATGCCCGCTCGGTCGTGAGGGCTGTTCGCAGAGCGCTCGTGGTCGTCGATTTGCCGTTCGGAACCCTATCAGGGCAACTCCAAACAGGCACTCAGCTCGGCCATACGCATAATGAAGGAGACGGAAGCCGATGCCGTGAAAATCGAGGGCGGTCAGGAGATTCTCGAATCGGTGCAGAGAATCCTCTGCGCCGGCATTCCTGTAATGGGGCATCTGGGGCTTACTCCCCAGTCCATACATAAATACGGAACATACAACGTCAGAGCCAAAGAGCAGGGCGAAGCGGAAAAAAATTAGTCCGCGATGCGCACCTGCTTCAAGATGCTGGCTGCTTCGGTATCGTGTTGGAGAAGATTCCCGCAGCGCTGGGCACGCGCGTCGCCTCCGAACTCCATATTCCGATAATAGGTATAGGCGCCGGTGGCGGAGTGGACGGACAGGTGCTCGTGGCGCACGACATGCTCGGCATCACCAACGAGTTCTCGCCCCGTTTCCTGCGCCGTTACGCAGACCTTCACGGAATCATGTCCGAGGCCTTCTCCTCTTATATCGACGACGTGAAAAACTGCTCTTTCCCTAACGAAAAGGAGCAGTATTGATTGACTTCGGCGCATTAAGAAAAATCGGGCAGGGTTGCTTTATCCTCTGCCCGATTTTCTTTTTGTAGTTCGCCATGCTGCCCCAGAAGCGGAACGAATGCCGTCTGAAACAGGTGTTCCTCAAAAAATACGGGAAAAAGGAGCGGATGTCCGCTCCTTTCCAATCGTGAGCGGAAAACGGGATTCGAACCCGCGACCCTCAGCTTGGGAAGCTCGATGCTCTACCAACTGAGCTATTTCCGCATTTCGTAGGCACAAAGATAGCGATTTTTATAAATTAATGTTCAAGACCGAATAAAATTGCAGGGCAAAGATTATATTTGCCCCCGAAAAACTTGTACAATTATGAGCAGAGTAGCAAAAAAAGCCTTACCGAACTGGTGGGCAACACTCCGCTGTTGGAGTTGTCGGCTTTCGAAAAGAAAAAACAATCTCGGAGCACGGGTAGTGGCCAAACTCGAATATTTCAATCCGGCAGGCAGCGTCAAGGATCGTGTGGCGCTGGCGATGATAGAGGATGCCGAAAAGCGCGGAGTCCTCAAAACGGGTGCGACGATTGTCGAACCTACGAGCGGAAATACGGGCATTGGGCTCGCTTTCGTGTCGGCTATAAAGGGTTATCGCCTAATTCTCACCATGCCCGATACCATGAGTGTCGAGAGGCGCAATCTGCTGCGTGCGCTGGGTGCGGAGATAGTTCTTACACCCGGGACGGCAGGAATGAAAGGTGCGATAGAAAAGGCCGAGGAACTGAAATCCTCGATTGACGGGGCGGTCATATTGCAGCAGTTCGAAAATCCGGCGAATCCTGCCGCGCACAGAGCGACGACTGCCGAGGAGATTTGGCGCGACACCGACGGCAAGGTGGATATTTTCGTGGCGGGAGTCGGAACCGGAGGTACGGTCAGCGGCGTTGGCGCAAGACTCAAAGAACTGAATCCGAATATTAAAATCGTTGCGGCGGAACCGAAGGATTCGCCCGTTCTTTCCGGCGGCAAGCCCGGTCCGCACAAGATTCAGGGTATCGGAGCCGGATTCGTTCCACGCATATATAATGCTGGTGTCGTGGACGAAATTTTGCAGGTGGAGAACGACGATGCTATTCGCACGAGCCGGCAGCTTTGCCGGATGCGAGGGCCTGCTGGTCGGTATCTCGTCCGGTGCCGCAGTGTGGGCGGCTTCCGTACTTGCAGCAAGAGCGGAAAAACAAGGGTAAAACGATTGTGGCGTTATTGCCTGATACGGGCGAACGGTACCTCTCCACAATTCTCTATGCGTTCGAGGAGTATCCGTTGTAGTATTCCGAAGTGTTCTTACTTTTACGAAATCACCCCTGCCGGAAGAGCTTCCGGCAGGGGTGATTTTTGATTTTCAGGGTCCTCTAACCGAATATTTCGTTCAGAATTTTAGCTAACCGATAGCCCGCTTTGAGAATCTGCCGTTCTGCGACGGGAGCCATTTCATTCAGGAAATCGGCGCCCTGTTCGCTGTCGCACGGCACTTTGTCGTATACGTGTCTTGTAATGAGCGCCGTATCGCGGAACCAATCCCTTACACTGCCCTCGCCTATCGCTTTCTTCTCCTTTTTGGTGCACCGGTCCAACTGCTGCTGCCACTCTGTATAGTACCATTTGTGCTTGCGTTCTATGATTTGCGAATCCCAAACAGAATGGTACGAAACCTCCTTGCCGGAAAGCACGATGTCGTATTTGCCGCTTATGTCGGGCAGCTTGGCATGTACCGGACAGTGCATGTCTCCGACCATGTGAACGAGCTGGCGAACCGAAACGACGAGCGTGGAATCGTCCAAAGTCTTCCACTCCGAGAGCTTGTCCAAGACGAGTTCCAGTGCATATATCACGTTGCCTTTGGAGGTGAGCAGATTGTCGTCATATTCCAAACGTTCGTTTACCGGAGCGGTGTGCCAGTATGTCGTATGTCGGTACTGCGGAGTGGCGCGAACATCGTCCATCCACGACGAGTAGTAGACAATCGAACGGCCGTCCAAAATTTCGGTTATCCGTTTCAGGGCCTTCGGGGTGAGGTTGCATTCGGCGATATAGGCGACGGCGTCGTGTCCCATTCTGCCCCAGCCGAAAGCCGTCCCGCAGTTCGCGACGAGCGAAACCGCAATGATAATGAAAATACGTTTCATGCCTTATTTGTTCATGGAAATCAGCAGTTCTTCGTTGTTGCGGGTGTTCTCCATATGTTTCTTTATCTCCTCCATGGCTTCCACCGATGTCATGTCCGAAAGGAAGCGACGAAGCACCCATGTCTTTTGCAGGACCTCCTTGCTCAGCAGCAAATCTTCGCGGCGGGTACCCGATGCAATGACATCGACAGCCGGATAAACGCGTTTGTTGGCGAGTTTGCGGTCGAGTTGCAGCTCCATGTTACCCGTACCCTTGAACTCTTCGAAAATCACCTCGTCCATTTTCGAACCGGTGTCGATGAGCGCCGTGGCGATGATTGTCAGAGAGCCGCGCTCCTCCGTATTTCTTGCCGCTCCGAAGAAGCGTTTGGGCTTGTGCAACGCATTGGCGTCCACACCGCCCGAGAGCACCTTGCCCGAAGCGGGCTGCACCGAGTTGTAGGCGCGTGCCAGGCGAGTGATCGAATCGAGGAATATCACCACGTCGTGTCCGCATTCGACCATGCGCTTGGCTTTGTCGAGAACCATTTCGGCTACCTTGACATGGCGCGAAGCCTGCTCGTCGAACGTCGAGGCTATTACCTCTGCCTTTACGTTGCGTGCCATTTCGGTTACCTCCTCCGGACGTTCGTCGATGAGCAGCACTATCATGTACACCTCGGGGTGGTTGTCGGCTATGGCGTTGGCTATGTTTTTGCAGCAACACCGTCTTTCCGGTTTTTGGGCTGCGCCACTATGAGTCCGCGCTGTCCTTTGCCTATTGGCGAAAAAGAGGTCTACCACACGGGTTGAGAGATTATTGTGTCCGTTGCCCGTCAGACAGAATTTCTCGCTGGGGAACAGCGGCGTCATGTATTCGAACTGCACGCGGTCGCGTATGGCATCGGGAGAGAGCCCGTTCACGAGTGTCACCTTTACCAGCGGGAAGTATTTCTCGCCCTCTTTTGGCGGACGGATTGTTCCAAGAACGGTGTCTCCGGGTTTGAGACCGAAGAGTTTGATTTGTGACGGCGATACGTATATGTCGTCAGGCGAGTTGAGATAGTTGTAATCGGCCGAACGCAGGAATCCGTATCCGTCGGGCATTATCTCCAACACTCCTTCGCCCTCCACTTCGCCCAGAAAATCTTCGGCCGGCTGCTCCTCTTTCGCTGTCTTGGCTGGTTGCGGCTCTTCGTTCGAGACTTGCTGCGGAGCGTTTTTGGACTTGCGGATGTGCTTTTTGCCTGTCGCTACCGGCCGTTGTTCTATCGAAGGTGTCGGTGTCGGCTGTTGCCGTTCCGGTTCATTCTGCACGGATGGTTCCTTCGGTTCGGCTGCTGTCTGTGCGGCAGGTGTTTCCTGTGTCGCGTCTTTTTGCGCCGAAACTTTTTCGTATGCTATTTTTCGGCCTTCGGCCGCGTTTTTAGGTTGTGGCTGCTGCGGAGCCTTTCCGCTTCGGGAGTCGATGCCTGAACGAGTTCGATAATTCGGTTGGTAAGTTCCTTTTTGTTCATCTGCCCTCTGATACCCAGAGTTTTTACCTATTTCCCGCAATTCGGACAGGCTCTTGCCTTCCAGTGATGCTATGTCCTGCATAAAGAATATTTGATTCGTTGAAAGTGTCGCCGATTCGGCGATTGAATATGATTTTTTTCGAAAGACAAAGATATGATTTACTTTCTTAACATCAAAATTTTATGCCAGCATATCCAAAACCCGCTGCAAATCTTCCGGCGTGTCTATCGCAACGGATTCCGAGTTCGTGATGCCGACCTTTATGTCGTATCCGTTTTCTATCCAGCGCAGCATGTTCCAGCGATTCGGCTTTTTTTCGAGCACGCTTTGCGGCAGTCGGGTTATGCGGGCGAGAACTTCGCTACGGTATGCGTACAGACCTATATGCTTATAATAGGTATGCGTGCGCTGCCATTCGGAAGTCTGCACTCCTCTCAGGTGAGGAATTACGGACCTGCTGAAATACAGTGCATTGCCGCTGTTCGAAATCACGACCTTGGGCGAATTGGGGTTGAAAAAATGTCTTCGCTTTCGGAAAAAGGCTTTTACAAGCGTCGCTATTTGTGTCGCAGGGTCGTCGAACAGCGATTTGACGGTCGCAAGCTGTTCCGTGGAAATGAACGGCTCGTCGCCTTGAACGTTTACCACGACATCAAAACTTATGCCCGATTGCTTTTCCGCTATGCCCAGAGCCTCGGCGCAGCGGTCGGTGCCGCTTTTATGGTCGGAAGAGGTCATGGCGACATTGCCGCCGAAACTTCTTACTTCGTTTTCTATACGCGCATCGTCGGTCGCAACCCAACAATGCTCGAAAACCATGCTCGTGCGTTCATAGACGCGGCGAATCATCGTCTTGCCCTTTATGTCCGCCAGCGGTTTGCCCGGAAAACGCGACGAGGAGTACCGGGCCGGTATTATTGCTACGAATTTCATACGGATGAATGTTTAGGAATACAAAAATATGAAAAAGATTTGCCAAAATTCCATAATTTTTTCCTCCATGACAAAGGATAAATCCATATTCGTCTTTTTCTCGGTTCGGTCAAATGCTCGGTGCTGCCGTTGCGGATAAGTCTTTCGGGCAGATTGTTCGGAAGGCGGTGGCTGAAAAATCCATGGTTCACCGAGTATGATATAAGACATCAGATAGAATCCGTTTGCACCCAGATGCTTGATGCGGATAAGCTCTATGAATGGTTGAGCGGCTATTCGGAGAGCGAGTGCGAAAAAAAAGTGCTCGTAATCATGGCGGGAAACATTCCGATGGTCGGCTTTTTCGACTTGATGTGCGTGTTAGCGAGCGGACACAGGGCAGTAGTCAAGACTTCGAGCAAAGATTCCGTACTGATTGGATACATAATTGGTATATTGAAAGATATATGTCCTGACATTCCGATAGACTTTTTACGACGGCAGCGTAAAAACCGGATGCTCTCGTCGCAATGGGCGGAGACAATGCCGTGCGATTGTTCAGGCAGAAGTACGAAGGTATTCCGATGCTGCTTCGCGGCAATCGCTGCTCGGTCGCCGTTTTGGACGGAACGGAAAGCGACGAAGAGATTGCCGGACTTGCGGAAGATATTACGTCCTATTCCGGCCTCGGGTGCCGCAATGTGGGTCTGCTGTTTCTGCCGAACGGATACGATATTTCAAATGTGGTACGTTCAATAAATTGTACTGAACATATAAACAAAAAAATCGTCAATAATTATACGCAACTTAAAGCAGTACTTGAAATGAATGGAGAGTGCTTTACGGATTGCGGATGCCGGGTTATGGTGGAGCGCGGCGGCTTTCCGGAGGCCATAAGCCAAGTAAACTACGTGTTTTACGACTCTTTGCCAAAGGTCGCCGACTGGCTCGTGGAGAACGACAACTCGATTCAGTGCGTAGAAGGACGCTTGAATCATTCTCGACGCGTTGATTTCGGACAGAGCCAAAACCCGTCTCTGACGGATTATCCCGACGGCGAGGACACGATGAAATTTTTATCGAATATATAATCCTTTAACTATATTTGTACAATCAAAAATATTCGAACCATGTCGATGATATTCAAATTCAGAATGCTTAGCGATGAAAACGACGGATTCATAAGAGAGTATGAAGTTCCATACGATATGAATCTGCTTGATTTCAATAATTTTATATGTGAGGACTTGAAGTATGACTCCGGCGTCATGGCTTCATTTTTCACCTCCGATGCTTCTTGGAACAAACTCGACGAATTTACGCTTGCCGACATGGGCGAGACCGAGAGTTTTACTCCTCGCGCCATGTCGTCCGTATCGCTCGGTCAGATAATACACAAGAATAAGGACAGGCTTATCTATGTATTCGACATGCTTTCGGACAGAGCCTATTATCTGGAATTAATTGAAGCAAAAACAGGATGACAATGTGCATTATCCTCGTGTTACACTTTCGGTAGCGGAGCCGTCGGATCAATTCGAGGCTTCGGAAGACATAGGCCGTTCGAGTTCGATATTCGATGAAGTCATGGAGGAGTTCGACGATTTCGGCGGATACGGCGAGGATGACGACTTTTCGGACGATGAATACTAATCGCCGGCTGGTTGTAATTGCCGGTCCGACGGGTTGCGGCAAAACGGATTTGGGCATAGCTTTGGCGCTGCATTACGGCACCGAAATAATATCCACCGATTCCCGACAGGTATACAAGGGAATGAAAATAGGCACGGCCCAGCCGAGCGACGAACAGTTGCAACAGGTTAAGCATCATTTTATTGCTTGTATCGACATAAACATGCACTATAATTGCGCGACCTTCGAAAGGCAGGCATTGCAAAAGCTCGACGAACTTTTCGAGAGGTACTCGGCCGTTATCGCCGTGGGGGGTGCAGGGCTCTATATAGACGCGCTTTGCGACGGCATGGACGATTTGCCCGATGCCGATATGGAACTTAGAAGCAGAATTAGGACGGAGTTGCAGGAAAACGGCCTCGATGCCTTGGTCGAGCGGCTGCGCGTATTGGATCCTGAATATTACAATATAGTGGACAAACGAAATCCTGCGCGAGTATCGAGAGCGGTGGAGGTCTGTTTGCAAACCTCGCGGCCTTATTCGGAATTCAGAAAGGGGACTGTCAGACGGCGCGATTTCGATGTTGTCAAAAATCGGTGTACAGAGACCTCGCGAGGAGCCTTTTACCGGAGAATAAACGACCGAGTGGATATGATGCTGCGAGAAGGGCTCGTAGAGGAAGCGCGTGCGCTTTATCCGTATCGCAATCTGAAATCCTTGCAGACGGTGGGCTACAAGGAGTTGTTCGATTATTTCGACGGAATGTCATCATTGGATGAGGCCGTTGAACTCATAAAGCGTAATTCCAGACGCTATGCGAAACGGCAGATGACTTGGTTTGGGAGAGACGAACGAATACGGTGGTTTGCGCCGGAAAACATCGGCGGGATAATATCGTATATAGAGGAAAACAAATAGTAAACGCACGAATTTCATTCGTGCGTTTACTGTACATTCGGAGTTGCTCTACTCTATTATCGGCGCCCTGTCTATTACCACCGGCTCGCCGAGTGGCGGAAGTTCAGGTTCAGGTACCATTTCCAAAAGCGATGGAGCCGAGGCGGATATGCTCCCGGACTTGATATCGAATTCTACGAACTCTTCGTAGTCGTATGTCCAGTCGTCGAACGCCTTCGACATGATGTTCTTGTAGATGGATTCGCGGCTCGGAGCGTTGAATACTCCGGTATTGCTTCGCATGATGCTGGTATTCGTCGGGCGATAGGCTCCGTAATAGTATGTAAAAGCCCCTTCGTATATTCCTACCGTACCTTCGTAGCGGCTGTCTTTGAGGAATCTGCTCCACAGCACTTTTTCGGGATCGTCGGTGAAATCGGCATTCTGGTACCAGCCGTATTTTTCCTGCGAATTGCGTCTGGCGTTCATCGCACTTTCCGTAACGCGGCCATTGGCAGAATAGAAGTATTCGTCCGCCAATTTGGCGAATCCGTGTCCGCCGCATTCGTGTCTGAGAACCGGTTCGAATGAATCGCAGGCCGGAGTTATACCGACTGCGCCTCCTGTGGCATACATCCAGCATGTTCCGCCGTAAATCGAGCTGTTGGCGACCAGCATAATGAGCGATGTGGATGCGCTCTGAATGCCCGTAGCCTTGACTACGAACGAGAATACATAGTCGCAGTTGGCTGACATGTTGGTTTTGGACTGGTCCGCTTGTGCCGCGCCGAACCTGCTGTACGAAAGCCCTCCGTTAATCGAGATACCGGCGAGTTGCGAGTGCGCATACACTATATAAATATTGAAATAGTCTCGCAGCGATTTGTACGGCTCAACCGCGAAGAAGGCTTCGGCAGCCAGTTTCATGCGTCTCTCGGCCGTTCCGCCCACCGAATTGTTAAGGGCCGTATACCCGTCGCATGTGAGGAATATATTGACACCCTTGCCTTTTGTCGCCTTTTGATAAATCTCCACTTCACCGTCGGCATGAATTGGGTCGTTGGGGTCGTCCCATTGTTCGGTGACGGCATATCCGGATTTTTGCGGTTGCAGGCTCCACGATTTGAAGTATTTGTGGGTCATGAAATCCGGAGTTATTCCGTCGCGCAGTTTGTTGTTGGTTAGATTGAGATACCGGAGATTCTCTATCGAGGTGGCTTTGTGCGGCAGCAGACCCGAAAAAAATTGTTGTTTTGCAGATAAACGCCGGTTATAGTCGGAATCGTCCAAATCGTATCCGGAATCGACCCGCGCATGTTGTTGCCGTTCAATCTTAAAGTGGTAAGAGAGCGGAAGTTGCCTATTTCGTCGGGAATCTTGCCCTGTATATTGTTGTTGGCAAGCGATATGGTCTTTACGAAACCGTTCGCATCCGCGGTTATTCCGTACCATTTGGAAACCGGTTCGTCGCTGCCCCAGTTCGTATACTTGGTCCAGTATTCGCTGCCGCCTGTGGCTTCGAAAAATCGTCATCAGAGAGTTGCGTTCGAGCGCCAGCCGCTCGTCGTTGGGGCCGCTCTGCTCGATGATTATTCTACGGCTGAATTCCGCCGAGTCGGCTTCGATTACAAGGCTCTGTGCGGCGCATGCTTTTTGGCGTTTTTCTTCGGCCGTGAAGACGTATGAGGCCGACACTAACGCGCGTGTTTGCTCCTGCATTGTCAGCCATGATACAGGCGTCAGAGAGACGGTATATTCGAGATTGGTGGAAATTTCCATTACGAAGGTGGTGTCCGACGTGTTCAATCTGACAGTGTCGGGCTGGGAAACGAGCAAATCGACATTGCGGAGCTGGTTTACGGTTATTTCCACATCGTCTTCCTCCTCGGTCCTCAAAACGATTACCGCATGGCGGGGCATGTAGGTGTCGTTTGCGGCCGCGTCGAATTTGAGCGAAGTCCGTTCGAGAGCTTTGGTGTTCTCCTCTACTCTCGTTATCCACGTAGCATCATCCGGAATGATGATGTCGTAGTCGAGGTTCGACGCCACCTCTATCTCGATTCTTTGCCCAGTGCTCGGAACTGTAAATTCGCTTGCAGAGACCGAAATGGAGTTGTTCTGATTCTGGGTGACGGTAATCTCTTTCGTGTATTCGCCGGCTGTTATGAGTATTGTCGTCGAGCGCGAATCGAAACCGGTGTTCGCCGACAAGCTGAATTTTATCTTGCCGTATCCCACCTCGCCCCAATCTTCCGTAAGGTCAATCCAATTCACCGGCCGGTCGGATTGGACCTGTGCGGACCATACGTCGCTGGTCCATATGTCAATTTCGAATTCGACAGCAGACGGTGAAAATACCGACGGTACTTGTGTTATGACTGTGATGCCGTCCGGATAGGGATTTTTCATTCACCTTCCTCTCGTCGGGAGATGTAGAACATGCCGTAATCAGAACGGCGATTATTGGAATCAGAAGTTTAAGTTGTTTCATATAAACGGTTAATTATTTAGTTGATGTGTTCTTTTCAGATAAGGTCTTGTATATTACTTCATACGTCGGTACAGTCAATACGTTCTCTTTGGCCTTGCGGACTATGTACCCTGTCAGCGATTCGAGTTCCGTATTGCGTCCAGCCCTGAAATCACGTTGCATCGAAGTGGTGGTTTGTGGCGGAATCTTTTCCATTTGCGCCACGACAGCATGTGTGATGTCTTCGGACAGAGGCTTGTTTTCGGCGGCCGCCACTGCCTTGAATTCGGCAAGCAAATTCATAAGCATACTCCTATACTCTGGTTCGGACAGAATCTCGCCGTATGTCTTGTCCGTATACGAGGTGACGGTGGCTACGGTGGATATGAATGCGAATTTGTCCCATACGCGAATTTCGATATTCTCAGATGCACGTGCGCAAATATCTGCGCGAGAGAATATTTCAGCCAGTATGCGAACTTTTTCTTTATCTGCGTCAGGGTGTCCGAAATAGTAACGGTAACCATTGGTGCTTTCCTTTATATGTCCGGGTGTAAGTATGTATGCCACAACGTACACGCATCCGTACCACACCTGATTGTCGGGCAACATACCGCGGATTGTCTCGACGCTGTCCACTCCGTTGAGAAACGGAATGATCACCGTGTCGGGCCCTATGCAAGGCATGATTTGGGTGATTCCTCCCTTTACGTCGTATGCTTTGGTACAGAACAGCACGTAGTCCATCGTGCCGATTTGCGTACTGTCGTCCGTTGCGGCGGCCGGCCGTGCGAAAAAATGTCCGCAGTCAGCCTCTATTTCTATTCCGTTTTTGCGAATCGATTCGAGGGCTTTGCCTCTCGAAATGAAATAAACCGAAACCTCGTCGGAGTTCTCATAGAATCGGGCGAGCAATCCCCCTATGAACCCTCCTACTCCGCCGGTTCCGACTATC
Source organism: Alistipes putredinis (assembly GCA_022009915.1). Classification (GTDB taxonomy): domain Bacteria; phylum Bacteroidota; class Bacteroidia; order Bacteroidales; family Rikenellaceae; genus UBA940. The sequence goes on along the minus strand of CP091730.1, from coordinate 1,644,280 downwards.
GCTATCTTCGTTTTCATCTATTCGTATTTTGAATGAATGTTACTGCTTCGAAAAAGGCACGGATGCGTAACTCGGCGCCTTGGTAAGCTGTCTTGGATTTTCTCTATCCATTCTAAGGGTAGATACCTCGCCCTTCAAATACAAAGGGCCGAGCGCGGCGGCGAAAACGCAGAGTGAAACCTTTTTCAAGAAAGTATGTGTTTTTATCTTGTAAAGATAGTCGCTCCGTAGATGAAAAGCAAATTAGGTCTCCGATTTTTTGTGGAATCCGATTAGGCTAATCGAGAGCTCTGTACTCGTTGGGCGTGCATCCTGTCATTCTTTTGAACCAGCGGCTGAAATGCTGTGGATACGGAAATCCCAGTTCGTAAGATATTTCGCTTATGGTCTTCGAGGTATCGAATACGCGCCGCTTGGCCGATTCGAGCATTTTCTGCTGTATGTGTTTCAGTGCGGACGCACCGGTCTCCTTTTTCAGCAAATCGCTGAAATAGTTGGCCGAAAGATGAAGTTTGTCTGCGCAATATTGCACGGAAGGCATGCCGTGCTCAGCAGGTTCGTCCGAGGAGAAATAGTCGTCCAGCAGACTTTCGAAACGGGTCAAAATATCGTTATTGGCATTCTGGCGGGTAATGAACTGACGGTCGTAAAAACGGATGCAGTAGTCGAGCAGCAGTTTGATATTGTCCGCAATCAGGGATTTGCTGTGCCTGTATATCGGGTATTGCAACTCCGCACGTATTTTTCCCCATGCACTCGACGACAATGCTCCGCTCATTCTTCGAAAGATGCAAAGCCTCGTTCGCATTATACGAAAAATATGAATACTCTTTGAGGGCATTCGTCAGCGGCGTTCCGCGCAGGAATTCCGGATGAAATGCCAATACCCAGCCCTCTGGCCGGTGCAGCTGGCCGTCGTCCTCGGAACCCATCACCTGCCCGGGCGCAATGAAAAGCACGGTCCCCTGCCGGTAATCGTAAATGCTCTGTCCGTATCTGAGATTGCCGCAGGACGCATCTTTCAGCAATACGGCGTATACGTTATATAACTTACGGCCGAAACGCAACGGGGCTGCTTCGCGGCCGTCGATGACAGTAACCAGCGGATGAAGCGTTTCTACCCCGAAGTAATCGTTGTATTGCTGGATTGTATCTATTTTCATTATGTCGGACATGATTCCGTTTTTACTGCAAATATAGGGTTTATTCTATATCATGGTTTTCACAAGGCAAAGTTACAGGATACATTCCGGCCGGTCCGTATCCGAATCATCGTTTTCGATTACCTATTCCACAGGTGCCGCCGACCGGTGAAACTGGTTGTTCAATCCGTAAAACGGATACGGAAATAAAGCAACCTCCGCCATACTTTCGTATCCGGAAAACTTCGGAAACATAATGATATGAAAACAGAACAAAAACAACGGAACACGCCCTGAAATCAGCCGCCGCGGCTTTTTGAAAAATGACGGCACTGGCCGGTGCGGCAATCTGCTTCGCGCCGACAGCAGGAAAAAGTGACTGCGGCGGCAAGAACCGTGGCCGGAAAGTCGGCTGACATTCCAGCCGGATTGGCGGCAGTACGCACACAAAGGACGCTCGGCAGCGGAAAGGCGGCATTTACCGTTTCGGCTATGGGTTACGACTGCATGGGCTTGAACCACAACCGTAGCCGATACCCGAGCAAGGAAAAGGAAATAGCATTGGTGCGCGAGGTCGTCGAACGCGGTGTGACGCTGTTCGATACGGCAGAGAGCTATGGCTATCATCTCAATGAAAAGCTGGTCGGAGAGGCCTTGAAAGGGTATGCCGACCGCGTGTTCGTTTCGTCCAAGTTCGGGCACAAGTTCGTAGACGGCGTACAGGTGAAGACGGAAGAGGACAGCACTCCGGCAAACATTCGCCGCGTATGCGAAAACTCCCTGCGTAACCTTGGCGTGGAGACGCTCGGCATGTTCTACCAGCACCGTATCGACCCGAATACGCCTATCGAAGTCGTTGCCCAGACATGCGGCGAGCTAATCAAAGAGGGCAAGATTCTGCATTGGGGCATGTGCGAGGTGAATGCCGAAACCATTCGCAGGGCGCATGCCGTCTGTCCGGTCACTGCCATTCAAAGCGAATACCATTTCATGCACCGCACGGTCGAGAATAACGGCGTGTTGGCTCTATGTGAGGAGCTGGGTATCGGCTTCGTGCCTTACAGTCCGCTGAACAGAGGATTCCTCGGCGGCATGATTAACGAGTACACGCAGTTCGATACATCCAACGACAACCGCCAGACCCTGCCCCGTTTTCAGCCCGAAGCAATCTGAGCCAATTACCGCATCGTGGAGGTACTCAACGCTTTCGGTAGAACGCGGGGAATCACCCCTGCGCAGGTGGCATTGGCGTGGCTTATGAACAAGCGGCCGTTTATCGTGCCGATACCGGGCACAACCAAACTCTCGCATCTGGAAGAAAATCTGCGGGCCTGCGACATCGCGTTCTCGGCGGAGGAAATGGCGGAATTGGAAAAGACTGTGGCTGCAATTTCGGTTGTGGGAAGTCGTTACGACGCTTTGCAGGAATCTAAAAATTCAGAAATAGACGCATTATTTATGAAAAAGGACACTGATTATATTTATGGCCGTAACCGTTTTGTTGTGCGGATGCGAATCCCGCAACGGAGGTATCATGCGCATTGCCGAACAGGGCAGTTTCGCCGTGGGCGGAACGGTGCTTACCGACTCGCTGGGCCGTACCTATCATGGCGACCACGCATATGTCTTTTTATCAGAAACCCGTCGATGCACGACCCTACCCAATCGTATTCGCCCACGGCGTGGGGCAGTTTTTCTAAGACATGGGAGACGACACCCGACGGGCGCGAGGGATTCCAGAATATCTTTCTGAGGCGCGGTTTTTCAATCTATCTTGCGGATCAGCCTCGCAGGGGAAATGCAGGGCGAAGCACGGAAGCGGCGACGATAGCTCCGGCTTTCGACGAGCAGATTTGGTTCAACCGTTTCCGGTTGGGCATATGGCCCGAATATTTCGATGGAGTTCAATTCAGCCGCAGCAAGGAGGCTCTGGACCAGTATTTCCGCCAGATGACGCCCAATATCGGTTCGGCGGATTTCGAAGTCTATTCCGATGCCTACGCGGCATTGTTCGACAAAATAGGCCCTGCGATATTCGTAACCCATTCGCAGGGGCGGTCCGGTAGGCTGGCGCACATTGCTGAAAACCGACAACATCAAGGCGATTGTCTCTTACGAACCCGGAGGCGGAATCCCGTTTCCTGAGGGGCAAGTGCCGCAAGAAGGACGGATACTGACCTTGTCGAATAAAACGGAGGGGATAGAGGTGCCGATGTCCGATTTTATGAAGTATACGAAAATTCCAATCGTGATTTATTACGGGGATAATCTGCCCGAGACAGACGAACGGCCGGAACTGTACGAATGGACCCGCAGGCTGCATCTGATGCGCAAGTGGGCGGAAATGCTCAATGATTCGGGCGGCGACGTAACGGTCGTTCACCTGCCGGAAGCAGGTCTGCACGGCAACACGCACTTCCCTATGTCGGATTTGAATAACGTAGAAGTGGCGAATCTTTTGTCGCAATGGCTGCACGAAAAGAAATTGGATTAGATTCCGTGCTCTGTCGCATTTTTGTTCGGCGCAATATCCTGTGGCAGGGGCATGAGAATCCGAGATTTTGCGATAGTCCATAGTGCAAGGCACCCAAGATGCTGCAACGAGAATCGACGATTCGAATCGGCTGCCGGTTGAAGTGCCGCTCGGCACGCATAAAAATACGGCATGACAACATAAAAAAACCGCAATCACTCGATGTTGAATGATTGCGGTTGCATTGTACTCGGAGCGGGAATCGAACCCGCACGGCCATTGCTGGCCACAGGATTTTAAGTCCGGCGTGTCTACCTATTCCACCATCCGAGCGTATCGGGAGCGCGTTTCGGGCGGACACAAAAGTACTAAAATATTTTCAAAAACGTAATCTTGTCACCATTTTTTGCCGTCCGGCTCTCCGCCAAGGCCGTCGTCGAACTTGAACGAGGCATGCGTTCCGTCGCAATACGGCTTGTTCAACGACTGTCCGCACCGGCAGAGTACCACCCTGTTGAGCGTCTGATAAGCGATGCCGTTCTCTTTTCTTACGAGCATTCCGCCCGAGAGTCTAAGGCCTCCGCTCGCATTTATCTGCGGGTCTTCAATAAGGCCTATTTCCTGCTCCAATTCAGGCTCGCAAGCCTCTTTCGTAAGGTTGTCCCAAGCCGTAAGGCGAGAGTTCGGACAGTGCTGCGTTTCGTGAATCAAGGCCTTGCGGGCCGGCTCGTCATCCGTATCCTGCACGAGATTCCACGCCCTTCCCTTGGCATCGCAGAAACGTGCGAAAACGCAGAGACTTTCGTTGTCCGACATGGACAGCACGGGGCCTTCAATCAGTTCGGCATTCGAAAGTGCATCCGATTCGTTCGCAGTCAGCGTAGGATCCCAATCGGCAGACTTGTGCGCTCCGTCGCAGTAGGGTTTGTGTCCCGAAGCTCCGCAGCGGCACAGTGCGGTCGGATCGCCATCCATCGGAAATTCGCGTCCCTGCTGGAAGTACCAGATTTCGCCCTCTCCGTTCGGCATCAGGAATTGTTGCACCAGAGGCGGACGACCGAATACGAGGTAGGGTCCGCCCTCGGCTATTTTGATATGGAACTTATTGCCATTCTCCGTTTTTGCGGGCTCGGTATTTGCTGTGTCGTGCATAATATAAAAGGATTTTTTTGGTCGTTTGTCATTCAAGAATTATACCTTTTATTAAAAAACTTTTGTGTAAATTTGCGCTTCATTGAGTTCCAAAAACCAACTTTATTCGTATGTCGAAAATAAACAACATCGTTTCGAGGCTTTTGCTCGTCTTCGTTATGGCTGCCGCAGCGGTTTCCTGCAAGAAGGACGACGAGGCGTCATCCGTATTCGTCTTCGACCAGAAGACCTACGTATTCGAGGCCGGTCAAAGCCAGAATGCCGAATTTTCCAAAAGGCATGTAAGCAAAGTGGAGATTGCCGAAATCACCGACGGGTGGAATGCCGTGATAGGCTCTTCCGCCGTTACGATAACCGCACCGTCCGTAGTTACCGAAGATAACGAATCGGGAACCGTAGAACTTAAAGCATACGGCAACACTACTATAACCGTTTTACTTAAAGTATCGGTTCGGGCTGCGGAAGATTTGAGTGCGGACGGCATGGCGAACTGCTACATAGCTCCGCATAAAAATACCAGATACAAATTCAGGGCTACGGCAAAAGGAGGCGACGCTTCGCTCACGCTCGCACCCGCAGGGGCACGGCTCGTATGGCAGAGTGCCAAGAATCTTATCAACTACATAGCCTACGACAACGGTTATATCATGTTTTCGACATCCGAAACCGACAGTTACGGTAATGGTGTCATAGCCGCTGTGGACGAGCAGTATAACATTCTTTGGAGTTGGCATATATGGTTTGCTGACTACAATCCCGAAGCGACCGCCCAGACCTATTCCAATTCTCTTGTTTTCATGGACCGGAATCTGGGTGCCTACGGCTGCGACACTTCATCCGTAAACGAGATATGGAAATCATACGGCATGCTCTATCAGTGGGGGCCGCAAAGACCCGTTCGTCGGTTCGCGCGGCTACCATACGGATGCCGACCAGTCCACTTACGATGCTTTGAACAAATGGCAGGCATTCGAAATACAACAGACTGCCGAGAAAAACGGGTACCGTAGAATATACGATAGCCAACCCTATGAAATTTCTGACAGGAGTCGAAAAGTCAGGCTACGACTGGTTGTATGCAGAGCGAGACAATACGCTTTGGGGTGCTGACGGCTCCAAGAGTATTTACGACCCATGCCCCTACGGCTGGCGGGTTCCGCCTACGAGTGCATGGACTGGATTTACCGCAACCGGCAAGCAGAGCGAAGATGCCTCGCAGTTCAATGTGTACGGGACGTATCGGGACGGCTGGATGTTCTTTTACGACGGCAGTCTTACCACTTACTACCCGGCCGCCGGCCGACGCAGTTTCAGCGCCGGCGTATACACCAATGTCGATTCGCTGGGGTACGACCCGACCGGCTTCTACTGGTCCGATTCGGCGTTCTCGTCGGATGGGCGGATGGCAGCAGCGCTCGATTTTACGAAAGGCATGATAAATCCCGCGGGCGGTCTTTACCGTGCGGGAGGGCTATCCGTCCGATGTGTCCAGGAGTAGGAAACAAACAAAAAGCCGGTTTTTCAAAACCGGCTTTTTTGTTTTCAATACCCTATCCCTTATTGGCAAATCATTTTAATATAGGTATGATGGCTTCCGAAGCGCTCGAAAGCTGCCTTGTCCAAAGACTCGCGGTGGTCGGGATGTGCGACGCTGATTAGCAGACGGGCACGTTCCTGCAAACTCTTTCCGTACAAATCGACCGCACCGTATTCGGTTACGAACCAGTGCATGTGTGCACGCGTAGTCACGACGCCGGCGCCTTCATTTAGAACCGGTGCGATTTTGCTGACTCCCTTGTTGGTCACCGACGGCATGGCGACGATAGCTTTTCCGCCCTTGCTGCGCGAGGCTCCGTAGATGAAATCGACCTGACCGCCGACACCCGACCAGAATCTGGTGCCTATCGAATCGGCATTCACCTGTCCGGTGAGGTCAATCTGAATGGCGGAGTTTATGGCCGTGGTCTTGGGGTTTTGCGCGATGATGAACGGGTCGTTGGTGTAGCCCACGTCCATCATTCTGACCATCGGGTTGTTGTCGATGAAGTTGTAAACCTTTTGCGTACCCATGAGGAACGTGGACACCATCATGCCTTTGTCCACTCCCCTTGTTGCGTCCGTTTATGACGCCCTTCTCCACCAGCGGAAGCACGCCGTCGGCGAACATTTCGGTGTGGATACCAAGATCCTTGTGGTTGCCGAGCTGTGCCAGAACCGCATTGGGAATGGCTCCTATACCCATTTGCAGGCAGGCGCCGTCCTCGATAAGCTCGGCGCAGTGCTTGCCTATGGCCAGTTCCGTTTCGTTAGGCTCGGCGAACGGAGCCTCGATGAGAGGTCTGTCGTCCTCGACGAAAATATCTATGTCCGAAAGCGGGATGATGGCATCTCCGAACGAGCGCGGAACGTATTTGTTTATGACCGCGATGACGGTCTTCGCCTTTTCCACGGCTGCACGCGTCGCATCCACCGATGTTCCGAGAGACACGAATCCGTGTTCGTCCGGAGTGGACACTTGAATCATCGCCACGTCGCACGGCAGTACGTTGTCGCGGTACAGGCGCTGGGTTTCGCTGAGGAAAATGGGAATATAGTCGGCGTAGCCGCTCTGTGTCACCTTGCGTACATTGCTGCCGACGAAGAACGAATCCAACTGGAATACGCCCTCGAATTCGGGAGCCGCATACGGTGCGGGGCCTTCCGTGTGCAGATGGTGTACGTGCACATTTTCCAGTTCTTTGTTCGCTCCTCGTTTGCACATCGCCTGAATCAGGCATTGAGGCGCACTCGCGACGCTGCTCAAATGCACATGGTCGCCGCTTTTGATAACCTTTACCGCCTCATCAGGGGTAGTAAATTTGATATTTGCCATACTTTTCCGAATAAATGTTAGCAGAATTGATTTCGGTTAAAACTCCACAAAACTACTAAACGGGACATAAAAAGACAAATATTTGCCGCCAAACGGCACAAATAATTCTCCGCAGCGCCGTTTATTTTGCAAATTCCGTTTAATATGATAATTTTTGTACTGATATAATTAACTATTCACACACCAATGCACAAAGCTTATGAAACACTCTACGAAATTGATTTTCGCTCTGTTGCTTGCCTGTTTCTCTCTGTCCTGCGATGACAAGGACGGGGACGTGAACGAAGCCAAGCTGACAGTGACTCCGGAGACAATCGAATGTTCTCCGGCCGCAGAGACAAAAACGATTACTATTCAGACCGACGAATCGTGGATCGTCTCCACCCAGTATGACTGGATAGAGCTCTCCTCGCCGATAGGCGCCGGAAACGGCACTTCCACGGTGAAGATACAGGCCAACAATTCGATGTCGGCCCGCGAGGGTTCCGTCGTCGTGGCTGTCAAGAACAAGCAGGTATCGATTCCTGTAAGTCAGCAGGGGCTGGACATCTCAGTAACCCCGTCTACGATAAAAGTATCTGAGAAAGCGACTAAGAGAACTCTGACCGTCGATTGCAAAGGCTCGTGGACTGCCGAAAGCGATGCCGAATGGTGCACTGTCGAAAAAGACGGCAATCAGCTGAACGTGTCGATACTGTATAATCAGGCGACCGAAGAGAGAAAGGCCAATATCGAGGTCAAGTCCGAATCCGGAAATACGGTAATCGTTACTGTCACGCAGAGCAAAGGCGACGGCAAACCCGAACCGGTCTTCTCGGTATCGAGCCCCGATTTCGAAATCCCTGCCGGAGAGGAAGGCGATATCGAAGCAGAGCTTTTCGAACAGACCTACACGTTCAACGTGACCACTCCGTCGAAAAGTTCGGTATGGGATGTCAATGTATCCTACCCGACTGGCGGAGAGCAGTTCCTTACCTGCAAGAACGTCTATTCCAGAGTCGGCGACGGCCAGTTTACCGTGACTTCGTCCAAGAACCTCACGCGTCAAGCCAGAGAAGCGCTCCTTGAAATCGTCTGCAACACCAACGGCGAGACGCAGACCTACAAACTCAGTCTCAAACAGCCCAGCTACGCCCTGACGATAGCATCGGTTCCCGTTCTGGACAAAGAATACGGTACCGAACAGAGTTTCGGCATAAGCATAACCCCCGAGTTGGAACTCGCTTACCAGAGCGATGTAGATTGGATTGAGAATGTCGAAAAAGACGTTTTCAAAATCGGAGACAACATCACCGACACGCCCAGAAGCGGTAAGGTATATATAAAACTTGCCAAAGACGGCAGCGTAATCGATTCGGTAGAAATATCGCAGCGGGACGGTTTGCAGCATCAGATTCCTTTCGCCTGCAACAGTTACGTAACACCGCTCGACCCGACGGCCGTAGCAGCTCCTGCATGCGCCAGCGCCATATTCGGAGGCGGTTCTGTAAATGACGGCACCTACGGCGCCATGAAGAGCGCGACCTCTTGGCGTAAGACATACGACAGCCAGAACATACAGATTTCCTTCTACTTCCGTACCGAAATCACGGGAGACCTCAATTTGGGTCTTGTAGCCCGCATGAACAGAGATACCGACACGGCTCGGGTTGCCGTAAGCATCGGCGATGTTTCTTACGACGTACAGGTTACGGGACGCACTCTCACTTCTTGGCCGGTAGGCAAATTCAAAGTGGACAAGCCCGGATATGTCAGAGTCAATATCAGAGGTATATACACCAATACCACTTACTATCCGTTCCTGTCCGACATGTACCTCGGCGGCGCGGCCATAAAGTATTCTCCCGACAAGACTGCGGATCTCACCTACGTGACCACCAAGCAGATTCAGGCATCCGACGCGCATTGGATCAGACGCGGACCTTCGTGCCACCTCGGATGGATACAGCCGAGCGGCAATACTGAGTATTTCTACAACGAAATCAACGTTCCGGTAGGTCAGGACGTGCCTGCTGCTTACTTTATGACCACCGGCGGCAGCGGTTTCTACATGGGTATCCAGCCCAATGAGAAAGGCAAGAACAGAAACGTACTCTTCTCGGTTTGGAACAACGAAAACGACCCGAAGAATATCAAATATTCGGAAGTGGTTCGCCACGGTGAAAATTCCAAGCCCAACTCGTTCGGACACGAGGGTTCGGGTATTCAGACTTGGAGGTATTACGATTGGGATGCAGGCAAGACCTATGCGACGCTTGTCCACGTTCGTCCCGAGGTTAAGGACGGACAGCGGACCGGCAACACTCTCTACACCGGCTATTTTTGGAGTGAAGAGCTCGGTTGGGGAGCTTTATCGCCGAAATTCGTCGTCCGGGTATAGTTTCGTATTACACCGGCTCGTATTCGTTCTCCGAGAATTTCGGCCCGCACAACGGATTCGTTACTCGTTCGGTTGATTTCCCCAACCAGTGGATGAGAACGACCGACGGAGTATGGCACGAAGTGCTCAGCGCCAGAGTAACGGCAGACGGCTGCGGCTCGCAGGGCCTCAGAACCGACTTCTACGGAGGCGTTCGCGACGGACACTTCTATTTGCAGAATATCGGTTACTTCGACCAGAAAATCACTTCGGGTACGAGATTCTCGCGTCCTGCATCCGGCAAATCGGCTCCGGATATCGACTTCGACGCACTCTCCAAACTCGGAAAATGGATCAATCCGTGATCTATTACGAGAATAATAAAAAAATCCCGGGCCTTAATCAAGGTCCGGGATTTTTTTATTCGCAATGTGCTTTCGTTCGCATCACTTGCCTATGAGCTCCACGCTGCGGCGGATGAAACTTGTAAGGCTCTCGCCCTTCAACATTCCGTTCGACAGCAGTGCGAGGTCTATGAGCTGTTTACCAAATCGTTCTTGGAACCGATTTCGCGAAGTTTGGCGCTACGCTCCTCTTTCAGAGACGAAAGTTTGTTTTCCAACTCTTCGCCGGTTTTCTTCTCCTCGTCCGTCAGTTCGCTCTCCTTCTTGTTTTTGACTACTTCCCTGTAACTGTTCAGCTCGCTTTGAGCAGCGCCGATTTTCTTGTTTACGGTTTTCAGTTTGTCGCCGTAGCTCTTTTCGGCTTCGCCCAGAATGTCGATTACGAGCGGGTGGTTGCCGTTCACGGCTATCGTGAAGTTGTCGGGCATCTGTCCGTAGAACTGCGACATTCCGCCGCTGCCCATGGCGGCCATCTCTTTCATTCGACGCATGTATTCGTTCTGAATGATGACTACCGGAGCTTCCGAAGCGTCCATGGCCTCGAATTCTATGTTGTAGTGTATTTTCTCGTCCACCGGCAGGCTGGCTTTCGAATACAGGACGCAATATGTCCTGATTCTCGCTGCTGAGGGCCATGGTCTGTTGCCCCTCCTTCTGAATCAGCCTTTTTCTATGATGTCCGAATCGACACGCACCATGCGCGACCCTTGGTTCTTGTGCTCGAACCAGTTGATGAAATGCCCGTCGAGCTGTCCGTCCATCAGAAGTACGTCGTAGCCCTTGCCTATGGCACCCTGTATGAAACTGTGTTTGCCCTCCACGCTGTCCGTGTACAGATAGACTACCGTGCCGTTCTTGTCGGTCTGATGCTCCTTGATAAGAGCTTCGTACTCTTTTAGGGTGAAGTACTTGCCGGTCGTGTTTTTCAGCAGCATGAAATCGGTCGCTTTCTCGGCGAACTTCTCGTCGGTGATGATTCCGTACTGGATGAATATCTTCAAATCGTCCCATTTGCTCTCGAAGTCCTGCCGCATGGTGGAGAACAACTCCTGCAATCTTTCGGCGACCTTGCGGGTGATATAGCCCGAAATCTTGCGCACATTGGCATCGCTTTGCAGATAGCTGCGCGAGACGTTGAGCGGAATGTCCGGAGAATCGATGACTCCGTGGAGCAGCGTGAGGAATTCCGGTACGATACCTTCCACAGAATCGGTTACGTAGACCTGATTGCTGTACAGCTGTATCTTGTTTTTCTGCAACTCGAAGCTGTTGGTTATCTTCGGGAAATAAAGGATACCGGTCAGATTGAACGGATAGTCGATGTTCAGATGAATGGAGAACAGCGGATCTTCGCCCAGCGGATAAAGTTCCCTGTAAAAATCCTTGTACTGCTGTTCGGTTATCTCGCTCGGTTTGCGTGTCCACAGAGGTTCGGTGTCGTTTATGATATTGTCTTTGTCCGTATCGACGTACTTCCCGTCTTTCCACTCCTTGACCTTGCCGAAGGCGATTGGCACGGGCAGAAAACGGCAATATTTTTTCAGCAAATCAGTCACCCTGCCCTCTTCGCAAAACTCGACGCTGTCGTCCGCCAGATGAAGAATGACATCCGTGCCTCGGCCGCGTGCCTGCGTTTGGGTTTCCAGAGTATATTCCGGCGTTCCGTCGCAAGTCCATAGAATTGTTTGGGCGCCATCCTTATACGATTGAGTGCGCAGCTCCACTTTCGAAGCCACGATGAACGCAGAGTAAAAACCCAGTCCGAAGTGGCCGATTATGTTCTGGTCCTTGTATTTTTCCATGAACTCGCCGGCAGACGAAAATGCTATCTGGTTGATGTACTTATCGACCTCCTCGGCCGTCATGCCGATACCGTAATCGGAAACCGTAAGCGTTTTTGCTTTCGGATCTACCGATACACGTATGGTTGTATCTCCCATCTCGCCCTTGAACTCCCCTTTCGAAGCCAGTGTTTTAAGTTTTTGGGTTGCATCCACTGCATTGGAAACCAATTCACGAAGAAAAATCTCGTAATCGGAATAAAGAAACTTTTTGATAACCGGAAAGATGTTTTCCGTTGTTACCCCAATTTTTCCGTTCTGCATATTGTAATTCAATTAGTATTGCTTTTTTGTCGCAGGCAAGCGGCAAAAGATATGCCAGCTGCCGTCAAGCGACAATTTGGCACCGGCAGCCGCAAAAACTCTGACAAATTGACTATTCGGTTTGTTTCCCGAGGGACGTAACGGCAAATGCCAACTGAGCCGCGTAGTATGTGGACATGATATATGCGGCCGCATTCGGGATGCGCTCCACAAACCGGTTCCATGCGATAACCGAATCCGAAGCCATGAAAACTAATGCGGCGACTACATACGGCACGTAACGCCGTTCGTCGCGGCATATGGCGGCCGCAGCCATAACCGTAATTACGATGATATACAGAATCACGAACGGACGCTGCATGGCGTCTGTTTTGGGAACGATGATGTGAAAGAGCACCGCTACTGCTGCGAGTTCAGCAAAGAACAGAGGCATGGCTCGTTTGCGAAACCTGAAATCGCGCACGAAATATACTGTATAGCAAACGTGTGCGGATGCGAAAAATGCGATTTGCCACAGGAAGTTTCCCGTCGAACCGGCCGTATCGCCGAGCGAAGAGAGCATAAGCGCAGCGAAAATCCAGTCCGGAGCGCGATGATAGCCAAGCGTGCACAGGGCCAGAAACAGTACGGGCAGCGGCATTGCGTATGGCGAGGCCCACCTTGCGAAATGGCCGAACCGCAAAACGAAAAACAGGGCGGCCAATAATATGAAGCCGCCCGTCATTAGTATTGCATATTTTCTTTCTCTGCTAATCACGACTGTGCGTGCGATAGAGTTCGATGAACCATTTCGGAGGTTTTGCACGGCCGGTGCGTTTCGGAATTGACGCTCGCCAGTACGACCTTGCCGGTATTTAGCAGCGTGCCCTGTTCGTTGAAAATCTCGTAGTCGAATTCCGATTTTACGGTCGGCTCTTTTTTTCAGCGAAACCCTCACCGTCAGCACATCATCGTAATATGCCGAAGCATAATACACGGACTGCACCTCTCGAACTATAAGCAATACGCCCTGCTCTTCCATCTCGCGATACGTTACACCAAGACTTCTCATGAGCTCGCCGCGTGCCATTTCATAATAATAAATGTAGTTCGAATGATGCACGATGCCCATTTTGTCGGTCTCGTTGTACCGCACGCGTATCTTGACGTCTTTGGTAATCATATCAATCGCCGCGGCTGTAATTCGGGGCTTCGCGGGTTATGGCTACGTCGTGCGGATGGCTTTCGAGCATGCCGGACGAGGTGATTCTAATGAACTGCGCCTTGTGCAATGCGTCGATGTTCGCCGCTCCGCAATATCCCATACCCGACCGCAAACCGCCGACGAGCCTGGTAGACGACCTCGCAGAGCATTCCTTTGTACGGTACTCGGGCTGCAATCCCTTCGGGAACGAGTTTCTTGACATCCATTTCCGAATCTTGGAAATAACGGTCTTTCGAACCGTTCTGCATGGCTTCCAGCGAACCCATGCCGCGATATGATTTGAACTTTCGGCCGTTGTATATGATTGTTTCGCCCGGCGACTCCTCTACGCCTGCGAACATCGAACCGGCCATGACGCAATCCGCACCGGCAGCAAGTGCCTTTACTATATCGCCCGAATAACGCAATCCGCCGTCGGCAATCACGCTCACACCGCTGCCCTCGATTGCTTTCGCCACGTCGTATATGGCCGACAGCTGCGGTACGCCTACTCCTGCGATAACTCGCGTGGTGCATATCGAGCCCGGGCCGATACCTACCTTTACTCCGTCGGCACCCGCATCGACGAGGAACTTCGCAGCCTCTCCGGTAGCGATATTTCCTACGACCACGTCCAGTTCCGGATATGTCCGCTTGACCTGTTTCAGGAGTTTTATCACGTTGGCCGAGTGACCGTGAGCGGTGTCTATGACTATTACGTCCACGTGCGATTCGTAAAGCGCAGCCACACGCTCCATCGAATCGGGCGTAATGCCTACGCCGGCAGCCGCACGAAGACGACCTTTCGAATCCTTGCAGGCATTGGGGTTGGCCTGCAACTTGGTTATATCCTTATACGTAAGCAGACCTACGAGTTTTCCGGATCCGTCTATGACAGGCAGTTTCTCGATTTTGTTCTGCAACAGAATCTCCGAGGCTGTCTGCAAATCCTGATTGTGCGTTGTTACCAAGTTGTCCTTGGTCATTATGTCCTCTATTTTGCGGGCCATGTCGCGCTGGAACCGCAAATCGCGATTGGTGACTATGCCGATGAGCGTGTTGTCCTCGGTCACTACGGGAATGCCGCCGATTTTGTTCTCCTTCATCAGGGCGAGCGCATCGCCGACGGTGTTGTCTTTCGAAATGGTAATCGGATCGTAAATCATGCCGTTCTCGGCCCGCTTCACCTTGCGCACCTGCGCCGCCTGTTCGGCAATGGACATGTTTTTGTGGATAACACCGATTCCGCCCTCGCGAGCCAGAGCGATAGCGAGTTGCGCTTCGGTAACAGTATCCATGGCCGCCGATACGATAGGCGTGTTGAGAGGAATATTTCTCGAAAAACGAGAGGAGATATCAACCGCGCGCGGCAGTACTTCGGAATACGCCGGCACCAGAAGGACGTCATCGAATGTAAGCCCTTCCGTAACTATTTTCTCGTCGATAAAAAGACATAATATAATAATGTGAACTTGGGAATATTGCGGCAAAGATAGCATTTATTTCCCGAAAAACGCACTCCGCGCTCTCAAAATGTCACGGTAAAGTCTTCCGCTTTGGGCATGAGAGTATCCTGCGACAGCCGTATGGTATCGCCTAACAGCTCGGCAACGCTCTCCCGCCCCGATATTTTCACGCGGTATATTCCCTGCGGCGGCAGCAGTTTGAGCTCCGAGACAGGTTTCGCCTTTCCGTCGGAAGTCTTGCGGGCCAGAACCATGTAACGGTAGCCGAGCAGATCTGCGGCCATGTCCATGTCCCCGCGCTTTACGGCGTTTCTGATTTCGGTGGAGGCTGACTTTGCGCCCGTCGAAATCGAACTCGGGCGCTTTGCACACTTCGAACCCGAATCGCCGGTGCATCCTGTCGAGAAAGTCGAAGTTTCCCGTGCGGTCGTGTCCGAAGCGATGGTCGTAACCGACCACCATCGCAACTGCGCCGATTTTTCCGATTATTATCCGCTCCACGAAACTTTGCGCAGACATGCGGCTGAACTGTCTGTCGAATGGCAGAATCACGGTGTTCGCAACTCCGATTTCGGACAGCAGCATGATTTTCTCCTCCTTCACCGTCAGCAGTTTCAGATCCTGCTCGACGTCGAGCACGCGCCGCGGATGCGAGGCGAATGTAACCACGGTGCTCTCTCCGCCGATTCGTGCGGCCTGTTCTTTAAGAATGTCGAGCAGAAACCTGTGTCCGCGATGAAGACCGTCGAACGAACCGACCGACACCACAGGAGAGACGAACCGAGGCAAATCGTCCAATCCGTAAAAATACCCTCATACGCCGCTGTCTTCGTTTTCCTTGACGAAATATGCCACTTTTTCGAGCAGCGTGGTTATATCGTAGTTCTCCACCACTATGCCGCGCGGGAAATTGAGAGGTTTGGAGGTGAAGTTGAGCACGCCCTTGATTCCGGCATTGATAATGGGCACTACCAGCTCGGAAGCCACGCCGGTGGGGCAAGCCAGAATGACGATGTTTATATCCTTTTCCTCGACTATCTGCTCGAAATCGCACATGTCGTAACACGGCACCCCGTCGAAATCCTTGCCTACCTTGTCTTGGGCTATGTCGAAACTGGCCGTAATTCTGAGTTGCAGCCCCTTGCTGTTGAAGTATTTGGTTATTGCATGTCCCAGATGCCCCATGCCGATTACGGCTATGTTCATCGCATGCCTGCTGTCGAGAATCTCGCTTATGAAATCCACCAGCACCTTGACGTCGTACCCCTTTTTCGTATCGCTCGAAAAGCCGATAAGCATCAAATCACGCCGGACCTGTACGGCCGTAATTCCGTGTATGCCGGCCAGCACGTGCGAGAATATGTGCGTGATACCCTGCTCGTGACAACTGAGCAGTGTGCGCCGGTATTCGCTGAGCCTTTCGACCGTTTTTTCGGGAATGTTCATTCTCTGTTATCTGTTTATGAATGCCTGCCCTGCGGTGCGGGACGAGAAATTACGCACATCCAATTCCTTTCCATTGAAAACGGCGCCGGTCGCGGCGTCCACATGGCAATGGCCGGCCTTGCCCGAGAGCGTAAGCACGGCTTCGTTGTTTATGTCCACACGGCATTTCTGCGCGTCGATTTTTATGTCGAGCACGGCGCCTGATGTACCGCGAATCGAAACCTCTTCGGCCGAGACGGGCGTTTCGGTGGATATGTGCGCTCCCGAGACACCGTATATGTAGCACAGCTCGGGCGATGCCGGAACCGTGACCTCGGTCTGCGGATCGCCTATTATGTCGATTTGCCCGTATTCGATATTCAGCACGTTCTTTTCGACTGCCAGATTCACGTAATCCTGCACGCGCTTGTCGCATTTGACCTCGATATTTTTCACTCTGTCCGAAATCACGACCTTGATGCCGTCGGTAGCCTTTACTCCGCCGTACTTCAAATTCACCGCACGTGTTTCGGTTTTCACGCGGCCGCTGCACGTCACACTCGATGCAGGAGTCTTGTCGGCGCATCCCACCGCAAACAAAGCGATGCCCGCCGCAATCGCAAACGATATGATACTTTTTCATAACCGCTTCCAAATAAAAATTCAGCAATGCAAATATAACCTAATTTTTACGCCTGTGCAAAAAGAAAATGCGCCCGCTCCGAAACATGCCGGAGCTGGGAGGTTGAAACAAATCGTTCGCTCTGCCGAAAGTAGCGTGCTCTACCTCACAATCGTAACATTGTAGGCACTGGCTTCGGATGCAAGCCTGTAAAAGAAAGAGAGACGGTGGCATTATCGCAGCCTTTCATTATGATTTCTTTCAAACCTATAACGTGTCTGTATCATTGTTAATATATCCCAAAAAGATTGAGCGACGCGAGACTTAAAAAGAGGCTGCTCGCCCGCCAAATGGAAACAGGCCCCTGCAAAAAGGCACGAATACCGACGAGGCGAAAGATGCCTGAACGCCTGAAAACATGCTCGGGCAGCAAGGAAGAATTGCCCGAACGACAAAAAAACATGCTGGTTCGACAATAAAGAGATCCTGTTCCCGTTCGGAGCTTTTTAGAGCGCCCGATTTCCGTATATTTGCGTATGTTTAAGTAAGACTAATAATAAAACATAGCGAATATATGAGCAAAAAAAGTCCATTTCTTAACCATGTTCTTCTTGTGTCTGTGCGCCGCGACCCGGCCCGTGCAGGCGCAGGAGAGAAAGCGAGACGGCCTACATGTTCCGGTTCGTCGCAGGCAGCGACATGTTCTACGTGCCGTGGAGCGGCAACGGCAGCCAGCTCGACAGCCTACTGTCGGCCCTTTCGGCAAATATGGAGCCGCTGCGCGGCGGCGAGCGCTATATAAGCGTCAGCAGCTACGGAGCGACATCGGGCGATGCCCGGACAGCGGCACGCATGGCCTATCTGCGATGCAGCCGAGTGAAGTCGGAGCTGATAACGCGGGGCGGCGTAACGGAGTCCATGTTCCTTACCGACCGCCATATCGGTGCACCGTATGAAGGCGTAGAGCGCAACGTAGTTGTCGTGACCTTCCCTGCGAGCGTGGAGAAGGTTGCGGAACTTGCCGGAGCGGAGGCTGCTGCAAGAGTTGCGGCATACAACCGCGGAACGTCGGACGAGCAGGAGCGCGAGCGTATGGCAGCCGAGAAGAAGGCGGAGGAAGAACGGATAGCCAGAGAGAGAGCCGAGGCGGAGCGCCTTGCAATGGAGCAGGAGGCCCGCAGAAAAGCGGAAGCAGAGAAACAGACCGAGCAGGTGCCGGAGCCTGCAAAAGAACCCGAACCCGAACCCGAACCGAAGACGGCTCCGGAGAATCCGATACGGAAGACAGACCGCCCCTATATGTTCGCCGTGCGGACGAACCTGCTGTACGACGCCTTCGCCGTACCGACCTTGGGAGTGGAGTGGAGAATCGACCGCAATGTGGGCATTAAGGTGGACGGCAGCTATGCCTTTTGGAGCAAGGGACACGGCAAGGTGCAGAAGATGTGGGTGGTAAACCCCGAGGTGCGTTGGTATCTGCTGAGAGACAAGCGTTTTTACGTAGGCGTATCGGGCAATGTAGGCGGATGCAACGTGTACGGCTATCCGGTAGGGAGGCTTCTTGCGAAGTATACGGGTTATCAGGGCGACGTGTGGAACGCGGGAGTAACGGTAGGCTACCAGCTGCTTCTGTCGCGCTCGCTGTCCATAGACTTCAATCTCGGTCTGGGCTATAACCGATTCGATTACGACAGCTTCGGGATAATCGACGGGACGCGCGTGTACAGAGCGAAGTCGCAGAGCAAGGACTTTTGGGGCCCCACACAGGCGGGAATCAGCCTGATGTGGACAATCGGAAGCAAAAAGTAACGAAAAAAACAGAACCGAACTATGAGAATGAAAGATATGATTATGATAGCGGGTGCCTCGGCAGTAGCCCTGCTGACACTCTCCGCCTGCGACATAAAAGACCCTATTTACAATACACCGCATCCGGATTACGGAACAGTGGTCGTCACTACCGAATGGAGCTCGAAGAGCCCCGAGGCTGAAATGCCGCAAAACTACACGCTCCGCGTGGGCGAGGAGCAGCAGTCCGTGAGCGGAATAACCAACACGTTCAAATCGCTGCTGCCGCAAGGCAGTTACGAACTGACGGCATACAACATTCCGGAGCATATAGGCATCAGCGGCAACACCGCAACTGTCGCGGAGAGCGAGGCCGGATACGTGGAGCCGATGCCGGGTTATCTTTTTGCCGCAAATCGAACCATCGACGTAGCAGCGGACAACACGCTGGAAGTGACCGTCCCCGTAAAAACAGCCTCGTGAGGCTGCTGAACGTGGAACTCTCGGTAACGGAGGGCGACCACAGCCGCGTGCAGTCGGCCACGGCAACGCTCGACGGGGTGGCTTCGCAGGTAGATATCGTAACGTGCGAGCGTGCCGCAGCAGCGAAGAGCCGGAATGCCCTGGTGCAGGACGGCAGCAAATTCACGACCTCTTTCCGTCTGTCGGGCATCATCCCCGCAGCGAGCCAAACCCTCACGGTGTCGATACTCTACACCGACGGCGACACGCAGCAGATAGACAGCGACATTACAGAGCCTGCTTGCCGGATTCAACGACCGGATGGAGCCGATGAAACTCGCGGGCAACCTGCTGCTGCCTATTGAGGCGGGAGTAACGGGAGCCACCATCACGGGGTGGAACGAGACCGACGGCGGCAATGCTGACGCGAACTGAAAAAAACAGATGTAAAAAAACACCGATTAAACAAATAAATCAAAAATAAACAGAATCAACATTATTATGAGAAAACTTTTTTTAACCCTATCCGTTTGCGCGCTGATGGCAGCGGTTGTTTCGATGCGAGTACGACTCCCCGGACATCAGATTTCAACAGACGACCACTGTGACGAATGATTACAGCGAGATTGTGAAAGCCTTGCAGGATCAGACTATGAGTCTTGTAAAGAGAATGGAGCTTCTTGAAGAAGCCCTTAAAAAAATCAGACGTTCACGCTGTCCCAGAAGATGGACCTGCTGAACGAGGCCTACGATAACGGCGTGCTGAAATACGAGGAGATGGCCAAAAAGACAATCGAGGCAATCGGCTCTTTGGATGCCACTGTCGCCGAGAAACTCGCCGCGATAGAGAGCGCGATAAAAGCCCAGTCCACCGACCTGAACGCCAAACTTGTGCTCATCGAGAAGGCGCTCGGTTTAATCAAAGAGTCCACGGACGAGGGGTTAGCCGGCAATACCAAGGCCTTGGAACTTGTCAAATCAGCAATAGAGTCCTTGACTGGAACAATGGATGAAAAACTTACGGCTATTGAAAAGGCCGTGAAGGACCAGACGACCGATCTGAGCGCCAAGATGGTTCTTATAGAGGGGACTGTCAAGACCGGACTTGCCAATAACGCCGATGCGATAGACCTTGTCAAGGATGCAATCAGCTCGCTTCAAGGTTCTTTGGAGGAGAAACTTGCGGCTGTCGAGAAGGCGGTGAAGGACCAGACGACAGCGCTGAGTGCCAAACTTGCACTTATCGAGGGGGCTGTTAATTCCGGTCTTGTCGGAGATGACAGTACACTCGCTCTTGTGAAGAAGGCGATTGAGGCTTTGAATGCGACGGCAGGAACAGCCAATGACAAACTGGACGCTATCAAGGAGGCGCTCGACTCGCCTATTTCCGGGCTAAACGTCAAGCTGGATGCAATAAGGGAGGCCGTGGCTAAGGGGTTAGTCAGCGTGACCGAGAAACAGGAGCTGATACTGAAAGCGCTCAACAGTTCGTCGGCTTATACATTCACCAAAGATGAACTTCTTGAAGTAGGCGACGATTATTTGCTGGTCGATGATGCTTTCTGGGATGCCAATCAGGATAACTATGAGGTCGTAAGGGCCCTTAAAGATTTGATTCCGCTCTCTTTGCCGCATAGATATAAGTTTTGGTTCCGACAAAATTCCGGCAAGTACCCCATCTCGGGTTACGAGGACACAAGTTTTTACGGGCCTCTTTACACAGAAGGAGGTATCTTGAAAGACATTAGGTTTAACGAGGAGGGAGTGATTCTTGCGGTTTATATCGGTGCTGATTATCCGAATCCTGATCCAGTATTTTACCGTCTAAATGGCCATACTTGTTACTATATTAAAAAAGTCAATAAGAATTGCTCCTATCAGTTTTGGGTAAAGATAGGGAGCGTGCTGCCGGCAAGAATCTTAAAGTACAGAACATGAATGCGTTAGATATTTTTTTAACATGATAAACAGACCGGATGGAAATTATATTGAGTATTATCATGCTTCTCAGGCAATTAAAGCCACAACCGGAGTTTGGGGATTCAGAGGATTGGAGTATTTGCGAGGTAGTAGTAAAGATAATTCCGTGGAGTTTATAATAGTCGAAGATAATTAATCCCATTCGCTCCTTATGAAAAGATATTTGGCAATTATAACATTGATGTTCTTCTCGGGCATCTTCGCTGACATAGGGGCGCAGGAGCGTGGGAGCGGTGCCTACCGCACCTCCACATGGAGCCTTCTATGCGGAGGGAGGCGCCACGATGGTGCACGGACTGGAAATGTCGAGCGTGGACGCTGCTCCGGGTATGAATATATTCCCTGAAATCGGTGCCGGTGTCTCGTTCAACATCCGTCCATGGATCCGGCTGGGTGTGAACTACGATTTCTCTAAATATGCCCGAGAACAGCGATTCTCCGAGTTCCAGCCTCTCGAAATTCCTGCCGGGACTGGAACGCTTTCCGAGCGTTCCGGCGGCCTTGCATACTCAAAGATGTGGACCCGCTATCACTCCGCCGACTTGACTGTGGAATTCAACATCATGGAGCTGTGGCGAAACCGTCAGAACAGACGTTTCAACCTTTATGCGGGAGTCGGTTTCGGCTGGCTCTTCGCCAAAGGCAACACTTACGACATCTCCATGGGACACGAGCGTTGGAGCGAGACGTATCAGGAAACGATAAACACTTGGCTGGATGCAGTAAACTCTCGTCATAAATATAATGTCGGTTATTTTCCAGTGCTGTTGTCCGCAGAGTTCGACGTGAGTCCGATCGTGACTTTGGGCGTTCAGGGCAACTACAAGAGGCTTCTTAATTGTGCCTATGCTCCCAAGGGTATCGGTACCGTCTCCGTGGTATTGCGTCTGAATCTTCTCGGTTCGAAATACGGGTACAAGAGCAAGGGGCGTCAGTTACGCGAGTCCGAGCTTGCATTAGCTTCCATGACTGAGGCCGCAGCGTCCGCAAAGGCGGACTGCGAGGCTTCCGGAAAGGCCAAGGATGAGGCTCTTGCATCTGCCATGAGCGAGAACGCCTCGCTGAAATCCCGTGTGGATGCCCTTGAAAAAGAAAACGCCGAACTTAAAGCACGCCGCACCGAAGAGATTCTTCAAAATCTTACCGTGCGGTTCTCCCATGGCAGTTTCAAACTCAGTGCGGCCGTAAAGACCGATCTTGACGCTCTCGCCGAACGTCTGAAAACCATGGACGGAACCGAGCTTGTCGTTGTCGGAGAGGCTTCCGCCACAGGAGATAGCGGATACAACATGCGGCTCAGCGAACTGCGCATCGAGACTGTGCTGAACTACTTGCGCAAACAGGGTGTCGATTGCAGCCGTGCCCTCCGCCAGCCTCTCGGCGATTCCGGCAAGGATGTCTCCGATTCAGCCCGCAGAGCGACAGTCGTTGTCGTTTCTCGTGGAAATTAAGTGACGGATAATTAGTATTTTTGATTAATAGGCGAAAGCCACTGAAACAAGATCTTATGAAAATGAACACGAAACTTTTTCATTCTTGCAGCGACGGCAACGGCATTGGTTGCATGCGCGAAAGAGAATGAGGCGCCGAAGAGCTCTGGCTCCGTGGAGGCGCAAATCACGGCAAATGTAAGCGGCCCGAAAACCCGCGCGATAAACAACACGTGGAACGCCGACGTAATCGGCGTGATGGCGGTCGATGCCGCCGGTACTACCACTACCATGGGCAGCAAGTACAAAAACGCGGCATACCGAACCGAAAGCACAGGCACCAGCGCCGACTTTACCCCGCGGAGAGAAGGTGCCGGCATCTTCTTCGAGGATGCTTCCGACGAGTTTACTTTCGCCGCCTATGCGCCTTACGCATCGAGCGCCAACGCTTCTACCCTGCCGGGCGATAACGGGAAAATCACGATAAAAACGGACAACCAATCGACGATTAGCAGGCAGGAAAAATATAGATTACATCTATGCCACAGGGGCCAAAGCAAGCAAAAGCAATCCTGTCATCAGCTTCACGAACAACACCGCAGCAGGCGGCAGCGACTGCTCCTTCAAGCACAAGATGTCCCGTCTTATATTAAAGGTACAGGTATCGAATACCGACGGTTTCACCGACCCGGGCGTATTGGAATACGCGAGACTACAAGTTGGGCGGACTGATTCACGAGGGAACGTTCTACGTATCGACCGGAACGGCCGCAGCTACGGGAGCCGTCATAAGCGACTGGATGTTGCGCGAATATACTTTCCCCCACCACCGACTGGACAATGACCGACATGTGTGTGACTGAATACGACGACGCAACGGGAGTGATGAACTTCTCCATGATTCTGCTGCCGCAGACTCTCACCGACTGCCTGAATTTCGAAGTGACCCCCCGCGACGGAGAGTCGCAGACCTATTCCAACAGGAATATGATTAAACCCGCGCTCGAAGCCGGTTACTCCTACACCTACACAATCACGGTGAAGAAAACGGGGCTGACCATAAGCGGAAGCACCATCGAGGACTGGAACGACGGTGGAAATCATTCCGGCGACGCGAAGATGCAGTGATGCGAAACAGCCGCCGCCGTGCATCAGGCGTAAGCACGGAGGCACACCTTATATATATGTATTGACAGGTCTCACGACTTAAACATACGACACCGGTGTGGCTGCCCGCGTCGCGACGGGCGGCGGCACGAAGAAAAAAGAATCGAAATGAAACAAAAACAATAGAGACGTTATGAAAAGAACAGTTTACACATTGCGATGGCCGCGTGCAGGCATGTGGCTGCCGGTTTCGCTGCTAATCGGCGGGCTGCTCGCCTCCTGCGGCAAAAAAGAAGCGGAAGATGCCGCATCCCTACCCGACGGCAAGTACCCGCTGCAACTGACAGCGGAGGTGGCACAGCCGCAGACCTGCGCCGGAGGCAAGAATGCGTGGACGGGCGGCGAGGAGATTAGAGTGTCACTGGAAGGTGTGTTTGGTAACAAAACATACGTGTTGGACGCATCGGGCAATGCAAGCCCGAAGGATGCCGATAATGCCTTCTATTGGAAGAACACCGATGAAGCCCGCGTCAGTGCATGGACCCCGGACATAGAATCGGAAACGGATATTTCCGACCAAAGTGGCGGGTACGCCGCTTTCGATGTCCTGTACGCCAGTGCCATAGGGCGTTATGACCAAGCCATAAATCTCCGTTTCATCCACCGCATGACGAAAAATCGAAGTAATTCTCAAAGCTGGCGAAGGCATTACGGAAGAGGAGTTGGAGGGTGCGACCGTCACCATTTTCGGAGACCCGCTAACGCACTCAACCGCCGGCTTGGTATCACCGGGTGACCAATCGGACGGCGAGATAAAGCCCTATTACGATGCCGCAACGAAGAAATACGAGGCGTTAGTGCCGCCGCAGGATATGACGGGCAAGCCGCTCATCCGAATCAGCATAGGCAGCAATGACTTTACCTACACTCCCGAAACAGAAGCTGCCGGCAAATTTGGGTTTTTCGGTGGCAAGCGGTATGCCTACACCATCACCGTGAAAGCCGACGGAATCGACGTGGTGACGAAACCGTCCCACACATGGACCGACGGAGGCGAGGAGAACGTGGCTATTGCCAGAACGCTGTACTACACAGCCGATGAAGTGAAAGCCGGAGACTATATCTATTCTGACGGAACGACCTCCGACGGCGGACTGCGCACGCGCTATCCCGACGGAAGAGCGCCGGTCATCGCCGACCCGAAACCGCAACCCATAGCCGGCAAGACGGTAGCAGGTATCGTGTTCTGGGTTCCGAAAGACGCAGACCCGACAGGCAGACAGGCTCCCGCCAACCTTACCGATGATAAAGTCATGGCGAGCGACTTCCCCGATTGCACCCACGGTCTTGCCGTCTCGCTGGAAGATATACAGGACAAAAGATTTTCTCTACCTTCTAAGGGTATGTCGTGGGTAGAAAATTATTATGATGGGTCCGTGTACGATTTCCAAAAAGGAGAAAACTTCACTCACGATAAGAAAGATCTGTTCGTTCCCATAGTATCCATCGCAAGCTCCTCTACCGATAATATAACCAAAGTCCTCGGTTATCAGAACACACAGGTGCTTCTTGCCTACAATGATTATTGCAACCGTAACGGTCAATCGAATCGAATCAACGTTCCCGTCGCAGTCATCGAGACGTTCAAGACAGACAATCCGGCCCCAAAAGGCAGTACCGGCTGGTTCTTTCCTTCGGTAAAAGAGCTGCATATCCTCTGTGCCGAGGATAGGGATGTCCGTGTCTGGTTCGAAGAAGAAAGAATCGCCAATCGCAATATTGTCAATACCTCCCTTTCCGCTGCCGGTGGTGAAATACTTGCAAACGGCACAGTCTATTGGTCTTCGCTGGTGCGCGAGGAAGCTAATTTTTACGTCTTCACAGCGGAACTCTATGAGAACAACACCCGTATGCAAATAGAGACTCAGCTCAGTTCTCACCGAGTAAGAGCCGTGTGTGCTTTCTAATACAATATTTTTATATTCATTGAAATTATGAAACTATACGACATATACAGAACATTACATCTGGCAGCTGTCCTCCTTGCCGTCGCCTCGTGCAGCAAGGACGCGCCGGTGGCGCCTGCCGGTACAGAGCAGGGACGGCCTATCGCAATCACAATCACCGACGGCGGCTATGCCTCCGACACCCGCAGCATGGAGAACGGTTACACCACGGAGTTCACGGCAGGCGATGCCTGCGGCCTGTATGTGGTGCGCGGCGAAAAGACGATTTATTCCAACGTTAAACTGACCGCCGTCACGGATGCCGCCACGGGCGGCATAGTATGGAAGCCAGAGGGCGGCGTGACTCTTGCGGGAGGACTGCCTGACGAGCACTATTATCTCTACTATCCCTATCAGACGAAAATGGACTACCAAACCGCTGCCATTACCGGCTCGCCGCTGACCGCCGCGGAATTCTTCGCTCCGCTCATAGCCTCGTGGTGGCCGCAGGGCGACCAAAGCACCTATGCGGCATATGCCGCTTCCGATCTGATGACCGCCGATGGAACCGCCGCGACAGGCGCGAACAACACGCTTCATCTCTCGTTCAGCATGACCCACCACATGGCGCTGGTAGTCATCGATATGCCGAAGTACGTGTACAAGTTCACCGATGAAAGGGTTCCCGACTACACGCTCTATTCTCAGATTACGTTCGCTGACAACGGCGGCGGCAAGCCGCTGGATATGAAAAAAACGGAACGTACCGGTTCTTGGTGACACCGATTGCCCCATCCTCAATGAATAACGAAGGAAGATTCGATGACGGCAACAGCAGAATCGACTTAGTTCCGTCGGACGACATTGCCGCCGGAAGCTACAAAAGATACGTGATAGACGATGCGAAAAATGCAAATAGAGAACTACACGATACAGCGGGGCGACTTCCTGCTCACAGACGGCCGGCTGCTGCCCAAGGGAACGAATCTTTCCGAAGAGCAGAAAGCGAAAGTGGCGGGTATAGTCTTTTGGACACCCGCCGAGACTGATCCGACCGGGAGGCAGACTCCCGCCACCCTGACAGATGACAAGATTTTTGGCAAAAGGAGTTTCAGAGCAGAGCACACGGGCTGGCCGTATCTATAAAAAAGATTGCTGCGAGCGATTTTGCGTGGCAAAAAGTCGGTGACCCTGTGGCTGGTTTTCAAAGCGGACCGGATTTCAATCCGGTAGACAAGGCCGACTATGCGTCCGTTCAGGTTGATAATTATAATATAAATTTCGACCGGATTCACGGTTACCAGAATACGAAAGTGCTGCTGGCGTATAACGATTATTGCACGGCAAACGGCAAGACAGATAACTTGGTCATTCCTGTCGAGCACCTGAAAACATTTGCAGAACAGAATCCTGCACCGGCAAACAGCACCGGATGGTACATCCCCTCGCCGAAGGAAATGCACATGCTCATCTACAAGGACGTGGATAACATTTTTGACGCACATGATTATAATGAGTCTTACATTGAAACATGCAGTATAGTCGATGCTTCCATCTCTGCCGTTGGCGGCGACGTAGTGAGAACGCGCAATAACTCCAAATCGTACTGGCCTTCTTCGGAAATATCCGCGAGAAGCACTTTCAGCATATTATCCAGCTCGTTAGTTATGTATTCTGCTGCAAAGACTGATAGCGGTAACATGAATGCACGTGCCGTGTGTGCGTTTTAACGGCTCGACAGCAAATTCGAATACGAAAAAGGCGGGCAGAAGCTCGCCTTTTAGTATATTTGCATCCGGTTTGAACATATATATAATATTTGCTTATTATGATTGAAGCGGTGATTTTCGATATGGACGGAGTGATAGTGGACAACATGAAGGTACACGTACTTGCATTTGCCGAGATGTGTCGCAGGTACGGCGTCGCATTCGACCTCGAAAAGTTCAAGCCTATGGCCGGCCGCGGAAACAACGAGATAATGCCTCAGTTTTTCGATGCGAAGCTCATCGAGGAGCGAGGCATACCGTCGCTTGCCGCGGAGAAGGAAGCCATATACCGCGAAATATACGCACCCGACATCGCTCCCGTCAAAGGACTGCGGCAGTTTCTCGAACAGATGCGTTCGCACGGAGTAAAATGCGCCGTGGGCTCGTCGGGATGCAAGGAGAATGTGGATTTCGTTTTGGACGGATGCCATGTGCGCGAATATTTCGACGTAGTGGTGAACAGCGACATGGTGACGCGATGCAAGCCCGATCCGGAAATATACCTCAAAGCGGTCGAACTGCTCGGCGTAAAGGCGTCATCCTGCATCGTCTTCGAAGATGCGCTTGCCGGAATGGAGGCTGCACGCCGAGCCGGCATAAAGACGGTAGCCATAGCCACTACCCTGCCCCGAGCCGAAATTCAAGCACAGTCCGATGCTGCAATGATAATCGACGATTTTTCGGAAATAAACTACGAGCGGCTCGAATCGATAGCTTAGAACGGATACCCCACTCCGAAATTGAGCGCCGTATTCTTGAACTTGAAACTCTGAATCCAGCGATGTCCGGCCGGCCAGTTCGGGTTGTGCAGCTGGATACCCCAGTCCAGACGCAGCACGGCAAACTTTATGTCGAGCCTTAGGCCGACGCCCGTATCGAATCCCAGCTGACGGTAGAAATTGTCGAACCGGAAAACGGCCTGCGGAGCGTTGTCGCTTTCGCTGCGTTTGAGGAACCATATATTGCCGGCATCGAAAAACAGCGCTCCGTTGAAAATATTCCATATCGGAAACCTCAATTCTAGATTGGCTTCGAGCTTCATGTTAGCCAACTGGCTCGGATAGTAAACTCCGCTTTTTCTCCGGTTCCGGCGTATCGCCCGGGCCCAGCGTTCTGGGTGCCCAGCCGCGCATGCTGTTTCCGCCGCCGGCAAAGAAAAGACGGTCCGAGGGCATGGTGCGCGAGTTGCCGTATGAAAGCGCCGCACCGCCGTATATCCTGTATGCGAGGGCCAGACGTCCCTCCGCCCCGAGAACAATCTTCTGGCTCAGGCTCAAATCGCCCCTGACATACTGCGCGAAACGTATTCCGAGTATGTTGTAATACCGGTCCCCGTTCTCCTCTTGCCGCCTGCCGAACAAACCCGTCAGACCTCGGAGCAAATTGCCAGTGGTTTCGAGATTCAGACGCACCAGAGTAGTGTTGCGGTTTATTCCCCTCATCTGGTTGTTGAAAACATAGGATGTGGATATTCCGGCTATCAGCTGCGGAGAGTAACTATCTATGAGATAGGGATTTTTCAGGCTTTCGAGAAACTCTTGGTTTATGTAGCCCATCTTAATCAGGCTGATGTCGAAAGGTCTTACCGCATAGCTCGAATATTTGCCGTTGTTCCAATTGTACCCCCATGTGAAATTCGACAGGTTGCGTTTATAGTAGGCGCGGTTCTGGTGATTGAACGAAAAGGTCTGAGTTTCGTCTGCGGATTGTTCACATGCAGACTTCGAATCGAGCCTTCCCGGGAATATGAATCTCGGGAACGTGAGCGACATGCTGCCGCCGAGTTCGTAGAATGTTTTCTTTGTGGATGAGCGCAGGAACTCGCAACCGGCCGTTACCGATATGTCGAACAGTTCCGAACCGCGGAACAGATTGCGATTCTGGTATCCGGCCGTAGCCCGCAGACCGTAGAACGACGAAGTGGTGCTGGCTTCCAGTTCGAGCTCTGTAGCCCTGCCTCAGAGCCGGCGTACAGAGAATATCGCAGCGCAAGACGCCTTCGGAGGTGGACGATGCGTTATCGACGAACTGGTCGCCGACATAGGTGATTATGTTCTCCTCGCCCGACTGCTCTATCGGCGTGAACTGTATATTGGCGCTCTTGTAATACCCGAGACGAATCAAATCGTTGTAGGTTTCGCCCACTTTGGCCGCATCGTATATGCTGTTGGGTTTTACCTTCACCACCTGACTCAAAACGGAGGGGCGCATTCGCAGCTTGTCGCCGTAAATCAGATTCATGCCTTTATAACGCACCGTATCGCGGCTGTGCAGAAACGTCGTGTCGGAAGCCCCCTGTGTAGGATTGTAATCCGAATATACGTATATGTCCCTTACACGATAGACGGTATTGTTCGCCATAACCGGCGAACCGTCGTCGTTGTAGGAGCGCAAATGCTGGTGGACGATTACCGCGACATCTATCGTGCGAGTTCCTGCAATGGAATCTGCAAGGAACGATATATTATTGACAGTGAAATCATAATACCCTCT
Source organism: Alistipes putredinis (assembly GCA_022009915.1). Classification (GTDB taxonomy): domain Bacteria; phylum Bacteroidota; class Bacteroidia; order Bacteroidales; family Rikenellaceae; genus UBA940. The sequence continues at coordinate 1,614,102 of CP091730.1, read as the reverse complement.
GTTTTGAAGATAAGATTTAATTCTCTGTCTTTCTTCGTCGAGCACGTTTCTGTCGAATATGCCGCCGGTGTGCAGAAGCGTGGCGGCGGTGTCTTCGAGGATTATCTCCCGCAGGAATTCGTCTCTGAAATCGTAGGTTATCTTCCCGATTCGGTACGGCATCCCCTGTTCGCACTTATACACGACCTTCACCTTTGCGGTGCCGCAAAGTATCGACTTCGAACGTCCCGTCGCCGTTGAAAAAACCGCGCGACTGTATGTATAGTCTGATATTGCTGGCCGAACGCTCGGTTTCGGACAGGGAGAATATCACCGGCTCCTGCCCTATTCTCCTCAAAAACCGGTTCCACCCGTTGTTCTTCTCGGGATTGGCCCACGAATAGACCCATGCGCGGAGGTTTATGCCGAAAAATTTCTTGTTGGGATTCTGCTGTATGTACTTGCCGATTTCGTCCGAGGTGATGCGCTCCTTTTTAGGCACTTTCCTGTCGGTATGTATTTCATTGGCTTTGAGCAGATACTCTCCTTCGGGTACATGACGCATGATGCTGCACGAGGCCAATGCCACGGCAGAGAGCAAAACGATAATCATGCGTCCGAACTTCATGCTACTGGTTGAAAAATCCCTGCTCTACGAGCAGTTCGAGATACGCCTTCGAGACCGGGATGTTGTCTTTTTTCGTGTAACGCTTCTCGGTGAATATTCGTGCCAGATTCGGTAGCGAATTTTGTTCCAATAGCTGGGCTGTCAGTTCCGACGCCTCCTTTTCGGCCCACAATCTATCTATTTCCTCATCCGTATAGTCCGAATATCTGTCGTAATGCACGACGGCCTCCACGGGAAGACGGTCCGTAAGTTCGGGTGTCTGGTCGGGATAACCCATCACAACGGTCGTCACAGGCACCACTCCGCGAGGCAGATTCAATACGTCGCATATCTTGCGGGCGTTGTAAACCGTAGTGCCAAGATAACATATTCCGAGTCCGTGGCTTTCGGCTTCGAGCGCCGCATTTTCCGAAGCCAGCAGCGCATCGGTAGCAGCATTCAGAAACCACATGAAATTGTCGTATGCCGGCTCGGCATCGCGCAGTCTGCACCAATGGCTGAACCTGTTTATGTCGGCGCAGAAAGTCATCACCACGGGAGCCTGCTCGACCATCGGCTGGCCGAAATGGCATGGCGAAAGCGCTCTTTTCACTTCGTCGTCTGTCGTCATGACGATGCTGTACAACTGCATGTTTCCGGTGTTCGAGGCTCGCGTTGCGGCGGCAAGGATTTCATTCATCACCTCCGGAGCGATGGCATCCGTTTTGTATTTCCGAATCGAACGGTGAAAGGCTATTTCTTTTATCATTGCTTTCACAAGGGAAAATTAATCTTTAACATGCACAAATAGTAATAACAACTTTGGAAAGTTTATATATATTTGCAGAAATGTAATGCTACATTTTTAGACATGATACTGTATTTTGCAAAATACGAAGGAGCAGGCAACGATTTCGTGGTAATCGATGCCAGAGGGTTCGAATTCAACCCGCCACCTGAATTTATCGCGACTCTGTGCGACAGGCATTTCGGCATCGGCGCCGATGGTCTGATGTCGCTGTGTTTTACAACACGGGCCGATTTCAGAATGAGGTATTACAATTCGGACGGACACGAAGCCTCCATGTGCGGAAACGGCGGCCGTTGCATCGCGCTGTTCGCCCACCATGTGGGCATCAGCGGACGGACGAAGCGTTTTGTCGGTGCCGATGGTGAACACAGCGCGAGAATCGTCAGATCCGACGACTGCTCGGGCATCGTCGAACTGCAAATGCGCGACGTACAAAAACATAATATCCGACGGCGACCATTACCAGACTCGATACCGGTTCGCCGCATTACGTGACATTCGTGGAGGATACGGACTCGATAGACGTGGTTGCCGTCGGCCGGAAACTCAGGAACTCCATAACGGGCGGGACCAACGTGAATTTCGTGCAGATAACAGGCCCGGATTCCATAAAAATACGCACCTACGAACGCGGCGTGGAAAACGAGACCTATGCCTGCGGAACCGGTGCAACGGCCTGCGCGATAGCTACGCACCTGCATACGCGCTCCGATAAAACCCGTTATACCGTCCAAACTCTGGGCGGACGTCTTTCCGTGAATTTTTACGCCTGAAAGCGACGGCCGATATACGCATATCTTTCTGACCGGCGAGGCGAAGAAGGTTTTCTGCGGAAAGATAGAGTTGAACAACCTGAAACTTAAATCGAAGTAATCAAGAGTAAATTACGGAATCTTAATCATTTATTTCAAATTCTCAACTCTGTGATTCGCCATGAAATCTAACAAGGATTTTAAGTCTTCTCGTCAAGAGCAGAGCACGGACTCCATGCGCAAGGCCACAAGACTCAGCCCGATGCGCAAAAGCGGCAAAGACAAATACGCCATGTACGAAAAGTTAGACGACGAAGACGAAGAGTCGTACACAGCCGAAAAAGAAACACGAGTCCGTCATGGACTATTACGACGACTAACACCAAGCGAAATTCTGTATGGATAAATTCATTAATGCGGCCGGATGCGCACTGCGGGTAAGCGACAGCGAAAAAGGGAGACCGATGCGTGGTTTTGTTGCACGGATACCTCGAAGCCATCGAGGTATGGGAATCTTTCGCCAAACTGCTTAAAGCGCGATACCGCGTCGTGGCGCTCGATTTGCCCGGGCACGGAATATCAGAGGTAAAGGGCGAAGTCCACACGATGGAGTTTCTGGCCGATGTGGTCTGCGGCGTGCTCGACACGATGAAAATAGAAAAATGCACGCTCGTCGGACATTCGATGGGCGGTTACGTGGCACTCGCATTCGCCGAAAAGTATCCCGACCGATTGGACGGCATAGTACTTTTCCACTCCACCCCGAACGCGGACTCCGAACAGAAGAAACTCGACCGGAGCAAAGAGATAGAGCTAATCGACGCCGGCAAGAAAGAACTTCTGGCCCGCATGGCGCCCGGGAAAGGCTTTGCGGCGGAGAATCGGACCAAGTTCGCAGACACAATCGAAGACCTTGCGGAATTGGTCGGAATTACGGAGGACGATGGCATCAAGGCGCTTTTGCGCGGTATGATGCAGAGAGGCGACAAGAACGAGATGTTGCGGGCCCTGAAAGTTCCGCAACTGTTCATATTCGGCCGCAAGGACGAATACATAAGTCCGCAGACAGCCGAAAAAATCGCCGCCGAACATCCGCAGGCGCACGTCGTCTTTCTCGAAAACTCCGGACATATGGGGTTCATAGAACAGCCCGAAGCAGCGGCTGACGCATTGATTGAATTTATCGGAAACGAATAAAATACACTTTCATGAAAAAAATTGGAATAGCATCCGACCATGCTGGATACGAACTCAAAGAGTATCTGGTCGGCTATCTGGATAGCCTCGGATACGAAGTATTCGATTACGGTTGCGACTCGCCCGAAAGCTGCGATTATCCCGATTATGCGCACCCTCTGGCATTCGACATCGAACAGGGCGTAGTTCCGTGCGGCATAGCCATTTGCGGTACGGCCAACGGCATAAGCATTACGCTCAACAAGCATCAAAACATCAGAGCGGCCGTATGCTGGATACCGGAAATCGCCGAACTGGCACGAAGGCACAACGATGCGAACGTTTGTTCGCTGCCGGCGCGTTTCATCGACAACGAGATGGCGAAACAGTGCGTGGATAAGTTTCTGGCCACAGAATTCGAAGGTGGACGCCACCTGCGCAGGGTTGAAAAAATTCCAGTTCCGCAACCCGAATAGTCTTCTCGACGCAGTAGCGCTCGGTAACGGATCTAAAATCGGTCAAAAAACAAGCCGGATACTTTACAATATCCGGCTTGTTTTGTATCCCGACTATTTGGCAAATGGCTCGGATTCGGCGATGACGCGCACATTCTACCGTACCTCGCCTACCCATCTCGACATTCATGATTCCGTTTAAGCCGCAGACAATAAATCGAACACCAGCCTTTTTACCTTCGCCGGTTATGGCATTCGTCATCGCCATTAATATCTTCGATTCCGCGGTTGCATCCGAAACTCTTTGCATATCACAACACAGACCGTCAGCCGTTCTCACTTTGTTTTGTACCGGACACTCATGAACCGCAGTACAGGCGCAACGGCAGCCTGTGGCGAAAAAAAATGGGCGGAACAACCTCATGCTTCGAGAATTAAAAATCCGCATCAATTTGCGTTAATTCATATTTCGACTTCTTTCTGTATTCACTCGGCGAAGTTCCTGTTATCTTGCGGAAAGTGCGGCAAAAATGGGCCACATCGCGAAAGCCGCTCTTATAGCATATCTCCTGTATCGAGAAGGCGGAAGAAGCAAGCAATCGCCTTGCTTCATCCAAGCGCAGCTCGTTCTTGTATTTCCCAATCGTTTTTCCCCTCATTTCTGCGAAAGAACGTGCAAAACCGCCGATCGATTCATGCCTCACATAAGCGGCAATGTCTCCAATACTCGACTCTCGCCTAAAATTACAGGTCACAAATAACTTGATGTTTTTCAACATGCGCTCTGCATTCGTCTCCCTGTTTTCCTTGCCGGCGGCAGACAGCTCTGCGCTTTTTCCTATCAAAACCAATATTTGGAAGAAAGATACGGTTCGCATGTCATCCTCCTCTTCACACATGCGCCGGAGTATATTTGCCACACTTTGTCTTGTCCGGCCCAGCAACATAAGAGCGGAGTCTATATGAATCAGACGGCCCATAATTTCTTTCAGATCGTAGAAGTTATCTGACAAGGCATACATAAATTCGGTTGAAAAACAGCACGGTGACATTTTCGATAAGGGTTCCTTCATCCTCAAACTCCCAGCAATGTGTCGTGTCCGGCGGCACCAGTACAATGTCGCCACTTTTGAATGGATCCTCTTTGTCGCCGACAATTCGCCGTCCCGCTCCTTTTATGATATAAGACAACTCCCACGTGCTCTGCTGATGAAGTCCTATCTGTCTGGATGGTTCCAAACTAACATGGTCGAACTGTATCTTCATTTCTTCCATCTTCATACTCCTTTCCATACATTCTTTCACTAAAAAAAGCAGCCCTTCCAACAAATATACGACAATTATTTAAAACGAAGCAACAAATAAATGACAATAATACGCCGTAAATTTGCAACGTCTTAGCAAAAATCATTTCAAAACAAAAACAACAGACAATGGACAAAAAAACGTATATTTGGCCTCCAAACCCCGATACGAGATATTGGACGGTTTAAGAGGTGTAGCCGCCATGATTGTGGTTGCCTTTCACCTATTCGAGACTTACTCTGCCGGGCCGGAGCATCAGATTATAAATCATGGTTATCTTGCCGTAGATTTCTTTTTCGTGCTCTCGGGCTTCGTCATCGGATATGCCTACGATGACCGTTGGAATCGAATGAGCACATGGAATTTCTTCAAGCGCCGACTTGTGAGACTGCATCCGATGCTTATCATGGGAACTCTTCTCGGAGCAGCCCTGTTCTATTTTGGCGATTGTCCTTCTTTTCCTTTGGTGGGCCAAACGCCTTGGTGGAAAGTCGTCGCTCTTGCTGTATTCTGTTTCACGATGATTCCTGCACTGAAAAATTGGGACATCAGAGGCTGGGGCGAGACCAATCCCCTGAACGGCTCTATGTGGTCGCTGATGTGGGAGTACCTTGCCAATATCGCCTATGCTCTCGTTATTCGCAGATTTTCGAAAACAGTGCTGGCTATATTCGTGGCTGGCTCGGCATTCCTTACGATCGACGTATGTCTCAATTTCGACGTGTTTCATCTCTTGAACGGCAGAATGTATGCCGCCAATACGGTAATAGGCGGATGGAGTATCGATGCCGAACAGGGTTACATCGGCATCGCACGACTGCTCTATCCATTCTTCTGCGGACTACTGCTATCACGTATCGGCAAGACGATTTCCGTAAGAGGCGGATTCTGGTGGTGTTCGCTATTGGTGGTAATCTTACTCTGCATGCCTTGCATCAAAGGAGGCGTGCAAGGTACTTGGAGTTGCGGCAATGGCATCTATAATGCCGTGGCAATTCTCGTAATGTTTCCTCTCATTGTTGCAATGGGCGCCGGCAGCAAAGTGACCGATAAACGGAGCATAGCCGTATGCAAATGGCTCGGCGAACTCTCCTATCCGCTCTATATTACGCATTACCCTCTGATATATGTACAGATGGCTTGGGCCGGCAGCCACAAGGACAGTCCGCAAAGCACTCATATTTTCATAGCTGTCAGTATCTTCATCCTTGCAATATCCATAGCTTGGGCATCCTATAAGCTCTACGATGTTCCTGTCAGAGAATGGTTGAAGAAAAAACTGTTCGCCAATAAATAGAAATTAAAATCTGGCGAGACTTTATGGTAAAAAAATAGAGAGGAGGGAATTTTCTCCCCTCCTCCTTATTTTATAATGGTCGATTCCGCTATTAGAAACTTTTGCCTATTGCAAGGAAATCGTCTGCTACAAGAGCGGCGCCGCCTATAAGACCGCCGTCCACGTCTTCTTTTGCAAAGAGTTCTTTCGCATTGGACGGTTTGCAGCTTCCGCCGTAAAGCAGAGGCGTATTTTCGGCCTTGGCTCCGAACTTGGAAGCCAGCACCTTGCGTATGTAGGCATGGATTTCCTGTGCCTGTTCCGCAGTCGCCGTCTTGCCGGTCCCGATAGCCCATACAGGTTCGTAGGCGATTATGAGTTTGTCGAACTGCTCGTCGGTCAGATTGAACACGACCTCTTCTATTTGGGCCTTAACCACATCGAAATGTTTGCCAGCCTCGCGCTCTTCCAATTTCTCGCCTATGCAGTAAATCGGAATCAGATTGTTCTCGTAGGCCTGCGCCATTTTCTTGTTCAGCGTCTGGCTCGTCTCGCCGTAATATTCGCGGCGCTCCGAGTGGCCCAGAATAACGTATTCCACGCCCAGCGACGCAATCATCTTGGCGGATACTTCGCCCGTATATGCTCCTTTGGCCTCTGCCGCACAGTTTTGAGCTGCGACGGCAATGCCCGTACCGCGAGTGACCTTGACCACCTCCGAAAGATGAGTGAACGGCGGAGCGATTATGAAATCGACGCACGAACATACGCCGCCTTTTCCTGCTACCACCTCTTTTGCCAATTCCACGCCTTCCACCGGAGTCGTATTCATCTTCCAGTTGCCGGCAACGATTTTCTTTCTCATTTTCTTTTTATTTAACGTTTTGTTACAAAAATTTATTCGCACCATGCTCGCACCTCGTCCATGGTCGGATTTTTTTGAGGCCGAGTTTGTTTTTCTTGTTGAATCCGCAAATGTCGTTGAAAAGCTTTTCCTGCGGAGAGCTTTTTCAGCGAATCGACCGTTACGTATCCCATTTTTTTGCAGCACGGGAACCCACTCAGGAGCAATTCCCTTTTCTGTATACTTCTGTTCGTCATCCTTGACTGCACCTTTCTGCGGCCGCATTTGCGGAAAAAAGAGCACATCCTGAATCGAGGTCTGCGAAGTCATGAACATGGTAAGACGATCGATGCCGATACCCATACCCGAGCATGTCGGCATGCCGTATTCCAGCGCCTTAACGAAATCCATATCTATGAACATCGCCTCGTCGTCCCCCTTCTCGCTCAATCGCAGCTGCTCCTGAAAACGTTCGTACTGGTCTATGGGGTCGTTGAGCTCCGAATAGGCGTTGCAAAGCTCCTTGCCCATTACGAAAAGTTCGAAACGCTCCGTAAGTTCCGGATTCGAACGATGCCTCTTGCTTAGCGGAGACATCTCGATTGGATAATCCGTAACGAAAGTCGGCTGCACGAGCTCCGTCTCGCAGAACTGGCCGAAAAATGGCGTCGATAAGTTTTCCCTTGCCCATCGACTCGTCTGTTTCCACGCCGAGACGTGCGCAGGCCTCGCGAAAGCTGCCCCTCGTTTTTGCCAGTAATGTCGAATCCGGTCTTCTCCTTTATCAAATCGGTCATCGACACGCGCCGGTACGGAGCCTTGAAATTTATTTCCTGCTCGCCTATCATGACCCGAGTGGTCCCGTGCAACGCCAACGCAACACGTTCCAGCATCTGCTCGACGAATCCCATCATCCAGATGTAGTCCTTGTAGGCCACATATATCTCCATGCAGGTAAATTCGGGATTGTGCGTGCGGTCCATGCCCTCGTTGCGGAAATTCTTTCCGAACTCGTACACGCCCTCGAATCCGCCCACGATAAGTTTTTTCAGATACAACTCGCTGGCTATACGCATGTAAAGGTCGATGTCCAAAGAGTTGTGATGCGTAATGAACGGACGCGCCGAAGCTCCGCCGGGAATGGATTGCAATATGGGAGTCTCCACTTCCACATATCCGAACGAATCGAAAAAACGCACGCATCGTCGAAATAATCTTCGCCCTTTTCACGAACACGTCCTTCACTTGCGGATTCACGATTAAATCGACATAACGCTGACGATAGCGCACCTCTGGGTCGGTAAAGGCATCGAAAGTCTGCCCGTCCTTCTCCTTGACTATGGGCAGCGGGCGAATCGACTTGCTCAGCACGGTGAACTTCTTGCAGTGCACCGACAGCTCGCCTGTCTGCGTACGGAAAACGAATCCTTCCACGCCAACGATGTCGCCTATGTCGAGCAGTTTCTTGAATACCGTATTATAAGGCGTCGTATCTTCTCCGCTGCATATGTCGTCGCGACGGATATACACCTGAATACGGCCCGTATGATCTTGAAGCTCGAAAAAAACGATGCGCTGCCCATTATTCGTCGGCTCATTATTCGGCCGGCGACGCTCACATTCTCGAAAAGAGAAGGCTCGCTGTCGAATCGGGCAGCTATTTCGGCGGCAGTGGTCGAAACTTCGTATTTGGCAGCAGGATACGGTTCTATTCCCAAACGCCGCAATTCCGCAAGGGAGTTGCGCCGCAACTGTTCCTGTTCACTGAGTTCAAACATATCGTATAATATCGCTTAAAAATTTTTACAATGCAAATTTACTAAATAAATTCGAGCGGGTGCTACTTCGGTGCCTTTTTATACAAAAAAACAGCGATTACCGCAAAAAAATTATGTTGGGAATCCAGACCGAAAGGCCGGCCGGAAGAGAACCGCCCTTGGCGAATTCCTCGGCGAATCTCTGAAACAGTATGTACGAGAAACACAGCACGATACCCATTCCCATATGAAGTCCCGTACCACCTCTCACTTTGCGCGACGAAATGGACACGCCGATAAGCGTCAGGATGAACGCCGCCATAGGATACGCGATTCGTCCGTGCCGTTCGACCTCGAACAGAGGAATCATGTCCGACCCCTTTTCCTTTTGCTGGCGGATGAAATCGGTAAGCATCCCTATCTGCATGGTCTTAATCAACTCGGCGACATTGCCCAACTCTTCCGTATTCAGATTTATCAAAGTATCCAGCGCCACGTGCTGCGTGTATGCCTCCCCGATGCTGTCCATCGAACGGACGGTGTACTTCGGCGCCGTCCAGTGTCCGTTTTCAGGATTGTACGTAACGTCGCCCGCTTCCAGAGCCTGCACGAGCGATGTTCCGTCGTACTTCTCAATAGACATGAAACTGGCCTTTTGCGTGTTGCCCGAAAAGTTGCGTATGTAGACGAATGTTCCGGGCTCTATCTGGCGGTAGATGTGCTTGTCGTACTTCACGTTCTTTTTGCGCGGTATGTACTGGCTTTCGAACTCCACACGTTTGATGTTGGTGTGCGGAATAATCCACATGTTCAGTCCGATGGACACCGTCGCAATCACGGCCGCGGATATGAAATACGGCCACATCAGTCGTCTGAAACTCACTCCGCTCGACAGTATGGCTATTATCTCGGTCTGATAGGCCATTTTCGAGGTGAAGTAAATCACGGTAATGAACGTGAAAAGACCGCTGAACTGATTGATGAAAAACGGTATGAAATTCACGTAATAGTCCAGTATGACATCCTTGAAAGGCGCTTTCTGCGAGATGAAATCGTCCACCTTTTCGGCATAGTCGAACACCACTACTATTACAATAATCAGTGCAAGTAAGAATACGTAAGTTCCGAGAAACTTGCGTATTATGTATCTGTCGAGTATTTTCAGACCGGGATTTTTTTCATCAAAGTTTCCTTCCGATTTTAGCGACCGTCTCGCGTTTCCACTGTGCGAAATCGCCAGCCAGTATGTGTTCGCGCGCCTGCCTTACCAGCCACAAGTAAAAGCAGATATTGTGCAGCGAGGCTATTTGCGCTCCGAGCATCTCGCCCGCAATGACAAGATGCCGCAGGTATGCCTTGCTGTATGTAGTATCGGCAAAACACAGACCGGCGGGGTCGATGGGCGAAAAATCGTCCATCCATTTGCGATTGCGGATGTTTATCATTCCTTCCGTCGTGAACAGCATTCCGTTGCGGCCGTTTCGTGTGGGCATCACGCAGTCGAACATGTCCACCCCGCGCTCTATCCCCTCCAAAATATTCACGGGAGTACCCACTCCCATAAGATAACGCGGTTTGTTCTGCGGCAGTATGCCGTTCACCACATCTATCATCTCATACATCACCTCGGCCGGTTCTCCGACCGCAAGACCGCCTATCGCATATCCGTCCGCATCGAACTGCTGCACGAATTCGGCAGCCTCCGCCCTCAAATCGGGATAGGTGCATCCCTGAACTATCGGGAACAGCGACTGACAGTGTCCGTAAAGCGGCTGCGTAGAAGCGTATCTATTGAAGCATCGCTCCAACCAACGATGTGTAAGCGCCATTGATTTAGACGCATATTCTCTGCTGGCTTTTCCGGACGGACACTCGTCGAATGCCATCATTATATCGGCACCTATGCTGCGTTGAATGTCTATCACGCGCTCGGGAGTGAAAAAGATGCTTCGAACCGTCGATATGCGAACTGAAACGGCACCCCTCCTCCGTGATTTTGCGACAGTCGGCCAGCGAGAACACCTGAAAACCGCCGCTGTCCGTAAGCATCGGACGCTCCCACGACGAAAATCGGTGCACACCTCCGGCCTGCTGCAAGATGTCAGTTCCGGGACGTAAATAAAGATGATATGTATTCGCCAGAATTATCTGTGCGCCTGCTTCTTGTACGAGGTCGCGATGGAATATTCCCTTTACGCTCGCGGCCGTACCGACAGGCATGAATATCGGTGTGAGAATCTCACCGTGATCGGTAGTTATTTTACCCGCACGCGCCCTGCAATCGGACGATGTCGCTTGAAGTTCGAATTTCATAACCCGCAAATTTATACATTATTTCGCCACCGCGCAATTTTTAGGCGGCAAATAATCCAGCCGCACTCCGCCATACTTCGAAATAATTGATTACTTTTGTAGTATCGTAATTTCGTTTTTCAAGCTGGATAGATTAAAAAGAACTGGCTCTGCTGACATACGATGCCTACGGGCCTTTCGGTCTTGCACTTATCGTCATAACAGCGATTCTGTTCGGAGTGCAAATATATTATTATATACGCATTTACGCTGCGATACCTAAATACAAGAACGACATGCGCCCGCAAACCGGACCGGATACTCCCGGCATATCGGTCATCGTTCCGATGGAGGACGATTTCCTGTATATCGACGAGACCCTGCCGCTCATGCTGACGCAAGCCTACGACGAGTACGAAGTGGTAATCGTCTACATAGGAAACAATCAGGAGTTCGCCGAAACTCTCGAAATGCTTTCCGAAGCGCATCCCAAGCTCTCCATGACCCGCATCAAGCAGCATCCTCTGTTTCCGATAAGCAACAAGATGGCTCTGAACGTCGGCATAAAGGCCGCCAAATACGATTATGTCGTAATCACGACGCCCGATGCCAAACCGCTTTCGAGCCGCTGGATTCCGCTCATGGCCAAAGGTTTCTCGAAAGGCGACATCGTATTGGGTTACTGCGGAGTGGAACAGACGCCGGGACTTTCCGGCAAGATGATACGCACCTCGCAAATGATGTGCGGCGCAAGGTACCTCAGCGCAGCAATCGAAAAAAACATCCTTTCGGCGGAGTTTTTGCAGAATACCGGATTCGCCAAAACGCCTCTATTTCGAAAAATCGAGGATTCGGATTCCTGAACATGAACATAGGCGAAGAAGACCTGTTCATGCAGCGCATCTTCGACGGCGACAATGTCAGCGTGGTGATGCACCCGCGGGCGACCGTAAGGCGCAAATGCTGGGGCGGCATGAAGTGGTGGTACAAGGAGCGCAAGGCACGCACCCACTCCTACAAATATTACCCGCTGGCAGCCAAAAACTTCGTGGAATGGGAAATCGGCAGCCGAGCCCTGTTTTATTTCACGACGCTGGCGACGATAGTCTTCCTGCCGACGGAGCTTAAAATTTTCGCAGCCGTGCTGCTGGTCGCAAGATATGCGGTCGTGCTGCGCAGCATGAACAAAATAGCCAAACGCTTGGGCGAAACGGGCCTGAGGGGCACATATTTCATATACGACATGTTTTCTCCCGCAGCCGACGCGCTCATTTCCGTAGCGCACAAATTGCGGCCGGACAAAGAGATATGGAGATAGAAAAATACATAGTGGAAAGCGACGCCGGACTCGTAAGGCTCGTGCTCGAAGGCGACAATACGGCTTTCGAATGCCTGTTCAACCGCTATCGCGATTCCATTTACCAATATTATGCACAGCGTATCGGCGCAAGCGATGATTTGGACGACCTGTTGCAGGAGATATTCATCAAGGTCTTCATCAACATGGAACGGTACGACGAGCAGTACACCTTCGGGCAGTGGATATATGCCATCGCCCGCAATACTTTCATCGACTATGTCCGCAAGCGCCGCGACAACATATCAATCGACCTCCTGCCCTCTTCCGTTCCCGCGCCGCCCGCGACTGCGCCTTCGCCCGAGGAAAAGATAATCGGTATGCAGCAGCGGGCGCAAATCGAGCTCTATCTGCAAAAACTTTCGCCGCAATATAGGAAGCTAATCGAACTGCGTTTCATGAAAGAATATTCCTACGAGGAGATAGCCTCGGCGCTGGCCATACCGATAGGAACCGTCAAGACGCAAATACACCGCGCACGGGCGCAGCTGTGCCACTATATCACCGAAAGCGGAATTCTTTAAGACACACATGGAAGAAATACTGAAATATTTTTCCCGACCTGACTACTCGACAGCAAGCGCAGTTCGAGGCCCTGTACGACATATACGGAGTGTGGAACGAGCGCATAAACGTGATTTCGCGCAAGGATTTCTCATCGCTCTATCTCAAACACGTTCTGCATTCGCTCTCGCTCGCACGGCTGCTGCGCCCTGCCCTGTCTGCCGAAATTCTCGACATAGGATGCGGCGGCGGTTTTCCGACCGTACCGTTGGCCATAATGTTCCCCGAGGCCGCATTTACCGCAGCGGACTCGATAGGCAAAAAAATCACTGTGGTAAAGGAGGTCTGCAAGGCGGCAGGCATTGAAAATGTCACGGCAGTGAACTCCCGCGCCGAGCAGATAGACGGACGGTTCGACTATGTCGTAAGCCGCGCCGTCGCGCCGATGAGCGATTTGATAAAGTGGAGCTGGAACAAAATCCGTGTCGGGGCGACAGGCAACATGCCGAACGGGATACTGGCTCTGAAAGGAGGCGATTTGACCGAAGAGATGGCCGCGACCGGACGCGAATACGAAACATTCGAGATTTCGAAGTGGTTCGACGAGGAGTTTTTTGCGACCAAGAAGATAGTTTTTGTCGAAAAAAGATAAATTCCGACGCCTTTTCTTTTGAAAACGACAAAAATTGTTATACCTTTGCAATCCGTTTGGATAGGTATAATAATACGAAAAAAACAGATAGCTATGAAAAAGGACTTTTCAACCATCTCGCAGAAAGAGAATAAACAAACACGGTTTCCGTCAGAGAATGGCTACCGCCAATGGCCGCAAGGTGCTGGCCGCTCGTCGTGCAAAAGGACGCAAAAACTCACCGTATCGGACGAATCCACCATCAAGGGTCTCTAATCCGATTTTTGCGGACTCGAAATAATAAAGGGAGCGAACCTTCGAGGGTCGTTCCTTTTTATTATTTTATTTATTATTTCACCTACCCTTCCGAATCGAGCGGAAAACCGAAGTTCTTCCGTATCGTAGCAAGAAGTCGCATCTTCATATATAGACAACAATAGGCAGGTCAATATAAACTCGTTATTTCGAAAAAGAATCACCTCCTGTCTTTTCCGGTAAGACAGCCGCAAACAGAATCTGCGGCCCTGCATCATTTTTCCAGTTTTTCCCATTACATATTATTTTACCGCAGCCGATTTCAGGCACATCAATACGCCGGAATCAAGGCTTATAACAATGCAGGCAAACACGACCTTACACTCTCCGCGACGAGACTGTGTGCTGCCATTTATAAATAAAACGCAGCCCTGCTTCACGATATTTCTACCTCACAGATTAGGCATTCAAATCGTCCGAAGTATAGCATTGCATGCGGACATCGGATTGCTGAATGCAAAACATCCGTCTCATTCGAATCGGCCTGCTCGATTCCGGAACTATTTGCATTTTCTACTGCCGCAAACAAGCCCTGACAATGCGGAAAGAATCGAAATTCACAGACCAATAAAAAAGGCCCGACCGCAATGGTCGAGCCTTCATTATCTGTTTTAAGAGTAAAGCCTTTTGCTACTCGGCGGCCTCTCTCACGCAGCGCACCGGCATACCGGCCGTCGGCCACATCGAAGAGAGTGTGTAAATAGATCCGGACACTTTGTCATACGTCGGATGTTCCAGCGGGTCTTCGTTTCCGCGGCCTGCTTCAATCTGCAAACGTACCGAGTATTTGTGTCCGCTGATACCTTCCGCGTATGGGCCGTTAGTCCAATAGGAAGCGAGTACACCGGTATTTGACCAGTTCGAGAAACGAGCCTCCGAATATGAACGTGCTCCGGCTGCGGGCAGGAACATGAGCGGTTCGCCGCCCTCTCCGGTCGTACACAGATAGAATCCCTTGCGGAAATCTTCGTACTTGCAGTTGTCAGGATTGTTCTCGTCATAGATATACCTGTCGGGAGAGTTCAATACATTGTCCTTCGCATTGCCGGATGCACCGGATTTAACGACGAATCTCCATGCGTAACGATCCGGAACTCTCCAACCAAGAGGACACGGGTCATAAACAGTCTTGGTTCCGTATTCGCCTACGGCATATCCGTAGGCATTGCCCCCACAAGTACGTAGCATATATACCGTTTCTCAAATCTTTCTCGGGAACGAAAGCCCAACGACCGCCGAACGAGCCGTCGTATATTTTCTTATCCTCATCCGACATGTCCTCCGGAAGTCCTTCCCAGTTGATCATGAACATCATAGGATTCTCGATAGAGTAGCGGATGGAAGCCTGCAAATCGTTTCTCATGCCGAATTCGTCGAGCGGGCCCAAATCCAGTCTCACGTTATTGACACCGGCAGTACCATAATTACCGGACGTAATTATCTGCTCGCCTTTCTCATCGTACATGGGTTTCGTAGTACCGTCGGACTCGGCCGGAGCATAGGAGATATCCGAGCTCGGGAACGGGTCCTTACGGCCCCACTGATACATCATACCGAACGCTTTGATGACATCGGCCTCTACGCCCGAAGTTCCGTCGCTGAGCGCACCGATATTACGGTTCATGAACTCAACCGGAATGGGAGGCGTGAATCCGTCGGGATATGTAATAGGATAGGTCGTCTTTTCAGCGTCGTAATTGTCCACCCACAGGTGCCAGCTCCAAATGATAACGCCGTACTCGTCGTTGGCAGCGATAACCACGTTGCCCGGTACGAGCGGATCGGGAGTCTTGAAACTGATATAACCGTTGCGATATTTGACATCGGTAACGATAGGTTTGGCGTTGTCGCGCCACAATTCCTGACATCCGGCCGGATTCAGTTTCTCGACGACGATATTGCGCTCGGCGTCGGCTTTGCCGTTACCCATCACCGTTGCATTGAATTTGAACGTGGTACCTGCCTTATTTATAATATAGCAGTTCGACGTACCTTTTTTTCGCTCAAATCCTCGCCGTCGTACTCGTCCTGAATGACGTTGAGAGTGGAGGTAACCTTGTTGTCATCGGTTCCGCACACGACATTGACTTTTCCGATTCTTTCGGCACCAGTATTCTTGGTAGCGGTTACGGAGATGACGCAAGCCTCTCCGGCCTGACCCGAAACGGGAGTTATGCTGAGCCATTCATCGTCCGTAGATGCTGTCCAAGCATAGTTGGCCGAGAAAGTAACGTCTTGCGAAACGTTGGAAGCTGCCAAAGAAATCGTCTCCTCGGTGAACACCACTTTGGGTGCGAGACCCGACTGCGACACTTTAAGCGTTGCGGAAGCCTTCTCCATGGATGTGAAAACTACATCGGCCTCGCGCGTTGCCTGTCCAGCGTTGGCTGCAACGGTAATCGTAACTGATACTTCGCCGGAATTACCTTCCGCCGGATCCACCGTCAGCCAGTCTGCTCCGTTAGAAACAGCCGCTTTCCATGCGCCCTGAACTTTCAGAGTAACCTGCTCCGAAGCCTCGTCGGCATAGAGGAACTCGACTTTTTCCTTGGAAAGTTCAACCGTCGGAACAACAGCCTTTTGCGATACGGTTACGGTAACCTTTTTTTCTCCTCTTTGGTCTGATTGTCCGTGTACTTGATGTCGAACGACGAAGAACGGGCTTCGGTAGTCTCGTTCTGCTCCACTGCAATATTCACCTGAGTGGAAACGTCGTCGGCCTTGCCGGAAACGGGAGCCACCGTGTACCACGTATCTGCCGCGGGCTTGTCGATGGTCCAGTCGGCATTGGATGCCACGATGATTGTCTGGGACGAAGGAGCTGCATCGAACGACAGTTCCGATTTGGAAACCGTTACGGTCGAGGCGCGACCCAGCTGCACGATTGCGATGTCCTTGGTCGCTTTCGGATCGGAAGGACACTTGACGGTCAGAACGGCCTCGCGGCTGTCGTCGCTGTCATTGGCAGAACACATCACGGCGATGTTGTTCTTTTTGCCTGAACCGGTCTTGTTTCCGGCTGCAATGCGGCACCAGCTCTGGTCGATGGTGATTGTCCATTCGCAGTTGGCGTTGATGTTGAAGGACTTGCTGTCTCCCGCATCCGAGAATTGGAGCGATTCGACTGAAAGGTCGATTCTCGCAGCTTCATCTTTCGTGTCGTCTTTGCTGTCGCACGCCGCAAGGCAAAGAGCGAGAGAAGCGAGAAGCAGAGAGCCGGCCCATCGAAACATTCCGAGTCTTTTCTGTTTCATAACTTTTAGTGTGTTTTTTAATTAATTAAAGGATTCTACATGCACCCATAAATGTTATTGATGCGTTACAAATGTATTAATAATATTCAGAACTTGCAATTAATTTCCCGACAAAACATTCTGTCGGAAAACAAACATCGATATTTTTTCATACTTTTGCACAAGCAGCAGGGACGTTCCGCCGCTCTCCGATTCTTATTAATATAATATATTAGGAGAGAGGAAAGTCCGGGCAACACAGGGCGCCGTCCTTCCTAACAGAAAGATACTCGCGAGGGTATAGGCAACGTAACAGAAAACAACCGCCGCGCATTTCAGCGGGGTAAGGGTGAAAAGGCGGGGTAAGAGCCCACCGCGGAGATGGCGACATTCTCCGGCAGTACGCCTGACGGGTTGCAAGACCAAATATATCGACAGCTATCAGAGGACTGCCCGTCCGATGTCGAGGGGTAGGTTGCTTATAAGATTGCGGGCGACCGTAATCTCAGATAAATGGCGGAAATCCGCATTGCGGATACGGAACCCGGCTTACAGACCCTGCTGCTTTTTTATTTATTGACGCGGTATGCTTTCTGCACGCCCTTTATGCGCAGAATCTTATAAATCACAGTATCCACCACCCCGCTGTTGGGCACCTCGATGTTTATCACACCTTCGACCGTTCCGCCGCGCGAGGACATGTTCACCGAACGGATGTTGAGTTTGAGCTCCTGATTCACCAAGTCGGTTATATGGTTGAGCATTCCGGTGGTATCGTCGGCAACGACCCGTATAGACACCTGAAAGGCTCCCCTGCGAAGCCGAATCGCGCCACCGCGCAGGCATCACGCGGTAGGGATAAAGTTCTTTCATCCTTGCCGCATTGGGACAATCGCTCCGATGAATGGTAATGCCCGAATTGACCGTTACGAATCCGAAAACGTCATCCCCGAAAATAGGGTTGCAGCACTTGGCGAACTTGTATTCTATGCTGCCGATGCGGTCGTCTATGACCAGCGCGTCGCCGCTCTTGGACTTAATCGACGTCACACGTCTTGCCGCTGCCTTTTTCGGTTCTTCTGGCTGCTCGCCGCTAAGATACCTTTGTAAAATATCCTTGACGTCGGCAAGCTCGATTTTCTGGCGGGAGATTCGTTCGTAAACATCCGTACCCGTGCGCAGTTTGTAGTATTTGCAAAGGACCGTAACCGCATCGTCTATCGGCATCGCGATTTTCCAGTTCTTAATCTTGCGCTCCAACTCCTCGCGGCCCAGATTGGCCATTTTGGCCGCCTCCTCGCGAAGCAGCGCCTTGATTTTGTTCTTGGCGCGTGCAGTGGTGGCCACCGAAAGCCAGTCGGACTTCGGCTTTTGGGTCTTGGATGTTATTATTTCGACTATATCGCCGTTTTTGAGCACGTGCTTTATCGGGACATTGCGCTTATTGACCCTGCCTCCGATACAAGCGGCTCCGACATTGGTGTGGATGTTGAATGCGAAGTCCAGCACCGTCGCCCCCTCCGGCAGTCTGCGCAAATCGCCCGTGGGCGTAAAGACAAAAATCTCTTTCGAGGAGAGCTGGGAATCGAACGTCTTGCTTATCTGGTGCGTATCGGTGGTTTCGATAAGATAGCGCAGTTTGGCCAGCCACTCCTCGCTGCCCAGTCCGCCCTGATTCACGCCCTTGTAGCGCCAGTGTGCGGCGATACCGCGCTCTGCCACCTCGTCCATCCTCTCGGTGCGAATCTGCACCTCCACCCAATGGCCGTCCGGCGTAACCACCGTTGTGTGCAACGACTCGTAACCGTTCGACTTGGGAATCGAAATCCAGTCGCGCAGACGCTCGGGATTGGGAGTATAGAAATCGGTGACTATCGAGTAGACGGTCCAGCAGGCAGGCTTTTCCTGCTCCTTGGGACAATCCAGAATGATGCGCAGCGCGAATATGTCGTATACCTCGTCGAAAGATATCCGGCCCTTTTTCATCTTGTTCCAAATGGAGTATACGGATTTCGTCCGGCTCTTAATGTGATATTTCAGACCCGAAGTCCCGAGTTTTTCCTCTATCGGCAGAAGGAATCGGGCTATGAACTTTTCGCGCTCGGGAGCACCGGCATTCAGCTTATCGACTATGTATTTGTAATCCTCGGGTTCGAGATATTTAAGCGACAAATCCTCCAACTCGCTTTTAAGAGTGTACAGGCCTAACTTGTGGGCGATTTGGGCATACAGATTGAGGCTCTCCCAGCTCTTTTTGGTACGTTTGCTCTCGGGGAAAATATCGAGACAGCGCATCACCTCCAATCTGTCGGCGAGTCTTTATGAGTATCACACGCGGATCGGTCGAATAGGAGATGATGAGTTCGCGGATGTTGTCGGCCTGATTGTCCGAAATCTTGGGGTGTATGTCCGAGATGTTGCAAAGTCCCTTTATAATAGTCGTACACGACTCGCCGTATGCCTCCCCTACGCTCTCGGCCGTCATAAGACCCAGCCGGACCACATCATGAAAAAGAGTGGATATGACCGAATTACGTCCGAGCCCTATCTCCGAGACCACGATTTGGGCTGTCTTTACGGAATGGTCCATAAGCAGGGGTTCCGTCGTAGCGCAATCTGCCGTCAAGTGTTTGCGCCGCCTGATTCAAAGCCGTGCCTATCATCTCGACGCTATGCTCGCTGTACGTGTCGCGGCACGTCTGCATAAATCTCCGGTATCTGTCCGTAATCATCTCCTCGGCCATAAAATCGTCTTTCATGTATCTGCGGAGTGCAAGTTATAAAAAAATTATTTAATAAATCCGATGCCCCGCATTATATTTTTCCCTAACTGCTAACGCGAAATACGTTTTGTTGATTGTGTGTTGATAACTCTTTATTTCGCCGAGTGCAATCGCCTCCGTCTTTGCATATCTTTTGTAAGACGCCACCGATTCCCTGACAAGGAATCGCAGCCGTGCAGAGCGGCGGCAGGGAATGTTTCCTGCATGTTTTCGACTTGAAAAAGGGTTCAAAGGGCCTCGACATCGGGTCCGCCTGTGACGTCCAAAAAAACCGGCAAGCAACAGGCGGCGAGTCGTAAAATCCGCCGCAGGCAGAGACACCCGTCGGTCGCGAGAAATACAGGCGCTCCGCATCGGGAGAGGGCTTCCGAGCAACGGCTTATAAAAAAAGAAGACAAATTAAAAAAGATACAACTATGATTCAAACAGTTATCAAACGAGACGGAAGAATCGTCGGATTCAACGAAGGGAAAATCATCGCAGCCATCCGCAAAGCCATGCTCCATACCGAACAGGGCGAAGATGCGGAACTCATCCGCCGCATAACCGACCGCATCGCGTGTCAGGGCAAGGAGCAGATGAGCGTCGAAGAGATTCAGGACGCCGTGGAAATGGAACTCATGAATTCCAGCCGCAAGGATGTGGCAAAGAAGTACATCGCTTATCGCGACCAGCGCAGCATTGCCCGCAAGGCGAAAACGCGCGACATATTTCTGGAAATCATAAACACGAAGTCCAACGACATAACGCGCGAGAATGCGAACATGAATGCCGACACTCCGGCAGGCATGATGATGAAATTCGCCAGCGAGACCACAAAACCTTTTGTGGACGACTATCTTCTCGCTCCGGATGTGCTCGAAGCCGTGCGGAACGGGTATATCCACATTCATGACAAGGACTACTACCCCACCAAGAGCCTTACGTGCGTCCAGCACCCTCTGGACAAGATTCTCAACGGCGGGTTCACGGCCGGACACGGAGAGTCGCGTGCCGCAAAACGCATAGAGACGGCCAGCGTGCTGGGCTGCATATCGCTCGAAACGGCGCAAAACGAGATGCACGGAGGTCAGGCCATTCCTGCATTCGACTTCTATCTCGCCCCCTTCGTCAGAAGAACGTTCATCGAGGAGATAAAGGTGCTCGGCAAGCTCTACGGCGAGGACTTTTCCGAACTTTTCGATACGCCTATCGAAGACTACCTGCCCCGAGAACTGGGCGACCTGCAAGGCAAGGAGCGCATCGTGCAACATGCCATAAACCGCACTGTCAGCCGCGTGCACCAGTCCATGGAGGCTTTCATACACAACATGAATACGATACACTCGCGCGGCGGCAATCAGGTGGTATTCAGCTCAATAAACTACGGCACGGATACTTCGGCCGAGGGACGCTGCATCATTCGCGAAATACTGACCAGCACCTATGAGGGCGTGGGAGCAGGCGTAACGGCCATATTCCCGATTCAGATATGGAAAAAGAAACGCGGCGTAAGCTATCTGCCCGAAGACCGCAACTACGATCTCTACCGGTTCGCCTGCAAGGTCTCTGCCAGACGCTTCTTCCCGAACTTCCTGAATCTCGACGCCCCGTTCAACCGACACGAGAAATGGACAGCCGACGACCCGAAAAGATACATGTACGAAGTGGCTACGATGGGATGCCGCACCAGAGTTTTCGAAAACCGTTTCGGAGACAAGACCTCGATAGGCAGAGGAAACCTGTCTTTCACCACTGTGAATATCGTGCGCATAGCAATCGAGTGCATGGGCATCGGTGACAAGGAGGAGCGCATAGGTGCGTTCTTCACCAAACTGGACGAGATACTCGACATCGCCGCCAAACAGCTCAACGACCGTTTCGACTTCCAGAAGACCGCTTATGCCAAGCAGTTTCCGCTGCTCATGTCGATGCTGTGGACCGGAGCCGAAAAACTCGGTCCGAACGACACCGTCGAGTCGGTCATCAATCAGGGCACACTGGGCATAGGCTTCATAGGTCTTGCCGAATGTCTCATCGCCCTCACGGGAAAGCACCACGGCGAGGATGCCGCAGCGCAGGAGCTCGGGCTCAAAATAATATCCCACATGCGCGACAAGGCTAATGAATACAGCGACAAATACCAGCACAATTACAGTGTGCTTGCCACTCCGGCCGAAGGTCTGTCGGGCCGTTTCACACGCATTGACAAACGCACGTTCGGAGTGATTGCCGGTGTGACCGACAAGGAATACTACACCAACTCGAACCATGTTCCGGTATACTACCATTGCAGCGCCAAACACAAAGCCGAAATCGAAGCGCCATATCACGAACTGACGCGCGGCGGGCATATTTTCTATGTCGAGATAGACGGCGACGCAACCAATAACCCAGAGGCCATAATGGATGTAGTGGACCTGATGGACAAGTACGACATAGGATACGGCTCTGTGAACCACAACCGCAACCGCTGCATGGACTGCGGAGAGGAAAATGCGGAAAAAGATCTGAAAACGTGTCCGCGTTGCGGCAGCAAAAACATCGACTGTCTGCAACGAATCACCGGCTATCTCGTCGGCACCACCGACCGCTGGAACAAGGCGAAGCTGGCCGAACTCAAAGACAGAGTAATACATGAGTAAAAAACTGTACATAATCGATATCGTACATTCGACCATCGTGGACGGCCCCGGGCTCCGCACCTCAATCTACGGAGCCGGCTGCGACAACCACTGTCAGGGATGCCACAATCCCGAGTCGTGGGAACTGTCGGCGGGCCGCCCGATGAGCATCGAAGAAATAACGGACGAAATCGAGCCTCAGACCGGTGGGGTGACATTCAGCGGCGGAGACCCGTTTTTTCAGGCCGAGGGTTTCACCGCACTGGCCGGACTCATCAAACGGCGTACCGGCAAAAACATCTGGTGCTACACGGGACTCACTTTCGAACGGATTTGCGAGGAGCCGGCCTTGGCCCGCATGCTTCCGTATATAGACGTGCTTGTGGACGGACGCTTCGTGCTCGCACTGAAAAGCGACAAGGCTGTTTTTCGCGGAAGCACCAACCAGAGGCTCGTGGACGTACCGGCCTCGCTGGCAGCCGGCAAAGTCGTACTGTGGCCGTATAACCCCAAACCGGAGATATGTCGAAGCGGCTTGTAATATTCGATTTGGACGGCACGCTTCTCGATACGATAGGCGACTTGGCCCGTGCGTGCAATTTCGTCATGCAGCGGCACGGCTATCCGCAGCACAGCATCGAACGATACCGCACACTGGTCGGCAACGGCGTGAGCAAACTCATCGAAAGAGCGCTGCCCGACGAAGTTCGAAGCGCCGAGTCGGCCGAACGTCTGCGTCCCGAATTCATCGACTATTACAACAGGCATATAAGCAGACATACGCTGCCCTATCCGGGCATTCCGGAACTTTTGGACACTCTTTCGCAGCGCGGCGTCATGACGGCCGTGGCCTCGAACAAATACATCGAGGGAACGCGAAAGCTAATCGAAAGTTTCTTCCCCAATGTTCCTTTCATCGCTGTGCTGGGCCAAAGAGATGGAGTACCTGTCAAGCCGGACCCGCAAATCGTGAGCGAGATTCTGAATAAGGCAGGCCTTTCGCCGCTCGAAGCGCTCTATGTCGGCGATTCGGGCGTGGACATGCAAACGGCCATGAATGCGGGAGTGGAATCGGTCGGAGTCGGCTGGGGTTTCCGCAGCAAGGAAGAGCTCATGGAAAACAAAGCCTGCCATATCGTGGATACGGCAGGCGAAATATTGAATCTCGTATAGCTCGACTTACCTCTTTTTATCAACTCAGCACCTCGCTCGATTGCCCGCTGGTTGTCAGGCAGGGATTTCCATGCTCTCTCGGGCAGGGATTTTTTCAAGCCCTGATAAACGCTTTCGAGCGTTACCACCGGTTTCACTTTAAGATAGCCACCCAATATCATCGTATTGAACAGCCGCACATTGCCCATGCGGGCGGCCTCTGCCGTAGCGTCGATTGTATAGACGTCTATGTCCGTGCGTGTCGGTCCGTTCGAAATGCCGTTGGTGTCGTAAATCAGCACGCCTCCGGGCTTAATCATACTCTCGAACTTGTCCATACTCTGCTGGTTGAGAATAATGGCCGTATCGTACATATGCGCGATTGGCGAGCTTATGGCGCTGTCGCTTATCATTACGGTAACATTGGCCGTTCCTCCTCGCATCTCGGGCCCGTAAGACGGCATCCAGCTCACTTCGAATCCCTGCATCACGCCCGAATAGGCGAGAATCTTGCCCATCGACAGCACTCCCTGACCGCCGAATCCGGCTATAATCAACTCTTCTTTCATAGCTACTCGTCTTTTATATCTCCGAGAGGATAGAACGGCAACATAGTCTCCTCCATCCATTTTATTGGCCTCGACCGGCGACATCTTCCAACCGCTGTTGCAGGTGCAGACGAACTCCACGAACGAAAGTCCCTTGCTCGGGTCGAGCGAATTTTCGAACGCCTTGCGCAGAGCCTTCTTCGCCTTGCGGACGTTGGCGGGAGTATGCACGCTCTGCCGCGTTATGTACGACACGCCGTCCAGATGCGCAATCATGTCGGCTATTTTGAACGGATAGCCGTTTATCTTGGCATCGCGTCCGGCAGGCGTAGTTGCCGTTTTCATGCCCAGAAGCGTCGTAGGCGCCATCTGTCCGCCAGTCATGCCGTAAATGGCGTTATTGATGTAAATCACCGTGATGTTCTCGCCACGGCTGCATGCGTGAATTGTCTCTCCCGTTCCTATGGCCGACAGATCGCCGTCGCCCTGATAGGTGAACACCAATTTGTCTGGACTAAGACGCTTCATTGCAGTGGCCACCGCACAGGCTCTTCCGTGCGCTGCCTCCACGAAGTCCACATCGATGTAATTGTACGCGAAAACGCCGCAACCAACCGGACTCACGCCTATGGCCTTCTGCTGAACGCCCATTTCGTCGATAACCTCGGCTATGAGTTTGTGAATCGTACCGTGGCTGCAACCCGGGCAATAGTGCATTACGACATCCTTAAGAATCGGAGTACGTCCGTAAACCAGATTCTCGCTGTTTTTCGACTTCAAATCCGGCCATATCTACTTGATTCTATCTATCAACATCTCTTTCATCTTGCTGTAAATCTCCCCGGGCGTGGCGATTATGCCGCCCATTCGACCGCAATGTTCGACCGCCGCGCGTCCGCACACCGCCAGCCGCACATCCTCAATCATCTGTCCGGCATTCAGCTCTACGCTCATAAAGCCTTTCACACGCTCCGCCAGTTCCGAAATGCGCCCGTATGGGAACGGCCACAGCGTAATGGGACGCAGAAGCCCCACCTTGTAACCGTCCGCTCTGGCCATAGAAACCACCTCCGCACACACTCTCGACGAAATGCCGAAGGCCACCATTACGAAATCAGCGTCCTCGGTCATAACCTCCTCGTAACGCACCTCGGCCGCCTCTATCTGCCGGTACTTGGCCTGCAAGCGCAGGTTCGTCTGCTCCTGATCCACGGGGTCGAGACTGAGCGAAGTGACCACGTTCTGGCCCCTGCCCTTCATTCCGGTCACCGCCCAGCTGCCGCACTGCTCGACGACCTGCTGTTCGGTATTTCTCGGACGCTGCCGGCTCATGACGACCTTTTCCATCATCTGGCCGACCACTCCGTCGGCGAGCATCATCACCGGAATGCGGTAACGGAATGCTATATCGAAACTCTCGAAGACGAAATCATACATTTCCTGCACCGAATTGGGAGCCAGCACGACCATGTGATAGTCGCCGTGTCCGCCGCCCTTCACGGCTTGGAAATAGTCGCTCTGCGAAGGCTGTATGGTGCCCAAACCCGGACCGCCGCGCTGTACGTTCACAATCACGCAAGGCAGTTCGGCTGCGGCTATATAGCTGATTCCCTCGCGCATGAGACTTATACCCGGGGAAGAAGATGAAGTCATCACCCTCTTTCCGCATGCGGCACCGCCGTAAAGCATGTTTATCGACGCCACTTCACTTTCGGCCTGCAACACCACCATTCCGGTGCTCTCCCACGGCCGAAGCTCCATGAGCGTCTCCATAATTTCGGTCTGAGGTGTAATCGGATAACCGAAATAGCCGTCGCAGCCGCTTCTTACGGCCGCATGGGCTACCGCCTCGTTACATTTTCATCAAACATATCTCTTCTTTCATAATCCGCTTTTACTCGGTTCTCTTTCTGTAAACCGTTATACAGGTATCAGGGCACACCACCGCGCAACTCGCACATCCCGTGCAGGCGTCGGGCACGGCCATGAAGCTGTACGGATACCCCTTGACATTGACCTGAGAGGACATGGCCAGCACGCCGAACGGGCACGAAACGACGCATACGCCGCAGCCCTTGCACTTGACGACATCCACTTCAACGGTCCCTTTTAACTTTGCCATAATGAAATATATAATTTGCCGAACCGCAAATGCAATGCAAATATATGCCTTAACAGGAGAGATTATGCCAGATTTTCGGAACTCTTTACACAAACTTAACACAGATTCTTCATAGCGGCGATATTGCCAAATACAGGCGAAATGACTATTTTTGCGGCCTTATGAATTTCAGCAAATACAAGGCACAGTATTCCAAAACACTTTCGCTGGCCGTTCCGGTAATCTTCTCCCAGATGGGACAGGTCATCGTGCAGATGGCCGACAACGCCATGGTAGGCCGGCTCGGAGCCGTTCCGCTCGCGGCGGTGGCGTTCGGCGGAACCGTCATATTCATTCTCTTCATTTTCGGCATGGGTATGTCCATAGGACTCACGCCGATAGTCGGAGAGCTGCTGGCCCAGCGGAAATACCGCGAACAGAGCGCATACCTTCGAAACGGCATCGTGCTGTACGCGCTAATGGGTCTTGCGATTTTCGCGTTGCAGTACCTAACCATACCGCTGCTCAAATACATGGGGCAGCCCGAAGAGGTGGTAGCCATGTCGATACCCTACTACAAGTATCTTATGTGGTCGATGATTCCGTTCATGCTCTTCGCGCCGCTCAAACAGTTTCTGGAAGGCATCGGCAACACGAAAGCCCCAATGGTGATACTCATCGCCGCAAACGTGCTGAACGTGATTCTGAACTGGATATTCATATACGGCAATCTCGGTTCGCCGGCCATGGGCGCGGCCGGTGCGGGTCTGGCGACGATGATTTCAAGAATCATGTGTCCGGTTCTCGGAACAGCGTATTTTCTTTGCAACGATTCGCTGCGAAGATACGTGCGCCTCATGTCCCGCTCGGGCCTTTCGCGCTTCCACATGCGTTCCCTGACGAAAATGGGCCTGCCAATCGCACTGCAAATGACCATGGAAAGTTCGGCTTTCGTCATCACGACCATAATGATGGGCTGGATAAGCACTACCGCACTGGCGGCCAACCAAATCGCGATAACCATGTCCAACATGGCGTTCATGATAGTTATGGGAATCGGCTCGGCCACGACCATTCGAATCAGTTACGAATACGGTCTGCGCGATTACGCTGCGCTGCGTCTGGCGAGCACCGCCTCATACCACATCGGACTGCTCTGGAATGCGGCCACCGCACTGCTTTTCATTACGCTGCGCAATTACATACCGATGATATTCACCTCCGATCCCGAAGTGATACGCGTGGCCTCGCAGCTGATGATTATGACTGCCGTATTCCAGTTCTCGGACGGTCTGCAATGCGTTTCGATGGGTATTCTGCGCGGCATTCAGGACGTGAAGATAACGGCCGTCATAGCGGCGTTTTCCTACATAATAATCAATCTTCCTGTCGGTTACTTCATCGCCTTCAATCTCGGAGGAGGAGCTCCGGGACTGTGGGGCGAGTTACATATTCGGTCTCTCGATCGCCGCTTTTTCTGCTCAATCGCCGCTACCGCAACAAATTAAAGGTCCTATCTGCCGAAGCGGATTGAATTTTCCGCAATAAAACATTATCTTTGTAGGAAATTTGAGAAAAAGCGATGAATTGCAAAAAAGATAAGTGCATGATAGATATAGGCCACGGATGTGCGTTTTGCGAGCATGACCAGCAGATGAGCGCCTGCGCGTGCGAGGGTTGCTACAAACTGCACGCGACCGACTGGCTGGCCGACTATCCCGACACGCAGCCTTCCGACATATTCGAAGTCCGTTTCAAGAATACCCGCAAGAGCTACTATCGCAACGTTTACAACCTCCCGTTGCGGCAGGGCGATATCGTGGCCGTTGAGGCATCGCCCGGACACGACATAGGTATCGTTTCCCTCACCGGAGACATGGTGGCCCGTCAGATGAAAAGAGTCGGATTTTCGCCCATGAACGGCGAGTTCAAGAAGATATACCGCAAGGCCAAACCATACGACATCGAAAAGTGGCAGGAGGCCATAGCATTGGAGCACGATACCATGATTCGCTCGCGCCGGATAGCCTCGGAAATGAAGCTGAACATGAAGATAGGCGACGTGGAATATCAGGGCGACAAAATCAAGGCCATATTCTATTATATCGCCGACGAGCGGGTGGACTTCCGCGAACTCATAAAGGTGTTCGCCGAACAGTTCCGCATAAAAAGTCGAAATGAAGCAGATAGGCGCACGTCAGGAGGCCGGACGCATCGGCGGTCTGGGCGCTTGCGGCAGAGAGTTGTGCTGCGCCTCGTGGATGTCGAGTTTCTCGTCCGTGAGCACCAATGCGGCACGCACGCAGGACATATCGCTCAATCCGCAGAAGCTGGCCGGCCAGTGCAGCAAACTCAAATGCTGTCTGGCTTACGAACTGGATTCGTATATCGACGCCCGCAAGTCCATGCCGCGTCTCAACGGACCGCTGCAAGCTCTCGACGGAGACTACTATCTGATTTCGACAGACGTGCTTGCCCGCACGATGAGTTTCAGCACCGTACAGAACGCCCCCGTTGGTAATATAGTGCTTTCTGCCTCTCGCGTAAGAGAGATTGCGGAAATGAACAGAAGAGGCAAAAAGGTCGATACCATACTTTCCGAGGGCGGCAAAAAGCCTAACACCGAAGAGATAGGGTTCACCAATGTCGTCGAGCAGGAAAGCATCACGCGGTTCGACAAAAAGAAACGCCCTCCTCGGGCAGAAACCGGAAGTTCCGCAAGCCGAACGGCAAAGACAACAAGGGCGCAAGGGAAGGCAAACCGAAAAAAAGCAAAACTGATAAAAATTGCGGGCGGCATTCTACATACCGCTCTGCCTGCTGGCAGGATGTATCTCGACGCACCAAAGTGCGGCGGACAGCACTTCGGCCGTGTCGTGGAGTCCGGAAAAATCCTGCCGAGATTCGGTTCTGCAATTCCGGATACCGTATCGCCCCGCGACATCAGCATACTGCTTCATCACAGCGGCAAGGCGGCACCCGACAGCATAACTTTTGCACATACTGTCGCACTCGCCGGCAGGTTCCGTTCTACGCGATACGTTCGCCGTTCGTTTGGAGCGCAATCCGCTAACAAGCGACATAATACTGACACGACGTATACTCCTCTCGGACACGCTCCTGCCGGAAGCGGGAGAATACGTGTTCGAAATCGCACCTTCGGCAGCGACACGAGGCGTATGGGGTGCAGGACTCGATTTTTCAAAAACGAAATAAATGGGAAAAGACAAAGCCAAAAGATTTGCGGAGAATCTGACATTCCGCAACATGATTCAGCCGCAGTTCGACGACATATTCCATAAGGACCACCCGCTGAAAGGGCACTGGGGCCGCGACTATTTCGGCAACGACAATCCGATAGTTCTCGAACTGGGTTGCGGACGCGGCGAGTATACCGTTGCTCTCGCACGCCGGCATCCGGAATGCAACTTCATCGGTGTTGATATCAAAGGTGCGCGCATGTGGCGCGGTGCTCGCACTGCCACGGACGAGAACATGCCCAACGTCGCGTTCCTGCGCACGCGCATCGAGTTCATAAATTCGTTCTTCGCCCCAGAGGAAATCTCCGAAATCTGGATTACGTTTCCCGACCCGCAGCTCAAAGACTCCCGCGCAAAAAAGAGGCTCACCTCGCCGATATTCCTGACATATTACGCGCAGATGCTCGCACCGCAGGGTCGCATACACCTCAAAACCGACTCGCAGGCGCTGCACGAATACACCAAAGAGGTTATCCGGCAAAACATGCTGCCGTGCGAAGTGTGCTGCAACGACATCTACGGAACAGGACTGGCAGACGAAACGCTCTCAATAAAGACCGCCTACGAGAGCATGTTCCTCGCACAGGGGATGCCAATAACATACATACGCTTCTCGCTCGGCGGACGAACGCAGTTCAGCGTACAAATAGACGAATGAAAATGAAAGAAGTACTGATAATCATTCTGAACGACTATGCCGATTGGGAAGGAGCCTTTCTGGCCTCTTCGCTCAATGCCGGCGTGCTCCCCTGAAGCGAAGTCGTGTACACGGTAAAGACCGTCGCACCTTCGATGGAACCGGTACGCTCCATAGGCGGATTCCGCACTTTGCCGGATTACGATTTCGGGAACATGCCCGAAGACTATGCGGCCGTGGTTCTTATCGGCGGCTATTCGTGGCAAAGCCCCGAGGCTTGCGGCGTGGAAAAGATAGTGAAACGCACGCTCGAAAACGGCAAACCGGTGGGTGCAATATGCAATGCCGTATCTTTCATGTGTGCTCACGGGTTCCTGAACAATGTGAAGCATACCGGAAACACGTTGCAGCAACTCGAACTTTACGGAGGCAAGTCCTACACCAATCGTAACGGCTACGTCGAGGCGCAGGCCGTAAGCGACTCGGGCATAGTTACGGCAAACGGAAGCGGTTATCTGGAATTCACCCGCGAGCTGCTGACGCTGCTGGGTGCCGACACACCTGAACGAATCGCAGCCTCGTATGACTTCTTCAAAAACGGGCTCGTAAGATAGGCCCTACCCTCTCGCCTGCAAGAGCTGCCGCGCAGCGTAAGACAAGAAAAAAATACAAGGAGGGAGGGGGCTGTACGAAAAACGTCTGCTGCCTGTCTCGCGATTTTCCGCTCGCAGGTACGAGCCGGAATCCGGCAGGAGGCTTGTAAAAACAGATGAAAAACGGAAGCGGAGCATAACCATATATGCTCCGCTTCCGTTTTCGTTTAATGCCTTTTTGTTATCTGTACCCTTCGGGGCGGCGCGAGAATATCTCGTTTATTTTGTCCATATCGAACTTCTCGCTCCGGTCGTAAAAATAGATTCCGTTCTGTTCCTGCTCCACGTCGGTAAATTGCGTGTAACAGTAGCCGCAGATATCCGGATTGCCGACAATGGCATCCACCTGCCCGCTGAGACGCTCGTAGAACTCTTCGAGCGAACGCGGCGCCTGACCGTAGCCCCAAGACTCGGTGCGGACATTATCCGTCTGCTGGGCCGGATTCCACTTTATGCCGCCGAACTCGTCCACGAAATAAGGTTGTCCGCTGTACGGTACATCCTTGAACGGCGCCTGCCCCATATATTTCGGATAGCCGTTCTCGAATTCAAGCTGGGTTTTGAGTACGGCGGGATCCTGTTCGTAGGTATGCACCGTCCATATATCGGTCTTGTAGGACGAACCGCCGCTGGCAGTGCTTACGGGTCGGGTCGCATCCATAAGGTGGGTTATATTGAACAAATCCTCGTTAAGACGCAGGTAATCGTCCAGAGGTTTCACGCCCCACGCTTCGTTCATCGGCGTCCATCCGATAATGGACGGGTGATTGAAGTCGCGATTGACGTTATCCACCCATTCCCTGACAAGTGCGTATGCGGCAGCAGGATTGGCTCTGTTGCAACCCCAGTCGCTCGCCTCGCCGAAAGTCACGTACCCCAGCTTGTCGGCCCAATAATGGAAACGTTCTTCGAATACCTTCTGGTGCAGGCGTGCTCCGTTGAATCCCGCCTTTTTCGACAGCTCGATATCTGCACGCAACGCCTCGTCGCTCGGGGCCGTCCATATTCCGTCTGGATAGAACCCTTGGTCGAGCACGGTGCGGAGATAAAACGGTTCGTTGTTCAAAAACATGCGTCGGCCCTCGATATGGAACTTGCGAAGACCTGCATACGACGACACTTCATCAACCGTATTTCCGTCCTTGTCCTTCACGATGAATTTCACGTCGTAAAGGAACGGAGACTCGGGCCACCACAGCTTGGGCTTTTTCACAGGCAGCACGACGCTCGAAGCTCCGGCTGCCGTCACTGTCTTGGAGGCAACTTTTCTGCCGCCGTCGCTAAGCACCACCGTAAGGCTCTGCCCGTCGGCCAAATCGTAATACTCGGGCATGAAGACGAACTGCGAATTGTCCACGTCGGGAATTATCTTCACCCTGCGAAGTCCCGTAGGCGCTACTGCCTCCATCCACACGGTCTGCCAGATTCCGGTAGTGCGCGTGTAGAAACATCCGTGCGACTCGCGGCGCGTGCTCTGCTTGCCAAGCGGCTGTACACCCGAACGGGTGTCGTCTTCGGCATATACCACGAGGTTGAATTTTCCGCCGGCCTTCACTTTCGACGTGATGTCGAATGAAAAGGAGGAAGTGCCTCCGGCATGCAGCCCGACACGCTCGCCGTCGATATATACCGAGCATTTGTAGTCCACCGCTCCGAAGTTGAGAAGTATCTTCTTGCCGCTCCACGAGGCCGGAACCTCCACCTCGCGCCGATACCAGACAGCAGTAATGAAGTCAGTGTGTCCGACACCGGAAAGAGAGCTTTCCGGCGCGAACGGAACGATTATCTTATCTTCCAACGAAGAGGCCGACGTCCAACCATTTTCAAGCCCTTTACGCTCGTTATCCATGGCAAAGTCCCATTCTCCGTTGAGATTGCACCACTGTTCGCGCTGGAACTGCGGGCGCGGGTACTCGGACCGAGGAACAGCCGCCGAAATAGCGGCTGCACTCACTGTGGCAATCAGAAATAAAAACAGTCTTTTCATAACTATTTCTTGGTGATTATCATGGCAAATCCGCCGCCGCCTGCCATTTTGACATTAAGAACGGAAGATTTATCCACACTGCGGGTCTCCAACTTGTAGTCCTCACCGATACGGGACGCATTCACGCCGTCGGTCATTATCTCGGCCGTGTATTTGCCGTCCGAAAGGAAATCGAGCGGAAGCTGCAAGTCGCGGCCGGTCCACGAAGTCAGACCGCCGACATACCAGTCGCTGCCCACTCTGCGGGCCGTTACGATAAATTCGCCGACCTTGCCCTGCAAAACCACGGTCTTGTCCGCATCCTGCGGCATGCGGGCTATGAATGAAGTGACCTCGGGCTCCGCAATATAATTGGTCGGAGTGTCGCAGAGCATCACGAGCGGAGAGTCGAACACCACGTATGTGGCCACCTGATGCGCACGCGTACCCTGACTCATCGGCGTACTGTAAATATCGCGGAAATTGCTCTTGTTGGCGTTGCGCATGGCACCCTGTGTATAATCGACGGGACCCGGGACCATACGTATGAAAGGCATGGTCACGTCGTAAAGCGGCATGTTGGGATTGCTCCATTTGAGCTGTTCGAGTCCGAATACGCCCTCGTAATTGACGACGTTGGGATATGTACGCGAAAGACCGGTCGGCTTATAGATTCCGTGATAGTCCACTAACATGCCGTACTTTGCAGCAACCTCGGCGATACGGTAAACCATCTCCACAGCCTGCTGGTCTGTGCGGTCTATGAAATCGACCTTGTAGCCGGATATTCCCATCTCGGAATAGGTCTTGCAAGCCTCCTCCAATTTCTCGTCAAGCACATTGCCGACCACCCAGATGATTACGCCTATGCCTTTGCTTTTCGCATACGAAGCGATTTCCTTCAAATCGACTTCCGGACGGATATTCATCACGTCGCCCTCTGCGGGAGGCGACCAGCCTTCGTCCAGAATAATGTATTGGAGACCGTTGTCCGCAGCGAAATCCACGAAATATTTATATGTTTCGGTGTTGATGCCGGCCTTGAAATCCACATTCGATATACCCCAGTTGTTCCACCAGTCCCAAGCCGACTTTCCGGGTTTTATCCACGACGTATCGTCGATACGGCAAGGCGAAGCGAGCGCATAGACCAAATCGTTAGTCGGCAGCTTTGGGCATCGTTCTCCACGATTGCAAGAACGCGCCACGGGAAAGTGCGTGCTCCGTCGAATCGGGCTATGTAGTCGTATGTATCCTTTACGAAATTCTTGCAGCGGGTGGTGCCGCGAGTAAAGCTCTTCGGATATTTCGGGAAAAGGCCCTTGAAACCGCCCTTGTCGGCATTGTAGTCCAGAATCATGCCTGCATAGGATTCGAGGTCGGATTCCATGATGAGCACCTTGCCGGCATCCTTCAAATCCACGAGCACGGGCAGGAACACCGTATTGGTAGTGTCGAACTCACTTATCGGAGTCACCTTGTACGGCTGTTCGAAAGAGTCGTGGAACGGATTCTTCTTGTCGCGGCTGTAAGGCAGATAAGCCGTATAGTCCTTGTCGAAATTGAATTCGGCCACCTCGTCGGAAACCGTATAGGACGGATTCTTGGCATTGGTATAAAAAGCGATACGCTACACCGTCGTCGAACGCGCGGAACTGCACGCCGAATTTCTGGCTGCGCAAATCCAGGCTCGTTATAATTGACATCGACGGTTTTTGTGACGGTGCGAAGGCGAAGCAATAGTTTCGTTCACAGAGTTGCGTTTTACCGAAAAAAACGCGCATTGTCACCCCAAAACGACACTGCCGTCCTGCAAGGACATGGCGATGCGCGACGGGCCAAAACGGTCTTTCCGTCTCTTGTTATCGAATAGGTAAGCGTTTTCGAAGCGGTAACCGTAACTTCGATTTTTCCGTCGGGAGACGACAATTTGTACTCCTTCGGAGCGGCCGAGGCAAACGTCAGCGAGAAAACCGCCGCCATGCCCAGCACGAGTTCGAGAATTCGTTTCATGTTCGTTGATTTTAGTTTAGTTAAAGGAAATTTATTTCAGTTTTACATCTATTCTGCTACCCTCTTTTCACCGTTTTGTCGCAATATTTCCGAGTTGCATTTCCGACCGTAACGCGCAACCCGTTTTTCCTCACGTCTTACGCATATGTCGAAATCGTTTCCGAATGCGTGCACACGGCGCAGGGACATCTCATTCCACGTCTCGGGCAGTTGCACGGTCATGGCGAACGAGCTTTTAAACCGGTAGGCCTTATACCGAACAGTCCTTCGGTGAATACCCTGCAATAAAGTCCGCTTTCGGCAGACAGGTGACGTCCGCTGCCCTCGGGGAAAGCCTCTATCGGATACGGGACATGTTCGCCCAGAAGTCTTTTGCGCGAATAGTTCGACAAGTAGTCCAGCACCCTGTCCGTCAGACCTGCGGCCATGATTCCGCGAAACGCGTAAAGCGTCGCACGGTCCCAATACGTAGCGTCGCCCTCGGCTGTCAGCACTCCGTTTTCGCTCCACAGCCTCTTTTTGAAAGCAGGGCGTCGGTCGTTCCCTTGTTTTCTTTCGTCTATGCCCATGGTCAGCGGTATGGCTATCCATGCACGCAGAACCTTGTTGCCGTCGTAATAGCGATAGGTCTCATAACCGCCCATGTCCGCACCGAAATACGATTCTATATTCCTGCGCAGCGTAACAGCCCGACGACGGTAGTCGTTCCGTATACCGAGCTCTCTGCAAAGGTAATCCGCGGAAATGAGCGCGTCGTAATAAAGCGAAGAGGTGCAAAGATTCGCCTCGCCGGCAGGAAAGCGTCCTTCCAATTCGTCGGTACGCGAACGCACCACACCGTTTTCATCGATATTCCTGCGGCAATACTCCAAACACCACTCGATAAGCGGCCACAGTTCCCGAGCGACATCTTTATCGCCGGAAGCCAAGGCGTACCGTCCGGCTCCGTAAGCTATCATGGCAGCATCGCCGCGGTCGCCGGCACCGTTCCACGTGTACAGACCTTCGGCGATTATCGAACTGGGTAAAGGCCGGTAATCGTCGTTCATGAACCTCGCGAAATGGCGGAACGCATTCAGGGCAGATTCGTTGCCCTTGCCGTATCCTAAAAACGGGAAGAACGGATTCACGTAATCCGCCTGATCGTTAGCCCAAATGGCAGCATAGTACGACTCGCCTCCCGGGCAGTGCATATATCCGCCTCGGGTTTTGAATATGCTCTCCG
The DNA here is from genome assembly GCA_022009915.1 of Alistipes putredinis. Taxonomy (GTDB): domain Bacteria; phylum Bacteroidota; class Bacteroidia; order Bacteroidales; family Rikenellaceae; genus UBA940. The sequence continues at coordinate 1,577,867 of CP091730.1, read as the reverse complement.
ATGCGCGTATTTTTGCATAGCGGAACGCGGTATTCATAACCGAATCCGGCGTATGCAGCACAAGACGGCTGTCCATCTCCCTTATGAAATTCATTCGCGCCGCATACTCCTCCGGCACATCGACCGTGCGCGGCTTTTCCGAAATCATGCGTCCCTGTACGGTAGCGTAAAAACTCGACTCCGCATCCGGAGCGACACTGTAACTGCCAGCGCCGACTACGTTCAGTTCCACCGCATAGCTACCGTCCACTCCGCGCTCGGGGGCCGTTACGTATGTCGAAACGGTTCGAGGAATATTCACCGTGATGTCTCTCCCAGAGATGTTTTTAAGAGTGTAAATCTCGCATAATACAGGTTTGTCCACCGACGGAAAGATAACGCGGCGCAACTCGACGGCAGGTCTCGAACCGCCGCGGGATGTCCCGATATTCTCCCGACCTACGCTGAAACGGCTCAGGACCTCGATTGCTCCGTTCAACGATACATCGAGACACTTTTCCTCGATGAGCGGAAGCGAACCGACCGTTACAAGACGCGTGACATCCACCGCCACGCGCTGCGTCAGCGAAGCGTGTGTATTGTTGGGAACGGTTCGGAGCATGGGAAAAACCACCGAACGGTCCATTGCAAAACTTCCGTCGGCCGCAACACCGTAACGGATTACAGCCGAAATGCTGTCGCCGCTCATTTCGATATGGTCGGAATGCGGAAGCGTCCCGCCGGCATGCCAATGTACCGTTCCGTCCTTTTCTATCGACCAGCGCGTCTGGGCCGTCGAACAGAAAAGGACGAACAAAGCGGCAAAGTATCGTAAGAATGCCTTTTTCTCATTGTTCGTCCTTGAAAAGAGTGCAGCGGCAAGGGCTACAAGTTATTCTTCTCTATATCCTTGAAATAACGATAGGTCGAAACTTTGAGTTCGCTGGCCGCAGCATCGTCGCAAACCAGAATTCCGTTAGGATGCACCTGCAACCCGCTTATTGTCCAGCTGTGGTTGTAGCTGCCCTCCACTCCGTGCTGCACGGCGCGGGCTTTCGCATAACCGGTTGCAAGAATCATCACCTGACGGCTCGAAAGCACAGTACCCACGCCGACCGTAAGAGCGGTTTTCGGAACCAGATTCACGTCGCCGTCGAAGAAACGCGCATTAGCGATAATCGTATCTTCGGTAAGGGTCTTCTGACGGGTGCGCGAATTGAGCGACGAGAACGGTTCGTTGAACGCTATGTGACCGTCGTTGCCAACACCGCCCATAAACAGGTCGATGCCTCCTGCGGCCTCGATTTTAGCCTCGTAGTCTGCACACTCCTTCTCCAAATCGGCGGCATTTCCGTTCAGAATATTCACATTGTCGGGATTGATGTCCACGTGGCTGAAAAAGTTCTTCCACATGAACGAATGGTAGCTTTCTGGGTGCTGTTCGGGCAGACCCACGTATTCGTCCATGTTGAACGTAATCACGTTTTTGAAAGATACTTTACCGGCCTTGCAGAGTTCGATAAGCTCCGCATAGGTTTTCAAAGGCGTCGAGCCGGTGGGAAGTCCCAGCACGAACGGACGCTCGCTCTTTTTCTGATGTTCGTTTATGCACTCGGCGATATGCGCCGCGGCCCATGCGGCCACTTCCTTGCCGGTAGGTTCGATTATGAGTCTCATGATTATTTCTCCAAATTAAGTTTTACGAATACTTCTATCGCCTGATATTCGGCCATGCCGAGTCCGTCGTATATGCGGGCTGTGTTCTGGGTGCTGTCCTCGGCTCTCTGCCAGAACTCTCTCGCATCCGCGCCCGGGAACAGGGACTATATCCGTCTGCGAGAGGTGGCGGTAAATGGCGTGGCGCTTCTTTATCACTTCGTCGGGGCTCAGAGGCACGGCCATATCCACCATGTCCAAATCCCACTCCTGCCATGCGCCGCGGTAGAGCCAGAACGTGCAATCCTTGACCCATGCGTCGTCCTTCACGATTTCCATAGCTCCGAGAACCGCCTCGATGCACACGCGGTGCGTGCCGTGCGGGTCGGAAAGGTCGCCGGCAGCGTAAATCTGATGAGGCTGCACTTCGCGAAGCAGTTTCACGATGATGTTTATGTCGGTCTGCGTGAGTTCGCCCTTCTTCAAACCGCCGGTTTCATAGAACGGCAGATTGAGGAAATGGATGTTGGCCGGATTTACACCGAAATGACGGCATGCGGCCTTGGCCTCGCTGCGACGAATCGCCGCTTTGAGTTTCATGAGCACCGGATGTTCCGGCTCGCCGTTCTTCTTGGCCGAGATGATGGCCATAATCTCCTCGTAACGGTCTCCCAATCCGCATTCGCGTGCCGAGTCGAGCGACTGCAAAACCACATCGTCGTGCACGGCATAGTTGCCCGAAGTCTGATAGGCTACGTGCACGTCGTGCCCCTGCTCAACAAGACGGCAGAACGTTCCGCCCATCGAAATCACATCGTCGTCCGGATGCGGCGAGAAGATTACCACACGCTTCGGATACGGTTTCGAACGCTCGGGACGTGTAGAGTCGTCGGCGTTGGGTTTGCCGCCCGGCCAGCCGGTAATCGTATGCTGCAAGTCGTTGAATACCCTGATGTTTATCGAATCGTAGGTACCCTGACTGTCGAGCAGTTGACCGAGGTTGTTGTCTATGTAATCCTTGTAGGTGAGCTTCAGGATCGGTTTGCCGACTTTCTGGCAGAGCCAAACCACCGCTTTGCGCACGAACTTGGGCTGCCAGTCGCAGGGTTCCGACCAGCCACGGCGTCTTTTTCACGTGTAAGGCTCTTGGGCCGAAGTCTCGTCGAGCACCACTTCCGTATCGGGGTGCGTCTGCAAATAGGTCGCTGGAATGTCGGGAGTGATGTCGCCCTCGACGATTTTTCCGATGACTGCGGACTTCTCCTCGCCCCAAGCCACCAACACTATACGCTTGGCCTTGATGATTGTTCCGAGTCCCATCGTAATGGCCTTGTTCGGAATGTTTTCCTCGCCGGAGAACATCGACGCAACGCTTGCCCGCGAAGAGTTGTTCAGCGCGACCAGACGCGTTTTGCTGTTGAAGAACGTTCCCGGTTCGTTGTAACCGATTTGGCCCTGTACGCCGGTGCCGATAATCATCAGGTCCATGCCGCCGAGTTCCGCGATTTTCTCCTCGTAGCGCGTGCAGAAGTCGTGCACTCCGTTTATGTCTGTCTCCGCGTCGGGAATGAATACGTTCTCGGGCTTGATGTCCACATGATTGAGTAACTCTTCGTGGATAAGGTAATTACGGCTCAAATGGTGTTTCGGACAAATCGGATACAGGCTCGTCGAGCGAGAACACCGACACGTTGGCGAAACTTACTCCGCCGGCATTGTATTTCTCCACCAGACGGCGGTATATGCCGAGCGGCGATTTGCCCGTCGTAATGCCCAAAACGAATTTTTCGCCTTTTTCGTTGCTGCGCTTAACGGCATTCAGAATAATGTCGGACACGTAATCCGCACCCTCGGCTTCCGTTTCCAGAATCGTGGTGTTCATACGTTCGTAACGGCGTATGATATCGAGCGGCTCAGCATCGGGTATCAATCCACCCTCTTTGTGTAATTTGTAATTGCTTTGCATAGCATTTGTATTTTTTATGTGTTCGAATCTATTTCTCGACAAAACGTTCGTAGTACGAGACGAACGATTTGTTCACCAATCTATTGCCGCCCGGAGTAGGATAATTTCCGGAAAAATACCAGTCTCCGTTGTTGGCCGGACACGCCTTGTTCAAATCCTCTATGGTCTGGTATACCACGCTGACCTGACAGGGGCAGTCTTCCGGCGTAACCATTTTCGCAATCTGACGCGATATTTCGTCGTAAGAGTACGAATCGTAAATCTCCTTGACGCAGTTCGGCATATCCGCCCCGCCGCGGGCCAGAGCTTTCCCTTGCATTTCTCGTACACGCCGTCTATGACATCCTCCCTGCAATCGCGTCTGAGCAGTTCTATGGCCGCATTGAATGCGATGAACTCCTCCATGTGCGACATGTCTATGCCGTAACAGTCCGGATAGCGCACCTGCGGCGAAGAGGAAACGACCACGATTTTCTTCGGGTTCAGACGGCTAAGTATCTTGATGATGCTCATTTTCAGCGTGGTGCCGCGCACTATGCTATCGTCGATAACCACGATATTGTCCCTGTCGGGAACGATGGAATCGTAGGTGATGTCGTAGACATGGGTGGCCAAATCGTTGCGGCGGTTGCCCTCTGCGATGAAAGTCCTGAGCTTTATGTCCTTTATGGCGAGTTTCTCGGTTCTCACCGTGCGTGATATTATGGAGCGGAGCTGTTCGCGGGTGACGTTCTCCCCGATGGCGAATATCTTGCTTAGCTTCAAATCATTCAGATAGTCGTTCAAGCCCTCCATCATTCCGTAGTAAGCCACCTCGGCCGTGTTGGGGATGAACGAGAAGACGGTATTGTCCATATCGTAATCCACTTCCCGAAGAATGGAATCCACCAAAAGCCTGCCGAGAAGTTTGCGTTCGCGGTAAATGTCCGCATCGCTGCCGCGCGAGAAATATATCCGCTCGAAGGAACACGGACGCGGATTGTGCGGTTCGTGTATCCGCGAGAGTTTTACCTCGCCGTTGCGTTTGATTATCAGAGCCTGTCCGGGTAGCAATTCCCGAACCTTGTCCGTCGGAACGTTCATGGCTGTCTGAATGACGGCTCTTTCGGATGCGACTACCGCAATTTCATCGTCTATGTAATAATGCGCCGAGCGTATGCCCCCACTTGTCGCGCAATGCGAAACTGTCGCCGCTGCCGGTCACGCCGGTTATCACATAGCCGCCGTCCCATGTATCGGATGCCTTGCCCAGAATAGACTCCAAATCCAGATACTCCTCCACCTTGTCGTTGAGAGCCTGTGCGCTGTACCCTTCGTCGGAGAATTTTCTATAAAGTCGTTCGCACTGTTCGTCCAGAAGGCATCCCAGGCTGTTCGAGCATGATGAACGTATCGGCATTTTTGCGCGGATGCTGCCCCTCAGCAACTATACTGTCGAAAATGTCGTCTACATTGAGTCAGATTGAAATTGCCCGCAAGGCACAGATTCCGGCAGCGCCAGTTGTTGCGGCGCAGAAACGGATGCACGTAGGAAATTCCCGAACGGCCGGTTGTGCTGTAACGCAGGTGCCCCATGTAGAACTGCCCCATAAAAGGCAGGGTTTCCGTCTATTGTGTCCGATGTCATCGCTGCGCTTACGGCCTTGTTCACTGCGGCGAAAACCTCGGCAATGGCACCGCTGCCTTCGGCCCTCTCGCGAAATATCTCCTCCTCTCCCGCCTTGGCCTCCAATTCTTATGCAGGCGATACCCGCGCCTTCCTGACCGCGGTTGTGCTGCTTCTCCATCATCAGATAGAGTTTGTTGAGTCCATAGGCCGCCGTACCGTATTTTTCTTTATAATATGAAAGCGGTTTGAATAGCCGGATTTGCACTATGCCGCATTCGTGTTTGATAATATCGCTCATAAAAGGGGAGATATCGTTTCGTTACAACGATGCAAATATACTAAAAAGAGATTGAAATTAACCTGCCGGCCCATTTCTTTTGCACGATTTTAAATAATTTTTCAAATATATATTTTTCCCGCGCGCCCCGTATTCATTCATTATCATGCAGTTCTCGCGGCAAGGCTCCGCGCGGGGAACAAAAAAACGATTGTGAATTATATTATAAATATGTTTTATTTTATATCTTTGCAGGCGTTTTAGTCGTTTTATCAAAAATTTCTACGGAAAAATGACAAGCACTCCGGTAAAAAAATCGTCGTAATAGGTGCAGGCAACCGCACGAACAAATATCTGGAATATGCCGTATTGCATCCCGACAGGCTCAAACTCGTTGGTATAGTGGAACCTGTAGATATTCGCAGAGAAAATCTGGCCGGCAAATTCTATGTTCCGCAAAGCGCATGCTTCTCCTCTTATGAAGATTTTTTCAAAACTCCGGTTCCGGCCGATGCGGTAATCATAGGAACGCCCGAAGACAAGCATTTCGTTCCCTGCATGAAAGCCATAGATGCGGGGTATCACGTCCTGCTCGAAAAACCTATCGCACAGACCCGCGAAGAGTGCCTCGCCATTTTGGAAAACGCAAAGCGCAAAGGCGTGTTGGTGGGTGTGTGCCATGTATTGCGATTCCACCCGTACTTCATGAAAATCAAGGAGGTGGTAGATTCCGGCGAACTCGGACAAATCGTATCCATAAATCATTATGCCGAAATCAATCTCGACCGGACCACGCACGGTTACGTGCGCGGAAGCTGGAACAGAGCCGAGAAAACGAATCCGATGCTTATCGCCAAATGCTGCCATGACATAGACTTTCTGCTGTGGCTGTGCGGCTCCAAGTGTACGAAGGTCAGTTCTTTCGGTTCGCTGCGCTGGTTCCGCAAGGAGAATGCGCCGGAAGGGAGCGCCGAGCGGTGCATAAACTGCTCTATCGAAAAAAGCTGTCCTTTCTCGGCTGTGGACCTGTACAAGAACCGCAAACTGTGGATTGGCAACTTCGACGTTCCCCGCGGCAGCACGATAGACGAGGTAATAGACAAGCAACTCGCCGAGGGCCCTTACGGACGATGCGTCTACCACTGCGACAACGACGTGGCCGACCATCAGGTTCTCAACCTCGAACTCGCCGACCAGACGACCATATCGTTCGTAGCCAACGCATTCACGCTGGACGACTTCCGCTCGACGCACATCAAGATGACATACGGCGAAATAGACGGCGACGAAACGACGCTGCGCGTGCGCAAATTCCGCAACAACACGGTTCAGGTGTTCGATTTCTCCGATTTGACAGGCAAGCCTTTCCACGCCGGAGCCGATTTGAACATCATAGAGGATTTCATAGGCGCAGTCTTGGACAACGACCGAAGCGAACTCCGCACGACGATAGAACAATCCGTGGAAAGTCATATCGTTTGCTACGAGGCCGAAAACAGCCGTCTGAGCGGCAAAAACGATATTCTTGTAGTCTATACACTTCCAATATATAAACCGAGTCCCTTTGTGGATTCGGTTTTTTTACACGTTTTCCATAATCTGCGGTGCGGTACGATGTCATAGGCTCAGGCAAACGCCTAAGGTGGGAAGAACGGTTCCGCCGACATCGCGCGGCACGCTGTGCATCAAGTAGTGTCCGGGGTTCGACAGGTCGGGTACGTAATCGCCGTTCTTGTCGCGCACAGGCATCAGAATCGGCTGGCCTTCGGCCTTATAGTCGTAGACATTCTGAATGTCCGCATATACGGATATTTTCCAGTCCTTCAACACCCATGTCTTCTCGGCCCGCAAATCGAGCTGGTGATACGGAGCCGAGCGCATGCCGTTATAAGCGTCGTAATCATGATAGGGTCTTGCCCGCAAATCCCACGCCCATACAAGCGAGGACATGTTCTCGTCGTAAGGCGTATATGGATAGCCGCCCGTGATATGCCACTTAGCACCTAAACTCCAACCCTTGCCCAAATCGCAAATGGCCGAGACATTCAGAATATGCCCGACATCGAACGGCGAGGGAGCGCTTTCTCCGCGGCGGTACAAATCCACCTTCGAGCGGAAAAGCGTATAGGAAAGGTTTATCGCCACGCTCCTCAAATCGAAACTGCGGTATGAGAGTTCGAGACCGTAAGCCCGCCCTTTGCCGACGGATTTCACAGGCACATCGCCGACGATATAGTCCGCAAAATCCGCCGTGGATACCGGCAGCGAATCGAGCATCGACACCGGCATACGCGAATACTGCTTGTAGAAAACTTCTAACGACAGGAGCGAAAGCGCCGTGGCTTTGAAACCGATACCGGCGATATAATGATTCACCGCCATATATTTCAGGTGCTGTTTCTGATGCCAAGACCCGTCACCGGATTCGTATGCCAGCATGGTGTAGGAAGGTTCCTGATAGTATCGTCCGGCGGAAATGTTTATTTCCAGCTTCTCGACAGGCCTGATTCCTATCGCAATACGGGGCGACAACTGTCCGAGGGGATTGGACGTAAGGGCCGAATAGCCGATACCTTCCATTCTCAACGAGGCGGAAATGGACACCTTGCCACCTGCAAAACTTCGGCCCGCGCCGGCGAACGCTTCGTATCGCCACACCCCTACTCTGCTTTTTCCGACCTCGGTCGCAATTCCGGCCCGCGATGCGGCTGGCTTCTTGAAACGGTTGCGGGCGCGGCCGTAGCCGACGCCGGCGCCGACGGTGATTCTGAATCCGGAGACGTTCCACAATTCGGCAGTGAATCTGGCCCTGTACTCCGCTTCGGTCGTATTCAGGTTCAAAATCTCCGGTTCCCGCTTTTCGTTATTCAAGTGTTTGTAGAGCAAGTTATTGAAAAAGTTGCGGCTCAACGTCGCAATTATCACTCCCGATTTTATGCGGCGCCTGTATCCCGCACCTATCACATAGCTACACTGATTATTTGCCGGCAAATAACCGAGGATATACTTGCGGCTCTCGTCGTCAATCTTCAAGGAGGCATTCAGGCGATTGCGGTCGAAAGAACCGAGCACGAGCACGAACACCTCGTCCCGCTCGGAGAGTTTAGAAGAGATTTTGAACTGGCAATCGTTATATACGGGAAGAAACGGCAGTTTCAATATTCTGAACAGCACATCCAAATAGCTCCGCCGGTAAGAGGCTATAAGCGTCGTTTTGCCGTTGCGCGAAACAGGCGTATCCACAATCAACGCAGCATCAGAAGTTCCGACGGTCAGCTTGCCGCCGAAACGTTCGCTGTTCCCTGTCTTCATGCTCATACTGAGTACGGAGCTCAATCCGTTGGAATACTGCACGGGAAAGGCGCTCGTGTAAAAAGTCCACGGATTGCAGCAACTCCGTATTGACTATCGAGGCATTGCCGCCCGAGCCGCCCTGCACTGCGAAGTGATTCAAAACGGGAATCTCGATACCGTCGAGAACATACCTGTTTTCATTGGCCCCGCCGCCTCTAACCAGCAAATCGTTTCTGCCGGCCATTGAGACCGGAACCACCCCGGGCATAGCCTGCACCACTTTCGAGACATCCAGATTGGCACCGGGCATGGCGGTCAGCTCCCGTGAGACGAACCGGCGCATGGACACAGGCGCGTCCTGTTTCGCAACTATCGGCGAAGAAGTCACCGATACTGACTGCACCAAGACCGTCTTATCCCTCAACCGTATATCCAGCACCACCGTGTCGCCGGAATGTATCTCGAAATAATCGGAGGAATAGCCGGAATATCCATCGGCGCTGACATATACCATATTCCGACCGGCAGGCATATCCGCGAAGACGAACGCTCCGTTTTCATCCGTCAGAGCACCTCCGCCGCGCATCAACTCCACCGATGCCCCCGCAACGACACTGTCATCCCTACCCCTCACCGTACCTGCAACCGTTCCGCCGCGCTCCGAAGCGCCGGCCAGAGCAGTGAACGCGACAAACGGCAGAATAACAGACAGAAAGTGCATTGCAAGACATTATCCATGTCTCTGTTTGCAAATCGCGCACCATAAAATTAAAGCACTTGGCTTCGTTTTGTCAGAACCGCAATAATCTACTTTCTACCATCTATCGGAGATGGTTTTCAGCCTATTATCATCAAAAATCAACTGAACTCTTTCAAGCTCCACAGTATCGGAATCGAAATCCATAAATTGATAAAACATATGGTCTCCAAGTGCATTTTTTATTTGGGATTTTTGTCAAATCGGTTTCGTTTATTATCTCTATGATTTGCTCCAAATCATGTTCGGTCCAAGAATAACCTTGTTGCATATAATCCAAAGATATCGCTTGGTCTAAAATCTTGTAAAAAGAACATCCTGCAACGAGAAACAAAATGGTAAGAACGCAAAAAAAGGCGATTTTCCACCTTCTCACTTTATTATTTTCTCGTTTTTCAGATTTCGCAATTTTCGACAATCGGACTTTGCGGCTTACTATTCATTGTTCACTATCGTTATTCATAATATGTTTAGAATTGAATTAAACGATTGATTCACTTTTCTCGATACAAACATATAAACTATTTATACAAGAATAAAAATTTACTGAATCCACCGTTGTAGCACAGATACAAGAAAAAAACAAAAGAGCGAGTCGTTAAACTCACTCTTTTTGCGGTATGGACGGGACTCGAACCCGCGACCCCCTGCGTGACAGGCAGGTATTCTAACCAGCTGAACTACCACACCGTTTTGCTGATTGCGAGTGCAAAGGTAATACAAAAAAACGGCAACCTGCAAATATTTCGCTTACTTTTTTTATTTTTTTCATCCTTTTATGCGAAAAAGCGAATCGGACGCTTCCGTAACAGAGCTGACGGACGAAATTGGGATGCGATGAAAAAAATCCCTGTCCTTCGAATGCTCGAAAATAAACAGGCCGTCATCCTTCAAAACCCCCGTTATCGAACACCAAATCCACAATCTGCGGGCTGTTCTGCAAATCATACGGCGCATCCGAAAAAAATTATGTCGAATCTCTTCGGACAGCCTTTTTCAAATACAGGAACGCATTGGCCTTTACGGCATACAGATTATCGAATCCGAACTCTGCGGCAGTATGCTTGATGAAGGCATGATGAACAGCGTTTATTTCCACCGACGTTACGCTTCTTGCTCCGCGCGAGGCGAACTCGTAGCTCACCGAACCGGTGCCGGCGAACAGGTCCAGTACATCGGAACTTTCGAAATCGACGCAATTCGACAGCACGTTGAACAGATTCTCCTTGGCGAAATCCGTAGTCGGCCGCGCCCTCAGATTCCGCGGCGGCGTTATCGTTCGGCCCTTGCATTTTCCGCTTATTATTCGCATACCTCAACTTTCTTATAATATACGGATAACTCACCCGCAAGCCGGCGGGCATCCTCTCCGCCTACCTTGATGCGCATACGCGAGGTCCCGTACTCTTTATTCAATGTCTGCAAAAGATACAGAACGGTATCGGTACTCCTGTCTGCGATGACATCGGCAAAACGAAGGGAATCGTCGCTAAACGTCATATATGTGCATCGAGCCGTTGAGAACAATCTGATCGCATTTTTTTCGCCGGCAATCTCCTGCAAAGGCGAACGGAATTCGCACCGCCCGAAACGGCCGACAAGAGTTTCGACGATACTTTTCGGGAACAGCATCAACGCTACCATACCGTTTACAGCGGGCGAGACCACGATGCTCTTATCCTCCGTCAAATCCATTCCGCTGCGCAGCACATATCCCGTCTGCATGCCCTCTTCATAAATATCGGCCGGAACGAGCAAAGTCTCCTCGGTGTCCAGAAGCACAACGGCCTCGTCAATGGCGGCAGGCAAGAACTCCTCCGAAAAATTATGTCCACTCAGCAACAGCCGAGTGGACACAACCTTATCGCATGACATATAGTTATTCCCAGTTACCGGCATCGTTGGTAGCAGCGTCGAGTGCGCCCACCTTTATACCGGGATATTTTTCATAGACGTTTTTGGTCTCGTCTATGAGATTGATGAGTTCCTGACGGTTCAGATCGCCGAGGAACATCTTGAACGGAGCCTTGCACTCGAATACGGGAACGACCACTTTGGATTCGGTGGTGAACATGCCCGCATTGAGAATATATTCGGAACCCTCGGGTGCGAACGGCACGAACCGCAGATTCTTGACATCCTGAACGGAGAGTTTTTTTCGAGCCGAATATGGTATCGATTACCGGAATGGTGAATTTTTTTCCACGTTCGCTTTCTTGGCGAGTTTGAGTTTTTGCCATTGCAACGGAGTCGTCCTCGTCCACGATTTTACGCTCGAATTCGAGACTTTCGGTCAAAACGAAATTAATCAGCGTGTCGAAACTGCCCGTATAACGCTGGTTTTTCTGTTTGAAGGCGCGTTCGGCCGCACGTATATCCTTTATACGGTCTATCACGGCAGCCTCGCGGATTTTAGTCTGCGACTGAAAGCGCAAAGGAGTCATAACCTGCTCCACGGCAATATATGCCAGCGCAACAATCACGAGCCCCAAAAACAATCTGAATTACTTTTCTCATTGCTATTATTTTATTAAGTTTGTACGTCGTTTATGCTTGCTCCGCACCGCTTTTAATATCGAAATATCACAATGCAAAAGCTCCCGTATCGCGTCCCAAATTTACGCTAAATTTAGATTCGAACCAACTTTCGGACAAAAAAAAATCATAGAAAGCCTCTCCGAATTCATTTGCAGTCCGGACTGTCAAACCGTTTTCATTCTCAACGGCTATGCCGGAACGGGAAAAACCACCCTCATCTCGGCGTTCGTGGAGGCCGTATCGGACAACGGGATAAAACCCGTTCTCTTGGCCCCCGACGGGCCGTGCCGCAAAAGGTCCTCGCAAGGTATTCGGGTAAAAAGGCGCAGACCATACATAAAAAGGATATACAGGCAAAAGACGGCGTCCGGCCCCGATTCCCAGTTCTCGCTGGACATCAACCGCGAAAAAAATCCGCATGTTTCATAGTGGACGAAGCGTCGATGCTCTCCAATTCGTCGGACATATCCATATTCGGTTCGGGGGCTCTGCTCGACGATTTGATTTCATACGTTCGAAGCGGCAAGAACTGCAAACTCGTGCTCGTCGGCGACACCGCCCAGCTGCCACCCGTTGGCAACGACCACTCTCCCGCATTGGACGCGGCGTGGATGTCGGGCTACGGTCCGGTGCTGTACGAATCGCTCGACGAGGTTGTAAGGCAGGAGTACGATTCGGGAATACTGTTCAACGCCACGCTGGTACGCAGCATGCTCGAAAACCGCATTTACGAGATACCGATGTTCGACACGCATTTCGCCGACGTAGAGTCGATAGACGGTTCGCAGTTCATGGAGACGCTCGAAAGCTGCTACGGAAAATACGGACGCGACGAGACCATAGTAATCACGCGCTCGAACAAACGGGCCAACCGCTACAACGACGGAATCAGGCGGTACATACTATGCGCAGAGGAGGAGATAGAATCGGGCGACATGCTGATGGTGGTAAAAAACAACTACTTCTTCACAGAGCGCGAGGAGGATTGTCCGATAAACTTCATGGCCAACGGCGATATTGCGAAGCTAAGGCGTCTGCGCCGCTTCGAAGAGTTCTACGGATTCAGATTCGCAAACGCAACGCTCCAATTTCCGGACTACGACGACACCGAAATCGAATGCAAGATAATGCTCGACACGCTCGCCTCCGAATCCCCATCCCTTACTCGCAGTGAAAGCGACAAACTTTTTCAGGGCCGTGGAAGAGGATTACGCCGACATAAAAAGCAGAGTCAAACGTTACAAGGAAATCAGGGAAAACCCGCACTTCAACGCCGTACAAATAAAATTCGCGTATGCCGTAACGTGCCACAAGGCGCAGGGCGGACAGTGGAGCGCAGTGTTCATCGACAAAATGCTGTTCGGAGACGAAACGATGAGCAAAGACCTGCTCCGATGGCTATACACCGCAATTACACGAGCTTCGGAGAAACTTTATTTCGTCAATTTCGACGAAAGATTTTTTTCGGAAAACGAATAGTGCGTTTTTTTTCGTACTTTTGCTGATCAAAACAACAGACTACAAACGGATGTCTTAAACATGAAGAAATTTATTCTTGCATTTTTCATCATCGTATCGGCGACGTTCTCCGGCGCGAAAGCTCAAATGCCGGTTCGTTCGATTCACGTATCGGGATATAATACGGTAAACGTTTCGTCCGCCATAGACGTGGTGTTCGACAACAGGTTCGAGGACTCCATATATGTGGAATCCTGCGACGCGCTCATCGACAAACTCGAAATCGAGATAAAGGGCACGAAAGTTTCCATCGGATACAGCAAGGCTGGCAAGGGCGCAATCAAATCGAACCGCAAAAGCGTCGTATACATGTCGGCAAGCGCACTGACGGCACTCACCGCGACGGGCGAAAGCGCCATCGTCTCCAACCAAAGATTGGCGGGCAAAAACATCAGCATAAAACTTTTCCGGCAAAAAGCACCCTGAAAGCCGACGTAGAGACCGCTTCGGCCGGCATAAAGCTCTCGGGCGAATCCCCGTTCGAAGGCAGCGTGAACTGCACGAACGCATCGTTCTCCCTTTCTGGTTCGTCGTCGGTCCGCATAATTTCCGGGAAATGCTCCAAGCTGAGCCTTGCCACAGGCGGAGAATCGAATTTCGACGGACGCAACCTCAGCGTAACTTCTTACAGCCGCTGCTCGCTCGGCGCACATCTCGACTGCAAGAAGACCAGCATAAACATGAGCAAGACCGGCCGCGTGACACTGAACGGGAACTGCAAAACGCTTGTGCTTAAAACCAGCGGAAACTGCGATTTCAAAAACCCGGGGTTCGTCGCCGACAACTCCGTAAACTGCACGGCATCGGGCTCGGGCACCATCGACGTACACTGCCGCGGAAACGTATCTATCAAAGCCTCCGACGCCTGCAACATTAACGTGCACTGCCCCGGAGTGCTTAAAATCGCCGCTTCCGGCACAAGCAACGTCACCTATACGGAAGGGGCCAAAGTCGCTTCCCTGTCCATAAAGGACCAAGCCACGTCGCGTGCCGTAAAAGAGTCGCCGGCAGCCGCATACACCCCCGCAGCAACACTTCCGATAATACGTTAGAGAACTTGGCCGTAGAGAAAAAAATACGTCGAAACCCCCTTAATGAAGCAATACTACTCCATTAAGGCCATACATCCCGATGCTATTCTGCTGTTTCGGGTCGGGGACTTCTACGAAACTTTCGGAGACGATGCCATAAAGTCAAGCTCGATACTCGGAATCACGCTCACCAGACGTGCGAACGGCGCGGCCTCATATATCGAACTGGCCGGATTCCCGTATCACGCCATAGACACCTATCTGCCCAAACTGGTAAGAGCGGGAGAAAGGGTTGCCATATGCGAGCAGTTGGAAGACCCGAAAAGCGTAAAGGGTATAGTAAAACGCGGCGTCATAGAGCTGGTAACGCCGGGTATAGCGCTGAACGACAACGTACTCACCGGCAAAGAAAACACGTTTCTGGCAGCCGTCTACTTCGGCAAGAAAAGCACCGGCGTAGCTTTCATGGACATATCCACCGGTGAATTCTACGTAAGCGAAGGCAGCGACGCATATGCGGACAAGCTGCTGTCAAACTTCGCCCCGAAAGAGATAGTCTACCAGCGAGGTGCCGAGCAGCGTTTCACGGAAGCATTCGGGTCCAAGTACTATACATACAAACTCGACGAATGGATTTTCGCCGAACAGCCGAACCGTGAAAAGCTCTGCAAACAGTTGGAGGTCGCCACGCTCAAAGGATTCGGCATAGACGGCATGTCGAGCGGAATCTCCGCGGCAGGCGCGATTCTATACTATCTCGAATTCACCGAACACAAAGCGGTCGGGCACATATCCAAAAATATCGCGCATCGAGGGAGGACAAGTACGTATGGGTGGACAAATTCACCATACGCAATCTCGAACTTTTCTACTCCAACGGCGGCGACGCGAAAGGTTCGTTCATAAACGTTATGGACAAGACCCTGTCGCCGATGGGCGGACGACTTCTCAGGCATTGGATTGCCCTGCCCATAAAGGATATAAAAACTCTCAATAGAAGGCTCGACGTCGTAGAGTTCATAAAGGGCAACCCGCAGTTAATCGAGAAACTGACAGAGCAGATTTCCCAAGTAGGCGACATGGAGAGAATCGTCTCGCGCATTGCCGCCGGAAGGGTCACTCCGCGCGAAATCGTGCAGCTCAAAAACTCGCTCTACGCGGTAGAGAACATTTTAGATACGGTCAAAGGACACGAGCCTCTCGCAGCACTTGCAGGCGGCATGGATGCCTGCTGCGAGGCCCGCGACAAAATAGCAGCCGAGATATATCCCGACCCGACGAACAACCAGATAGTAAAAGGCGGCATCATAGCCGACGGAGTGGATTTGGAGCTGGACGATTTGCGCAGCATAGCCACCAACGGCAAAAGCGTGCTGGCGAAAATCCAGCAGCGCGAAAGCGAGCTCACGGGCATCCCTTCGCTTAAAATCAGCTACAACAACGTTTTCGGATACTACATCGAAGTCCGCAACACGCACAAGGACAAAGTGCCTGCCGACTGGATTCGCAAGCAGACGCTCAAAGACGCAGAACGATACATCACACAGGAGCTCAAAGAGTACGAGGAGAAGATTCTCGGCGCCGAGGAGCGTATTCTGGCTATCGAATCGCGCATATACACGCAGCTCATAGAGTATCTGTGCACCGTGATTCCGCGTTTGCAGACGACCGCGGCGGCCATTGCCCAAATCGACGTGCTGCTGTCGTTCGCCGTCATTGCCGGACAGAGGCACTACACCCGTCCGAAGCTCGACGACGGTGGCGAAATAGATATAAAGAACGGACGACATCCGGTCATAGAGACGCTTATGAACGTCGGGGAAGAGTACATTCCCAACAGCGTGCATCTGGATGACAAACAGCAGCAGATTATCATAATAACCGGACCGAACATGTCGGGTAAGAGCGCATTGCTGCGGCAAACCGCGCTCATCGTGCTCATGGCGCAGATAGGCTGTTTCGTTCCCGCCTCCGAAGCCCATATAGGAATAGTGGACAAGATATTCACCCGTGTGGGAGCGTCGGACAACATTTCGCAGGGCGAATCCACGTTCATGGTGGAGATGCTCGAATCGGCGAATATTCTGAACAACATATCTTCCCGCTCGCTGGTGCTGCTCGACGAAATCGGACGCGGCACGAGCACTTACGACGGTAAAGCTATCGCATGGGCCATGGTGGAGTACATACACAACCACCCTACCGCCAGAGCAAAGACGCTTTTCGCGACGCACTATCACGAGCTGAACGAAATGGCGCAAGTCTGCCCGAGAGTAAAAAATTTCCACGTTGCCGTGCGCGAAGTGGACAAGAAAGTGATTTTCCTCAGAAAGCTCGTCGAAGGCGGCACCGAGAAATCGTTCGGTATCCACGTAGCACGCATAGCGGGCATGCCCAAAAAAGTCATAGCCCGCGCCGAGCAGATTCTGAGCCAGTACAGCAGCGAAAACACGAAAGTCAGATTCGATGCCTCGGCAGCCGTCAAGGCTCCGGAAAACGACTTTCAGTTAAGCATGTTCCAGTTGGAAGATCCCGTGCTGATTCAAATCCGCGACCAGATAAAAGGTCTGGACATAAACTCACTCACCCCGCTCGAAGCGCTCAACAAGCTAAACGAAATAAAGAAGATAACCGGCATATAGCCCTCCCGCCAGCCGGTGGCCGCTGTAAATTTCGCTTTCTGCAATACAATGCGCCCAGCATAACCGCACGGTTTTCATATCATGTCTAAACTCTTTTGCCGCCAGCGCCTTTGAGATAGTACGATAAAAATGCCACGCATCGGAAAAACCATGCGCCACGTATTTTCGGTCGGGTCCAAGCAGCAACTTGTGGAGATAAAAAACGACCGGATGCTCTTTCCGCAATAAAATCTCCGCTCTTGCCTTCTACAAAAAACGCCTCCCGCTGTGATGCAGGAGGCGTTTTTTTCTTTGGAACTCGAACCTAATTAGTCGAGAATTTTTATGCGAATGTTTCTGTACCACACGTCATCGCCGTGGTCCTGAAAACCGATATAGCCCTCATGGTTCTCTCCGCCGGCATTGACGAACGCATCGTAAGAAGCGAATTTACTGTCAGCAACCATCTTTTTCCAGTCGTCGGTCCACAGATGATACTCTACGACCGGCTTGCCGTTCTGGTAGTGGATAACGGTACCTTTATAAACCATAATACCGCCCTTGTTCCACTCGCCTGCCGGTTTTGCATTTTGCGGCACTGCCGGAACCAAGTCGTACAGAGATGCGGACATTCTGTTGCCGTCCTTGCCCAAACGTGCATCGGGATGACGCTCGTTGTCGAGTATCTGATACTCGGGAGAGGATTTCCAGATAGGTTCGCCCTCTGTCTCCTGCGCCAGATAGAACACGCCGCTGTTGGAACCCTCCGCAACCTTCCATTCGAACTCCAATTCGAAGTTCTTGAACTTCCGGTCGAAGATAATGTCGCCACCGTCCTTGGCGCCCGCTTCGCCGGCGCCCGAACCGTTGATTTTGATAGCTCCGTCATCGATTGTCCATGCCGCAGGCATGTCGGTACGATTATACCCTCTCCAACCTTCGAACGTTTTTCCGTCGAACAGGCTTATCCATTCCCCGTCGTTTTGCTTCTCTGCGCATGACACCAAAGACATCGCTGCCATAAGAACAGTTGCTGCTAATGTTAGTTTTTTTCAATTTCGATTATAATTTTACTGTTTTGACTACAAAAGGCATGTCCACCAATTTCCAACCGTCGCGATACGTGTGCTTTATAAAGCTCGTCGGCATACTGCTGCGCATTCATCGGGTCGGTATACGTTTTTATTGAATGTCGGATGACCGTCCTTAATGGAGAATCCGTCCTCTATCATGATACGAATGGTTTCGTCGGGCGAAATGTTGGTGAAACGCATGTTTTCGCCATCCCATTTCAGGCGTTTGCGCAAGCCCTGCAACCGCACTGCCAAAACGCCCATGACAACCATTTCGTTGAACGGACCGGCTTCGCTGAACGGAGATGCCGGCTGAACTCTGGTATCCGCACTCTCCTTGGCCGCACGCACCCAATCCATATAATGGTTGTTGTCAGGCACAACGCGGCACACTTTCGGCGCGTCGGGAACTCGGCCCGAGAGCAGATAAGGCTCCGCTCCGTAGCAGCCGCAGATGAGCGTGTCTTTCGAACCGTGGAAAATCACGCCGCCACCCTGTACGTTCAGGCTCTTTCCGTCGGGCAATCCTTCGGGTCTGGGCGGCATGAGACCTCCGTCGTACCATATCACCTCCACTCCGGGCATGGCGACCTTCGGCATGTTGTCGCGTGCGGGGAATACGAATTTCACCATCTGGGCATTCGGTGCGCATTCCGTAAGCAGCGGTGTCGAACTACCCTCCACCTCGATAGGATATTTGAGTTTAAGTGCCTTGAATACCGGATGCAGGATATGGCACGCCATATCGCCAAGCGCACCCGTACCGAAATCCCACCAGCCTCGCCAGTTCCACGGCGTGTAAATCGAATTGTACGGACGATACTGAGCCGGACCGAGGAACAGGTCCCAGTCCAGCGTCGAAGGCACCTTATGTTTCTCGGCCGGACGCATCAGTCCCTGCGGCCAGATTGGACGGTCGGTGAACGCCTCCACTTTCCTGACTTCGCCTATTTCGCCGTTCCATATCCATTCGCAGGTTTTGCGCACGCCATCGCCCGAAGCGCCTTGGTTGCCCATCTGCGTAGCCACTTTGTACTTGTCAGCGAGTTTGGTCAGCAGTCTCGATTCGTAAACCGAATGCGTGAGCGGTTTTTCGCAATACACATGCTTGCCCGCCGCGATTGCCTCGGACGCTATAAGGCAGTGCGTATGATCGGCCGTAGCCACCATTACACCGTCTATTTCGCCCATCATCTTATCGTACATTTCGCGATAGTCCTTGAATTTGCGGGCATTCGGGAAACGCTTGAAAGCATTGGCGGAATACTTCCAATCCACATCGCAAAGTGCCACGATATTCTGGCTGTCCATATTTTTTTCAGGACGGCAAAACCGCGGCCGCCGACACCGACGCCGGCTATATTCATCTTGTCGGACGGTGCGGTGTGTCCCTGCCGTACTGCCCAGCACGCTGTTAGGCACGATAGTAAGTCCTGCCAGCGAGGCAGTGCCCATGCGCAAAAACTCTCTTCTCGATATTTTATTTTTCGACATAAAAAATTCCAAATTAAAAAGGTTGCTATTTTACATAATCGGCCACATCGAGAAAAATCGAAACTTCTCTCGACGCATATTTCCGGCGGCAAGGTATTCTTCTCCACCTCCACGTAGAACTCTTCCATGCCGTTCCTGTAAGCGGCCTTGAAGATAGGCTCGAAATCAATCTTTCCGCTTTCGCCTATGATGCTCTCGTCCTTGATATGAAGCAGCGGGAAACGTCCCGAATACTTTTCGATATACTCCGCCGGATTCGCTCCGCCGACCGTAGCCCAGTATACGTCCAGTTCGTAGCTTACGAGCGACGCATCGGTGTTGTCTATCAGATAATCGAGAATCACCTGCCCGTCGCGCGATTCGAGTTCGCGGGCATGGTTATGGTACGACAATCTGAGTCCGCGCTGCGAAGCCATGTCGCCGACCTTGTTGAAATACTCGGTCACAGCCTTGACATCGTCCAGCGTAGTCTCATCGGAGAACCCGACACTCGGGATGACTACGTTTTCGCAATCTATCGCCGCATGGGTATCCATGGCCTTTTTCCACCATTCGAGTCTGTCGGCTTCGGTCTGCTGGGAATACCCCGAACCGAGATGCGCTCCGGTAATCTTCAAGCCGGCATCTTCTGCCATTTTCCGGAATTCGGCAGCAGGCATCCCGTACAAATTGCCGTCGGAATAAGAGGCCGTTTCGAGGTTGGCATAACCGATTTCAGCAACCTTCGCAAGAGCCGACTTCACGTCCTCGGCCATTGCATCACGAATCGAATAGAGTTGCAAGCCTATAATCTTACGCTTGCGAGTCTGCTCGCTGCATCCGCTCAATCCGCACGACACTCCTCCCAGTCCGGCACCGACCGCAACGGCTCCGCCGGCAATGAGGCCGAGCCTTTTAAGAAAGTCCAATCTGTTCATAAAGTAGCGTTTTAATTTCAAACCGGTTTTCGCATTTTTATATGCACCGGTCCCACAAATATAATGTTTATTCCGTAGCATTCAAATATTAAGGCGACTTTTTTTCGACATACTGACCGCCCGAACAGACAAAAATCCGAACCGGAAAACCGAAATGCTCCGAAACGGCGCGGATGTTTGCAAAAACGCGAAAAATGAATTTATAAATAAGGAAAACTCGATTAAAAACATTCTTTGCAGCAAAGCATTTTACCAAAAACGAATCGACTTCGTTAAAGGCCCCTTATTCATAGAAGACGGCAAGTCGAATCAACCCGACTCTCGTTTTTGAAATAAAAATAAGGCCCTGCCACGGAGAGCCTTATTCATCATAGATTGCTATATTTGTCCTTCTCTACTACGAACCAAAGTTGTCGTAACGGATGTTCTCAGGCGGAACGCCGAGGCTGTCGAGCATCTTTACCACCGACGAAATCATCATGGGAGGTCCACACATCAGGTAGATACATCCTTCCGGCTCCTCGTGGTTTTTCAGGTAGTTCTCGAACAGGACGTTATGTACGAAACCGGCCGTATATTTCACACCGGCGGCATCAGCTTCGGGGTCGGGACGGTCCAGAGCGAGATTGAACGAGAAGTTCGGGAATTCGCGCTCGATTTCCTTGAAGTCGTTGATATAGGGAGCCTCTTTGAGTGCACGCGCACCGTACCAGAACGATACCGGACGCTTGGTCTTCTCGGTCTTGAACAGGTGCATCAGATGGCTTCGCATGGGGGCCATGCCGGCACCACCGCCAATGAAAATAAGTTCCTGATCGTCGGGCAGGTTGTCGGGCAGGAAGAACTCTCCGTAAGGACCTGAAATGGTGACCTTGTCGCCCGGTTTGCGCGAGAAGATATACGACGAGCAAATACCCGGGTTCACCTTCTTGAAGCTGCCTGTCGCACGGTCGAACGGAGGAGTGGCGATACGGATGTTGAGCATTATGATATTGCCCTCCGCAGGGTGGTTGGCCATCGAATAGGCACGGAACGTAGGCTCCGGATTCTTGGTCACCAAATCCCACATTTTCATCTTGTCCCAATCCCCGCGGAATCTCTCATCGACATCCATGTCGCTGAACTTGATTTCATCGTACTTCGGAATATCTATCTGAATATATCCGCCGCTACGGAAATTGAGCGTCTCGCCCTCGGGCAGTTTTACGACGAACTCTTTGAGGAAAGTGGAGATATTGCGGTTAGACACCACTTCGCACTCCCATTTCTTGACACCGAGAACGGCTGCCGGAATCTTGATTTTCAAATCCTCCTTGACCTTGACCTGACAACCCAGACGCCAATGGTCCTGCTGCTGCTTGCGGGTGAAGAAGTTCACCTCGGTAGGCAGGATATCGCCGCCTCCTTCCAAGACCTGACAGCGGCACATTCCGCACGAACCGCCGCCGCCGCATGCAGAAGGCAGAAATATTCCGTTATTGGCCAACGTAACGAGCAGCGAATTTCCGCTTTCGGTGCTTACGACCTTCTCGCCTCCGTTGATGTCGATTTTCACCTCTCCCGAAGAAGTCAGTTTGGCTTTTGCCAGCAGCAGCAGCGCCACGAGAAGCAGCGTAACCACCAGAAAAAGCCACAATCGCAACTATTATAGTCATTTCCATATTTGCTAATCTTAATTAAATTACAACTGAATACCCGAGAAAAAATCATAAAAAGCGATACCGATGAGACCGGTAAGTATGAAAGCTATGCCGGGGCCGCGAAGCGGTGCCGGTATGTTCGAGTACGTTATCTTCTCGCGTATGGCCGCCATAATGACGATAGCCAGCCACCAGCCGATACCGGAACCGAGTCCGTACACTGCCGACTGACCCACAGTTGCGAAGTTTTTCTGCTGCATGAACAGCGAACCGCCCATGATTGCGCAGTTCACGGCTATTAGCGGCAGGAATATACCCAGCTGGTTGTAGAGCGTGGGCGAGAACTTCTCGACGATCATCTCCACGAGCTGCGTGAACGATGCGATCACGGCGATGAAGACGATGAAACTCAGAAAGCTCAAATCCACATCGGCAAATTTATCACTTATCCAGCTCAATGCGCCGGCTTTAAGCACATATACATCCAAAAATAGTTCAGAGGTACGGTCATCGTCATAACGAACGTTACGGCAATACCCAAACCCATGGCGGTTTTCACGCTCTTTGACACGGCGATGTACGAACACATTCCGAAGAAGAATGCGAATACCATGTTGTCGATAAAAATCGACCTTACGAATATGTTTAATGTTTCCATCGTTTACCTCTCTCCTATTTTTCCTGTAAGTTAGTATTCTTCGAGCGGTGTACCCAGATAATGATGCCCACAATGATAAGCGCCATCGGCGGGAACAGCATCAGGCCGTTATTCACGTAACCGTGCTCGTAGCACCAGTCGGGAATAACCTGATAGCCCCACAGCGAGCCAGAGCCGAGAAGTTCGCGGAAAAATCCGATTATCAACAGAATCATACCGTATCCCAAACCGTTGCCGATACCGTCAAGAAATGCCGGCCAAGGCTTGTTGCCCAGAGCGAACGCCTCCACGCGGCCCATTATGATACAGTTGGTGATAATAAGGCCCACGTAAACGGAGAGTTGCGTGCTCACATCGTACACGAAAGCTTTGAGTACCTGATCCACCAGAATCACGAGCGCGGCGATAACCACTAACTGAACGATGATGCGTATGCGCGAGGGTATTCCGTTGCGCATGAGCGACATGATAAGGTTGGAGAATGCTGTCACGACCGTTACGGACAGAGCCATTACCACGGCCGGTTTGAGTTGGACAGTTACGGCCAAAGCAGAACAGATTCCAAGAATCTGAACGATTACGGGGTTGTTCTGCGAGAACGGAGCCGTAAGATTTTTCAATATTTTAGCCGAAAACATCGGTTCTTTTTCCTCTTTACTCATTGTCCTGAACATTTTCTTGGTTAGACATAGTTTGATTTGAGGCGGCCTCCTGCGCTTTCAGTCTCTCGAAGAAAGGCGCATAGTTGGTCAGACAGTCGAAGAGCATGTTTTGCAGGCCCTGCGAAGTCTTCGTACCTCCCGAAACGGCATCCACACCGTGAATATCATTCGGTGCGGCACCGCCCTTCACGACGGATATGCCGACGAGTTTGTAGCCTTCGTAAATCTGCTTTGCCGACGAACTTGGCCTTATATTTCTCGGTAGCGATTTCGGCTCCGAGACCCGGGGTCTCACCAGCGTGGGAGAATACAACACCGACAATAGTGTTCAAATCGCTTTTCAGAGCGACATATCCCCAAATATCACCCCAAAGGCCTTTGCCGATTACCGGAACCACATACTCGCCGTTCGAGCTCTCGAACACGGGATATACGCCATTTGCCATGGCACCTCTCAAATCGAAAAGCATGTTCAGGGCCTCTTCTCCGGTAACACCCTCGACGGTGTTGCCCGAAGCATCGACCGCATACCCTTTGATTGTCTCGTCGTAATTGCCGTCGAGCACGCCGATTGCCGCAAGGATAGCGTCTTTCTTTTCATTGAGTACGTTGGCCTCCTGATAAGGTTTCAGGTAGAGCGACGCGAATGCGAGCGCAGCAGCCACCAGCACGACCATGACCGTAGAATAGAATATTATGTAGGCATTGGAGTTCTTGCCGCCGAGAAATTTCTTTTCGGATGTGTTTTGTTTTTTCATAACTCTCTCTCCTCCCTATTTAGCCAGTTTCAAACGTTTGTTTCTGCGACGGACGTTAGCCTCCACAACGTAGTAGTCTACCAGCGGAGCCACGGCGTTCATGAACAGAATCGAGAGCATCATACCCTCGGGGTATCCGGGATTGACGACGCGGATGAGCACGGCCAAGGCGCCTATCATGAGACCTACAATCCATTTGCCGGTATTGGTCTGCGCTGCGGTAACGGGGTCGGTAGCCATGAACACGGCACCGAAAGCGAATCCGCCAAGCAGCAGGTGCTGCCATGCGGGAACCGCCATGTACATCTGCATTGCAGTCTGCGGTTCGGCAGGTGCGAGTGCGTTGAACAGCAGTCCCATGGCAAGTCCGCCGGCGAATACGCTGAGCATGATGCGCCAGCTTGCGATGCCGGTATAAATGAGGATGACCGCACCTATGAGAATCGCCGCGGTAGAGGTCTCGCCTATACATCCGGGGATGAAGCCCCAGAAAGCGTCCCACATGCTGAACTGCGTCGAACCGGTATCGGCCAGCTGACCGAGAGCCGTTGCGCCGGTGTAACCGTCCACGTCGGCGTACCAAACGGCATCGCCAGAAATGGAGGCGGTGTAAGAGAAGAATACGAATGCGCGGGCTACCAGCGCGGGGTTGAACACGTTCATTCCCGTACCGCCGAACAGCTCCTTGCACACAATCACCGAGAAAGCCGTGCCCAGAGCCACCATCCACAGCGGAGTGCCCACAGGCATGACAAGCGGAATCAGCATACCGGTCACGAGGAATCCCTCATTGACCTCGTGTCCGCGAATCTGTGCGGAAGCGAACTCGATTGCGAGGCCGACCACATACGAAACTATCACAACGGGCAGGACTTTCAAAAAGCCGAACCAGAAGCTCTGCATCACGGTCCAGTCGAGGCCCAGTGCGCGGGCATGTTGCAGACCCGTATTGTACATACCGAACAGCAATGCCGGCAGCAGAGCCACCACCATCACTATCATAACACGCTTTATATCATTACAGTCGCGGATATGAGCGCCCTTTTTGGTCACCGTGTTGGGAACGAAAAGGAAAGTCTCAAATGCGTCGAATGTTGAATGAAGTGCGCTCAACTTGCCGCCTTCCGAGAAGGTCGGCTTTATTTTGTCTACGAAATTTCTGAGTGCTTTCATCTTAGTTCAACTCTTTAATCATAAGGTTAATACCCTGACGAATGATGGACTGTATTTCGGTCTTGGACGGATCCACGAATTCGCACAGGGCCAAATCCTCTTCCACCACTTCGTAAATGCCCAGATTTTCCATTTTGTCGATGTCGCCGGCCAGAATGGCTTTGAGCAGATACATCGGATATATGTCCATCGGCAGATACTTCTCGTAAAGACCGGTAACAATCATCGCACGGCGGCCGCCGTTGAGATTCGTATCCAGATTGTATTTGTGTTTGGGGCAAAGCCACGAGAAATAGGCTCTCGATACGGAGAATTTCTTGGGGCGGACAATCTTCGCCCAACCCAGCATCTCGTACTTGTCGCCCTCGGGAATCGCCGTCAGCGCATTCGCATAAAACGTCATGTAGGCGTTCGGCTCGACTTTCACTCCCGTCAGCACGTTTCCGCTTATCAAGCGGACGCTGGTCTCGGCGTCGGATTTAACGCCGCAAACGTCGGTAACGGACTTGATGCTGGCGCCCGATATGATTTTCACGTACTGCGGCTTTTCGATTTCGGAACCTGCCGCGACAATGGTTTTGGTCATGTCCGCATGTCCGGTATTCATCAACCGTCCGATTACGGCCACGTCCTGAACATTCACGGTCCAAACCTTTTCGCCCTTGTTTATCGGGTCGATATGGTGAATCTGCACACCTACGTTACCGGCAGGATGTACGCCCGAGAAACGGTGAATCTGAACTCCGGCGATTTTGTCGAGCACCCCTTCCTCTCCCGCTTTGAGCGAAAGGTGCACCTTGCCGTCGGTCAAAAGCCTCAGCGCATCGAAACCGGCCTGCAAATCCTTCTGCGAATCCGCCAGAACGTAGTTCATATCGGGAGCGAGAGGCGCCGTATCGAATCCCGAGACGAATATCGCTTTCGGAGTGTCGTCCGGCGAGGCTATGATACCGTAGGGACGCTGGATAATGCACGGCCAGAGGCCGGCACCGAGCAACAGCTCTTTAAGCTGCTCACGCGAAGTCTGGGCGATAGGTTTGACATCGAACTGCTCGTACTGCTGCTCGGCGTCGGGAGTCACGGTAACGAAAAGCACCTTTCGCTTCTCGCCACGCACGATTGCCGACACAGTGCCGCTTACCGGAGAGCAGAAAAGAACCTTCTCGCTGTTCTTGTTGAAGAACAACGGAGTTCCGGCCTTGACCTTATCTCCCTCTCTGACCAGCAACTTGGGCGTCACGCCTTCGAAGTCGGGAGGCGCGACCGCATAACTTTCAGCCGTCGGAGCGACTGTCGTTTGAAGCGCAGCCTGACCAAAGAGATTGATGTCGAGACCTTTCTTCAATTTAATGATATCCGACATTTGTCCTTTGAATTATTTGTAAACTGTTATTATAGTTGGATTCCCAATTTAGTGCCCATGCCAAAACAGCCGCAAATGTACGCAAAAATATTTCGAAAATCCCCTGTGCCTCTTGCAAAAATGTCGTTATTTTTTCACACTGGCGGCAAGGCTCTATCGGGCCGGACTTTAAGAGGTAAAAAAACAGGAGCGGAGGACTCTCTCCTCCGCTCCCGAAAAAAATCTGTTCGCTAAGTTCGTGCGATACTACTCTTTGATACAACGTATCGGCAGAGCGGTCGTGCACCAACCGTAATAATTACCCGGCGAAGAGAAATATATGCTTCCACTTCTGTTTATGTACGCAGCTCGCGGATTGACGCTTCCGTCAGGCAGCGAGTTGGTCATCATGGAAAGTTCTCCGACGGCTATACTCTGGTTAGCGTCATAAGTTACGGCACCCAATGCGGGGAAGAACGTCGTGGTCTTATCGGTACGGTCAGCTTCCGTCTGACCGTCGTTCAGTACGCTCGCCGTATAGCAATAGTAACCGAAAGACGCATCGCAGTTGAGAGTTACGGTCTTCTTCTCGGTATCGACTGTAAGCGTAGTCTTGGTCTGATCGAAGTTGTAGCGCTCCGGATTGGTGTAGTGATAAACTCCCGCCATATCATTACCCGACTGATTCCAGAAAGCGAATGCATTCGGTCCCGGAACCTTGTATCCTACCGGACACGGGTCGTAAATGGTCTTCTCACCGGCCTTGGCATCCCTGCTCTGCTCCGTATTGCCCCACAGGAAGCTGATGGATTTCGGATCGGTCGAAGCAGTGGCCCAAGTATGCTGGTATCTTTGCTTGTCTCCTTCGAATCCGCGCAAGAATATCTCCGGATTGGCCACAGAGTATGCAATGGCTTTTTCAACGGTAGGAGCGTTGTCCGAGGTCAGTCTGACAGTGACAGTCTCCCACTCCTTATTAGCATTTTGTTTTTTGTTTGCACCCTGCACCTCTACGACTGTTCCGTCGGCCATCTGGTAGTTGCCGTAAGTCCATTTGCCCGGGTTGGTGAAAAAGAACGGATCCTTGCGGCCGAACTCGTAAACCAAACCGGCAGCAGCGTATGCGTTCTGCTCGGCAGTGTAGGTTTCGTCAGGCTCGGTACCGTTGGAAAAGGCTCCGAGGTTGCGGTCCATCATAACCACGCCCGTGCTGTTGGCATTTGCGGTAATCGTCAAATCGCCCTTTCCGAGTTCATAATCGGGAGTAACCCACATGTGCCAACTCCAAAGAACGTTGCCCTCGTCATCGGTTGCCGCGATGAGTGCATTTCCGGCTGCAAGCGTTGCAGGGGTCGTGAAATATACATAAGGCACACCTCTCTTGGTTTTGAGTTCCACGGAGTTTTTCAGAATCAGTTTCGACATCGTGCCGTCGGAGCCATAGGTGGTTCCGCCCTTGTAGCCCATGTCGGCCACGTGGGTTTTGAGCAGGCGGGCTTTGGTGGGAGCAATCTTCGACGGAGTGATTCCCTCGGTAGCTGCACCGTTACCCATTATGTCGGCTCTGAAACGGTAAGTCGTTCCGGGCTTGTTCACGATATAGCAGTTTGCTGTTCCGAACTCGCTCAAATCTACGGGCGATTCGTAATCGGCATCCATGTTCAGCTCGATATCGTTGCTCGAACCTGCGGTCAGAGTGTAGTCGCGGGTGAGCGTGAAGTTGTAGTCCACAGCGTCGAAAACGACTGAAATCTTGCGGCCGTTGTCGATAATCTGCGGAAGAAGTACTACTTCGAAATGGTCATCCACGAGAGCGGCGGTTACCTTCGCCAACTCATTGAACGTCGATTCGGTGGTTTTCAGGTCTATGGAACCTTTGACCGCTGCATTGAACGATACCTTGGCGGTGCTCAAATCGGCAGGAGCGTCGTATACGAAAATTCTCACTCTCGCAAGAGCACGTCCGAAGTTCAGAGCCACGGCGTTCTTCGAAGGAGTGACCGTCTGCTCGGCGCGATACAGAGAAGCGTCGGGAAGACCTTTCGACTGGTCGGCTGCAAGAGCCACGTCGGCCGACGTACTTCCGTTCGACGAATAGGGATAGTATGCCACTACGGAAACCTTGTTCCTGTCCACGGGATAATACACGGGACTGTCCGGTTCGAGAGAGCCGTTGTCCTTTACCGTGAATTTCACATTCTCGACATAGGGTTCGGTCTCGCCGACCTTGGTAATGAACATTCCGATTTCATCGCCCACTTCGAAGGCCGTACCGCTGACGCGGGTAGCCTCAGCAAGAGAGGCAACGGTGAATTTGACGGGAATAAGACCCGTCTCGCCGCCGTCCTGCACGTCGGTGTTGTCTTTCGTACAACCTACGAAAAGAGCTACCGAAGCAAGAAGCGCCATAAAAATTCTTTTCATATCTTTAATAATTTTCATTCATTTGACAATAGTTCGTTGCCTTCTTATTCTTTGATACAACGTACCGGACGGCCGGTATTCTGCTGCTCTGCATAACTTGCGCCGTTGGCATTGTAGAAGAAATCGCCGTTCTGGCAAGCCTTCATGAGCTTGGTTGTCCCTCCGTAGAACGTAGACGCATCGGGAGCATTGGTATGAGCCACCACATTATTGGCCGCCCAGTTGCTGCCGACGGCGAAATACGATCCGCCATTACGTATCATACCCTGAGCGGGGAAATAGGTCACCGTCTGGTCGGCAGGCAGATTTCCCTGGTCGTAATCCTCACCGGAGGCAGGAGTTTTCGTTCCGTGAATGAAGAAGTGAAGACCCCACGGTTCGGAAGTGAACGGAGAAACGGTGGAAACGACGTCTTTATTGTCGGCATTCTTTACATAAGCTGCTCCGACATTATTGCCCTGTGCATCGTAAATCGTCTCTTTGCAGTTGAGTTTCCACGGTGCGGGTTTAGCATACGCCGCACCGATATTGTCGGCATGCGACGTGATGAACCACAGTGCTTTCGGGTCGGCTACTCGCCATCCGGCAGGACACGGGTCGTACATGGTCTTGGCACCTACTTCGCCGCCCTGATTGCCCCAGAGCTTGCCCCACTCGGCTTCCGTTCCGGGATCCTGTGCACCGGGGCCCAGCCATGTGTAGCTGTTTCCGGCCTTGATGAAGACCATAGGATTGGCGGTTACGTAATTGAGTGCTCCGGTAAGGTCTTTCTCTGCCACACCGATAGCATCATTGGCCTTTACGAAATTATCGTTGTAGGCTCCGTTGTAAAATGCCAGTGCAGAAGTTATGGTTCCGTCGGCTGCCGACCACGAAACGGTCGGGTTGAAACCGTTCATACTACGCATGTGTACGAACGGGTCTTTACGGCCCCACTGATAGAACATACCGCGTGCGTGTGCATAGTCAGAGTAGGAAGGAGCGGCCATTGCAACGGGATTGCATGTCGCACCGAGGTTACGGTCCATAAGAGTGCACTGAACGGTAGTGGTCGAACCCTGCTTGGTCAGATTTACCTGCTGTGCAGTGGCATCGGCATCGTAACCGTTCACGGCCCAGATGTGCCAGCTCCAAAGAATCTTGTCATTGGCATCCGTTACGCAAATAACGAGGTTGCCGTTCTTCATCTCATCTGCGGTCTTGAAATATACATATCCGCCTTTGAGTTGCAGACTGCTGTAAACGACAGCACTGCTCAAAGTCGCGTCGGCACCAGAAGTTACAGGCCAAGTGGTCGGATCTTCCGCATTCAACTCGATTTCCTGAATACCCCAGAGGATACGCGCCTTGGCAGGCATAATGGTAGTCGATTCGCCTACGGGAGAAACGCCGTTACCCTTAACCGTTGCCTTGAACTTGTATTCGGTGGCGGGAGTGCTGACAACATAGCAGTTGGCAGTACCGTTTGCGCTCAAATCTATTGCCTTGTCCTCAGGAATGACAATCTCCTCGGCCACACAGCGAACCGGACATGCGAAGCTCTTCCACATCGCCGCACCGCAGGTATTGCCCATATCACCGCCGTTAATGGATATAAACGTACCCAAAGACGGATTGTTTTCGGTGCTGTTCCAGTAAATGGAGGTGTTGCCGATGAACTTGTTGGCACCTTCGGGTGAATATGCCGAGAAACGCACACCGGTTGCAGGCATCCAAACGGAGCCGCCGGCGTAGTTGTACGTAAGACCGTTCGTCACATCGGATTTATTGGCTTTATTGAACCATTTTACTTCATCGGTCGAACCGAGGAAGTCGGTATACTGCTGATTCTGTGTCGGAACCATGTATCCTACCGGGCACGGGTCGTTGAGCGTCTTGCCGGTAGCCGTTACAGCGGTATTATACCAACGGTCGGATGCTCCGCCCTCGCACCAGTCGGCCATCGTCTGAGCGTCGGGTCCGTAAGGTTGTCCGGAAGTAGCTCCTCCATAGGTATTGTCGGGATTGGTTGCCACGCCGCCATTGGAATACCTGTAAGTGTACATACACATAGGGTATCGGGCTGCCTGCTCGACGGTGGTTTGGCCCGAAATGTTAGCCCAGCCGTTGCCTTCGCCGACAACTGCGGCATTGACAACAGTAGACATCGTATATTCGGGAGTGAAAGCGGACGGTTCTGATACGACACTGGTGCTGCCGGCTTTGTTGGACCCGATGATAGGATCTTTGCGGCCCCACTGGTAGAGCATGCCGTAAGAGTTTACGTCGTCCTTGGTTACGGAAGTCGCACCGATGTTGCGATCCAGCCAAGTGCTCTGGTTCCATTTCTGCTCTGCGGGAGCGTCGGTGCACCAGATGTGCCAGCTCCAAACGATATTGCCGTCGGCGTCTATCAGAGCGATAAGACCGTTACCCTTGGTATCGGATGCGGTGAAAGAAATCTCGTCGTCGGCATAGTTTATATCCGAAAGCAGCGCGGCGTCGGTCATCCAAACCCAGTCGGCTTTCGCACCGGAGAGAACGGTACCGTCAACCTGTTTTGCAGCGAAGCTGTATCGGCCGGCCTTGGATACTATATAGCAGTTCGCAAATCCGTCCTTGCTCAAAAAGCTGGCGCTGACGATTTCGGGTTTCGAAAGCTCGATATTGTCGCCGTCGTTCCAATCGGTAATGGTGCATACTACGTTCACATCCAAGTACTCGTTGATTGTGAGCGTGATTTTGAGGATATTGTTCTTTCCAGCCTCGAAAGTCATTTCCTTACCTGCCGTCACTTCCAGATCGCCGTTGGCGGTCTCGATTGTGGCGATTTTGGCACCCTTGGCGAAGCTCTGCGGAACGACCAGCGCGGTGTTATCCTCCGTAAGAGTAACCTCCACGGGATTCGCCACCTTGGTGACTTCGCCCGTCTGGGCATTCACGGTAGCCGAAACGGCTGCAAGAAGTTTGACCTTGACGGCCTCTTTCTGCTCTTCCGTAACGCCTGCTCCTGCAACCGTCAAATCGACGGTGACTTTGGACATGAGGTGGTTGAAAAGGATGGGCACGGCCTTGTTCGAAGGCTTTACACCGGAAACGGCACCCGAGCACAAGTCGTAGTTCGTGAGTTCGATTCCTTCCTGAACGGCGGGAATAGTCCACACGGCGGGTACAGTCGGATTCTCCACATAGGGATAGTATGCGAACAGGTCGATTGCGGCGCCGTCCTCGGGATAGTAAATGGGCGCAGCAGCCTCGATGGCTCCCGATGCGTATGCGGTCATCTTTTTCGTTGGCTTTCAACGTCTCGCCGCCCTTGGTGATATAAAGGCCCACGAGGTCGCCGTCCTCGAATGCAATGTCGGTGGCACGGGTTGGGGCAATAGACGAGGTAAGTTTCAACTGCACCTTGCCGTCGAGACCCGTTTCGTCCACGTCGCTTTTGGTACATCCCGCAAACAGTGTCGCTGCCGCAAGGAGTGCCGAAAAAATTCTTTTCATATCTTTACTTGTTTTATTCATTTTTTTCAGTTTTACTATTCCTTAGTCGGATAGATAGGCTGTACGACGTCTATTTCGTCCGCATTCACATCTTCCCAAGCCTTGATACGGGTAGCCACGTAGAAACCGGTCTGCTCCTTGACATTCACCTTTACGGTTACGGTGCTGACCTTGCCGGCTTCGAGAGAGAGGCCTCCCTCGGGAGCCTGAATATCGAACGTTCCGTAAGAAGAGACTACCTTGGCCATGACGCCGGTAATGGTCTGCGGCAGAACGATGACCGTCGCACCCTTGACCTCCTTGGCGGCTTCGGCACCCGAAACGGCTCCGGTGGTTACATCAACATTACCTGCAAGCGACGCTACGAGGTTCGCCTTAGCATCGGCAACTTCCACTTCGGTAGCGTTATCGCCGGCAACGACCTCTATTACGACCTTGCTCAAAAGGTGCGAAAATTCCAGATTCACGACTTCGTTGGTCGGCTCCATGTCTGCGACATAGGCACCCATAAGGTCGATTTCGGACAGATTGGCCGAAGTCTGGTCTTCGGGCAGCGACACCGGAACCGAAGTTGCGGCAGCGACACCCTCGGCATACGGATAGTAAGCCGCGATGCTGACGGTTTTGGTCTTCACGGGATATGTCAGCTCCGAAGCGCCTTTCAATGCGCCGTCGGCTCCGACCGTAAGCCTGCTCGTTGGCATAAGCAGCCGCACCGTCTTTGAGATTGGTCAAAAACAGGCCCAACTTGTCTCCCTGCTCGAAAGCGGTAGCAGTCGCACGGGTCTCGGACACGGTGGCTTTCAGGTTGAGCTTTTTGGCGCCGGCCTGAACGTCCTTTCCTGTATCATCCTTGGTACAACCCGCAAAAAGAGCGGCCGCTGCAATAAATGTTACAAAAATTCTTTTCATAATTATACTTTGATTTAATATTTACTTTCTTTCACACAAGAGAGACGTTACTCTTTCACGCACCTTACCGGACCGCCCCACCAGTTTCCAGTCGGCTGGTTCGGATAAAGGTTGGCATCGGTATGAGCCGCGCCGGTAGGAGCCACCTCGAAACGGTACATGTAACCGGAAGAAGTAGAGCAACGCGAAGAGAGATAATAGGTTCCGTTGTCGGCTTGTCCGAGTGCCTCCACGCGGCCGTTATTCTCGGCACGACGTCCGGGAGCAGGCCACCAGTGCGATTCGTCACCGCCCTGACGGGTGCGCAGATACATACCGAACCAGCTCATCTTGTCGTTCGTCGTATCGACGATATCGACTACATGCCACGAAGCAATCTCCGACCAAGTGAAATAGTGAGGAGCGGGAACGCGGTATCCGACCGGACACGGGTCGTATATGGATTTGTGATCCGACTCGTAACCCCAAACGTTGGCCCAAGCCTCGTCCTTCACATCTTTTGTACCCCAAGTCTTGTTGGACATATAGATTTCTGGATTAGCAATCGACCATGCGATAGCCTCGGCAGCCGTTTTGATAGAGGGCTGATCATCGAGCATATAAACAGTAGGCATGTCTGCGGCTTCGGCAGCATCCTTTATATATACCTGCTGTCCGTAATTGTTGTTGGAAGGCAGTTTGGTAGCAGCGGTACCCGTGAACGGATCCTTACGTCCCCACTGGTAGAGCATACCGAAAGTGGAGATGATGTCGGTCGTGTCGGTAACGTCGGCCTTAACACAGGTGGCACCGAGGTTGCGGTCCATGAACTTGACGGTCTGCTCGTCCTTGCCGTTCAGATAGTATGTAGCCAGAGAAGCCTCCGGATCATAATCCTTGACCAACCATATATGCCAGCTCCACAACGTTTTGCCATCGGCATCGTAGGCAGCGATTACGACGTTGTCGTTCACGGCCTCCGGAACGGTGAAGTAGATGTTGCCGCGACGGATGTATACGTCCGTAACGGGCGATTTCTCGCTTGTACGCCAAAGTACGCCTGCACTCTGCGGATTCATCTCCTGCGGAACGGCGCCAGTGAGTTCGAAACCGTTACCCTGAACGGTGCCGTCGAACATATACTTGCCGGCCTGTGAAACGATGTAGCAGTTCGAAGTACCTCTTGCGCAAAGCGAAGTAACCTCGGGGAACTCCTCGGTAAATTCGCCCTCAGCGGCAGCTCCGGTGGTCCAGTCCTTAACTGTAACGGTAAAATTGACGTCGTAAACGTCGGGAGTCATGTCGAGTTCCACGTTTACGGTGTAAATCTTGCCGCTCTGGATTGAAATGCCTTTATTGTTCGAGAATGTTCTGTCGCCCACGGTCACTTCGAAAGCACCGGCATCGAGTCTCTGAGGAATCAGAATCGCCGAAACACCTTCGATAGCGTTTCCGGCTGCATTGATAGCCAACGCACCGTTAAGCGTCACGGCACTCTGCTGTCCGGCAGTTCCAACATGACCGGACGTCATGTCGATGGTGCCCTGCACGTATGCCTTCTTAACGGCCACGGCAGGATTCATCGCCATAACCTCCTCATAGGAAGCGTCGTCGAGGTTCTTGATTGTCAGCTTGACCTCCACTTTCGACATGGCGTGCACGAAAGGAAGGGCGACTTTCTGGTCCGAAGGCATTACGCCGAGCTTGGTAGCAACCAGAATATCACCGGCGTTCATCGCCTCGTCGGAAGACTGGTCGGTTGCGACCGAAACGTCGGCCTTGCTGCCGCTGCCGGTCAGACCGGATTCAGCATACGGATAGTATGCGAACAGGTTGAACGCTCCGATTGTCGGATAGTTCAAAGGCGTAGCTGCCGTCCACTGCGAACCGTCGTAAGTCCAGCAGAGATTGGAAGCCGTGGCACCTTCCTCCAAAGATACAGACGCGGAGGTAGCCACATACATACCGATTTTTGTCCTGCGCTTCGAAAGCGGATTCCGTAGCACGAGTCATACCGGTAATGGTAGCCTCTATCTGCAATTGCTTTGCAGGCTTCGGCTGCTCCTTCGGCTCATCTTTCTTGCAACCGGTAAACGCAAGCGCTCCGATTGCCAAGAACATAAAAAAATTTTTAGTCTTCATGTTACTGTGATTTAATTATAAAATAGGTTAAATGAATTGTCGTTGCGCAGTATGTGCGCAGAAGTCGTTCTTCTGCAAGGTCAGTCGTTATGTTTATTCTCTGTTTCAAGTTAGTTTCAATTCACAATATTAAAAAAAATTCCATAGAAAATTATTTTTTTTGTCAAAAAAAAACGACGACCTTAAAACGGCCAGAAGGCCGGAAGAGGGAGAAATATGAAAAATCCGGTTTGCAGCGGCACAGAAAGGCGATTATCGATTATCAATTAGTTTCGGCCGGTACATACTATAAAAATTTCCGTTTCACTGTTATATTTACAATATCCGCTTATCGAAAAGATAAAAGCGGGCACGGATTGAACAATCCGTGCCCGCTGAAAACATATTCTGAAAAAAACACTTACAGTGCGGAACCCATATCGTCGTTGTGCACTCCCAGAACCGCTCGGCCCGAAGGTTCGTTCACGTTTTTGAACGAATCATCCCAAGCCAGAGCCTCGGCCGTACTGCACGCCACCGACGGAACGGACGGCACGCACTGGGCCGCAGTCTGCGAAGGGAAATGCTCTTCGAAGATGCAGCGGTAATAGTACTCCTCCTTGTTTCGCGGCGGATTAATCGGGAAACGTTCGTTCACGAGTCTCCATCTCCCTGTCGGAAACGGCCTCGGAAGTGATTTTCTTCAAAGTGTCTATCCAGCCTGTACCCCACTCCGTCGGAAAACTGTTCCTTCTGCCTCCACGCCACGCTCTGCGGCAGCATATCCTCGAAAGCCTTGCGAAGCACCCATTTCTCTATACGTCCGCCGCCAATCATCTTGTCCTGCGGGTTTATGCTCATGGCCACGTCCAGAAACTCCTTGTCGAGGAACGGCACACGCCCCTCCACGCCCCATGCGCTGAGCGCCTTGTTGGCCCTCAGGCAGTCGTACAGATGCAATTTGCCGAGCTTGCGCACCGTCTCCTCGTGAAACTCCTTCGCATTCGGTGCCTTGTGGAAATAAAGGTAGCCTCCGAAAATCTCATCGGCGCCCTCGCCCGAAAGCACCATCTTGATTCCCATGGACTTGATGACACGGGCAAGCAGATACATCGGCGTAGAGGCGCGAACGGTGGTCACGTCGTAAGTCTCTATATGGTAAATCACGTCGCGAAGCGCATCCAGACCTTCCTGCACCGTATAATTAATCTCGTGATGCACGGTGCCGATATGCTCGGCCACCTTACGGGCAGCCGCCAAGTCGGGCGCACCTTTCAGCCCTATTGCGAACGAGTGCAGCTGGGGCCACCATGCCGTATCCTTGCCGTCGGTCTCCACACGTCTTGCGGCATATTTCTTCGCCACCGCAGATATTATCGACGAGTCCAAGCCGCCCGAAAGCAGAACCCCATACGGAACATCGGACATAAGCTGCTTCCGGACCGCGTTTTCGAGAGCCCGCCGCAGTTCGCCTATATCCGTTACGTTATTCTTCACGTTGTCATACGACGTCCAGTCGCGTTCGTACCAACGGGTGAGTTTTCCGTCGCGGCTCGACCAGTAGTGGCCTGGCAGAAACGGCTTTATCGACACGCAAACGCCTTCCAGCGCTTTGAGTTCGGAAGCGAAATAGAACTGCTGCTCGACATCCCAGCCTATGTACAGCGGAATGATGCCCATATGGTCGCGGGCGATGAGATATTCGTCCTTCTCGGAATCGTAAAGCGCGAAAGCGAAAATACCGCTCAGGTGCTCTATAAGATTCACGCCGTATTTTCTGTAAAGCGGGAGTATAACCTCGCAGTCCGAACCTGTCTGGAATTCATATTCGCCTTCGAACTGCCGGCGTATATCCTTGTGATTGTAAATCTCGCCGTTCACGGCCAGAACGAGTTTGCCGTCCTTGCTTTTCAAAGGCTGCCCGCCGGACTGCGGGTCCACGATTGAAAGGCGCTCGTGAGCCAGCACGGCCCTGTCGCAGCAATATATTCCGGACCAGTCCGGACCGCGATGCCGTATCTTTTTGGACATTTTAAGTATTTGAGGCCTCATGTCCTCGGCCTTGGTTTTGAGGTCGAACACCCCTACAATACCGCACATAGCATTCTATATTTTACAGTTTTTCAAAAGCAAATATACAAAAACTATTCTATGAAAAAAAACATCGGATGCGGCAGAGCCTATTTTTCGCCGAATATCGCGGAATTATACCAGCACGGTGAACAGATCGTGGTTTTCGTTCAGATGTTCGTACTTCACGCCGTTGGCTCGCATCCGTTCGATAAGCGAATCGTAATCCTCCTTGCGTTGCAGCTCGATGCCTATTATCGCAGGTCCCTGCTCGCGGTTGGTCTTTTCGAATATGCGAAATGGGTGATGTCGTCCGTCGGCCCGAGAACTTTCTGCACGAAATTCAGAAGCGCACCCGAACGCTGCGGGAAACGAATCATGAAGTAGTGTTTCAGACCTTCGTACAGCAGAGAACGTTCGCGAATCTCTTCGGTTCGGGTAATGTCGTTATTGCTGCCGCTGACTATGCAGACCACGTTCTTGCCCTTTATCTTGTCGGCATAGCAGTCCAGAGCGGCAATCGACAAAGCTCCGGCAGGTTCCGCCACAATGGCGTTGAGATTGTAGAGTTCGAGAATGGTGGTGCAGACCTTGCCTTCCGGCACCGCCACCACATCGTCGAGCATTCTGGAACATATATCGAAAGTCGTATCGCCCACCCTCTTAACCGATGCGCCGTCCACGAACGTGTCCACTTCTGAAAGCTCCACCGGATGTCCGGCATCCAGAGCCGCACGCATGCTGGCTGCACCGGCAGGTTCCACGCCGATGATTTTCGTCGCGGGGCTCGCCTGTTTGAAATACGACGAAAGGCCCGATGCGAGACCGCCGCCGCCTATCGGTACGAAAAGGTAATCGACCGGCTTCTCGGCCGCCTGCAATATCTCCACTCCGATTGTAGCCTGACCCTCGATGACCTTCGGATCGTCGAACGGATGGATGAAAGGTTTGCCGGTCGCCTCGGCATAGGCCAGAGCCTCGTGGGAGGAGGCGTCGAAAGTGTCACCTGTAAGAACTATGTCGATATTTTCGCGTCCGAAAAAACGCACCTGCGAAATCTTCTGCTTCGGGGTCGTGGTGGGCATGTATATGGTACCCTTGATTCCCAACTTGTAGCATGAATACGCAACGCCCTGTGCATGATTGCCCGCACTGGCGCACACGACACCGCGCCTGAGCTGCTCCTGCGGCAGAGATTTAATCTTGTTGTAGGCACCGCGTATCTTATAGGAACGAACGACTTGCAAATCCTCGCGTTTGAGCAATATGTCCGCTCCGTAGCGTTCGCTCAAATTCAGTATCGGCAACAGAGGCGTCGTGGAGACTACCCCTTCCAGCGTCTTTTTCGCTGCGAGTACATCATCTATCCGTGGCAAATAACTCATCTTCTCAATCTTTTATACAAGCGCAAATGTACAAAAACGTCGCAGATACGCCATTGCGTCTGTATTATTTTTTTCAATTATTTTAATTATGGCCGTTTCCCACTCGACTAAAAACGGACCACCGCACGCAGCCATGATTGCACAGGACCGCTATGCCGAGTATGCGAAGAAACGAAAAGCGGGCAGAAATTTCTTTCCGCCCGCTCGGCTCCTCAACCAGGACTTGAACCTGGGACCCCTGATTAACAGTCAGGTGCTCTAACCAACTGAGCTATTGAGGAATCTTATCTGACAACCGCATTACTGCCGGTTTTCGGAGTGCAAATATATGGCAAAATTTTTCATTCGTGCAAAAATCGTATAAAAAATTTCAAAAAAATATTTTCACGAAATAGCCGCAATGACACTCCCAGCGATTTTTCACACTGACAGACAAACGCTTATGCGGTGCGGCGCTATCTGCAAATCAAATCGCCTGTCTGGGCGCCGACAAACCCTATAAGAGCCTCGGGCGCTATTTTCAGCTGCAAGCCGCGCACTCCGGCGCTGACGTATATGAAGTCGAAATCGAGAGCCGAAGAGTGGAAAAACGTAGAGAAGCGCTTTTTCATACCTATGGGCGAACATCCTCCGCGAATGTATCCCACCGTAGGTAAAAAGCTCTCTTGACAGCGAGCATCTCCGCGTTCTTGTTGCCCGAAATCTTTGCGGCACGTTTCAAGTCCAGTCTCGCAGTCGCCCGGTATCACACAAACGAAAATACCCGTGCGGTCGCCTCTGAGCACCAGAGTTTTGAACACCTGACGTATGTCTTCGCCCAGCCTGCGCAGCCACATGCCCCGCCGCCAAATCGTTCTCGTCCACCTCGTAGGCGACGGTCGTATAATCCACCCCAGCCTTATCGAGCAGTCTGGCAGCATTGGTTTTCTGAATCTTCGACATAAAAAATCCTCTCTACAATCGAAATATGCAGCGACAAAGATACGTTTACCGTTTATAAAAACTATCTTTGTACTCTGCAAAATTTACCGGACGGAGATTTTATGGAACGCATGCAAAAGGTTTTCGACTATCTCGACGCTCACGGCATACGGTACAGCTACCATACGCACCCCGAGGCCCCTACGATAGAGGTCGCCCGCAAGTACTGGCACGCCGACGGCTCGAAGCACTGCAAGAATCTGTTTTTCAGAAACCACAAGGGAGACAGGCACTACCTCGTGGTATTCGACTGCGACCGCACGCTCGACATCCACGAACTGGAACACAGGCTCGGGCAGGGCAAACTGTCGTTCGCTTCCGAAAAGCGCATGGACAAATATCTGGGTCTCAAACCCGGCTCCGTATCGCCTTTCGGCCTGATAAACGACACGGAAAACCACACATTTCTTTTTCTTGACAAGAATCTGTCGGAATTCGAATCCCTCAGTTTCCACCCCAACGACAACCGTGCGACGGTGGTAATCGCCAGACCCGAATTCGAGAAGTTCCTCGAATCATGCGGCAACGGCTTCCGGTGCATAGACCTTTACTGACAATGGGGCTCGTCAAATACATAACGGCACTGCTGATGCTTCTCGCATCGTTCGAAGTGTGCGGGCAGGACAATCCGGCACTCAGGTTCGAGCCGGCAGAATGGGACTTCGGCGCAATCGAGGAGAACGGCGGCCGCGTCTCGCACGACTTTACGATTGCCAACATCTCCTCGGAGCCGGTAGTGGTTCTGCATATCGCGACATCGTGCGGCTGTACGACCACGGAATATTCGGCTAAACCCGTCATGCCGTCATGCTCGGAGCGTTTCACCGTCTTTTTTTCGACCCGCGCGGCTTCGAGGGAGAATTCGAAAAGAGGATATACGTAACCACACTTTCGGGCACAGAGCGCTATCGCAACACGCTCGTCATAAAAGGCACGGTGAACCAGCGGCCTAAAACCGTCGAGGACCTCTATCCGTTCTATATGGCCTCCGGCATAAGATTCGACCGCGCAGACGTAGCATTCAACTACATAGGACAGGGAAAGGTCGAATCGACAGTCGTCAAATATATCAACACGTCCGACAAGGATGTGAAAATAAGTTTCAAGCCGCAGCAAACCAGCGGCCTGCTCGACATATTCGCCCCCGAAACCGTCTGTGCGGGATGTTCCGGAGAGATAACCCTGACTTACGACTTGGAAAAGCAGAGCTCGACATACGGCATGCGCCACGACACCAACATTTTTGTTGCCGACGGAGTCGAATCGCAAATACCGCTCTACACGGCCATGATAGGCGTGGACGATTTCTCGAACGCCGCCCCCGAGGCCTCGCCTGCGGCAGTTTTCTCGTCGCAGTTCCACGACTTCGGCACGATAAAAAGACGCTCGCAACCATATACCCATACGCTGAAACTGACCAACGAGGGGCCGATGCCGCTTAGGGTCCGTGCTGTGGAGAACAAAGAATCGCTGCGCATCGACTTGAAGGAAGGTACCGTCATCGAGCCGAAGCACAGCATAGAGGTGAAAATGACCCTGAACAGCGGCGACTATCTTCCGCAGGAGGTTTTCGAGAGTGTCGTA
Organism: Alistipes putredinis; assembly: GCA_022009915.1. GTDB lineage: Bacteria > Bacteroidota > Bacteroidia > Bacteroidales > Rikenellaceae > UBA940. The sequence continues at coordinate 1,535,968 of CP091730.1, read as the reverse complement.
ATAATTCTGAACGATCCGCGGCGCCCGATGCGCGAGATAAAGTGCGCCGCGCGAATCACCGAATAATTCAAAAAACAAAGAAACGATATGTACAAGATTCTGAAAAAACAGGTGCTCACGCCCGACATCACGCTTCTGGACATCGAAGCGCCGCGAGTAGCGGCTTCGGCTCTTCCGGGCCAGTTCGTCATCGTACGCAACGACGAATACGGGGAGCGCATTCCGCTCACGATAGCCGATTACGACGCGCAGCGTGGGCAGGTGACGGTAGTGATACAGACTATCGGAGTATCCACGAAAAAGATTTGCAGCCATCGGCAGGGTGAATTTCTGGCCGATTTCGCTGGGCCGCTGGGCCGGCCGTCGGAGTTGGTGCACGAGAGTGTCGAGTCGCTGCGCGAGCGCAAGATTCTTTTCATTGCGGGAGGCGTCGGCACGGCACCCGTATACCCGCAGGTAAAATGGCTGCACGAGCGCGGCATATCGGCCGACGTAATCATCGGCGCCAAAAAAACAAGGATACGCTAATTATGACCGAGCTGATGGAAAAGGCGGCCGGCAATCTGTACATAGCCACCGACGACGGCAGCATGGGCTACAAGGGCCTTGTCACCGACCTGATGAAAGACCTTATCGACAACAGGGGAAAGAAGTACGACACCGTGATAGCGATAGGCCCGATGATAATGATGAAGTTCGTGGCGCTGGCCACCAAAAAGTACGGCATCAAAACCATCGTGAGCCTCAATTCCCTCATGGTGGACGGAACGGGCATGTGCGGAGCGTGTCGGGTGAGCGTCGGAGGCGAAACGCGTTTCACCTGCGTGGACGGTCCGGAATTCGACGGGCATCAGGTCGATTTCGACGAGGCGATGCGCCGTCAGGGCATGTACAAAACGCTCGAACAGCGTGCGGCGAAAATCGAGGAGGAGCGGGCCGCGGGACACAAATGTAGAATCGGTTTAGACAAATAGCATCATGACAAACAGAATACCGCGCGTACCGGTGCGCGAACAGGATGCACGGCTGCGTGCAAGTAATTTCGAAGAAGTATGTCTCGGATACGATTTGCAGGGAGGCTTCGCTGGAAGCGTCGCGATGCCTGAACTGCAAGAATCCGCGATGCGTGGCGCACTGCCCCGTGTCGATTGACATTCCGCAGTTCATCAAGCGTATCACCGAGGGCGACATAGCAGGTGCGGCCGAGGTCATCTCGCGCGACAGCCTTCTGCCGTCGGTCTGCGGCCGCGTCTGCCCGCAGGAAACCCAATGCGAGGGCTCCTGCATACTGGGCGTAAAATCGGAACCGGTCGCAATCGGCAAGTTGGAACGGTTCGTCGGAGACTGGCAGATTGAGAACGGAACAAGCGCCGCCACCGGTGCGACGGCAAAAGAGGGACGGGTGGCCGTAATCGGCAGCGGACCCGCAGGGCTCGCCTGTGCGGCCGACCTTGCCAAGGCAGGTTACGAGGTCAGGATTTTCGAGGCGCTCCACAAAGCCGGCGGCGTGCTGGTTTACGGAATACCCGAATTCAGACTTCCGAAAGAGCGGATAGTGAAGGCCGAAATAGAAAAGGTGAAGGCATTGGGCGTGCAGATAGAAACCGACACGATAGTAGGCCGCACGGTTACGGTGGACAGGCTGCTGGACGAAGAAGGATACGACGCCGTTTTCATCGCCTCGGGAGCGGGGCTGCCCCAATTCATGGGAATAGAGGGCGAGAACCTGAACGGCGTGGTTTCGGCCAATGAGTTTCTGACGCGCACCAACCTGATGAAAGCCTTCGACGAGCGGTACGACACCCCGATTTTCGTAGGCCGGCGGACGGTCGTAGTGGGAGGCGGAAACGTCGCTATGGATGCTGTGCGGACCGCCAAGCGTCTGGGTGCGGACTCTTTCATCGTCTACCGCCGTTCGGAGGCGGAGCTTCCGGCGCGCGCCGAGGAGGTGCACCACGCCAAGGAGGAGGGGATCGTCTTCCGGATGCTCGCCAATCCGGTCGAGGTGCTCGGCGACGAGCGCGGCTGGGTAAGAGCCATACGCTGCATACGCATGGAGACTCGGCGAGCCGGATGCCTCCGGACGCCGCTCACCGGTACCTGTACCGGGTTCGGAATTCGAAATAGAGTGCGAACAGGTTATCATGGCGCTCGGAACGAGGCCAAACCCACTCATAGCCTCCACCACCCCCGGGCTTGACACGACAAAGAAAGGGTGCATCGAGGCGGACGACAGCGGCACGACCTCGCGCGAGGGCGTATTCGCAGGAGGAGACACCGTAACGGGAGCCGCCACAGTGATTCTCGCCATGGGAGCCGGACGAAAAGCCGCAAAGGCCATAGACCTGTATGTAAAATCGAAGAAATAAATATTTAACAGCAAATTAAAAAGGGCTTTGCAGCGTACTGCAAAGCCCTTTTCGATGCTTCGCATACGATAAGTGGAATCCGAGGCACATTATTATGAACCGTTTCATATTATTTTTGTATTATATTTGTGAGCGATTCTAACGACAACACTTCAAAACTAAATACTTATGAGCATTTTTGACAATCGAAACGAAATTGTTTCAGGGTCTGTTTATGGGGGGGGGAATCCTTACATACGGCCCGAAATTTCATTGCAGTGCATTCGCATCGAAGCCGGATTCGCAGCCTCGCCCGGGAACTTGAACGACTTCGGCGAAGTGGACAAGGCAGGCAAGGATCTGGACATTAATTCCGGATACGATTTGTAATCCTAAAATACGTAACTGTCATGAAAAGAAAATCTGCTATTTTAGGATTGAGCCTCGCGCTCGCGCTCTCCGGTCTTTGGAGCTGCGAAAAAAGGAATCGGCGAAACCGATAAAATCGAAGCCGGCAATACCGTGAATCTTACGCTGAAAAGCGACCTGTCCGACCAAACCCGCACATCCATTTCGTATGACGAGACCTCGGGCAAATACAAACCCGCATGGGAAGCCGAAGAGCACATCGGAGTCTTCGTCGGAGAAAACAAGAATAAGGACTTCAAGAACAGCGGAGCAGGACAAAGCACGCAGTTCAACGGCAATGTATCGCTCACGGCCGGAACCTACAAGGTCTACACATACTATCCATACTACGGAAAAACATCGAGCGACAATACGCCGTCCGACACTCGCATCGAATTGCCGTCCGTTCAAAAACCCACGCTCGAATCTTTCGACGGAGCGGCCGACATCATGGTCGGCTATCCTCTCGACCTGACGCTGTCTGCCGACGAGGATACGCCCATACTGGAAGGTCTGCGGTTCAAGCGCCTTATGGCAACGCTGAAAAATCGTTCCGAGCGACATCGCATCGCAAGTCGGCAGCGAGCCCGTCACGCGCGTGCGTCTTACAGCCGGAGAGGCGACACTGACCGGCCGCGTGAAAAATAGATCTGGAGAACTGCAAGATTCACGACGACGGTTTTTACGGTTCGGGAAACTACAAATGCAACTACGCCGAGGCGCAGTACGACGCTGCGGATAATTTCCAGCTCGACGGCAAGAACGCCGCATTCCTCGTGGTCAATCCCACAACCGTAGCGGCAGGGCAAACCCTCACGCTGGAAATCGAAACGGCAAACTACAAAAATAACCAAAACCGTCACACTCTGTTCCGAAATGTCGCTGGCCGCAGGCGAAATTACGCCGCTGCGCATGAACCTCGGAAACGGAACCACAATCGAATCCACCTCAACAGGATTGGCTCTTCCGTTCACCGAGGACTTTGCGACAGTAACAACCGGTACTTTCTCAAACAGAGGATCAAGCGGTATTTTTCCCGATGATACTAAATTTTTATTAGTAAACGGGGACGTGTACGGAGCTGGTAAAGGGATAATTCGTGTCGGGAAAGATAAGGGCACGATAATACGCACGAAAGAGAAACTCAATTTAAGCCAACCATTCTCCATTACTATTAAAGGCTGCGGCTGGAAAGTCAGCGACGGTTCCGAAGATGAATTGTACGTCACAGTAGGCAACGTCACTGATACCATAAAATTCACCAAAATAGCCACCAACTACTCTCAGGAGACATATACTCTTGATTTCGATGCTGTTTCGGCTGCCGAATATGTATATTTGCAACCAGAAAGACGCTGTTTCATAGACGAGATAATCATCGAAAGCACCGGACCTAAAATCTCAGCAAGCAACATCGACAAAGTTCCAGCCAAGGGTGTCACAAACGCGACAGCTACATACACGGCCAAGAACTTTACCGACGATGTCAGCGTTTCGGCATTCACAGGAAACGTAACCTCCGCGACTGCGGCTGGCGGCATCATAACTTATTCCGTAGCCCCCAACTACACCGGTGCTGCCACCGAAGGCACCATTACCCTTTCGTCGGCTTCGGCCCCCGAAGTAACAGTAAAAGTGAGCCAGCTCGCGGATGAGTTTACGGTAACGCCCGCCGAAATCGTTCTGGGCGGCACCAGCGGTTCGACCAAGACCTTTACAGTTACCTCGACTTACGCATGGACCGCCTCCGCAGCAGGCTCCGGCTATACCGTTTCACCCGAAAATGGCGAAGCCGGCACCACCGAAATCACCGTAACGGCGACGGCCGACGGAGCAACGGAACAGCAGCAGCTCGGCACGGTTACCGTAAAACGCAAGCCCGATTCCAAAACCGCACAGGTTTCAGTATCCCAGTCTGCTGCCGGAGCGGCTAAGGAGCCTCGTTATTCTTTATAGCACAGAATTCAACTATGAGATAAAAAAACAACAATAATTACCAAAAACGCCGAACCTTACGAAGGAAAAAGACACTGACGGAAAAAGCATGGTATATTACATACGGCAACTGGAACAGCAGCAATTGTGCACAGTTCAGAGTATACAAAGCCGGCAATTTCGGTATACTGTACAACGATTTCGACATTGCAAACGTCACCTCAGTCACATACAAAGCAAATGTAAGTAATACCGCGCTAAAACTCAACACCTATTATTCGACAGACAGCGGTAAGACATGGGTACAGGTAGACAATAACAAAGCGCTTACGAAGACTTCTACGGAATACACTTTCGTAGTAAGTGAAACCGGAGAGTATTCCTCTGTACGAATAAAATTCGAAGCAGCAGGAACCAAACCGACGTCCTCAAACTATCAACTTACGATAGACGACGTTTCGATTTACGGACTTCAATAAGGTCGTTCGAGAAAAAAAAAGATAGCCGAGAAATATTTCTCGGCTATCTTTTTTATATAATGCGTTACCTTACACCTCACACATGCCATCTTCCTTGCAAAGCACTCGGCGGATGCCGAAGCAGGAGGGTACGAAGCGTACAACGCTAAGCGCAAAAAAAGCATCTTGAACTGCGGAAAAACCTCTTCGAACGATACGCCGGCAGTCTGTATGCGGATGATGCCGCTGACGCCGCTGCTGCTCGGGAAAAATCATGTCCGGCAGCATCGACAACCGCAGAACGGCCCCCTCTCGAAACGAAGCATCGGAATGAAGGCCGCAGGCATGTAATACAAGCCCGCAGATTCATCCGTTATCATTCCGATACTTATTACCGGCAACGGCAAACCGCACACCTGAAAAAAAGGCCGAATCCGCAAACGGCAGGTACCGACAAAAAGGAGGCGATGAAAAACATCTTTCATCGCCTCCTTTATTGCAGAAAAACCTCTTTTACACCTCGCACATGCCCTCTTCCTTGCAGAGCACTCTGCGGATGCCGAGGCAGGCCAGTCCGAAGTACACAACGCAGAGCTCCCAAAGCATCTTGAACTGCGGAAGAACCTCTTCGAACGATGCGCCGGTAGTCTGTATACGAATGAAGCCATCAACGCCGCTGCTGCTCGGGAAAATCTTGCCCAGCACCATCAACCACCGCGGAATGGCTTCCCCGGGGAATGAAGCGCCGGTAAGCATCAGCACCGGAATCGAAGTCCACAGCATGAGCAGCAACGAGTTTTCGCGGTAACGGAAAAGTGTCGAGACGGCTATGCCCATAAAGATGCAGGCAAATACGTAAGGAATCATAAACGCCACGATAGTCGTGAATTTACCGTTCATCGGATAGCCGAACATCGTGTAGTGGAATCCGAGAATGTAGGTTATCGTAACGGCATAAATCGAGGCATAAACCAGACTTTTGCCCAGTACGATAGGCATCATGGAAAGTCTTCTGCGTCCGGGCAGTGCAAGAGTCCGGTAAAGGCCGAATTCGCGCCACGAGCCGCCAATCATTCCGATACCTATCAGGAGCGTCTGCTGGATGATTACCATTATGATTATGGGCATTACGAAAGTTCCGTATCCCAAGTAGGGGTTGAACATCGAATGCGCCTCGAAAACCACAGGCTGCGAGACGACCTTTGCCGTCGGGGTGTTCACTCCGCCGGCTACGAGGCGGTTGAACTCTATGCTTACGCCCGTGAGGTTCACTCCGCTGACCACTTCCGCAAAAAACGTTTCGGTACATCAAAAAGTAGCTGGCATCCACATACACGCCCACGCGCGTCATGATACCGCCGAGAACATTCTTCTCGTATCCTTCGGGGATATAGACGATACCGTAAATCTTTCGTGCGAAAAACAAATCCTCGGCCTCGTCCATACTCTCGGGGTTGTAAGCCACATAAGTGCTCGCTCCCGCATCGAACAGCTCGCTCAAAGAGCGGCTGGCCTCGCTGTGGTCCAAATCGACTACGCCTATCGGGATATTACGGAGCACCTGATTCTTGTACGCATACGAGTAAACCGTGGAATAGAGCACAATGGCGATAATGAGCACCAGTATTATACCTCCGTCCCGAAATATGTACTTGTACTCGTTACGCACCACCGAGCGGAATTCCTGCCAGCCGTTTCGTATTATCTCTTTCAATTTCATAGCTAAATCCTCCCCCAGTATTTAGAATCGGTAGCCACGCGCCTCAAACGCGGAAGCGCCAGCATAGGAAGTATGATGAACAGCGACATCCAAAGCATGTCGAGCAGCGAGTAGACTATCGGGGCGCCGCGCAAAGCCTGATCCACGAATATGTCCGTATAGAAGGTAAACGGAAATATGCGGCTGAATCCCCTCGCAAGCGGGTCCATTGCCATAAGCGGAAACGTCAGGCCGGAAAACGTAAAGGCCAGAACGGAATATCCGCCGCCGATGGAGAGCGAAAGACGCATGTTGCTGAGCACGCTTATTATCATCATGCCGATGGCCTGATAGCAGAGCACGAATTCGAACCCTGCGAGCGTGAAGAGCAGAAAACTGCCGTTCATAGGAGCTCCGAAGATGACGAACATCACGAAACTCATAACCATGCTCATGGTGAACATCGCAACCGTAACGGGCAGAAGTTTGCCGACCAGAGCCGCGCCGAGGCTTCCCTCCGCCACGCGGAACCACTCCCCTGCCGTGGAGCCTTTCAACTCGGTTCCTATCGCGAATATGGTGGCCATAATCGTGAAGATAAGCAGCATCATGGGCAGGAAGCTCGGCAGAAGATAGTATGCGTAGTTCGTATAGGGATTGAACAGCACGTGCTTGTCGAAGCTCACAGGCAGGACCTGCGTATAGGCCTGCGCCTCGGTCATGCCCTGTTTCATCAGCGTCTGTATCTGTATTCCTGTCGAAAAACGTCACGACGGCCGTCTGTATATCGCGGTTAAGCAGTCCGTTCACCGAAATGTTAAGTCCGCTGATATAGGCCTCGACATGCGTCTGGGTGATATTGTATATGTCCTTTTCGAAATTATGCGGAATAAGTATAATCGCCTGTATCTCGCCGGCACGCATCATGGCCTCACCCTCTTCCATGGACTGAATGCCGTAACGGATCTCGGCCGTCGGCGTGGCATCTATCATGGAAACCACCGTACGGGAGAGTTCGGAGTTGTCCTCGTCCAATACCGCAACGGGTATATCGGTGGGCACTCCGTTTTCGAAAAAGCACCGCGAAAAAATGCGAACGACAGCAGCGGCAAAACAATCATTATAACCCAATAAATGGGATACTTTCTTATTCTGCCTACTTCACGACACAGCACCGCATATGTACGACGCAAAAATTTCATCGCGCAACTCTCCTTCCGCTATCTGATTTTCTCCCACTCGGCCAAAACACTCATACCGGGACGAAGAGCCGACGGTATGTCTACGGGACGGGCCTTGACGTTGAACGTGCGCACGTCGAATCCTCCGCGCGTGCGAGTTGCAGCCCATACGGCGAAATCGGCCTGCGAGGCAATGTAGTCCACCACCAGTTCGACATCAGCGTCAAGTGCGGGCACATAAGCCGTGAAATGTTTGCCGACGGTTATTCCGGGGAGCATGTCCTCCTTGATATTGAACGATACCCACTGGTCGGTCATGTCGAGTATGGCCACGACGGGATAACCGCTGCCGACCAGCTCGCCGGTCTGGGCAATCACGGTCGAAACCTCACCCGTAACAGGAGCGTACACACAGGCGTCCTGAACATACGATTCGGCCTCGGATACGACGCTCTCGGCCTGTGCCAGCAGTGCCGCTGCGGCCTTCTTGTCCTCTTTTCTCGCTCCGGCCTTGGCCATTTCGTACTGCGACTCGGCTGCCGATGCGGTAGCCTGCATGGCCTGCAAGTTGGCCTCGGCCTCATCCATTTTCTGGGCCGGAACCACACCTTCGGCATAAAAGATTCTTAACTCTGTCGTATGTCTTCTGAGCGAGCATCAAACCGGCCTGCGCCTTCTGCCACATATTGAACGCCGCCTCTATCTGCTCGACGCGGGCACCGGCCAGAGCCTCCTCGTCTTTCGCTGCGGCCGCACTGCGCACGGCCTCCGCCTGACGGAGCCTTTTGCATCTATATCCGGAATCGAAAGCACATACAGCAATTCGCCCTTGTTCACGTGCTGTCCCTGCTTTACAAGCATCTGCTCTATTCGGCCCGGAACTTTCGACGAGGCCTTGTAAGTAGTGGCCTGAACCGTACCTTGCAGCACCTCGGGCGTAGACTTGGTAACGAACCAACTGATAACCGATACGATAGCCACCACCAACACCACTGCGACGACTACCCAGATAATGTTTCCTTTTTTCATAATCTTCGATATTTTTTTCTCTTTCTCTCTCAATTTACTTTATTCGTATCTGATTTGTTTGGACGATGCTCCGGATGCATACGCGGAGAAGCCTGTCGCTGATTCCGGCCGCTTCGAGCAGACGCGCCAGCGCCACGTCGTAATTGAATGCAGCCTGCATGCGCTCCACTCTTACCTTAGCGAAGTTGAGCTCGGCATCTATAACGCTGGACGAAGATACCATTCCCTCCTTGAACGAGGCGTTCTGAATACGCAGATACTCGTCGGCAAAAGCCATCGAGGCTTCAATCGACGGTATCTGATTCTTATAATCGGTGAGCTGGTTGTACAGGTTGTCTATCAGTACGCCGATTTCGTTGCGGGCCTTGGTCTCTATGGCCTCGACCTGACGAACGGTGTTCTTGGCAGACGAATACTTGAACTCGCGGCTCGTTCCGTCGAAAATCGTAAGGCTTACCCCCACGCCGACAGCCCAGCGCGGTATCAGATCGGAAACCTGATAGTTGTAAAACGTGCCTCCGCCCATTGCAACAATCTGCGGCAGGAACTCCGAAAGGTGCACTTTCACATTCTGCTTGGCCAAATCCTTTTTAAGGGACACCTGACCCAGAATCGGGTTATGCTTCTCGGCCATGGACTTGTAGTAGTCCACATCCTCGATATCCTCCACTACGAACATCGCCGACACCGGCACTATCTCGCCGGAATGATTCAGCGTATTGGCAAGCGCTTCGCGCAGGGTGCGCACCTGCAACTTCGCGGCTGAAAGCTCGCGCTCGGCCTCCGACATCTTGTACTCGGCATAAAGCACCTCGCCTTTCGATATCATTCCGCTTTTTTCCAATGCACGCGCATCTTCGAGGTGCACCCTCACTCCGTCCACCACCTGTTGTCTCACCTGCTCGACCTGCATGGCCAGCGCAAGACCGTAATAGCGCGTCACGAGTTCCGAAACCAGTGCACTGCGCTGCGAATCGCCCTGCACCGAAGTCGTCTGCTGCTGGATTTTGGCAGCCTTGTTGGCGGCGTTTATCTTTCCGCCCATGAATACGGGCAGCACCACCGAACCGCCTATGAATGCAAGATCCTTCTGTTGCAGCGTCATGGTCCAGTCCATACCGCCTATCGACGAGAGAGCGCTGGAAATGGGACCGAGAATCGCCGGCGGAACGGCTCCCGACCCGCCGAGTTGGGTCAGCAAACCTGTAACATCGTCTACCAGCGACGATTTGGCATCATTGAGACTGGTGTTCATGTCGCTGCCGAGGTGCGTATAGTTTCCGGCCACCGTTATTTTCGGCATGCGCAAACCGATGGCAGCCTTGCGCTCCATCTCCGCGGCACGTTCCGAATAATTGATAGCCTGAATAGTCGGATTACGCTCCATTGTCATCCTGAGCGCTTCATCGAAGGTAACAACCGTTTCGGATTGAGCCCGTACCGTAAGGATTGCCGCTAAAAAGGCAATCGACAATACCGTTCTTTTCATCTTCATATCATATTTACCGTTTTACTTAACATCCTAATAACCGCGTAACTGCAAACACTACACCATATGCAGCCGTTACCGGCTGTCAAAGTTATTCAATAAAAGAACTGGTGTTTTGAACCGCCACCTAAAAATCAGACATTTGGAACATTTTTTTCAGTCCTTTAAGGCCACCGGCATAACGAAACGTAACGTGCCGGACGCATTTGCATCCGGCACGCAAGTACGAGTGCGGTATAATTGCTAAAAATTATAGCCGAACACTATTTTGAAATTGCTGATATTGGTGTCCTTACGGGACGGCACTTTGGACATGTTTACAAAGCCGGTTTCCCATTCCACGCCGAAATAGTAATGCTCCATATAGGTGGCGGCAAGTCCTATCTGCATGCCGAAATCGGAACGTCCCATCAGCGTAGCGTCTCTGTCATACGGATCGACCACCGTCTTGTCAGTCTGACCGTCGGTCTTCACGACAGTCACGTCACGAGCCCACAGACCCACAGCATAATACACGCCAAGACGCGGTTGTATGGTGAAATTACCAGCATAGATATGATAGGAGACATTCACCGGTATTTGCAGGTATGTCACCCCGAGGCGCTTTATGTTCTTCAAATCTCCGTTTTTGAGCCTGTACCCGCTGCCTTTATTTGTCAGATACAGCCCCCGGCTCTATATAGAGAGGGAGTCATGTCGAGCAACAGAATCTGGTCTACGACGCCGATGTTCCACCCCGCCTTCACCCTGCGGTTCTCATTGAGGGAGAGGTATCCGCCGCCGTCCAAAGCGACCCGACGATTCATGGTCGAAAGATTCAGTCCGCCGCGAACGCCTATGATGTTGGATGGGTACTGCCCTGCATGGGACACTGATGCCAATACGACCGCAAAGGCCGCGAGAATGAGTTTTTCATAATTTTGAATTTTTTTCCCGTTCCGCAAAGATAGAAAAATATATTCGACGGGAACAAAAAGCAAAAGGCCGGCGACAAAGCCTTTTTCCGGAGCCGAGCCGGCAGATGTTTCTTTTCAGTAAAGGAGAATATCGTAGCGGCATTTGACATATATTTGCGCCGTGTTAGGAATATTTTACATATTGCTGTTCTATCTTCTCGGCAACATCGTCTCCGTCCTCACGGGCCGTGCGGTGTCGGGCAGCGTAATCGGAATGGTTCTGCTTTTCGCCGCCCTGCATTTCAAAATGATTAAGCCGCAAAGCGTGCGGGGCACGTCGAAGTTTCTGCTCGACAACATGGCCCTGCTGTTCGTTCCGCCGGGGGTCGGTCTGATGGTCTCCTATGCTCTGGTGGAAGAACACCTTTGGGCCATAATAGTCTCCGGAGCCGTAAGCACGGTCATTGTGATTCTTGCCGTAGGATGGATTCAACAGAAACTCGGACAAAAGCTATGATACGCGAAATCGTCAGTTCGGACATATTCATTCTCGCTCTATGCGTCGGAATCTACGCCGCCGCGATGCAGTTGTTCCGCAAAACGAAATTGCAGATTCTGCATCCTGTTCTCGTTACCATAGCGTGCATGATACTGTTTCTCAAAGCGTGCGACATTCCATACGAAAGGTTCCGCGAGGCAACCGGCATAATGGACTTTCTGCTCAATCTTTCGGTGGTGGCGATAGGCTATCTGCTCTACGAGCAAATCGACCATCTGAAAGGGCACGCCGTATCCATACTGACATCGGTAATCGTAGGCAGTACGCTGGGAATACTCAGTGTCGTATACATAGCACGCCTTACGGGAGCCGACGATATGATTGCGCTTTCGCTCGCGCCCAAATCGGTTACTGCGCCGATAGCCGTCGCGGTCTGCGACTCGGCCGGAGGCATCACCTCGCTGACCTCGGTCGTCGTGGTGGCGGTCGGGATATTCGGCAGCATAATCGGACCGGCACTCCTCAGAAAAGCCGGAATAACGGACTCCATAGCCAAAGGCCTCGCGCTCGGCTCGGCCGCTCATGGCATAGGTACGGCACGCGCCATAGAGATAGGTGCCATAGAGGGAGCGGTAAGCGGTCTTGCAATAGGACTCATGGGGTTGGCCACGGCGCTCATTCTGCCCCTGCTGCGGCCGCTCATTTTCTGATTTTAAGACCGAAAGCCACGATGCACAGATAAGCCGCGCATAACAACAGCACGCAGAGGGCTCCGACATGGTTTCCGCCGCACAGTCTGACGGCATACGACATGGCCGGAGACGCTATCGCACCTCCGCATATAGCCGTTATCATAAGTCCGGAAACTTCATTTTCACGCCCGCGGACCTCAGCCATGGCCTCATACAGTATTATCGGAAATATGCTCGAACAGGTCAGTCCTATAATGCCTATAAGACAAAGTATGAGAATCTCGCCGCTTGCGAACATCAGTCCAATCACGGCAACACACATCACTGCGGTGCATATCCTGAAATATTTCACCGAATCCAACCGCGCGAGAATCCACACCCCGGCCAGCGCACCGACAAGACGGCAGAAGAAATAGGGCATCGGAGCGTGCGATACACGCGCTACCGACTGCGGCAGCGAGGCATCCAGACCAAGTCGCTGCATAAGCAGCTGGGCCGATTCCGTATTCGTACCTATATCTATCCCCAAGAACGCCATCATGGCGAAAAACAGCAGCAGAATCTTTTTTCTGCCGAGTAGTGCGAAGGTATCCTTGACAGAAGTGGAAACCACCTGCGTTTCAACGGGCACCCTGCAAGCCCACAGCCAAAGAGCCGAAATCAGCGTGACGAGCGCATATATCGGGAACACATATCGCCAGTCGCCCAAACCGCGTGCGGCGACCGAAGTGATAAGCGGTCCGGAAAGCGAGCACAGCGAACGGCAGAACTGCCCGACGGTCATCACTCCGGTCATATTCCGTCCGTCCACCACATTGGACAGAAGCGGATTAATCGAGACCTGCAAAACGGTGTTGCCAATGCCGAGCAGCGCGAATGCGACGATGCAGGAGGCGAAACTGTACCACAGTACGGGAACAATCATACCCACAAATGTAAATGCCATACTCAGGAGCACCGTATTCTTGCGGCCTATGCGGTTCATGAGCGATGCGGTCGGAACCCCGAGCACCAAAAAAACCACACGAAAAGCGCAGTAGGCAGGAATCCGAACACTTCGACAGGATAGCGAGCCGAAAAAATCGGCCTGCACATAACTCGTGGATATACCCACCAAATCCATGAATCCCATGACGAAGTAGCAAAACAGCATGGGCGCCACCAGCCCTACGCGAATACGTTCTTTCATAATCACCTTATAATTTTAAGCGGTTGAATCGCTATGCAGTCCTCTCCGTTGCCGTCCGAAAAGGCGACAATCCCGAGAGCCTTCACCGGCTTTGGAATCGCATCGGAAGCCGACGCACTGCCCGCAAGCAGCAACAAACAAATCAGCAGTCTCGGAATCATATCGGGCCGGTAGTTTTTCGATATTACAAATTTACGTTTTTAATACGAATATCCTACCTTTGCATGGAGCAAAAACGACAAAACGATGGAGAATAAAAAAACTTACGGCTCTCGCCCGACTTTTTGGGCATCATGGACGAGTCTGCGCGAGAAATGTCCGTGGGACAGGGAGCAGACATTCGAATCGCTGCGTAACAACACGATAGAGGAGACGTTCGAGCTGGCGGACGCCATAACGGACGGCGACATGAAAAAAACATCCGCGAGGAGCCTCGGCGACTTGCTGCTGCACATAGTCTTCTACTCCAAAATGGGCGAAGAGACGGGAAGTTTCGACTTCGCCGACGTAGCCAACGGCGTGTGCGACAAACTCGTCTACCGTCATCCGCACGTATTCGGCGACGTTCATGCCGACACGCCCGACGATGTCAAACACAACTGGGAACTCCTGAAACTGAAAGAGAAAAACAAGAAGAACAGAGGTGTTCTGGGCGGCGTGCCGCGCAGCCTGCCGGCAATGGTAAAGGCTTACCGCATAGGCGAAAAAGCCGCTTCTGCCGGATTCGACTGGGAGAAGCGCGAAGACGTATGGAACAAGGTGAAAGAGGAGATAGCCGAAGCGGAAGCCGAAATGGCAGCTGGCGACAAGGACAAGACCGAAGCGGAGATAGGCGACCTGTTTTTCGCGCTTATCAATGCCTCGCGTCTTTACGGCATCGATCCGGAGCAGGCGCTCGAACGCACCAACAAAAAATTCATCAAGCGTTTCGCCCACATCGAGCAGGTAGCTCGGGAGAGCGGCAAGCAACTCTCGGAGATGACTCCGGCAGAGATGGAGAGTGCATGGTGCGAGGCAAAGAATTTGTAACGGACATCAAAATAAAAAAACAATCCGGAATATGGCGATAATAAAAGAAGTCAGGGGACACACCCCAAAAGTAGGCGAAAACACCTTTCTGGCCGAAACGGCAACGCTGCTCGGCGACGTTACGATAGGGCGCGATTGCAGCATCTGGTACGGGGCCGTTCTGCGCGGCGACGTAAACACGATAACGATAGGCGACCGCACCAACATTCAGGACGGCGCTGTGATACACACCCTTTACGACGGTTCGAAACATCCGTCGCAAACGCATATCGGAAACGACGTCTCGGTAGGCCACAATGCCACCATTCACGGCGCGACGATAGAAGACGGATGCCTGATAGGCATGGGCTCGACGATACTGGACAACGCCCACGTTCCGTCGGGATGTATAATCGCGGCAGGTGCGCTGGTCCTGTCGGGCGCACAGCTCGAACCCAACAGCGTCTATGCAGGAGTGCCGGCCAAGAAAGTGAAGGATGTGACGGCCGAGCAACTCGAACAAATCATAAAACGCACGGCAAGGGACTACATGCTCTACGCATCGTGGTACAAATAAGCCTTCTTTGCACAATAGAAAAAGGGTCGGAATTTTCCGACCCTTTTCTTTCTGTAGTTTCCACACCGCTACTCGACCACGATTTGACGATAGGCCGGATTAATCCACAACAGCAGCAATCGCCTCATATCCTCGTAATCCGAGGCCTTGACTATCGTTCGGGGAATTTCTATGCGGCGATGAACGGAAATCCTGTCGCCTTTGTTTTCGATGGTAATCTTGACGCTGCCGGCGGCATTGGCCACATCTATCTTCGCGTCGCGCGTCTTCGAGGCCACTCCGTCGAGCGAAACTTCGTAATCGTAGCTCTCGCTAACCGAATAGGGGAATCTCGAAACTTTCCCTGCGCGAAGAGTTTAGCACTGTCATACGCCAAGAATCCACACCGACTGCAGAGGTCGGCAAGGCATACGTGCCATAGCCGCCCGTTTTGCGTATTTTGTTCTGGCGCGAAGCGATGATGTTCCCGTCGATTCCCGTAAGTACGTCGCTCGTGACTGCGGTCGTTATACTGTCGGGAGTAATGGCCACATCGGCCCCGTACTCGATTTTCACGCCCTTTATCTCGGTCTCTATTCTGCGGCCTGCAAGGTCGTAGAACTTGTCTCTGTCCGCACGTAGCGCAATATTCGCCTCACCAAGCGAAAGAGGCGAATAATAGTGACCCTTGCAGCGGACCAAATAGCCCGAAATGTTTTTAAGATTCCGCACTTCCGTATTTTCGGGGAACCTCAGCACCACATCGGCTCCAAGGCCCTCCGAACGCAGCAGTTTGGCAAAAGCGAACGCCTTTTCGGCTTCGGTACCGTAAGCGGTTCTCATAACCTCGCGGCACTGTCTTATGCGGTATCCGGTCAAATCGGGCGTCACGCCGCAGTTATCTATATCCTTGACGATATAGCGCTGGATTGCCGCAATTTTCTGTTCGTCCGTCCGCGCCTCTTTCAGAATGTCGGCCGGAACACGACAGATATCCATGGTCTCGACAGTCAGGGGAGTAAGCGACGCCGAAAGCGAAGCGGCCGTGGATACCGACAGACGCGGCAGGCCGTTGGCATTGCGGGGCGTGTATGACTCGCCGGATGCGACCGGAATATTGCGGAACGTCCATGTGTAGCTGTCTCCGCTCTGTCTGGGGCGAACTTTGGAACCGGCAAGGCTCCAACGCAACTGCGTTCCATGCGGAACGTTCACCGTAATCCTATACTCCTTGATATCGGCACCCTGAACCGGAAGAATCTTGTCTATGTCCAGCGAGGGATAGAATCCGGCTTCCGTGCTGAGCGTATAGTCCAGATAAACCGTGGCGCCGGTTTCGAGCCCCGTGTGGGTTATGACCATTTCGCGAAGGCCGTTGTACGCCGGAGCGTTTGCAGCGGCAGCCGGCAGCACTTCGTTCAGGGCATTGGCCGGAAGGGAGATTCGCGTGCCGTCGCTCTGCACGGTATAGCATTCGTTTATTTTCAGCTTCTGGTGCTCGGGATTGTACACAACGAACGTTTCTCCGAACAGCCGGAAGAACGCATACTGGGTATTGAACCGAATCTCCTTGTGCTGGTTATAGTCCACGCTGCCGTCCGCATTCAGGGTATATGTTTCGTGAAGCCTGTTTATCGTGGCATCGCTGCTTTGCGCCCGAAGAGTTCCGAAGACCATAACGGCCGCAGCTATCAAAATAACATGTCTTTTCATAATCTTCTATCTCTTTTCGAATACCAGCGTACTTGACGCAAAATTCTTATAGGCGTTCACCGCATCGCGGAACTCCGGCCAATCCTCGGCATCGTAGACGCGCTTGCCGAGCGAAATGCTCTGGCGGACAATCAGCTTGCCGTCCTTCTGCTCCATACGGCCGTCGAAACCGGCGACTTCGCCCTTTACATGCACCTCTTTGACATCCTCGGCCATTACGTATCCCTGCGGCAGGCTCATCGTCTCGTTCATCTCCACGTAACGCGAACAAGCGTCCTTGAATCCGTACTTGCGGGTCTCTGGAGCGGTATCAACGCGCAGGAAGGTGCGGACACCGGAGTAGAGATTGCCACCGACGAGCGGACGGCACATGACGACTCCGTCGCCGACGGTCGCATACGACGGTATCTCGAACCTTATCTTCATCTTTATCGGAGCAGCCTGATAATCCTTCGGATTCTTGCAATCCACGCTTATGAGGCGAGCCTGAGGCGACACGCGGAGAAGTTCCGTCTCCAAAAGCTCGCATCACCCTGTCGGCATAGCCTTGCAGGAACGGGCGGCGCACGGCGGCATCCGACTGTCCCTCGGCGGCAAGCGTAAACTCGCCCCGCAGCGTTCCGGAGGCATCCACCGAAGTCGTCGCTTCGATTTTGAAATAATGATTCTCGGGAGCCGAGACAGGCGTAAGCTTCAAATCGGAACCTTCCGGCACTCCCGGCAGGTAATTCTGCTGCTGCTCGGCGCTCGACCAAAGTTCGCGGTTGAACGGCACCCATGGCGGGTCGAGCGGCATGTAGGTTCCGTTTGCGAGTTTGACTACGGCCACGCAGTGGTTGAAATGGTCGGCCGGAATGCTCTCTATGCGCGAACCGGCCATCGTCATCGCGGGATAGGCCTCGAATCCGGCCATGCGAAGCATCGAAATGAGAAGTGCCGCCTTGTCCTTGCACACGCCGCAACGGTCCGTGAAGTTCATTTTCGTATTATGGAGCGTATAGCCTTCGCCCTTGCCCATTGAAATACCCGAATAGCGCATGTTGTCGGCCACCCAGTGCGTGAGAATTGAGATGCGCTTCATTTCGTCGGTTATGCCCTTCAAAAGCTCGTTCACCTTGGCCTGCGCTTCGGGGGTCGGCTCGAAACTGCCGTAATCCTCATTGACATTGTAAAAACCAGAGCGACTTGTCCCTCCATTCGGGGAGTGGATGACATCATGAGTTTGGGAGCCACGTCGAACAGGTCCGCCATGTTGGGCTCCGAGGCGAACGGCAGCACGTCGCAGACGGTAAAGGTCATCACCTTGCGCTCGCCGTCGAAACGGACCGACGAGGCGCACTGTCCCTGATAAAACTCGTACTGCACGTCCTTGTCCTTGGGGAAGCTCACGCGATATACCTTTTTCACGGTCGGCTGCTCCACCCAGAAAGGAACTATGTCGTAGAACTGCCCGCGCATGGGAGGGATGAAACGCTCGTCCTCCTGCTGGGCCAGCAGCGCATAAGTAAAGCCTTTTTTCGAAATGGTGTAATCCACCACATCGCCGGCTTGCAGGGCTCCGGGTTCAATCATTATCTGACGGGCGCCCCAATATATGGAGCGTGCCGGAGCGGCATAATCGCATGCCGATGACAAATCAAGACTTTCGACCGTGCCGTCGGCGCGATAAATCTTCACGTCCTCGAACTCGGCGAAAGCCGTCAGCGGGTCGTAGTCGTACTTTATCACACGGTTGTCCAAAGCACCTTTCATGTTGCGTATCGCCACCACGCGGCGAACTGTGAAACTGCCCGAACCGCTGGGCGAGACCTCAACGCTCGTACTGTCCAGAAGAACCGACACGGGCCATGAAGCGAAATCGGGATTGCCTGCCGCCGCATCGGCGAGCGGACGCCAGCTCTGGGCCGGAGCGGCCAAGCATAGCGACAACCCTATCGCAAGACTAAAAACATGTTTTTTCATATCTGTATCATTGAATTATTTACTCTGTACAGGAACGTACTCGGGGTACATCGCACTCCACTTTTCGTACATTCTTTTTACGACAGGCACCTCGTTTCCGTAGGTCATGTCAGGATAATTTTTCGGAGTGGTTATCCATTGCGTCTCCCAATCTGTCAGGTCGCTGTAAAACTCGTTTCCTCGCAACTGCTCGCGTCCTGAACGGCGCGGAACGGACGCTTCGTCGTACTCCCTGCCCTCGACAAGGCAAGTTCTGAGCATGGCATAGAACTTTTCCCAGCGCGGCTTGTAGTAATCGCGCGTCAGGCCGCTCCACTCTTTCCATGCGTAGTCGAACAGTCCGACAGGTTCGGGCTGACCGCCCCACTGCGTAACCTGCAACGATGCGTTATAGTCGTAAAGAACACGTTCGCCGTCGTCGGTCGCCCAGCTGTGCGCACTGCGAATCTTGTCCTCGAAACTGTACTCCCTGCGTGTGGCGAGCACCGAATCCAAATCGGTCAGCAGTTCGAGGAACCGTCCGCTGTGCAAGTCGAATCCCTCCAAATCGCCTGCAAGAAAACTATCGGCGGCCTTCTTGTGGATGAACTGTCCCAGATTGGACATGAGCTGACGCTGCACGTCCACGATATCGAATCCGTAGCCGGACGACGCGCCCAGTCTGTCGGACTCGCTCAGCAAAAGCCCCTCGGCCTCAACCAGCGACCATGGGTCGTACGGAATCTTGAATCCCGAATTGGGGCCGCTCTTCTTCGGCACCACGGCGGGACGCGCCGCGACAATAGAGCTCAACTCCACGCCGTTGGTTCCCGTATTGTACGGATTCTCCAAAAGCAGCATCAGAGCCTTGTAGGCATTCTCGGACTCGGCTCCGTAGCGGCGCTCGCCGTAGTTGCGAATCCACTCGGCTATATCGACCGGTCCCTGATGAATCGGCATCTCGAAAGCAAGGTCGTAATATATCGGATTCTGTCCCAGACCCTCCATGAAAAGGCCCGAGCCGACGATGTTCTTGCCCATCTGAACGGCATTGTAGAACTGGTTGCTCGCCAGCAGTTTCAAATCGCCGTGCAGATTGATTCTTCCGCCGAAGTTGTGCAGATTGCCGACCACATACGGATAGCCCCAGAAACACTCCTTGACTGCATCCTGACTCTGTTTCCAGTATGCGTCCGAAATGTCGAGGATTATCAGATCCTCCATCGGAACAGCCTTGACGATATGCTCCCTCGGGCTCCACCCCTGCATAATCCATTTGGCCCGCGGGTCAAAATCCTTGAAGAGTTTGAGCACAGAATGCGCAACGGCATTCAGATATTCCGGTTCGTCGGAAACGGGCTTACCCTCGTGGAACGGGTCGGTGGCATAATATCCGTGGGCGCCGAACAGCTTCTTCTGCTCATCCAACAGGATACGTCCGAATTTCTGGAACAGAGGATCGGTGGGATCGAGCTGCGCCACCGGAGCGAAGCCGCACCACCCTTCCTTCATCTGAATGGCCGCCTCGGGAAACTTCTCCTTGAACTTCACCGGAACGCATCCCGAATATCCCTGCTGGATGGGCTGCATGCCGAGTTCCAGTTCGCGGTCGATAATCTTCCGGCCCAGTTTCACATGGCTGTCAATCCAGGCTCTTTGGCAGCGGACCTGCAAAAACTCTCTATGTTGGTCACCCACTGCCATGCGAAATAAGACGGACCGACCAGATAATCGCGTGCCTCCTCGTCCGTGTAACCTATTTTACGCAGTGCATTGTACCAGACGCCTTCGAGACCCACTATCGAGAGGGGCATGTTCACGCCGTTCATGGCCATGAAATCCAGCTCCTTCTGCCAGCGGTCCCAGTCCCACCACGTAGCCGAATAGCTGAACGAACAGTAGTTGAGATACACCCGCCACGGAGCGTTTATCTTTCCGCTTGCGGTTTCTTCGGGCAGCGGCAGTATCTTCGGAAGATTCATCTGCTCGCCGCACCACGACATGTTCACCCCGCAGTAGTTTTTCAGATAGTTGTAGTAGGCCACGGCCAGCGAAATCGTATTGTTTCCGCGCAGCAGCACCTTCTCGCCGTCGCTTCCGTATTCGAAAACATCGCTCCCGTCCTCGGCCGGCTCGATAAGCTCCAAAGAGAACTGGGAACCGTACCCGGGCGTTACGCGCTCGATTAAATCGGCAGCCGCCCTGACTCTCTTATCCGTGCACGCCCCCAAAAGGCACAGGCACAGAGCGGCGACGGACAACACGGTGGAAAATCTGACAATTTTTCTCATTTCAACGTTTCAATCATTTATATATTAGACAATTAAATATATGCGTATAATACATATAGGGTATAAAGATAATAAATTCGGACATAATTCCGAAACCGTGAATGCACCGGCGCCGCATTTTTTTCGGGAATAACTTCCGGTCTTTTTACGTAACTTTGCCGCAGTTTAACCATTAAAAAACAATCTCTTTCTATTATGAGCCTTGAACAACAAATCAGCAAAGGAATCATGGATGCGATGAAGGCCAAAGACCATGTACGTCTTATGGCTCTGCGCAATGTAAAAAAATACATCATCGAGGCAAAGACATCGGGCGCCAGCATAGACGAACTGCCCGATGCGGACGTCCTGAAAATCATACAGAAACTCACCAAGCAGGGACAGGACTCGGCCGAAATATACCGCAGTCAGGGCCGCGAAGACCTCTATGCCGAGGAGAACGCACAGGTCGAAATTCTAAAAGAGTTCCTGCCTGCCCGCCTTACAGACGACGAGCTTACGGCTGCCGTAAAATCGATAATAGAGACCGTGGGCGCAAGTTCTATGAAGGACATGGGCAAGGTAATGGGCGTTGCCTCCAAACAGGCTGGCCGGAAAGGCCGACGGAAAGGATATTTCGGCAAAAGTCAAGCAGCTGCTCTCGTAATGTCGCAAAGGAAACGCAGTGTTCTGATGCCGGCGGCAATGCTGGCAGGAGGGGTGTTTCATGACTTTTTCACACAGCTGAACGTGCTGACACCCTACTTGATATTCATCATGCTGTTTCTGCCGTTCTGCGGTGCCGACCCGAAAAAAATCAGGCTTACGGGACTGCACGGCGCTCTGCTCGCGTTCCAAGCGATAGTCAGTGTCGGGATATACTTTCTCGCGGGGCTGTACGACCAAACGCTCGCACAGGGGGCGATGATATGCGTACTTGCGCCGACGGCCACATCGGCAGTGGTCGTAGCCGGAATGCTGGGTGCAGACATCGAAATAATGATAAGCTACTCGATGATAGTGAACTGTTCGGTGGCAGTCGCTGCGCCGGTCTTCTTTTCGGCAATCGGAGCCAGCGCAGAGGTGTCGTTCTGGGAATTGCTGCTGACAATCCTCAGGAAGGTAATGCCGCTGCTCGCCCTGCCTTTCATAAGCGCACTGCTGCTCAGATTATACGCCCCGAAGGTGGCCGACACAGTCAAGCGCCTGAGCATCGGTTCGTTCTACCTGTGGCTCGTGGCTCTCGGCATAGTTACCGGCAAAACCGTCAATTTCATCATCTCGCAACAGGACGGCTCCGTCACCCTCGAACTGCTGCTTGCCGTGACGGCACTGGTAATATGCTGCCTGCAATTCGCCGTAGGACGCAAAATAGGACGCCATTGGGGCCAAACCGTAGCCGGAGGCCAGTCCTTGGGGCAGAAAAATACGATACTTGCAATCTGGATGGCGCAAAACTACCTCGACCCGCTATGCTCGATAGCGCCCGCGGCATACGTTCTCTGGCAGAACATTATCAACAGCATTCAACTGTGGAAAAAGGGCAAGGAGTAAAAGGTACTTCGTCTGAGGCAAAATGCAAATGGGATTTGCTTTTGCGCTCGACTTATTCGTAACCGTTGGCTTCGCCCAAGGTACTTCGTCTCGGCAAAACACAAATGAAATTTGCTTTTGCGCTCGACTTATTCGTACCTTTGCAGCCGTAAATACTTTCACATGACATTATCCGATGATTTTCGCGCCTTGGGGCTTGACGAGCGCATGCTCGAAGCCGTCAGGGCAAAAGGGTTCGAATGCCCTACCCCCATTCAGAAACTCACCATTCCGAAACTGCTCGGCCAGACTAACGACATCATAGCGCAATCCCAGACCGGCACAGAGCAAGACCGCCGCTTTCGGGCTGCCCATTCTGCAACTGCTGTCCCCCTCGAAAGACGGCATAAAAGCCATAGTTCTCGTTCCGACACGCGAACTGGCCATACAGGCAACGGAAGAGCTGCTGTCGTTCAACTCGGAGAGCAAGCTGCGCATCACGGCAATTTACGGCGGTGCATCGATAGGCGAACAGCTTCGCAGGCTCTCCAAAGGGGTGGACATTGTAGTAGGCACCCCCGGGCGCGTACTCGACCACATAAGACGCGGGACGCTCACCTTGGACCATGTGCGTTTCCTTATTCTCGACGAGGCGGACGAGATGCTCAACATGGGGTTCATCGAAGACGTGGAGCAGATTATGAGCCACACTTCGGAAAACCGCCGCGTGATGATGTTTTCGGCAACGATGCCCGAGCGCATAATCGCACTGTCGAAAAACTACATGCACGACACCGAGATTCTCAGAATCGAGTCGCAGCAGCTCACCACCGCGCTTACGGACCAGATTTATTTTCAGGTGCGCGAAAGCGACAAGTTCGACGCCCTGACTCGCATAATAGACATCGCACCGGAGTTTTTACGGAATAGTATTCTGCCGCACCAAAAACCGGAGTGGACGAAATTACCGGACATCTGCTCGAACGCGGATACGCGGCCGACGGCCTGCACGGCGACATCTCGCAAGCCCAGCGCGAAAAGATTCTGAAAAACTTCAAGAACAAGACCACCAACATCCTCGTTGCCACCGACGTGGCGGCGCGTGGTATAGACATCAGCAACCTTACGCACGTGATAAACTACTCTCTGCCGCAGGACTCCGAGAGTTACGTCCACCGCATAGGTAGAACCGGACGAGCCGGCAATCAGGGTACGGCCGTAACGTTTATCACGGCGGCCGAAATGCGCCGTTTCTCGAATCTGAAACGCGATATTAACGCCGAGATAAAACAGCAGACACTCCCCTCGCCGCAGGACATCGTGGCGACCAAATGCAGAAGAATCAAGGATGAGCTGAGCGAAATAGCCGAGGGCCCGATTCCGGAGACATACTCCGAAATGGCAGAGCAGGCTCCTGACGCAATACACTCCGCATCAGGCTTTGAGCGCACTGCTGCGTCTGGCGTTCCGAACCGAGCTGGACGAAAGCAACTATCCCGAGATACGTTCATTCTCCGTGGACCGCAAAGGCACGACACGGCTCTTTATCGCCAAAGGCAGGGCAGACGGATTCACTGCCCGTAAAATAGTGGACATGCTCAAACGCAAGTGCGGTCTGCGAGACAAACACATAGACGACGTAAAGGTGATGGATGACTTTTCGTTGGTATCGGTCCCGTTCAACGATGCGGAGTTCATAGTCGGCAAACTCAACTCCCGACACAAAGGCTCCCGTCCGGTAGCCCGCATTGCCAAAAGAAGACGCACAGAATACCGAAAACGCAGAGGCGAAGCGTCCGAAACTCAAACTGAAAAACAAAAGCAGCCATTAAAAAAAGGAGCAGGCAGCTACTCGGCCAGCACCGAAATCGGACAACAACGGATTCGACTGGTCGTTTTTCGAAAGCGGCAGCTGGGACAAGTCATGGCGTCAGGAGTCCAAGAAATCGAAAAAGCGCAAACGATAACCCGAAAGGTTTGTGTCGAATCTCTTCATATTCAACAATCGTACATAACGCACCATCATGATAATGGTGCGTTGTGTGTGTATTATTCATTGCTTTCCGATTTCGATTGCAAATATATTTATACGACCGGATTGCAAAGTTCAATTATACCGCTTTTTACGGCATTCAGGGCATAATCCCCTCAATAATAGTTACTAGTCTCAATTCAATAACGCAATGACATACAATATCATAAAATCGGATTTTTCAATACATTCGGCCTTACAACATCATGGATTTTAAGATCTTATGGATAATAGGGCGTGTTTAGACACGCCCTATTATCTTCGTATCAATCCGATTCGCCTCTCGATGCCTTTTTCCACGATTTATACTTGTAAGGCGTCGATTGTTTTTCTCCGTCAAATAAAGCCCACAGTCCGTTCCTGCATACGCCGAACGAATCGCTTAATCCGAACAGTACGATTTCGTCAGCTGGTTCTTCAAAAAACAGTTTCATCGTCTCCATATCAATCAGATTGACGCCGGCGCCGTGTTCGACCAATAAAAATTTCGCCCCGTATCTGCTCAATCCGAGCAACCTGACACCGCATTTAGAAACCCGTTCGGACAACTGCCTGAACCGTTCCGAACACTCGGCAAACGAATCGTGAAAGAACAGCCGAGGCTCTAAATAGAACCATTTCTGTTCATTGTCGATAACGATTTGTTTACTGTATTCCAACGGCCCGCCAGACAATTTACACATGGCCCCCATCAGCTTTTCAAAATTACCGCAATCCGATGTAGAAAAATCACCCTCGTTACAATACCATGCTTCGGTCGCGCCAAGCACCAACGTCAAATCGAAAACCCAATTCCGTATGTCAAGATAAAAAAATCATAATCGGTACGTATCATATTGGCATAACTCTCCGAAATATAAATATCCCAATAACCAGCACACAAAAAGGCAATACCAATCGGGATATCTATCTCTATATATATCCTCGGCTCTTCTCCCATTTCAATGTATTCTTCAAAATACAGTTTCGTATGGAAATGATGCTCGTATTCATCGCAGAAACGTTGTGCCAACTCTCTTACTTTATTTATATCTTTCAAATCGTACAAATCATGTTTTTAATGATTGCTTCTATACATATACTCATAATATAACACATTTTTTTCAGTCTGCGCATCGTGTGAAACATGGTTCGCACAGGCTGAAACAATTCGAATCAATTTAATACGGTCTGTAAACCGTATGTCGAAAACATCTGCATATAAAAAAGGCGGTAAGCCTTTACTTGCAAAGCCTACCGCCCGAACTTTGAGAAACCGTCTCTCTATTTCTCGTTGAGAGCCGCATGTGCGGCCGCCAGACGTGCGATAGGCACGCGGAACGGAGAACAGGACACGTAGTTAAGACCAGCATAGTGGCAGAACTCTACCGAACTCGGTTCGCCGCCATGTTCGCCGCATATACCGCATTTGAGGTTTTTCGCGCGTACCGCGACCCTTGAACACGGCTTCGCGAATCAACTGACCGACACCGTTGCGGTCCAGAATCTGGAACGGGTCGTTTTTCAGGATACCCTTTTCGAGGTACGTAGGCAGGGAACTTGGCAATATCGTCGCGCGAAAAGCCGAGAGTCATCTGCGTAAGGTCATTGGTACCGAAACTGAAAAACTGCGCCACTTCCGCAATCTGGTTGGCGGTTACGGCAGCACGCGGCACCTCAATCATGGTACCTATCATGTAGTCGATTCTGTCGTTACGCTCTGCGAACACCTCCTCGGCAACCTTGTCGATAATATTCTTCTGATAGCGCAACTCCTTGTGATTGCCTACAAGAGGAACCATTATCTCGACATGAACCGGCACACCGGTTTTCTTGACATTCATGGCTGCCTCGATAATGGCGCGGGCCTGCATCTCGGTAATCTCCGGATAGGTATTGCCCAGACGGCAACCGCGGTGTCCGAGCATAGGATTGACCTCGTGCAGAGATTCCACCTTGGCGGCAATCTTCTCGTAAGAAACGTTCATCTCCTGAGCCAACTCGCGCTGCTCTTTCTCGCAGTGAGGCACGAACTCATGCAAAGGTGGGTCGAGCAGGCGAACGGTAACAGGATAGCCGTTCATGGCCTTGAACAAACCCTCGAAATCGCCTCTCTGCATCGGCAGCAACTTGGCGAGAGCCACGCGGCGTCCGGCCTCGTCGTCGGCGAGAATCATCTCTCTGACAGCCTTGATGCGGTCGCCCTCGAAGAACATGTGCTCCGTGCGGCAGAGACCGATACCCTCTGCTCCGAATGCGAACGCCTGTGCGGCATCTTTCGGAGTGTCGGCGTTTGCACGGACTTTCAAAACCGAATATTTGGATGCAAGCTCCATGAGTTTGCCGAAATCGCCGCTCAAATCAGCAGCCTGAGTGGCTACCTGACCGAGATACACCTCGCCGGTGGAACCGTTCAGGGAAATCCAATCGCCCTCCTTGACGGTATATCCGCCGACATTGATTGTACGGGCCTTGTAGTCGATTTCCAGCTCTCCGGCACCAGACACGCAGCACTTGCCCATACCGCGGGCGACAACGGCCGCATGCGAGGTCATACCACCTCTTTGGGTAAGAATACCGGCTGCATCGAGCATGCCTTTAAGATCTTCGGGCGAAGTTTCTATACGCACCAGAATCGCCTTTTCGCCGGTTGCGGCAAGATGCTTTTCGGCATCGTCGGCAAAGAATACAACCGGTCCGGTAGCGGCGCCCGGAGATGCGGGCAGTCCCTTCGCTATGACTTTGGCATTCTTGACAGCCGTCTTGTCGAATACGGGGTGAAGCAGTTCATCGAGCTTCGCCGGTTCGCAGCGCAGTACAGCCGTCTTTTCGTCTATAAGACCCTCGGCGAGCATGTCCATCGCTATTTTAACCATCGCCGCGCCGGTACGTTTTCCGTTGCGGCACTGCAACATCCACAGTTTACCGTCCTGAATGGTAAACTCTATGTCCTGCATGTCGGTGAAATACTTCTCCAAATGCTCCTGTATTTCGTCGAGCTCCTTGTAAATCGAAGGCATCACCTCTTCGAGCGACGGGTATTTCGCTGCTCGCTCGGCCTCGTCTATATTCTGAGCCTTGGCCCAGCGGCGCGACCCTTCGAGCGTAATCTGCTGCGGAGTGCGTATGCCTGCAACCACGTCCTCGCCCTGCGCATTGACCAAATACTCGCCATTGAATATGTTCTCTCCGGTCGCAGCATCGCGCGAGAAGGCGACACCCGTAGCCGAATTTTCGCCCATATTTCCGAATACCATGGCCTGAACCGTTACGGCAGTACCCCACTCGGCAGGTATGTTGTTGAGTTTGCGGTAAAGAATAGCACGCTCGTTCATCCACGAACCGAACACCGCACATACGGCACCCCAGAGCTGCTCCCACGGACAGGTCGGGAAATCTTCGCCCGTCTGCTTCTTTACGGCGGCCTTGAATTTGGCGACGAGTTCCTTCAAGTCCTCGGTCGTCAGTTCAGTATCGTTTTTCACGCCTCTGGCCGTCTTCAATTCGTCGATAATCTCCTCGAACGGATCGTGATCCTCCTTGCTGGCAGGCTTCATACCCAGCACCACGTCGCCGTACATCTGTACGAAACGGCGGTACGAATCCCATGCGAAACGCGGGTTTCCGGTACGTTTGGCAACGGCCTCCACGGCTTGGTCGTTAAGGCCCAGATTGAGAATCGTGTCCATCATGCCCGGCATCAGAAGCCCTCGCTCCGGAACGCACCGAAACCAGAAGCGGAGACACCTCGTCGCCGAACTTCATGCCTGTAAGCCGCTCGACACCCTTCATGGCTTTCTCCACTTCGGGACGCAGCATCTCGATGACCTTTTCCTTGCCGTGTTTGTAATATTCGGTACAAACATCCGTGGTTATCGTAAATCCCGGAGGAACGGGAATACCTATCAAATTCATTTCGGCCAGATTGGCACCCTTGCCACCCAGCAGGCTCTCTCATCTTTCCATTACCTTCGGCTTCCTTGTTTCCGAAAGTATAGACTCTTTTAACGTTTGCCATACTTGTAACTTCTATCTTTTTATTCCACATAAATTCCAAGGGGTGCAAATTTAACGATTACCTACATAAATTCCAAATATATACGACATTATTTCTCGTCACCGGTCCTGTTTTTCCAGCACCATGAACACCGGAAGATGGTCGCTGTACCCTCCCAGATATTTGTTACCCTCGAAAGTGCGCAGCGGGACATTTCTCCGCCTCCGCCCACGAGCGTCTTTCCGTCGGAGGCAAGATGCAGCATGTAGGGCTGAGCATACACGCCGGCATCCGCCAACTTAAAGCCGCTGTTGCGGAAAAAGTCCGGATTGACGAATATATTGTCGAACAGCAGCCATGTACCGTCTGCAAAATACGAGCCGAAACCGCTGCGGTAAACATCGTTCAGCACGCAGGTCATAAAAGCGTCCTTTGCACCGCTGCGTCCCATATAAAGCCTCATGAGTTTCTCCACGGGCGAAGCGTTGAAATCCCCGAGCACTATAACGTTCGCATCCGGCTTTTCGTCGAGCAGATCGTAAATCAATCTGTGCAGTTCGTAAAACGCCTTCTCGCAATAGTCCGGCTTATTCAATCGGGACGGAAGGTGGCAGAACACGAACTGCACGTCCGCTCCGCAATACTGTCCTCTGACGTACAGGAACTCACGGCCTACTTTGGAATTCACCAACGATACGCTGTCCGGGAAAAACCTGTCGCCCTTGTACAGTACTGCCAAATCCATGCCGCGACTGTCGGAAGTGGAGGCGTGGATATAGTTGTAATCCGTGGAAAGCGAATTGACCAAATCCCTCACGACCGCTTCGTTCTCGACTTCGGCAAGGCCGAGCACATCGGCGGACATTTCGTCTATGACTCTGCCTATATTGACGATTTTCCGCGCATAGCGTTCCGTATTCCACACTTTGCGCCCCTGCGGAGTGAAAGGAGTGTCGTCATAGAACCTGCTCGGGAGCGTATCGTAAAAGATTCTCGACATTGTAAAAAGCTACGGCCGTCATATTCCTGTTCTGTGCGACGGCAGTGGCCGCGCTGAAAAGCAGCGACAAAACGATAAAAATCCTGAATTTCATAACCGTTACTATTATTATTCTATCGGCTTATAACACCGGAGCCGACGAGTTCGTCCCCGTCATACCATGCAGCGAACTGCCCCGCCGTGATGCCGCGCTGCGGCTGGTCGAAAAGCATGTACCCGCCCTGCGGCGTACAAATCAGCTCGCCGGGCTGCAACGGCTGGCGGTAACGTATCCTGAGCGAGTACCTCCGGCTGCCCTCCTCGAATTTCATGTCGGGCCTTATCCAGTGCATCTCGTCGGGATTTATATGCAGGGCCTTACGATTCAGCCCTGGGTGGGAGTGCCCCTGACCGACGTACACCACGTTGCGCAGCACATCGGTAGCTATGACGAAAAGCGGTTCGGGCTTTCCGCCTACATTAAGACCCTTGCGCTGGCCTATGGTATAAAATTGCGCACCCTGATGCTCTCCGACCTTCACACCGTCGTGAGGCTCATAAACATACGGCTGCGAAAGGGATTCCAAATCCTCTCGCGGCGAATCGTATCCGCTCCACGATGCCGGAATCTCGATTATGTCGCCCTTTCTGGCGGTGAGCTTCTGTTGCAGGAAAGTGGGCAAATCCACCTTGCCGACAAAACATATACCCTGCGAATCCTTGCGCTTGGCCGTTGCCAGATGCTGCTCGGCAGCTATGCGCCTTACCTCGGGTTTGACCATTTCACCTATCGGAAACATGGCATAGCGGAGCTGCTGCTGCGAAAGCTGACACAAGAAATAGCTCTGGTCCTTATTTGAGTCACTGCCCGCAAGAAGCCTGTAAACGGTCTTTCCGTCTACCACAGTCTCTTCTTTTCGGCAGTAATGCCCCGTCGCCACGTAATCGGCTCCGAGTTTTAGCGCCTCCTGCAAAAAAACGTCGAACTTTATCTCCCTGTTGCAAAGTACGTCGGGATTCGGCGTCCGGCCGCGTTCATACTCCGCGAACATGTAGTCCACCACCCTCGTGCGATACTGTTCGCTCAAATCGACATAATGAAAAGGTATGTCGAGCCTCTTGGCGACAAGCTCGGCGAACACCTGATCGTCGTACCACGGGCAGTCGCCCGAAAGGGTACCGACGGTATCGTGCCAGTTCCGCATGAAAAGTCCAACCACGTCGTATCCCTGCTCTTTCAGCAAATACGCCGCAACGGAGGAATCTACTCCTCCGGACAATCCTACGACAACTCTTTTCATTCGTTTTTCCTCTTATCCATTCAAATCGAGCAGACCGTCCGGCAGCTCGAAACACACCCGCGAAGCGGCCGTATCTATCTCGGTCACGAATTCATCGACGGCGGGAATCAGCGCCTTGCGACCCGCCACCTCGACTTCCAGCAGCGGATTGGCTCCGTTGTCCAGAAAATCGGTAATGCGCCCTGCCGACCCGTCGGCGAAACGCGCTTCGAAACCTATCAAATCTTCCATATAAAACTCCCCGTCTTCACGCTCGCGTTCAGGCACCTCGATATAAAATTCGCGTCCGACCAGTTCGGCCGCACGCGCTCGCGTATCCATATCGGCGAAAACGACGAGTGCTCCGGAATTTCCGCGACGGGAGAATTTTTCGAAAAAAAGAGGAACCGGCAGCGAATCTATGTTCACGAATACCGGTTCCTCCATTTCGAAGTCGTCGGGGAAACCGTCATAAAGTTCGACTATAAGCTCGCCCTTTATTCCGAAGAGTTTGGCAACTCTTCCCGCCAACGACAACGCGCCCATGGCCGTACAAGGTGTTATTCGGCCGTGCTCTGCTCCGATGCGGTCTCTGCCTCCGTTTCAGCGGCTTCCGCCTCTGCTGCGGCTGCGGCAGCTGCTGCCTCGGCTTCGGCCTTCTTGGCCGCGATGGCTTTCGCACGCTCCTCCTTAATCTGGGCCTCGGCGGCAAGACGGGCTTTTTCAGCGCTCTTGGCATCGCCCGTAATCTTGGCGGTCTTGGCTGCTATTTTAGCGGCCTTTTCCTCCATCCACTTGTTGAACTTGGCCTCGGCATCGGATTCCGAGAATGCGCCCTTGCTTACACCGCCCAAAAAGGTGCTTTTTATATAAAACCCCCTTGTAGGAGAGAATCGCCCTACAAGTATCGGTGGGTTGTGCGCCCTTTTGCAACCAATTCAAAGCTTTCTCGAAGTCTCAAATCAATTGTAGCAGGATTCGTGTTCGGATTGTAGGTACCAATCTTCTCGATAAATTTACCATCACGTGGCGCCCTGCCGTCTGCGACAACGATATGATAGAACGCAGCGCCCTTCTTACCGTGTCTTGCTAATCTGATTTTTACTGGCATTGTGTAATTTGTATAAAATTATTGTTATTCTCCGCTACCGCACCTGACATGCGAAGCGGAGTGCAAATATAATGACTTTTTCGCAAAACAAAAAAACGCACTTCCTTTATAAAAAAATTGCGGACGGGAAAAATTCATTGATTCCCGTCCGCAAATGCCGTATGGCACAAAGCCTATTTCTTCGCGTTCCCGTTCTTTTCGGCGACGTAACGCTGGTTGAGTCCGTCCAGAATCTCGCTCGTTATGTTGAGCGCAGGGTCGGCATCGAGCACCGGACCCGAGCCGGTGGTGGAAAGAATCATCTTGTAGCGCAGGTTGGAGTTGTACTCCTTTATATAATTCATAATAGAATAAATAACCTGATTGGTCATAACCTGCTGCTCCCTCGTCCAGTTCGGCCAGTGTTTTCTGGCTGCTCTGCTCGTAACTCTGCATCTTGGCTTTGCAGGCTGCTCCTCGGTCTGAGCCATCTGCGAACGGGTCATAAGGCCGTTCGAGGCTTTTTCCTGATAGTCTCTGACCTCTTTTTCGAGACGGCGTTTCTTGGAGGTAAGCTCCCCTTCGATTTTTTTCGCCTTGGTTTCGAACTCCGCGCTGAGGTCCGTGTACATGTCGTAATGCGCTATAAGCGAATCTATATCCACGTAAGCGATATCCGAAACGGAATTGATTCCGTTGGAGGCCGCTGCCGAGCTATCGGCTGCGGGAGTACCCGCCGTATTTTTGCATCCGGCCAAAACGGCCAGTGCGGCGACGGCTGCAAGAATTTTTTTCATATTTTTCAAAGTATTTGTTTCGTTTGCTGTCCGCAAACTTACGAAAAATTTCCATATATGCAATCCGGTATCGCTTTTTACCGTATGGGAAAAATGAATACCTTTGTACTCGCAACACTATTTTTTTTCGCATGTACGAATACATCTCCGGTACGCTCGCCTCGCTCACGCCGACATATGCGGTCGTCGAGGCCGCAGGCGTGGGATACTATATCAACATATCCCTGCAAACCTACTCCGAAATCGAAGGCAAGGAGCAGGTGAAGCTCTACACGCATTTCATAGTGCGCGAAGATGCGCAGATTCTCTACGGATTCCACTCCGCACAGGAGCGCGAACTGTTCCGCAAACTGATAAGCGTTTCGGGCGTAGGAGGAAATACGGCCCGCATGATTCTTTCGACCTACTCCACCGGAGAGCTGCTGTCGATAATTTTCGGCCGAAAACGCACGGCTTTTGAAGAACGTAAAAGGTCTCGGACAGAAAACCGCCGAGAAGATTATCGTCGAACTCAAAGACAAGATGAACGACATCGCAGCACTGCCGGCCGGAGCCTGCAAAAAGCCGAAACGATTATAAACGAAGACGCATACGCAGAGGCCCTCTGCGCTGACGATGCTCGGATTCCCGAAAGCTGCTTCGGACAAGGTATTGAAAAACATACTCAAAGAATCTCCCGACACATCAGTCGAGCAGCTCGTCAGGCTGTCCCTCAAACACCTTTGAGAGGCACGGCCTTTATACTGCCCCCGCGCGCGGTATCGAGGCTGTATTACATTAATTTTTCAGTGCCGCCGTTTTTTTGCAAAAGACCGCGGTGCCGGTTCGACTTTGCACTCTTTCGGACAATGCCGGCACTCTTCTCCGCTCTGAAAAAAACGAGACAATCAGCGGTACAGTCAGCATCCCGAAAAACCGGAGCGGGCGTGTGTTAATTTTTGATTAAAAAAAGATATTTCAAAAATGTTACACAAAAATTGAATAATCGGTGAAAGATAATGCTACCCTTGCAGATTGACGGACAAGAGAAATATTTTTGTGCCGGAATTCAACGAAAAGAATCACGATTAAATCCGAAACATGGAAACAATCTACACCGTAATCCTAATCATTCTGGCCGCACTGGCCGTATCGGGACTGTTCGTAGGCGTAACCAACGACGCAGTCAATTTTCTCAATTCGGCATTCGGCTCGAAGGCCGCCCCGCGAAAAATCATTCTCCTGATAGCCTCGATAGGCATAATCATCGGAGCGATAACTTCCAGCGGAATGATGGAAGTGGCCCGAAGCGGCATGTTCAACCCGTCGCTGT
Source organism: Alistipes putredinis (assembly GCA_022009915.1). Classification (GTDB taxonomy): domain Bacteria; phylum Bacteroidota; class Bacteroidia; order Bacteroidales; family Rikenellaceae; genus UBA940. The sequence goes on along the minus strand of CP091730.1, from coordinate 1,501,658 downwards.
TTTCATTCAAGGAGGTCATGATGCTCTATTTAGCCGTCATGCTGGCGAACATAATCCTGCTGGACGTGTACAACTCGCTCGGACTGCCGACCTCCACCACAGTGTCGCTGATTTTCTGCCTGCTCGGTTCCGCCATAGCCGTCTCCACATACAAGATAGCGAACGACCCGCAGCTGTCCATGAATTCCATAGGCCAGTTCATCAACACCACACGCGCTCTGGGCATCGTGTCGGCCATACTGCTGTCGGTGATTCTCGCCTTCACATGCGGTTCAATCGTAATGTACATATCCAGAATCATCTTCACGTTCCGCTACCACAAGATATTCAGACACTGGGGAGCCCTGTGGTGCGGTCTGTCGTTCACGGCGATAATCTACTTCGCCCTTTACAAGGGACTTAAAAATCCGCTCAAAGACACGGCCGTGATAGAGTTCATGAATGCCAATCTGGCCGTATCGCTCATAATCATTCTCGTGGCATGCACGATAATACTCTTCATCCTGCAACGGATAGGCGTGAATATTCTCAAAACCACGATTCTCGCCGGAACGTTTTCGCTGGCACTGGCATTCGCAGGCAACGACCTCGTAAACTTCATCGGAGTTCCGGTGGCCGCGATAGACTCATACAAGATGGCCTCGCAGTCGGGCGACATGAACATGATGATGAGCGGGCTGCTCGAAGAGGCCCCAGCCAATTTCCTGATACTGCTCGGCGCCGGTATAATAATGGTAATAACGCTATGGACCTCAAAAAAGGCCATGCACGTAACCGAAACGGAACTCAAACTCGCCAACCAGAACTCGGACGAAGAGGTCAAATACGGCTCGACGATATTCTCCCGACAGATAGTACGCGCCGCGCTTCTGGCCAACAACGCCATAAAGAGCATAACCCCCGAAAAGCTCCAAACCAAGCTCTCAACCGCCGCTTCGTGCCGGCGGCAGCATCCGAACGTGAGAGCGGAGCCTCTTTCGACCTGATACGCGCCACGGTGAACCTCACCACCTCCCTCGCTGCTGATAGCGATGGCGACCTCCATGAAACTGCCGCTCTCCACCACTTACGTGACATTCATGGTGGCGATGGGTACTTCGCTGGCCGACCGCGCATGGGGACGGGAGAGCGCCGTGTACAGGATAACGGGCGTGATGACGGTCATCGCCGGCTGGTTCATCACCGGATTCGGGACATTCATCATAGCATATCTGGTCGGACTGGCGCTGATGTACGGAGGAACCGTCGTGGCGCTCATCATCTCCCTGCTGTGCGGGTACATGATAATACACAACAACATCAAGGCGTCGAAGACCGCGGAGGAACCTGAAAAGCAGGGCACCGACGGGGCAGTATCTTCGAACCAGATACTCCAAAGCTGCATCGACGAGGTTTGCGAAGTGATGCAGCGCGTCACAAGAATATACAACCGCACGCTCGTGGCCGTATTCAAGGAAAACCGCAAGGCCCTGCGCGAGATGGTCAAGGAGTCCAACGACCTTTTCTACGAATCGCGCGACAGGAAATACAAGATGATGCCCGTGCTCTACAAGCTCGAAGACAGCGACATCAACACGACGCACTATTACGTTCAGGTCGTGGACTACATGTCGGAGATTACCAAGGCACTGGTGCATATAACTCGGCCGTGCTTCGACCACATAGACAACAATCACGAAGGATTCTCCAAAGAACAGGCACAGGATTTGATAAGCGTGAACGATCATGTGAAGGTCATATACGACAAGATAAACGTAATGCTCACCGAGAATGATTTCAGAGACATAGACAAGGTACTCGAAATGCGCGACAGGCTCTTCGACATAATCGCGGAAGCCATCAAGAACCAGTTGCGCAGAATCAAGGCTGGGGGCACGAGCACCAAGAGCAGCGTCCTTTACCTGACGATTCTCAACGAAACCAAAACCATGGTCTTGCAGTCCCGCAACCTGCTGAAAAGCCAGCGTTACTTTATCGAAAACAAAAAAACGGAGGAGTAAAAGAGGGCGAAAAGCCGTTTTTTCAAATAAAAGCAGTAAATTTGCGTTTTGATGCTGCGGGGAAGCACCCCGCAGCAATTACGCATAATGCGCAGATGAAGGGGATATACGGCATATTGATTTTTCTGGCCGCGTTTTTTTGCTCGTGCAACAAGACGGAGGACTACGTCACCGCGCAGCAGACCGCGATAGAAAGGTATCTGGCCGGCCGCAAGATATACAACCGCGCATCGGCCCCCGAAAACGAAACGGGAGAGACGATGCAGTATTACGATATTCAGAACGGAGTCTACAAGTACACCGAGAACGAATACCGCACTACCCGCCCGCCGGAAAGCGAAGCTGCCGCAAAAGGCGACAGCATCACCTTTTACTTCCGCGCATATACGTTTTCGAGCCGCATAGAGGCCCTTTTTCTACACCAATGTGGAGGAGGAAATCCTTGCGCTCGGGTCGCATCTGAACGCAAAATATTGGAGCACCGAACCTTTGACTGTAAAAATCGGCGCCGGCTCGGTAATAAAAGGGCTGGACAATGCGTTACCTTCGTGCAGGATTGGCGATACGGTGCAGGTATTCATACCCACGGACCTCGGCTACGGCGACAAAAGCGCCGGCGTGGTTCCGGCCAATACGGCGCTGATGTACTTGATAAACATACAAAACATAACGAAAAACCGATGAGATTACTCCTTTCAGCAGCGGCGTCCATCATGCTGGCGGCAGCCGTGGTTTCGTGCGCCAAGGACGAGAACGTGAATTCCTCGTCCCTCGAACAGATGTCTCTGGACGCATGGGTGGCCAAGCACATAAACAGAACCGACACGGTGGCTTTCCGGCAAGACAACGGCATGTACGTGCAGTTCCTGCAATCGGAAACGGTGGATTCGCTCGTGCCGGCCGACACGGTGGTGTGGGTCAGGCTCAACTACACCGGCTACACTATGGACAACGACGTGTACATAACCCGCTACAAGGACATCGCCCGACAGCAGGGGACATACACCCCGTACACCTACTATTCGCCCGACTATCTCTACTGCGGAAGCAAGAACTCCAACATGATAGAAGGCCAGTACTATGCCATAAAAAGGGAGCTGGCCGGACCTGACGGCAGCAAGGTCAAGCTCGCACAGGGCAGCAAGGTGCGCCTGTACATGCCCTCGAAAGTCGCATTCGGGTCGCACGGCACCAGCGACGAGCAGGGTTACGGCGGACAGTACTCACTCTCGGGAAACAAACCCGTCATCGAGGATTTGGAGATTGTGGAGGTAGTCAAGAATCCGGTGGGCCGCGAGGAGAAACTCGTGAAGGACTTTTGCGGTGCAGAAATGGCACATGGAGGAGAACGACACCATAAAGCCGTTCCTCTACCTCGATGTGCTTACGGCCGACACCACAGGAGGACGCATCACGGTCGATTCCACGGTAAACATCTATTACGTGGCCAAGTTCCTCGACGGATTCATCTTCGACACGAATATCGACTCGGTGCAGGTGCGTCTTTACGGCGAAGCCAAATCCAATTCGGCGTTCAAGTACAAGCCCAAGGACGACGAGAACGACTACATCTCGGCATTCTATTACGCCATTCCACGCCTCTATTACGGACAGCGTGCCAGAATGGTGTTCACTTCGGCATACGGCTACGGCATCACCGGCAAAACCGCCGCATCGGATGCCCTGAACGAATATTACAGCAACTACCTGAGCCTGCTGTTCAACAACAGCCTCTACAACAGCAGCTATTCGGACCTGTACTATGCCAATTACATGAACACGCTCTACTACGCCAACTCTCTCAACCAGAGTACCGACGACGAGCAGACCGTAACCACGGAGATACAGTCCTACACGCCGCTCGTCTTCGAGCTGTACATACAGGAGAACAAGTAGCGCGTCTTCCGGCTTTACGAAGCCCCTACCCTTCCGATTCAGTCGCAATGCCGCCTATTGGCATTGCGATTTTTTTCGGAATGTTATTGTATTTGATATTTTTTTTTCTATATTTGCCCTATAAGGCCTAATATAGCATGTGTTAGTCTGTTTATAAATTGTAATTGTAAAGTAACGCACAGATAAGAAATTAACATAAAAAAATATTATATTTAGCTACAAAAACATATCATTTATAGTACAAAAACGGCTAATAAATGCACCGCGTCGGGATGCGTCTTGACACGAAGCGGCGCACCCGAAAAAAACGACAAAATACGACCCGAAACACTTTTTTTCACTTAATTTATAACAACATGAGGAAATCTTTACTTTTTAATCATGACTTTGTTGTTCGCAGGCTCTTTGTTTGCGCAACAAAGCCGGACGATAAGCGGTTCGGTGACAACTCCCGACGGGGAGCCGGTTGTCGGAGCGACCGTAATCGTCGTCGAGGGGGGGGGTAAACTCGCCGCAGTAACCAGTGTAACAGGTGATTACAGCATCAAAGCGCCGGCCAACGGCACGCTGCGCTTTTCGAGTGTGGGCCTCGTTTCGCAGGACATAGCAATCGACGGCAGAAGCACAATCGACGTAGTTCTCGAAGCTGACACCAAGCACATCGAGGAAGTCGTAATCGCCGGCTACGGCAGCGCCAAGAAAGTCGGCAGCACCGTAGGTTCGTTCGCGCAGATAAACGGCAAGGAGCTGCTCGACAAGCCGTCGGACAACGTAATGGACGGTTTGCAAGGACGCATCGCCGGTCTTACAATCATCTCCGGAAGCGGAGAGCTCGACGCCGCATCGACGATACGTCTGCACGGTATGGGCTCGATTTCGGGCGGCAACGAACCGCTCATCCTTCTGGACGGCTCGGCAATATCTTCCCAGACGCTCATGAGCCTCAATCAGAACGACATCGCCAACATCACGGTTCTCAAAGACGCCTCGGCGACCTCAATCTACGGTTCGCGTGCGGCGAACGGCGTGATATACGTCACCTCCAAAAAAGGTTACAGAAACGAGAAAACCAAAGTCACGGTGCGCACCCAGTACTCCATGTCGAATCCCAATCCGATGAAAATCAAGGGTATGACCACGGAGCAGGCCATCGCGTACAACACCGACCTCTTCAACGCCATCAACGGAACTGACTATGCGGCGCAATATTATCTGGACGCCTACGGCATAGACCCGAGCGTGCACACCGACTGGGCAAAGGAGATTTACCGCTACAACGCCCCGATGATTCAGACCGACCTGTCGGTATCGGGCGGAACCAAGAACACATCCTACTACTTCTCGGGCAACTTCTCCGACCAGACCGGTATTCTGCCGGGTTCGGAGCGCTCGCGCTACACGTTCCGCTCCAACATCGAGACTCAGGCCACCAAATGGCTCAAAGCCGGTTTCAGCCTCGGACTCGGATACAGTTCGTCGAGCAACTCTTTCGGGGTTAATCGCGAAAGCGGAACACTCTGGTTCACCAATCCCGCAACCGCAATGCTGACGGTGCCTTCGTACCAGAAAGCATACGACGAGAACGGCGACCCGATAGGCATTCTCGAATATGCCGACCAGTACGCCAGCCCGCTGGTGCTGCACAAGTACTTCCCGCTCAAAAAGAACCGTCTGCAAATGAACGGCAACATATTCCTCGAAGCAACTCCCGTGAAAGGTCTGACCCTGCGCTCGTCGCTTTCGGGCAACGGTTTCGATTACAGACGCACCACCGGCCAATCTCCCGAATACTACTGGTCGGGCGGTGTCGGAAGTTCCAACGAACGTTTCCAGCGCAGCTACGACTGGACGATAACCAACACTGCCGAGTACAAATTCTCGGTAGCGGCAAACAACAACATCACCCTGCTTGCCGGACACGAAAGCATATACGGCAATACGAACGCATTCGGCGTAGGCATGAAAGGCATACGCGATTCGCGCTATCTGAACATCGGCAAGGGAACGGAAATTACCGGCACGCCGTACTACTTGCAGGAAGAGTATGCGTACAACTCGTTCTTCGGCCGCATAGAGTACAACTTCGCCGAGAAGTACTTCCTCGACCTGTCGCTGCGCAACGACGCATCCTCGCGGTTCGGCTCGAAAAACAGAAACGCACTGTTCTACTCCGCCGGCGTGATGTGGAACGCAAAAAAGGAGTCGTTCCTTAAAAACGTCAAGGAGATTTCGCAACTGAGCTTCAAGGTCAGCTACGGAACGTCCGGCAATTCGGGAATCGGCGACTACGACCAGTACGCCCTCTTAAAGAGCGCGACATACGGCGGCTCTGCCGGCTGGGTGCTCGATACCGACTATGCGGGCAACTCCGAACTCGGCTGGGAGAAACAGGACCTGCTCAGCGCAGGCGTGACAATCGGCCTTTTCGACAGGGTTACGCTTTCGGCCGAATTCTACGACCGCACGACAAGAGACCTCTTGCAGCACCTTCCGAACGCAGGTACGAGCGGCTATACCGAAATACTGCGCAACGTCGGCAAGATGCGCAACACCGGCGTGGACCTGACCCTCGATGCCACCCTGTACAGCAACAAGGACTGGTACGTGGGACTGCGTGCTACGTTCAACTACAACAAGAACCAGATGTGCGAGCCTGTGGGACGACATCGAATCCTACCCGATTTTTTTGACGGTTACAGCAGAATGGAAAAAAAGGAGAGCCCTACGGCGTATATTACATGCAAGAATACAGGGGCGTTAATCCCGATAACGGTATGCCGCAGTGGACCGACGCCAAAGGCAACCTCACTGAGGACATCTACTCGGCCCCGTACATCAATACGGGCAAGAGCATGCTGCCGCCCTACACCGGAGGTTTCGGAATCGACGTTTCGTGGAAAGGCATAGGACTGACTGCCGACTTCTCGTGGGTGGCCGGCAACTATCTGATCAACAACACGCTCTACTTCACCGAAAATGCGTACTTCGCCGGCTGGACGATGGGCCAGTCCACCGGAGCGCTCGACTACTGGAAACAGCCCGGGGACCACGCCAAATATCCGCGTTTAGACTATTCGGGCAACTACGGTATGGAATTCGACACGCACCTGCTCGAAAAATGCGTCGTTCCTGCGTCTGAAAAAAACATTCAGCCTCTCCTACACCTTCCCGCAGGCGCTGATGGCCAAGACGCACTTCATCTCCGGCGCCAAAGTGTTCGTGGGCGCCCGCAACCTGCTTACAGTAACCAAATTCACAGGTCTTGACCCCGAAATCGACAACGGCGGACCGTTTACTATGGACGACTACCCCAACTCGCGTCAGGTAACGTTCGGCGTCGAACTGACTTTCTAAACGACAAAACCAAACATAAACGGAAAACGACATGAGAAACATCATAAAAATCACGATTTTAACGGCACTTTGCACGACTGTCGTCTCGTGTAATCTCGACCGCTTCCCCTCGACGACGCTGTCGAAGGAGAACGCCAAAGAGGTCGCCGAATACAAGATGATACGCGAAGGTGTCTACTCGGCATTCACGAAGCCTCTACACCGGCGAATTTCTGTATCATCCCGACTACCAGTCGGACCTTTTCACCGAACTCTCCACTTCGGGCAACCGAGGCGGCTCTTTCGCCCGCTGGTCGCTGATGACCAACGACAGCGACATCGAACGTGTCTGGAACATGCACTATGCAGCGATTACCAATGCGAACCTGTTCATAGGCGGCGTGGACAATGTAATAGAGAAAGCCGACAACGAAGATGACAAGGCCGCACTGTCGGTCATGAAGGGCGAAATGTATCTGCTCCGCGCAATGTCGTTCCGCCAGCTGGCGCTTCACTTCTGCAAGGACTACGAGCCCGAAACGGCTGCCTCCGAGTTCGGTGTGCCCATCGTCGAGACATTCGACCTCGGTCACAAACCACACCGCGGTACTCTGGCCAATACGTATGCCAGAATCACGAAGGACATCGAAGAGGCCGAACGGCTCATAACCACTCCCGGGGCATCCAACGCCAAGTATCTTACCGCAGACTGCGTCACGGCATTCAAGGCACAGGTATATTTGGACATGCACCGCTACGAAGAAGCATCGCAGGCTGCGCAGTCGCTCTACTCCAAATACAATCTGGCTCAGTCGGCTGCGGACATCGAAAGCATGTGGAGGCAAGACCTTTCCAGCGAGACGATATTCCAGTTTGCAATCGGCAAGACCGAAATCGTCACCGATGACCCCCGACATGCGTTTCATAGACTACCACGGCGGACAGCTAAGCAGCGGTGTATGGAACTGCGCCGCAGGATACGTTCCCGAGAAGTGGGTTTGCGACCTGTTTGCGGACGAAGACTGGCGCACGGGCATTGTGATAGGCACCGAGTCGGTAATCTCGATGAGAGGCGGAAATAACGCCGATTTGACGGTTCTGCGCAAGTACATAGGCAATGAATCTCTTCGCACCGACGAGAACACCCTGCGTTTCGTGACCATGCCCAAAGTCTTCCGCATCGCCGAGATGTATCTGATAGACGCCGAGGCGCAGTACATGAACGGCGGCACCGGAATCGAACCGCTCAACGCCCTGCGCAAGGCGAGAGGTCTGGCTGAAATCATCGCAAGCGACGAAAACATGTTCACCGAAATCCAGAACGAAAGAGTTCGCGAAATGATTGCCGAGGGCGGCAGACTGGCGGATTTGAAACGTTGGAAGCAAGGTTTCCAGCGCGACGTACAGGACAGCCCCGATATTCTCGTCGCATCGAGCGCTACGGCTACGATGGCGAAGGAAGCCGGCGACTTCATGTTCGTTTGGCCTATCCCGAACAGCGAGGTATCGGTCAATCCGAATCTGACCGACGAACAAAACGAAGGCTGGAACTAAAATCCACCCGTACTCTTACTTAACCGAATGCGGCCGACAATAATTGTCGGCCGCATTTTTTCTGCATGCTGCGCTTCTTCACCTTCTGCCGCTCGCGCTCCTTTTTCTATCAGCAACACTTTCCCCTGCCGGCCGCATTTTCCCGCCGCCATACACTCCTTTTCTATCGGTTTTCCCGTCAGCAACATTCTTCCCGTAGGACACACTTCTTCTCCTACTTTTCCTGACGGCAACCCTTTTTCCGCCGGCGGCACTTTTTCTCTGTCAGTCACAACTTTTTTCTATCTGTTTTTTTCTGTCGGCCGCATTTCTCCCTGTCGGCAACATTTTCCCGCCGCCACACGCTCATTTTCTATCGGCTTTTTATCGGCCGCATTCCCTTTCTGTCGGCTGCACTTTTTCATAATAACTTGCTTTTTCACCCCATCGCATCTTCGCGGATAATACGCACGTTCTGCGCACCTGCTTCCTGCATATAAAGCGTATTTTACCCTCCCTGCCGGCCATTTTTCATGCCCATGCGCATATTTTTACTGCAAGCACAAAAAAAACGGCAGCAATGGGCCTTAAAACGCCCGCAGCCGACGTCAATCAAAGCCCATATCAAAACCGTTGCACATTGCCGCCCGCCACACTCCTTGTTTTGCGGCACATCGAGGCAGGATTTTCGCTACCGCCGTGCAATCCATAACGCCGTACACGTTCTGTCAAATCGAGTACAAGACGGTTCTTCTTCCACGAAGTGCAAAACCTCTTTATAATCGTACAACATGCGGCGGCGTGCGCTTTTTCCATTCGGTCCTGTCCACAGGTTCGGGCACGAAAAAAGGCGGCTAAAAGCCGCCTTTTTCCATATATCCGATTTCTATCGATTAGAAGAATTTCACTCTGTTGTCCACGATTTGGCTCTGGGCATCCAATGCCTGCGAAACACGCTCCGCGAGGTATCCGGTAGCCAGCGCTTCGAGACGAACCCTTTCGCTCTCTGCCGTCGCATCGCCGGTCTTCTCAACGCCGGTAACCTCGGCAAGGGAATACTCCCGTAACGCCGGTAACAGGCTTCGATACCTTACCCTGCTCTGCTCCGCCGCAAACCGCACCGATAAGAGCCGGCTCCACACCGAGCGAAGGCACGTAGAATGCCGAGAAAGTCAGTTTCTCGATATTGCCGTCCGAAGCACCCTCCAACTCGGCAGCCTCGGCAATGGAAAGACCCTGCATTTTGGCAGCCAGCATTTCGGCTTTCTTCTGACGGACGAGCTTGCTCCTTATCTGGGACGACACCTGCGCAAGAGGCGCTACACCGCTCTCCTTGACTCCCGTGACGGAAGCCACTACATAGTCGCCGTTCACATCCAAAATCGACGAAACATCGCCTTTTTTATTGTTGAAAATCCAGCGGACCAGCTCGCGCGAATCGTCCAGACCCCTTACGTTACGCTCCATGCTCGACACGGTTGCCTGACGGCGCACCAGAGCTTTCTGCGCAACGGCATTGTCGGAATTTCTCATACGAACCCTCGGCAAGGCTCATGAAGTCGCGAGCCTGTGCGTAAATAGCCTGCTGCGTAGCATCGCTCGGCTCGACGTTGTAGACGATGGATGCAATCTGCGCCTTGTTCACCGACGGCGCCTTGTAGGTCAGATTCACGATATGTATGCCGTACTGCGTCTCCACAGTAAATACATCGCCCTGTTTGGCTGCGATGCAGGCCTCTGCGAACGGCTCAACGAAAAACGTCGGGAGCCATTCTGCCCAAATCGCAGGTAGGATCGGACGAGTACTGCGCAGCGACCGCCTCTATCGTGTTTTTACCGGACTTGACAACTTGGAAAAGACTGTCGGCAAGAGCCTTCTCGGAAGCGGGAATAAGCACGTGCTTGACACCTACCGAATCGGGCATCGACTTGATTTCGGCCACACGGGCCAATTTATACACGTCGCCTTCAGAACCGGACCGTACGTCTCGCCTTTCTTGGCTCCGAAAGCGATTGCGGCATATTCCAGCGGCAGGTCGTTCTCCTTATAGTAACGTTTGTCCACCGCACTCTGCGAATTGAGAGTCGCATACTGCATCGGAGTGGTGCTCTGCTCGAACTCGGCGGCAATATCCGTTATATACTTCTCGGCAGCGGCGAAATCATCCTCGGAAGGAAGCACGTCGAATACCACGTACTCGATGTCGCGCGATGCACCCTGCTTGAAAATATTCTTGTTAGCCTTGTAGTATGCCTTGATTTCGGCCTCCGAAACGCTTATCATCGAGTCGGGGAACCGAGTAGAAAGGCAGCTGCACGTAGCGGGCATCGAAAGAATCGTTTGCAACGGCCAGTGCATTCTCCACTTCCAAATCATTCACGAAAACTCCGGCGCCCACCAGATTCACATATTTATTCATCACGCGCTGCGAGTTCATCTGGTCTTTGAGATAGAGCCAAATCGCAGTGGCGCTTCCGTCCGGATCGATGTCGAGCGAAGAGACGAAACCGCTGAGAATCGACTGGTCGAACATGCCGGTCTGGGGATTGACGAACATGGAGGAGATAACGGGCGAGATATAGGTTCCGCTGACCATGTCCACCTGCTCGTCATCGCCGGCCACGATGCCGAGAGCCTCGAATCCGGGCTGGTAGGCATATTGGAGAACCAGATTCTCCCATACCATATTGCGGACCTGATCGGTCTCCTCGGCGCTAAGCGCATTCTTGCCGTACAGGCGCTCTATGACACGCGACTGGTTCTCCGAAAGGTTCAGGTACTCCACATAGCTTACCTTGTTTCCGTCGATTGAACCGACGCGCATTTTACGAGACGAGAAAATTCCGTTCGACGAGAACAGGTCTCCGAGAATGAAAGCCACCAGCGCAAGACCGATAACCAGCGAGAGAAATATTCCGCCTTTTGTTCTTAATGAGTTTAATGTTGCCATATAATTTTGGTTTTTTTAATCATTATTTGCAGACACAGAAAATGCTCTATCGTCATCAAATAGAGCAGCAAATGTAATAAAAATCCGCTATAATTTCAAGACGGAAGGCGCAAAAATTATCACAAAGATTTCACGCGAGCCAACTCCACCTTGGAAGATGTGGTTTTGAGTATCTTAATTTCCAGATTATCAATCTTAATCACCTCTCCGTTAGACGGGATTCCCTCGTAATTGAAAATAATGTAGCCGGCCAGCGTGTCGTACTCGTCGCTCTCGCGGATGTTCAGGGAGTATTTCTCGTTCAGGTAGCTCACTTCGAGCCGGCACGAAAAGACGTATTCGTTCTCGGCGACTTTTCGCTCGATAAGGTCCTGCGAATCGTGTTCGTCTTCTATTTCGCCGAAAATCTCCTCCAAAATATCCTCCAACGATATGATGCCCGCCGTACCGCCGTACTCGTCTATGACCACGGCAATGGAGCTGTTCTTCTTGATGAATTCGGTCAGCAGCTGCTGCACGGGCATGGTCTCGACGACGTAATCCACATTCATAAGCACTTGGGAGATGCTCTGCGGCGCGGCGAAAAGGCTCTTGATATTGACGTAGCCCACTATGTCGTCTATCGAATCCTTAAAAACGAATATGCGCGAATACTTGCTGTCGATGAATCGTCGGGTAAGTTCGCTCACCGGCGTGTCCATATCAACGGCCTCGATATCGACACGTGGAATCATGCAGTCCCGAACCATCAGGTCCGGAAAGTCCAGAACGTTCTGGAATATCTTCATCTCGTGCTCGACATTCTGCTCGTCGCTGCTCTCCTCGACCAGATGCGCCAGGCTCCACCCTGTCGAAAGTCTTTTTCCGTCTCGTCGGCCCGCTTGCGACCGAAAAAGCCGCATGATGCCCTCCGAGAACAGAGTGGTGAGTTTGGCTATCGGATACAGCAGTATATAAAAGAAATAAAACCGGTACGGCGAAAGTCTTGAAGTAGAAATTGGGATTTTTCAGCACAACGGCTTTCCGGAATGAACTCGGCCACGAATATTATCACGACCGTAGCGGCAAGCGTCTCCACGAGCACCGAACCGCCGCCCGACAGCGTATGGTACAGCCGCGACACGTAAAGCGAATATACGACAAGTGCTATGTTGTTGCCCACCAGAATGGTGGTTATGTACTGTCCGCTATTGCGCACGAAAATGTCCGCGATGAAATCGAGCACGCGGTTGTGCTTGCGATCCAGTTCCAGTTTCAGGCGGTTGGAAGAAATGAAGGCTGTCTCCATGCCGGAGAAGAATGCCGACAGGAGCAACATTACCAGAATGACCGTAACGATAGACCACATAATCCCGCTTCTCTAATTTTTGGAACTGGTTGCCTGTTCGATACGCTGCGTGGGAGTGAGCTTATCCTCGCCGCGCGATGCGGACGGCGCCGGCACCTCGACCCGAGAGGTATCTTTGGGCGGCGTAGGCTGCGTATTCACAGTCAGCTTACCGGTAAACTTGCGGAACGACCACTCGCCGAACCTGTCGTCCGATTCGAAACCCTCGCCTACGAATACGTCGGCGCCCTGCATAATCTTCGAATCGACGTTGGAGTAAACCCTGTGCGTTTTCTGATTCCAGAACAGCTGCTGGGTGTAGAGCGTCTGCCCATCGGCATTGGTCGCAACGACATTGCCCTTGGCCTCCCAAAGCTCTCTGTTTTCGAAGAATATGGCGTAGTCTGCCACCAAAGTGGAAGCCACGCTGGATGTAGAATCGTCGTAAGTTATTACGTGCACTCCGCGCCTGAACTCCATGTACGGCTCCTTGGCGAGCTGGTAGCGCTCCATGAGAGGAGTCTCGAAACGCATCTTGATTTTGCCGTTCTGCGACTGCACGACGCAAAGCGTGTCGCTCATCATCGTCATGAGCGTCTGCTCGTCGAGCTGCTCCACCACAACTGTTTTCTTGCAGGAGATAAGCAAGATAGCACTCCCCAGCAAGAGGAGTGCTACCGTACTTCGAATATGTCTCAATGCCCTATGCACCGCAGATATTCAACAATTTATCGGCTTTTTACAGTAGTGGTACCGGAAATCCAGCCGCACTTGACGTTGAACGAACTGCCGGCGGTGCAGCCGTTGAAGGAAGCAGTCCTCTTCCGACGGGAACGACTTGCGGTAGCTTGACAGCATCGAGTCAATGTTGTCTATCTGGGCCGGATCGCTCATAAGACGGCGGGCATCCATCAGATAGTCGTAAACCAACCAATAAACCGTCTGGGCTGCGAATCCCTGACATGCAGAAGTTCCGTCGGCGTATGCCAATGCGAGGAAGTAATATGCGAAGCCGTTGTCCGGATTCAGCGTAATGGCCTGACGGGCGGCAGCAGCCGATGCGGAAGCGTGCTTGGCACCGAGTTCGGAAGCGGCTACACGAACATAGAGAACCGATTTTCTCAATCGGGTCGGTCTCTGTCGCCAAAGCCTCGTTGAGATACTGCAATGCCTTCGAGAAGTCGTTGCGCGCCTCGAACTGCGAAGCCAGATTGATAGCCACGTTGGACGAGGGATTCTGCTCGTAGTATTTTTTTCCGCAACCAAGAGATACAGATCGCTCGAACATCCGGCCTTGCTCATCAGCGCGTATGCCTTGGAAACCAAATCGGCATTCTTGGGGTCGGCATTCAGCTTCCGGACCGAAAAGCGCTTCGAGATTGTCGCAATTGGCGGCACCGCTGCTTGCGAACAGAGCGTCGAATGTCTCCTTGTCGCCTTCGGCGCCGGGTGCTTCGAACAACGGAGCGAGATTCTCGTATTCGTTCAGAATAACTTCGGCCTCGATAAGGTCCGAACCGTAATCCGTAACCAGCTCGTTGAAATACTTGACTGCCACATCGGTCGGAAGAGCGGCTCCGTTGATTGCGACGGCCTCACGATAGAATTTGCGAATACCGTCCCTGTCCTGAGGATTCACGGCCGCGTAGTCCATCGCCTTCGCACGAGCGATATAGGGAGCGCCTTTGGACGAGTGGCTGCCGAAATACTCCATACGCATGTCGTAAATGAGCATGAGGGAGTCTATATACACTTTTTTCTCCTCCTCAGTCTTGGCTCTGTTTATCTTGTTCTTGTAGAGCGTGGCACCGCGCACGTAAAAGATTCTGAGTGGCCTTAGGTGCCTTTTCGAGCAGATGAGCCAGATATTTATTGGCATCGTCGTAATTTTTGGCATCCCACGCGTCGTTGAAGAAATTGAGAATCTTGACATTCTCTTCGCGCTCCTCGGGAGTGTTCCCGTATCTGGGATCCTCTTTCCAACTCTGAGCCGATACCGACACGGCCGCAGCCACAGCCGCGCACAATACAATCGTTCTTAAAATAACCCTTTTCATTATGACTTTTAGAAATGTTTTTAATATTCGTGTTCCGACAGGTACAAAAAGTACTAATCATATTTATATTTTACAAACCAGTAGTCGTAATCTCCGCCGAAAAGCGTGATGCCGACATTGACCCTGAAAAAGCGTTCGAGAACGAGCCCGCGGTTAAGCGTGGAGGCATTTCCGCGCTTTCCCAGCTCGAAGGCGACATTGACGTTGGAAACCGTATTCATCATGAACGGAATCTCGAAAACCGATGCTCACGCTGCGTTCCGAAAGCCTGTGACCGTCGAACGAAAGATAGTAATCGCCGTACCTTACGCCGGCCCGATAGGTCACGCGCTTGAAAAAGCTGCGCACCGAACCTCTGTCGGGAGTGTACTCGGCCCCGAGTCTGTAAGAGCTCGTGTTCACATATCCGACCTTGTTCACCGCATCGTAGCTGTTGCCGTCGGCCCAGTTCTGATACTGGTAATCGAATCCTATGCCGAACGTAGGCCGCTGATAGTACAATCCTGCCGAAATTACCGCCGGCAGTCTGACATCCGAAATATAGCTGTCCATACGGACCGTATCGCCGTAAATGTTACCCGACGGAATATAGTCCGTAACGTCGGCGTTGAGCTGTCCGCCGAGCCGGTATGCCGCACCGAGCGTCAGACGGTTCTTGCTGCCGATATTGAATCCGTACTGCACTCCGAAGTTTCCAAGTATGCGCGAGACCTTGTCGTTCTGCGAGGCGGACACCCCGTTGTACGTTCCCGAGCCGGTATACGGAATTATATTCATATTGTACGTGCGGTCGATGTTGCCGCGCAGGTAAATCATCTCCGCTCCTACGGAAAATCCCTTGAACGGCTCCCAGCCCGCTCCTATCTTGAACTGGGTTATTCCGCCTTCGCCCGAGTACACATACTGCACGGCGCCTATGTCGGCTATCACATCGTCGCTGTCTTCGTAGCGCGTGGTGTAATATCCCACCGAACTGTACGGAAGGACATTGATACCCAGTCCCAAGCCCTTCGTGATTGGCAGCAGCACCGAAACGTTGCCGAGATTGAACATGTTGTTGCTCGTGGTTCTGTTCTGCCCGTCGATACGCTGCTTGCTGTACATGTTGAGTCCGGCAAGGCCCATTTCGAACAGGAAGCTGCGCTGGCCTACGGCACTGAAAGCAGCGGGATTGACAAGATTGCTACGCTTGAAACTCCGGAACGCCACGCTCGCTCCGCCCATTCCGTCCGATGCCGTTCCAGCCGTATAGTCAAGGGAACCTACGCCATAAAATGTATACGGAGAGTACATTCCTATGGAGCTATCCGTTTTCTGGGCCGAAAGTTCGAACGGGGAAATCAGAACGGCAAAGGTGATTATGAAGCTATAAAGAGTGAATTTTCGCATTGTGTTCCAATATTGTGTTCAATCCATAGATTATCAAGTCACAAGTTGCAAATATCGCACTTTTTAATCGTTTCGCAAAATAATTCGCATCCCCGCCGGTAAAAATTATTTTCAGGTCTTCATACCGAGCGGACATCTCTCCGATATAGCCTTCGACCTCGTAAAGTATCCCCTGCGCCACTCCGCTGCCGACAGCAGCACAGGTGCAGTCGCCGAGCAGCACAACGGATTCAGGTAGCGTAAGAAGCGGAAGTGCCGCGGTATAGTCGTGCAGAGCACGGTAGCGCGTCATGGCCCCGGGCGATATGTTGCCGCCGAGATATTCGCCGGCAGCCGTCACAACATCGAATGTTATAGCAGTGCCGAAATCCACCACCAGAATGTTATTGTCCGGATATACTGTCCTCGCACCCACGGCCGCTGCCAGACGGTCTGGACCGAGCGTATCGGGCGTGGAGTAGAGATTGGTCAGAGGCACCGGCACGCTGCCGTCGAACATGACGAACCTTTCCACCCGCGGCTCAATCGACTTTCGGACGGAAGGGTATTCGCCTCTGCTGCACACGGCGATGGCCTTGTCCACGGGATAGCACGAAAAAATATCGTCCAGCAGGCTCTCTTCGAGCGTCTCGACGCAAAACGTATCCTCGATTCGCCCGCCGTCCACCACACCGAGTTTTATTCGGCTGTTGCCTATGTCCACAACAAGGTTCACAGAATATTCAAGTTTTATCGGATTTTCGCCGCACTTTCGCACATTCGGCTCAACAACTCGCACGCATCGCCGATGCATTTGATATTTCTAACTGTCAAATAGAGTTTATTATTGTTCTGTTTGAGAACTATTTTTTCCTTGTTCTGCAACACGAATTGCAGCACTCCGTTGAACAAATCGCTTTTGTAATACGACGAACCGCTGTCGGAAACAAAATGCAGAAGCATCATGCCGTTCTTAATCTTGGCCCGCTCGATACCCATTTCGACACACATGCGTCTGAGACGCACCGCACCGACCAACTCCACGGTCTGCGGCGGCAGAGGTCCGAAACGGTCCTGTAACTCGGCGACGAACTCGTCCAGCCGCCCCTCGTCCGTAATGGAATCCAGTTCCCTGTACAGTTTCAGTTTCTCGGCGCTCTGCGATATATAGTCGTCAGGAAATCCTGCCTCGACATCGGTCTCTATGTAGCAATCCGAGACATAACGTATACGGCCGTCGGAATCTCCGGTGACAAGACGCTCGACGCCCGCCACTCCGTCGGCACGAAGTTCCTCTATGGCCTCGTCCAGAATCTTGCGGTAGGTCTCGAAACCTATATCGGCGATAAAGCCGCTCTGTTCGGCACCGAACAGATTGCCAGCTCCGCGAATGTCGAGATCCTGCATGGCGATATTGAATCCCGAACCCAAATCCGAAAACTCCTCTATCGCACGCAGCCTGCGGCGCGAATCGCTCGAAAGCTGCTCGTCGGGCGGCGAAAGCAGGTAACAGAACGCCTTGCGATTCGAACGCCCCACCCTTCCGCGCAACTGGTGCAGTTCGCTGAGGCCGAAGTTCTGCGCCCCGTCGATAATTATGGTATTGGCATTGGGAATATCTATTCCGTTCTCCACGATGGTGGTGGCAATCAAAACGTCGTACTCGCCGAAAATGAAGTCCATTATCGTCTTTTCGAGACTGGTCGGCCTTCATCTGTCCGTGTCCGACTACCGTTTTGGCATCCGGACAAAGACGGTTTATCATGCCCTCGACTCGCTTTATGTCTTCCACGCGATTGTGCACGAAATACACCTGCCCTCCGCGAGAGAGTTCGTAATCTATGGCATCTTTTATTATCTCCTCGCCGAAAGTGTGCGACTCGGTGACAATCGGCATGCGGTTGGGCGGCGGGGTGCTTATTATGGACAAGTCGCGCGAACCCATGAGCGAGAATTGCAGCGTTCGCGGAATGGGCGTGGCCGTAAGCGTCAGGGTATCCACATGCACGCTCATCTGACGCAGCTTCTCCTTGTCCGACACGCCGAACTTCTGCTCCTCGTCGATGATAAGCAGTCCGAGGTCCTTGAACTCGACGTTCTTGCCCAATATCTTGTGCGTGCCTATCAGTATGTCTATACTGCCCGCCTTCACGTCGGCGAGAATCTGTTTCGTTTCGGAGGCCGACTTGCTGCGGTTCAGATACTCCACCCTTACGGGGAATCCTTTCAGACGCTCCGAGAACGTGCGATAGTGTTGCAGTGAAAGTATGGTGGTGGGCACCAGCACGGCGACCTGCTTGGAATCGCACGCCGCCTTGAACGCGGCACGCACGGCGACTTCGGTCTTTCCGAATCCCACGTCGCCGCACACCAGACGGTCCATCGGTTCGGAAGACTCCATGTCCCGTTTCACGAGTTCATTGGCCTTCTGCTGGTCCGGCGTATCCTCATAGGCGAACGAGGCTTCCAGCTCGTTTTGCAGATAGCCGTCAGGCGAAAAGGCGAACCCGCCTCCCGCCTTGCGCTTGGCATAGAGTGCAATCAACTCGCGAGCTATGTCCTTGACGGCGTTTTTGGTCGCGGTCTTCATGCGCTGCCACGAAGCCGAACCGAGTTTGTTTATGCGTGGAGGCTCGCTGTCGGCGCTCTTGTAGCGCGATATGCGGTGGATATTGTGGACGTTCACCAGAAGCACGTCGTTATCCCTGTACACCAGCTTGACGGCATCGGCCTCCTTGCCGTTATCCATAGTCTTCACCATGCCGCCGAAACGGCCTATTCCGTGGTCGATATGCACCACGAAATCCCCGACTTTCAGTTCGTTCAGTTCGGCCACCGTCATGCTCTGGTCGCGATTGATTTCCCCGCGCAGCTTGTAGCGGTGGTAGCGGTCGAAAATCTGGTGGTCGGTGTAGATGTTCACGCGCGTCTGGTTATCGCTGAAACCCTCATGCAGGGTGATTCCGAGCGGTTCGAACGACACCTGCGGATTCTGCGAATAGAGAATGTTGCGCAGTCTTTCGATTTGCGCCTTGTTCTCCGACAGTATATACGTGCGATAGCCATTCTCGGCGCTCTGCTCCATATTTCGGGCGAGCAGGTCGAACTGCTTGTTGAATTTTGGCTGCGGAGCCGTATCGAACAGCACAGTCATCTCAGCCGGCCGCTTCGCGGTATTGGTTCTTAGCAGCATGCGGACCGAAGCGGTATCCTGTTCGAAACGTTTCGAACTGCTCAACCTGCTGTCCACATCCGAGGGGTTTTCGAGCTCGGGAATCAGTTTCCGGCGCAGGGCATCGATTGTCGAAAGCGTATGGTCGTAATCGTCCACCCAGTATGTAGCCGCATCGCCGACAAAAGCGGCGAAGGATACCATTTCGCTCCCTTTCAGCCGTCAGTTTGGGTACCACGGTACAGGCTCTGCCGTTTTTCGACCGACAGTTGCGAGGATATTTCGAAAGTGCGCACGGAATCTATCTCCTCGCCGAAAAAAAGTCGAGCCTCACGGGACGGTTTTCCGAATACGAGAAAAATATCCATGATTCCGCCTCTTACGGAATACTGCCCCGGCTGGTAGACGAAATCCACGCGCTCGAATCCGAGCTCCGTAAGTTCCTGCTCGACAATCTCCATCGAAACGCGCATGCCGACACTCAACGTCAGCGTCCGGCTTTGCAGCTCGCTGCGTCCCGCCACTGTTTCGGCCACGGCCTCGGGATAGGTACAGATAACCGCATTGCGCCGCTCGGCCTTGCCGAGCATATCCAGCACTGCCGTGCGCTGCACCACGGAAGAGGTGTCTTCCGTGCCGTATACGATTGATTTCTTGTAGGACGAAGGGAAAAACATCGCCTCGCCTTCGCCCATAAGCGCATATAGGTCGTTGCAAAGATAGGCGGCCGAATCGCGGTCCTGCATCACGATGATGTGCACTCCGCCCCTTTTTGCGGCATAAGCCGCCGCTACGACGGCAAAGGCGGAGCCTGCAAGACGGCTCAAAAGCACCGTCTGCGCATCTCCGCTCTTTTTCAATAGAGTACCGAAAGCCTCCGAAGAGGCCACGATATGAATTATACGTTCGATTGCAGACATACGTATTCCCTCTGTCAAACGAGCTCTCGGCCCTTCTTATCGAGGAACTTGGTTTCGATGATGCCGATTGCCTGATTGGGTTGCAGCCCGATTCGGCATCTGTATTTGAGCATCCACTTCAAACGTCTGGATACCATTCCCGATTTCAGATAAGAGATGACATACGGACTGGCCTTGACGGTCAGATTCTTTATGCCCTTGTCCAGCGCGTAGTACGATATTTTGTTTTTCGATAGTGTCTTCGAGCAGTATGGAGGGCGAGATGTGTCCGCTGCCGTTGCAGTACGGGCAAGCCTCGTTGGCCTCGGCAATGACGTCTGGCCGCACTCTCTGCCGCGTTATCTGCATCAGGCCGAAGCGCGAGAGCGGAAGTATGGTGTGCTTGGCTCTGTCGCCGGACATCTGCTGGTTCATGAATTCATACAGACGCTGCTTGTTTTCGCTCTTGTGCAAGTCGATGAAATCCACAATCACGATACCGCCCATATCGCGCAGTCTGAGCTGCCGCGCTATTTCGGCCGCCGCAGCAAGATTGACGTCCATGGCTGTCGTCTCCTGATCGTTTTCGGCTTTGGTGCGGTTGCCGCTGTTCACGTCTATGACGTGCATGGCCTCCGTATGCTCTATTATCAGATAGGCGCCGCGGCGAAGCGACACGTACTTGGCGAAAAGAGACTTTATCTGACGCGAAATGTCGAAATTGTCGAATATGGGCAGATTGCCCTTGTACAACTTCACGATACGGCATCGGTCGGGGAGCGATGAGACTTTATGTAATTTCGGATATCTTCGTATGTGGCCTTGTCATCGACGTGTATGGCGCTGAACGAACCGCTGAGCTGGTCGCGAATCATCGTGTTGGCTCGGTTCATCTCCTCGCTCAGCAGCGTTGGGGGCTGCTCGGTTTTCAGCCGCTGCAAAGCCGCCTCCCACTTCTTTATCAGTGCGAGGATGTCCTGCTCTATCTCATTGTCCGAAGCCTCCAACGCAGCCGTGCGGATGATGATGCCGTAGTTGTGCGGCAGCACCGAATCCACTATGCTTTTCAGGCGTTTGCGTTCAGAGTTCTGGCGTATTTTCTGGGATATGGATATTTTATTCGAAAACGGAATAAGCACGACGTTGCGTCCGGCCAGCGATATGTCGGATGTGAGTCTCGGACCCTTGGTAGAAATGGCCTCCTTGGCGATTTGCACCACGATGGAATCGCCCTGCGCTATATGTTCCGTTATTTTGCCCGTCTTGCCTATCGAGGGTTCCAGTTTGAGGTTCTCGAAACGGGGGTTGCGTTTCTTTGCGGACAGGTTCTTTGTCAGCTTGTGCAGCGAATCGAACTGAGGGCCCAAATCCAAAAAATGGATGAATGCGTCCTTCTCGTGTCCTATGTTTACGAACGCGGCGTTGAGACCGGGCATGATTTTTCCGCACACGGCCCAAATATATGTCGCCGACGGCGAATCCCGTCTGGCATTTTTCCTTGCTCAGCTCCACCAGCACCTTGTCCTCCACAAGAGCTATGGTCACTTCGCTCGGCGTTACGTTTACTATCAGTTCCTTATTCATTCATCGAGTAGGTTTTCACGACAAACCGCAAAATAAGTAAAGCTAAAAGAGCTTTTTAAGCGAACTTTTAGCTTGACTTATTCTACTCGAACATAAAAAGAACTACCTATTTATTCTTCTTGTGACGATTCTTACGGAGGCGTTTCTTCCTCTTGTGGGTAGCCATTTTATGCCCTTTTTTTTTTTACCGCTTGGCATAGTCGTTTTGTATTAAAAATTAATTATTCGGGTTGTTTCGTTCGTTTTTACTTCACCTTGGCAACGAAACTCTTGGCCGGTTTGAATGCCGGAATGTTGTGTGCCGGAATGGTGATAGTAGTGTTTTTAGAGATATTACGTGCGACTTTGGTAGCGCGTTTCTTTATGATGAAGCTACCGAAACCTCTGAGATATACATTCTCGTTACCAATCAGAGAGCCTTTCACGCTCTCCATGAAGGCCTCAACAATCTGTTGAACCTGAACCTTCTCGACGCCCGTGCTCTTGGCGATTTCGTTTACAATATCAGCCTTTGTCATAATTCACAAATATTAGTTATATATAAGTCAAGTTTTATCGTGCAAATATACGCTTTTTATTTAGTTAAATTCCAAAACGGCAAAAACTTTTTTATTTTTATCGGAGCAACCGTTCCCGCTACCTTTTTCTGCTGCAAGTACATACAAAAACCGGCCCAAACCGCCGCATGCTGTCGGCACGCCAATCAACGGTTTTATTTTCAACGACATACAATATAATAATTTTCCGCACGTTTGCTTTATCGAAATGCAATCGGGAATAATTATTGCCGCATTGCCGCTGAAATTAATAACTTTGCATCCGACAAACCGAAGTAGCAACGATGAACAGTGCGAAAAATATTATGGGTCGATGACGAAATCGAACTTCTCAAACCCCATCTTTTTCTCAAAAAGCAAAGGGTATGAGGTAGAGAGCTGCAACAACGGCTACGACGCCATAGAAATGGTGGCCTCCTCCAATTACGATTTGATTATTCTGGACGAGATGATGCCCGGAATCACCGGACTGGAAACGCTGCCGTACATAAAGAACGCCAAGCCCAACACTCCGGTGATAATGGTCACCAAAAAGCGAGGAGGAGCACATCATGGACAAGGCCATAGGCTCCAAAATCGCCGATTACATAATAAAGCCCGTAAATCCGAATCAGGTGCTGCTATCCATCAAGAAGAATCTGCACGGCAGGCAGGCTGGTCGAGGAGAAGTCCACGGCCGACTATCGGGCCGAGTTCGGACGCATCTCCACTTCGCTTTCCGACGCACGCACCTTCTCCGACTGGTGCGGCATATACCGCAAAGGCTGATCAACTGGGAAATAGAGCCTGACCGACTCCTCCGACCAGAGCATAAAGGAGATTCTCTCGTTCCAGAAGAATGAAGCCAACAACGAATTCGGCAAGTTCATCCGCCGAAACTACGAGGAATGGATAGGCAGCAAGGAGGCCGACACGCCCGTCATGTCGCACACGCTCATGCGAAGCCGCATCTTTCCGGCAGCGGATGCCGGCACCAAAACCACGCTGCTGCTTATAGACAACTTCCGCTACGACCAGTGGAGGGCCATAAGCGGCATGATAAGCGACATTTACGACACGGCGGTCGAGGATTTCTATTGCGCCATTCTGCCCACCGCGACGCAATACGCCCGCAATGCTATTTTCGCGGGCCTGATGCCGCTTGCCATACAGAGACTGATGCCGCAACTGTGGCTGAACGACAACGAGGAGGGCGGCAAGAACCAGTACGAGGAGGATTTCCTGCGCCGCCAGATGCAGAGTCTGGGCAAAAGCTACAAGCTCTCCTTCGACAAGCTCATACGTCCGGAGGCGGGACGCAAGCTCATAGACAATATTAACAAGGTATACGACGCGGACTTCTCGGTGATAGTGTACAACTTTCTGGACATACTGTCGCACGCTCGAACCGAAACCGAAATCATCCGCGAGCTCACCGAGGACGAGGCTTCGTTCCGTTCGCTCACACGCTCGTGGTTCGAACACAGCGACCTGCTGGTGATACTCAAACTTCTGGCCGCCCGCGGGCACCGCGTCATCATCACCTCCGACCACGGAACCATACGGGTGGACAACCCCATAAAAAAATCATCGGGGACAAGGACACTTCGTCCAACCTGCGCTACAAGACCGGACGAAGCCTGAACGGATACGACCCGAAGGAGGTTTTCGAAATCACCCGTCCCGAGGAGATACAGCTGCCGAAGAGCAGCATCTCGTCGAGCTATGTTTTCGCCCTCGAACGCGGCTTTTTCGTCTACTACAACAATTCGAACCAATTCATAAAATACTACAACCACACATTCCAGCACGGCGGCATCTCCATGGAGGAGATGATTGTGCCGTACATAGAACTGACCCCGAAGAAATAAAGGAATATGAAACGCATAACAATGGACGGCACGGACTCTCTGCCGCGAGCGGCCGAAGAGATAATCGAAGAAATCAAGGGCCGCAGGGTAATCGCCTTTTTCGGAGGCATGGGAGCCGGCAAGACCACTCTCACGGCGGAAATAGTCAGGCAGCTGGGTTCGGACGACACTGTAACGAGCCCGACTTTCGCGCTGGTGAATCAGTACGAAACGCACAGCGGCGGACATATCTACCATTTCGATTTCTACCGCATAAAAAGTCCGGCCGAGGCTTTCGACATCGGCTATGAGGAGTACTTCTACGGAGGGGACCTCTGCATCGTCGAGTGGTCGGAAAAAATCGAGGAACTGCTGCCCGACGACGCCATGCGCGTGACCATAGACGTAAAGCCCGACGGGAAGCGCGTCATTACGATTGAATAGCCCCAGACACGGCTGCCTCCAAACCGTAATTTCCGACTGTGCCGATGCGTATCAGCACCGGCTATTGCTCGAAACATGTTCCGCATGGCAATTCCTGCCGGCAAGTGTCGAGCGCAATATTCGTCAAGCTAACGCAGGCGGGCGTTCCCGATTGAACATAGCAATACTGCTAAAACTTCGCAGGCAATCCGACCGGAAGATAAGCACAAAACAAGCCCGCAGGTTCGCTGCGGGCTTGTTCTTTTCGGGTACGAATCGGCCTTTAAGCCGTCGCCCCGTATTTACGATTACTCGACCGTCCACGTGGCTCCGCTGTGCAGCAGGTCGTCCACGCATTTGATTTTCGCGACTGACTGCACCTCGGAAACCTGACGCGCCACTTCGCTGTCGTAATTGGGGTCCTGTACGTCACGAATGACACCCAGAGCCACCGGATAGTCGGGATATGCCATGCCTGCGAGCAGGAAGTGCACAATCGGGCTTTTGGAGTGCGCATCATGGGTCATGACGTCGTCAATGGTGACGCCGTTTTCGCCCAGTTTGACAACGCGCAGATTCACTCCGTCAAAAGCCAGACCCTTGTCCTTGTTGGCGCCGAAGAGCATCTTCTCGCCGTGTTTGAGCACAATCGTATTTTCGGCACGGTTCTCCTTGCCGGCATACGCATCGTGGGTCTTGTCGTTGAATATGACGCAATTCTGCAACACCTCCGTAACGGCCATACCCTTATGCTCGGCCGCAGCCACGAGGCAATCTTTCGTCAGATTGATTTCGGCGTCTATCGAACGGGCGAAGAACGTTCCGCGTGCGCCGATTACGAGCTCTCCTGGTTTGAACGGCTTTTCTATCGTGCCGAAAGGCGACGTCTTGGTCACCTTGCCGAGTTTCGTGGTCGGCGAGTACTGGCCTTTCGTCAGACCGTAAATCTCGTTATTGAACAGAACCACGTTCAGGTCTATGTTGCGGCGCACGGCATGAATGAAGTGGTTGCCGCCGATTGCCAGCGAGTCGCCGTCGCCGGTTGCCACCCACACGCTCAGTGACGGATTGGCCGTCTTCACACCGGTAGCGATGGCGTTCGCGCGGCCGTGTATGCCGTGGAAGCCGTAAGTCTTGACATAGTACGGAAAACGGGACGAACATCCAATGCCCGAAATGACGGCGAACTGCTCGTGCGGCAGCTTGCATCTTCTCGGCCACCTCGGCCAGCGCCTTCTGTACGGAATTCAGAATGGCATGGTCACCGCAGCCCGGGCACCATTTCACCTCCTGATCGCTTTTGAAATCGGCTGCCGTATATGTAATTTTCGATTGTTCCATAGCTGCTTATTTCGATAAAAGTGAATTGAAATGTTCTTTGAGTTCGCGAACCGTGAACGGCAGGCCCTGCGTCTTGTTGTACTGCAAGTATTCGAACTGCTGGAAATTCTGACGCAGATAATCGGCGAACTGGCCCGAGTTGAGCTCGCAAACGACGATTTTCTTGAATCCGGAGAATATTTTCTCCACGCCGTGCGGCAGCGGGTTGATATAGTTGAAATGGCACAGCGAGACTTTTTCGCCCTCGGCACGCAATGCCTCCACGGCCGATTGCAAGTGGCCTTTGGTACCGCCCCAGCCCACTACGAGTAGGTCGCCCTCAGCGTCGCCCAGCACGGTCTGTTCGGGAATATAATCCACCACGCGGGCGACTTTTTCAGCACGCGAGCGCACCATGAGCTGGTGGTTGTCGGGGTCGTGCGACACGCTGCCTTTGAGCGCATCCTTTTCCAGACCGCCGATACGGTGTTCCAGACCTTTGGTTCCGGGTATCGCCCAACTGCGGGCCATGGTCTTTTCGTCTCTCTTGTAAGGCAAGTAACCGCCCTCGGGAGCCTCTTTAATAATAGGAGGTACGATTTGCGGATAATCCTTCATCGAAGGTATCTTCCACGGTTCGCTGCCGTTGGCGATGAATCCGTCCGTAAGCAGAATGACGGGAGTCATGTGCTCCATTGCGATTTTACCGGCCTGAAATGCGAAGTCGAAGCAGTCCGACGGCGAGGATGCTGCCAGAACCACCACGGGGCACTCGCCGTTGCGGCCGTAAAAGCGCCTGCACAAGGTCGCTCTGCTCGGTCTTGGTGGGAAGTCCAGTCGAAGGTCCGCCGCGCTGAACGTCCACGATGACCAGCGGAAGCTCGGTCATCACCGCCAGACCCATTGCCTCGCTTTTCAGCGAAAGTCCGGGGCCCTAAGTGGTGGTAACGGCGAAGTCGCCCGCGAATGCGGCGCCTATGGAGGTGCAGATGCCTGCGATTTCATCCTCGGCCTGCACGGTCTTCACGCCCAAGTCCTTGCGTTTTGCGAGCTCTTCGAGAATCACGGTCGCGGGAGTAATGGGATACGAACCGCAGAAGAGCGGGCGTCCGCTCTTTTCGGAAGCGGCGATGAAGCCCCATGCCGTAGCCTGATTGCCGCTGATGCTGCGATAGGTGCCCTTTTCGAAGTTCGACGGCTTGACATCGAACGTATTGGCGAAAAGATGGGTGTTCGAAGCGTAGTTGTAACCGGCTTTCACCACCTTTATGTTGGCCTGCGCAACGAGAGGGTTTTTCTTGGCGAACTTGGTGTTTATATACTCGAAGGTGTGCTCCATCGGCCTGTTATACAGGTAGAAGCAAATGCCCAGAGCGAACATGTTCTTGCACTTTACCACACTCTTGTTGTCCAGCCCCATTCCTTCCAGAGCGTCTTTGGTCATGGAGGTTATGTCGGGAATCACGATATTGTAGTCCTGCAAACCGAGTTCGGCAATAGGGTCGAGCGTTTTGAAACCGGCTTTGGCGATGTGTTTTTCGTCCATGGCGTCGCCGTCGATGATTACCGTCGAATCGGGTTTGAGCCACTTGGCATTGGCTTTCAGAGCCGCGGGATTCATCGCTACCAGCACATCGCAGTAATCGCCCGGCGTAATCATTTTCGAGCTTCCGAAATGCACTTGGAAACCCGATACGCCGGCCACAGTGCCCTGCGGTGCGCGAATTTCGGCCGGATAGTCGGGGAACGTCGAGATACCGTTGCCCAGATAGGCCGAGGTATCCGAAAACAGGGTTCCCGTAAGTTGCATTCCGTCACCCGAATCGCCCGAGAAACGAATCACAACATCACTAAGTTCCTTAATATTTTTTTATCCATACAGTTAATTAGAAATGGTTGTTCTTAACGGGGCGAATGTAGTACTTTTTCAAAACGGCGTAACGAATCGCAGCATTTTTTTCGCCCTTAATTTTTCATATCGCAACGAATTCGGATGTTTTTGATTTTGAACCGAAGCATCGGACGGGATACATAATATATAATAAATCGGTATGATGATTACGTTAAGTATCCACCGGTTCATATTCTGCGCAAAAAAATTAAAGTTCATGTTTGTTTTTCGTAATAATCGTTTATATTTGTATCTTAAAAGAGGAACTAGTAATTAGTAACAGGAATTTAATATTGTCGAAAAACCGGAAACTCACTTAATAATTCACTTAATTTTAACTTTTATGTACACATCTTACAAAATGAATTGGCGCAAAGTCGCAGGGTACGTTCACCGTTGCGGCTTTCGCACTGTTCGCGCTGATGGGCTGTAAGAAGGATGGTACGAAAGACGAGAAAACGACTCTGTCTATCAATCCTACTTCGATAGCTTTCAACGATGCCGGAGCCGGCAGCAGAACAGTTCAAATCAAAACGAGTGCGAAGGCGGGCGAACTGTCTCCCATTCCGTCCGTGTCGTGGGTGAAAAGCCACGCTTCGCGGTACTACCGCAATGAACGTCGAGGTCGAGGCCAACCCGTCGGAGAATCCTCGCGAAGGCCAAGTAACCTTGCAGACCGTAGACGGAGTCACCGCTACCCTTTCAATCACTCAGGTAGGTCTGAGTCCTACCCTGAACGTAGACAAGGCCAATGTCGAGGCTGCTGCTGCCGGACAGACAATCAATGTCACCGTTACCAGCAACATCGAATGGGCTGCCGAATGCGCAGAGGACTGGATCGAAGCCGCTTCGAACGAAGACGGCAGCGTCCTCACCATCGTAGTGGCACAGAGCCCGCTGTTCGAGGCACGCGAGGGCAAGGTTTCCCTTACTCCTATCGATGCTTCCTTTGAAAAATATGCAAAGGAAATCACCGTAAAAACAGGCAGCAAACGAGTACTCGATTACCGTAACCAGCGACCAGATTGCCGACGGCAAGGTCAGCCTGAACGCAGGTGCCGACGACATCGTACTTTCGCTCGTTGCAAACAGCGCATGGACAATCACCTCCGAGCAGGATTGGATTAAGGCCGATCCGGCAGAGGGCGGAATCACCTCCGCAGAGGGCGTCGAAGTTGTTGTGGGAATCGACGAGAACCCCGTAACCGACGATAGAACGGGTGCCTTCACCATCAAATGCGGAACCGCAGAGAAGACTATCAGCGTAACGCAGCGCGGTGCAGGTCTGTTCCTCGAAGTTGAAAACAGCGACAAGACCCAGATGTTCACCGACGCAGGCGGCGAAATATCGTTCACCGTAAATACGAACGGTACGCTTACTGCAAAAGCAGACGCAAGCTGGATTACCGCATCAGTCGAGAACGGCAACACCGTTAAGATTTCCGTAGGCTCGAATGCCGGCGAAAAAAACAGACCGGCAAGGTTACCCTTACCGCCGCACAGGAAGGTATGGAGAGCATCTCTGTCGAGATTACCGTAACCCAGCTCAAATACGCTACCGACCTGAGCGCCAGCGAGACCGCAAACTGCTACATCGTTAAGCAGGCAGGAACCTACAAGTTCAACGCAAAGGTAATGGGTAACGGCAAATCCACCGACCGCTACGTCGCTGTCGCAAAAGAGCTCAACCCGAGCGCAGCATCTCTGGTTTGGTCTACCGTAGACACATCGGTAAACAAAACCGCTATCACCGACATCGAATACGCTAACGGCTACATCTACTTCACCACCGACGGAACGGAGCAGAACACCGTACTTGCCGCCAAGGAAGTGGTTAAGGACAACTTCGGCAACGAATCTTCGTTCGTGGTATGGAGCTGGCACCTTTGGATTACGAATTACGATCCTAACGAAGCAGTAAACCAGTACGAAGTTCTGGACGGCAACAACGATCAGGGTCTTCCCGGAACTTGGGCTTGGCCTGCAACATGGATGTCCCGCAACCTCGGCGCATTCAGCGACGGCGGCGTTCAAGGCAACCAGAACTACGAAGATGTCTACAAGTCGTTCGGTCTTCTGTACCAGTGGGGCCGTAAAGACCCGTTCCCGGGTGCCGACTACCCGAACTGGGGTACGATGGACGACCAATGGAACTTCGGCGGCGGTGGCGCTACCAACGCAACGATTTACTACTACGACAACGAAGACGGTATCGTAACCAACTCTTCGGGCTCTATCAAGACTCAGGAGGCGCTTTACGAGAGCACCCTCGAAAACGTTCAGTACGCTATCGAGCACCCGTCTACATACGTAAGAAACGCATCCAACTTCTACGCATGGATTACGAATGTGGACAACTCCGTTCAGATTGCTCCGGACGATCTGCGCGACGGTTGGGGCCACCTGTGGGGCAATCCTACCGACGACAACTCTACCGTAGGTGAGAAATCAATTTACGACCCGTGTCCGGCAGGATGGCAGGTTCCGCACGCGATGAACTTCAAGTTCGTCACCTCGCACGGAGACGCTTCGGCCATAGGCTGGGCAGGAGTAGGTCCGTTCCGTATGAACTGTATGGAGATGTGGGAGGCTTACACCGGCGTAAAAGGCGGTTCGGTAGTTCCCGCTTCGACAGTGGACGGCAACAGATGGCCGAGCGGCAAGACGACCAAACTTAATTTCGCAACATTCAAGGGCGGACTCAACTTCTTCATTCAGGACAAAATGGTTGCAGGCGAAGTTAAGGAGACCCTCACCATCAAGACCAACGACAAAGGCGAGACCTTGACCGAACCCGCTACATTCGAAGTAGTAGGTATAGAGGCCTGCCCCAGCGGCGAGACCATGTTCATGCCGGCTGCCGGTTCGCGTACATATGCCGGAGGTCTGGTTCGCGTAGGTTCTTCTCTGCGCTACCATGCAAACCAGCCGCGCGGAATAGATCCGACAAGCTGGGTTAGCCGTCAGACCCGCAGAATGGAGTGCGACGTAGTGAACGGATTCTACTGGGGTTACGGTTCAGACTACAACCAGCAGGGCAGCGCTTGCTCGGTACGTTGTATCAAAACTCCCGAAACTCTCTAAAAGAGAATTTCTAAAAAGAATAACGCGGGAGCGGAAACCTGAAAAGTTTCCGCTTCCGTTTTACGGCCGCGGCGAAATAAATCGACATGCGGGGGATATTTTTTTAAGCGTATTGTAACAATTGTTTGCTACATTTGCAGCGAGGAACCGGCTGCGCACCGGTATTTCGCACAAAGCCCAATCACGGCTGCGCACAGCCCCCGGGCCTCACGACTTATTTACCGACCATAACGAAACCGAAATGAATATTGTACGACGCTGTTACGACTGGGTACTCGGGTGGAGCGAATCCCGCTGGGGTGCGCTCGCTCTTTTCATCCTCGCCTTCGCGGAATCGAGTTTCTTTCCGATACCGCCCGACGTATTGCTGATAGCCCTGTGTTTGGGATGCGCAGGCAAATCGTTCAGATACTCGGCTATATGCACGCTCGGTTCGATTATAGGTGCGGCGGCAGGCTACATGATAGGTTACTTTCTGTGGCAGAATGCGGCAGGAGAATACACATCGGTCGCCATGCTGTTTTTCAACCACGTATTTTCAATCGAGGCATTCGAAAACGTGCGGAACCTGTTCGAGCAGTACAACTTCTGGATTATATTCACGGCCGGATTCACCCCCGATACCATACAAAAGCTGTTTACAATCGCCGGCGGTGTGTTCCACATCAATTTCGCGATGTTCATAATCGCCTCCGTCGTATCGCGCGGTCTGAGATTCTTCCTCATAGGATGGCTCATCTGGCGGTTCGGCAGCCCGATAAAGACATTCATCGACAAGTATTTCAACCTGCTGGCAATAGCCTTTACGGTTCTGCTGATAGGTTCGTTCGTGCTAATCAAATATCTTCTGTAACATGCGTCGCTACGGGCTCGTAGGCTACCCTTTGGGGCACTCCTTTTCGAAGAGTTATTTCACGGATTTTTTCCGGCACGAGAATCTGCCCGATTGCTCCTATGAAAATTTCGCGATAGAGAGCATCCGGCAAATCGAGCGGGTGGTTTCGACTCCCGAACTGTACGGATTCAACGTGACGATTCCATACAAGCAGCAGATTATCCCGTATCTCGATTCCCTTTCGTCCGAAGCCGAAGCAATCGGTGCCGTAAACTGCGTGAGGGTGCTGGGCGGCAAAAGCTGCACGGCTACAATACGGACTGCTACGGGTTCCGCCTTTCGCTGCTGGACCTTATCGGAGAGAATCGCCCCGCAGCGCTCGTGCTCGGAAGCGGCGGTGCGTCAAAGCCGTCGGATACGCTTTAAGGCAGCTCGGCATCGAGTACAGGCTCGTATCCCGCACGCCCGATTCGCAGAGCCTGAGCTACGACGCTCTCGATGAAGAGACGATGCGCTCCCACCGTCTTATAATCAACACCACGCCGCTCGGAATGTATCCCGACACGAACTCCGCTCCGCAGATTCCCTACGAACTCATAGAAAAGGAACACTTCATGTACGACCTCGTATACAATCCGGCACAGACGCTTTTCATGGCCCGAGGTGCGGAACGCGGCGCCGAAACGATGAACGGCGCGAAGATGCTCCGTCTGCAAGCCGAAAAATCGTGGGAGATATGGAATCAGGCACTGCATGAAAAAAATAAATCGCGATTATTTCATTCTGCATCCGCCTTTTCATATATTTGTATCCTGTAAAAAAATTACTTTTTTTAACACATTAAACCATGAAAACATTCAACGTAAAAAAAGCATGCTCGCGGTCGCAGCAATGGGAACCGTTCTGGCATGCACATGCTCCTGCGAGCGTCACAACACGCTCTCGCAGCAGGGAAATCGCCGAAGGGGTGGCGAGCTGCTGTTCGACGGCAAAACCCTGAACGGTTGGAAAGATTTCAACGGCGACTCGCTGACGATGCCGTGGCACGTGGTGGACGGCTGCGTTCAGGCGGCAGGCGACGGCAGCGACCTGACAGGCTACATCGTAACCGAAAAAGAGTTCGAGAACTTCGAACTGAGCTGGGACTGGAAACTCTCCAAAGGCGGTAACAGCGGCATGCTCTACCACGTGGTGGAGGGTCCTGCATTCAAGGTTCCATACGTAACAGGTCCCGAGTATCAGCTCATCGACAACGAGGGCTGGGAGGAGGTTAATGCCCCCGCCAAACTCGAAGAGTGGCAGAAATGCGGCGTCGATTACGCAATGCACCTGCCCGATTACAGCGTCATGAAAATCAATCCGCAGGGCGAGTGGAACAACTCCAAAGATCGTGTTCGACAACGGCCATGTGGAACATTGGATGAACGGCGTCAAGATTCTCGAATTCGAAGCGTGGACCGATGACTGGTTCGCCAAGAAACAGAGCGGCAAATGGGAGATGGCTCCCGAATACGGCCTTGCCAAGAAAGGCGTAATCTGCCTGCAAGACCACGGCGACCCCGCATCGTTCCGCAATATCAAGATCAAGGAGCTGCCCCGCAAGGCCGGCAAGACGGTCGACCTGTTCAACGGCAAGGACCTGACCGGCTGGGAGCCATACGGCGACGGCACTTGGAGCGTGGACAATGAAGGCAATCTGGTTACCGCAAACGGCAAAAAAACAAACAGTACAGCTATCTCGCCACACGCGAATACTACGACAACTTCGACCTTACCGTAGAGTTCAAGCAGGCTACCGAAAACGGCAACTCGGGTCTGTTCTTCCGCTCGTTCATAGAAGGATTCAACAAAGTGAACGGCTGGCAGTGCGAAGTGGCTCCCAAGAACCACGACACGGCAGGCATCTACGAGTCCTACGGCCGCGGCTGGCTCGCCCAGATTCCCGATGAAAAGGAGAACATTCTCAAAGAGGGCGAGTGGAACACGCTGCGCCTCAGAGTGAACGGCGACACCGTAACGACATGGCTCAACGGCGAGCAGATGGTGAACCTCGTGGACAGCAAAATCGGCAAAGGCAAGGGCCGCATAGCCCTGCAAGTGCACGACGGCGACGACATCAAGGTTCTGTGGAGAAATCTCCGTCTGACCACACTTTAACAATACAGAGAGCATGATACGAATAAACGTAGAAATAACCGTCTCGGAGCAGAAACGTGCAAAGGTGCTGGACAACATCCTGCGTCTTGCCGAAAAGTCGCGCAAGGAGACCGGCTGCGCCGGTTACGAAATCTTCGAGAACAGCACCCGTCCCGAGTCGCTGCTCATTCTCGAAACATGGGAAAGAACCCCGAGGCTTTGGCAGCACACGAGCAAACGGAACACTTCACCACTCTGGTTCCGATTACACACGAGAACTCGGAGAAAATGGAAATCAAGAAATTTTCGTTCTGAAAAAAACGACGCTAAAAGAAGCGCAGCCGGAATACTTTGAATATTCCGGCTGCGTTTTTGAGCTCGGCCGCCACTTCTTTACGAAGCTGCATACGAACGATTCCCGAAATCGCATACGTGGCACAGACCGAAAAACTCTAAAACGGAAGCAACCATTCCTCCTGTCGCAGCCGGATTTTCCCGACAGAGCCTCGCAACTTGATAGCGAATCCACACAAGGATAGACAAAATGCAAAATCAGAGGCGCGTTTTTCTAAAAAAATATACTAAATGCCTTGAATATTATTTTGATAATCGAAAAAGTATTTTTATATTTGCTGTAAACATAATTTTAACGCTTATGAAAAAAACGTTAATTTTCTACTATCCTTAACCGCATTGTCGATATGTGCAAGCTGCACAAAAGATTTTGCAGAAGATTATTTGCCGACCTCCAAAAACGATGTGCTCCGACAGACAGAGGAGTACTATTATTGGAGCAGGAGACACAAAAAGTACAAGTCACGCCCTTGCCCGAAAGAAGCTACATTCTGTTTACAGGCACGGATAGATACGAATTAGTGAATCCGTCCGAAATGGATTACTCCGTTTTCAAGACTGCTAAAATCACCGACAACCAAATGTTTCACAAAGGCCTGACAAGGGCTACCGACATGGGAAATGTATCATGGGTAATCGGAAGCACACGTGCATTCGACTTGGAGAATGACGGCATATTGTATAAAGGCCACGGATACAAGTGCGTCAATGGACCGAATTTTTTCGCATCGCATCTATTTTATGTAAAACTAAAAAATGCCGAAGATTACCCCGCTTTGGAGCGATTGGCCCAAGAAAATAACGTTGAAATATTGGGCCGCGTCGAATACCTCGACTTGTGGTACAGAATGGCATGCACATCTCTTTCCGATTGCGATGCTCTGCAAATGTCTGCAAAATTTTACGAAAGCGAACTTGTTCGTTATTCCGAACCGGACATAATGTTCGGCATTCGTTCGTGCGGGAAGCAACCTAATTCCTATCCGGAATTTCAAATGACCACCGGAACCGCACCGGCCGCCGCACCAAACGACCCGCTGTTTTCCCAACAATGGTACCTTCACAATCCGGGAGGTCTCGATATAAACTATTTGGAAGCAAAGAACATTACACAAGGAGACAGCAACATTACCGTATTGATAATAGACCCTGAAAATATCGCTGAAAATCATCCGGATTTGCCAGAATTGACATATAATGTATATTATGCTCCGGGAACAGATGATGTACACGGAACGAATTGCGCCGGCATAATTTCTGCAAGGACTGACAACGGCGTCGGAATCGCAGGTATTGCTCCAAACTGCAAATTGGCATTTCATTATCACAACGGAAGATTAGGACTAAATTATGAATCCGTCATAAATACGTTGGTAAATGCAACATTAAATTCTAATGCAGATGTCGTATCGTGTTCATGGGAGTGGTATTTCGAAGACGGTGGCGGTGATTATAGCGGCTCCGACGGCGGTTCCGACACTGAAAATATCCCATTCTTTCAAGCGAAAATGATGTTTACCGAGGCATTCAATTACATAAGACAGTGCGGACGCTGGCATTACGATGAGAGCCGTGACCTCGGAACCGTCGTTATATTTGCAGCCGGCAACAACAATTCTTCCAGTCCAAGCGGCGTCGCTTCATATGCCGATATCGCAGTTTCCGCAATAAAAAAGAACGGTGCATTAAAAAGAATGGTGCAATGAAGCGAGTATCGTCGCTCCGGGAGACAGTATATTAACAACAACTCAATGGTTCGACACAGACGGCACCACTCCTTATCCCGCCCGAACATATTATCGTGACGATTTCAGCCACACGTCGGCAGCATGTCCGCAAGTCGCTGCGGTTGCGGCTCTGATATTGTCTATCAATCCCGATTTGTCCCATGATGAAGTTGCGAGATACATAAGAAACACGGCGACGCAACTGCCGACCGGTTGTTATAACGGTAAATTGCTGAATGCCGGTGCAGCCTTTTTGCAAGCGGTACTCAACGACATGTAGAAAATGACTAACAACATTAAAAAAACCTACTATCATGAAACAGTTTCTTATTTTATCGGTCTGCATGGCGGCGTTGCTGTCATGTGCAAAAATGAGGATAATCCGAATACTCCTCCCGCAAGAGAGACCTACACCTCGGAAGCGGTTCTTGCTGATAAGAATTTTACGCATCTGACGTTCGATTCGGCATACTTCTACCAGCTCGATTGGCAGCTCGCCGAGTTATGCGAAACAGAAGGTATGGAAATGCCCGATTTGGATCTCGACGGCAAGGGCATCATTGCGCTGACAGGCGTAGCGCCAGCCGAAATAGAGAGTTTTCAGACCGAATTTTATGTCGAAAACGGAGTGCATAAACTCGCCGTCAAAGGCAAAGTGAAAAATTCCGACTGCGTACTTCCCTCGCAGTGGAGCCTGTTTGTCTGCGTAGAGAATCTTTTCGACCCCGACGCCATCGAGTGCGACATTTCCTACGATATGGATTTCAATACAATGCAGATTCCCCCGATGTCGTATATCGAACCGACATACAAAGACGGCGATTATTCCGTAATTCTGCATCCGGTGGACGAGATAAAAAGACGCCTACTTGGTAGTTATGGAACGTTCCAAACTGCATCTCCTCAAAGCGGCAGCCGATGCGGACGAGAGGTGTGTTTTCATCGATGAAGACGGTGTCGGCGGTTTGATTAGCCCCAACGGCACAGTGACTGCCATGTTCCGGCCATATATAGCGCCGGTGGCGGTAGAAGACTGCAAGGCTGTGGTTTTGAAAGATTGCGACTACGACAAGGTAATTGCCCCGCTCGGCGACGATATTTTGTTCGCACGCGGCGGCGGATATAAAACCGGGAGCGCCATTCACGGCAGCGTGTATGCGTTCTGCACGCCCTCGACGCGCGTGGCTCTGAAAACCGATGCAAACAAAGAGTATCTGAAACGGCTCGCGCTCA
Organism: Alistipes putredinis; assembly: GCA_022009915.1. Taxonomy (GTDB): domain Bacteria; phylum Bacteroidota; class Bacteroidia; order Bacteroidales; family Rikenellaceae; genus UBA940. The sequence continues at coordinate 1,464,149 of CP091730.1, read as the reverse complement.
GTCTTGGATACGATAAGGACAACGTCATAGTACACCAAGAGGGCAACTCTACATTCCTGTCGCTCCTCGACACGAAACAGACCAAAGTCAATGCCTGGCAATTCAACTACCTGCTCTATACAGTGGCAGGCCAGAGTTTGGTTCCTTTTATAAATGAAGTGCAGTACTACTGCATCATGCAAGACACGTTCGATAATGCGGTAAAAAGGCGCAGCAGAATAACTATAACGCTGTCGAACAGATAGCAGCCTATTAAAAACGCATCCGGAATATTCAAAGTATTCCGGATGCGTTTTTTTACAGATTCGGCCGTTATTTCTCTCTGTCGGCGACGTAACCGCAGAGCAGCACTAACGAATCACGATACGGCGATTGGGGGTATTGCGAGAGTATGGAGGCGGCACGCGACAGGAAACCGTGCATCGCGTCCTCCGCCGCTTCGATTCCGCCCTCTTCCACAACGACATCGTGGATATAGAGTTCGTTTTCAGGATGCGAATCGATGGCGGCGAGTTTTTCCAACAGTTCATTCCGGCGGCTTTCGGAAGAGTTTTCGAGCACGTGCAGGAGCGGAAGCGTGATTTTCCGTTCGCGAAGGTCGATGCACGAAGGCTTGCCGGTGTCCGCATCCAAATCGTAATCCAATATGTCGTCGCTTTATCTGGAAAGCCAGACCGACATATTTGCCGAAAAAGATTCATGCCCTCCACCTTATCGCGCGACGCCCCTACGGACAAGGCCCCTAACTCCGCCGCTGGCGGCGATAAGCGATGCCGTCTTGCGATATATCACATCGAAATAGACGTCGCGCGTCATGTCCAGTCTCGCGACATGGTCGCCCTGCACGAGTTCACCCTCGCAGAGCAGACCCAGAGAGTGCGTTACATAGGTCACTATGTCGAACTGACCGCTGTGCAGTCCCGTATCGAGGGCCTTGGCGATTATGTAGTCTCCGGCCAGAACGGCGTTGTGATTGCCCCAGCGGCTGTTTACCGACGGTTTTCCGTGCCTCATGTCGGAATGGTCTATCACGTCGTCGTGTATGAGCGAAGCCGTATGGAGCATGTCCACCAGCAGACAGGCCGTATGGGTTCGCGGCCCCAGGCCGCACGAGGAGTGCATGCCGGCCGAAAGCATAACAAGAAGCGGCCGTATGCCCTTGCCGCGATTCTCGAAAATATAATCCAGAATATCAGAAACGAACGGCCTGTCGGAAATCACGTTACGTTTGAGAAATGTTCCGTAGGCATCTATATCTTCGAGCACGGGTTTGCGTATATCGTCGAGCACACTCATCGGCTGAATCGTTTTGGGAGAACAAATGTACGGCAAAAATTTCAATTACCAACTTTTTTTCGTTACTTTGCGTTTTCATTAACTTCGGGCAGACATCAATGAATCTCAAAAGATTTTCGATAAAGGGAGCAGCGGCCTACGTGGTGGCGGCAATCGTGTTTTTCACCGTTACGGCAATCTGCTTCTATCCGCAACTCGAAGGCAAAGGTGCTTCCGGCTCACGACGTCATCCAGTACGAAGGCATGAGCCGAGACATCAAGGATCACCGGCTCGCATACGGCGAAGACCCGCAATGGAACGGCAGCATGTTCGGAGGCATGCCGGCATATCTGATTACGGTACAGTATCCCGCCATGATAATCAAACACGGCGTGAACAAGGTGCTCGGCCTCATCGGACAGCCGATTTCATTCATACTGCTGGCCATGCTCAGTTTCTGGGGCATGCTCCTGCTGGCAGGCGTAAATCCATGGATAGGCATCGTGCCGTCGCTGGCATACGGCCTTTCAACCTACTTTTTCATAATCATCGGTGCAGGGCATATCACCAAGATGTGGGCACTGGCATACGCGCCACTGATGCTCGGGGCCATATTCTACGCCTATCGCTCCAACATGTGGATAGGCAGCGCTCTTGCCGCGCTGTTCGCATCGCTGGAAATCGGCAGTTCGCATTTCCAAATCACATACTATTTTCTGCTGGTCATCGCGGCGTTCTGCATCAACGAAGCCGTAGAGGCCGTCAAAAACCGCACGGTACCGCGTTTCGCGAAAACCACCGCTCTGCTCGCCCTTGCGGCGGTTTTGGCAGTGGGCTCCAATTTCTCATCGCTGTGGTACACGGCCGAACATTCGAAAGACACGATGCGCGGCGGTTCGGAACTTGCCGCCTCCGGCACCGAAAGCAAAGGGCTGGATTTGGACTATGCGACCGGATGGAGTTACGGTAAGACCGAGAGTCTGAACATGTTCATTGCCGATTTCATGGGCGGAAGCCACAACGGCGGTTTTTCGGACGACGGCCCCGTGGCGCAGTCCCTCGCCAAATACGGAGCGCGGCAAATCGCCGTTCAACTCCCGTCGTACTGGGGCGAGCAGCCATTCACGGCCGGACCCACATATATCGGCGCCGTTACGGTATTCCTTTGCGTTCTGGGGCTGTTCGTGCTTCAAGGGCGCCGCAAATGGTGGATTCTGGCTGTCAGTGTTCTGGCACTGTTTCTGGCATGGGGACGCAACATGATGTGGTTCACGGAATTGGCGTTCAAAATACTGCCCGGGTACAACAAATTCAGAACCGTATCCATGACACTGGCGGTTTTGGAATGGAGCATGCCTTTCGCAGCCGCCCTGCTCCTATCCGACTTGTGGAAAGGAGAGATAGACGGTGCACGTCTGAAAAAAGGGCTTCTATGGGCCGGAGGGCTGACGGGAGGCATAGCGCTTTTCTTCGCGCTGTTCGGCGGAGCACTGTTCGGGTTCTCCTCACCGACAGACGCACAGGCTGCCCGACGATGTGGTCGCAGCCATGCAGACCGAGCGGGCTGCAATGCTCCGAACAGGGAAGTCTGCGTTCGCTGATTTTTCGTCGTACTGGCAGCAGCGGCGGTGTTTCTTTTTCGGCGCCGGCAAGCTCAAACGCTGGGCATTCGTCTCCGTTATGGGAGTACTCGTCTGCGCGGACATGCTGCCGGTCGATCTGCGTTATCTTTCACGCGATGCCTTTCAGAATCCCGACAAGTCCGTTATCCGACCTACCGAAGCCGACAAACTGATTCTGGCCGACAAGGAGCCCGGATTCAGGGTACTCAACACCACCGTAAGTCCGTTCAACGACGCCACCACGTCGTACTTCCACCGCTCGGTCGGCGGTTACCACGGAGCCAAGCTCAGCCGTTATCAGGACCTGATAGACCGCTACCTCTCCAAAATGGATTGGGAGATATACGACATGCTAAACACCAAATACGTCATCTCGGCCGACAAGGACGGGCGGCTCTCCGTTCAGGAAAATCCGGACCGTAACGGTGCCGCATGGTTCGTGGACAAAATTTACAGGGTCGAGGGGGCCGAACAGGAGATAACCGCGCTCGGGAACATAGACACCAAACGCGAAGCCGTGGTGGAAAGCCGTTTCATCGGGGCCGTCGAAGGCGTTGATTTCGAAGGTACGGATACCTTGGCCTCGATTGCGATTACCGACTACCGCCCCAACTACCAGCGATACGTTTCAGATTCGCAATTCGAGGAAGTGGCCGTATTCTCGGAAATATACTACGACAAGGGTTGGAGCGCATACATCGACGGAGAGCAGGTTCCATATTTCAGGGCCGACTACATACTGCGGGGTCTGGTTATTCCGGCCGGAGAGCATGTCATCGAGTGGAAGTTCGCGGCTCCGAGATTCAAAAACGATAGAAGCCGTCACGCTCTCCTGCTCGATAATCATTCTGCTCGCCGTAGCAGGTGCGGTTACGGCCGTTTTTCGTACATAGACGCAATAAAGAAACAAGTCAAGGCAATGCAAAAAGACGATAAAAGGCTCAAACGCAAAGTCAGAAACTCTTACATAATCTCTACGGTAAGCATCGCAATGGTGCTGTTCCTGCTCGGCGCAGTATCGTTTTTGATACTGAACGCGCTGAGGGCCAGCGACCGGCTGAAAGAGAGCATCTCCGTGTACGTAATGCTCAGAGACGACACCACTGATGAGCAGCTGAAAACGATAGAAAGGGAGATAAAATCCCGCGAAGAGGTAAAAAAGACCGAGTTCATATCCAAAGAGCAGGCGGCCGAGGACTTCAAGCAATATATCGGCAGCGACTTCGAGGAGTTCCTGTCCGGCAATCCACTGCCCGACTGCTTCGAGGTGGGCCTCAAAGCGGAAGGGTCCGACAAGCGCACCGTCGAGGAGTTCGAAAAGTACGTTGCGGGATTGCAGGGAGTGGACGAGGTAGTCTACCAAAAGAACATAATCGAACAGATAGGCACCAATCTGGGCAAGTTCAACTTTGTAACGCTGCTGTTCGGTGCGGCGCTGTTCGCAATATCGCTCATACTTCTGAACAACACGCTGCGGATGACCATAGTCGCCCGCAGACACCTTATCAATACCATGAAGCTGGTCGGCGCCACGCGCTCATTCATCAAGCGGCCATTTCTCGCATCGGCTGCAAAACACGGCATTTACGCCGGACTGATAGCTTCGGCGATGTTTCTGGCAATGGTGGCCGGTCTGCACGAAGGCCTACCAGAGATAAATCTTACGGGAGGCTCGCTCAACCTATACATAGTAGCGGGCATGATAGCGGGAGGCGTGATTATTTCGGTGGTATTCACCGATTTGGCAGTCGATAAATTCATTCGGATGCCGACCGGAAAAATGTACATGTACTAAACAGAGAAAAAACGAAAATGGCAAAAGAGGTAAAAGACAGCGGCAAGGCCGAAAGCCGCATGGCGCTTGGCAAGAAAAACTACGTACTGATGCTTGTCGGCGCAGGGATAATTATTCTCGGATTCATACTCATGACCGGAGGCGGCAGCGACGACCCGTCCGTATTCAACACAGCGATGTTCAGTTTCCGCCGCATTACGCTGGCCCCCATACTGGTCATAGCGGGTTTCGCATTCGAAATTTACGCCATACTCAAAAAATTCTAAACTTTCCATATGGACTTACTCGAAGCGATACTTCTTGGCATTGTGCAGGGCGTTACGGAATTTCTGCCCGTAAGCAGCAGCGGACATCTGCAACTGGCCAAAGAGATTATGGGAATCGAAATCGACAACAACCTGACCTTCGACGTGGCGCTTCACGTGGCGACGGTTCTGAGCACAATCGTGGTCCTGCGCAGTCAGGTGGCATATCTGTTCAAGGGTCTGTTCATGTTCCGATACAATGAACAGACGGCCTACGTACTGAAAATCATACTCTCGATGATACCTATCGGAATCGTCGGGTTCGCATTCAAGGACGACATCGACGCGATGCTCTCTTCGCCATACATCGTACTGATAGTCGGAGCCATGCTGCTGCTCACGGCAGCGCTTCTCGCGTTCGCATACTATGCCAAGCCCAGACAAAAGGATAAGATAACCTACACGGACGCCTTAGTTATCGGTATTGCCCAAGCGTGCGCGGCAATGCCGGGTCTGAGCCGCTCGGGAAGCACCATTGCAACTGGTCTGCTGCTCGGCGATAAAAAAGAGAGCGTGGCGCAATTCTCCTTTCTCATGATTCTGCTGCCGATTCTCGGAGAGGCGTTTTTAGAAATCGTGTCGGGCAACTTTGCTGCCGAAGCAAACATCGGCTTCGCCCCGCTCGCCGGCGGATTCCTTTCGGCATTCATCGTAGGATGTCTCGCCTGCCGATTCATGATAGAGATAGTCAAACGCAGCAAACTCATCTGGTTTTCGATTTACTGCGCTGCGGTGGGACTCGGTTCGGTAATATACTATTTCGTATAATGATACATTTCTCCGCCGATACCGACTTTCCGGCCGGTTGCGTCGTATGCGTGGACAAGCCTCTGGGGTGGACATCTACGGACGTAGTGCGCAAAATAAAGTTCTCAATCGAAAAACTGGGCTTCCGAAAAATCAAGGTCGGCCATGCCGGCACGCTCGACCCACTGGCGACAGGCATACTGATAGTGTGCGTGGGAAAATGCCATAAAGCGCGTAGAGCAGTTGCAGGCTAACATGAAAGATTACGTTGCCGAAATGATTCTGGGCGCCACGACCCCGAGTTTCGACATGGATCATCCGGTCGATATGACATACCCGTGGGAGCATATAACAGAGACGGACGTAAAGCGGGCATTGGAAGAGCTGTGCGGCGAGCGTCTGCAAACCCCGCCCGTATATTCCGCCAAGAAGATGGACGGCAAACGCGCATACGAATACGCACGCGAAGGCGAGCAGGTCGCCATGCGTCAGGCATTGATTAACATTTACGGCATGGAGCTGCTCGAATTCGCTCCTCCCAGAATAAAGATACGAGTGGAATGCAGCAAGGGGACCTACATCCGCTCGCTGGCAAGAGAAATCGGCGAGAAACTCGGCAGCGGAGCGTATCTGAGTTCTCTCAGGCGCACCAGAAGCGGCGAATACGACGAAAAAAGCGCTCTTAAAATGGAGGAAATAATAAAAATTCTCTCCGAAACGAAACAAAATTGATTTTTTCGCGTAGTGATATAGATATTTGTTTATTCCGGAAAAAGTAAATATGAAGTTATCTCAGTACAGCTACCCGTTCAAAAACCGAACTACTGGCCCAATATCCGACGGAAAACAGAGACGAATCGCGTCTTATGGTCGTGAACAGGGCAACCGGCAAAAATCACGCACAGGATATTCAAAGACGTAATAGAATATTTCAGTCCTCAGGACGTCTTCATACTCAACAACACGAAAGTGTTCCCCGCCCGTCTGTACGGCAACAAGGAAAAGACAGGCGCCGAGATTGAGATTTTCCTGTTGCGCGAACTCAATGCGGACCTAAAACTATGGGACGTGCTCGTAGATCCGGCGCGTAAAATCCGCATAGGCAACAAACTCTACTTCGGAGACAACGACATGCTGGTGGCCGAAGTGATAGACAACACCACCTCGCGCGGCAGAACGCTGCGTTTCCTTTACGACGGACCGCACGACGAATTCAAGAAAGTACTCTACCAGACTCGGCGAGACCCCTCTGCCGAAATGGGTGCGCAGCAAGGTGGAGCCGCTGGACGCAGAGCGCTACCAAACCATATTCGCGAAAAACGAAGGCGCCGTAGCCGCACCGACGGCAGGACTTCATTTCAGCAAGCACCTGCTCAAACGCATGGAGATAAAAGGCATCAATACGGCCGAAATAACGCTTCATGTCGGTCTGGGCAACTTCCGCACCGTCGATGTGGAGGATTTGACCAAACACAAAATGGACTCCGAGCAGATATTCATAACCGAACAGGCCGCATCCATTGTCAATGCCTGCAAGGACAAGGGGCGCAAGGTCTGCGCCGTGGGAACGACCGTGATGCGTGCAATCGAAAGTTCCGTATCCATAAACGGACGGCTCAAACCCTACGAAGGGTGGACCAACAAGTTCATCTTCCACCCCTATGAATTTTCGGTCGCCGACTCGATGATTTCGAACTTCCATCTGCCCTACTCCACGCAACTGATGATGGTGGTGGCTTTCGGAGGTTACGATTTGATTATGAAAGCATACGACGAGGCAATAAAGGAGGGGTACCGATTCGGCACGTACGGCGACGCCATGCTGATTTTATAGACGCAAAACTTTTCTTTACCCGTTTTTTTCCTTACCTTTGCAACCGGATACAATTACGTCTTTTCCAGCATTATGAGCAAAAGCAAAATTCTGTACGTATGTCAGGAAATCTCTCCCTACCTGCCGGATTCCGACATGGCGAACCATTGCCGGCATATGGTGCAGGCAATGCAGGAGAGAGGCAACGAGATTCGCACTTTCATGCCCCGTTACGGCTGCATAAACGAAAGGCGCAATCAGCTGCACGAGGTCATACGTCTTTCAGGCATGAACCTCATAATAGACGACAACGACCACCAGCTGATAATAAAGGTGGCCTCGATTCCGTCTGCCCGCGTACAGATTTATTTCATCGACAATGACGACTACTTCAACCGCAAGGCCACGCTGTGCGGCGCTTCGGGCACGGAGTTTGCCGACAATGACGAGCGGGCGATATTTTTGCAAGAGGCGTTCTCGAAACGGTGAAAAAGGCTGAGATGGCAGCCCCAAATCGTACACTGCCACGGATGGTTCTCGTCGGTGATTCCGATATACCTGAAAAAAATACGTTTGCTGACGACCCTCTGTTTCAAAAATGTGAAAATCGTAGCCTCGCTGTACGACGACGGTTTCGTCCGGAATCTGAACGACGATTTCAAGACCAAGATAGAAAAATGAAGGAATCGACGACCCCAAACTGCAAATTATCGAGAACCCTTCATACCAAAAATCTCGCCAAACTCGTTATCGACTATGCAGACGCAATAGTCATCGAAGGTAAAAACGTGGATGCCGGCATTTTGGAATATCTGGAAAAAGAGCGGCAAGCCGACACTAAGTCTACCGTGCGACAGGTCTGACAACCAATACGTGGATTCATACCAGAAACTCTATGATGAAATTATCAAGTAAATTCTCGGACCTCGCAATAGCACTCTCGACAATCGCGGTTTTCGTCTTTTCGGCCAACGGATGCACAAAGGTGGACGACTCGATTGGACACAACATAGTGCCCAACGACCAAAAGATGACCGTGCACATAGACACATTGAGCGGAGTCAAGACATACTTGTACCGATTCGATTCGATAGTCTCGTCCAATCTGGAATACGCCTACGCCGGCAAAGAGTATTCATCGGTGTACGGCGAGCGCCGCAACAGTTTCGTCATACAGTTCCTTCCCTCGTCGATACCTTATAAGACCGGTTTCGGTCTGGACCCAATCGTGGACACGCTCTATCTGGCACTCGCAATCGACAACACTCACGGGAACACCGACGTGGAGCAGACTTTCGAAGTGCTGCGCGTGTACTGCGATACGCTCAGCGTCGATTCGACATATTACTCCAACTTCCCTATTTCGCGTTTCATCAAGGAGGATGAGGTGCTCTTCACTTTCAAGCATTCCGGAAAAAGAGAATCTGGTGACGGCTCTCGAACCGACGGCCTTAGGGACGCGAATTCATGGAGATCGCTGGTAAAGGCTCGACACCGCCATATATCGCAACGACTCGCTTTTTCATAAAACATACAACGGTCTGTACATCAGACCGGTAAACGAGTCGCCGCGCGATGCCGCCACTTACGTCTGGTCGCTTTCGTCCTCCAAGACATACATGGTGCTCAACGTAAGGGACCACGATTCTATCGACCATACGCTCATCCACGACACTCTTTCCGCCGTATACAGCATGCTGGACGGAACCAAATACGGCAATCTGTCTATCAACATCGTGGATTTCGACTACACGGGGACCCCGCTCGGCACACTGCAAGCACAAACCGACGATTTCACCGACACCGTCACCGTTCAGCCGGAATGCTACGTACAGATGATGGGCGGCTTGGATACACGTCTTGCTCTGGACGATGTGGCACAGCAGCTCTACAAACTCCGCATAATCGACGGCGACACGCTCAGCATAATGATTAATCAGGCGACCATGTACATACGCATAGCCGACCAGACGGTGGACGGACTCAACGCCGCACCGACACGTCTTGGCTCCTATCTGAACATCCGCAACATGACCCCCCATTCCGGACTACATGTACGCCTACGAGAAGAGCACGCAAGCATCCGACGCATCATACGTGCTGCCATACAACGGATACCTCAACAGAAGCAACTATTACTATCCGCTCAACATCACATCCTATATACAGCATCTTATGGCGAACGAGACACTGCCAGAGGACAGCGACAGCCGCCTGTCGGACGTATTCTACCTCTCCTCTTCGGCATACGACTTCTTCGGATTCGGAGATGTGGCGCTGAAAGGATACGGAAGCGATCAGCCGATAGATATCGTAGTGACATATACGTTGATAAACAACAAGTAGGCATATCGTAAAAGCATTTGTAACCATATAATTCATGCAAGACCTAAAACAAAGTTTAGGTCTTACTTTTTGAAATTAAACTCATGCAGGACAATTTAGTAATCGTAGAGTCTCCATCCAAAGCCAAAACAATCGAGAAATTCCTTGGCAAGGACTATGTCGTCAAATCGAGTTTCGGACATATCCGCGATTTGGTGAAAAAAGGTATAGGCGTGGATATCGCCAACGGCTATGCACCTAATTACGAAGTGGCGGCTGACAAGAAATAGTCTCCGAACTGTCCTCCTTGGCACGCAATGCCAAAAACGTCTGGCTCGCATCCGATGAAGACCGCGAAGGGGAAGCAATCGCATGGCATCTGACGCAGGTTCTCAACCTGCCTGTGGACAAGACCCGACGCATAGTTTTCCACGAGATTACAAAAAACGCGATTCTCAACGCCATAAAGAACCCGCGGACCGTAAATATGGACATCGTGAACGCCCAGCAGGCCCGCAGGATTCTGGACCGGTTGGTGGGCTTCGAACTCTCGCCGCTGCTGTGGAAAAAGGTCAAGCCGGCGCTTTCGGCCGGCCGCGTACAAAGCGTGACGGTAAGGCTCATTGTGGAGCGCGAGCGTGAGATAATGAATTTCAAATCCACGGAATATTACCGCGTAACGGCCGAATTCTACCGTACCGACGACCCCGAAAAGACGCTTTTCAAGGCCGAAGCGACGCACAGATTCGACAGCAAGCAGGCAGCCGAAGAGTTTCTCGCCGCATGCAGCGATGCCGCTTTCACGGTTTCGGGTAGCGAGAAGAAACCGGCCGTCAAGTCTCCCGCCGCACCTTTCACGACATCCACACTGCAACAGGAGGCCGGACGAAAACTTGGCATGTCGGTGTCCCCAGACCATGTCCGTCGCCCAAAAAAACTCTACGAACAGGGGTCTTATAACCTACATGCGTACCGACTCCGTAAATCTCTCCTCGCAGGCCATACAGGCCGCCAAACAGGAGATAACGGAACTGTTCGGAGAAAAATACTCGGCCCCGCGCAATTTCAAAACCAAGACAAAAGGCGCTCAGGAGGCTCACGAAGCCATACGTCCGTCGTACATAAACAGACGCGAGATAGACGGCAGCGCTTCGGAAAAACGTCTGTACGAACTCATCTGGAAGCGTACCGTGGCCTCGCAGATGGCAGCGGCACAAATAGACCGGAGCATCGTAACAATCGACGTAAGCGGCAGCCGCGAGCAGTTCACAGCGACCGGCGAAGTAGTGCTGTTCGACGGATTCCTCAAACTCTACTCCGAGTCCACCGAGGACGAGAGCGGAGAGAACTCGCAGGGCATCATGCCGAAAATGCAGGTCGGCGACGCCCTTACGGCAAACAGCATCACCGCGACCCAGCGTTTCACGCAGTCACCGGCCCGCTACAACGAGGCCATGCTCGTAAAGCGTCTCGAAGAACTCGGCATCGGCCGCCCGTCCACATACGCCCCGACAATATCCACTATCATCAACCGCGGATACGTCATCAAGCAGAACAAGGACGGAGTAAAGCGCGAATACACGGTGCTTACGCTGAAAAGGCAAAATCGTCGAAAAGACGGCGAGCGAGAAGGTCGGCAAGGAGGTCGGCAGACTCGCCCCACTGACGCATAGGCATGCTCGTGAACGACTATTTGGAAAAGCAGTTCTCCGGCATTCTTGACTACAACTTCACGGCAAATGTGGAAAAGGAGTTCGACGAAATAGCCGAAGGCAGCAAGCAGTGGACCGAGATGATAGATTCGTTCTACAAGGGATTCCATTCGTCAGTAGAATCGGCACTCGAATCCCAGCACACCTCCACCAGTCAGGCCCGTATTCTGGGAACCGACCCCGCGACCGGACGCACCGTTTCGGCCCGCATAGGCAGGTACGGCCCGATGGTCGAGATTGCGGGAGAGAACGGGGGAAAAAAGAGCCGTTTCGCAAGCCTCAAAAAGGTCAGTTGGTGGCTTCCATAACTCTGGAAGAAGCACTGGAACTGTTTTTCGCTGCCGAGAGTCGTAGGTCAAATAGACGGCAAGGATGTGCTGTAATCGGCATCGGCAAATACGGCCCTTACGTCCGGTACGACGGCAAGTTCACGTCCTGTCCAAAAAGACGACCCGTACACCATTACGCTGGAAAGGGCCGCACAGGCTCATAGAGGAGAGCCGCGCGGAGAAATCAGCGGCGAACACTCCGATAAAGAGTTTCGAGCAGGAGCCGGAACTGTTGGTCAAAAACGGCCGCTACGGCGCATACATAGCCTACAAGGGCAAGAACTACAAGATTCCGAAAGGCTGCGAGCCCGAACAGCTCACGATAGAGGATTGCATGAAAATCATAGAATCGAGCAAAAAGAGCAAATAGGAACGCTCTCTTGCGACGGCATGAATCCGCGGTGAATCACAGCCGCGGATTTTTTGTGGCCTGCCTTTTGCCGTGCACGATGTCGCACGCGGCGCAGTTGCCGTCCGACGAGCATCCTACTGCATTGTCGGAGCATTCCTCTCCGTCCATTCGGCGGGTATCTTCGACGGCACAGGTGATGCCGCGCTCGCGCATGTGTTTATTGGTACTTATCTCCGAGTCGATATTGCGGCCCTTGACGATAAGGGTAATCGACATGGCAAGTACGAAAAAGGCTACGAACAGTACGGAGATAATCAGAACGAGCAACCATGTGGGCATAAGCAAAGAAAATTTAATACGCAATATTATTCAAAATCCGTACAAAGTTATAATTTTGCTCGAAATATCGTTTAGTATGAAAATAATCATATCGGGTGCGGGAGAGGTCGGAAGCCATCTGGCCAAAAATGCTCAGCGGCGGGATGCACGACATCACGGTCATAGACAGCGATCCCAAACTGCTCGACGACATAAGCGGTATTGCCGACGTTGTGACAATCGAGGGCGACAGCACGACCTTCTCGATTCTCAAAAAGGCGTCGGTACGCAAAGCCGACCTGTTTCTGGCCGTCAATCAGGTGGAGAACATAAATATCATATCCGCCATGCTGGCCAAACAGCCTGGGTGCGAAAAAATCCATAGCCCGCATCGACAACAACGAATATCTGGCTCCCAACAACAAGGAGATTTTTCATAAAACATGGGCATCGACTACCTGTTCTATCCCGAAAAGGTGGCGGCCCGCGAAGTGATAAATCTGCTCGGGCACACCTCCACGACCGAATACGTCGATTTTTCGGGAGGCAAACTCTCGCTGGTGGTCTTCAAGCTCGACGCCACCTCGCCGCTCATCGACAAGACGCCGGTCGATTTGACACAGGACCCAGAACGGATGACCTACCGCATAGTGGCGGTATCCAAGGGCGACACCACAATCATCCCGCATGCGGACGACAGATTCGCAGAGGGGGACACGCTCTATGTAATAACCACGCAGGAGGCCTCCGGCGAAGTGTCGTCGATGTCCGGAAACCGCGACGTTCAGGTGAAGAACATCATGATTCTCGGCGGCAGCAGAATCGGCGTCAGGATAGCCGAAGAACTGCAAGGCGAGATGAACATAAAACTCGTGGAGTACAACGCCGAAAAGGCCTATAAACTGGCCGAACGGCTCGAACGCACGCTCATTATAAACGAAGACGGACGCAACACGGAATCGATGCTCGAAGAGGGATTAGGCAATATGGACGCATTCGTGGCCGTCACGGGCCGTTCGGAAACCAACATACTCACCTCGATGCTCGCCAAACGGATGGGCGTTAAAAAGGTCATCGCCGAGGTGGAGAACCTCAACTACATCAATCTGGCCGAAAGCATAGGCATAGACACCGTCATAAACAAGAAACTGATAACGGCCAGCAACATATTCCGCTTTACGAAGAACACCGACGTGCAGGCCATCAAATGCCTGACCGGAAGCGACGCCGAGGTCATGGAATTAATCGTCAAGCCCAACTCGCCGGCCACAAAGTGCAAAAATCCGCGATTTGGGATTCCCTTCGGATGCGACAATCGGCGGCATAGTCCGCGGCGACCGCGTTCTCATAGCCGTAGGAAGCACGGAAATCGCGGCATACGACCGAGTGGTGGTATTCGCGAAGCCAAACGTGATATCGCAAATGGGCAGATTTTTCAACTGATACGAAGTGTAAATACGATGCCGATAATAACCTCCATAGCCAACCTGTTTTTCCGACGCAGAATCGGACAAATCGAGTATTTCAAAAAGCACCCCTGCGAAGTTCAGGACAGGCAGGCTGGAATATCTTGTCGCAAATGGCGCCGGCACGGAATCGGCAGGGAGTACGGACTGAAAGACATAAAGTCAGCCGAGCAGTTCCGCACCCGAATACCCGTATTCGATTACGAAACCGTGCGCGGGTACATAGAACGTGCGCGTCGGGCCGAAAGGGACGTACTGTGGGGCGGAGAAATAAAGTGGTTCGCCAAATCGTCCGGCACCACCGACACCAAAAGCAAATACATACCCGTAACCGACGACGGACTGCGACACAACCATATGCGCGGGCCAATCGACTGCGCGGCCGTATATCTGGCATCGCACCCCGACAGCAAGGTCTTCTACGGAAAAACGCTCACGCTCGGAGGTTCGCACCGCATCGAACGCGAGGGTGAACATGCCATGACCGGCGACCTGTCGGCCATACTTATTGAAAACACACCGAAGATAGGCCGTCTGATGCGTGTGCCCTCCCCGAAAACGGCTCTCATTCCCGATTTCGAACAAAAGGTACAGGCCATTTGCAGGGAGTGCGCTACCATGGACATACGTTCGTTCGCCGGAGTTCCGTCGTGGAATTTAGTCATGCTGAAAGGGATTCTGGAATATACGGGGAAGAGCAATATCTCCGAAGTCTGGCCTAATCTGGAACTTTTCATTCACGGCGGAGTGAACTTTTCGCCGTACAGAGAGTTATACAAGAAGATAATCCCGTCGCCGTCGATGCACTACATGGAGACGTACAACGCCTCGGAGGGATTTTTCGGGATATGCGACGATTTGAGCCGCGACGACATGCTGCTCATGCTCGACTATCACACCTATTTCGAATTTCTACCCCTCTCGCAGCTTTGGGGCACTACGAAAAAGGCTGTCCCGCTGCAAGACGTAAGGAAAGGCGAGAACTATGCCATGATAATCACCAGCAGCAACGGATTGTGGCGTTATCTGATAGAGACACAGTGGAATTCACCGACACGGACCCCTACCGCATACGGATAACGGGGCGCACAAAACATTACATAAACGCCTTCGGCGAAGAGATAATCGTGGATAATGCCGAAAAGGCAATCCGGCGTGCATGCGAGGCCACAGGCGCCCAAGCGACGGAATACACGGCAGCACCCATATACATGGAACTGGGGCGCAAGGGTGCGCACCAGTGGCTCGTGGAGTTCGACCGCATGCCCGACGATATGAACCGATTCGCTGCCGTACTCGACCGGCAGTTGCAGGAACTCAACTCCGACTACGAGGCCAAACGCTACAAGGACACCACGCTCTACGCACCCGAAATAACCGTAGTGCCGCGCGGCACCTTCATGGAATGGATGCGCAGCCGCGGCAAAATCGGAGGGCAGAACAAGGTACCGCGGCTGTGCAACGACCGCAGATATGTGGACGGACTGCTCGAAACAGCCGCAAAAAAGAGACAAACGGCAGACTTAAAATAAGTAAGGAGAAACACTCATGTACATCGCCATTGCAGGAAACATCGGAAGCGGAAAGACCTCCCTGACGGAGATTCTGTCGAAAAGGTTCGGTATAACGGCTCATTACGAGGACATAGACAACCCGTACATCGGGGATTTCTACAAGGACATGAACAGATGGTCGTTCAATTTGCAGGTCTATTTTCTGGGCAGTCGTATAAAACAATCGCGCGAGGCGCTCTCGCTTAGCGGCGACCTGATTCAGGACCGGACCATTTACGAAGACGCCTACATCTTCGCGGACAATCTGCACGAAATGGGGCTCATGTCTTCGCGCGATTTCGACACGTACATGAAACTGTTCGCGCTCTCCGAAGGTCTGATTCAGCAGCCCGACCTGCTTATATACCTGAAAGCGAGCGTGCCGACTCTCAAAAGCCAGCTTCAGAAACGCGGCCGTGCATACGAAATGTCAATCGACGAGGAGTATCTGCGACGGCTGAATGCGAAATACGACAACTGGATAGAGAATATCTACACGGGAGAGGTGCTGGTCGTGGACATAGACAAGTACGATTTCATCCTCAACCCTGAACCCGAAATAGTAGAGAAAATCGAGCGAAAGATAGAGAGTATCGGAAAAACCAAATCAGGCAAGTAAGATGTTTCCGGACAAATTCGAAGATTTTCTGCGGCAAAGCCTCTCCGAGCAGCAGTGCGAAGCCCTTACGGCGGCTCTGGACAAGGAGCCGGAGACATCGGTAAGGTATAATCCCTACAAAATTTCGGCCCGTCCGCAAGGAGACCCTGTACCGTGGAACCGGTACGGATTCTATCTTCCGGAGCGTCCGCAATTCACGCTCGACCCCGTCATGCACGCCGGAGGATATTACGTACAGGAAGCAAGTTCGATGTTCGTCGAACATCTGTACCGCCAAACTGTCGGCGAGACGAACGGAACAAGACTTTTTGGACCTTTGCGCCGCCCCGGGTGGCAAGGCTACACTCTACTCCACTCTGGTAGGTGCCGACGGACTTGTCGTGGCCAACGAACCGGTCAAGCAACGGGCAACGGTCCTTGCCGACAACGTAAGGCGCTGGGGGCATAGGAAACGTGGCCGTCACGTGCTGCGAACCGCAGCATTTCAAAGACCTCGACGACTGGTTCGACGTGCTGGCCATAGATGCTCCGTGCTCGGGCGAAGGGATGTTCCGCAAAAACAGTCAGGCCCGCGACGAGTGGAGCGCCGATGCCGTGGCCATGTGTGCGGCAAGGCAAAGGCGCATCATCTCCGAAGCATGGCACACTCTGCGCCCTGGCGGTGTGCTGATATACTCGACATGCACGTTCAACCGCAAGGAGAACGAGGAGAACTTCCGCTGGATATATGACAATTTCGAGTGCGAGGGAATCGAAATAGAGTGTCCCGAACAGTGGGGGCATAGTCCGAGGTGATGTCTGCGGAATCCCGACGTTCCGTTTCTACCCGCACATGCTTCGCGGCGAAGGGTTCTTCGCCGCCGTGCTTCGCAAGGCCGACCGCAGGGCCAGAGTGCAGATGCCGAGAGCAAGGCGCGAGGTGATGACCGACTTGCAGAAAAAAAGCAATCCGCGATTCTGAGCCGCTGGGTGAACCAGCCGCAGTTCATGCGTTTCGCTGCCGTGGGCGAGAACTGCTACGGCTTCTACCGCAGTCAATTCGGAGCCGTAAAGGCTCTTGCACAATAGCTCAACGTCATATCTCGGGTGTCTGCATGGGACAGGCTTTTCGGCGACAAGTTCCGCCCCGACCACTCTCTGGCGCTGTTCCACGACCTGAATGTTTCGCAGGCGACGACAGCCCGTCTTACAAAAGAACAGGCTCTCGACTTTCTGCGCAGGAAAGACCCTGCCGACATAAACGTGTACGAGCAGGGGCTCAATTTGGTATGTTACGATGATATGCCGATAGGCTGGATAAAACGCATAGGAGGCAGAACCAACTCGCTGCTGCCCGCAGGGTTCAGGATTGTGAATCTGTAATGGTGAGCAGCTGTGCGAAATCGTCGATAATGTAATCGGCTCCGCTCGCCGCCAGAGCCTCTCGGGTCGAATTGCCATACGTAACTCCGCAAGTGTGCGCTCCGGCAGCGGCACCAACGCGGGCGATGCAGAATGAGACGGCATTTTGCGCATCATTCCGAAAAAATAACTATCTTTATCCCGAATATACCTCTTGGTCAAAAATGAGTGAAATAAAAAAAGATATTCTACTCGATGGGCGAAGTGTCCGAGATGCTGGACGTGAATCCGTCGCTGCTCCGTTTCTGGGAGAAGAAATTCGACATACTCCGCCCGAAGAAGAACAAAAAGGGCAACCGCATGTTCACCCCCGAAGACATCCGCAATCTGAAAATCATATATCATCTGGTCAAGGAGAACGGCATGACGCTGGCCGGCGCACAAAAACGCCTGAAACAGAACCGTGCGGACATCGAGCGCGAAATGGAGCTTTCCGAAAGGCTTCACGCCATAAAGGCGATTCTGCTCGAAGTGAAACAGCGGATCGACGACGAGACGGACGACGCCTCGCAGATAATAATCCGGCAGGAAACGCCCGAAAGCAGCAGTGTCGGCACGGAACAAGAACCAGAAATCGCCGAACAGGCCGAAGACTCCGCTCCGGATAACTTTTCGGAAGAGGACTTGGAGATGGAAGTGGAGATGGCTTTCGCCTCCGAAATCGACGAAGAGGACAATATATGGGACGCAGAGCCCGAAGACGCTTACGAAGAGAACATATAGGAGGATTTCGATGAGGAGGACGACGCCCTAACGGCAGACGACACTTCGGAGAGTGAGCACGTCGAAATTCCCGACCATGAAACCGACAGCGGGCTGCCGACAGAAACGCATGACGACGAGCCGGAAACCGAAATAATCATGGAGGAGGGAATGCTCTTTGCCGTAGAGGCCATAAAGCCCCGTGCGGCGGTCGAGCAACCGGAAGCGGAGCCGGAACCGCCCGTGAACGACAATCAGGAAAGTCCGAAGATAATCGAGCAGACGCTTTTTTAACACCCGAAAGGACAAATGACGGTAAAACAAATAGCAGAGGCCATAGAAGAGTTCGCCCCGCTCGCCTTGCAGGAGAGCTACGACAATTCGGGTCTCATTGTCGGACAGTCGGACCGACACGTGCGCTCCGCATTGGTATGCGTGGATATAACCGAGCCGGTGATACGGGAGGCGATAGAGACGGGCGCGGAGATGATAATATCGCATCATCCAGCAATATTCCATGCCATAAAACGCCTGAACTCCGCATCGTACATCGAACGTGTGGTCGAGACGGCCGTAAACACGACATCGCGCTGTACGCCTGCCATACGAATCTCGACAGCGCCGACGGCGGAATGAGTTTCAGGCTCGCCGACATACTCCGGAATACGCAATCCGGCGGTACTCGCCCCGCGCACCGACAAGTGCAGCGGCTTCGGAATAGTCGGCGACATACAGCCGACAGGAGCCGTAGAATTTTTGTCGCACGTAAAACGGTGTCTGGGCATAAAGGCAATCAGGTACAGCGACACGGTTTTTCGAGACAATCAACAGGGTGGCCCTGTGCACCGGCGCGGGAGCATCGCTTGCCGACGACGCACGAGAAGCGGGAGCGCAGTTGTACATCGCCGCAGATTTCAAGTACAATGATTTTTAGATGCCGACAGAGACCTGATTATCGCCGATATCGGACACTTCGAAAGCGAATATTGCGCAATCGAGTTGATAATTGATATAATTAGAAAAAAATTCCCTAATTTTGCACTTCACAAAAGCAAGTGCTCGCGTAATCCGATAAATTATTTAGTATAGAACGAAAATATGGCAACGTCAAGAAAAAACAACGGACAACGATTATTCGATGGAGGAGAAAAATCATGGCTCTGTACGATTTGCAGAAGATAGACTCCAAAAATCGACGAAATCAACAAAAATCAAAAGGCGAACTCCCGCTCGAAGTTCAGGATTTGGAAGACGAGATAGCCGGCTACAAAACCCGTATCGACAATATCAACGCTCAAATCGACAACCTCAGCCAGATGACCAAGCAGCGCAAGCGCGACGCCGAGGAAGCCAAAGCTCTGATTGCCAAATACGAAGAGCAGCAGAACAACGTTCGCAACAACCGCGAGTTCGATACCATAGCCAAAGAAATCGAGTTCCAGAAACTCGAAATAGAACTCTGCAACAAGAACCTCAAAGAGTATGCGGCCGACATCAAAGTGAAGAAAAACAGGTGGAGGACGCACAGGCGGCAGCTACGGACAGGAACGCCGACTTGGAACAGAAAAAAAGGCGGAGTTGGACAGCATAGACCGCGAAACGGCACAGGAGGTCGAGCAGTTGCATGAGCAGGAAATTGCAGCCTGCGAGAAGATAGACGAAAGGCTGCTGTCGGCATATCGCCGCATACGCAAAAACATGCACAACGGTCTGGCGGTGGTAACGGTCAAACGCGACGCCTGCGGAGGTTGCTACAATCGCATACCGCCCCAAAGACAGATGGAAATCCGTCAGAACAAGAAAATCATAGTCTCGCGAATACTGCGGCCGAATCCTTGTTGCAGACAAGAGCCAGCAGGAGCAACAGTAGACGCTTTCGGAGCAGGAAAAGAGAAAAAGTGTGCCGCAGCATCATGCGGCACACTTTTTGTTATGTTTCAGGATGCGGAAGCGGGAATCGAGAGCTTCGAGTGATCAAGAAAACCGCAAAAAATTTTTGTTTTTCTTTGCAAAATTCATATCTTGCAACCGTATAATAATTATTAACCATTATAAAAAGGATTGCCTATCGAAGAATTTTACTCTTGAAACTATCTTAAAAAGAGGAAGAGTATGAATTTGACAAGATTAAGTGACTCTCAGTTGCTTAGTGCGTATCTTTCGGGAGATGGCAGTGCTATTTCGGAGCTCATCGGACGACATAAAAAACGGGTCACCGAATACATTCGTATGATGGTGAAAGACCGCGATGTCGCAGATGACATTTTTTTCAAGAGACCTTTATCAAAGTGGTTCGTTTTATCGACGAAGGTCGTTATACGGACAACGGCAAGTTCTTGTCATGGGTTCTTCGCATCGCGCATAATCAGGTTATAGATTATTTTTCGCCAGAACAAACAGCAAAATTAAAAGTAACCGAATCCGATGCCGGTTTCGACATCCTCGGCACCCTCAAATTTTCCAATGACACTGTCGAAGACAGGATAGTCAGTTCGCAAATCGAGAGCGACGTTCGGAAACTTATCGAGTATCTGCCGCAGGAGCAGAAGCAGGTCGTAATGATGAGATACTATGACGATTTGAGTTTCAAAGAGATAGCCGAGCTGACACAAGTCAGCATAAACACGGCGCTCGGACGCATGCGTTACGCTTTGATAAATCTCAGAAAGATGATTAAGGAAAACCAGCTTATTTTAAGCTGATATGCACGCAATAAATCCGGGCCATGCGCGTTTGTTCTAATGAAAAAGCAATTAACAAAAGCCGGCCTATGGAGGATATCGACACAACAGGTAATGCTACCGATGCTCTGACGAGCGACGATGAGGAGATTTTTTACCGCGAGGTAATCAAAGGAGAGTATGAATTACTGTTCCTCGACACTTTCCTCCGCGAAACTCTCAGAAAGAACTAATGGTTAAAGGATTGTAGTGAAGGCCGCCCCGAAGCATCGGAGCGGCCTTTTTTTATTCCACGTACAATACGAGCCCCTTCAAGTATTCGCTTTCCGGATGATATATATCGACCGGATGATCCTCGGGCTGCGAGAGCTGATGAATTATCCTCACCCTGCGGCCGGAAATCGCGGCCGCAGAAAAAACGGCCATGCGGAACTGCTCGCGGCTGACGGCCTGCGAACATGAAAACGTGAAAAGTATTCCGCCGCTCTTTATCTTGGAAAAATGCCTTGGCATTGAGCCGTTTGTAGCCTTTCAACGCTTCGGGAGTGACCTTGTGGTGCTTGGCGAATGCGGGAGGATCGAGTATTATCAAATCGAAATCGCCGTCCGCATGGTTCAGATAGTCGAACGTATCCTCGCAGACAGCCTCGTGAGGTGCCTCGGTTCCAAAGTTCAAAAGCCACGTTATCGGCGGCAAGCCTTACGGCCCGCTCGAACTGTCCACCGAAACCACCCGCGTCGCTCCGCCGGCAAGTGCATAAACCGAAAAACCGCCCGTGTAACAGAACGTATTCAGCACGCTGCGTCCAGCTGAATAACGGCGAACCAATTCGCGATTGAATCTCTGGTCGATGAAAAAACCAGTTTTCTGTCCGCTCTGCCAATCCACCGAGAATTTAAGTCCGTTTTCCAGAACCGTCTCCCGTCCGGCATGCGAACCGTACAGAGACCCGTCGATAGCGCCGAGATTTGCCTTGTAGGGCACCGTCTGGCTGCTCTTGTCGTACACGGCGTCAAGTCTATCGCCGTATATTTCCCTAAGAGCGGAGGCTATCGCGCTGCGGCTGCGATACACTCCCACGCTATGGCACTGCACCACCGCCGTGCGGCCGTATACATCGATGACAAGGCCCGAGAGGCCGTCGCCCTCGCCGTGAACCAAACGATAGCAGGTCGTAGTAGCAGAATCGGTCAGTCCTTCAGCCCGACGCAAGGCATAGGCCTCGCCGATACGCGCACGCCACCAAGCATCATCAATCTCACAGCGCTCGAAACTGAGCACCCGCACCGTAATGGAGCCGATTTGGTAGTGCCCGCGAGCGAGAAAATCGCCCTTCTTGTCGTATACGTCCACGATGTCGCCCTCGCGCACCTCGCCTCCGAGCGAACGTATGCTCTCTATCGCACCGGAAAACACCCAAAGATGACGCCTTTTGAGCGACTCCTCCTTGCCGTGTTTCAGAAATATCTGCGTTATCATTTGCTATCTATCAACTTTTTATAAATTTCAATACATATCCACGCATCCGTAGCCGCGTACAGTCTCTGGGCATAAGTAAGTTCGACAGCCTCCCAATTGCTCAACCTCTGGGCCTTGGAGATACGGCGTCCGAGTACGATGGACGAAATCTTGGTCAGACTCGCATCCTCGATTCCGTACTCCGCGACCATCTTCTGCAAATCAACGAACCCGCGTGCCTTGAAATGGCGCAGAGAGCCGAGCTCCCTAAAATCGCCGTCCAGCCCCAGCCCCACTTTGAGAATCCGACGGCTTTCCAGAATCTTCAATACGGGTCTTTTCCAGAGGTATCCTGCAAAGCCGGAAAAAGATAGCACGTGTCGGGTGTGGAGAGTTGCAGCAGCGCGATTTTATTCACCACGCCTTTTTGAACGACGGCCGCGACTCTGTATCGAACCCAATAACGTCACAGGCGGCCAAATCCTCGCAGGCGGTTTTCACCTGCTCCGGCGTATCGACAACCACGATTCGTCCGCCGAAAGACGCCGGCTGCAACGTCATCATCTCCTCTTTGGATATGCTTTTGCTGAATGTCGTCATAACTATGCGGCAAATTTACCTAATTATTCCGACTATTCCGTCCGCTCGGACCTCAATCTTACCGTTTTCCACCAGTTTTGCTATCTCACGCAGCACCGCGGCGTCCTCTGCCTGCATTCCGCCGACTATATCCTTGACAGTGGCTCCGTCGCTTCGGACGATTTCAAGAATACGCGAAGACAAATCCGCCGCCGGAACGCTCTTACGGCGTGCTATGCACACGTCGCATATACCGCACGGCCGAGGGTCCGCCTCTCCGAAATAGCGCCGGAGCTGCACGCTGCGGCACTCCGTGTCATTGTCCGCATACTCGAACATGGCGCGATAACGCTCGACGGCCATGTCCTTGCGAATCTTGTAGCTTTCGGGCGAAATATACAGGTCGGCGATATCGTAGCGCGGCTCGTCGAGATACAGCATGGCAGTGCGTTTGCTGGGAATGTAACGTATTATGCGCAACTGCCACAACATTTTGAGCAGCTCCTTCACTCTCTGCACCGTATATCCGCTCACCACGGCGATTTCCTTCTCGCTGATAGCCCGAAACTCGGTAAACAGCCCTCCGTACATACGAAGCAGCACTCTGAGGGAAATAGTCGAGGTCGCCTCTTTCTACCCTTATCCGGTACAGGGAATCGCGACTGACGCAGAACATGATTCGCGACGGATGGTCGGCCTCGTCCGTAAACGTCAAGTATCCGTTCTGCTGCAAAATGCTTATGGCGCTCAGGGCCGAGGGGTGAAAAACTTGAAACTGCGGCAAAAATCGTGGACATCGAAGTCCAGCGACGCACACTTGCCTTCCCCCACCCCTATTTGCAGATAGTTGAATATGGACTCGTAACAACGCTTTATGGTATCGAGCGACGGGAATTCGGATTCGAAACGATGTCTCGCGCGACTCTTGTCGTCCGGCGAAACCAACAGCAGTGCATATGCGCGTCCGCCGTCCCTGCCCGCACGTCCCGCCTCCTGATAGTAGCTCTCTATCGAGTCGCACACCGAATAGTGCACCACGAACCTTACGTCGGGTTTGTCCACACCCATTCCGAAAGCATTGGTAGCCACCATTATGCGGGTTTTGCCGCTCATCCACTCGTCCTGACGCATGGCCCTTTCGGCCGCACCCATTCCCCCGTGGTACGGGCTTGCCGCCACGCCCTCGTTTTTCAGGCTTTCGGCCACCTGCTCCACTCCTTCCCGCGTTCGAAGGTAGACTATACCCTGCCCCGCCACATTGTTTATCATGCGCATGAGCTGCTGGTTTTTATCCTCCACCTTGCGCACCGAAAACGACAGGTTGGCACGCTCGAAGCTCGAACGCAGCAACACTCCGTCCTTAAAATCCAGACGGTGCATCACGTCGTCCGCAACGCGCTCCGTGGCGGATGCCGTAAGTGCGAGCACTGGCACCTGCGGCAAAAGGGTTCTGAGCGTATGTATCTTCAAGTATGCGGGCCGGAAATCGTATCCCCACTGCGAGATGCAGTGCGCCTCGTCCACGGCGATGAGCGTCGGTTTCATGAGCGGTACCCGAGTGCGGAATATCTCGCTGCCGATGCGCTCCGGCGCGATATAGAGGAACCTCACATCGCCGTATATGCAATTATCCAGACTCACGTCCACCTGATGCGGCGTAAGTCCCGAATGCACCGCCACGGCCAGAATACCCTTTCGTTTGAGTTTGTCCACCTGATCTTTCATCAGGGCGATAAGCGGCGTAACGACGATGCAGAAACCGTCCTCGCGTGCGAGCGTAGGAACCTGATAGAGCATGGACTTGCCCGCTCCGGTAGGCATGAGCGCAAGCGTATCGCGCCCGCCGCAAACCGAAAGCATGGCTTCCAGCTGCATGGGCCGAAAATGCTCGTAGCCCCAATATTTTTTCAGGGCGGCGTAGAGTTGCTCTTTCGAAATGCGGTCCTCGTTCATGTCGAAAGACAAAAGATAATGCAAGTCTCGGGCAATGGCAAATAAATCGGCCGATGCAGACAGCAAGAGGTACCTTTGCGCCGATTATGAACGGCTGCCAGAATCAGAAAAGAATATTTCCGGTCATACGGATACGATAACGGCAATTTTGTCACATCGCCGACTTGACCCCGTATTTTATAAGGGCTGCATTGACCGGATAGGAGCAAAAGAATCCGACCGCCATGGCAATCTGCATCATGAACCAGAACTGCGCCGAATCGCGCGAAGGGCCGCCGCCAGCGAACAGAACGAATGCCGCAAGAGACATCCACGCGACATTCCCACCTGCCATGCCGTAAGCGACAGGAAGTCGGCCTTGACGGCCCGTCCTATTACCTTTCCGCTGCGCATGTCGGGATTCATCTGCCGTATGGCCAGATATTGAAAACCTACGCCGAATGCCAGCGCAAGGACATAATCCATTATCCAGCCGCCGAAAAGAAGACTGCCTCCGACGGTCAGAGAAACGCGCAGCTGCAACAACTCGCCGACAATGTCGGCCAGCGTGCAGCCTGCTCCGCAATGCAGTGTCGAGAGCGCTACGGATTGCCAGTGCGGCCGTTTCATATCCATGCTCCGCATCTTCACGCCTCTTAACGTCTTGTTTCTCCCGAATGCGAAATAGGCCCATACACCGAAAATACCGGACCACAATCCGGAGAGTATCCACACGACATTCATCACCGTCATCTGCTGCGGGCGGCGTACAAGGTCTATGGCTATGATTGCGGCAGAGCACAATCCGAGAGCAATCGAAATATTGGCAACGGTATACATACGATGTTTTTCATCCCTTCCATTCAATTTGCGTACCGCAAACGAAAAAAAGAGCCACTCCTGCTTTTCGCAAGAGCGGCCCAGTCGGAATATAATCGTGTATTACTCCTCTACGGTATCCTCCACCGGCTCGCCTTCGGCGGCAACGGTGAATTTGATTTCGGCTTTCACCGAACGGTGCAGACGAGCCGAAGCGACATACTCGCCGACGGTCTTCACAGTCTCTACGGTAATGTCTTTCTTGTCTACCGTAACGTCCTTGGCAGCGAGGCCTCGGAAATCATGGCAGTGGTAATCGAACCGAAAATCTTGCCCGAAGCAGCGGCCTTGACCGTGAACGAGAGCGGGAGATTGGCGATTTTCTCGGCGAGACCTGAGCGTCGGCAAGGATTTTGGCATCCTTGTGTGCACGCTGTTTCAGATTCTCGGCCAACACTTTTTAGCGGAAGCGGTAGCGGCCTTCGCATATCCCGAAGGAATAAGGTAGTTGTTGGCATATCCGGGCTTTACATCGACGATGTCGTTGGCATAGCCCAATTTCTCTACGTCTTTAATAAGAATTACTTGCATATCCTTTCCCCTCCCTTATTTCATCATATCGGTTACGAACGGAAGCAGAGCGAGGTGTCTTGCACGCTTAACCGCCTGCGCCACTTTTTTCTGGAATTTCTGCGAAGTACCGGTCAGACGACGGGGCAGAAGTTTGCCCTGCTCGTTAAGGAACTTTTTGAGGAATTCGGCATCCTTGTAATCGACATACTTTATGCCGAGTTTTTTTGAAACGGCAGTATTTCTTCTTTCACATCCACCGAAAGGGGATTGAGATATCTGATTTCAGATTGTTGCGGTGCAGCCATGTTTACTCCTCCTTGTTTGATTTGTTAGCAAGTTTCGCGCGACGCTTGGCAGCGTATTCTACGGCGTACTTGTCCTGTTTGAATGTAAAGGGAAACGAATCACACGCTCGTCGCGGCGATACTGCGTTTCGAGTGCTTCTACAAGCGAGCCTTCGCCCGTAAATTCCATGAAGAAATAGAAACCGGTGGTCTTTTTTTCTGAATAGTGTATTCGAGTTTCTTCAAACCCCACTCTTCAAAATTGACAATCTGACCGCCGTTCTCGGTGATAACCCCCTGGAATTTGCCTACCACCTCTTTTACTTGTGCTTCCGAAAGCACCGGTGTGGCAATGAAAACGGTTTCGTAATTGTTCATAAATAACTGTTTATTAAAATTTGCGCATCAAATGCGGCGCAAAGATACTAAAAATTCTTATCCGTGCAACTTTTTCAGGTACGATACCTTACTATGCTATCGCAGTTTGTCCAACTGCTCGCAGATGCGCTCGAAAATCTCGTCGATGGTTCCGATGCCGTCCACCGACGTATACTTGTTCTGGTTGCGGTAATAGTCGGCCACCACGGCGGTCTGGGCATTGTACACATCGATACGGTTGCGAATCACGCCCTCGTCGGCATCGTCGGCGCGGCCGCTGTCCTTGCCGCGGAGCAGGAGACGCTGCACCAATTCCTCCTCGGGAACCGATAGTTCCAGCATCACGTCCACCTGCAAGCCGTTCTCCTTCATGATTCTGTCGAACGCCTCGGCCTGCGGAGTGGTGCGCGGAAAGCCGTCGAAAATGTTTCCGGCGCTTTCGCTGTGCGATTTAACATACTCTGCAATCATCCCTATAACCAGTTCGTCGGGGGCCAGTTCGCCGCGCGAAATATAATCCTGAACGCTGCGACCCATTTCCGTTCCGCGGCGTATCTCGTCACGGATGACCTCTCCGTGGATATATGGTTGATGTTGTACTTGGCCGAAAAGTTTGGCCGCCTGTGTACCCTTGCCGGCACCCGGTGCGCCGAAAAAGCACTATGTTAATCATTTTTCAAATAATATTTTAAGTTCCTTGTTTCACCGTCAGAGCGGTCCGCAGACCGCATCCGAGCGCCAAATTTAGGCATTTATTTTGGGGCTGCAAAAAAATAGCTACATTTGTGAAAAAAATATAACAGACATCTTGTTTCATGAACGATAAACGCACGGAAATAGCCACGCTCGGCGAATTCGGCCTCATAGACCGCATAACGGGCGGACTGAAAATCAAAAACGCCTCGACCGTCATGGCCGCGGGCGACGATGCTGCCGTAATCGCAGCCGACGAAAACACATACACGCTTCTTTCGAGCGATCTGCTTCTGGAAGGAGTGAATTTCGATTTGACCTATTTCCCGCTACGGCATCTGGGCTACAAAACGATGGTGGTCGGATGCAGCGACATACTGGCCATGAACGGCACTCCGACGCAGGCCACAGTCTCGCTCGGCATTTCGGCGAAACTTTCCGTAGAGCAGATAGATGAGCTGTACGAAGGCATCGGCACGGCGTGCGACGAACTGGGCATGGACTTGGTGGGCGGCGACACCTCGGCTTCCGTAAACGGTCTGACAATCGCGGTAAGCGTTCTCGGACGGGTGGGAAAAGATAAAATAACGTACCGAAGCGGCGCGAGGCCCAACGACCTAATATGTATCACCAGCGATTTGGGGGCGGCATACATGGGCCTGCATCTGCTCGAACGCGAAAAACGCGCCCTTGCGGGGCAGAGCGACCCGCAGCCACAGTTCAAGGGTTACGAATATCTGCTCGAACGCCAGCTCAAACCGCGTGCCCGCAAAGACGTCATAGACATACTGAAAGAGGAGAGCATCGTTCCGACCTCGATGATAGACATTTCGGACGGTCTGGCATCGGACCTTCTGCAAATATGCAAAAGCTCGGACTGCGGAGCCAGAATATATCTCGACCGACTGCCTATCGCCAAACAAACCTATGCTCTATGCGAGGAGCTGCACGCAGACCCGTGGTGGCGGCGCTCAACGGCGGCGACGACCACGAGCTGCTTTTTCACCGTTCCGCTGTCGATGCAGGAGAAAGTCATGAGGCTGGGGGCCGGTGTTGAAGTAATCGGCCACATCACGGACAAAAGCAAAGGCGCGGCGCTCGTCACTCCGGACGGAAGCGACATTACGATAAAGGCCCAAGGCTTCCACGGAAACTAATCCGCGTCCTATTCCGAAAGGACCTTGCGCCAGCTATCGGGTACGGGTACGGACTGCTGGGCTGCGAAATCGAACGCCACAAGCACCGTAGTGCTCTTCGTAAGCACGCAGCGGCTTCCGTCGGGCATAATGCGATACAGACTCCTGATATACGGTCATGCTTTTGTTTCCCACGTGCGGCACGGAGGTGCTGACAAGCAGATCGTAGTCGAACAGCACCTGCGAAAGATAGTCGGTTTTCGTGGAGGCGGTAATTACGCGCACGTTGTCCGAAAGTATATCCACGCCCATGACTTCGCGGTAGAGTTGCGTCTTTCCCAAATCGAAGTACTGCTGCTGGTGTCCGTTATTGACGTGGTGGAACACGTCTATGTCGTCGAAACGTTTCTGAATCGAATTTCTACCGTCCTTGCCATAAATACCCTTTTATATCTATTCCCTTATTATCTCGAACTCTCCGCCCTCGCCTATCGAGATTATGGACGACGGCTTCCCTGTCGGGTGCCCCTCCGCCTGTCGAGAAACCACGTAGTCCGCGCCGCCGAGTATGCGTTCGTCTATTTGCTCGAACGTCAGGGCGGCGCCGCACCCCGAGATATTGGCAGACGTGGAGACTATCGGACGGCCGAGCGCACGAAGCACAGCATGGCAAAATTCGTGCTGCGGAATGCGCACGCCTACGGTTCCGGTTTCCGGCACGAGCCCTTCGGCAAGGCCGTGGGCCCCGGGCAGAATGAGCGTAAGAGGTTTGTCGGAAAGCGCGAGCAGGTCCCAAGCCGCCTGCGGCACATGGTTCGTATAACGTGCGACCATATCCTCGTCGGCCGCGAGCACGGTCATGCTGTGCTTGTTCACCGAGTTTTTCAGCGCATATATCCTTTCGACCGCCGCCTGACATGTCGCATCGCATCCTATGCCCCATACGGTATCTGTAGGATAGACGATTATGCCGCCATCGCGCAACACCTGAACGGTCCGAGCCACCTCCTGTTTCATAATTTCGAACAAAAATTTACGCAAAGTTAGAAAAATTTTGTATTTTTGCTGCATCAATCCGAAAATAATAACACAAGCAAACAATATGGGAAGAGCATTCGAATACCGCAAAGCGCGTAAATTCAAACGCTGGGGACACATGGCCCGAACGTTCACCAAACTCGGAAAAAGAAATCGAAATAGCCGTCAAGGCGGCGGGGCCGGACCCGAGCGGCAACACCAGACTGCGAATCCTGATTCAGAACGCCAAGGCGGAGAACATGCCCAAAGGAAAACATCGAGCGTGCAATCAAACGGGCGACGGAAAAAGATACGGCCGACTATAAGGAAATGGTGTACGAGGGATATGCTCCGGCAGGAATCGCCATGCTCGTGGAGACGGCCACCGACAATACCACCCGTACCGTGGCGAACGTGAGGAGCTACTTCAACAAATGCGGCGGAACGCTGGGCACCAGCGGCAGCGTGTCTTTCATGTTCGACCACAAATGCGTATTCAAGTTCGCCAACACCAAAGGCGCCGATCCCGACGAACTGGAACTCGAAATGATAGACCTCGGTGTGGACGAATTCTATGTCGAGGAGGACGGCATAACAGTCTATGCTCCGTTCGACGCGTACGGCAGCATTCAGGAGTGGCTGGAAACCAACGGTTACGAAATCATCAGCGGTGAGTTCACTCGCATTCCGACCGACATCAAGGAGGTGACTCCCGAGCAGAGAGAGGCTATCGAAAAACTCATCGAGAAACTCGAAGAGGACGACGATGTGACCAACGTCTACCACAACATGAAAGAGACAGACGAAGAGGAATAAAACGTAAGCGCATCGCGCTGTTTCAAGAAAACTCCGGCTCCCGATACGACGGCATGCGTCCCTATCGGGAGTCTTTTTTATCGTATATCGAACGATAGAAGCAGCCCACCATCAGGGCGCCGCCGACTATGTTTCCGAGCGTTGCCGGCACAAGGTTCCCCAGCAGAAAATCCGCGCAGCCTACATCGGCGCCGTAGAGCATTCCGAGCGGAATGAAAAACATATTAGCGATGCTGTGCTCGTAGCCGAGTGCGACGAACCCCATCACCGGAAACCACAAACCGATAATCCGTCCCGAAGCGTTTTTCGCGGACATACCCAGCCACACGGCAAGGCAAACGAGCCAGTTGGCCCCCACCCCGCGCAAAAAAACACGGTCATCCACGGCAGCGAAGTCTTAGTCTCGGCGATGCCTCTGCTCGCCTCCGCCCACGGACCCGCATCGAAAAATGCCCGAAGCGTAAACCATAACCGACGCGAAAAACAAAGCGCCGGCAAAGTTTCCCGCATAAACCAGTCCCCAGTTCTTCAACACATGCCGCACGCCTATACGGCCATCCATAAGGGCCGGAATCATAACGGCATTGTTGCCTGTAAACAGTTCGGCGCCTGCAAACACGACGAGAATCAGCCCGAGCGGGAACACCGCTCCGCTGAGAAGCCTCTGCACTGCCGGATTATCGGCAGAAAGGGCAGGGAATCCATATCCGGCCACGATAGAGAGCGCTCCGCCCATAGCGATATATACTCCTGCGGCAAAAGCCAGCAACATAGTCTTGGTTACGCTCAAAGACGATTTGCCAACTGCGGCATCGGATGCGGCGTCTACTATTTCGGCCGGAGACAAAGGTTTCATAATATTATGCGATATGTATTATGGCAAATATATGAAATATATCCGACGAGAGAAATAGCATAAGGCAACCGCAGAATAAAACCCGAACCGATTTTAGTCGTCTCGGCAGTTTTTTTCGCAAAATTTCGTACCTTGCATCTTCAAAGACGACACTTTTACGCATTATGAAGAGATTTTTCTGATATGCCTTGCAGCCGTGATTTGCAACACGGCCGCCGCACAGGGGCAGGGAGCTTACTTTCGAACTGGACGCATTCTCGACGCTTCGTGTGGCGGGCAATCTGAGCGTCGAGATAAAGCCGCAACAGCTCGGCAAGGGTCCGAGCATGACCGTCCGGCTGAACGGCAACGACGCCAAAAGTTTCGTATGGAGCAACCGTTCCGACCGTCTGGCCGTCAAGATGAATTATCCCGTCAAGGGCGACAAAGCCGTCCTCACCGTGTATTGCGACGGCATCACGACGATAATAGCCGATGGGGCCGACGTGATTGCAAGCAGCGACGCATACAGCAAGATGCTCGACGTCATAGTCAAGGGCGGCAGCAATCTGAATGCGGACATCGACTGCAAGGACCTCAAAGTCAAGGTTACGGGAGAGTCGGTTGCCATTCTGAGCGGCAAGAGCGCGTATGCTGCCGCAGAGGTACGCGGAAAAAGCGTTCTGGACACCCGTAAATTGGAGGCCAAAAGCATGGAGGTAAACGCACGAACTAAATCCGAGACATACGTCTTTTCGTCCGAGAGAATGATAATAGACGCGGCGCAAAACTCCAAGATATTCTACAAGGGGGCACCGGACGTACTGCGCTGCAAAACCGCCGCCGGAGCCGCCGTAAACTCCATAGGACGATAGAGGATGAAAGGGTTCCTCTCGGATTGCGCGCAAAGGCTCTACGACAAATACGGACAGGAAGTATCCGAGCTGTACATGATTTTCCCGTCCCGCCGTTCGGCGCTGTTTTTCAACAACGCGCTCTCCGAAATAGCCGACCGGCCCCTGTGGCAGCCGCGAACGCTGAGCATCGATGCCGTTGCCGAGCAGATAAGCGGTCTGAGAAGCGGCGACAGGATACGTCTTGTCGCGGAATTGTTCCGCATATATTCAGAGTTTCATCCGCAGGAGAATTTCGACACGTTCTACTATTGGGGCGAGATGCTGATAACGGATTTCGACGCTATCGACAAATACATGATAGACGCCCGCATGCTGCTGGCGAATCTGAGCGAATTGCGGGAAATAGACCGTGCGGACTACCTCACAGACGAACAGAAGCAGATTATACGCCGTTTCTGGCAAAGTTTCGCCGACCGCGAACATCTGTCGCGCCAGCAGACGGAATTCATCGACATCTGGCGCACGCTGTATCCCATTTACACTCGGTTCCGCGAGCGGCTTGCCGAGCCTGGGCATAGCTTACAGCGGAATGATGCACCGCTGCGCCGCTGAAAAAATCGAATCGGGCGAAAGCGAGCTGCTTCCGCAGAGACGTTACGCAATCGTCGGATTCAACGCACTGAGCCTTTGCGAGAAAAAGATTTTCGACTACCTGCGCAGAGAGGCGTCGGTGGATTTTTCTGGGACTACGACAGCTACTATCTCGACGATACGGCGCAAGAGGCCGGAACGTTCATCCGCGAAAATCTCAAACTATTTCCACCGAGCGCACCGCTTGCGGGCGGCACCGACAATTTCCTCAAACCGAAAAACCATAAACTGCATTTCGGCGCCGTCGTCCGTGATGCAGTGCAAATACGTGCACGGCTTTTTAGAAGAGATACGCGAGCGCAGCGGCAGACCTGCCGACCGCGAGACGGCCATAATCCTCGCCGACGAGAATCTGCTCCGACCGCTGCTCCATTCGCTGCCCGAAAGCATAGAAAGAATAAACATCACAATGGGCTACCCGCTGCGCGGCGAGGTGGCTTACTCACTGATAGAGAGACTCATCGAGCTGCAAAACCGCCGCAAGACCAGAAACGGCTCCACGGTTTTCTATCACAGCGACGTATGCGGGCTTCTGTCCCACCCGCTCGTTGCCGAGCAGGACACGGAGACGTGTGCCGAGCTCTCGAAAACCATAAAACAGTCGCAGTCCATATACGTTTCGGCCAAAAGACTGGCCGACACGCCGCTGCTCGAAAAGATATTCGCACCGTGCG
This sequence comes from Alistipes putredinis, assembly GCA_022009915.1. Taxonomy (GTDB): domain Bacteria; phylum Bacteroidota; class Bacteroidia; order Bacteroidales; family Rikenellaceae; genus UBA940. The sequence continues at coordinate 1,430,430 of CP091730.1, read as the reverse complement.
AAGGATGGCAGGCCCTTTCCGCATATCTTACGGAAATCATAACCTGCGTGGCACGGCATACGCCGCCTTCGGAGGACAGGCATGCACGCACTGTAAGGCTCGAAATTCTCGGTCTGATTGCCGAGAATATAGCCCGCACCGACAATTCGATTGCGGCATGCGGCATCGAAATATCCGAAAAGACATACTCGTCGCTGCTACGACGCATGCTGCAAAACATCACCGTGCCGTTCGAGGGCATGCCGTTGGAGGGTTTGCAGATAATGGGTTTTTGGAGACACGCGCACTGGATTTCAAGAACATAGTGATTCTGTCAATGAACGACGACTGCTGCCCTGGCAACCGGAGCTCGTCGCCGTCGTTCATACCATACGGTCTGCGCATGGCATACGGCCTGCCCACGCCCGAGCATCAGGAGAGCATGTACGCCTATTACTTCGCCCGACTCATCCAGCGGGCCGAGCGCATCGACCTCGTCTACTGCTCGACAAGCGACGACAAGAGCTCCGGCGAACCGAGCCGCTACATACACCAGCTCGATTTCGAATCGCCCCACAAGGTCGTGCGCCGCGAAATGGTCGTAAGGGCCGAAAGTACGCCCGTGAAGGCCATCGTGGTCGAAAAGACGCCGGAAATAATGGCAAAAATGGAACGCTACACCGTCGGCGGGGACAAGAGACTGTCGCCGACACAGCTTTTCAAGTTCGTGGAGTGCCCGCTGAAATTCTATTTCAGCGCGATAGCCGCAATCAAGGCTCCGGATGAACTTTCCGAGGAGGTGGACAACGCCATGTTCGGAACGATTCTGCATCATGCGATGGAGAAAGGCTCTACACGCCGCTCGTAGGAACCGCCGCCGTGAGGGATAAAATCCGCGCCATTACCTCCGAACAAATAGATACGGCCGTGCACGATGCCATAATCTCCATGTATTTCAACGGAGAGCATGTCCCGCAGCAAGACTGGAACGGGAACCTGCTGCTGGTCCTCAACACCATAACCAGATACATAGCAGGCTCGATACTGCCGTTCGATGCCTCTGCAAAGGAAGACTTCGTTATCGAAGCTCTGGAACGCGAAATAGAGACCGAATACACGTTCGACAGCACCGCAGGCAAACGCACGGTGGTTTTCACCGGCAAGGCGGACAGGATAGACCGCGCCGCGGACGGCACGCTGCATATCATCGACTACAAAACAGGGGCTCCGAAAGGCGACGCCGCCCGAATAGTAGAGAAGTTCGAGAGCGTGGAAGCTCTGTTCAACGGCAAATCGGACCAGCGCATCTCGGCCGTTCTGCAAACGCTGCTATACTCCATGATGTTCTTCCGCTCGGAGAAATGCGGCGTAACTCCGATGCTCTATTACGTGCGCAACCTGAATCGCGACGAATACAATCCGCTCATCGAAGACAAGAGCCGGAAACAGCCGCTCAGGTTCTATTCCGACTATGCCGAAGAGTTCGAATGCCGGCTTGGGGAGACGCTTCGCACGATGTTCGATCTCGACGCAGCCTTTTTACAAGATGCGATGACGACAAACCCTGCCAGTGGTGCGACTACAAGAGTATCTGTAAAAGATAGGACTGCAAATATTTACATCCGATATTTTATGACGGGCCGGCCTTTTCGAAGTCCGGCTTTTTACGGCAATCGCGTAAAAATTGTTGAAAAATAAAATGGAAAGCCGTATATTTGCAATAATCGATGAGATTTACAGCGGCCTGCGCCATTGCCGTCAGGAATCGCGCTTTTTCCAACTTGAAAGGATAATTTCGCTTTACGGGTATGACTATCGAGAAAATAGAAGGTACTTCCCAGAAACTGTATGCGCTGGTGGCCCCGCTGGTCATGAGACGCAGCGTACTGAGGCAAAACAACAATTATCCGTTCTATACCTCGCGCTCCCACACATGGCTGGTAGCGGTGGAAGGCAGTGCCGCGATAGGTTTCATTCCGATTGAAATTTCAGGCAAATGCGCCAAAATCAACAACTACTACATCTCTTCCGACGATGAGGAACTGCTGTCTCTGATGTTGCAAGAAGCCATACAGCTTTTCGGCGAACAGTACACCCTGCAATCCGTCACTCAGGTGCGGCACGTTCCGGTTTTCGAATCCAACGGATTCAGTCCCGTAAAAGAGTGGAAGCTATACACGAAAAATGCAGCGCGGAAATTATGGCCGCTAATCCGATAACCGTCTATCAGGCAGCCCAGATAAGGCTCAAAGCCGTCTTCGATTTGTTCGACAACATATACGTCTCCTTTTCGGGCGGCAAGGACAGCGGCGTGCTGCTCAACCTCTGCATCGACTACATCCGGCGCAACGGTCTGAAACGCAAGATAGGCGTTTTCCACATGGACTACGAGATTCAGTACAGGGAAACCGTCGAATACATAGACCGCACTCTGGCATCCAACGCCGATATATTGGACGTGTACCGCATCTGCGTACCGTTCAAGGTCTCGACCAGCGCCTCCATGTACCAGCAGTACTGGCGTCCGTGGGACGAGAGCATGCGCAAGGCATGGGTCAGGCCGATGCCCGAAAACAGCTATACCGCAAAGGATTTCGACTTCTACGACCCGCAGATGTGGGATTACGAATTTCAGAGCCGGTTCGCGAGCTGGCTGCACGAGCGCAAAGGAGCAAAAGCCACCTGCTGCCTTATAGGAATCCGCACGCAGGAGAGTTTCAATCGCTGGCGTTGCATATACAGCAACCGCAGCTACAACAAGTTCCATGGACGCTCATGGATTCGCCGCTGGGTCGGAGAGCGCGAGATATGCAATGCCTATCCGATATACGACTGGCTGACAACGGACGTATGGACGGCCAACGGCAAATTCGGGTGGGACTACAATCGTCTGTACGACATTTTCCATAAAGCCGGCGTACCGCTCGAAAGCCAGCGCGTCGCCAGCCCGTTCATCTCTCCGGCTCTTGCGAGCCTGCACCTTTACCGAGCTATCGACCCCGATACGTGGGGACGCATGCTGGGTCGCGTGAACGGTGCGAATTTCGCCTCGATTTACGGCAATACGTCGGCAGTCGGCTGGCAGTCGGTGCATCTGCCCGAGGGCATGACATGGGAGAGCTACATGCGTTTTCTGCTCTCCACGCTGCCCGAAAGCACGCGCGACAACTATTTGGAAAAACTCTCCGTCAGCATCCGTTTCTGGCATGAAAAGGGAGGATGCCTCTCGGAGGCGACAATAGCGAAACTCAAAGATGCGGGAATAAAGATTGAAGTCGGCGACAGCAGCCCTTACCGGACGGATAAAAAGCCAGTCCGCATGGACTATCTCGATGATATGGACATTCCGGAATTCAAACAGTGCCGACATTCAAACGCATCTGCATCTGTATCATGAAAAACGACCATGCCTGCAAATACATGGGATTTTCGCCCAACAAAACAGAGAAGCAGCGCAGAGCCAAAATAATGGAAAAATATGAATCCCTGCAATCCGACCGAAACCGATGAGGACTTCCGAAGTCCGGTATACGACATACGGGCAGTTCCGGTGGAAAAGGTTAGAGCCAACAGCTACAACCCCAACATCGTGGCCCCGCCCGAGATGAAACTTTTAGAACTGTCCATCTGGGAGGACGGCTACACCATGCCGTGCGTATGCTATCACGACCCTGTGGAGGACATTTACGAGCTGGTGGACGGCTATCACCGCTACATGGTGCTCAAAACCTCTCGCCGCATTTACGAACGCGAAAAAGGCCTGTTGCCGGTCGCCGTCATACGCAAGGACATTTCCAACCGCATGGCCTCGACGATTCGCCACAATCGCGCACGCGGCACGCACAACATAGAACTCATGAGGCGAAATAGTCTCCGAGCTAACGAAAGCCGGCATGTCCGACCGTTGGATTATGAGCAACATCGGAATGGACCGCGACGAACTGCTGCGCCTCAAACAAATCACAGGGCTTGCCGAACTCTTCGCAGGCAAGGAATTCAGCATCGCGAAAAAAATATAAAACGAAAGCGCCCGCATTCCGTAACGGAATGCGGGCGTCTTATATGCACCGTGCACGCAAGTCACTTCACGAGCTGCGCTCCCACATACAGTCCCTTGTACTGCTCGACAAGACCGATAAGCGACATGAGACGCGAATCGCTGTTCACGGACGGAACCTCGCGGGCGACGGCCGCCACTTTCGCAGACTCGAACGTGACGCTTATCGCATTGCCCGTTCCTGTCACCTTGCCGATGAAAGTGCGCGTGCCCAGACTCTCCACGGTCGCGGTTACCGACAATGCACCCGAAGCGGCATTGTACGAGTAACGACCTTCGATTTCATGCTGGGAAGCCTTTGCGACGAATTTGCCGTTCTTGCGGAACTGAATCGTGCAGGTCTGGGGCGTCACTCCGGCTTTGGTATAGTACGCGCTCAACTGTTCCTTGATTGTCGAGGTAGCCATCGAGCTTCCGAGTTTTGCAACTATGTCGTCTCCGGTGAACACGACCTCCGGAGCGGAGTATTTCCACGTACCAGTAAGCGACTCGGGATAGGTTTCGGGTGCCTGCGAGGTCTGCGACGAGGTGTCCGAACCTCCCAACAGGCCGCTGAGCAAATCGCCCCACGACTGGGCCGAGGCTTCAAGGCTTAGACCAGCTGCGGCAAGCAGCGTCAGAATCGTTGTTTTGAACTTCATTTCAGGAAAACTATTTGCTGAATTCGAATCCCACAAGCATACCGTCGTAGTTGCCCAGCAGGGCGCCGACGGCTGCGGTCGATGATGCGCTCGGAACCTTGGCGACTACGGTTTTCACGAGACCGAGGAGCTTGTCGGCAGTAAATGCGAGAGCGAGATTGCCCGAAGTCTTGTAGATGTTGGCGCTGAAAGTCGCTATTCTCATGCCTGCGACCTTGAACGTCATGGCCACTGTTCCGGCCTTGGAATCGAGTTCGTATGTTCCCGAGGTGGTACGGCCGGCAATCGTAACCGAAAACGTCTTGTCGGCATTGAATACGAAAGTGCAGGCCCCGGGTTTTATACCGGCTTTTCGGTAGTACTTGTCGAGTTTGTCCTGCACGGTTTTTGGAGGCGATTGCTCCGCCGGCGCTGGCCAGCATATTGTCGCTTTCGAACCTGACGGCAGGAGCCGTATAGTTCCACGTACCCAGAATCGAGTTTTCGGTCGTCGCGTTGCCGGCTACGGCGCTTACTACGTTGCCGACGGTTCCGATAATATCTTTCAGACTTTGCGCCGAGACCTCGGCCGAAAATGCGAGCGCGAATACCGCTGCAAGGATAATGGATTTTTCATAGCGGAAAAATTTAGGAATCAATCTTCTTGTCTTAAATACGCACAAAAATAAAAATATTTTTCCTTAAAACAGGCCCGCACGCTTCATTTTGTTCTCTTGCGGACAACCGCCGCGGCGAAAAAGGCCGTGCGTGGCGGCAGCGGCCTTAAATCGAATATAATTCTTAATATTTGGCTTGTGCCCGATATATTCCGGCGCGGCATAAAAATAAGCCGCGTTTATTTTATTCTGCGCTCACCTTTTCTTATATTTGACGTCCTGTAACAGACTTCAAATGGGAAACGTAAGGATACTAAGCGCCTCGGCCGGCTCCGGCAAGACATACCGACTGTCATACGAATACGTGCGCAGCGTCGTGAAAGACCCGATGCAGTACAGGCGGATTCTTGCAGTGACCTTTACCAACAAGGCCACCGAAGAGATGAAGTCGCGTATTCTGGGCGAGATAGACACTCTGGCGTCGGGGGCGGAAAGCAAGTTCCTCGACCCGCTCAAAGCCGACACGGGCTGGGACGAAGCCAAGATACGGCGCGGCGCACTGGCGGCCAGAACCCGTATTCTGCACGATTACAGCCGTTTCGCGGTGCTTACAATCGACAAGTTCTTTCAGCGCGTTATCCGCGGTTTCATTCGCGAACTCGGCATAGAGCTGAATTTCAACATAGAGCTCAAAAACCGACACGCTGCTGTCGAGCGCGGCGGATGCGCTCATAGACGAAATATCGACCGACGAGACCCTGCGCAAGGCTCTGTTCGATTTGGCCGAGCAGCGCTTGGACGAAAACAAGAAATGGAATCTGAAAGACGCCATACTCTCGCTCGGCTCCGAGATATTCAGCGACCAGTACCGGAAGGCAAGCGCCGAAGACACTTCGGCAAAACACTCATGGACGGACGTGGAGGCTCTTATGGAAAAGGCCGAGCAGGTGCGCTCGTCCATGCGCCGGAATGCGTCCCGGGCTGTCGGGATAATAGAAAGCAACGGATTGAGCGTTTCGGATTTCAATTACGGGAAATCGGGATTCGCGAACTATTTCTACGAAATTGCCCGCGGCGAAATCAAACCTTACAAAAAAACGCGTGCAGGACGCCCTGACAGCGGATGCGCACTGGGCCTCAAAGTCGGCAGGCGGACGCGCCTCGACGGTGGAGGAGGCTGCGAGGCGAATTGCAGGGCATTCTCAGCGGTCTGACATCCGACTACGACGCCAACTTCCGCTTTCTGAACAGTGCGGCGCTGCTGAAAGAAAACTACCGCAATTTTACACTGCTGCACGACTTGCAGCGCAAGGTGGAGGAGCTGTGCCGCCGGCAAAGCATACTGCCCATATCGGAAACCAACCATATTCTATCGCAGCTCGTCGGCGAAAACGACACTCCCTTTATTTTCGAAAAGGTCGGAAACTACTATTCGCAATTCATGATAGACGAGTTTCAGGACACCTCCTCTCTGCAATGGGAGAATTTCATTCCGCTGCTCGAAAACTCTCTGGCTCAGGAGGCCGGCGATTCGGTGCTTTTGGTGGGCGACGTGAAACAGTCGATATATCGCTGGCGCAGCGGCGACTGGCGGATTCTTCAATCCCGCGTAAGGGAGCGGTTCGGGGCGGACAGGGTTACGGTAGAGCGGCTCGACACCAACTGGCGAAGTCTTGAAAAAGTGGTGGATTTCAATAATTCCATTATAAGCACGGTAGTCGAAAACGACAATCTGCGGCTGAACGATACTCTGTCCGGAGCTGCGGCTGCGGGTAAAATATCCTCTCAGGCCGCCGAAGAGTTGAAAGACATGCTCGCCGATGCCTATCGCGGCCACGAGCAGAAGGCTCACGACAAGAGCGGCGAGGGAATGGTGCGCGTTACGTATTACGGCCAAGAGAAAAAAAGGGGAAACAGGATAAACAGGCCGCGCCGCCGATTATCTCCGCGGTGGAGGATTTGCAAAGGCGCGGTTTCCGTGCCGAGGACATAGCCGTCATAGTGCGCACAAACGACCAAGGCTTCCGCGTGGCTTCGGCACTGCTGGAATACAAGAGCGCACATCCCGACTCTCCGTACTGCTACGACGTGATTACACAGGAGGCTCTTGCCGTCGGGGCGAGCCCCGTCTCGATATTCATCATCGCCTGTCTGTCTCTGGCCGTATCGCAGGACGACGTGCAGCGGGCCGTATACAATCAGTGGACCGGCAGGCCGTATGACAAACCGCTGGACGAGGCCGACACCGCGTTTTTTTCGCCTCGCTCGCACTGCTGCCGATAGAAGAGGCTTTCGAGCGGATTCTGCTTCGTTACGATTTGTGCTCCCGCGTGCAGGACGTGGCTTACATTCAGGCCGTGCACGAGCAAATAGTTTCGTTTACGGCAACCAGAGTGGCGGACATAGAACTGTTTCTCGATTGGTGGAAAGAACAGGGTGCGGGCCAGTCGCTTTCAATGCAGCGCAGCAGTTCGGCAATCACCGTCACCACGATACACAAATCCAAGGGATTGGAGTATCCGGCCGTCATCGTTCCGTATTGCAGCCTGGGAACTGGCACCGCGCTCTACGGTACTATGGACGCATGCCGAAACCTCGGACAAGGAGTGGGACATGCTCGATACGGTTCCGGTCAGATATAAGAATATCGTCGGCGAATCCTATTTTTCCCGCAGCTATTACGAGGAGCAGCTCTTTTCGCATATCGACAATATAAATCTGCTGTACGTCGCCGTAACCAGAGCGGAATGCGAACTACATCTGATGATACCGCGCAGCGAGATGAAAGGCGACAGCGTAGCTACGCTCGTGGATTCCGCCGTTCATGCCTACGCAGAGCCTGACAGCGACACGACCGACAAGGACGGCAATCGAATTTTTGGAGTTCGGCCATCCGTGCCTCAGAAACGTGGAGGTTTCGCCCGCATTGGCGGCAGCCGAGTACCCTACTTTCGAGAGCAAGGCCGTCGTTTCGTCGCGTCTGGATTCGGCACGCTATTTCGAGGACGGGGACGCGGACCTTTCGCCGAGGAATTTCGGCATTCTCATGCACAAGGCTTTCGAAGGAGCCGCGGACAGGGAGCAGGTTATGGCCGCAGTGGACGGGATGCTCTCCGACGCCTCGATTTCCGCTCCGCAGGCCGAAGTGGTGAAAAAGGCGGTCGAGGACGCTTTCGACCGCAATCCGACCATACGCGAGTGGTTCTCCGAAGATTGGGAGCAGGTGCGTTTCGAGGACGCCATAATCATTCCGGGCGATACTTCGCAGCGCCGGCCCGACAGGGTTATGATAAAGGGCGAGCGGGCGGTCGTGGTGGACTATAAGTTCGGACGCGGAGCCTCGGCAGCATATCGCCGTCAGGTCGAGGGATATGTGAAACTTCTGCGCGAAATGGGCTATTCGCAGGTCGAGGGATATTTGTGGTATGTCCGAAGCGGCGAAGTTGAGAGCATCGCATGATTCGGCGCATGCAGCGCGGCAGCGAGTGCTATGAAATAAAAAACGCATTGCAAGACTGCAATGCGTTTTTTCCGTTATTCGTGCGGTTTGTCGGGGTACCGGGATTCGAACCCGGGACTTCCAACTCCCGAAGCTGGCGCGCTAACCGGGCTGCGCTACACCCCGAACGAATTGGCTGCCGTCATTCGGATTCTTTATTCGGTCGGGGTACCAGGATTCGAACCTGGGACCCCCTGCTCCCAAAGCAGGTGCGCTAACCGGGCTGCGCTACACCCCGAATCATATCCGAAACAGCGGCACAAAAGTAATACTCTTTTTGCACCATTTCCAAACATATGGACCAAAATATTTGGTTTTTTTCACCATACGCATGCGTTTTTACTGCGCAACCGAATCGGGCAAGACCACTTCCGGCCGTGCGCTTATCGTATCCGCAGCCGCCGAAGGAACTGACAAGGAGTCGGCTCCGAGCGTTTCTCCCGCTATCTTTATCTCTATTTTGTACATGTTCTTGCCTTTGTAACGCAAGAGCTTATCATCCTCCGGAATGCTGACCGTCAGCATGGAATCGGCTATGCCGTGCTGTCGGCGCATGTAGGCGCACACCGCCTGATTCCGCATCTCCATGCTCCGCATCAGTTCGCTTTGGGCCTGCGTCCGGTAAAGCGCGTCGGCTATCGTCGTACAGTCTTTTTCTTTTTGTCTGCCGGGAGCATGTTGGCGTCGGAGAGCGAGTCGGCGAAAAAGTCTGAATTTCTCGGATTTCGTGTCTATTGCGTCTATCTGCGCGATGTCTATCAATTCAAGCGGAGCCTGGCGCTTGTCGGGGTTGATGTATTTGTAGAAGTCGCCTTTGAGATGTCTTACGGCAAGAGCCGAGACGGCATCGGACATACAGATACGCTGCTCCATCCCGATGCTCAACCCGGGTTTGTTGCGCATGATGTCGGCTACTTCGTCCAATTTCGAGTACACTTCCGAGGAAAACATCATCTGCATCGGGTCGATTGGTATTCTGTCCAACTGACCTCCGCCGCCCGTAAGGAAGTCGAAAGGAGCCGTCGCGACCTTAATGAATACGTTCGCCAGCGTTTTGAGTATGATTTTGCGGTACGAGAAGCTGGGCGAGTCGAGACTGCCGCTGACGGGCAAATCGAGGTTTATATGTCCCGTCTTGTCTTTGAGCACGTATATGCCTGCCCGAAGCGGAATGTTGTATTCGGCTTTGATGTCCTTGCGTTTTTGCCCGCCTCGCACCCGTACAGGTCCAGCGAGTTGGTTCCGTTCAGATGCCTGCTCGCGATTACGTTCTGGCTCTTGAAACTCAAAGTACCGCCCGTGAGCGGATAGGCCAGATATTTGAGCGAATAGGGCGTAAAGTCCTTTATGTCCACATTGCTGAGCACGACAGTAAGGTTCTGGTCGTCCAGATTGTTCATAGCCCCCGCCCAGCGCAACCGCACCATGCCTTTGTTGTTCAGACGGCTGCTGAGGGTCACGACGTTGCTTTTGTCTGGCGCGAAGTCCTTGCACCTGACGTTTATGTCGCGCAGGCGGTAGTCGAAACCGTCCACGTTCATGCGGTCGCTGAACAGCACGCTGCCGCCCGTGAGTTCGAAGTCGGCCACGTGCAGTTTAATCTGCGAAGTATGCTCGTCCTGCTCCTGCTCCTGCTCCTGCTCCTGCTTCTGTTCCTCGGTCTGCTCCGCCGGCTCTGCATCCGACAGCAGATATGTGAAGTTGTTCGAGCCGTCGGGATTCAGCACCAGCCGCGTAGCTATCTTGTCCGCACGGATTTCGGATATGTCCACGCTGCGCTCCGCAAGATTTATTTTGTCGATTCCGACATACAGCGAATCGGCGCTGAGCAAAAGTTCCGAATCGCGGTCTTCGATGTCTATGCCGGAGGCGAACAGGGCACCGTCCGCGGTCAGTTGGAGTATATGGTTCAGGTTGCCGTCTATGTTCATATCCATGCCCGCACGACCGTCTATCCGGCCTATGTCGAAACTCTGGCGCACATACGGCAGGAAATCGCCTATTTTGAGCCTGCGGACCTTCACACCTATATTGTATGCGCCTTTCTCCATGTCGTATTTCAGGTTCATGCCTATGGACCCGCCGTCCGTAAGATGCAGATTCAGTCCCACATCGGTGCTCTTGCCGGAGAAATAGACCCCGGGAATATACAGCGAAAGGTCCCTGAAACCGAATTCGGCGCCCAGCAATCGGTCGCGGTACTCGATTGTGCTGTTATCTATGGATATGTCGTAAAGACCCAAGTCCCAAAGCCTGCGGTGCTTACCGTGTCCTCGACGGATGCGGTATCGGAGCGGAACCGTTCCACAATATCGCTGAAATTGAATTTTTCGCCGCTCTGAACGATATTTACACAGAGCGAATCGAGCGATATGCTTTTTATTATGACCTTGCGGCTGAGAAGCTGCGGCAGGGACATGCGCACGCGCAACTCGCCGAGAGAGGCGAACTGCGTCGAGTCGTCGGCTTCGGCAATCGCAAAGCCGCTTACGCGAAGCGACCCGCTGAATATGTTTATTCGCAGCCTGTCGATATTTATCTGTCTGCCCGTAAGTTCCTTGCTGTGCTTTACGATGTAGCGGCGGGACAGCGGCGAGACGAGTACGGCTGCCAGAAGAATTATCGCAATGAGCGATGAAACCGAAATGAATAGAGCGAGAATCCCTTTTTTCATTGCTTTTTACACTTTTTCGAATAGAGTTCTTAAATCTTCATTCTCCGATGCGAGGCATGTATGCCCTCCGAATCCGGCTGCGGCATTCGCGTCGGACCGTAAATCGAAAATCGTATTTCGGATGCCGCCCTGCACATGGCGATGCCTATTTTTGCAGGCGCATGGTGAGCCGTCTTGCAAGTCTGATGACAAAGTCAGGCAGTATCACGAGCAGAGGAATCGCTGCACGGTTCATGATTCCCGGAACGATATGCCGTCTGCCGCGGAACATAGCACGGAGTGACACGCGGGCGATTTTCTCGGGCGAAGCCAAAACGCCTATGTCGTGTCCGAGTTTTTTGTACTTGTCGGGCAGTCCGTAAAGATCGGTGGTCACGCCGGCCGGCGACACGGCCGTAACCTTCACGCCGCGAGAGCGCATTTCGCCGGCAAAGGGCTTGGAGAAGCTGCGCAGGTAGTTCTTGCTTGCGCTGTAAAGCGAGAGCCCCGGGTAGTTCATCCATACGGAATAGGATGCTATGTTCAGTATGTATCCTCTGTGGCGCGAAGCCATGTCGTCTCCGAAAAGGCGGCAAAGCAGCGTCGGAGTCACCATATGCAGATTCATGATATGCTCGATTCTGTTCAGGTCGCATTTGAGCGTATCGTTGTAGATGAACATTCCGGCATCGTTCACCAGAACATCTATTTCCGTCTTTTCGCTTTTGCACCATTCGTACAGTTCGTAGGCGGCTTCCTGCGTGCCGAGGTCGATGCTTCGGTGGCGAACCTGCACGGAGTACGTCGCTTCTATCTGTTCGGCGACCGAGCGGAGCTGTTCCTCGTCGCGGCTGACTATAACCAGATTGTACCCGTATGCGGCGAGCCTTTCGGCTATGGCCTTGCCTATGCCGCTGCTCGCGCCAGTGACGAGCGCCGTTCTGCTTCCTCTGGCTACTTCCCCTCTGCGCATGGTTCTACAAAAGTCCTATCTCCTTTTTGATTTTGCGCGGGAGCTCCGCCTCGCAGTCGTAGCAGCACTTCATGTCTACGGAGTACATTCGGGCTATGCAGTAGTTCTTATGGTCGCAGCGGCTGCGGCACTTTTCGTCCTCGGTGCGGAGACGGTTCACAAAATTCGGTTCGCTGACCAGAGCACGCCCCATCTGCACCATTTCGAACCCACTGTCCAGAACCTTGTCTATGCCCTCACGGCTTACCAGACCGCCGACATACACCAACGGACATTTCAGCTCCTTGCGGAATTTCAGGGCGTTTTCAAGGAAGAAGCACTCCTCGAACGGGAACTGCTTTATCATGAACGGACCGCCGATGCGCACGAAATAGCGCAGCCACCACTCCATGTAATAGCTCATGGTGTATATGGGGATTATGCCGCGCATCACGGCCATAGGAGCCTTGCTGACGAACCCGCTCGAAAGTACGATTCCGTTCACTCCGTATTTTTCTATCTCCTTCGCTATCTCTATGCTCTCCGGAATCTGTATTCCTTTTTTGAAGCCGTCCTCCATGTTGTGTTTCACGAGCACGGACATGCCGGTTTTGGCAGCAGCTTCCATGACGTTGTCCATGCACATGCGCATGAACCGCATCCTGTTTTCCAGCGAGCCGCCGAACTCGTCGCGACGGCGGTTGGTATACGGCGACAGAAACTGCGAGATGAGGTATCCGTGTCCAGCATGCACCTCAACGCAGTCGAATCCGGCGTCATGGGCCGTGTAGACCGCCTTGCCGAAATCGTCTGCCACCTGACGTATCTCGTCCTTCCGCATTCCGCGCACCGGCGTATAGGCATAGAGGTTTATGCCCGACGAAGCACCGATCGGAATCTGGCCGGCGGTCGAATAATGCGTCATGTTTCCGCAGTGGCCTATCTGTATGGACGCTGCTGCTCCTTCGGCATGCACTGCATCTGTTATGTCTTTGAGGGCCGGAACTATCTCGGGTCTCAGCCACAGCTGCTTGTTGAACGAAAGACCGCTGCGGCAAACGGCTGCGTAGGCAAGAGTCGTCATACCCACTCCGCCACGGGCCACGCTTACGTGATAGTCTTTGAGCCTGCTGGGTGGGACCGAAATCCTTGCCCATGCTTTCGAATGCGGCCGAACGTATGGTACGGTTGCGAAGCGTCACGCCGCCCAGACGGTAGGGGGTGAAGAGCTTCGAATCCTTTTTCGTGTTGTTTTCTTCCATGACGGTGTGTATCTTGATAATAACTTAGTACTCAATTAATATATGAACGGTATCATTCTTTTCAGGTTCAACTGCTTGAACTCCTGTCCGAACTCCTTTTCGTATCTTTTGTAAATGGAATTGGCCCGCGGTGCGAGATTGGCGAAAGTCCACAGCGCGAACACGGCTCCCGACCAGCTCCATGTCAGAATAGCGAATCCGGTCCATTCGACGAACTCGCCCAGATAGTTGGCCGACGACACGTAACGGAACATGCCTCCGCGCGGGATGTAGTGGCCGGTGTCCCCGGGTTTGCGCAGATTGCGGATTATTTTGTCCGAGTCGATATTGATGACCATTCCGGCGATGAACAGAGCAAGGCCCACGATGAATTGCGGCGAGCGGAGCCACGAAACAGGGTACTGAGGCGAGAGAAGAATATCCAGCCGCCCTGCATCAAGGCGTTCAGCGTGTTGAATACAGCTCCCATGATTATTATGCCGAGGGCCATCTTGTTTTTGCCGCGGATAAGGAACGGAAAGATGAACGATCGTTGCAGGTAGTGGGTCTGGAATATTATGAAAAAACAGAGCGGAACGACATCCCAAGTGCGCTCCGACAGCAGCCACAGCACCGTCATGGCGATGAATACCGGCACCTCCATCAGAAACCAGCCTATGCGGTTCGGAATGGCAGGACCCCATTTTGGATCGAAGAACACGCCGTATCCGGCCTTGACGAAAAACAGTGCTACGAAGACGACGACCGCAATCTCGGACATTACGACAAGAAGCAGATTGAACGAATGAAGTGTTATCATTTATTTCAAGTTTAGCCGCCGGCGTCCGGCTGTTGAATTTGCAGTTAAAAATTTTTTATGCAAAAACGGATTGACCGACGTGTTTTATGATTTTTCCGATTGGGAGTGCAACCTCGCGCGGCATATTGTGGCATATTTTATGGAAGCCTGAAATATCGTAAAAACGAAACGTCTATCACAGGCAAAGTCTTTACCCACACTCAACGTGTAAAAATAATCAACAACCAATTAAATTTTACTGTTATGAAAGACGACAAAAACACGATGAAAGGACAGGCTACCAAACCGTCCGCCACCGATGCGACCAAATCGACGACGACAAACTCGACAAAAAGCAGCACTACCTGCGGCCTCGACAACCCCGAAAAAGTAAGAGGGCTTACCCCCTGAAAAAGTGCCGGATTCCGAATAAAAAGGCGAATCCGGCCTTTTTGTTTGCGGTAAGAAAAGAAAATCCTAACTTTGTAGAGCCATACGGCTTTATATTTCCGCATGAATAAACTTCGACTTCTTTGCTCTTTGGTGCGTCGCGGCATTCGCGGCGGGATGCGCCCCGCAGCCGGTTACCGTGACGGGAACGGTTTGCGACGCCACCGCAAACGGCCTGATGCTCGTCGCTGACGGAGCGGAGCCGATTTTCATTTCCACCATGTATGCCGACTCGGCCACCACCGACGGCATACTTCTGTACGACTCCGTAATGGTTACCTACGTCGAGCAGCGCAGCGTGGGAGTTAGCGTCCGCAAAGCTCGGTCGCTCGACGTGATTTTCTCGCCATATACGGCAATCGTCGGCCGTTGGGTGGAGCCGAACACAATCGACACAGAGAGGATGCAGGGCATCGAGATAAACGCCGACGGAACCGCCGCCTCGATTGGAATGGCGACACTGCGGTTCAAAAGCTGGGATATGACCTCGCCGCAAACTATCGTCTTCGGTTTAGAAAGCATTGGCAACGGCGCCTCTGCGGACTTTACCGACACTTTCCGCATCGAGACATTCGACGGCAAGAATCTCATCCTATCGCAAAACGGAAACATAATCTGGAACTTACATAAAGAGAAAACAAAATCAAGAAAATGAAAAGAATTTTAGCTATTGTATTGTGCTGTGCGGCCGTGTTTTCCGCATCGGCAAAGGAGAAGGCGAAAAAGGCCGAACCGCAGGGATACGTATTCACCGAAGTGAAAAGCCTGCCCGCAACCTCGGTGAAGAATCAGGCGAGCAGCGGCACCTGCTGGTGCTTTTCGGGACTTTCATTCCTCGAATGCGAGATTCTGCGCAACGGGGGCAAGGAGGTGGATTTGTCCGAAATGTGGATTGTCCGCAACTCGTATCTGGACAGGGCCGAGAAGTACGTGCGCATGCACGGCAAGGCCAACTGTGCGGGCGGTTCCGTTTCGATGGATGTCATCAATGCGATAAAAAGACACGGCATCGTTCCCGAGAGCGTCTACACCGGTCTCGAATACGGCACTGACAAACACAAGCATGCCGAGTTGGACGCGCTTGTCAAGGCCTACGTGGACGTAATCGTGTCTGCACCTCTTAAAACGCTCACTCCCGTATGGAAAGAGGGTCTGAACGGAATATTCGACGCATACTTGGGCGAGGCCGTCGAGACTTTCGAGGTGGACGGCAAGAGCTACACCCCGCAGACCTACGCCTCCTCGCTCGGTCTGAATCTGGACGACTACATCTCGCTGACGTCATACACGCATCATCCGTTCTACGAGCAGTTCGCGCTCGAAGTACCCGACAACTGGGACTGGAACATGTCGTACAACATTCCGTTAGACGAGTTCATGCAGGTCTGCGAAGATGCGATTAACGGCGGCTACACCGTTCTGTGGGCATCGGACGTGAGCGACAAGGGCTTCTCGTGGGGAAACGGCGTGGCTATCGTTCCCGAGGCCGACACCGAGAGCATGGAAGGCACGGAACTCGCCAAATGGGTGGCTCTTTCGGATGCCGAGAAGCAGGCAGCGCTCTACAAGTTCGACAAGCCCGGCAAGGAAAAAGACCGTAACCCAGCAGATGCGCCAGCAGGCATTCGACAACTACGACACCACGGACGACCACGCCATGCTCATCACCGGACTGGCAACCGACCAGAACGGCAACAAGTATTTCAAGGTCAAAAACTCATGGGGTGCCGACAAACACAAATACAACGGATATTTCTACGCTTCGTTCCCTTACGTGGCACTGCGCACCACTTGCATCATGATAAACAAGAATGCACTCTCGCAGCAGATGAAAGACATGCTCGGCATAGAGTAACGCGCCTTGCTGCGCCATCGACACGGGGAGTCGGACCGAAAATCCGACTCCCCTTTTTTTTCGGTCCGGTGCGCACTTCGCGATCCCGATGTTTTCGTCGCGGCAAATCGGAGGACCGTCTTCGGGTGGCAATAAGAGGGCCGGTTCGGCGTTTTTATTAGGCTTTATTCGGGCCTCTCGCGAAAAAGAAGTATCTTTGCAGGCTCAATATTCCTCCGAACATGGGACGACTACTTGCCATAGACTACGGAACACGACGAACCGGAATCGCCGTGAGCGATCCGCTGCAAATCATCGCAGGGGCATTGGCAACCGTTCCCACGGCGGAGCTGGCGGAGTTTTTGAGACGATACGTCTCCGAAAACGACGTCGAGAAAAATAGTAATCGGCAAGCCCACGCAGATGAACGGAGCACCGTCCGAAACATTCAGGCACATCAAGCCTCTTGCGGACAGACTACGCGTAGAGTTCCCGAGCATCGAGATAGTGCTCTGGGACGAACGTTTCACCTCGGTGCTGGCTCATCGCGCGATGCTGGACGGCGGACTGAAAAAGCAGGACCGCAGAGACAAGGCGCTCGTGGACCGAATCAGTGCGGCGATTATTTTGCAGAGTTATATGGACAGTAAAAAGTTATAAAAGAAATGATTTATCCCATTGTTGTTTACGGCTCGCCGATACTTCGCAAGCGCTCGACGGATGTAGATAAGGAGTATCCCGACTTGAAAAACTGGTGAACGACATGTTTCTTACCATGTACAACGCCAACGGCGTAGGGCTGGCGGCCCCTCAAATCGGGAAGAACATTCGCCTTTTCGTGGTGGACGCCTCTCCATGGGCCGACGCCGAACCCAAACTGAAAGATTTCAAACGCGCATTCATCAATGCCGAGATTTACGAGCGTTTCGGCGACGAGGAGACTTTTCAACGAGGGGTGCCTGTCTCTTCCGGGGCTGTACGAAGACGTGCTTCGCAAAAACGAAAAATCAGGATGCGCTATCTGGACGAGAACTTCGTTCCGCACGACGAGGAGTTCGACGGCCATGCCGCCCGCGTGATTCAGCACGAGTACGACCACTTGGAAGGCAAGGTTTTCACCGATCACCTTTCGGCTCTGCGCAAAACCCTGCTCAAAGGCAAACTCGCCTCACTGTCGAAAGGCAAATTCAAGGCGGATTATAGAACTAAATAGCCTTTTTATCCTCTAAACGGTTCCATCCTTCGTTTTTGGCACGGGAATTGGATTTTTTAGAGCGATGTCAGACACTGGACACAATAAACGCAAATAGCGATGCGTTATAAAGTCGAAGTGAAACACAACAAAAAGGTTTCTTCATTTATTTAAGTTTGGGTTAGTAGTTTAGAGGGGGCAACCCCTTGGGTTCGGGAGACCATCGAGAGATGCTCTCCCGATGCTTTTTTACACTATTCCTGCCGCCGGCCCGAGTATCGGAGCGGATAATGTCCGCACGTCATCGAAAACGTCAGCCGGCCGTCCGAACTTCCGCCAGCCAGATTCGTTATGGTGTACGCCGGAAACGCCCCTCCCATCGCTGTCGGGACCAGATTGTCGCCGGAAATCGCATATCCGTCCGAAGTTTGCCGGAATGATATGCCCTCTACCGTCATGTCGAGGCTCTATGGGCATGGCGGCCGCGAAACTGACTTTGAGCATCTCCATTTTTCATGGTGTTTTCAGTTAGGGTCATTACGAATTCGACGTCTTTCTTGATGAAATCGGTACCGTCGTCCTGCGTCACGGTCACATCGCCGACATAGGAGATGCCTTCGGTCGGATTGTCGTTCTTTTTGTCCGTGCCGCCGTCATCGGTTTTTGTGCAGCCTATGCAAAGCACCGCGAAAAACATCAATAAAGAGAGTGTTTTTTTCATGATTATTATCGTTTAATGCACGGCAAAGATACTCTTTATCTCTTGCCCGCCATGCTTCGGTACGGCAAAAAATGAACCGTGCAGGTAAATATATATTTCGTCTGAAAAGAAACGGTACCGGAGTGCGGATTCCGCATTCCGGTACCGTTCGCGTCGAGCAGCTCCTTAACTGCGGGGGAGTACTGCCCGACGCTCTACCAAATACAAACACACTGCCACTTATGGACACAGACTGTGCGTTTTTTTCGAATGAACCTCTGCAAGCATTTTCGCGACTTGCGATGCCCTGTGGCCCAGAGCCGGCAGAACACGTATTTTTCGCCTGCTACGACTTCGCACAAAAATGAAACGCGGGTCTCCGTAACTTATACTCACAAGAAGGCCGGCCAGCCCAAGACGAAATATAAGCACAAGAAACCCACGTCCGTAACGTATGGAATCAGTTTACAAAGACTATACCCTTTACGCTGCCGGACAGTGGGCCGACCTCCCGAAAGGGATATCCTTGTACCCTTGCTTCGTCTTTTGAAAATTGGCCGTTTTCTTGTGAAGCAAAGCAACGAACCGCACTTCCTTATGCGAATCGTCGAAAACAAAATTACCTTAAATTTTTGTCTTTACAATACCCTACTGCGACTTTTTTCGCTTTCGGGCCGTCTGTGCCATACTTAAAACTTTTCGGAACATTCGCCCCTGCCTTTTCGTGTTATCGCCGTTGCGGCAACGCGCCTGTGCAAAGACAGCGTGCGCCTTCGATTTCATCGAATATATTTCAGTTCGGCATAAAAAATAAACTGCGTTTATTTTATTCTGCGCTCACCTTTTGCTATATTTGTACAATCAGAATACGGTGCAGCGTCATGAACAGTCTTTTTGCGAACATATCCCTGCCGATAACGAATCCGACATGGATATTCTTTCTTGTGCTCTGCATCATTCTATTCGCCCCGCTGCTGCTGTCCAGACTGCGGATACCCAACCTGATAGGCATGATTCTGGCCGGAATACTAATCGGCGAGCACGGCTTCGACATTCTGGCCCGCGACAGCAGTTTCGAGCTTTTCGGTCAGGTGGGGCTCTATTACATAATGTTTCTGGCTGGGCTCGAAATGAACATGGAGGACTTCATGTCCATTCGCGGCAAGGCGATAGTGTTCGGTCTGCTGGCGTTCGTAATCCCCCTGTCGCTCGGATTCGTCAGCAACATGCTGATTTTAGGGTACGGAATTGTGACATCGGTCCTGCTGGCCAGCATGTACGCTTCGCATACGCTTGTGGCCTATCCGATAGTGGCTCGGTACGGCATTTCGCGGCATCGCAGCGTCAGCATAGCCGTAGGGGCCACGGCCATAACGGACAGTCTCACGCTGCTCGTGCTGGCGATAGTCGGCGGCATGTACGATACCGACGGCCACGACACATGGCATTGGCTCATACTCAAAGTCACGGTCGTCGGACTGTTCATAATATACGTCTTCCCGCTCATCGGAAGATTCTTTCTGCGTAAGTTCGAGGACGGCGTGGTGCAGTTCATATTCGTGCTGTCGATGGTGTTTCTCGGAGCCGGACTTATGCAACTGGCCGGAATGGAGGGTATTCTCGGTGCCTTTTTCGTGGGACTCGTGCTGAACCGGCAGATTCCGCATGCCTCGCCGCTGATGAACCGTCTCGAATTCGTCGGCAACGCGCTGTTCATACCCTATTTCCTGATAGGCGTGGGAATGCTTATCGACGTGCGCGTATTCTTCGGGCATACGGAATCTATGAAAGTGGCTCTCGTAATGACGTTTATGGCCCTGTCCACGAAATGGCTCGCGGCTTGGGCGACGCAGAAAATATACGGGATGAAGGCCGTCGAACGCGAGCTCATGTTCGGGCTCAGCAATGCGCAGGCAGCTGCCACCCTTGCGGCGGTGCTCGTCGGATACAACATAATTCTGCCCGACGGAACCAGACTGCTGGGCGAAGACGTACTCAACGGTACGATAGTGCTCATATTGATTACCTGTGTGACGAGTTCCTTCACCACGGACTGGGCTGCCAGAAAAATGGTGCTCAGCGGAGTGCCGACCGACGACATTCACAAACAGACCGACGAGAGGATTATGATTTCCATGAACAGCCCCCAGTCGGTCGAATATCTGATGCAGCTGGCCCTGCTGGTGCACAACCCCAAGCCGAACCGCGGTCTAATCGGGCTGAACGTGATGTACGACGATTGCACCGACCGGCAGCGTGCCCAGAGCAAACAGACTGCTCCAAAGGGCCAAGGACATGGCCTCGCTATCCAACGTGAAGATGCAGACGCAGAGCCGGCTGGCGACCAACATATCCAACGGAATCATCCATGCGATGCGCGAAGACGAGGCTTCGGAAATCATTGCAGGTCTGCATATTCAGGATTCGCCGGACGATTCGTTTTTCGGCTCCGTGCTGCTGAACCTCATAAACGGCATGAGCCGCCAGATTATGATGCTGCACGCCGTGCGCCCAATAAACAATACCCGATGTATCCACGTGGCCATTCCGGCCAATGCCGAGTTCGAAGCCGGATTCGAACGCTGGTTCGAACGTCTGGCCCGCATGAGCGAACGAATCGGATGCAGAATCCGCTTCCACGGACATGCGCGGACACTCGACCGCATTCGCGAAATGCTGTCAGGCTCGCACCCCAATGTCAGGGCGGAATTTCGGGAAACGGACGGAGGCAACGAACTAAAACGTCTCTCGTCCGAGATTCTGCCCGACCATCTGTTAGTGATAATAATGGCCCGCCACGGCTCCGTGTCGTTCCGACCGTCGCTCGAACATATCCCGCACCAAATCAAGCGGTACTACACCGACACGAATTTCATCATCCTGTTCCCGGACGGCTATTTGCAGACCACGCCCGAACTTACCGTGGCCCAGCCACACGAGACGCGCGAAAGCTACGAGAAGAAAAAAAGAGTGGTTCGACGTCTGGCACAGGAAAGACGAGGACGAGTAGGCCGCTGGAAAACACGCTTGCGCGATGCGAATAGCGGCCATATCACCAAATTAGGATTTACTCCGAGACGACAGCCTGTTTTACAAGGCTCATGATATACTCCAAATCCCTGTCGTCGGAGACCTGCAATGCATAGTCTCCATTGCCCCAGTGTCCGACTGATGAAAATATAGTGAAAATTTATAGTTCACAATCTTTACAGGGACATCTTGCACACATCCTACAATTTACACTCGTTTTTATTGGATTTTTTTATTTTCATATTCCAATTTATATCCTTTGCCTTTATACCACTTCTTTTTCCAATATTCTACGGCATAAACAATCATCGAACTTATTACCGATAGAATGCATATAAAGAATAGGATCGAACAAAGGCAACCGACAAAACTTACAAGACAATACAGACAATTGTTATCGATATCGAGCCGTGCAATATACACCACGCCGATATAACTAATGATTAAACCGATTATATTTTTGATTGATAGACAGCCTGTCTAATATCTTTATATCTCCACCAGCCATATTATTTGTAATTCTTTAATTTCTCCTGCCATGCGGTAACACAGCAGGAGAGTTGTAAATTAATTATTCTGTAAAAATTATATCCGACAATCTGTGAAGCGTATTTCTTCCACTCAGTATTGGTATTGTAGGCATCCACAGATTCCATTGGAACATAAAATCTGGCAGCAGGTGAAATATTGGTAAATGTGTTGTGGCTAATAGTTGGCGGAGTTAAAGCAGCACAATACACATCTATCAATTTGCTGCAATTATAAAAATGCAACTTTATTAATGGCTGTTAGGCTTGCCGGTAATTTAATATTTGTCAATGACTCGCAATCGGCAAATGCCCCATAATTTTTAGGACCAACTTCTGATCCCCAACTACTATCATAATACCCACCTATTGTTTTTAATTTAGAACCGGGTTCAAAAGTTACAGATGATAGTTGTGAGCAATTCTTGAATGTTCCGATGCCAATCTTCTCTACATTAGCAGGAATTTGAATTGATTTTAAGGATGTGCAATTTGCAAAAGCTCCTGTTACGAAAGGGTGATAACAGTCTTTAGCCCATCCATCTCCAAATTCTTTTAATTTAGATCCTCGCTCAAAAGTCACCACCGAGAGATTGGTGCAATATTGGAATGCACAAGCATCTATAATTTCAACATTTGCAGGTATTTCTATAGATAATAAAAGCTGTGCATTTATTAAAAACGCCAAAAACCATTAGGTCCTCATTTCTAACAGTTGTTCCATACGGTTCTATTACATATGCGCCACATAATCTTGTGATTAACGATCCTTTTTGAAAGGTAACAGACTGTAATTCAGTGCATCCATGAAATGCACAAATGCCGATTTCTTTTACACTATTGGGTATTTCTATTGATGTCAATGAACTGCAATCCGTAAAAGCGCCATAACGCATGCAAATATACCCATACCCAGAGCCATATTTATAATACGTATATCCTCCTCCTATTATTTGAAGATTTGAACCATTCTCAAACGTCACACTTGATAAACTACTACATCCTTTTAAATGCACATGCTTTAATTTCAGTAACACTTGCTGGAATTTGTATGGTTTTTAATAGGAATATTTGCAAATACTCCATTATAAGAGTCGCTGTTTTCCTTTTTATAACTTCCTTCAAGTGTAGTAATGCACGAATTTTTATCAAATGCAACTTGCATTAGATGAGAGCAGCCTTTGAATGACAATACATCAATTGTAGCAACATTGGCAGGAATAGTAATGCTGCATAAATTAGAACAGCCATTAAATGCATTGGCGTCGAGTGCTGTCAATCCACTAAAAATGTTTTAATTCATTGAAAAAAATTCAATATCCGTATTACCTTTAAACGCTGTTCCAAGCGAAGTTACGGCAGCGGCCTCCTCATGCGATAATTCGCCGTCTCCATTTATATCCCACAACCCGACACATCGCTTTTTTTACGTTTTTTTGTCTGCAAAATATGATGATATTGGAACTTTGGCCTCCAGTTTTTGAAATGGTGATTACGGTTCCGTCTGCCAATTCGAAATAGACATTGTTCTCGTCCTGCGTGATTTTTGATGCTGTCTGCATCTTTGCCGTCAGTTCCATCTTCTCCCGTAGCCTTTCCTAATTGTGTCCAATTCGACCCGTTGTCATAGGAAACGAACCAATAACCGTCCCGAATTTCGAGTTTAGGAGTCACTCCGTCTTTACCGTTCGTGCCGTCTTGTCCATCGTTTCCGTCGGAACCGTCAGCTCCATCCGAACCGTCTGTCCCCTGTGCCTTGATTTTCTGTCCGTCCGCAACGATAAACTCTCCGTTCAGCGTCCAATAATAGATGCCGTCCGTGTCTTTCTTCACACCGATAACAGGAGTGTTTCCATCTACACCATTCGCACCGTCTTTGCCGTTGTAAATTACAATCGGGTTGCTCTTGGCAAACTTAATCGTATAGCCTACTACCTTGCCGTTCTCGGTCAGCGGGTCTACACTCGTAATATAATCGTTGTTTTTGGAGTGCTGTTACAATCGTCTGCAATGCCGAAAGATTGGTATTCGTTTCGTTGCAAAGACGCTGTAAAAGCCTCGAATGCCGACCATGTAGGCAGTTTGATCTGCGTGCCATTAGGCAGGGGTAAAGATAACATAGTCGGGGCTGGTTTTATAATCGACGTCAGAGAACATCGAATCGCCGCTGATGCCGTCCCTCGCCATCCTTGCCGTCTTCTCCTGTGGCTTTTTGCCTACCTGTGTCCAAGTATCGCCGTCGTCGTAGGAGAGAAACCAGTAATCGTTCTCGATTTTTGAATTTGGGCGTGATACCGTCCTTGCCATTCGTGCCGTCCGTACCATCGTTTCCATCTTCTCCATCCGAGCCGTCTCGACCGTCCTTGCCCTCGGCCTTGATTTTTATCGCCTCGTTCGTCGGTCAGCCAACTGCCGTCCAGTGTCCAATAATAAACACCGTCCGTGTCTCTCTTTACGCCAATGACGGGGGTATGGCCTGATCCGTTTGCACCGTCTTTACCGTGAAAGATTGTGATAGGGCTGCTTTTGCTGAACGTTATTGTATAGCCGACCTCCTTGCCGTTCTGCAAGACGGGAGTGACACTCGTAACATAGTCGTTATTCTGCAAGGCGGTTACGATGGTCTGTAACGATGAAATGTTGGTATTCATCTGCTTGCAGAGTTCCTCCAATTTAGCCACACGGTCTTCCAGTCCGTGCACGCTGTCCCAGATTTTGCCATCATCGTATTCGCACGACGGGAAAGCGATTACACCTATAAGTGTGACGAGAAATAGTAGTTTTTTCATAAGTCAAAGTTTTTTCAAATCCGCAACATCAAAAACAGAGTGTTTCAAATGATTTTCATCATTGAACCATGTACACTCGGCACGATCGGGACATTCGACCCCTCCGATGTCTTGAATGGGCATTGGCGAACTGTCATTTTGGGTCCACCCGATTTTAACTGAACAACATCTCCATCCTTAAAATTCATAATTTTTAAGATTTTTGTTACCGTATCAACTCCGCTGCGGTGGGTTATATGCAAAAAAAGAAAGTGTGGAGTTGTTCGTTTATCTGGCAGTAGGCATTTGGCGTAGCCCGCAAACAAATAAACAATACCCCACACCGAATAGTTATATATCGAGATATGATATATGCCTATACACGGTGTTGAGTGTTCGTATTGCTTGTCCTTGTTTGCTTAAAATCGCCAAATTTTACTGCCAAGGATTAGCGAAACACTTTCACTAAACTAATATGTCTGCCGCCCGTTCGGGACAGCGTCACAAAGTTAGGAAATGTTTCTCAATATACAACACTCTCGGGTATTACAGTTGCAAAGTTCCTTAAAACAAAGTTTTTCATGCAATAGCAGTCTTGTATGGAATCAAAACTTTGTTATTTGTAAATTTGCAGTAAAAGAATCTGTCGTTACGCAATAGGAATTCGCAATGAATCGGCAGAACAAAAAAAGCTGACAGTCAAACGATTGTCAGCTTTTTATCAAGAGCGGAAAACGAAACTCGAACCCACACTTCGCGCGGGCAATATCGCGGAACATTTATTTACACCCCGTCACCTTAAAAGGGGTGATTAGGGGACGCTCGTAGCGAGTCGCATCTTACTGAAGAAAAAGAGGACAATCTTTCAATCGTCCTCTTTCATTCTGAGCGGAAAACGAGACTCGAACTCGCGACCCCAACCTTGGCAAGGTTGTGCTCTACCAACTGAGCTATTTCCGCATTTTCGCAGGCGGTGTTCTGCCTGATTGCGAGTGCAAAGGTAATACGTTTTTCTATTCTGCAAACATTTTGCACAAAAATGATAATTTTCGGAAGCCTTTTATTCGAGCGTCCGGCGCATGCGGACGCTTTAACATCTGTCGGCTACCGGTTTGATTAGAACGGCAAATCGTCGTAGTCTTCCTTTCCGGAAGCGGACGGCATCGAAGATTCGTCGAACGGCGGCATCGGTTCCGAGGCGGGCGGAACCGGAGCGGCGCTCTGTTTTTCACGACACGCCAGCCGCGGACATCCGTGTACCAGCGTCCGTTGTATTCGCGCGATTCGACGTTCACCGAGACATTGGCCGTGTCGCCCTCTTTGAATGACGCCACATCGCCGGCTCTGTCGCCGAAAAACGTTACGCATACCTTGCGGTTCATATCCGACGGAATTTCGAAAACTATATCCTGTTTTTCCATTCGCCGCGAGCGCTGGTTCCCGATACGGGTGCCAACACCTTGTATACTATGCCTTCGAAGTCCATTGTCTACTCCTCCACTATCGTTATGCTCAAAATTTTGTCACCCTGACGGATTTTGTCGATTACATCCAGTCCTTCCACCACTTTGCCGAAGCAGGTGTGCACACCGTCCAGATGCTGCGTATTCTCCCTGTTGTGGCAGATGAAAAACTGCGAACCGCCCGTATTCTTGCCTCTGTGCGCCATGGACAGTACACCGCGGTCGTGATACTGACGTTCTGCGGAGGTTTCGCACGGAATGGTGTATCCCGGGCCGCCGGCTCCGTTGCCGAGCGGACAGCCGCCCTGAATCACGAAATCGGGAATCAGACGGTGGAACGTCAGACCGTCGTAGAAATGCTCCGAGGAGAGTTTGCAGAAATTATTGACCGTAATGGGAGTCTCCTTGGCATAGAGCTCCGCTTTCATATCGCCTTTTTCGGTCTTTATAATCGCGTATTTCATAGTTGTTGTTTATATGTAATTTTCTACAAAAATTAGAAAAATGCCTGACAAAACCGAATATGCCCGTATAAAGCCGCCCGAAATGGAACGGGCGACTTTTCGATTTTTTCTGTCGGGCGCAATGCCTTACTCGGCTGCGGGGATAACATCGATAACCTCGACGTCGAACACGAGAGCCTCGTTGGGAGCTATGCCTCCGTAAGGATTGCCCCTGTACGCCGTAGCCCAGATCAGAAGGAACGTAGAGTTTAATCTTGCCACCCTTGCCGACCAGTTTCATACCCTCGGACCAGCCTCTGATAACGCGGTTGAGCGAGAATTTGGTGCTGTCGTTTTCATCGAATACCTTGCCGTCTTTCAGAGTGCCCTTGTAGTTCACCATGACTTCGTCCTTGTCGTTTTTGGCAATTACCTCAGCATCTCCTTCGAGGATAATCTCGTAGAGAAGACCGCTGTCGGTTCTCTTGATGTTGGGGTTGTTTTTGGCGATGTCGTTCAAGAACTCTTCGGATGCTTTCAGGTTGCGGGCGGGAATACGAACCATGAAATACTCATTGAGGAATTCGTAAGCCTGGTCCTGAGTCATTTTTTTGCCGAGTTGTCCAGAACATCCGAAATGGCAGCCGCAACGACGGCGGGATTCAGGGTGCTGTCAAGACTTTTTGAGGTGACGGCCGTAATCCAAACCAATCGCATAGGCCACGGAGTCTTTTTCCGAATAGTTTTTGATGCTGCTTGCATTGTTGCATGCGCTGAGCGAAGCGGCGAGAGCACCAACGGCTACGAGTAATTTTTTTCATTTTTCCGTTTTTTTATTTAGTAATTAAAATTTTATCTCTGCCCACAAATGTAACCATTTTCGTCGGAAAAATACCAATTCCGTTCGAAAAAAATATCGACATGTCGGTTTTTTTACGACTTTTTCGAGAGCAGTCTGATTAAAAATCGTTCCGAAAATGGCCGACGCAATAGAACCCAGCAGCACGGCAATCTTGCCTTCGTCGATAATCGACTGCTGACCTGCGAATGCCAGCGTGTCTATGAAAATCGACATCGTGAAACCTATACCGCCCAGACATGCGACGGCGAAGAGCATCTTCCAGTTGCTGCCGGCAGGCATGGTTCCGAGTTTGGTTTTGACGGCAAGGAAGGCTGGCGGAGAATATTCCGATAGGTTTTCCGAGCATAAGGCCGAGGAATACGCCCCAGCCCAGCGTGTTGGAGAATATGTTCAGGGCTCCGCTATCGACTTGATTTCCACGCCTGCATTGGCCAGAGCGAAAAATCGGCATAATCAGAAACGTCACGTAAGGATTCAAAAAGATGTTCCATTCTCTGGGACATGCTGATTGTATCGGTCGCCGTCTTGCGAAGTTGCAGAAGCGAATGGTGCTGGTTTTCGTTGGACAGAACCTCGACTCCGGGTTTGTCGTTGAACTTGAATTCCTCTATGTAATAGGGAGCCTTGTACAGGAAGACCTTTTTGGAAAGATGCGGCTTGGACGGTACGAGCATGGCCATGACCACGCCGGCAATGGTGGAATGCACACCCGAATTATAGAACAGGTACCACATGACCACGGCCGGTATCAGATAATAGCCTATCTTGTACAGGCCCATCTTGCGGAAGACGAGCAGCAGCACGGTGATTGCGGCTATCAGGGCGATGCACGTCCAGTTTATCGTTCCGCCGTAGAACAGGGCGATTACCACTATCGCACCCAAATCGTCGGCGATTGCGAGCGCCGTCAGGAATACTTTCAATGACACGGGGACCCTGTCGCCGAGCATCGACATAATCGCGATTGCGAACGCGATGTCGGTAGCGGTCGGGATGCCCCAGCCTCCGGAATATACCGAGCCCAAATTTATCGCGGTGAATATCAGCGCAGGAGCAATCATACCGCCGAGCGCGGCGATTACCGGCAGAATGGCCTGACGGAAAGTCGAAAGCTGGCCGGCGATGATTTCCCGCTTGATTTCCAGACCGACGGTGAAGAAGAACACCACCATCAGTCCGTCGTTGATGAACTTCTCAATGTCGATATGGAACGAGAATACGTCTCCTATCGAGATTCCCAAATCCGTTCCGAGTATCTTGTGATAAATATGTTTCGTGTCTGGCATGTTGGCCAGCAGCATTGCGATGACCACGAATACCACGAGCACGACGCCTCCCGCCCATGGGCTGTTCAGGAAATGTCTTCCTCTTTCGACGACTCTTCGTCCGAACGACGAATTAGCAATTGCATTCATATCTCTTTTACTTAAATCTGGTTTATCTTCTAACTTCTAAGCACTTGGCCGCACAATTTGTACAATACGCGGGCACCCGTATTGGCATCCAGCCCGTTTCCGGCCGCCGGAACCACTTCGCATAAATCGAATCCGATGATGCTGCGCCCCGAATCGACCATCTTCCGAAGCAGGTAAACGGCCTTGTTGAACGACAGTCCGCCCGGCACTGGCGTACCCGTCGCAGGACAAAGGGACGGCGAAAGGGCGTCTATGTCGAAACTTACATATACGCGCTGTGGCAGGTTTCCGACAATGGCCTCGCACTGCTCCTTCCAGCTCCGGCCGTCGAACTCCGCTTCGCACAAATCCGCATCCGAAAATACGGTGACCCGTCCGCAGGTCTTGGCGAAGGACGCCTCGCCGCCGCTGTAATCGCGCACACCGACTTGAACTATCCGCTCCACCTGCGGCACGTCACGCAAAAATATTGTACATAATCGAGGCGTGGGAATATTCGAAACCTTCGTAGCAGTCTCTCAAATCCATGTGGGCGTCAAGGTGCAGAATCCCGAAATCCGGTTCTTTCCGAGCCAGCGCCAGTACCGCACCGTAAGGTACGCTGTGGTCGCCGCCGACTATGCCGACAATTTTTCCCATGGACAGAAACCGTTCGGTCATGTCATATACTTGCGAGTTTATCTGTTTCGAGGCTTCGTTTATCTTCTCCAACCGTCGCGACAGGAGGAAATTGTCCTCCGTTTTTCCGCCCGATTCCAGATTCTCCATAATCCTTACGGCATCTTCCCTCAGGGCCACGCTCGTTTCCTGTATCGAATAATCTATTTCGGCCGTTGCGATACCCTTGCGCCAAGCATCGGGAGCATACGAATCGAAGAAATCGAGCTGCGTGGATGCCTCTATTATGGCATCGGGAGCAGCCGATGCACCCGCTCCCGTAGGAAGATGTGACGTCCCACGGGACGGATACGAGAACCAAACGCGCATTATCGGGCGTAAACGGCATTCCGAAATAGTTTCCGTTAGCTACACCGACTCCGTCCGGATTGAATTCTTTCATGATTTCCCGCTTTCTCAAAACTCGGCAAAAAAATAAGAATATTTGAAAAATCTAACCAAAAATCCGAGTCCTTTCGGAACATAAAAAAAGGAGACTTGAACATCAAACACTTATAAATTTTACTTATATAAATATGCGAAATTATAATGCAAATACAATATAAGCATTCCGAACCGCGTTATTATAGCGAATCTTTGATATCGTTGCGACAACAGAGATCAATGGTTCTTTTCATAATCAATATATTAAAGTTGGGTTTCTCCCTGCCGCGAGCCGGCGGGGAGTTTTTGTCGCGGCAGATGTATTCAAATCGCTGTCGTCAAGTTGCACGGAAAAAGTTGCGCGGCAGGAAGAAACGTGTTCGACCATCCCTTTCCCGTTTACCTCCTCAGGAGGGAAAGCCTGTAAAAAGAGCTTTCGCAATTCTTTACGGCCGCGTGCCGGCGGGGAGTTTTTTTGTGTTGCGGCAAATGTATTCAAATCGCTGTTGTCAAGTTGCACGGCAGGGCGGTTTCCGATTCGGATGAAATGGGGGCGTAAAAAGTGTAAAAGGTTCTGCGCACAATTCCTATCTTTGTACCGATTAAAAGACCGGAAGCCATGAAAATAGTTGCGGATTGCGATATACCGTATCTCGAAGGAGTGTTGGAGCCGTATGCCGAAGTGAAATATATGAAAGGAGCGGAGATTGGCGCCGAAGACGTGCGCGATGCCGACGCCTTGATAATACGCACCCGCACCAAGTGCGACGAGCATCTGCTGACAGGCTCGCGGGTTCGGTTCATAGGCACGGCGACGATAGGCGTGGACCACATAGACCTGCCGTACTGTTCGGAGTACGGGATAACGGTCCGCTCGGCAGCAGGCTGCAATGCCGGAGGCGTATTGCAATGGGTGACCGCAGTGCTCGTGTTTCTGTCGAGAAAGTACGGCATGAATCCCGACAGGACCGTACTCGGGGTAGTCGGGGTCGGCAATGTCGGAAGGCTTGTCGTCAGGCATGCAGGACGGTGGGGGTACAAAGTGCTTTGCCACGACCCTTTTCGCAGTGCGGCAGAGGCGCTGGGCCCGAAAGACGGGTTCGTCGATTCGGATACGCTTCTCGAAAATTCCGACATAGTGACCCTGCACACTCCGCTGACTAAAACCGGCGCATGGCCGACTTGCGGAATGATAGGTCCTCGCGCTTTCGGACTGATGAAAAAAGGAGCGGCCTTGATAAACTGCGCAAGGGGCGGGATAGTGGACGAGAGTGCGCTGCTTTCGGCAATCGGCGACGGCACTATAAGAAGCGCGTCCATCGACACGTGGGAGCACGAACCAGATATAAACCGCATGCTGCTCTCGGTTTCGGACATCTCCACGCCGCATATCGCAGGTTATTCGGCGCAGGGCAAAGCTGCCGGAACATCCATGACAGTGAATGCCTTGGCACAGCATTTCGGTCTGGCGCCGCTGTACGGCTGGTATCCCGAGAATGTGTCGCGGAGCACTCCGCAAGATGTCGTGGACGTATGCGGCGCAAAATATCGGCCGGTATTTCGACATAGAGGCGCATAGCGCAGAACTGAAAAACAATCCCGAAAAATTCGAGCAAATGCGTAACGGATACCATTATAGAGAAGAATTTTTCTAATTTTGCATTCAAACGTTAAAACCATGAGAATAAAACAGGGATACAAGATTCGCGAAATCGCCGGAGAAAAGATAATCGTCATACAGGGCAAGTACGGTGAGGACATGACCAAAATCGTCTCCTTGAATCCTTCCGCCGAACTGCTCGTAAGGGAGCTTTCCGGACGGGAGTTCGAGATCGCCGATGCCGCCGGAATTCTGACCGACAATTACGAAGTCGATTACCGGACAGCCGAGCGCGACGCCTTGGCATGGGCCGAGAAGCTCATCGAATGCGGAATCATCGAATCATGAGTCCTTTGAGGCTCATACCGCACGGATACCGTAAGGGTGCCGGCGCCGTAACATTGCTCATTCTGCTGCGGGCCGTAATGGATTTGGTCGGCATAGCCGCCCTCATTCCCATACTCATACTGGCCGCCGACCCCGATGCGCTTTCGTCAGACAGTTTTCTGGCTTCGCTTTACAGGTATTCGGGGCTTGCGGACCATCATCGGTTCATCGTCGCGCTCTGTTGCGCCGTGCTTGCGCTCGTGCTTCTGAAAGGCCTCGTAAACATCGCAATTTCGCAATACACGAGCGGATATATCCTTTCCCTGTACCGTTTCTATTCGCGCCGCATGTTCGAGAACTATCACGACCGCGGCCTGCTGTTTCTGAAAAGCCGCAACTCGGCCAAACTGGCCTATGAAATAAATTACGTGTGCATGAATTTCGTGCAGGGGGTGCTGACGCCTATCGCGGCCATGATTTGCGATGCCGTGATGCTCGCGCTCATGTTCGCGGCTCTGGTTCTGTACGACTATAAGGTCGCACTGCTGCTCGCGGCACTCTTCGTACCCGTCGCATTGGTATATATCTATATAGTCCGCGGCAAGATTCAGAATTACGGGCAGCGGGAAAACGAAATTCGACGCACGCAGAACCGTCTGGTCATGGAGGCGTTCAAGGGATATGCCGAGATAGAGATAAACGACGGATTCCGGCTCTTTTCGGACAGGTTCGCCGGCGGACTCGGACAGATAGCCTCACTGCGCCAGCGGTACATGCTCGTAAGGCAGATACCCTCGCTGCTCATAGAAGTGTGCATCGTGGCGGTACTTTCGGCAATGGTCATAATGCAGACGGATGCGGTTCTGCTCGGCGTTTTTCGCCGTCGCCGCCATAAAGGTGCTGCCGTCGGTTAAAAATCTGATAACCGGCTACATCACTATAAAGAACAACCGCTACTGCGCTCGAGATCATCGAGCGGAGCGCCGATGCACCCGTGCATGGAGCACAGGAGCCGATAACGTTCGACAGGGAGATTGCGGTCGAGGGTGTGAGTTTCGCTTTTCCGGACGACGAGCGGACGGTGCTGAGCGATTTGAACATGACGGTCCGCAAGGGGGAGTGCCTCGGCATAAACGGAGTTTCGGGAGGCGGCAAGACCACCCTCTTCAATCTTCTGCTGGGCTTCTATCCGCCGCAGAAAGGCCGTATACTCGTGGACGGAGTCGAACTTTCGGATGCCAATGTGCGAAGCTGGCGGGCTTTGGTCGGATACGTTCCGCAGGGAGGTGTTCATAACCGATTCCACCGTGGCGCGCAACGTGGCACTCGGCGAGGCGGAACCCGATGCCGAGAAAGTGATAAGGGCGCTGGATGCCGCACGGCTTTCGGAGTTCGTGGCCTCACTGCCCGACGGAATCGACACCCCGATAGGTGAATGCGGCGCACGGCTTTCTGGCGGACAGAAACAACGCATCGGCATCGCACGGGCATTGTACAAAGGCGCACGGATACTGTTTTTCGACGAGGCCACCTCGTCGTTGGACAGTCGGACCGAGAGCGACGTGAACGATTCGATACGGGCCTTGTTGCAGGCCGACGGAGCTTTGACGGTGATAATGATAGCGCACCGCGAAAGTTCGCTGGCCGTTTGCGACAGGGTCGTAACAATATGATTTTACAGGAGATGAATTACGATTACGAGATAGCAGGTTTCGTTTTGCGCACCGAAGGACCAGCGGCCGATTTGGGCGGCATCGAGGGTTTCGGGGTATTTCGGACCAGCACTGCGAAAAAGCCCGACATCACGCTGCGCACGGGTGTGGCGATTGCCGGTCCGGACGACTTGTCCGACTTGGAATTTCTCCACTCGCAGGAGTTCGAGGGGATAGAGTGCACCTTGTACAGACGCGGAGGCGACACGTACTTTTTCCGCATGAGCTCGCCCGAGTACGGTACGGTCAGCTTCTTACATGCGGCCGGCAGCTCCGTATTCGATTGCGATGCGGGCACTGACGGAAAGCGTCCCGCACCGATTATCATGCGCTTTTTAGTATGGACTGCGTTCGGTATGGCGGCAGTTCGAGGGGGGGGGTGTCCGATACACTCCTCGACGATTGTCTGCGAAGGCAGGGCCGTGTTGTTTCTGGGCGAGAGCGGTACTGGCAAAAGCACCCATACCCGTCTTTGGATAAAGAACATTCCGAATGCCGAACTGCTTAACGACGATTCGCCCGTGCTGCGAATCGAAGACGGCAGAGCTGTGGTATACGGCTCTCCGTGGAGCGGCAAGACGCCATGCTACAAAACCGCCTCGGCGCCGCTCGCCGCATGTGTGAGACTGTCTCAGGCGCCGCACAACGAAATTCGCAGACTGCCCAAAATCGAGGCGTTCGGAGCGCTGTTTCCGTCGTGTCCGCCGTCGTTCGCCGCGGACGAGCGATTGACCGACTGCATATGCGACATACTCTCGCACGTGATTGCCTCCGTGCCAATATACTCAATGAAGTGCCTGCCCGACGAAGACGCGGCCTTACTCGTTCATAAAACCATTTTCTGATAATGCAGCGCAGCATCTCCAACCGCGACTTTTTCGACTACGTCGAGCGGACGATAGCGGAAGGGCACAGCGTCACGATTCCGGTCAAGGGCGTCAGCATGCACCCCTTCATTCGCAACGGCAAAGACAAGGCGGTGCTTTCGCCTTTTAGCGAATCGGAGATTCGCATCGGAGCCGTCGTACTTTTCAGGTACCGCGGCACTCATGTCATGCACCGCATAATATCGCGCGACGGAGACCAGCTGACCATGCAGGGCGACGGCAACAACATCCGCAATGTCGAAAAGGCGGCCCTTTCGGACGTGGTCGCCCTCGTGCGGTATATCATAAAGCCGTCGGGCCGCACGGTGGACTTTCTCTCGGCCGCACAAATGCGTAAGTTCCGTTTGTGGAGCCGTCTCAATCCTCTCCGGCACTACATTATGGCCCTCGACCGCCGCATGCCGTGGAACCGTTGATTTTTTGCTTGTCCATCGGATTTTCAGAAATAGTTTTAAGTGCATATTGCAGCCTCTGCAAGCAAGACGCGAGGCCGGCCATTAAAGCCGTGCCTCGCGTCTGCGGTATAGAGAATCGTTTGCAGTCTATATCGTGAAAAAGCTCCCTGTACTTGGGCAGCGTCCACAGGCGGTCGTCGATTATGAGTTCGAGCCTTTGTCGATATGGGGTTCGGATGCTCGATATATAGGGACGCACCTCCGTTTCATAGCCTTTGGCACGCTCGACCATGTCTTCGACGGCGTTCCATTTCTTGCGTGCGCCTATCATGGCCGTGACCTGTTCGCGTATGGCATTGACGTGCCCCGAAATTTTCAGAATCGTCTGTCGTTCGCTGGCGGAAAGCGCATCGCACTCCTCTGGGAACAGTTCCTTGATACCTTTGACGTTATTAATCAGTTCGTTCTGATACAGAATGGCGGTGGGGATTATATGGTTGGTCGCCAAATCGCCCAGCACTCGGGCCTCTATCTGAACCTTTTTGAGGAATATCTCGTTCTTGATTTCGAAACGCGAATGAAGTTCCGTGCTCGACATGACGCCGAAGCGGGCGAACATCTCGATATTGTCGGGCGATATGTATTCGCGGATTGCCGAGGTTACGGAGGTTATGCCGCGAAGTCCGCGGCCTGCCGCCTCCTTGTGCCAGTCCTCGGAGTAACCGTTGCCCTCGAAACGTATGGCTTTGGATTCGATGATGAACTTGCGGATAGTCTGCAAGATGGCCTCGTCCTTCTTCACGCCCTTCTCCACGAGTGCTTCGACGTCGGTCCTAAACAACGTCAGCTGCTCTGCAACGGCCGTATTGAGCACAATGAGAGGCATGGCGCAGTTGGCCGACGAACCGGTGGCACGGAACTCGAATCGGTTGCCGGTGAAGGCGAACGGCGAGGTACGGTTGCGGTCGGTGTTGTCGAGCAGAATCTCGGGAATCTTGCCGATGTCGAGCTTGATGCCCGTCTTTTCGTCGGGCGTAAGGGCCTTGTCGCTCACGCGCTGCTCGATAGAATCCAGAATATTATTGATAGTCGAGCCGCAGAACACGGAAAGAATCGCAGGCGGCGCTTCGTGTCCTCCGAGACGGTGCGAGTTGCTTTCGGTGGCGATGGACGACATTATCATCGTTCCGCGGCGGTAGGCGGCCTTCATCGTGCAGACGAAGAAAGCGAGGAACTGCATATTGGTTTTCGGAGTCTTGCCGGGGGCCAGCAGGTTGTATCCGTCGCCCGTGGCCATGGACCAGTTGCAGTGTTTGCCCGAGCCGTTCACGCCCATGTATGGTTTCTCGTGGAACAGGACGCGCAGTTTATGCTTGGCGGCGATTCGGCGCATGATTGTCATCAGAAGCGTATTGTGATCCACGGCGATGTTAGCCTCCTCGAACATCGGAGCGCACTCGTACTGGTTTGGCGCCACCTCGTTGTGACGGGTTTTGAGAGGGATGCCCAGACGGAAAGCGGTCTGCTCGACATCCTTCATATATGCCACCACGCGCTCCGGTATCTCGCCGAAGTAGTGGTCTTCGAGCTGCTGGTCTTTGGCGGCGGAATGACCCATCAGTGTGCGTCCGGTCTGGGCCATGTCGGGACGCGCCTTGTAGAGAGCCTCGTCCACGAGGAAATACTCCTGTTCCCAACCGAGCGTCGCCACGACCTTGTCCACATCCTTGTCGAAAAGCTGGCATACGCCGACGGCGGCCTTGTCGAGCGCCGCAAGAGAACGGAGCAGCGGGGTTTTATAGTCGAGCGCCTCGCCCGTATAGGCTATGAATATACTCGGCACGCAGAGCGTATCGTCGATAAGAAAGGCAGGCGAAGAAGGGTCCCACGCCGTATAGCCGCGAGCCTCGAACGTATTGCGCAGTCCGCCGTTCGGGAAAGACGAGGCATCCGGCTCCTGCTGCACCAGCAAATCGCCGCTGAAATTCTCGAAGCTGCCGCCTCCGCCCCATATCGGTTCGCAGAACGTATCATGCTTCTCGGCCGTGGAATCTGTAAGAGGCTGGAACCAGTGAGTGTAGTGCGTGGCTCCGCGCTCCATGGCCCACGTCTTCATGCCGTTGGCCACCTGCGAGGCAATCTTGCGGTCGATGCGGCCGCCGCCTTCGATTGCGCTCATCACGCTCTCGAAAACATCTTTGGGAAGATAGCGTTTCATCTTCGCCTTGTCGAATACATCCGCACCGAAATATTCGGATACGTGCTGCTCCGTGAACTCGATATTCGGCGCCGTGCGGTCGGACATCTGCCCAAGAGCCTTGAATCTTAACGAACTGCTCATATAAAAAGCCTGAAATAAAATTTAGCCGACGACGGAACTTCCGCCGTTCACGGCACAAATATATATCATTTTCGATTAAGACATATCGAAAACAATGCGGTATTTTCAAAAAAAAATACACTTTTTGCCACAACACCCCTATTTTTATGGGGGGGGGTCAGTCAAAAAGACTGCATTCCGGAGCAAGCTATGCGAATCATGCGCTGGTAGTCCTTCGGCGAAAGCTCCATAAAGAAGTAATGAATCGGGTCCACACGCATGCCGTTATGCCGCACTTCATAGTGAAGATGCGGTGCGAGGGAAAGGCCCGTGTTGCCTGAAAGTCCTATTATATCGCCGCGACGGACCCGCGACCCGCGGCGAAGCGAGGTTTTGTTCAGATGACTGTACGAGGTTTCATAGCCGTCGCCGTGGGAAATGACTACGGTCAGGCCCGAAGATGTGCTGCGCGAGGAGACCTCCTTGACCGTTCCGTCGGCCGTAGCGAACACCCGCGTACCTTCCGGAACGGTGTAATCGACGCCCATGTGCGGGGTAAGGCTCCTGTAAAAAGGATGTATGCGCAACCCGAACGAGCATGTGAGCAGCGTCAAATCGTCGTTCACGACGGGCTGAATAGCCGGTATGTGGTCCGCAGCATCGCCCGACGCGGCGGCCCGCAGGCGGAGCGTCTCAAACGACGCATTCAAAAAATCCACGTTGCGGTGCAGACGGGCGAGCTTGTCGCTGAACTCGCGGTCGAGTTCGCGATTGCCCTTCTGCAAAAGACGTTCGTGCTCCTTCCATGTCTGGGAGCCGAGCACGCCGTCGAAATCATACGGATCGGATTCGAACAAAATGCCGAAGACATTGCGGTCGCGCTCCGAGACATTCTCCATGACCTGCATGAGCGTATCGAAACGCGCACTGAGAGCATCGTACTGCCTGCGGAGTTCCACGGTGGAGTTTTTCATGTAGTACTCGGCCGGCGTATCGAAGAAAAACGAGAATCCTATATAATATAGGACGGCAAGGCCCAAGGTGACGAAAACGTTCACCACCACCCGCCAGAACCGGTTCTCCAAAATATGTATTCTACCCTCTTTTTTCATCACTGTTCAGATTCTCCGAAATCCGTCTCGAAAGTCTTGTTGGCCGACTCCACTATGCGTTCGAAATCCTGCTGGTTCATGTCCCTGCGGAAATAGTTCACAGGATTGACGTGTTGGCCCATATATATCACTTCATAGTGCAGATGCGGCCCCGTGGTTCCGCCGGTCGAACCGACGCGCCCGATAAGCTCGCCGCGGCGCACCTGCTGGCCGGGCTGTACCAGTATCTCGTTCAGGTGGGCGTATTTGGTCTTGTAGCCGAATCCGTGATCTATGAGTATGTGCTTGCCGTACCCCCTGCGGCCGGTTCCGCGCGGATTGGTCTCCACGACGCGGCCGTTGCCCGTGGCATATACCGGATTGCCGCGGTCGCTGCCCAAATCCATGCCCTTGTGGTAAATCATGCGGTGGTATATGGGATGCAGACGCCATCCGAACATGTCTATTCCCTTCAAATCCTTCTTGTTTATCGGCATTATGGCGGGGATGGCCGTAGCCATTTGCTCCTTGTCGCGCGAGAGCGCTTGAAGTTCGTCCAGCGACTTGGATTGCAGATACATGCGTCGTGCCACATCGTCCAATTTGCGCCATGAGCCGACCATGACGGGCGAGAAGCGGTCGTATGCCATACTTTCGTACTTGGCCGCCGAATACGGCATGTAGACGCTCGGCATGTCGAGCGTATCGGCGCCCAGCAGCGGACGGTAGACGCTTACGTCGCGGTGATGCAGGCTGGTCCAAAGTGCTGCGGACGGCATCAATCCTGTCGTTCAGAATCTGGTATTTGAGCAGCAGCTCGCTGTTCTGGCGGCTGATACGATACATTTTCGGGGTGTAAAAAAAGTACGAAAAGACGAAATTGACCACCGATGCCAGCAGAAAACCGATGCATAGATCTCTCAGCGCCAAGTACAGTCGTGAGCGGAACGACACGGAAGAGAGCCGCTCAGCCAGACGCGAAAACGATTTTTTGTACCCTTTTTACCCATTGCCGAAAAAAACTGCCGAGCCAGACAGGCAAAAATTAGACTAAATTGTGTAATTTTTACAACCTCAAAACAAGACAACGAAGAAGACGAGTAAATTATTATCGAAAGACAAATCATGGAATCGAACAAAATCAGAGAGACTTTTTTGGAGTTCTTCCGCAGCAAGGGACACGAAATAGTTCCTTCCGCTCCCATGGTCGTAAAGGGCGACCCGACGCTTATGTTCACCAACGCAGGCATGAACCAGTTCAAGGACCTGTTCCTCGGAAACAGCCCGATAGTCACGCCGCGCGTCGCGGACTCGCAGAAATGTCTCAGGGTTTCGGGCAAGCACAACGACCTTGAAGAGGTCGGCCACGACACCTATCACCACACCATGTTCGAGATGCTCGGCAACTGGTCTTTCGGCGACTACTTCAAGAAAGAGGCTATCGCGTGGGCTTGGGAACTGCTGACCGAAGTCTACAAACTTCCCAAAGACAGAATCTATGCGACCGTATTCGAAGGCAGTCCCGAAGAGGGAATCGAGCGCGATACGGAGGCTTACGACATCTGGAAACAATATCTGCCCGAAAGCCGCATAATTCTCGGAAACAAGCACGACAACTTCTGGGAAATGGGCGACACGGGCCCCTGCGGACCGTGCAGCGAGATACACTTCGACCTGCGCGACGATGCCGAAAGGCAGGCTCTGGACGGCCGCGAACTGGTAAATGCCGGACATCATTTAGTCATCGAGATATGGAATCTGGTGTTCATGCAGTTCAACCGCAAGGCCAACGGCTCGCTCGAACCGCTTCCGGCGCGTCATGTGGACACGGGAATGGGATTCGAGCGCCTGTGCATGGTGCTTCAAAACAAGAAGAGCAACTACGACACCGACGTATTCCAGCCCACCATACAGCGCATCGGCGCCATGTGCGGCAAGAAGTACGGAGAGGACAAGGCCGTGGACGTAGCCATGCGCGTGATTGCCGACCACCTGCGTGCCATAGCATTCTCCATAGCCGACGGACAACTTCCGTCCAACGTCAAGGCCGGATACGTCATCCGCCGAATACTGCGCCGTGCGGTGCGTTACGGATACACGTACCTCGGGTTCACCGAGCCTTTCATATGCAGGCTCGTGGACGGTCTCGCCCAGCAGATGGGCGGCCAGTTCCCCGAATTGGTTGCGCAGAAAAACGCTTATAGAGAAGGTGATTGCCGAGGAGGAGGGTGCATTCCTGCGCACGCTTTCGACCGGTATAACCCTGCTGGACAACGTGATGAAAAAATCGGCGGCGGACGGCTCCAAGACAATCAGCGGCAAAGACGCTTTCCTGCTTTACGACACTTACGGATTCCCCATAGACCTGACGGAGTCTCATCGCCCGCGAACAGGGAATGGGTGTGGATTTGGATGCTTTTCGCGGTCGAGCCTGGAAGCCCAGAAACAGCGTTCGCGCAATGCCGCGGCGGTCGATACCGACGACTGGGTGGAACTCATGCCGCTCAAAGAGAGCCGCTTCACCGGTTACGACACTCTTTCCGACACCGTGCGCATAGCACGCTACCGCAAGGTCACATCGAAAGGAAAAACATATTACCAGATAGTACTCGACCGCACACCGTTCTACGGCAATTCGGGAGGACAGTGCGGCGATACGGGCTACATAGAGAGTCCGAACGAGAGAATAGAAATCACGGACACGCAGAAGGAGAACGGCCAGATAATCGAGATTGCCGCGACGCTGCCGCAGAATCCGCAGGCGGAGTTCACTGCGGTGGTGGATGAGGAAAGGCGTATGGCTTCGGCCCGAAAACCACTCGGCCACGCACCTCATGCACCAAGCCCTGCGAAAGGTATTGGGCACGCATGTCGAGCAGAAGGGTTCGCTGGTGAACCACAAATATCTGCGTTTCGATTTCTCGCACTTCCAGAAAGTTACTCCGGAAGAGCTTCGTCAGGTGGAACGGGCGGTGAATGCAGCCGTAAGAGCCAACTATCCGCTCGAAGAGAACCGCGAGTGCCCGATTGAGAAAGCCCGCGAGGCGGGAGCCATGATGCTCTTCGGCGAGAAGTACGGCAATGTCGTGAGAATGGTCAAGTTCGGCTCCTCGGTAGAGCTGTGCGGCGGAACTCACGTACCGGCGACCGGCAACATCGGCCTGTTCAAAATCATCAGCGAGAGTGCCGTCTCGGCAGGTGTAAGACGTATCGAGGCGGTAACCGGCGTGGCTGCCGAGGAGATGCTCTACACGGCGGAGGATACAATTCAGGGAATCGGCGAATTTCTGAAAAAACCACAATGTCATACAGGCTGTCAAAAGACCATAAGCGACAACGAGGCTCTGAGAAAAGAGCTCGAAGCCGCCCGCAAGCAGCAGGTGATGACACTGGCTGACAAATTCATCAAAAAGCTCGAAAAACGCGACGGGGTGGCTCTGTTCGCGCGCGTAATAGAGAGCCAGAGTCCCGAAACGGTTCGGGAGCTTGCATACCACATGCGTCAGCAGTTCCCCGAAATAGCCCTTTGTTCTCGGCACGGAATATGAAGGTAAGCCTTCGCTCACGGTGGCTCTGGGCGACAAAAATCGTAGAGCGCGGCGTCAAGGCTTCGGACGTGGTGCGTGCGGCGGCCAAACATATCAACGGCGGCGGCGGCGGACAGCCCCACTTCGCTTCGGCCGGAGGCAAGAATGCGGAAGGGTTGCAGGCTGCCGTGGATGCGGCCGAGCAAGCCATATTGGGCAGCATTAACTAAACGGAAAACATATCATAAGGAGGATAAACGCAATGAGTAAAGTACTGTTGATGATTCTCGACGGATGGGGAATCGGAAATCACTCGAAAGGAGACGTAGTCTACACGGCCAATCCGCAATACATAAACGGCCTGACACAAAAATATCCGCATGCGGAACTGCACACCGACGGCGAAAACGTCGGCCTGCCCGACGGTCAGATGGGCAACTCAGAGGTGGGACACCTCAACATCGGAGCCGGCCGCATTGTCTATCAGGACCTCGTGAAAATCAACCGCGCATGCCGCGACAACTCCATAATACAGAATCCCGAAGTCGTCAAGGCGTTCGAATATGCCAAGACCAATGGCGTGAACGTTCATTTCATGGGTCTCGTATCGAACGGAGGCGTGCACTCGTCGCTCGACCATCTGCTCAAACTTCTGGACATCGCCAAGGCATACGGAATCGAAAACACGTTCGTGCACTGCTTCATGGACGGCCGCGACACCGACCCCAAAAGCGGCAAGGGATTCATCGAGCAGCTTACCGCGCACATGGCCGAAAGCACTGGCAGAATCGCCTCGATTATAGGCCGATACTATGCAATGGACCGCGACAAGCGTTGGGAGAGAGTGAAAGTGGCATACGACCAACTCGTCAAAGGCGAGGGCCGAAAAGCCACCGACATGGTCGAGGCGGTTCAGCAGTCGTACGACGAGGGTGTGACCGACGAGTTCATCAAAGCCAATCGTCGCAATCGACGAGGCCGGAAATCCTATCGGAACCATTGCTCCGAACGACATGGTGATATTCTTCAACTTCCGCAACGACCGCGCCAAGGAGATAACTATCGCGCTCACCCAGCAGGACATGCCCGAGCAGGGCATGAAGACGCTGCCGCTCTACTACTGCTGCATGACGCCTTACGACGCGACGTTCAAGGGGCTGCACATCCTTTTCGACAAGGAGAACGTGCACAACCCTATCGGCGAATATATTGCAAGCAAGGGTCTCAAACAGCTGCGCATAGCGGAAACCGAAAAAAATACGCGCACGTCACCTTCTTCCTCAACGGAGGACGCGAGGCGACATTCGACGGAGAGGAGCGCATTCTGATTCCCTC
Organism: Alistipes putredinis; assembly: GCA_022009915.1. GTDB lineage: Bacteria > Bacteroidota > Bacteroidia > Bacteroidales > Rikenellaceae > UBA940. The sequence continues at coordinate 1,387,094 of CP091730.1, read as the reverse complement.
GCCCAAAGTCGCCACGTATGACCTCAAACCGGAAATGAGTGCATACGAAGTCAAGGGACAAACTGGTAGAGGCGCTCAATACCGGCATATTCGTCTTCATCGCGCTGAACTTCGCCAACGGCGACATGGTGGGACACACCGGCGTTTACGACGCTATCTACAATGCCGTAAAAAGACCGTGGACCAGTGCGTGGGAGAAGTCGTGGAAGCTGCCAAGAAAAACGGTTACGAAGTAGTAATCATCGCCGACCACGGCAATGCCGACAATGCCATAAACCCCGACGGAACACCCAACACGGCCCATTCGCTCAATCCAGTGCCCATAATCGTGGTTTCGGACAGAGTGGCGAGCGTATCGAACGGCGTTCTTGCCGACGTGGCTCCGACCGTTCTCACGCTGATGGGACTCGCACAACCTAAGGAGATGACCGGAAAATCATTGGTCGAAATGAAATAACCGCTCTTTCGGAAACGCAAAAAGAACGCGGGACAACCCCTAAAAGGTTGTCCCGCGTTTTTCAGTCCTGGACATATCTGCCGTGCAAGCGGAAACTCCGATTTCCGCCGCTCGGGACTCTTGTCAATCCATTTTCAGGACTGCCAGAAAGGCCTGCTGCGGAACTTCGACCGTACCTATCTGGCGCATACGCTTCTTGCCCTTTTTCTGTTTTTCAAGCAGTTTGCGTTTACGCGAAATATCACCGCCGTAGCACTTTGCCGTAACGTCCTTGCGCACGGCCTTGACCGTCTCGCGTGCGATAATCTTGGCTCCTATGGCTGCCTGAATCGCTACATCGAACTGCTGACGCGGTATCAACTCTTTGAGTTTTTCGCACATGCGGCGACCGAAATCGTAGGCATGCTCCTGATAAATCAACGAACTGAGCGCATCCACCGGCTCGCCGTTAAGCAGAATGTCGAGTTTGGCCAATTTGCTCTCCTTGTATCCGGTCCTATGGTAATCGAACGACGCATAACCGCGCGAAATGCTTTTGAGCTTGTCGTAAAAATCGAACACTATTTCCGACAGCGGCATGTCGAAATTTATCTCAACGCGGTCCTGTGTTATGAAAGTCTGGTTTTTAAGCGTGCCGCGCTTGTCGATGCACAGTTTTATGACGTTGCCTATATAATCCGCATGCGTGATTATCTGCGCAAGTATGTAAGGTTCCTCGATTTTGGCGATATGGTTCGGTTCTGGAAGTCCCGACGGATTGTGCACGTCAATCTCCTCGCCCTTCGTCGTGGTTATCTTATACGAAACGTTGGGAACGGTCGTAATTACGTCCATGTCGAATTCCCTGTACAGTCGCTCCTGAATGATTTCCAGATGCAGCAAACCGAGGAATCCGCAGCGGAACCCGAATCCGAGTGCCAGCGAACTCTCCGGCTCGAAAGTCAGCGAGGCATCGTTGAGCTGCAACTTTTCGAGCGAGGCCCTCAGCTCCTCGTACTGGTCGGTCTCGACGGGATACACGCCCGCGAACACCATCGGCTTCACATCCTCGAATCCTGCTACGGCCTCCGTGCACGGCCTGTCTATATGCGTTATGGTGTCCCCGACCTTTACGTCCACCGAGTTTTTGATACCCGAAATTATATAACCCACGTCACCGGCTTTAATCTCGTCGCGCGGCTGCATTTTGAGTTTGAGCACTCCGATTTCGTCCGCCTCATACTGGCTGCCGGCATTGAAAAACTTAACCTTGTCGCCCTTGCGCAAAGTACCGTTGAATACCCTGAAATAGGCGATTATGCCTCTGAACGGGTTGAATACGGAATCGAAAATAAGAGCCTGCAACGGTTCGTTCTCGTCGCCCTTCGGTGCCGGAATACGCTCTACGATGGCTTCCAGAATCTGCTCAACCCCCTCGCCTGTCTTGCCCGAAGCGGCCAGTATCTCCTCGCGCCGGCAACCCAGAAGATCCACAATCTGGTCCTTGACCTCGTCCACCATTGCCGACTCCACATCTATCTTGTTGAGCACCGGAATTATTTCGAGATCATGTCCCAAAGCCAGATACAGGTTCGAAATGGTCTGGGCCTGAATGCCTTGCGTAGCATCCACTACCAACAGTGCTCCCTCGCACGAAGCTATGGCACGCGATACTTCATACGAAAAATCCACGTGCCCGGGAGTGTCTATGAGATTCAGCGTATACTTCTGCCCGTCGTGCATGTAGTTCATCTGAATGGCGTGGCTCTTTATCGTGATGCCTTTTTCGCGTTCGAGGTCCATGTCGTCAAGCACCTGCGCCTGCAATTCGCGCTCGGAAAGCGTACCGGTCTTCTCCAAAAGGCGGTCGGCGAGCGTGCTCTTGCCGTGGTCGATATGGGCTATTATGCAGAAGTTGCGTATGTTTTTCATAAAAATGTTTTTCGGAATACAAAAGTACGGAAAATCTTTGGAATAACCGACAATAGTGGCCGAAATGTCAATGAAACATCTAACTGTAAAGCATTTATAGCAGCAAATCAAATTTCGCAGAAAAACAAGAGCGCAACGGTATGTGCTGCACTTAAAACCTTTTTCCGCACATCCGACATTGCCTTTTTCTCGCTATCGTTTTCATAGAATATAATTATTATATTTGCCCGCTCCAAATAACAATAAATGATGATTTACGCGGCATATATCCTTACGGCATCGCTGGTGGTGCTTCTATCCAAGAAGGCATCCGACTACATAGACCTCATAGAGAAGACGACGAAACTGTCGGGGGCTTTTCTGGGCGGAATACTGCTTTCGGCCGTTACATCGCTGCCTGAGCTTTTCACGAGCATATCCGCCGTGGTGCTAATCGGCAAACCTGGGTTGTGCATGGGCAACATTCTGGGCAGCGACATTTTCAATCTCGCCATGCTGGCATTCCTAATCCCGTTTTACATAAAGGGATTCTCAAAAGCGCGGCTTTCCGAGGGGCACAACTACATACTGTATTTCCTGATAGTCATCTATGCGGTAATGGGGCTGAACATGTTCGGAGTGGTAAGGTTCGCCATATTCGGCATAAACATCACGACACTGCTTATTCTGGCACTGTACGCCGCCAGCGTAAGGTTCCTTGCCGCCGAGAACGGTGAGCAGCAGGCTCCGGATGAGGAGGTGACCAATCTTTCCACTCGTCAGATAACGGCGCGTTTCATTGCCGCCAGCATAGGAATCGTACTGCTCAGCATCGCAATGACATACATAACCGACGAAATAGCCGCACGCCTCAACCTCGGAGCAGGACTCGCCGGCGCCATATTTCTGGGCGTGGCCACCTCGCTGCCGGAAGTGTCGTCCACCATTGCGCTGTTCAGAATAAAGAGCTACAACATCGCAGTGGGGGAACATCGTCGGCAGCAACATATTCAACCTGCTGGTACTGTGCATCGCCGACCTGATAAGTTTCGGCCGCGGAGTGTACGACTTCTCCGACCCGAAAGTGGTCAATCTGCTCGTGTTCGGAGGCGCGGCCACAGTAATCTTCATCCCGATTCTGAAAAGCCGGAACTCGGCAGTCAAAAATCGCATGCTGTGTAATCGCGGTAGCATGCTACGTGGCATTCCTTGCCGTAAAATAAAACGAGACGATACAACATAACGACAATAGGGTTGCCGCTGCGGACAACCCTATTGTCGTTTTCAATGCGTACCCGACAGCGGCTACTTCACTGCGACGGTCTCTATTTCGACCTTCGCGCCCATAGGCAGCGCTGCGACCTGAAAGCAGGCGCGTGCCGGCATGTCTTTTGTATAATACTTGGCATAGACGGCGTTCACGGCGGCGAAATCGCCTATGTCTTCGAGCAGTACGGTGGTCTTGACCACATCGTCGAAAGTGTATCCTGCCGCATTAAGAATGGCGCCCACGTTTTTAAGAACCTGCTCGGCCTGCGCCTCCACGCCCTCGACCATGGTTCCAGTGACAGGGTCGATAGGAATCTGACCCGAAACATAAAGCGTTCCAGCGGCTTCGATAGCCTGCGAATACGGACCGACGGCCTTCGGCGCATCAGGTGTTGAAATCACTCTTTTTCATTATCTATATACGTTTTTAAGTTTTTACCTTTTTGCAAATATATGAAATATATTCGATGAAATCGAAAGCGCTTATCGCCACCATGGCGGTGCGCGGTCGCGGAGCGATTCGATTGAGACAAATATAACTAAAGGTGAGCGCAGAATAAAATAAACTGCGTTTATTTTTTTATGCCGAACCGAAGTATATTGGGCGCAAGCCAAATATATGAAATATATTCGATGAAATCGAACGCGCTTGTCGTCTTTGCAGCGGTTCACGACGGCGGAGCAGATTTTCGAATCGAATATCCGAATTTTTTTAACTACCTTGCATCACCAAAAAAACGACACGAACATGAAAAATACTCAAAAATCGCGGCTTTGGCTGCCGCATGTATCGCAATCATCGCCTGCTGTCCCTGCCGCAAGGGCAAATCGACGGCTAAAAACTCTCTGCCGCTCACGCAGACGCGCTGGCAGCTGGTTCGGGTGAACGCCCTGAATATCACTCCGGACGATAATTTCGAAATCGTTTTCCACGACGACATGTCGGTGAACGGCATCGGCGCCTGCAACCGTTTCTTCGGGAAATACACCGCCTCGAACGGCAAGATAAAAATCGGCCCGCTCGGCTCGACCAGAATGATGTGTCCGAATATGGCAGATGAGAACGCCTTCTTGGCTATGCTGGACAAAATAGATACCTATACAATCGACGGCAACACGCTCATGCTGCTCAAAAACGGCGAGCTTCTCGGTGTGCTGGAAGGCACAGTGCCCGAACCTCGGAAGGAGGAATAGCAAAAAAAGGCGAATCAGGAAGAGAAGAGTAAGCCGGTCGAGTGCGGCTTACTCTTTTTCCGTTATCTACGGGCCGGCGGTTCATCAGAGCATGGGTGATTGTAAGTTCGTCGGCATACTCTATTTCATCACCGAATCCGATGCCTCGGGCGATTGTGGAAATCGTAAGCGATGGGAACTGGCGCAATTTGTTCATGATGTAAAAAAGCGTCGTTTCGCCCTCGACAGTGGTGCTCATGGCCAAGATGACCTCCCTGACACCGCCCTCGGATATATTCTCTACGAGGCGGTCTATTTTCAGGTCCGACGGCGCTATGCCCTGCATCGGCGAGATGACGCCTCCCAGAACATGATAAAGTCCGCGGTATTGCCGCGTATTCTCGATGGACATGACATCGCCCACAGACTCGACGACGCAAATCGTCGAGTGGTCGCGCGAAGAGTCGGCGCATATTGGGCATATATCCTCGTCAGAAAGGTTGTTGCACCTCTTGCAATACTTTATTCCGGTGCGGAACCGCTCTATGGCCTCGACCATCTGCGCGACATCCTGCTCGTCGCGCCGAAGCATGTGCATGGCAAGGCGCAGAGCCGTCCGGCGCCCTATTCCGGGCAATTTGGCAAGTTCGCCCACTACGTCGTCCAACAGTACAGACATGGCTAATCGATGAGTGCGATAGAAGATTCCATTATCCATCCGCTGTGCCCGTCGGACAGGGTGATTTCGCGCCAGTCGTTGAGTGCATCGGTAATTTCGACCTTGGTTCCCTCGTGAAGCACGAACAGGTCCTTGCTCGAAGCGTCGGGAGAACTCTTGACCGGCAGGGCAGTCATCATGACTACGCCCTCCCTCGGATGCAGGGACTCGCGGCGTTGAACCGAAGCGAAAGTGACCGAAAGAGCGAAAAATCGCGGCAGAAGCGATGCCGAGGCCCAGTCCGGTCTTGCGTGCTCCCAAAGAAAGCGGCAGCAGATAGAGCAGCGTTCCGACCATTAGCAGACCGAAAAACAGGACCGACAACCACGCCCATGCGTTGCTGCTGAGCAGCGAACGGAACCCTACAATCCAGCGACGGGCGAAGAACTGCGGAACGCTCCCGATGTTGTCGCGCGTATAGGTGTTGGCAACCGTCAGGTTGTAATCTATGTCGGAATTAAGCGGAGCCAGACGCTGCGCCTTATTATAATAAAGTATGGCGGCTCCTATCTTTCCGGACTTGAAGTACGCATTTCCCATGTTGTAATAAAGGCCGGCGCTTTGAAGGCCCATGTCCGCAATGGAATCGTAATACTCCGTGGCGGTGAGAAAAATCGTTATTGACATAGGCTGTGTTCGCCGCATCGAAAAGTTTCTCGGCCCTGCCGTCACTGCCGGCGGCAGGAGCGGACACAAGCAGGAAAAAGTAAAATCGACAGATATTTCATTTTCCAAAAAAACCCTCCCCTATTTTTATCTTTTTTTATTACCGATTCGAACTTGGAGATGAGCTCCACGCCCTCCTTGTACACCTCGTGCATCTGCAAGGATGCCTGCGGGGAATACTGTGCCTGCTCGCAAAGTGCAATCAGCGAAATGAAACGTTCGGAAACCTGCGGCGAGATGTCGCGCCGCAAGAGCTGTTCGCGAATGTTCTCCTTGCTAAGAAGCGACACGGGAATGTTGAGCTTGTCGCTCATGTATCCCCACATGGCTTTCAGCATCTCATCGTAGAACCCGCGCTCATCGTCCCGTTTCATGTACGTTTCCGCCTGACGCAGACGCACGAGCGCCATGCGGTTGGCTCCTCTTGCCGCGCGCGAATGGATCGTTGCGCATGTTTTTTTCAAATAGCGTTCAAGCAGGACATAACCTGCGGCTGCGGCCGCCAGCATCGCTGCGAGAATCGCGAAATACCCTCCGCTCCACATGAAAAAGCGCCCTTTCTGTGTAAAGGCGGGTTGTCCCAAGCGTATGAAACGTATGTCCTGACCCAATATCTTTATGTCTTCCTTCGAAAGGCCGCTCACGATTCCGGTCGCCACATTGCCTACGGCAGACGAATCGGGAGTCACGTCCACGCGGAACTGCTTGGAGAGCAAGGTAACATACTGCGCCGACTGAGGATTGAAATATGAAAACTCCACTTCGGGAACGGTATACTGGCCTTCGGCGCGGGCTATGAACGGATACTCGAACTGGCGGTAGCCCGAAATGCCCGTCGCAGAGGATTTGAGGCTCTCGGTCGTCTTTACGTTGTACTGCTCGAAAGAGGTCGGGAACTTTATCTTCGGAGACTGTATGAGGGGCAGGTTTCCGCGGCCCGATATTTTAATCGTATAAGCTGCCGAGGAGTTAGCCGAAATGGAAGAGGCGGGCATGTCGGCCTCCATGGCGAACTGGCCCACGGCGCCCGAAAATCCGGCGGGAGCGCCGGCAGGCAAACTCTTTACCGTTATCTTGACCGGCTGCGTGGACAACTTGCGCCGCACTTCGCGGATATCTGTGCCCATGCCGAAAAAAAGTCGTCCAGAAGCGACTGGCGCTGGGCGGACTGCGACACTATCTGCGCCACCACGGTAAGGTCCATCGGTTCGACGGTAAGCGTGCCTGTCTGCTGCGGATAGAGCAGATACTGGCTGAAAATCCGCGAATCGTACACCTTGCCGTTATAGCTTTCGCGCTGCCACTGATACCCGTCCACGCTCAAATCCTGCGACCAGAACCCGTTGAACGACGGGAAACGCTGGTTTTCCACTCCGCTCATCGGTATGCGCGTATAGAGTTTGAACGTCATACGCACCGGCTCGCCCTTGTAAACGGAGGTCTTGTCCGGTATTGCCAGAACGAAAATGTCGTCGGCCGATATGCCAGCGCCCGAAGCCGCCGCATTTCCTTGTCCTGCGGCCGTCGAGGAAGGCTGCCCTGCGGCAGCTCCGCCGGCTGTTCCTTCGTCTACGACCTCGACCTTGAAGGCTTCGGTACTGTACACCTTGCCGCCCACCTTGGCCTGAGCCTCGGATACCGCATACTCGCCCGCGGCATTGCCTTGCAGGACGTAAGTATAGGTATAAGTCTTGTTTTTGGTCATCTCGCCGTTTACAACCGAGATGCTTCGCGAAGAGGATCGAGCCGGTCCCGCCAGAATGTCGAGCCCTTCGATTTGCGGCGGCACGAACTCCTTCGGTTCGGCATTCAGCACGAACTCCAAAACGAAAGACCTCGCCGACCGACACCACGCGCGGCCCCGAAACCTCGAACGTAATATTTTTGTCGGCCGCAATGGTCGTTGCAGCCGACAAAAAAATACGAGTATCGTCAATAGTAATCTTTTCATAATATCAACATGTGCAGCATCTTGCACCTTGAACGCACGAAGTGCCGCAAAAATTGTACTACATCCGAAATACTTCGCCTCCCCGAGGCGAAACTCATCAGTGCTTGAAATCCGCGAAGAAGTCGTTGCCCTTGTCGTCCACGATGATGAACGCAGGGAAGTTCTCCACGTAAATCTTACGCACGGCCTCCATACCGAGTTCGGGGAAGTCCACCACCTCGACGCTCTTTATGCTGTTTTTCGCAAGAATCGCAGCCGGTCCGCCGATGGAACCCAGATAGAAGCCCCCGTGTTTCTTGCAGGCATCGGTAACCTCCTGCGAACGGTTGCCCTTGGCCACCATAACCATGGAACCGCCCTGACTCTGGAACAAGTCCACGTATGGGTCCATACGTCCGGCCGTGGTGGGACCGAAACTGCCCGAAGCCATTCCCGTCGGAGTCTTGGCGGGACCTGCGTAATAAATAGGATGTTTCTTGAAATATTCCGGCATCGGCTTGCCTTCGTCGAGCATCTGCTTGATTCGCGCATGGGCTATGTCGCGGGCGACGATAAGCGTGCCTTTCAGATTAAGGCGCGTCTTTATGGGATACTTGGTGAGCGTCTGACGGACTTTGTCCATACCCTCGTCCAAATCTATCTCGACAGCCGGAGACATGGCGGGAGCTTCGGCGGGCAGGAAACGTGCCGGATTCTTCTCCAACTCTTCCAGCCAGATGCCCTGTTCGTTAATCTTGGCCTTGATGTTACGGTCGGCACTGCAACTTACGCCTATGCCAACGGGGCACGAAGCGGCATGACGCGGCAGACGCACTACGCGCACGTCGTGAACCAGATACTTGCCGCCGAACTGCGCACCCACGCCGCTCTTTGCGGCAGATTTCCAGAACCTTCTGCTCCCATTCCAAATCGCGGAACGCGCGGCCACCCTCGTTGCCGGAGGTAGGAAGCGCATCCAGATAACCGGCTGAAGCCTTTTTAACGGTCGAAAGATTGGCTTCCGCCGATGTTCCGCCGATAACTATCGCGAGGCGGTACGGAGGACAGGCCGAAGTTCCCAAATCCTTGATATGCTCGGTTATGAACTTGGTCAGAGACTCCTCGTTGAGCAGCGCCTTGGTCTGCTGGTAAAGGAAAGTCTTGTTGGCCGAGCCGCCGCCCTTGGTGATGAACAGGAACTTGTATTCGTTGCCTTTGGTGGCGTAGATGTCTATTTGCGCCGGCATGTTGTTGCCGCTGTTTTTCTCCTCAATCATGGTGAAAGGAACCACTTGCGAATAGCGGAGATTGCGCTCTGCATAGGTTTCGTATACGCCCTTGGAGATATACTCGGCGTCGTCCACTCCCGTGTAGACGTCCTCGCCCTTCTTTCCGATTGCAATCGCCGTACCGGTGTCCTGACACGTGGGCAGTTCGCCCTCGGCCGCAACGCACTGATTCATAAGCATGGTATAGGCCACGAACTTGTCGTTGTCGGTCGCCTCCTTGTCCTGCAAGATATCGGCGAGCTTTTGCAGGTGCGATGCACGCAGGTAAAACGATACGTCGCTGTATGCGGCCTTGGACAGGAGTTCCAGACCGGCAGGGTCTATTTTCAGGATTCTGCGGCCGTCGCACTCGACCACCTTGACATAATCCGACGTAAGCAGACGGTAACGAGTCGTGTCCTCGCCCAGAGGGAACGGTTCTTGATATTTGAATTCAGACATGATTATAGGTTTTTGAACTGTTATTCTCGATAGAGAAAGTACAAAGATAACCATTTTGCGGATTATCCGCCACGTAACGGACAAAAAAAGTCGGGACCGGCGCTTTAATGAACCGCACAGGGGAGCTTGTTTTTCGAAAAAATAATTATTTTTGCAAAAATTAAAAAAACGGATATTCTGGTACAAATTTCATAAACTCACTTTTTATTATGGTTTCATTCAAAGAATTAGGCCTCGTAAACACCCGTGAGATGTTCGCCAAGGCAATCAAAGGCGGTTATGCAATTCCCGCGTTCAACTTCAACAACATGGAGCAGTTGCAGGCAATCATCATGGCATCGGCCGAGACCAAATCTCCGGTCATTCTCCAAGTATCCAAAGGCGCCCGCAACTACGCCAACCAGACGCTGCTGCGTTACATGGCGGAAGGTGCAGTGGAATATGCCAAGGAACTCGGCTGGGCAAAGCCGCAAATCGTGCTTCACCTCGACCACGGCGACAGCTTCGAGCTTTGCAAAAGCTGCGTTGACATGGGCTTCTCGTCGGTGATGATTGACGGTTCGAGCCTGCCCTACGACGAGAACGTCGCTCTCACCAAGAAAGTAGTCGAGTATGCGCACCAGTACGATGTGACCGTAGAGGGCGAGCTCGGCGTACTGGCCGGTGTTGAAGACGAGGTTCAGGCCGAAGAGAGCCACTACACCAAACCCGAAGAGGTGGTGGACTTCGTAACCAAGACGGGCGTCGATTCGCTGGCTATCTCGATAGGCACCTCGCACGGAGCATACAAGTTCACTCCCGAGCAGTGCACCGTAGACCCGAAGACCGGACGTCTGATTCCTCCCCCGCTGGCTTTCGACGTTTTGGCGGCAATCGAGAAGGAGCTCCCCGGATTCCCCATCGTACTGCACGGCTCGTCGTCGGTTCCGCAGGAAGAGGTGGATACTATCAACAAATACGGCGGTGCCCTGAAAGCAGCTGTCGGCATTCCCGAAGAGGAACTCCGCAAGGCAGCCAAGAGCGCGGTTTGCAAAATCAACATCGACTCCGACTCGCGTCTGGCCATGACGGCTGCAATCCGCGAGGTGTTCGCAACCAAGCCCGCAGAGTTCGACCCCCGCAAATATCTGGGTCCGGCTCGCGACAACATGAAAAAGCTCTATATCCACAAGATTAAAGAGGTGCTCGGTTCGGACGGAAAAGGCCGAATAATCGCATTACTCACATTTTTTTAAGTCTTCCTCGTGAAAAATCGCGAGGAAGACTTTTTGTCAGCGAACTTAGCTTTCTCTTTCTTTTCCCAGTCTCGTCTGCCGGACTGCATGTGTCAATTGAACAACAGCCGTGCCGCAATGCGGAATTTTTTTCGGGGAATAAGTTCCATTACAGCGCAGCGGCAACAGGCCAATGCGCGGCCAAAACACCGAACCCCGCCGAAACGGCCTGTTCCGTTTCGGCGGGGTTCGAATATTCTTACTGACTATAACGATTAATAACTGCGAGCGAAAAAGCACGCGGCGCGAGGAAGGTTTGCCCGAGTAGATGCAAACGCCCTGCTCCTCGACCGAATCCAGAGGTATGCAGCGAATCGTGGCCTTGGTTGCCTCCTTGATTGCGATTTCCGTCTCTACGGTACCGTCCCAGTGGGCCGATATGAATCCGCCCTTCTCGTCCAGTGTCTTCACGAACTCGTCCCATGTATCCACGCGCGTAATCATCGAATCGCGGAACGAAAGCGCCTTTTTGAATATGTTTGCCTGAATCTCTTCGAGCATCTGCTCCACCTTTGCTACGACCTCCTGCTGCGAAACCGACTCTTTCGTCAGAGTGTCTCTGCGGGCTATTTCGACGGTTCCGGCAGCCATGTCGCGCGGTCCCATGGCAAGACGCACAGGCACGCCTTTGAGTTCGTACTCGGCGAACTTGAATCCAGAACGGACATTGTCGCGGTCGTCTATCTTCACGCTGATGCCCTTGGCTCTAAGCTCCTGTGCGATAACGTTCATGCGCTCCACGACGGCAACGAGTTCGTCCGCGCCCTTGTAAATAGGGACCATGACGACCTGAATCGGCGCCAGCTTCGGCGGCAGTACCAGTCCGTTGTTGTCCGAATGGGCCATGATAAGAGCACCCATAAGGCGCGTCGATACGCCCCACGACGTGGCCCAGACATACTCCAACTTTCCTTCGCGGTTGGCATACTGTACATCGAAAGCCTTGGCGAAGTTCTGTCCGAGGAAGTGCGAGGTGCCGCTTTGCAGAGCCTTGCCGTCCTGCATCAGCGCCTCTATGGTGTAGGTATCCTCCGCTCCGGCGAAACGTTCGTTGGCGCTCTTGCGTCCGACGATTACCGGCACGCCCATATAATCCTCGACGAACGTCTTGTATACGCCTATCATTTTCTGTGCCTCGGCTATCGCCTCTTCGCGCGTTTCGTGAGCCGTATGGCCCTCCTGCCACAGGAATTCGGCCGTGCGCAGGAACAGTCGGGTACGCATCTCCCAGCGCACAACGTTGGCCCACTGGTTGCACAGAATCGGAAGGTCGCGGTAGGACTGAATCCAGCCCTTGTACGTATTCCAGATGATTGTCTCGGAGGTCGGGCGCACGATGAGCTCCTCTTCGAGTTTGGCATCGGGGTCCACGACCACTCCGTCTCCGTCGGGATTGTTCTTCAACCGATAGTGCGTAACCACGGCGCACTCCTTGGCGAACCCTTCGACATGATCGGCCTCCCTGCTGAAAAACGATTTAGGGATGAAAAGCGGGAAGTAGGCGTTCACATGTCCTGTGTCCTTGAACATCTTGTCCAGCGCAGCCTGCATCTTCTCCCAGATTGCGTATCCGTAAGGTTTGATAACCATACAGCCGCGCACTGCCTAACTCTCCGCAAGGCCCGCCTTCACAACCAAATCGTTATACCACTGCGAATAATTCTCCTCGCGCGAGGTAAGCTCTTTCAACTCATTTGCCATAAAAACTATACCTTTTTATATTTTTATCAGTCGAAATGCAAAGGTATCGTTTTTTTTTGTAATTATCGGTAAAAATCCGTATCTTGCAGACAACAAGAAGCCGTAAAAACGACACAAACGGACGGAAACCGGCTAAATGTTACTTTTTTACACAATTTATTTGGTACGGTTTTCGTTAAAGACAATATAACGTATTACTAACATCTAAACAAAATCAGGCCATGAAAACTATCGGATGTTACATTGCAGGCGCCCTCGCGGCAGCGATGCTGCTCGTCGGATGCGGCAGCGCGAAATACGCTTCGTCGAGCGACGATTTATACAACCCCGACAGCCGTCTTGCGATTGCCAAACGCGAGGCTGCACGCGCCGAACTCGAAAAGGCCGAGGCGGAAGCCCGAAGAGCAAAATACGAAGCACTGCTGGCACAGCAGCAGGCCGACAAAGCGGAGAGCGATTACCGAAACGGAAAGAGCATACTCTCCGACGACGATGACTTCTCGTCCAGCAGCGTATACGCCCGCAAACTATATGCGTTCGACTCGCCAACATACATACTTCCGGCCGCATACTACGACTACCGCTACTCCTACTACGACCCGTTCTACAACGTGGTAGTGGTCGAGCCGCGATATGTCAGTTCGCTGTACGGACTCTGGGGACCGTCGTACTACTACGCATGGAACCGTCCGTGGTATGGCACCCTCATGGAGCCTGGGGCTGGGGCGGTGCATACTGGAACTGGACCATGAGCTGGAACTGGGGTTGGGGTTGGGACCCCTATTGGGGCTGGGGCGGACATTACCCGCCGCATCACCACTACCCCGGATATCATCCGCCTCATCACGACGGAGGTCCGGCTTATTCGCACAGACCGAATTACAGAACATTCGGCAACGGATACCGGAATCCGGCTACGAACAATATCGCCCAAGGCAGCGATACGCGCAATCCGGCCGGTTCGGGCTACCGTCCGTCGAATACCTCCAAGAGCGACTACTACAACAACCGCGGAGGCAACAGCGGCAGCAGCAACAGCAGACCTTCGTCCAATAACAAAAACAACTCATACAACAGTTCGCGCGGCAGCGGAACGGTCTCTTCGGGCAACAGGACATCCACGAACAGCTCGACCACGTACCGCCGCGGCAGCGGTTCAACTTCGAGTTCGAGTTCGTCATCCGGCAACGGCGGCAGCTACACCAACCCATCGCGCGGCAGCAGACTTCGGTTCGGGCGGCAGCAGTCACAGCGGAGGAAGTTTCGGAGGCGGAACCTCTTCGGTCGGCGGCAGCGGCAGGACACAGGGCGGAAGATAACGCGCGACCTCACGGAAAGACCACAACATAATTCGGATTATGAAAACAAAATATTTATTTGCCACGGTCCTGCTTGCAGTCTCGACCTCGCTGTCGGCGCAAAACAGCGTCACGGTTTCAGGCCGTCTCATGGGGCAGAGCTACTTCGACATCACCGACATGTACCGGCTCTCGCAAAACGGTTTCACGACCTCGACGGCACGTTCGTCGGCGATGGGCGGAGCATTCACCTCGCTGGGTGCCGACTTGGCCTCGATGAGCATCAATCCGGCCGGTCTGGGCATGTATCAAAGCTCCGAGTTCGGCATCACACAGGCAATTACGGTCTCCAAGATGAATACGGACCGTCTCGGCAGCCAGTCCGCCGTATTCGGACAGGACAAGAGCACCAACACCAAATACAACCTCGACAACATAGGTCTGGCGATACACGCTTTCGAGAGTACAGGCCCTCTGACCAGCATCACGGTCGGATTCGGATACAACAAAATGGCGAACTTCAACTCGCTATCCTCGTTCGGTCTTGCAGGCGAAAGGACCACCATAGGCGAAGTGTTCACCAACATGCTTTACGACCTGCAAGGCAGCGGCATCACACAACAGATGATGAACTCCTCGTCCAAGCCGTTCGAGAACAGCCGCATTCCCGTAAGCGACTGGGGGCGCGATTCTGGCCTACCAGACCGAATTCGTGTTCGGTGAGGACTTCGGAGACAACCCGAGACCGGAATTTACGCTCGACAACGCAATAAGTGCAGATGCCACCGTAAATCCCTATCTGAGGACTCGCACGCGCGGCGGAATCGACGAATATACGCTCTCGGCCGGATTCAACATCAGAGACTTCCTCTATCTGGGCGCCACAATCGGCATGCAGAGCATCCGTTACGACGAGAAGAACTACTATGACGAAACGTACAACGACAATACGGTAGAGTATCCGCTCTACAACCTGCTCTATGACCAGAGCGCCAGAATCACCGGATCTGGTGTGAATTTCAAGCTCGGCGCCATAATCCGCCCCGTGGGTGGGCTGCGGATAGGCGTGGCATTCCATACACCGACGTGGATATCGCTCAACAAGAGTTATTACGCATCCATGAGGGCCATCTTCTCGGATGTGGACAACGTCAAGCACAGCGGCACGAACACTTACGAATACAGCTTCCGCACCCCTGCAAGACTTTTGGTCGGTGCGTCATACACCTTCGGACAGTTCGCCATACTGTCCGTCGATTACCAGAGGACATGGTATAACGGCATGCGCCTTTCGGACGCAGCACAGAGGGTCGAGGACGACTACAAAGCGCAGGTAAAAAACGTCTACCGTCCGGCCAACAACGTCAGCGCGGGTGTCGAGGTGAAACCGATGCCGATGCTATCTCTGCGGCTCGGAGGCTCATGGCAGCAAAGCGGCTTCAAGAACGAAAATACAATACTCGACCGCTACGACTCCCCAATCTCCGGCCAGACGTACAACATTACGGCCGGTCTGGGTCTGCGCATGGGCAGTTGCTCGCTCGACTTCTCATACGTCTACTGCCACACGGAATACACGCCGTTCGACCTGTATTTCTACCGAATGAACGACGAAGACCCGCTGGCACTGTCGAGCTATTTCAAGCAAACGCTCAAACGACATGTCGCCACATTGAGTTTCGGAGTAAGATTTTAATTTTTTTTTCGCCCCGAAAAATTGGATTAGAAAAATAAAATTCACTATCTTTGCCCCGCCTAACAAATCGAAAGGCGGGGTTCTTTTTTTACTGTCGGCGGCATGAGATGTTTCGCAGGGCTTTCCGACAGGAAATGAAAGTACGACACAATAAGGAGAGATGCCGGAGTGGTCGATCGGGCCGCACTCGAAATGCGGTGTACGGGCAACTGTACCTAGGGTTCGAATCCCTATCTCTCCGCAAACGAGGCAAGCGATTGAAATTCAATCGCTTGTTTTATTATACGATACTTGAGCCGAATCTATTCGAACGGAAGTATCGTATGACAAACAAGGCGAGCGCTCGCCTTGTTTTGCTGGGGACCCGCTCCGGCAAGAAGAAGAGGATGCGGCCGGACAAATCCTGTTTCTAAAAAACAAAAAGCCACGAACTTGTTTGGGATGTGCCGGTAAAATAAAAAAGAGGCACGCAGTGCATAGGACTGGAATCTTCGGTTTTGCTTGCAGGCCGCCACGCAGTATCGGACCTTGAACCGAGCTTGCGGAAACCGAATCCAGACTACCTTTCCGAGCCTGTCGGGCTTGGGGTCGGGCTGTTTCTTTTCGAAAGAAGAAGCAGAGGGGTACATCGCTTCGAGCAGGGTATGCGCCCGGACATATTCTTCGGCCGTTGCGGCGGTGTCGTCGTTGATGCAGAACAGTGCGGGGTCGTATTTGTCGAATATCGCACCGTAATCCGGACATTTCACCGACACGCATATCGAATCGGCATGATAGTGTCCCATGAGAGCATCCCGAAGTATTCTGAAAATATGCTTCGGATTTTGGCTGAAACGGCCTACCCGTCTGAAACGGGCATGCCCTGTAACCACCGCATGATACAGCAAAAGCACGCGCTGCGGACCCTCTTCGGCTCGAAACCTGCTGTATACGACCTTGTCCGTCTCGTCCCTGTACTGCTCGATGCAGCGTTCGACGTCGCTTTTGCGATAGGCATCCATACTATGATGCGGAGCGGCCTCGATTCTCACGCCGTAAGTGTCGTAAATAAGCCGCGAGGCATTTACAATAAGTTGATAATAGCTCGAAGTGCCCAAGTGGCGTTTGCTGTACTTATGACGGAAACGGGCTATCGTGCAGCCATCCTTGCCGAAGAAAAACGATTCGGACACGCTGCGGCGGAAATACATATCGTCGTTGGAATACAGATAATATTCGCTCAAATCCTCGATATTCTGCACACAATACTCTATTGCATTCGAATTGAAGCACGGAAGCGCGTCGGGCGGCATGATTTCGCTATGCGAAACGATGCGTATTTTCGGATGCGAAGTGTCGAGCCAGTCGGGTGTCTGGTCGTCGGTAACGATGAATATGCGCCTAACCCACGGGGCGTAAAGTTCCACCGAGCGCAGCGAGTATTTCAGTTCGTCGTGTTGGACATAGCGACAATCGCCGGTCTCCACGGCTTTGGACTCAGACTGCCCGCCGCAACGCTGCAACCAATAGTTGCGTTTGGCGGCCCACTGCTCATCCTCGCCGTTCACCCACAAATAAACCAAATCTATATCCATAGCATCAAACCCGTTTTGAAAACAATGTCAGAAAATCGAACAGCCGGTACATCCTGCGCCCGTCCCGCTCCTTTATTTTGAACAGACACACCGGACCCACGGCAAAACTGCGCACCGGAACGCAGCGGTATGAACGAGATATCGAGAGCCCGATACTGTCTGCAAACTCCACGAAAGCCTTGCGGGCATTGTATCTGTCGAGTCGCTTTTGAGGCGTCTCGGCGCTGTTTATCGTAGAAAAGCCATTGTACACATAGTGATAAACCGTATCGGGCACGCTCACCACGCTCGAAGCCCTGTAAAGGGCCTGAGCTACGAAAGCGATGTCTTCGAAAACCACGCCCTCGCGGAATCTCAGCGCATGAGCCTCTATCATGCTGCGGCGATATATCTTGTTCATCGTATAGAACTGCGGGGGACAGCTGCATAAAGCGAACTTGTCCTGCAATCCGACAGCCGTTTTTTCGCTCGAATAACGCGGTTTGTACTTGTCACAGCACGGACGGTGCTTGACAATGCCGCAACACGCCACATCCGCTCCGCTTCTTTCGGCCGCCGAGCAGAGCCTTTCGTAAAAGCCGGCATCGATATAATCGTCCGAATCCACGAATCCTATATACTCGCCCGAGGCGGCGTCGAGACCCGTATTGCGTGCTCCGCCCTGCTTCTTGTTCGGCTGGCGGATAACCTTCACACGAGAATCCACAGCCTCGTAACGTCTCAGTATATCTATCGAACCGTCGGGGCTGCCGTCGTCCACGCATATGACTTCGATGTCATGCAGGCTCTGTCCCAGAATGGAGTCCAGACAACGGACCAGAAATTTTTCGGCATTATAAACCGGAACTATGACGCTTACTTTTGGCATATTCAACTTCTAAATTCGAGGGACAAAAATAATTTATTTTGCGCTTCCATTCAAAAGCATCGCATCATTACGACACGCTTTTACGCCATACGGGCAGAAAATCGAACAGCCGGTAGGTCCTGAGCCCGTCCCGCTCCCTTATTTTAAGCAGACACACCGGCCCGACGGAATAGGAGCGCACGGTGATTCGTCTGTGCTTGTAGGGAATCCGCACGCCGTGCGAGTCTGCGAACGCGAGCATGGCCTTGAACGCCTCGTACTTGTCGCGCTGTTTTTTCGGAGTCTGGCGGCTATTGACGATGGAGGTCGAATTGAACATGTAGCGGTATGCGGTGCCGGGCACCGTAACCATCCGCCCTGCGGCATATACGGCTTTCGCGGTAAACTCCACGTCCTCCAACACGACATGCTCCCTGAACCGCAGCCGCGCATCTATAAGCATGCTTCTGCGGTATATTTTGTTCACTACATAAAAACTCGGCGGACACTGCCCCGTCTCGAAACGCTCCTGCACATCATCTGCGACATACTCCCTATCGTACACTATGCGCTTTTTCACCTTGTCGCCATGGTGGCTTATCAAATCGGTGCATGCAATATCGGCTCCCGTGCGGGAAGCGGCGGCGTAGAGTTTCTCGTAAAAATCGCGGTCTATCCAATCGTCCGAATCCACAAAGCCGACGTACTCTCCCGACGCGGCCTCGATTCCGGTATTGCGTGCCCCGCCCAAACCTCTGTTGGCCTGACGGATGACGCGAACGCGCGAATCGCGGGCCTCGTAACGCCTCAATATATCTATCGAGCCGTCGGGGCTGCCGTCGTCCACGCACACGACCTCTATGTCGCGCAGGCTCTGGTCCAGAATACTGTCTAAACATCGGGCCAAGAACTTCTCGACATTGTAGACCGGAACTATTACGCTTACCTTAATCATAAAAAAACATTGTTGAGAGAGGATACAAAAATTAGACTATTTTTTTCTTAACGGCAACGGATGAGAATGCAAAAAGCGGAATCGAACAAGATTCCGCTTTATTAAAAACCGTTAAGACCAGAATTATTTTGAAGCCTCTACGGATACTTTGCGGAATTCTTTGAGAAGTTTGGTCAGTTCCAATGCAGACTTGCGGGCGCGAGTTCCGGCAGCCTTATTGCCTTTTTACCACCTGTGCCTCTGCATTAGTCTGAAAGTTAGTGATTTCCGCATTGATTTTCTCTACTAATGTTTTCATAACATCACTGATTTTAGGATTGTATTCATCACAAAGTTAAACAAAAATTTATTATTTACAAACTTTTAAGGCATTTATTTTTACATTTTTTTCGAAATATTTTTTTCGGACCGTCTTTCCGTCCGTTTTACCCATAAGAGGCCTTACTCGGTTAGACTACCCGTAAAAAATAACCATAAATAGGGATTTCCCTCTACTGCTTTTTATTAGTACATTTGCCGCGTGACGAATTTACGTTCTTTCGAAATGAAAACGAAAACAATAATTACAGGCATATTGCTCTGCGTCGGCCTGTCGGCATGCGGCAGTGCCGGAAGCACATGGACCGATGCCGAAAAAACGATTATAAACTCTTCGCGCGAAGGCATCATGCGCGTTTTGCAGACAGACAACATGGCAGATTCGCTGCTGCTGCGCGAGAAGAGCGCGCTTCTCGATGCCGCGGATTCGGACACCCCTGAACTCGGAATGCTGATAGAAGGAATGCTCGCCACGGTGCAAGACACCGCGAAGACGGGCGTAGGCATAGCGGCCCCGCAGGTCGGCATTCTCCGCCGGCTGATAATCGTGCAGCGGTTCGACAAGGACGCTCATCCGTTCGAGCCGTATATCAATCCGTACATAACATGGTACTCCGACTCTCTCAGAACGGGAGGTGAAGGGGTGCCTTTCGATTCCCGACATATACGGTCTGGTCGCACGCTCCAACCCAATCTTGGTGGAATACGACAAAACGGACGGAACGGGACGCACGAGCGATACCGTGAGCGGGTTCACGGCCGCGATATTCCAGCACGAAGTCGATCATTTAGACGGCATTCTGTTCACCGACCGAATGAGCGAAACCGTAAAATAATACGTACTGATGAAACTCTCGGAACTGCAAACAGGACAAAGCGGTACTATTATAAAAGTACACGGACACGGAGGATTCCGCAAAAGAATCATGGAAATGGGATTCGTGCGCGGCAAGCAGGTGGAGGTCCTGCTCAACGCACCGCTCAAAGATCCGATAAAATACAAGCTGCTCGACTACGAGGTATCGCTCCGACGCAGCGAGGCCGCGATGATAGAGGTGATAACCCAGCAGGAGGCCGAACAGTTTATAGAGCACGAATGGGGCGTTTCGCCGGAAGAGGGCGACACTCACGTGCAGAACGCAATCTCGTCTATGAGCAAGTGCATCGACATCGCCCTGGTCGGCAACCCGAACTGCGGAAAAATCGTCTCTGTACAACGCACTTTCCGGCGGACACGAACACGTGGGCAATTACAGCGGCGTGACGGTGGAGGCCAAGCGCGGAACATTCGAATACAAGGACTACAAATTCGTCATATACGACCTGCCGGGGACATACGCGCTTTCGGCCTATTCGCCCGAAGAGTCGTTCGTCCGCAGGCAGCTAATCGAGAACCCGCCCGACGTAATCGTGAACGTGGCCGCAGCATCCAATCTGGAACGCAATCTCTTTCTGACAACGGAGCTAATCGACATAAACCAGAGCATGGTCGTGGCCCTGAACATGTACGACGAACTTCAACACAGCGGCGCGAAACTAGACTACAATCAGCTCGGAGCCATGCTCGGAGTGCCAATGGTGCCTGTCGTAGCCCGCACTGGGAAAGGACTGGACGCGCTTTTGGACACGGTGATAGAAGTGTACGAAGGCCGCAACAAGACCGTGCGCCACATACACATCAACCACTCGCCGGCAATCGAAGAAGGCATACAGGCGCTTTCCGCCGCTATGAAAAACGCGCCCGAATCGCTGCCCAAGCAATTCTCTTTCCGTTATTTGGCAATCAAACTGTTAGAAGGCGACAAGGAGATAGAAAAGATGCTGGAAGGATGCTCCGATTTCGAGAAATGGATGGCGCTGCGCGACTCCATGGTATCCAAAATAAAAAGCCGCATGGGCGACGACGTGGAGACGCTCATCACCGACGAGAAGTACGGATTCATCTCCGGTGCGCTCAAAGAGACATTCACCCCCAGCGCAGTGGAGCAGCGCAGCATAACCTCGGCCATAGATGCAATGGTCACCCACAAGCTGTGGGGATTCCCGATTTTTCTGCTGCTGATGTGGCTCATGTTCGAAGTCACATTCAAGTTAGGAGACTATCCGATGGGCTGGATAGAGGCGGGAGTGGAGGCCTTGGGCTCGCTCATCGGCAACACGATGCCCGACGGTGCCCTCAAAGACCTTATCGTGGACGGCATCATAGGCGGCGTGGGCGGCGTGATAGTGTTCCTGCCCAATATCCTGATACTTTTCCTGTGCATATCATTCATGGAGGATTCGGGATACATGGCCAGAGCCGCATTCATAATGGACAAGATAATGCACTGCATAGGCCTGCACGGCAAATCGTTCATTCCTCTTATCATGGGTTTCGGTTGCAACGTGCCGGCCATCATGGCCACGCGCACGATCGAAAGCCGCAGCAGCCGCATAATCACGGTACTCATCAGCCCGTTCATGTCGTGCAGCGCAAGGCTGCCGGTATACATACTGATGGCCGGAGTGTTTTTCCCTGCGCATGCGGGAGCGGTGCTTTTCGGCCTGTACGCATTAGGCATCGCAGTAGCGGCACTCACGGCACTGATTCTGCGCAAGGGGGTTTTCGGCAAGGATGAAACGCCATTCGTAATGGAGCTGCCGCCTTACCGCATGCCGACAATGAAGACCACGCTCAGGCACATGTGGGAGAAGGGCGAGGAGTATCTCAAAAAGATGGGCGGCATCATACTCGTGGCATCCATAATCGTCTGGGCCTTGACGTACTATCCGCGACAGGGGGAGGACGTATCGCCGGAGATACAACAGGAGCAGTCCTATCTGGGCAGGATAGGCAAACTGTGCGAACCGGTGATGAGCCCCACGGGCATCGGCTGGAAAGGCAGCATCGCGATACTTGCAGGCGTAGGAGCCAAGGAAATCACCGTAAGCACGCTCGGAGTGCTTTACTCGGAAGGTTCCGCCGAACCGGAATCGAACCTCGGCGCAAAAGCTCGTGCAGCCCGACCCGCAGACGGGCGCTGTGGAGTGGACTCCGCTTTCGGCACTCTCGTTCATGGTATTCATCTTGCTGTATTTCCCCTGCATAGCTTCTCTGGCGGCCATCGCCCGCGAAACGGGTTCGTGGCGCTGGGCCTTGTTCTCGGCGCTGTACAACACGCTGCTTGCATGGGTCGCAGCAGTCATCGTATATAATATAGGTAATTTGATAATATGAATTGGCAGGGACATCGCAGTAGTTGTAATCGTAGTCTTAGCCGTGCTATGGACTATTCGCGCAATAGTGCGCAGACGCAGGAAACCGTGTTGCGGTTGCGGCAAATGCAACGGCAGCCGTCGTTAGGAACAAAAACGGAGACTTTTCCAAGTCTCCGTTTTTATATTTAACGATTATTTCCACTATTTTTGCAGGAAAAATCTATTCACACACAACTACTGCAACCTATAAATTACACACAATACATTTTATCAAATCATTCTATGAAACAATTCAACTTTCATCTCAAAGCATTGTTATGCCTCGCCCTCGCCGCAGGCATACTGTGTTCTTGTAAAAAGGACAATACAGATTCCGAGCCGGAGCCGCCGGTGAAGGAGTATCTGACATTGGAGCAGGACACCGTATACTTCATGAGCACGGCCGCGACAGACCGTATCGTCGCCGTATCGGCTTCCGACAACTCGTGGATAGCCGAAACGGACGAGCAGGGATGGTGCAGCATCAAGACGGCCAAAAACTCGCTCGGCGAAAAAGAGCTTAAAGTCAGCGTGCAGGAGAATGCCGACACGTTGGAGCGCAAATGCAACATTACGCTCACCCTCGGCGAAATCTCCGGTACTCTTACCGTAGTCCAAATGGGCGCGGTCATCGACGACGCATACAAAAATCATCCCCGAGAAGCAGGAGTATTCGCTCGAATACACGGGAGGCGCATTAGTCATTCCGGTAGTGGCCGACGGAGAATTCGAGGCGGCAACCGCCTCCGAGTGGATTGCGTTCGACAGCAAGTCGGTAGCCGAAAACGGACAGACTATGGTCGCGTTCTCCGTGCAGAAGAACCCGAGCGAGGAGCCGCGTTCGGCCGAAATCGAGTTCAAGAGCCTCAGAACCTCCACCGTCGTATCCGTAACCCAGAAGGGATACACCCCGCTTGCCATCGAGCACGACGCCTACAAGGTCAGCTTCCTCCAAGACACCGTAAGCGTGAAGATAATCTCCGTGGAGGATTACACGATTCAAATCGAGGAGGGCAAGCGCTGGCTGACGCTGGTCGAGAACGAGGACGAGCAGCAGGACTCGATAGCAAGATTCGCGGTCGAAGCCAACCCCTACAAGCTGGACCGTTCAGCCGTCGTGACCGTGAAATCGAACAGCAGTTCCGCTACTTTCACTATAACCCAGATTGCACTCAAAGAGTACCCCACTCCGACCGACGACGAGCAGCCGGACGACATACTCGTTCCGATAGTTAAGGCAAGCGTATCGTCTTTCCGCTCGACCACCAACAATGCCGACAAGTTGTATGACGGCGACTTCAACACCTTCTGGGCAACATCGTCGAGCCCTGAGGGAAGCTAATCCTGAGGTCGTGGCCGAATTCGATTCAGAGGCATCCAACACGATAGATTATATCGCCATTACGCATACGAACCGCGTGCAATGGGGACAGCTCGGCAAAATAGAGATTTACGCCACCGACCGCAAAGGTGCCGAAACCCTCGTTACGACGGCCGACTGCGGCATGAGCAACAACGGTACATCCAGAATCAAGTTCGAACCCGCCCTCACGGATGTCGCCAAAATACGCATAAAAGGTTATTTCGAGCAAGAGCGCCTCTTCGTACCCGAATGCGATTCCGGCTTGCGCTGCCGAGATTCGGTTCTTCGCCTACAATCCTGACAAGTTCGACCCGCTCTCGGTATTTACCGACTCGTCGTGCTCCGTTCTCAAAGAGGGTATCACGCTGCAAGACATCGACAATATAAAAAGCGACTTCTACAAAAACATAGCCGAGCAGATATACATGGGTCTGTACAGCGAGTTCCGCGTATGCGTGGCGAAACCCTACCCGCATCCCGACAGAGATGCCGACATCCACCTTACCAAGCCTATGGGAACGCTGCTGGACAACGTTACCGGCATGTACTTCCCCACGGCGGGAGTGGAGCATATCATTCTCGTTGGCGACACTCACGGACAGAAAGTGCAGATGCGCGTGATAGACTGGGTGAACCACGGAAATTACGGCTCGCTGGCCACTTCGCCGGCCGACTATACGCTGACCGAAGGCCGCAACAAGATTAAGGTGAACCACGCCGGCATGATATACATACTCTATCATACGGACGACTACGCCTCGCTGCAACCGGTAACCATAAACTTCCCGACGGCATCGGTGAACGGATACTTCGACATCACCAAGCACAGTCTCGACGATTTCAAGGAGATATTCGAGCAGGCCTCCGCCGCCGAGCAGCGTAACTTCGACATGCTGACCGACGGCTGTCTGCTCTGCTTCCCCAAAGGAGGCGTACAAATCCGCTACGCTGCTCAACTCGTACAAAAACCTGTCGCGCGTCAAGGATATGCTGATGATATTCGACACGGTGTTCAAAATCGAGGAGGAGTTGCAGGGACTTAAAAAGTATCAGGCGCTCGGTCTGCAACGCGAATGGAGGAACAAAGGCCCGTTCTACGGCGACTACGGCGGAGGATACGGATACTCGGGCTGGTACGTAACCGGCTACGGCGTAGGAAACATGGCTATGGACCTGCTCAACCCCTCGCGCATGTGGAACAAGACGGCCACGAAGTACAACAACGGCATGGTCGGTTCCGTATGGGGACTCGCACACGAGCTCGGACACAGTACGCAGACCATAAACTTCGAATGGAGAGGTCTGAGCGAGGTTACAAACAACCTCAACTGCGCTGTGGTTCAGGACAAATTCTTCGGTCTGGGCAATACCACAATGTGGTTCAACGACCACTTCAACAGAGGTATGCGCGACATCGTAACCCGCTTGGTGACCGATATCGACGGCAAGCAGCGCCCCATAACGCACTGCGAGTCGGTAAACACTCCGAGCGCCGGCGGCGTGGAAGGAGGCGTAGACCCGACCACACAGCTGATGCCTTTCTGGCAGCTCTATCTGTACTACCACCACGTGGTGGGCAACACCGACTTCTATCCGGACTTCTATGAACTCTGCCGTCTGGCCGGAAACTGGACCAGAACCGACGATAACAACAAGAAGAGCATGCTCGAATACATCAAGCGAGTGAGCGACGCAGCAAAAGAGGACCTGTCCGATTTCTGCAAAGCGTGGGGACTTCCGGGTGTAAACAACAAGATGAAAGTGAACCACTACGGTCAGAACTACGTCACCACAACGCAGGCTGAATTGAACGAGATGTACGCCTACTGCTCCAAGTATCCGAAGCCGAAGGTCTGAATCCGCTCTATATCAACGACAAGAATGTGGACATGTTCCGCAATCCTACCGCCGTGACCGCCGGTACGCACACATACGGCGACGGAGGCCGCTACACCATGAGCGGCTGGTCGGGAGTCGTAGCATGGGAGCTCGTAGATCCGGAAACCGGACGAACAATTTGCATTCACACCAACGACCTCTCGTTCACGTTCGCAGAATATCCGTCGATATACATCGCGAACAGCACAGGCGACGATTACGTGTACAGCAACTCCAACAACACCAACCGCGCACTGCAATCCGTTTCGCCGGTATACTATCCGAATGCGCTGGTTTACGGCGTTGCAGCCGACGGCACCAAAACGGCAAGTCTGAGCAACACGAAATAACCGACTGCCGTTCACTCTATTCCAACAGCCGCATTGAGTTCAATGCGGCTGTTTTTCATCCGCAGGCAGAATAATCGGACCGCCGATTTGGTCGGTAATCCATAATTCGCTATATTTGACTCGAAAAATCCGGCATAACCGGACGGCGGACCGGTCGTCAAGGCCGACAATCGCCATTTTTCGTCGGACATGCACCGAGTTATCATTCGACCCGAAGATTATTCGGCACTTGCGGCTCAAAGCGTCATCGAAGTCGAACAGCGTTATTTTTTTGAACATGTTTTCGCATAAATTGAAACAAGCAATAATTAAAAAACCTAAGTACTAAACATCATGAAATTCGGCACTATCGACATTGTAATCTTCATCGTCTACTGCCTTTCGGTAGTGGGCATAGGATTGTGGGTATCCCGCGAAAAAGGGAGTCACAAAGGACTCGAAAGACTATTTTCTTGCAAGCAAGGCCCTGCCGTGGTGGGCTGTCGGCGCATCGCTCATAGCCTCCAACATCTCGGCCGAGCAGTTCATCGGAATGTCCGGTTCGGGATTCGCAATCGGAATGGGCATAGCCTCTTACGAGTTCATGGCCGCCGTTACGCTCATCATCGTCGCGGTATTCTTTTTGCCTATCTATCTACACAGAGGCATCTACACCATGCCCCAATTCTTGGAGCAGAGATTCGACAAAAGGGTGAAAACCATTATGGCCATATTCTGGCTGCTGGTATTCGTATTCGTGAACCTCACCTCGATTCTCTATCTGGGTGCGCTGGCGCTCAATACCATGATGGATATTCCGCTCATGTACGGCATCATAGGGCTTGCGGTGTTCGCTGCGGCATACTCGATTTACGGAGGCCTTAAAGCCGTGGCATGGACCGACGTCATTCAGGTGATATTCCTCATCGGCGGCGGACTGGTTACCACCTACGTCGCATTCGAACTTCTCGGCGACGGCAGCTTCACGGCCGGAGTAAAGGAACTCGCTACGAAAGCTCCCGAAAAATTCGACATGATTCTCGACAAGAGCAATCCGTCATACGCCGACCTGCCAGGT
Organism: Alistipes putredinis; assembly: GCA_022009915.1. Taxonomy (GTDB): domain Bacteria; phylum Bacteroidota; class Bacteroidia; order Bacteroidales; family Rikenellaceae; genus UBA940. The sequence goes on along the minus strand of CP091730.1, from coordinate 1,359,713 downwards.
CTGAGCGTACTTATCGGAGGTCTGTGGGTGGCCAACCTCTACTACTGGGGCTGCAACCAGTACATCATACAGCGTGCGCTGGCATCCAAATCCCTCGACGAGGCGCAGAAAGGTCTTGCATTCGCAGGATTCCTCAAAATACTCCTTCCGCTCATAATCGTGGTTCCGGGCATAATCTGCTGGACGATGGTTCAGGACGGAATGATAGCGCCTCTGGGCAAACCCGACGAAGCCTACCCCACTCTGCTGAACATGATTCCGACCGGCGTCAAAGGTCTCGCGTTCGCAGCGCTTGTAGCGGCCATAATCTCGTCGCTGGCCTCGATGATGAACTCCATATCCTCGATTTTCACGATGGACATATACAAATCCTATATCAACAAGGACGCATCGGAAAAAGGCATGGTTACCGTTGGCCGGATATCGAGCGTCGTCGCGCTCATCATAGCGTGCGCCGTGGCTCCCGTGCTGAGCAATCTCGACCAAGCGTTCCAGTTCATTCAGGAGTTCACCGGATTCGTGTCTCCGGGTGCGCTGGCGATATTCCTCGCAGGATTCTTCTACAAACGTGCGACGGCAAACGGCGCAATCGCAGCCGCCGTGGGAACGTTCGTATTCTCGGTAATGTTCAAATATCTGCTTCCGGGCATACCTTTCATGGACCGAATGGGCATCGTGTTCCTGCTGTGCTTCGCACTCATCGTCCTGTTCGCGCTATTCTCCAAAAAGCCGGTGGACGAAAGCAAGGTTTCGTATCCCAAAGGTCTGTTCAGAACTTCTACGAGTTTCAAAATCAGTTCCGCAGTCATAATCGCGATACTGGTGTTCATATACGCAATATGGTGGTAAAATGAAAAAAACGATTGTTGCAGCCCTGTGCATGCTGGCTCTTGCGGCATGCGGGCAGAAAAAAGATACGGCAGGCGGCAAAACGCTTTTGCAGGAAAAAGACTTCGTTACCGAAATCGACGGCAAGCAGACCGCCCTATACACCCTGACTAATGCCGAAGGGGCGGTAATGCAGGTAACCTCTTACGGAGCACGCATCGTCTCGCTCTGGGTAAAGGATGCCGAGGGCGGATACAAGGACGTGGTTCTCGGCTATCCGACAATCTCGGACTATCTTTCGGGCGACAAGTTCGCAGGACCAATCGTCGGCCGATACGGCAACCGCATTGCGAAAGGCAAATTCACGCTCGACGGAAAGCAATACGGACTTACGATTAACGACGGCGAAAAATCATCTCCACGGCGGCAGTGCCGGCTGGTGGAGCAAAGTATGGGACACGCAGGGCGTGCAGGCCACCGGATGCGGCGAGCAGTCGATTACCTTTTCGCTGCTTTCACCCGACGGCGACCAAGGCTATCCGGGGAACGTGGATGTAAACGTGCAGTATATTCTTACCGACGACAATTCGGTTGTCATAAAATATACGGCCACAACCGACGCCCCCACCGTAATCAATCCCACGAGCCACTGCTACTTCAATCTGCACGGCACCACGGACCTGTCCACGGACTCGCACCTGTTGCAGATTAACGCGCATGAATTCACGCTGACGGACCCTGCGCTCATCCCGACCGGAGAAACGGCTTCCGTGGAGGACACACCTATGGACTTCACCGCACCGACTTTCATCGGCGAGCGCATAAATGCCGATTACGAGCCGCTCGCCTACGGTAAGGGCTACGACCACAACTTCATTCTGGACTCCACGGCTACTGTCGCGGCAGTGGTATACGAACCCCAGACCGGAATCAAGATGAGCATTATCACCGACCAGCCGGCCCTGCAATTTTACAGCGGCAATTTCATGGACGGCACCTCTACCGGAAAGTACGGCAACAAGTACAACTACCGCAGCGGAATCGCCCTCGAAGCGCAGAACTATCCCGACGCGCCCAATCACGACGCATTCCCCTCGGCGGTTCTCCGGCCCGGGCAGACATACACGCAGACCACCGTCTATAAATTCGAAGTCGAATAACGCGGAGCGGAGCAAGAAAAAAAGAGCGGCAAAATGAAGATTTGCCGCTCTCTTTTTCTCTTTATGTCCGGTTTTCAGCAGGCGAACAGAATCAGCATCTGAGCGAACAGCACTCTAAGGAACATTGCGAACGGATAGACCGTCGAATAGGTCACCGAAGCCTGATCGTTGCCGCCCAGAGAATTGATATACGCCAGCGCGATAGGGTTCATCATCGTACCCGAAGCGAGCCCAGTGAGGGTGAAAAAGTTCATCTTGCACACGCCGCGCAGCAGCAGAGTCATGACAAGCACCGGAATGACGGTAATCAAAAAAAGCCGTAAAGTATCCACATGTAACCGCCGCCGACGACGGTTTCGACGAAATTCTCTCCGGCACCGAGCCCGACACAAGCCAAAAACAGCGAAATGCCTATCTCGCGCACCATGAGATTGGCGCTCAAAGTGGTGTAGGTTATCAAGTTGAAGTGAGGGCCGAAACGGCTTATGAGGATTGCCACGATAAGCGGGCCTCCCGTAAAACCGAGCCTTTGACCGGCTGCGGCATGCCCGGGAAAGCGATAGGCAGCGAGCCGAGCAGAACGCCCAGAAATATTCCGACGAAGAGCGTTATCAGATTCGGTTCCCTGAGCCGCTTCATCGAATTGCCCAGATAGTTCGAAAGGGTCTCCAAGGCGGCTTCGGTTCCCACTGCGGTCAGTCTGTCGCCCATTTGAAGTTCCAGCTTCGGGGTCACGATTAGCTCCACGCCGGCACGGTGCACGCGCGTAACGTTCACTCCGAAGTTGCTTCGCAGACGCAGCTGCCCCATATTCTTGCCGTTGATTTCGGGTCTGGTAACGAGAACTCGGCGCGATACGAGCTGACTGTCGAGCTTGCGCCACTCGTCGAAACTCATATCCGGAAGTTCGCGTCCCAGAAACGCAACGATAGAGCCCTTGTCGTTCTCGTCGCATACGACGAACAGCTTGTCGCCCTCTTCGAGCAGGGATTCGGCGCTGGCAATCTCGATATGTCCGTCCTTGCGGCGGATACGCGAAATCACGAACGGACGGTTCAGGAGTTTCTGCACGGACGAGATGCTCTGTTCGACCGTATTGGAATTGGTAAGCTCGATAGATACGTTCACCGCGTGCGGAGCGTCGCTGTTGAATTCGGCGAGCTGTTCGGTCTCCTTGTCGTACTTTATGCGGAATATCCCCTTGATAAGAATGATGGTCAGAATCACACCAACCACACCCAGCGGATAGGCGACGGCATATCCCATAGCGATTGTGGAGTCGCTGCGTCCGGTAGAGTCCAGCAGGGCCTGCTGCGCGGCACCAAGACCGGAAGTATCCGTAACGGCACCCTGCATGATACCGACCATTGTCGGCATCGGCGTTCCGGTAGCGAAATGCAGCGCCACAGTCACCGCGACACCCAGCAGAACCAGAATCGAACTGTAACCCACGAGTTTGAATCCGCCTTTTTGAACGAAGCGAAAAAAATCCGGGGCCGACCTGCAAACCTATGGAGTAGATGAAAAGTATAAGGCCGAATTCCTTTGGCGAATTCAAGCACGTCGGCGTTTATGCACATGCCGAAGTGCGAAGCGATGATTCCGACGAACAGAATCCACGTTATGCCGAGCGACACTCCCTTTATCTTGAATTTTCCGAGCGCTATGCCGGCGGCAATCACAAGGCGAGCACAAAAACGGAGTGAGCAATACCCCCTCCGAACAACAAATCGGTAAACCAATTCATACAGACCGTTTAATGTTACGCCGCGAAGATACGCCTTTATACGCAAAGTATAAAAATAAAGCGAGCTTTTTTTCAGCCGCAAGCAAGTCTGCACACGCACAAAGCGGAGCGGATTGCAGGCGGAAAAAAATCCGTAAACATGGTAAATCGAACCTTAATTCCGGTAGGCGCTACGAAGCGTATGTGCATTAAATTTGCTTGTCGTTTATGACGGCGCAGGCCGCAACGGCTTTTTGCCCTTTACGGCTGCGCAGAACCGAGCGACAGATAAAAGCGACAGTAAGTTTAGAATAAAGGAAAAATAACATGACCGAAAATTCGAATTCAAGCAGCCGGTGGGACAAGACGTTTCCGCCGAGCGACAAGGTGAGACACAGTAAGGCTACTTTCCGAAACCGTTTAGGAATCACCCTCGCAGCCGATTTGTACATACCGAAAACCGCACACGGAAAGATGCCTGCCATAGCCGTATGCGGACCGTTCGGCGCCGTCAAGGAACAGGCTTCGGGTCTTTATGCCCAGCAAATGGCCGAGCGCGGTTTCATCACCGTAGCCTTCGACCCCTCCCTACACGGGGAGAGCAGCGGAGAGCCCCGTTACGTGGCTTCTCCCGACATCAATACGGAGGATTTCTGCGCCGCCGTCGATTATCTCTCGACCCGCGACGACGTAGACCCGCAGCGTATAGGAATCATAGGTATATGCGGCTGGGGAGGCATGGCAATAAATGCGGCGGCGATAGACACCCGCATCAAGGCCACGGTCGCCTCGACGATGTACGACATGAGCCGTTGTCTGGCCAACGGGTACTTCGATTCGATGGATGCCGACGCCAGATACGAAATGCGCAAGCAGTTGAATGCCCAGCGGACGGAAGACTACCGGAACGGGAGCTATGCGCTCGCAGGCGGCGTAGCGGACCCGCTGCCCGACGATGCGCCGCAGTTCGTGAAAAGACTATCACGCCTACTATAAGACGCAGCGAGGCTATCACCCGCGTTCGCTCAATTCGAACGACGGCTGGAACAAGACATCGGCCCTGTCGTTCATCAATTCGAAGATGCTCGCTTACAGCGGAGAGATTCGCAGCGCGGTTCTCGTGCTGCACGGCGAAAAAGGCCCACTCGCGTTATTTCGGCGAGGATGCCTTCAAGAAACTCGAAGGCGACAACAAGCGGCTGCTCATCATACCGGGCGCCAGCCACGTGGACTTGTACGACCGACTCGACATAATACCGTTCGACACTCTGGCATCGTTTTTTTCGAATAATACTTAAAAATAATCGAAAATATGAAAAACAGTTATTATCCTTATTGGTCATGTCTTCATTGATTTTTTTACGACGAACGCCTGCGGAGCCGATGCTCGGGCGAAGAAAAAAGCCGGATGACGGACCGGCAAAAAGAATTGTCTGACAGTATATTTCTCATGCAGCGGAAAACACGCGGGCGGTCGCCGAGAAAATCGCCGGAATCACCGGCGGCGACATCTATCGGATTGTTCCCGAAACCCAGTACACGGCAGCCGACCTCGACTACAACACGGACTGCCGCGCCAACAGAGAACAGAACGACCATGCGGCACGGCCGGCAATCGACGGGCGGGAGGAAAACATGTCGGATTACGATACCGTTTTTTTCTCGGCTATCCAATCTGGTGGGGCATCGCTCCGAGAATAATATCGACATTCTTGGAGAGCTACGACTTTGCGGGAAAGACCGTGGTGCCGTTCTGCACGTCGGGTTCGAGCGGTGTAGGGTCCAGCGACACTAACCTGCACGCCTCGGCTCCGAAAGCCGTATGGAAAGCCGGACGACGTTTCCGCGGAAACGAAACCGAAGCGGACATAAGACAATGGATAGAAAAAAGCATGCGATAAGACGCATGCCGGTAAAAGTCAATATTCGCAATATACCTCCAACAGCGTTCCGTCGCCTTTCAGCGTTACCGCCATCTGCTCGGCCGGAACCAGCAGAACGTCGTCCTTCGAGAGGCGCTCTTCGGCTCCCTCGCAAGACAAAGTAACGCTTCCCTCCACGCATACGTATATGACGAAGGAGTCGAGCGAAGAGAAATCGCGTTCGACCTCGCCCTCCACCTCCAACAGGTTGGTGGTGAAATACGGGCAGCATACAATCTTCACCGGCGTATTTTTTTCTGCGGCGGTCGGGTTATCACGTACTGTGCATCCGAATCGAAGTCTATCGCGTCGATTGCCAGCGCCGTATGCAGCTGGCGCGGCCGGCCGTTATCGTCCACGCGGTTCCAGTCGAAAATGCGGTACGTTATATCCGAAGTCTGCTGTATCTCGACAACCTTGATGCCCTTGCCGATTGCATGAATAGTTCCGGCGGGAATAAAGAACGCATCGCCGGCATGCACCTCGTACTTTTGCAGCAGTTCGGGCAGAGTGCCGGCGACCACCGCATCCAGATACTGCGCACGTGTAACGCCCGATTTGAGCCCGAGATATAGCGAAGCACCCGGCTCGCACTCCGTCACGTACCACACCTCGGTCTTGCCGTAGGAGTTATGTCGTTCGGCGGCGAGGCGGTCGTCGGGATGCACCTGAATCGAAAGCAAGGCTGCCGTGTCGATGTGCTTGACGAGCAGAGGGAACTCGATTCCGAACTTGTCGTAAACCTTTTCGCCGACCAAGTCGCCCATGTAAATCTCGACCATCTCCTGCAAGTCGTTGCCCTTGAACATGCCGCTGCTGACGACCGACAGGTCGCCGGCCACTCCCGATATTTCCCAACTCTCGCCGTAACGCTTGCCTTTTGCGGAGCGCTTACCGCACTTGGCAGCCAAAGATTCACCGCCCCAAATACGCTCTTTGAGTCTCGGTTTGAATCTTAATGGATATAACGCCATAACCAATGTGTTTCTTCATAAATACATACCCGACAATGCGGGAGTAAAATTCAAAAGGTAAACAATTTTTACGTAACGGCAATAAGCAGCCGCCTTTTATCCTTTCGCATTTGGCACAACTCTTGTCCGAAATACGGCGGTAAAACACTCATGAATCATGAAAAAAATTCTTTATCACCGAAATCGCCTTGCTGCTTTGCAGCATATCGTATCGGTCCGACGCCTGCACGCGAGCCGTGTATCTCGGGCCCAACGGCACCGTAATAACGGGCCGCACAATGGACTGGAAGAGCGTCATTCCGACCAACCTCTACATCTTTCCGCGCGGCATGCACCGCAGCGGAGCCGACAGCGGCAGCACCGTGCACTGGACATCGAAGTACGGAAGCCTGATAGCTTCGGGGTTCGACATGGGCACGTCGGAAGGAATCAACGAAAAGGGGCTCGTCGTGAATCTGCTCTATCTGCCCGGCACCGTCTACTCCACAGGTGACGACACCAGACCGGTACTCGGAATCAGCGTCTGGGCGCAGTACGTGCTCGACAACTTCGAAACGGTGGCCGAGGCCGTGCAGCAGACTCGGCAGGGAGGAGTTCCGAATAGACGCTCCGGCAATGCCCGGCGGCGAGAAATCGACCATGCACATGGCCATGTCCGACCCTACCGGAAACAGCGCCATTCTCGAATATATCAACGGGAAACTGATAATATACCAAGGGAAGGAGTATAAGGTGCTGACAAATGCGCCCGCGTACAACTATCAGTTGGTGATGAACGACTACTGGCAGCAGATAGGCGGACTGAAAATGCTTCCGGGCACCAACAAGGCGCCCGACCGTTTCGCAAGAGCATCGTTCTACATCAACGCCGCCCTTAAAAACTGACGACCCCATCACTTCTGTTCAGACCGTTTTTCAGCGTCATGCGCAACGTGTCGGTACCCCTCGGCATATCGACCGAGGAAAGTCCCGAAATCTCATCGACCCGCTGGCGCAGCGTCTCCGACCAGAAAAATATGGTCTATTACTTCGAGGCCACGCAAAGTTTCGGAGCCTTTTGGGTGAATCTGAAAAAAATAGACTTCTCGCCCTCCGCTCCCGTAAAGAAACTCGACATGTCTTCCGGACAGACATACTACGGAGACGCACTGGGCAGTTTCGCAATCTCCAAGCCGTTCAAATTTCTGTTCGAGCTGCCGGCGACCGCTCATTAACCTTTACACGAAAAACCGCGACAAGAGTTGCGGTTTTTTCATGCGGCAGGCCTTCGATTACGAGTTTTGTGTTACCTTTGTCTTTCGAACACATCGACGGCATGTTCAGTCTTCTTTCTGTAAGCTGGGATGTAAATCCCGTAATGTTCAGCATAGGACCGTTAGAAATCCGCTATTACGGATTGACATGGGCTTTGGCCATAGGTCTGGGTGCATGGTTTTTCACCAAATTCGTCAAACGCGAAGGCCTGCCCGAAAAGGTGGCCGACTCGATATTCTGGTACGGCACTCTGGCAACCATAATAGGCGCGAGACTCGGACACTGTCTGTTTTACGAACCTTCCTACTACCTGACGCACCCCATCGAAATCCTTAACCTGCGCCAAGGAGGTCTGGCCTCGCACGGTGCGGCCATAGGACTGCTCATCGGCCTGTGGCTGTTTTCGCGCAAGAACAAGCTGCCCTACATGTGGTCGCTGGACAGAATAATGCTCGTGGTCGGAATCGGCGGAGCGTTCGTGCGCATAGGCAATTTGATGAACTCGGAAATCTACGGCATCGAAACTTCGCTGCCGTGGGGATTCATCTTCCTGCACAACGGAGAAGTAGTGCCCAAACACCCCACGCAGATATACGAGGCCTCTCTGCTACATCGTCACTTTCCTAATCGAGATGTGGCTCTACTACCGCAAGGATGCCGGAAGACGCTATCCGGGGCTCATGTTCGGAGTGGGGCTTATAGGCATTTTCCTGACGCGCTTTTTCATCGAATACATCAAAAACCCGCAGGAAGCCTTCGAAACGGACATGTCGCTTTTCATGGGACAGTGGCTCAGCGTTCCGTTCATCGTTCTCGGCATCGCAATGATAGTATGGGCCGTGCGCAAGCATAGTGCGGAGAGAAAATGAGCGTAATAGACAAAATAATCCGCAGTACTCTGCTCTGCTCGCGCAAGGTCTTCCTGCCCGACGCGGGAACCCTATACATCGAGTACAAAGGCGCAAAACGCATATCGGACAGCGAAATTATGCCGCCGCACAATCTCGTCGCATTCTCTTGCGAAAGGCATAAGGACGCCCCGTCGGTGGTCGATAAGACCGCGCAGGCGGGCGGAATAGAGCCGTCGCAGGCCGACGAGCTGTACCGAAGCTGGCTTTGCGAAGCAAGGCACAAGGACGGCAGCATCCTGATTCAGGGCGTGGGGACAATCTCTCCCGACGGGAAAATAGAGGCGGAAAGCGGATTTTACGACTTTCTCAATCCCGACCGCAGCGCTTTCATCAAAATCAAAAAACGCAGCGGCGGCAAGGCGGTCGTAATCGCGGCATGCACATTAGCGGCAGTAGCAGCAGCTGCATTCGGCGTCTGGAAATATATGAAAGTCCCCGAAACCCTGCCGGCCCCCGAACCGCCGATAGTCCGGCAAACGGTCCGGCCGGTGCAGCAGGTCGATACGGTCGTACCGGAACGGCAGCCAGAGGAGCCGCAGCAGCCGTCAATCATGACAACCGACGGGCCTGTATTCCATATCATAGCCGGAACTTTCTCCGTCGAGGCCAATGCGGACAAATATATCGAGCAGCTGCAAAAGAGGTACTCTTCGCTGCAATGCGAGAAAGTTCGTCTGTCGCAGTCGCGCTGGATGGTCTCTATTGCGAGCCGCAAAAGCGAAGCGGAAGCCCGAAAACTGATGTCGGAGCTCCGGTACGTAAAGACGGACTTATGGATTTACGAATCGGTCAATCGCCGACCCGCTCCCTGAACGTAAAGTATTTGGACATAAGAAAGCTCGTAAACCGTGCACACGGCCGATGTGAGAAGCATCGACGGCGTGGCGTATATGCGGCATACTTCGACGAAGAGTTTTATCAGCAGGTAATTGAGCAGCAGCGACCCCGCGACGGAAACAGCATAGCGGAAAAGCTGGGAAACGCGGCTGCGCAGGGCCGAACGATTGAACGCGACATTGCGATTGAGCCAAAACCCGTTGAAAAAAACGTTATCGGAAAAAAACGATGCACATGGCAGCCACATGAGGCGACACCACGACGATTCCCAAATCGAGATTGTTCTCGAACAGCGCGTAATGATATATCGCGTAGTACATCACGGCGTTCCACAACAGGTTCATCCCGCCGCACACCGCATAGCGGAACACCTGCAACGGGAGCACCCGTCTGAAAACAGGCAGGTAGAGGCTGTCTATCGTTCTCGTAAATATCTTGGCAATAGGACTGCTCATGGGTCTGTCAGTGTTTTTGCGATTCGTCTCTCTGCTGCTGCAACGCATACATCGAGTCGCGGTATTTGGCAGCCTGCATGAAATCGAGTTTCTTGGCGGCGGCCTCCATCAGAAGCCGCATCTTCTCTATCTTCTCATCCAAATCGCCGGCGTCGTAATTCGCCGTTATATCCGCAGCCATGTCCGTCCTGCGAGCCGAAAAGTCATACGCCGTACCGGCATCCCTGCTTTGGGAGGCCAGCGCCATGTGACCGGACTTGGTCGCCCGACGCGGCACGATATGATTCTCCATGTTGAACCGAATCTGTTTTTCACGGCGGCGGTTGCTCTCGGCAATCGTCTCGCGCATGGCGTCGGTGCGCTTCTCCGCATAAAAAATCACGTTTCCGCCCGCATGTCTTGCCGCGCGTCCGGCAATCTGCACCAGCGAACGTTTGTTTCTGAGAAACCCCTCCTTGTCGGCGTCCATGACCACGGCCAGCGACACCTCCGGCAAATCCAGCCCCTCGCGCAGCAGGTTCACGCCTATGAGCACGTCGAACATTCCCGCACGCAAGTCTTCGAGTATCTGGACGCGCTCCAACGTATCCACGTCGGAGTGTATGTACCGGTTGCGGATGCCTATGCGGTCGAAATATTTGGAAAGCTCCTCGGCCATACGTTTGGTCAGGGTCGTTACGAGCACCTTTTCGTCGCGTTCGGCACGCAGGCTTATCTCCTCTATAAGGTCGTCTATCTGGTCGTCGGTTATCTTCACCTTAATCGGCGGATCCACCACTCCGGTGGGGCGTATCACCTGCTCCACCACCACGCCTTCGCTCTTTATCAATTCGTAGTCCGCCGGCGTCGCGCTGACGTATATCGCCGTTCCCATAAGATCTTTCGAACTCGTCGAATTTCAGCGGGCGGTTGTCCGTTGCGGCCGGAAGACGGAATCCGTAATCGACCAGATTGACCTTGCGGGCGCGGTCGCCTCCGTATATGGCGTGCACCTGCGGCAGCGTCACGTGGCTCTCGTCGATAACCATGAGGTAGTCCTCCGGAAAATAATCCAGCAGACAGAACGGCCGCTGCCCCTCCTTGCGTCCGTCGAAATATCTCGAATAGTTCTCTATGCCCGGACAGTACCCCATTTCCTTTATCATTTCGAGGTCGTACTCCACTCTCTGTTTGAGCCTCTGCGCCTCGGTAAGGCGCCCTTCCGATTCGAAATATTGTATGCGGCGGCCCAAATCCAGCTGGATGTTCCGGATGGCTTCGGCCGTGCGCTCCTTGGTCGCTATGAAAAGATTGGCCGGCGAAATGCGTATGCTGTCCACCGTTTCTATTTTCTGGCCGGTAGACGGTTCTATAAGAGCAATCTGCTCTATCTCGTCGTCGAAAAACATTATGCGGTAGCATGTCATGCCGTATGCGAGCATCACATCCACCGCATCGCCGTTCACGCGGAACGTCGCCGGCTGCAACTCCTGTTCCGTTCGGGTATAGAGTATGTCCACAAGGTCGTACAGCAGTTTTCTCTGGCTGCGAACCTGCCCCACCTCAATGTTTATGGAGCATTTATGGAAATCCTCCGGATTGCCGATGCCGTATATGCACGACACGCTGGCCACCACCAGTACGTCACGACGGCCCGACATGAGCGATGCGGTAGCATGCAGCCTCATCTTGTCGATTTCATCGTTTATCGCCAGATCCTTCTCTATATAAGTATCCGAAGCGGGCAGATAAGCCTCGGGCTGGTAATAATCGTAATACGAGACGTAATACTCCACGCAATTCTCCGGAAAGAAACTCTTGAATTCGCTGTAAAGCTGAGCAGCGAGAGTCTTGTTATGGCTCAGCACCAGGGTGGGACGGTTCAGCCGCTCCACCACATTGGCCACGGTAAATGTCTTGCCCGAGCCGGTTATTCCCATAAGCGTATTATGGCGGCTGCCCGAACGTATCGACTTTTCCAGCGCATCTATCGCCTCGGGCTGGTCGCCCGTCGGCTTGAACTCGGAAACTAATTTGAAATCCATACAGCAAATATATGAAAAGGTGAGTGCAGAAGAAAATAAACAGCGTTTATTTTTTATGCCGAACCGGAATATATCGGGCGCAAGCCAAATATAAGAATTATATTCGACGAAATCGAAAGCGTATGTCGCCTTTTTGGCGGTGCGCGGTAGAAAATAAAAAACGGCCGCATTTTTGTCTTGCGGCCGTTTTTGGGGGACTAATACTTTTTCTGCGGGGAAGAAATTACCGATAGCGCTCCTCGACCACGCGCCAGTCCACTCTGTCCCACAGTGCCTTCACCGAGTCCACACGTGCGTTACGATAGTCGATATAATAGGCGTGTTCCCAAACGTCGAGCGCAAGCAGCGGTTTGAGGCCGTGCGTCATGGGATTGCCTGCATTGTTTTCGGAGACGATGCTCAATCGGCCGCGTTTGTCGGCTGCGAGCCACACCCAGCCCGAACCGAAAAGCGAGCCGGCGGCTTTCTCCATGCGAGCCTTCATCTCGTCGAAAGAGCCGAAATCGCGGTTTATCGCCTCGCCGAGCTGTCCGGTAGGAACGCTTTTCGGATTGGGAGAAAGAGCCATGAAATAGAAAGTATGATTCCATGCTTGGGACGCATTGTTGAAAATCGGTCCGTCGGAGCGCAGGATGATGTCTTCGAGCGTATAGTTCTCGAACTGCGTATCGCGAATCAATTCGTTGAGTTTGTCGATATAGGCCTTGTGGTGTTTGCCATAGTGGTAGCGCATGGTCTGTTCGCTGATTTGCGGTTCGAGAGCCGAGAGTTCGTAGGGCAGGACGGGAAGTGCGAAAGCCGTCTTCTGCTGGGTTGCTGTGGTCATAAGCACTAAATTTAACATTAATAATATGGTATTCATTGTCGTTCGAAAGGAAGATTGTTCCTGTCCGAGATTCCAAATTTTATACCGCGGCAAACAAATAAGTAAAAAAATGACTACCTTTGGGCTGATTTTACACACTTATTTCCGCTTACGTCTATGAATATATCTTTCAACTGGCTGAAAAAATACGTTTCGACAACGCTCTCCGCCGAGCAAACGGCCGACATTCTCACATCCATCGGACTCGAAGTAGAAGGATTGGAGAAAAATAGAAACCGTAAAGGGAGGCCTTGCGGGAGTAGTCGTCGGAAAGGTTCTGACCTGCACCGACCACCCCGATTCCGACCACCTGCATCTGACCACCGTGGACATAGGAGATGCGGAACCGTTGCAAATCGTATGCGGAGCACCGAACGTCGCCGCCGGACAGAAAGTCCTTTGCGCGACGATAGGCGCGGTTCTCTATCCGGACCCCGCCAAAGAGGGATTCAAAAATCAAGAAGAGCAAAATCCGCGGCGTCGAATCATTCGGCATGCTCTGCGCAGAAGACGAACTCGGAATCGGCTCCTCGCACGACGGAATAATGGTGCTTCCCGAGCAGGCGCAGGTCGGTACCCCCGCCAAAGAATATTTAGGCATACAGGAAGACTACCTGATAGAAATAGGACTTACGCCCAACCGTGCCGACGCCATGTCGCACTACGGCGTGGCAAGAGACCTGCCGCATACCTCGAAGCGCACGGCCAGAGCGCCGCACTGACGCTGCCGTCGGTCGAGGAATTCGCAGTGGACAATCATGACCGGAAAACCGAAATCGAGGTCGTGGACCACAGCGGCGCTCCCAGATATGCCGGAATCACGATAACGGGTGCCAAGATAGGCCCATCGCCGGAATGGATGCAGAACTCGCTCAGAGCAATAGGCCTGAATCCGCACAACAATCTTGTGGACATAACCAACTTCGTGCTCCACGAGCTTTGGCCAGCCCCTGCACGCATTCGACGCAGACAAAAATCGAAGGCGGCAAGGTGATAGTCCGCACATGTCCCGAAGGCACGGAGTTCGAGACGCTGGACGGTGTGAAACGCACCCTTTCGGCCGAAGACCTGATGATTTGTTCGCAAAGCGAGCCGATGTGCATCGCAGGCGTATTCGGAGGGCAGAAGAGCGGCATCAGCGACACCACGACGAACATATTTCTCGAAAGCGCGTACTTCAATCCGGTACGTGTGCGCAAGACCGCCAAAAGGCACGGCCTGAACACCGACGCCTCGTTCCGTTTCGAACGTGGCATAGACCCCGACATGACCGTCTATGCGCTCAAACGCGCCGCGCTGCTGTTCAAGGAGATAGCCGGAGGCAAGATTTCGTCCGAGATAACCGACATATATCCCGAGAAAATAGAACCCGCACGGTTCGACATATCGCTGCGAAGGACCTGCATGCTCATCGGCAAGGATATTCCCGAAGATACGCTGCTCGGCATCATAGCTGCGCTGGACGTGAAGATTCTTTCGCGCGAAGGCGACACGCTGCACGTCGAAGTGCCGGCATACCGCGTAGACGTCACCAGAGAAGCGGACCTCATAGAAGACATACTTCGAATTTACGGCTACAACAATATCGAGATTCCGCAGAGCGTGCATTCCACCCTCTCCTACGCTCCCAAACCGGACAAGGAGAAGATTGTGAATACCGTCTCCGACATGCTTTCGTCAATCGGCTACACCGAGATTATGAACAACTCGCTCTCGAAAGCCGCTTATTATCAGCCTCTGGAAAGCTACAAGGCGGAAAACTGCGTAAAAATCCTCAACCCGCTCAGCACCGACTTGAACGTAATGCGTCAGACGCTGCTGTTCGGAGCACTCGAAACCGTAGCCCTGAACACGAACCGCCGCAATCCGGACCTGAAACTCTACGAGTTCGGCAACTGCTACCGGTACGACGCTACGCGCACGGCGGAGCAGGCCGAAAAACCGCTCGCGCCATACACGGAAACATACCGTCTGGCCGTTACCGTCACCGGTACGGACACCCCGCAATCTTGGCAGGGCAAAGCCGCAGGCAGTTCGTTCTTCACGCTTCGCGCCGCAGTCGAAAAAATTCTGCACCGCATGGGAGTGGACATATACTCGCTGAAAACCTCGGCCTGCTCTTCGGATTTGTTCGACGAGGCCCTGAGTTTGGAAATCGGCGGCAAGGAATTCATGCAGATGGGTGTGGTGGCCCGCAAGATAACCGCCATGCTGGACATCAAGGCACCGGTGTACTTCATGGAGATGAATTTCGACGCCTTGCTCAAAGCCACCCGCAAGAACAAGGTATCGGCGCAGGAGCTTTCCAAATATCCGGAAGTCAAACGCGACCTTGCACTGCTGGTGGACAAATCTGTCACTTTCGAGACGCTCCGCCGCATAGCTTTCGCCACCGAACGCAAACTTCTCGTAAACGTCTCGCTGTTCGACGTATACGAAGGCGAAAAGCTGCCCGCAGGCAAAAAGTCGTATGCTCTGAGCTTCATTCTCGAAGACAAAACGCAAACGCTCACCGACACGGTAATAGACCGCGTGATGAACAACCTCATTTCGCAGTTCGAGAAACAGGCCGGCGCCCAAATAAGATAACACAAAACAAGACCCATAAAAACAGACATGCAGAAGATACTGATACTGGATTTCGGCTCGCAGTACACGCAGCTCATCGCACGCAGAGTGCGCGAGATAAACATCTATTGCGAGATACATCCGTTCGACAAAGTACCCGATTTGTCGGAATACAGCGGCGTAATTCTCTCGGGAAGCCCCTCTTCGGTACGAAGCGCCGACGCCCCGCAGATAGACCTCTCCGACATCAAGGGCAAAATGCCTCTGCTGGGAGTTTGCTACGGCGCCCAATATCTTGCCCAGCACTTCGGCGGTTCGGTAGCCCCGTCCGAGAAACGCGAATACGGCCGCGCCATGCTGTCGGTAAAGGATGCCGAAAATCCGCTGCTCAAAGGCGTATCGCCGCTCACGCAGGTGTGGATGTCGCACGGAGACACCATTACGCGCCGTCCGGACGGCTGCAAGATAATCGCCAGCACTCAGGACGTGGAGGTTGCGGCTTTCCAGATTGAGGGCGAGAAGACATGGGGCATACAGTTTCATCCCGAAGTATACCACTCGACCGAAGGCGTGACGATTCTGCGCAATTTCGCAGCCGGCATCTGCGGATGCCGTCAGGACTGGACGCCCGATTCGTTCATCGAATCGACGGTCGGCAGCCTGCGCAAAACCATAGGCGACGACAAAGTAGTGCTGGGACTTTCGGGCGGTGTGGATTCATCGGTCGCAGCGGTGCTGCTGCACAAAGCCATAGGCGATAGGCTCACCTGCATTTTCGTCGATATGGGGCTGCTTCGCAAAAACGAATTCGAAGACGTGCTCGCCTCGTACCGCGACATGGGACTGAACGTCATAGGCGTAAAGGCCGGCGACAAGTTCCTCGGCGACCTGAAAGGCGTCACCGATCCCGAAGCCAAACGTAAAAATAGTGGGCCGCGACTTCATCGAGGTTTTCGACGAACAGGCGCAGAAACTCTCCGACATAAAGTGGCTCGCACAGGGAACCATATATCCGGACGTGATAGAGTCCTCGTCTGTAAAAGGTCCGTCGGCGACAATCAAGTCGCACCACAACGTAGGCGGCCTGCCGGAAAAGATGAACCTTAAAATAGTCGAACCTCTCCGTCTGCTGTTCAAGGACGAAGTGCGCCGCGTGGGACGTCAGCTCGGGTTGAGCCAGACGCTGCTGGGACGCCACCCGTTCCCGGGACCGGGTCTGAGCATCAGGATACTGGGCGAAGTAACGGCCGAAAAGGTGGCCATTTTGCAGGAGGCGGACAAGATATTCATCGACTCGCTGCGCGAGGCCGGTCTCTACGACAGCG
This sequence comes from Alistipes putredinis, assembly GCA_022009915.1. Classification (GTDB taxonomy): domain Bacteria; phylum Bacteroidota; class Bacteroidia; order Bacteroidales; family Rikenellaceae; genus UBA940. The sequence goes on along the minus strand of CP091730.1, from coordinate 1,342,864 downwards.
TTTGGCAGGCCGGAGTCATCCTGCTTCCCGTACAGAGCGTCGGGGTCATGGGCGACGAACGCACCTACGAAAGCTGCGTGGCATTGAGGGCCGTCACCTCGACGGACGGAATGACCGCCGACTGGGTGCACCTGCCCTACGATTTTCTGGCAAAGGTATCCAACGAAATAATAAACAAGGTGAGAGGCATCAACCGAGTAGTCTACGACATCTCCTCGAAGCCGCCCGCCACAATCGAATGGGAATAACGATTACGCAAATCAGCCTTACTTTTTCCAAGAAAGTAAGGCTGATTTGCATTCGGATAAAGCCGAACTTTCCGCCGCCCGCCGTCAGAATTCGAGTTTGAGAAGGTCTGACGAAGAGCTCAATTCCTTGTTTTTTTCGGGGCGCGGCTCTTGAAATGGTCTGTCTGCTGGTGTGCTTCGAGAGCGGCAGCGCTCTCCCATGTCTCGACGATGAGCACGCGCGAGGAGTCGCGGCTGTTTTCGTAAATCTCGTAGCCGATGCACCCATTCTCGCCGCGCGAGGCTTCGGCAAGACGCAGCATGTTGTCCATCAGCGCCGCACGGTTTTCGGGCGAAACGCTCATGTCCACATTGATACGGATTTTTTTCGGGGTTCCGAAGAACCAGAACCGGACGTGCACGCACCTGGGCAAACGGCGAGGCACATGGCGAAGAATAACTTTTTCATAATGGCAAAAACGCATTTATTTTCGAAGGTCAAATTTAGCTAATAGGAGATAAATTTCATAAATTTGTCTTCCGAAAAAAACATTCCACAAATGAAAAAGTCGATATACACCGTTTTTGCTGCTCGTGGCTGTCGCAATCACATGTCAGGCGCAAAAGAAAGATTGGGCCGGCTGCTCGCGATACGAACAGGCGAATGCCGACATGACCAAGGCTCCCGCAGTCGTTTTCATGGGCAACTCCATAACCGAAGGCTGGGCGGCCAAACATCCAGAATTCTTCTCGGCCAACAACTATGCCGGACGCGGAATCAGCGGGCAGGTATCCTCGCAGATGCTATGCCGTTTCCGCGACGATGTGATAGACCTGCACCCGAAAAGCCGTAGTCATTCTTGCAGGGACCAACGACATAGCCCTCAACAACGGACCTATTTCCGTGGAACATATCTTCCGGAACATCGTTTCGATGGTAGAGCTGTCGCAAGCCAACAAAATAAAGGCCGTGTTATGCTCCGTGTTGCCGGTTAAAAAATACGGATGGCGCAAAGAGGTGGACCCGGTGCAGCCGATTAAGGAGCTGAACGAAATGCTCGAAAAGTACGCGAAAGAGGAAAAAAACTGCCGTGGGTGGATTTCTACACGCCGATGGTTACGGACGACGGCGCTCTGAACCCCGCCTACACTCAGGACGGCGTACATCCGACCGCAGCCGGATATGAAGTCATGGAAGCCATTATTGCTCCCGTGCTCAAAAAATTCAAATAATCGGACTTTCTTTTAATTATTCAGGGAGCCCGGAACAGGAATGATTCCTTTCCGAGCTCCCTGAAATTTTTGAATACGGCTATCCGTCAATCGTCGCATATACCCTTGTCGCAGCATCCGGAGGACGGATTCTCGAATTCGAGTGTCGCATGGTCTATGCCCACGCCGCGAAGCGTCTGTTTGAGACGCTGCTTGACCGTCTCCATATGCTCGGCATCGTCTATGACGACATGCGCGGTTATGGCGGTTTCGGTAGTACTTATGGCCCATATATGAACATGGTGGACGTCGCGCACCTCGCTGTCGTTTTTTTCATGGCCTCCACCACTTTGTCGTAATCCACCGACTCGGGCACTCCGTCCATCGAAAGGCGCAGGCTCTGGCTCAGCAGGCTCCACGTAGAGACGAGAATCACGACGGCGATGGCGATTCCCACAATCGAATCGACAATCCACCAGCCGGTAAGCATTATTATGACGCCGGAGACCACCACACCGACCGACACCAATGCGTCGGCGGCCATATGAAGGAAAGCACCGCGGACATTCAGGTCGTGCTTGCGGTCTTTCATGAAAAGCAGGGCCGTCAGGGCATTGACCACAATACCCGCCGAAGCGACCCAAATCACTGTAAGGCCCTCCACGGGCTGGGGATTGAGCAGTTTGTCGATACTCTCGGCCAGAATGAATCCTACGGCGACGAGCAGTATCACGGCATTGACGAGCGAAATGAGAACGGTGCTTTTCTTGTATCCGTAGGTGTAGCAGCGCGTCGAGTGCCGCTGCGAGAGTTTGAGCGCCGCCATGGCCAGTGCGAGACTCGCCACGTCGCTCAGATTATGCCCCGCATCGGACATAAGACCCACCGAATCCACCACCACTCCGGCAACGAACTCTATTATCACGAATAAGACATTGAGAACGATGCCTATAACGAACGCGCGGGAAAGCGCGACGGCATCCACATGATGATGTGCGTGATTGTGTTCCATAATATTTACTGCATTTCGGATTGATTTATCAGATTGTTAAGCAGCGCATAAACCGTAAGACCCGCTACGGACTTTATGCCGGTCTTGCGCGTAATGTTCTTCCGGTGCGTGATTACGGTGTATATCGAGATGTGATGCCGCTGGGCAATCTCCTTGTTGGTGAGACCCTGAGCCACGGAGACCAGAATCTCGCGCTCGCGCTCCGACAATTCGGAACTCTCGTTCTGCGAAACCGTTCCCGCGCTCTCCATCGCCTTGCGGATTTTCGATGCAATCGCGCCGCCCGAATCGTAAACCGAAGCCACTCCGTCGAACTGGCGAAGCGTGTATTCGCTGAACAGTCCGTACACGAAAGCGACTATCGCAATGCCCGCGAACTCCGGAAACATACTTTTCAGAGACGCGCCCTTGCCGCCGCAGCGCTCGGCAACCGAAGGATTCATCAGTATCGCATCGGGTCTGAGCAGTGACATGCGCTCCGTGCACCTCGCCGCATCGTCCACCGATGCCACGACCCGAAACTCGCCGTGCGAAGAGAGTACGGCCTCCAACCCATGCCGCACCACCTCGGACGGTTCGATTATCGCCAGACGGTATGTTTTATCTGCGTTCATCGTTCTCTTTCTCTATTTTTTGGACCAGAGGTATGAGCACCTCGTTCTCTATCTGCGTATGTTTGCACAAATCCTCCTCCAACCGGAATATCTCGTGCAGAACCTCGAAACGCAGGCTCCGAAGGGCAGCTCTCGGGCAGATATTTGACGATTATGTTTTTTTCAGGTCGCTCAACTTCTCGTCTATGTCGCTGTGATTGTCCTCGAAAGTCTCTATGCGGTAGCCGTCGGCGACATTTCTGCCGGCCAACACCGCTTCGACATAAGGGAAAACCGTATTTTTCCTCATAGGCGAAATGATTGCCCACCTCGGCGCAGTAGTCGGCGAAAAAACGAGCCAGCACGCGATGATGCTCCTTGCTGCAACTCTGCATCAGAGCGTCTATCCTTGCGCTCAGACGCGGAATGGCCACCTCCGAGTAATAGGCATGCGAGGAGTGGAGATAGGACATGATGTCCCGAAGGTCGGTCTTGCCCAGATGCTCGCACGAGGGCTCGTAATCGTACTGCGAGTACACACGGCAAATCAGCAGGAACAAATCGGGCGAAATGCCGTAGCGCAGACACATCTGCCCGACGTTTATGTCTCCGAATCCGAGCTTTATACCCAGACGCGACAACACGGGCAGCAACCGGTAGTCGGTTTTCAATCAAGTCTGCCGCTTTCATGGCAGCGGACAAGGGCCGACACCTGCGAGAAATATTTCGACAGCCTGTTGCGTTTTTCATAATTCGATAGCTATTAAATAATTATTATATGCGGATTTTTTTAACCATTTATCGGGATTGTGCAGCACTCGCCGCGTTAATACCTTTGCACTCGAAAAGAAAGTTATGTAAGCCATACAAATTTAATTTTCGAAGTCCCCGCCTCCTGACTCCCATGGGCGGGGGCTCTTTTTTTTCGGATGTAAAGTTCGAAAATCCGGCACGGCCGGTCAATACTTCGTTCTGGCGATTATGCGCCTGCCGATAACAATAAATTGTTATATCAAGACCTCGCTGCCCGTCTCGGAAAACGTTCCGGACAGTATCCGGCGCAACATGTCGAGAGCCGATGCACTGGCCCGCTCGATATTCTGCTTCCGAAGCCGGCCGTAACACATGCGCCGCGCCGTCACGCCGCTCGGTGTCGCCACGGCAATCCACACCGTCCCCACAGGTTTGTCCTCGCTTCCGCCCGTCGGGCCTGCAATGCCGGTGGTGGACACAGCATAATCCGCTCCCGAAATGCGTCTGACCCCTTCGGCCATCTGTTCCGCCACCTGACGGCTGACGGCCCCGTAACGCTCTATATCCATCGCATCCACTCCGAGTACGTTCACCTTGGAGGCGTTGCTGTACGAGACGACCCCGCAAAGGAAAAAAACCGCGAAGCGCCGTCCTTTTCCACAATCTGCGCGGCGATTCGTCCACCGGTGCAGGCTCTCGGCCGCGGCCAGCGTCGCGTGTTTTTCAGTCAACAATCGGGCGACCGAATCGACCAGAGTGCAATCATCGTATCCTACCACGTACTCGGGAATTATCTTTTTCGAGTTCCGAAAAAAACAATCGTCAATCCGCCTGCGAGCCGGCTCTGCATCCTTTTCGTATGCCGAAAGTCGCAGTTTTATCCCTGAGGGCGAGGGCAAATAGGCCAGATGCAGCCACTCGGGCAGCGAATTTTCCCACGCTTCTATCCGTTCGGACAGAATCGATTCGGCTATTCCGAACGTTATCATGGTGCGGTGTACGTTGCTGCGGAGCCGGAATTTTTCTTTCAGCAGCGGCACAACCTGCTCGTCCATCAGCGCCTTCATTTCGAACGGCACTCCCGCCAGCGACACTACCACCTTGCCGTCGCGTTCGAACCACATCCCGGGTGCCGTCCCGTTACGATTGGGCAGAACGGTGCAGCATTCCGGAACATCCGCCTGACGGCGATTGAGTTCGCTGAACTCGATGCCGCGCCGAAGGAGCATCTCGCGGACCATATCGTATGTGGGCTGGTGGCGCACCATTCCGCAGCCGAAGTAGGCGGCAAGCGTGCGCTTGGTGACGTCGTCCTTCGTAGGACCCAATCCGCCCGTCATGACGACAATCTCGGAAAGAGACAGTTCGCGGTCTAAGGCCCGACGTATTTCGTCGGCCGTATCGCCTACCGAAACGCGCTCGCGGACGGTAATGCCTATATTCCCGAGACTCTGCGAGATATAGGCGGCATTGGTATCGACAATCTGGCCGACGAGAATTTCATCGCCTATGGTAATTACGGAAGCATACATGGTTATATGGCTATTCTGCGGTCCCGCTGCGGCTTTCGGCGATTATCGCCTTGCAGATTCTGCGCACGAGCGAAGGACCCTCGTAAATCATTCCGGTATATATCTGTATCAAATCCGCGCCGGCATGAAGCATGTCCAGAGCGTCCTGCTCGTTCATGATGCCGCCCACGCCGATAATCGGATAGCGTCCTTCGGTCTTCTCGTGCACGTAGCGCACGATTTCCAGCGCCCGTTTTTTCAAGGGACGCCCGCTGAGGCCGCCCGCTCCGATTTTCTCAATCTGCTCGGCGGGGGTATTCAGTCCTTCGCGCGAGGTGGTGGTATTAGTGGCCACGATTCCGTCCAAAGGAGTATCGACGAGCACATCTATGATATCGTCTATCTGCTCGAAACTCAAATCTGGCGATATTTTCACCAGCACGGGGCGATAGTGGTTCTGCCCGCGGCGGAAATCGAAAAACGGTTCGAGAATCGAGAGTATGTTCTCCTTGCTTTGCAGCTGGCCTATGTTCTTGACATTGGGACAGCTCACGTTCACCACGAAATAGTCCACATACTCGTAAAGGCTGCGGAACAGTTTGAGATAGTCGGCCGGCGCCGTATCGTTGGGCGTTGCGGTGTTCTTGCCGATATTGGCGCCGATAGGCGTCCGGCTGCCCTTCCGCAGGTGGGCTATGGCGTTGTCCATACCCTTGTTGTTGAAGCCCATACGGTTCACGATAGCCCCGTCTTTCGGCAGACGGAATAGTCTCGGACGTGGATTGCCGCCCTGCGGTTTGGGAGTGATTGCACCCACCTCGACATATCCGAATCCGAGAGCGGACAACATGTCGTAAATCTCCGCATTCTTGTCGAATCCGGCGGCCACGCCGACCGGATTGGGAAACTTCATGCCCAGAACCTCGCGCTCCAAAGCGGGATGGCGGATACCGAAAAGGCATCCGGCGAGAAATTTCGCGCCCGGAATATGTTTCACTGCCCGAAGCATGCCCACGGTCAGGCCATGTATGCGCTCCGGCCCGAACGAAAACAACAAAGGTCTGATTATACTGCTGTACATCTCCACGTCTTTTTTTAATCCGGCGGTAAAAGTAAAGAAAACAAGCGACATGCGCAATCGGTTTCCCGCACCCCCTGCCACAGGATATTGTCCTGCTGCAAAGGTACGAATAAACCAAGTGCAAAAGCAAATTTATTCGCACTTTGCCTCTTGACAAGGCGCCGGAGAGCACCTGAACTCTCACAGAACCGCCGTTTTTCAGCCGCTACTGCTTTTTGACAAGGCCACGTTCGGCGGCCAGACGCTCCATCAGAGCGTAAGCCTGCTCGTAGTCGTTCGAGATGACGCCGTCCAAAATGGCATCCTTTATCGCGGCCTTTATCTCCCCAACCTCGCGGCACGGCGGCAGCCCGTAGGTACTCATAATCAACTCGCCGGTAACCGGCGGCTGGAAGTTGCGTATGCGGTCCTTCTCCTCTATGTCCTTCATTTTCCGGCGCACGAGCTGGAAGTTGGCCAGATAGCGTCTCACTTTCGCATCGTTGCCCGAAGTGATGTCGGCCTCGCAGAGACACATGAGAGACTCTATATCGTCGCCGGCCTCGAAAAGCAGACGCCTTACGGCCGAATCCGTAACCAAATCCTCCGACAGGACAATCGGACGCAGATGCAGGGCCACCATTTTTCTGACGAACTTCATATGCTCGTTCATCGGCAGCCTCATATTACGGAAAAATAGCCGGTATCATCTTGGCGCCCACCACCTCGTGGCCGTGGAACGTCCACCCTACCCGCGCGTCGTATGCCTTGGTCAGCGGTTTGGCTATGTCGTGCAGAACGGCTGCCCAGCGGAGCCACAAATCGTCGCTTTTGGCTGCTACGTTATCCAGCACTTTGAGAGTATGCAGGAAATTGTCCTTGTGCGCATTGCCGCCTACCCGCTCGACGCCTTTAAGGCGCTCCATTTCCGGAAACACGAGTTTCAGAAGTCCCGCCGCGTCGAGCAGCATAAAGCCGATCGACGGGCACGGAGAAAGGACAATCTTGTTGAGTTCCGTTATGATGCGTTCGCGCGACACGATTCCGATACGCTCCGCGTTCCGCTTTATCGCATCGAATGTCAAGGGTTGAATCTCGAAGCCCAGCTGGGTAGCGAACCTCACGGCCCGCATCATTCTCAAAGGGTCGTCCGAAAAGGTTATGTCCGGATCGCACGGGGTGCGTATGATATAATCCCGCAAGTCCTGCATGCCGTCGAACGGGTCCACCAGAGTTCCGAAATCCTCCTTGCAGAGCGACCACGCCAAAGCGTTGATGGTAAAATCCCTGCGCAACTGGTCGTCCTCCAAAGTCCCTGCGCTGACGGCCGGCTTGCGCGAATCGCTGCTGTACGACTCCTTTCTCGCACCGACGAACTCTATCTCCATTCCGTCGGCACGGAGCATCGCGGTTCCGAACGTCTTGAACACCGACACCTTCGTGTGCAGTTCGCGTCCCATAGCGTCGGCCAGCTCTATACCGTCGCCGTCCACCACCACGTCCACATCGCTGCACGGACGGTGCAGGTAATAATCCCTCACGTATCCGCCAATCACGAAAGCTCTTACGCCCAACTCCGAAGCCAGACGCGAAATGCGCTCGAATACGGGCAACGACAAAGGTTCTATCACTATCTTACGTATTACTCTATTACCTTTTTCCAAACCTCGTATCCGGACATCATAAGGTGCAGCCCGTCGTTGGTGTACTCCAATTTGAGCTTGCCGTCATCCCCGACAAGAGCCGAATAGACATCCAGATACGTTATCCCCCTTTTTTCGCAAATGTCCTTTACGAGGGCATTGGTCCGCACTATCTCTGCGTCCTTGGACCCGTGCCTGTTCGCATACTTGGGTATATTGCCGTTTACAGGGAGAATACTCTGTACGTAAACCACGGTTTTTGGCGAACCGGAGGCGAACCGTTCCAATATCCGTTCGATGTTTCCCGCGACATTCTCGGGAGTCTCTCCCGCCCCGAGGTCGTTTATGCCAATCATCAGAAACACCTTCTTGGGCCTGCCCGCCAGAATCGGGTCGAGCCTTTCGAGCATCCACTCGGTCCTGTCGCCCGAGATTGCACGGTTCTTTATACTGCGGCCCGGGAAAAGCTCCTCCCACGGACCGTAATCGGTTATGCTGTTGCCGAGAAAGACTATATCGGAAGACTTTACCGGAAGCCGTTCGAACATGCTGCGTTTCTGGAAGTTGTACTCATTCTGGGCAGAGAGGTTCGCAGTCAGCAGTAGCAGCGCCAATGTCAAAAGTCCTTTCATAATCTTCTCGGAGCGGGTCAGACGAGCTGCCGTTTGTAAAGTTGAACGGTATTTTCAAGGCCGAAGTAAAGAGCGTCGGAAATAAGCGCATGCCCTATGGACACCTCGTCGAGCCACGGAATGTTGCTGTGGAAATACTGCAAATTTTCCAGATTCAAATCGTGTCCCGCATTAAGGCCCAATCCTGCATCGCGTGCCGCTTTGGCCGCATCGAGATAAGGCGCTATGGCTTCAGCTGCTCCCGCGGCGTACTTTCGGGCATAGGCCTCGGTGTACAGTTCCACGCGGTCGGCTCCCAGTTCGGCGGCGCAGCGAATCATGTCGGGATCGGGATCCACGAACACGGACACCCTGATGCCCTTGCTGTGAAAAAAAGTTCGGTGATACCACGCAGAAAATCGAAGTTTTCGCGCGTATTCCAGCCCGCGGATGAAGTTATCGCATCCTCGGCATCCGGCACGAGAGTCACCTGCGTCGGAACGGTCTGCATCACCAAATCCACGAACCGCGGAATGGGATTGCCCTCGATATTGAATTCGGTGGAAAGCACCTTTTTGAGTTCCGCCACGTCCGAATAGCGTATATGCCGCTGATCGGGCCGCGGATGCACGGTTATACCGTCGGCGCCGAAACGCTCCAAAGCCGTCGCCGCGGCAGTCACATCGGGAAGATTCCCGCCCCGTGAATTGCGTATAACCGCAATCTTGTTTATATTGGCACTAAGTTTCGTCATGTCGTTTTTCTAAACGTATATTTGGCTTACGCCCGATATTCGTTATATTTGCACAGGGTAAAGTTACGACATATTTTTTTCGTTTTTGTAATGAAATTCTATATTTTTTTCGCGGCCCGACGCAAAGCACTCTCCGGAAGGGATGAACTCGCTGGCACGCGCATTGGAGCACTACGGAGTTGATTTTCACGTGAATCGCGGGTTCGCATCCGAACTGCGCGAAAAGGCCGCGCTGCACATTCCGCAAGACAAAGTGTACGAGAATCTGCAAGGCGAAAATATCGGTCCCGACGACATACTGCTATGCTACGGCGGCGACGGCACTATACTGGAAGGCGTCAGGCGACTGGCCGGAAAGGCTGTTCCGCTGCTGGGAATAAATGCCGGAAGGCTCGGATTTCTGGCCAACATCCCGCCGCAGCAGACCGATGCCGCGATAGGCGAGATACTCGCAGGCAGATACGAAGTGGAAAAAAACGCTCCATGCTGGCAGCCGAAGGCGATTTCGCCCCCGTTCCGGACTTTCCCTACGCATTCAACGAATTCGCCGTCCAACGCCACAGCGCCGCCATGATAAACGTACAGGTATACGCCGACGACGACATGGTGGCCAGCTGCCACGGCGACAGGGGTAATCGTATCGACTCCATCGGGCTCGACGGCCTACTCGCTCAGCGTGGGCGGCCCCATAGTCTCCCCGCAGTGCCGCTGCATGGTAATTTCGCCAATCGCCCCGCACAATCTGTCGATGCGCCCCGTGGTGATACCGGACTCCGCGCACCTCACGCTGCACGTGTGCACGCGCGGCGAAAAGGCCCAAGTGTCGCTGGACAACATGACGTTCGAGGCCCCGACCGGTGCACGGTTCCGGCTGCGCAAGGCGGAAATATCGGTTTTTTTAATCCGGCTGCAAAATATATCGTTTTACGACACGTTAAGGAATAAGATGATGTGGGGTCTGGACCAGAGAGACTTGCACAAATAAAGGTCCGGCTCGCCGCACGGAAATAAAAAAGTAGCGTCAAGGGCTGCGATATTAGCGGATTATGTCGTATATTTGCGACTTTAATACGCACGTCTGTGCGCCAAGATTGAAAACATGAATATGAACGACATACCTTCCCACGTGGCTATCATAATGGACGGAAACGGCCGTTGGGCTCGCACACGCGGCAAGGAACGCATGTACGGCCATATACAGGGTGTGGAGACCGTCCGGCGGGTTTTTAGTGGCAGCACGCAAGGCGGGTGTCGAATACCTTACCCTGTACGCGTTTTCCACCGAGAACTGGGGACGCCCGCAGCAGGAAGTATCGGCACTTATGGAGCTCATATGCAGCAGTATCGAGGCCGAAACACCCGAACTCGAACGTCAGGGCGTGCGCGTAAGAATAATAGGAGACCGCTTTGGACTGTCCACGAAAGTACTCGACCATATCGAGAAAATCGAGACGCAAACCCGCTCCTGCAAGGACATAAACCTCATACTGGCGATAAATTACAGTTCCAGAAGCGAACTGACGCACGCCGTGCAGAAAATAGCCGAAAGGGCGGCGGAGGGGGCGATAGAAAGCGGCTCCATCACGCCCGAAACGATTTCCGAAGCGCTGTATACGGCGGAGTGGCCCGATCCGGACCTCATAATACGCACCAGCGGAGAGTACAGGCTCAGCAACTTCATGCTCTGGCAGGGAGCTTACAGCGAACTATACTTCACCGACGTGCTGTGGCCGGATTTTACGGAAGAGGATTTCCGGAAGGCCGTAGAATCTTACGCGAAAAGGGAAAGACGTTACGGATTGGTAAAATCGAAATGAAACAGCAATTCAGCAAACCGAAGCGAATGAAACGCATACTTACGATAGCTCTACTGATTATTTTCGGACTCAGCGCCGCAATTTCCGAAGCTCAGAACAGAGCGGACGAATATTTCGCCGCAGCCGACACCTCGAAACCGGCACCCGTTCAGGTTGCCGATTACTCCGCCCCCCGGACATACGTCATAGCAGACATCAACATCGAGGGCGTAAAGTATCTGAGCATGTACGTCCTGCGTTCCAACATCGGTATAAGCCGAGGCGACACGGTGCAGATTCCCGGGCCCAGAATCACGCAGGCCATAAAAAAGCTCTGGGACATGAAGTACTTCTCGGACGTGCAAATCTCCGCGCAGCCTCTGGGCGACGGACGCGCCGACCTGAACATATACCTCAAAGAGCGGCCCAAAGTCTACCGCTGGGAATTCAAGGGAGCACGCAAAGGCGAAATCACCGACCTGAAAGAGAATCTCAAACTCCAACCCGGAACCGAGCTGTCCGAACACGGAATAAGCAAGAACACGCACCTTATAAAGAAATACTACGCCGACAAGGGATTCCTCAACACGGACGTGGACGTGACGATTGCCAACGACTCGGTGATTACCAGCGCCGTGGTCGTCACTTTCAATATAGACAAGCATCGCAAGGTCAGAATCGGCGAGATAAAGTTCGAGGGCAACGACAACTTCAAGGACGGAAAGCTCCGCCGCTCGTTCAAGAAAACGCATAAAGTAAGCTGGAAATTCTTCCAGAACAACAAATTCAAGGAGGAAGAATACGAGGCCGACAAGGAGAATCTCATAGACTTCTACAACTCGCGCGGCTATCGCAACGCCACGGTCGTTAAGGATTCGATTTATTCCATAAAGGACAACCGCATGGGTATCAAAAATCACCGTGGACGAGGGGCAACAAATACTATTTCCGCAATCTCTCGTGGGTCGGCAACAGCATCTACGACACCGAAAAACCTGCAAAAGATGCTCGACATAAAGCGCGGTGATTTGTACGACAAGAAAACGCTCTACAAACGTCTGGGCACCGGCAAGGAGGACGACCCCAACGACATCTCCACAATCAAGTCGATGTACCAGAACAACGGCTACCTGATGTCGAACATCGACCCCTCGGAGAGTATCGTGGGCAGAGACTCCATCGACCTCGAAGTGAAGATATACGAGGGCAAGCCGTTCACCATAAACGAAGTGAGCATTTCTGGCAACGAGCGCGTGAACGACGACGCAATACGACGCGAACTGTACACCAACCCGGGCGAGCTGTACAACCGTTCGCTGCTGATGCGGACGCTCTACCAGGCTGGCCAACATGCAGCACTTCAACGCCGAGGCAATCCAGCCCGACGTGCGTCCGGTAACCACGTCGCTGGTGGACATCGACTGGAAGTTGCAGGAGCAGCCCAGCGATAAAATCGACATATCGGGCGGTTGGGGCGCCGGAATGTTCATCGGTTCGGTGGGTATTCAGCTCAACAACATATCGCTGAAAAACTTCTTCAAGAAAAAGGCTTGGAGGCCCTACCCGCAGGGACAGAACCAGCAGCTGCAAATCCGCGGGCAGTCCAACGGAAAGTACTACAAGGCCATATCGCTCAGCTTCACCGAACCGTGGCTCGGCGGCAAGAAGCCCAATGCGCTCACCGTATCGGCATACTTCTCCGACGAGACCGACGCCTACTACTTTTGGAGGGAAGGCAAATCGCACTTCCGCACAATCGGCATATCGGCCGGAATCGGAAGGCGTTTGAACTGGCCCGACCAGTACTTCACGCTCTACAACGAACTTTCGTACCAGTCCTACAACCTCAAAGATTGGAGCAACTTCATAATCTCGAACGGAAGCAGCAACATCATATCGCTGCGCACTGTCTTCGGACGAAACTCGGTGGACCAGCAGATTTACCCGCGCAAGGGCTCGGACATCTCCCTGTCGCTGACACTCACGCCCCCGTACTCGCTGTTCGACAACATATACTATTCGGACGACAATCTGTCCAACAACAAGCGATACAAATGGATCGAGTATCACAAGTGGATATTGAAAGGCAAATTCTTCCACCCCATAACGCGCGACAGCAAGCTCGTGCTCATGGCGCGTTTGGAAATGGGATACCTCGGACACTATAACCCCAGCAAGGTCTCTCGCCGTTCAGAAGGCTTCAACATGGGAGGCGACGGCATGACCGGATACAGCATATACGGTGTGGACGTAATCGGTATGCGAGGCTATAAGGAGGGCGAGGCTCACCCCGCTGTCGAGCACCAGCAAGAACGACTACGCACGCCTGTACGAAAAATACACTCTGGAATTGCGCTACCCCATTATCCTGCAACCCAGCTCGACCATATACGGCTTAGTATTTGCAGAAGCGGGCAATGCGTTCTCTTCGTGGAAGGAATTCGATCCGTTCAAAGTCAGACGCGCCGCCGGCGTAGGCGCAAGACTGTATCTGCCAATCGTCGGCATGCTCGGTCTGGACTGGGGCTACGGGTTCGACAAACCGGCCGGAAGCAACAAACGGAGCGTAAGCCAGTTCCACTTCTCAATCGGTTACGAATTCTAAAAAACTCGACTAAATTATTTTACCATTATGAAAAAGACGATTTTTACGGCAGCAGCGATGCTCCTTCTCTCGGTCGGAGCATGGGCACAGAAGACAATGGTGGTGGATTCCGAAAAAGTGTTCAAATCCATCGACGGGTACAACACCGCAATATCGCAGATAGAGGAGTTGAGCAAGACATATCAGGCGAAAGTGGACGAGGCATACGACCAGCTGGAAACCATGTTCGACAACTACCAGAGCCGCAAAGCGAGCATGACGGCCGCACAGCGTCAGGAGTCCGAACAGAAAATACTCAAAAAAACGAGCAGGAAGTCCAGAAGTATCAGGAGGAGACTTTCGGCGAAAAACGGCACTCTGATGAAAAAAACGCATCGAGATGCTCAAACCCTATCAGGAGACGGTTTTTCAAGGCCATAAGCGACTACGCGGCGGCAGCCGGCTACGACATAGTGATAGACATTGCGGCCAATCCTGCGGTGCTGTACTACAACCCTGCATGCGACATGACGCAGAAAATTATCGAATCCGTAAAAAAATAATCTATAACGTATGAAAAAAGTACTCAATCTAACCCTTGCAGCACTGCTGTCCCTGTGCTCGGCGAACGTATTCGCCCAAAAATACGGACAGGTCAATTTCGAAGAGATAATACAGCTCATGCCCGAAATGGACTCCGTGAACGCGAAGTATCAGGCTGCGACACAGGATTACTCCGAACAGCTGGAAAGCATACAGGTGGAACTTAACAACAAACTGTACGACTATCAGAAAAACGCCGCAACGATGAGCGACGGAGTGAAACAGCTCAAAGAAAAAGAGATTCAGGACCTGAGAAGCCGTCAGCAGGAATTCTATCAGGTGGCCCAGCAGGAACTCGCAAAGGTGGAGAACGACCTGATGGCACCGCTGGTGGAAAAAGCCACGGAAGCTATCAAGAAATATTGCAAGGCCAACGGCATAATCGCCGTATATCAAACCGGTTCGATGATTTATCTCGACGAGGCTGCCGTTCCCGACATCACCGCAAAGATAAAGCCGGAGCTGGGCATCAAACCCGATGCTACCCTGCCCCAGCAACAGTAAATACGCGCTTACGCATTTACGGCAGCGCGAAGCCGGATACTTTTTTTTGGGTATCCGGCTTTCTTTTTACCACTGTCCGGCACTGCCGCTGCGGGGTATCCCTACCCACGCGCACGGCTCCGGGAAACGGATGCGGTACGGAGCCTTATTTGCGCCCTCCCGTCATAAACATGGCGGACGGCTTGGCAAGTCGGAATAAAAAACTTATCTTTGCTTTGTTTTAGACCGGCAATTACGGTCTGGGATAATTTTTTGGACATTTATTAAAAACCTTCATCGAACCATGACACAAACTACAACTGAGAAGAAACACTCCTCCGCTGCGATGGCCATTGCCTTCATCGGACTCATGTTCTTCGCCATCGGTTTCGCGTTCGGCATAAACGGATTCCTTGCCGGACCTCTGAACAATCTCTACGGCATCAACAAAGCCGCCAGCTACCTGCTTCTCGGCATCTCGTTCCTGCCGTTTCTGCTGTTCGCAGCACCTGCGACGGCCACAATCAAAAGAATCGGCTACAAGAAAAACGATGGCTCTGTCGTTCGTATTCTTCGGCGTATCGTTCGCCCTGTATGCCCTCGCCGCCAAAATCGGAGCATCCGGTCTGACGCTGTTCTACATCGCTGCCTTCATCGGCGGTATCGGAAACGCCTACCTCAACGCCACGGCCAACCCCTACATTTCGGTCATAGGCCCCATCGACAGCGCAGCCAAACGCATTTGCATAATGGGTATCTGCAATAAAATCGCATACCCGATTTCAATCATCTTCTTCGCATTTTTTTGATGCGTGCCCTGCGTCTGGGCGACAAGATTACCTCGTTCGAGCAGATGATTACCCCGTTCCTCATCATTATGGGCATATTCTTCCTGCTCGGCGTACTGACGCTCATCGCCAAGCTGCCGGAAGTAAAGGCCGAAGGCGAGGACGAAAACGATGCTGCCGCAGTGGAAAGCTCGTATGCCGCCGGCAAAACATCCATTACGCAGTTCCCGCACGCCATTCTGGGTGCAATCGCCCTGTTCATCTACACGGGTGTGGAAACCATGTCGCTCAACACGGCATCCGAGTTCATCGGCCTGAGCGCACTGCTGGACAATATCGTATTCCTCGACAAATCGCTGCTTATATGGTTCCCCAGCATAGGTATGATTATAGGCTATCTGCTCGGAGTTGTCTGCATTCCTAAAATCATGAGCCAGCAGACGGCGCTCAAAATCTGCTCGACGGTCGGCGTCATCGGCTCTCTGGGCATGATACTGCTCCCCGCGGCTGCTGCTCCGTGGCTGCTTCTGGTAGTGGCTTTCGGCTGCTCCATGGGTTCGCCCGCAATATGGCCACTGTCGCTCAAAGACCTCGGCAAATTCACCAAGACCGGTTCGACGCTGCTTACGATGGGTATAGCAGGCGGTGCGGTATTCCCGCCTCTGTTCGGCTGGTTAGCCGGAGCATACAACGCACAGATAGGTTACTGGCTGTGTCTGCCCTGCTTCCTGTTCATCCTGTTCTTCGCAACGGCAGGCCATAAGATTCGCACCAAATAATTGCGAAACGCATAACTATCCAAACAGCCGCAATTCGTGCGGCTGTTTTTTTTCGTATTTGCGATTTCGCTCGGGCCGACAAAAAAAGCCGCGCACGGCCCAATGCCGGCAGAGTGCGAGCGCACCATGCGGCGCTCGCATTGTAAGGGACAACGTGCACTTGCGGCAGGTTATTTCTGTTTGATGTATTTTTCGGCCTGTTCGAGAGCCTCGAAAAAAACGGTTCGCCGAATGCCCTGACGATAGGTTCTCGCAGCATGCGGTACATCGGCACTCCGGCACGGCGGCCGCAGTCGAGCGCCGAGCTGCATACGTTCCAGCGGTGATAGTTAAGGCCCACGCCGCCGTTGGAGAATTTCACCACACGAATGGGATAAAGATGACACGAAATGGGCTTGCGCCACGAGCACCGGCCCTCCATGTAGGCCTTTTCTATGGCGCACAATGTAACTCCGCCTTCGGCATAGGAGTAGGCGCACTGGGCGTCGTCCACCAGCGGAGTCGTATATTCTCCGTCGGTATCCACGACCATAAATCCGTTACGCTCCACCGATTCGATGCCCTCGGGGGTCATGTACGGCCTGTACAGCGGATAGTTTTCTTCCAGAATATCCACCTCGTCGTCTTCGAGCGGAGCGCCAGCATTGCCCTCCACGCAGCATATTCCCTTGCAGCGCGAGAGGTCGCACAAAAAATCGGTGGTGAGAATATCGGTACTCACTATCTTGTCGTCTATCTCTATCATGGCGGGTATCATGGATTATAAATATCGGTGTTTTCTGAAACTGAAAATTTCGTCTATCAGACTGATGTACTCGCGGGCCTCGGCATTCTGCGGCTCGTATTCCAAAGCCCGCAGCATGCAGTTGCGTGCGTCGTGGAACCGTCCCTGCCGGTACAGCGCCGTTCCCAAAGAGCAGAGCGCCCGAGCATCGGGCTGCCAGAGTTTTTTCTCGCGAATGTATGCGGCGACCGGCTCGGCCAGCATACTGGCGGTATCACCACCGGTAAGCAGGGCAAGGCGTATGTCCGTGGAGGCGAAGTCGAGAACGGGTGCCGACGAGAGCACGTGCATATTTGCACCGGCAATCTGCGGTTCGAAACCCTCCCTCGGATATATGTATATCGGATATCGTTCCACTATCTCCTGCCACCGCTTCCATTTTTCGATTCTCTGGTCGCTGCCCATGAGAATCGAAAACGACATGTCGGGTCTTTGACTGCCGAGAAAATCGAGCGTATCGGCGGTGTACGAAGGCCGCGGCAGCAGAAACTCCACGGCAGAAGCGCGTATGGCCTGCGGATAGGCCGAATGTTCGCACGCCAGCTCCGCCATCGAAAAGCGCTCTATCTCCGGTGCAAGCTCGTCGGCCTGCTTGTGCGGATTCTGCGGCGATACCACGAGCGCCACCATGTCGCACAGCCCTTTTTCCAATACGTACTCGGCAATGGCCGTATGCCCTCTGTGCACCGGATTGAACGAGCCGAAATAGAGCATCGCGCGTGTCATGTTCCCCTCTCCTCCGCTCAATCTTTCAGGAAACCGGACACAAGCTCGGCAGCACGGGCCACAGCCTCTTCCAGATTGTCGTTTATCACTATGTGGTCGAAGTTCGGTGCTTGGGCTATTTCGGTTTCGGCCTTGGCTATACGGCACTCGATAGTCTCGCAGCAATCCGTGCCGCGGCCTTCGAGCCTGCGCCTGAGCTCCTCGACCGACGGAGGCATCACGAATATCGACATGGCCTTCTGGCCGAATATGTTTTTGAGTCTCTGGCCGCCCATTACGTCCACGTCGAACACTATGGTGTGGCCCTTGCCCCAGATGCGCTCGGTTTCGCTCGCAAGCGTACCGTAGCATTTGCCGGCATAGACCTCCTCCCACTCTACGAACCGGTTTTCTCGCACCATTTCGGCGAACCGCTCGGGAGTGAAAAAATAGTAGTCCACACCGTTTCGCTCCTTTCCGCGCGGGGCACGCGAAGTGGCAGAAATCGAAAAATTCCAACTCCGGGAACATCGTCAGAAGACGTCTCACTATCGTGGTTTTGCCAGAGCCGCTGGGAGCGGAGAATATGACGAGTTTGCCCATGACTTACAAGATGTTGAGTACCTGCTCCTTGATTTTTTCCAGTTCGTCCTTCATCCGCACCACAAGACGCTGGATGTCGCTGTCGTTGGCCTTCGAGCCGAGAGTGTTGATTTCGCGGCCCATTTCCTGTGCAATGAAACCGAGCTTGCGCCCTGCCTCCGGTTCTTCGGCGGCCGTCGAGCGGAAGTAGCGGCAGTGATTGGAAAGGCGGACCTTCTCTTCGGTTATGTCGAGCTTTTCGATGTAGAATATCATCTCCTGTTCCAGACGGTTGGTGTCGGGTTCAAGACCTATTTTCTCGATATTCTCGCGTATGCGCGTGCGAATGGTCTCGGTGCGGGCCTTCTCGAACGGGATAACCTGCTCTTTGAGCTCCTCGATTTTATCCACACGGCGCAGCAGGTCTTCGATGAGGATTTTCCCCTCCTGCTCTCGGAATTCGTTCAGGCGGTCCATCGCCTCGGCAACGGTTTGCAAAAGAGCGTCGGTCTCCTGCTGCGAAACCTCGCCGCAGAGCGGAACCGTCACCTCGGGCAGACGCATCACGCTGGCGGCGATAGCGGCCGGGTCGGGTCGGGAACTCTCGCCGCAATATTGCAGAGCCGAGAGAATCTGTTCATAATAACTCTTGAAGATATCGCGATTCACGGCCACCGCTCCCTGCGGATTGCGGCTTTCGACCGAGACCGTTATGTCGGCCTTGCCTCGCGAGATGATTCTGGCCGCAGCGTTGCGAATCTCTATTTCCGCGGTCCTGTATGCCGTGGGGATTCTCAGGCCGAGATCCAGCTGCTTGCCGTTCAGGGTGCGTATCTCCACCGTGAATTTCTTGTCGGCATACTCCCTTACGGCCTTGCCGAAACCTGTCATGGACTTTACCATAATTATATATCGTTTTTCGTTTTCTCTTGCGCAAAGGTACGCATAAGTCGCGAGCAAAAGCAAATTTATTCGCACTTTGTCTCGAATCCGAATGTTCGGGACAAGGCCAAAGATACGAAGAAAATATCGGAAACCGCGCATTTCGGTTTTTAGTGCCGAGCAGAAAGAAAGGCGATAAAAAAAGTCGTCCGAGGAGAGCAATGTCGAAAAACGATATATTTGTGAATAGGTATACACCGGAAACAAGTTATTACATCATAAAATTCAACCTTTAAGTCATTAACTATGAAAAAACACAATTTCAATGCGGGACCGTCGATTCTGCCGCGCACGGTGATAGAAAACGCAGCTGCGGCAATTCTCGACTGGGACGGAATGGGACTTTCGCTCCTTGAAATATCGCACCGCACCAAAGAGTTCGATGCAGTGATGGACGAGGCTGTCGCCCTGTTCCGCGAATTGCTTGGCGTACCCGAAAACTATAAGATAATCTTCGTCGGAGGCGGCGCAAGCACGCAGTTTTTCCACATCCCATACAACCTGCTCGAAAAGAAAGCCGGATACGTGAACACCGGTGTGTGGAGCAAGAAAGCCATAAAGGAAGCCAAGCTCTTCGGACAGGTAGAGGTCGTAGCGTCTTCCGAAGACAGGAACTTCACCTATATACCGAAAGGATTCGACATCCCGACCGATTTGGACTATCTGCACATTACCACCAACAACACAATCTACGGAACCGAGTATCACACCGACATCGACTCGCCGGTGCCTCTTGTAGCCGACATGAGTTCCGATATTCTGAGCCGTCCGGTGGACGTCAGCAAATATGCCGTGATTTACGGCGGCGTGCAGAAGAACCTCGGCCCTGCGGGTGCTACGTTCGTAATCATCCGCGACGACATGCTCGAACGCGTATCGCGTCCCCTGCCGTCGATGGTCAATTATAAGAACCAGACCGAGAACAACTCCATGTTCAACACCCCGCCCGTATTCCCCATTTTCGTTGTCAAGGAGACGCTCAAATGGCTCAAAAGCATCGGAGGCGTGCAGGAGATGTACAAGCGCAACAAGGCCAAAGCCGAGATGCTGTACGGAGAAATCGACCGCAACGCGCTGTTCATGGGCACTACCGCAGTCGAGGACCGTTCGCTTATGAACATCTGCTTCGTCATGCAGCCCGAGTACGAGGCTCTGGCCGGAGAATTCCTCGAATTCGCCAAGGCTCGCGGCATGGTGGGAATCAAGGGTCACCGTCTTGTCGGCGGCTTCCGCGCATCGTGCTACAACGCGCTGCCCATCGAAAGCGTCAAGGCTCTGGTGGACTGCATGCAGGAGTTCGAAAAGATTCACAAAAAATAGGTCCGCGTCATGAAAGTACTGGTAGCAACAGAAAAACCGTTCGCAAAGAAGGCCGTGGACGGCATTCGCGAGATTGTAGAGGGTGCGGGATATGAACTTTCGCTGCTCGAAAAATACACGGACAAGGCGCAGCTTCTCGCTGCCGTAGCGGATGCTGATGCGCTCATAATCCGTTCGGACAAGGTAACTGCGGAGGTGGTGAATGCCGCAGGGAAGCTGAAAATCGTAGTACGTGCGGGTGCCGGTTACGACAACGTGGATTTGGCGGCATGCTCTGCCCGCGGAATCGTCGTGATGAACACTCCCGGACAAAACTCAAACGCCGTAGCGGAACTCGCCTTGGGCATGATGATTTTCATGGCCCGCAATCAGTTCACCCCGGGTACGGGCAGCGAGCTGAAAGGCAAGACGCTGGGTATTCACGCCTACGGTAACGTGGGGCGTCTAGTCGGCAGGCTCGGCAAGGCCATGGGCATGAAGGTGAAGGCCTACGACCCGTTCATCAAGGACGGCGCCGTGTTCGAAGCCGACGGAGTGCAGGCCGTGGATAGCGTGGAGGCTCTCTACGCAGGCAGCGATTACGTGTCGCTTCACATTCCCGCAGCCGAACAGACCAAAAAGAGCATCGGGTACGCACTGCTTACATCGATGCCCAAAGGCGCCACGCTCGTCAATACCGCCCGCAAGGAGGTCATAGATGAAGAAGGACTCGCCAAAGCCCTTACCGAGCGCGAGGATTTGAAATACATCACCGACATTGCAGCCGAATCGCAGGCGGCGCTTTGCGAGAAGTTCGGAAAGCGGGTTTTCGCGACCGCGAAGAAAAATGGGTGCCGAGACGGCCGAGGCCAACATCAATGCGGTCCTTGCTGCTGCGAACCTGATTGTGGATTTCTTCAAGAACGGCAACACCCGTTTTCAGGTGAACAAATAAACGACAGAGAGTTTTTCGCCCGACAGCACCCAAAACGGCAGTCGGGCGAAATTCCATAACCTTTACGACTGACTATGGTAAAAATCAAAGCATTCAAGGGTATTCGCCCGCCCAAGGAGTATGCCGCCGAGGTGGCATCGCGCCCCTACGACGTACTCAACTCCGCCGAAGCGCAGGCCGAAGCCACGGAGCGTTCGCTGCTCCACATCATAAAACCGGAGATAGATTTCACGCCCATTGCCGATGAGCATTCGCAGCAGGTATATGACAAGGCGGTGGAAAATTTCGCCGCATGGCGCAAAAAAGGCTGGTTGGTACAGGACGAGAAGCCGTGCTACTACATCTATGCCCAGACGATGGACGGCCGCACGCAGTACGGACTGGTGGCATGCTGCCATTTCGAGGACTATCTGAGCGGCAAAATCAAGAAACACGAACTCACCCGCAAGGACAAGGAGGAGGACCGCATGATTCACGTGCGCAATCAGAAAGCCAATATCGAACCGGTGTTTTTCTCCTATCCCGACGTTCCGGAAATGGACGAAATCGTCGAGAGCATAGTCGGAACGCAGGCTCCGGAGTACGACTTCGTAGCCGCCGACGGGTTCGGCCATACGTTCTGGAAAATCGAGGACGGGAAGACAATCGACAAGATTACCGAGATTTTCGAGAATATTCCCGCGCTTTACGTTGCCGACGGGCATCACCGCACGGCGGCCGCGGCCCGCGTCGGCGAAGAGCTGATGAAAAAGAATCCGAACCACACCGGTCAGGAGGAATACTGCTGGTTCCTTGCCGTGATATTCCCCGACAACCAGGCTCAAAATCATAGACTACAACCGCGTGGTTAAGGACCTCAACGGACTGACCGACGAGCAATTCCTCGCCGCTCTCGAAAAGAAATTCGAGGTCAAGGATATGGGCACCGAAATTTACAAGCCGTCCGCGCTGCATAATTTCGGCATGTATCTGTCCGGCCATTGGTACAGCCTGACGGCACGCAAGGGTACTTACGACGACAGCGATCCTATCGGTGTGCTGGACGTTACGGTGCTGTCGAATCTGGTGCTCGACGAGATACTCGGCATAAAGGTTTGCGTACCGACAAGCGTATAGACTTCGTCGGCGGAATCCGCGGGTTAGGCGAATTAGTGCGACGGGTGGACAGCGGCGAGATGAAAGTCGCATTCGCCCTCTATCCGGTGTCGATGAAGCAGCTCATCGACATAGCCGATTCGGGCAACATCATGCCTCCCAAAACCACATGGTTCGAGCCCAAACTCCGCTCGGGCATCGTGATACATTCGTTCGAGGAGAAGTAGAGCATCCCTTGAATTGATACAGACGAAAAGGTCCCTGCTGCCGTTGGCAGCAGGGACCTTTTCTCTTCTAAAAAAACGAGCTAAGCGTTCAGGGCCTCATGCAGGCTCTCGACGGCCGCAGAGACCGACGGACAGCTGCCGAGCAGCTCGATGAACTTGCTGCCTACGATTGCTCCGCGCGAATACTTGCAGGCGGCTTCGAATGTCGCCCTGTTGGATATGCCGAACCCGACCAGACGCGGGTTGCGCAGATTCATGGCCTCGATTCTTCGGAAATATTCCGTTTTGGCTTCGTCGAACTCCTTCTGCACTCCCGTCGTGGCGGCGGAGGATACCATGTAGATGAATCCGTCCGTTTGGCTGTCTATCAAACGCACTCGCTCCGGTTCCGTTTCGGGAGTGATGAGCATTATCGTTCTCAGGTCGTACTTGTCGGCAAACGGCTTGTAATCGGACAAGTACCGGTCGAACGGCAGGTCGGGGATGATGTAGCCGTCTATGCCCGTTTCGCTGCACTTTCGGCAGAAGCGGTCGAATCCGAACTGCATTATCGGATTGAGGTAACCCATGAGAATCAGCGGCACCGATACCGTGCGGCGAATGTCCTCCAACTGCGAAAAGAGTTTTGCAAGGCTCATTCCTCCGCGCAAGGCGGCAGTCGAGGCGCGTTGTATGACCTCTCCGTCGGCCATCGGATCGGAGAACGGTATTCCTATCTCTATCATGTCCACGCCCGAAGCGGCCAGACGTTCGATAATCTCGCAAGTGCTGTCCGCCGTGGGATAGCCTGCACAGAAGTATACGGAAAGTATCTTCTGTTTGCCGCTCGCAAATAATGTGTTTATTCTGTTCATATCCGTGATATTTGTTTGATTTCCTTGATGAATTTTTCTACCGCTGCGGCGTCCTTCACCGCTGCGGCCGTCTCGAAACGGCTGTTTATATCCACACCGCAGAGCAGCGGATGACGGACCTCCCCTATCCTCTTCGCGCTGTCGGGGCCTATACCCCCGCTCAGGAAAAACGGGATGCCGCCCGTGTAGGATTCGAGGATGTCCCAGTCGAACATGCGCCCGCTGCCTCCGTGTCGGGCGCAGGCCGTATCCAGCAGCAGATAGTCGCACGACCCCTCGAAGTCCGCGGCCGCCTTCAAATCCTCTCGGGAGGACACGCCCAAAGCCCTTATGACCTTCAACCCGTGCCCGCGCAGGCACCTGCACAGTTCCGGACTACCCTCTCCGTGCAGCTGGACGATGTGAAGGCCGAACGTCTCCGCCGTGCGCAGAATAGAGTCCGTGTCGCTATGTACGAATACTCCC
The DNA here is from genome assembly GCA_022009915.1 of Alistipes putredinis. Taxonomy (GTDB): domain Bacteria; phylum Bacteroidota; class Bacteroidia; order Bacteroidales; family Rikenellaceae; genus UBA940. The sequence goes on along the minus strand of CP091730.1, from coordinate 1,318,547 downwards.
GCACGCTGGCACCGAAGAGGCATGTACTCGGGCCGCTCGGCAACGAAACGAGGCGAGGCGGGGTGGAAAATGAACCCCATGATGTCGGGGCCCGCAAGCTCCACCTGACGGATATTGTCCGGAGAGCGCATGCCGCAAACCTTGACTAACATGCCTCCACCTCCTCTATGAAACGAGCGAGTGCGACCTCGGGGGCGGGGGTTTTCATGAAACTCTCGCCGATGAGGAACCCTTTGTATCCCGCCTCGCGCAGCCGCCTTATCGTCTGCGGAGCGCTTATGCCGCTTTCCGACACGCGGAGAATGTCGTGCGGAAGAGCCTCGGCAAGACGCAGCGAGTTGTCCGTATCCGTGTGGAAAGTTCCGAGATTGCGGTTGTTCACCCCTACCATATCCACGTTTTCGTTTATGTACCCGACTTCCGACTGCGAATGTATTTCGAGCAGCACTTCGAGACCCAAGTCATGCGCCGTAGCGGCCAGTTCGGCGCACCGCTCCTTGGTCAGGGCCGCGGCGATAAGAAGTATCGCATCCGCTCCGAGAACGCGGCTTTGCAGCACCTGCCACGGGTCCACGATGAACTCCTTGCGCAGTATGGGAATGCCGACCGTTTCCCTTACGGAGACAATATCGTCTTCGCTGCCGCCGAAATAAGGTCCGTCGGTCAGAATGCTCACCGCGGCGGCACCGGCCTCGGCATACGCAGGAACAGTCCGCAGCGGGTCGGCATCGCGGTTTATCCAGCCTTTCGAGGGCGAGCGGCGCTTGAATTCCGCGATGATTCCGGTTTGCGAAGCGTCGAGTGCGGCACGCATGGAAAGGCTTTTGCGCGGGCGGACGAGTTTTTCGAGTTCGGAGCTGCTGCAAAGAGCCTTGCAATGCTGCACGTAGGCGAGTTTGTCCGACAGGATGTCGCTTAAAATATCTTTCATGACCTCAACTGTTTAGCGAAAGGAACTTTTCGAACGTATCGAGCGCCCGTCCGCTTTCGAGCGAAACACGAGCCTCGTTCACGCACTCGGCAATGCTCTTTTGCGGACAGATGGTATGTATGGCGAACGCGGCGTTGGCCGTCACGCAGTTCTTGCGAGCCTCGGACGCCGTCCCGTTCAGTACGGAATCGAAAATCGCGGCGGCCTGCTGCGGCGTGTCGCCTCCGTACAACTCGCTCTCCGCGATTTGCGCAAATCCCAAGTCGGAGGGTTCGTAAACGGTCTCGCTCTCGCAGGAGGCAGCCTTGAACGGAGCCGTAAGCGAGATTTCGTCGTATCCGTCCAGAGAGTGGACTACCGAGAACCGCGTTCCGGCAGCCTGATAAGCGTAGGTGTAGAGCCTCAGCAGCGGCAGATTGTATACGCCGAGAAGTTGATAACGCGGCTCGGCTGGATTGACCAACGGACCGAGAATGTTGAAGAACGTCCGCACGGCCAGCGCCTTGCGAATCGGCGCCACGGCTTTCAATGCCGGATTGAACAGAGGCGCATGCAGGTACGCTATGCCGCATCGGTCGATACTGCGGCGCAAAGTCGAGTCGTCGGTGGTGAAACGCACGCCGTGCTGCTCCATTACGTTGCTCGCCCCGCTGACCGAAGTGGCGCCGTAGTTGCCGTGCTTGACCACCTTGTAGCCGGCGCCCGCAACGACGAAACATGCGCAGGTGGAGATGTTGAACGTATTCTTGCCGTCGCCGCCCGTACCCACGATGTCGATGGGTTCGAACTCCGACAGATTCACTTCGACGCGCATGTCCATAAGCGCCTGACGAAAGCCGAGCAGCTCGTCCACCGAGATGCCGCGCATCAGAAATACCGTTATGAGCGAAGCAATCTGCGCGTCGTTGTACTGTCCGCGGGCTATGCCGCCGAGTATGTCGTGAGCCTGCGAGCGGTCGAGGTAGCGATGCTCGAACAGGTCGTAGAGTATCTGTTTCATGATTGTCTGTGTTCTATGAAGTTACGGATTATGCGCTCACCCTGCGGAGTGAGCACGGATTCGGGATGGAACTGCACGCCGTGCACGTCTCGAGTCGGAGAGCCTGAGGGCCATGACGATTCCCTTTTCGTCTACGGCTGTAACCCGAAGACATTCGGGCAGGTTCGTCCGACTGACAGCCCACGAGTGATAGCGGCCCACAAGAGGTGCCGCGTCCATACCCTCGAAAATATAGTCGTCCGAAATGATTTTTACGGGAGTCTGTACGCCGTGATAGACTTCGGGCAGGTTTTCGAGCCGTGCGCCGAAAGCCTCTCCTATGGCCTGATGCCCCAGACACACGCCCAGAATGCTTTTGCTGTCTGCGTAACGCTCGACCAGCGGCAGCAGTATTCCGGCCTCGGATGGGATGCCGGGTCCGGGCGAGAGGATTATCTTGTCGTAGGTCTGCACCTCTTCGAGCGATATTTTGTCGTTGCGACGCACGTCCACAGAGCAGGCGCATTTCTCTACAATCTGCAACAGATTGTATGTGAACGAGTCGTAATTATCTATCAATAATATTTTCATGGCATCAGTTTTTAAGTTTTTCGGCCGCCTCTATCGCTTTTTTCAGAGCGCCGAGTTTTGTTATTGACCTCCTGCAATTCGTTCTCGGGTCTGCTCGCGGCCACGATTCCCGCTCCGGCCTGACACCACAAGACGCCGCCGCGGCTTACCAGCGAACGTATGGTTATGGCCTGATTGATATTTCCGTTCAGACCGATGAATCCGATGCAGCCGCCGTATGCCCCGCGGCTGTGCGGTTCTATCTCCGAAATCAGCTGCATGGCCCGAACTTTCGGTGCGCCGCTGAGCGTTCCGGCAGGGAAAGTGTCCAAAAACGTGCGCACAGAGCTGTGCCCGGCCTTGACGCGGCCGCTTACTCGCGAGACTAAATGTATGACATGGCTGTAATACTGCGGCTCCTTGTAGAAATCCACCTTTACATCGTCGCATCCGCGCGAGAGGTCGTTGCGGGCCAAGTCCACCAGCATCACGTGCTCGGCATTCTCCTTCGGATCCGCGAGCAGCTGCTGTGCGAGACGTTTGTCCTCGGCCGCATTGCCCGAACGTCGGGTGGTACCGGCTATCGGGTCGATGCTCGCGATTCCGTCCTCGATTTTGCAGTGCGTCTCGGGTGAGGAACCGAAAATGCGGAAACCGCCAAAGTCGAAATAGAACAGGTAAGGCGAGGGGTTGATGCTGCGCAAGGCGCGGTAGAGCTTGAAGTCATCGCCCCTGTACGGAACCACGAACCGCCGCGAGAGCACGATTTGGAATACGTCGCCGCGCATGCAGTGCCGCACTCCGCGCCGCACGAAATCCATATACTGCTCGTCGGTTATGGTGCTGTACTCCTTGCCCGTAGTGAAAAAGTCGTAGGATGCGAAGTTGCGGTTTTCGATGACGCTGACTATGTCGTCGGTCCGCGGAGTTTCGCCGTCGGCGAGCAGTTCCACGAGCGTAAGCTCGTTCTTGAAATGGTCGAACACCAGCGTATGGCGGTACATGATGTAATACATGTCCGGCGCGTCGTTCAGTTTCTGGCGGCTCTCTGCAACAGGTATGTTTTCCAAATACCGCACGGCATTGAAGGAAGTGTATCCGAAAAGTCCGCATACGCCGCTGTCGGCGCCGTCCACCGTAAACGAAGACAAGAATTCCAGAAGAGCCTTTTCGATGCTTTCGGTGTCGGTTACGGGCGAGCGTTTCGTACTCGCGTCGGGAAACCTTACGGTACACTCGCCCGAATTTACGGCGAAACTGGCTATCGGGTCGATGCCTATGTAGGAGGTCGCATTTTCCGAAGCATGAAAATCGGAACTCTCCAACAGCGCCGATTGCGGGTAGAGATCGCGTACTTTGAGATATATGCTAACCGGAGTGTGCAAGTCGCCGAGAATGCGCCGGCTCGTTGCCCTGTACTTGTAAGATGCCATGACTCTATTCCTCCATATGTTTTATGTAAGTTTCTATGTCCTTGTCCCCGCGGCCCGACAAGGTAAGGACCACGATGTCGTTTTTCCCGAATTCTACCTTTTCGAGTGCGGCTATCGCATGGGCCGATTCGAGTGCGGGAATGATTCCTTCCAGACGTGTCAGGCGGAATGCGGCGGCAAGGGCTTCCTCGTCGGTTACGGCCAGCACGCGGGAACGCGAACGGCTCGCCATGTCGGCATGCAGCGGTCCGATTCCGGGATAGTCCAGACCGGCAGATACGGAGTAGGCCTCGCAAATCTGTCCGTCAGCATCCTGCATCACCAGTGTCCGCGAACCGTGAATGATACCTACCTTGCCCAGATGTATCGTTGCCGCCGACTCGCCGCTGTCTATGCCCTTTCCGGCGGCTTCGGCCAGAACGATTTTAACGCGCTCGTCGTTCATGTAATGGTAAACGGTTCCTGCGGCATTGCTGCCTCCGCCAACGCACGCCATAAGATAGTCGGGATAGTCGCGGCCCTCCTTTTCCGACAGCTGGTTCTTGATTTCGCTGCTGATGACCGATTGCAGACGCGCCACCATTTCGGGATACGGGTGCGGGCCTACGGTGGAGCCGATGATATAGAACGTGTCCGAGGGGTGGCAGCACCAGTCGCGTATGGCGTCGTTGGTGGCGTCTTTGAGAGTCATGCTGCCGGATGTCACCGCATGCACCTTCGCGCCGAGCATTTTCATTTTCTGGACATTCACCCTCTGGCGTGCTATGTCGGTGGCACCCATGAACACCTCGCACTCCATACCCATCAGGGCGCATACGGTGGCTGTCGCCACGCCGTGCTGTCCCGCTCCGGTCTCGGCGATGATGCGCCGCTTGCCCAGACGGCGGGCGATGAGAATCTGACCGACGGTGTTGTTTATCTTGTGCGCTCCGGTGTGGTTCAAATCCTCGCGTTTGAGATAAATCTTGCAGCCGTATCTCTCGGAGAGCCTGCGTGCGTGGTAGAGCGGCGAGGGCCGGCCCACGTAATCGCGAAGCAGCGAGCGGAACTCGGTCTGAAAATCGTCGGACTCGATTATGGGCAGATAGTTCTTTTGAAGCTCTCCGACGCATTTGTGGAGAATCTCTGGTATGTAGGCTCCTCCGAACTCTCCGTAGTAACCTTTCGAATCTATACCGAATGTTGTCATAGCGTATGTTTTTGTGTTTTTGGTAATTGGCTTAAAAAGAAGAAGTCCCGCCGTAATCGGCAGGACTTCATTAAATATCTTGATATATATACGAACGTCACGCTTCCTACGACTTATGAAGTAGTAAAAAGCGCCACCAGAAACGGTTTGTAAGGTTCGTACTCATCTTTTTTTCATTTATTTCGACGCTGCAAATATAAATTCCCGAAAACAGAAATCAAAGAAAAATCCGGATTTTTATTTCGAATACTCGAATTTCTCACCCCTGTCGAGTATGGTGACCCGCGCAGAATCGGCTTTCTCGACACGTCCGACGATGCGTGCATCCACTCCGAAAGAGCGCGAGATGTCGATTATTTCCGCTGCGATGTCCTCACCTACATACAGTTCCATACGATGCCCCATGTTGAACACCCTGTACATCTGCTCCCATGGAGTGCCGCTCTGCTGCTGAATCAGATTGAACAGCGGCGGGACGGGGAACAGATTGTCCTTTATCACGTGCAGCGAATCTATGAAATGCAGTATCTTGGTCTGGCCGCCTCCGCTGCAATGGACCATGCCGTGAATGCGGTTTCGGTGCAGGTCGAGAATCTTCTTTACGACAGGCAGATAGGTGCGAGTCGGCGAGAGCACGAGTTTTCCGGCATCCAGCGGACTGCCATCCACAGGGTCTGTAAGGCGGCATGAACCCGAATAGACGAGCTGCTCGGGAATTTTGTCGTCGTAACTCTCGGGGTATTCGTCGGCCAGATAACGTGCGAAAACGTCGTGGCGGGCAGAAGTGAGCCCGTTGCTGCCCATTCCGCCGTTGTACTCGGTCTCGTATGTAGCCTGACCGAAGGAGGCTGAGGCCGACTATCAGGTCGCCGGCAGCGATATTCTCGTTGCTTATCACGTCTTTGCGGTCTATGCGGGCGGTCACCGTGCTGTCCACGATGATAGTGCGCACCAAGTCTCCCACGTCGGCCGTTTCGCCGCCAGTGGAGTAAATCTCCACGCCCTGATCGCGAAGCGATTGGAGGAACTCCTCGGTTCCGTTTATTATGGCCGAAATCACCTCTCCGGGAATCAGACGCCTATTGCGGCCGATTGTCGAGGAGAGAAGTATGCGGTCGGTTATGCCGACGCACAGCAAATCATCGGTATTCATCACTATGGCGTCCTGAGCTATGCCCTTCCACACGCTCATGTCGCCCGTCTGCCGCCAATACGCATAGGCCAGCGACGATTTCGTTCCCGCACCGTCGGCGTGCATGACAAGACAGCTGCCGGCATCGCCGCTCAGGTAGTCGGGAATGATTTTACAGAATGCCTTGGGGAACAGTCCCTTGTCCACGTTCTTTATCGCTGCGTGCACATCCTCCTTGGAGGACGATACGCCGCGCATGTCGTATCTGGATTGATTTGCCATAGTCGGGGTGAGAATTTACGCTTGCAAAAGTACGTAAAAAAATGTAAATTTGTCGCAAGTTAAGCCGTCTAAAAAAGAGTGGAAGAACAAAGAAACATACGCGGAATCGAGAGCGATGCGGAATTCGAAAACCGCATTCGCCCGCAGCAGTTGGAGAGTTTCAGCGGACAGGAGAAGATTGTGGCCAATCTGAAAGTCTTCATCAAGGCGGCTCTGATGCGCGGCGAACCGCTCGACCACGTGCTTCTGCACGGTCCTCCGGGTCTGGGAAAAACCACGCTCGCCAACATCATCTGCAACGAGATGGGGTCCTCCATGAAGATGACCTCGGGACCGGTGCTCGACAAGCCCGGCGACTTGGCGGGTCTGCTTACCAATTTAGAGGCAGGCGACGTATTGTTCATAGACGAGATTCACCGTTTGAGTCCTATCGTGGAGGAGTATCTCTACTCGGCGATGGAGGACTATAAAATCGACATCGTACTGGACAAGGGACCTTCCGCCCGCTCCATACAAATAGAGTTGAATCCCTTTACGCTCATCGGAGCCACCACCCGCAGCGGTCTTCTCACGTCGCCGCTGCGTGCCCGCTTCGGAATCCAGTGTCATTTGGAATACTACGACACGCCGGTGCTTTCGCGCATAGTGCACCGGTCGGCCTCGATACTCGGAATCGGAATCGACAACCGCGCCGCCGATGAAGTCGCGCTTCGGAGCCGAGGCACGCCGCGCATCGCCAACGCCCTGCTGCGCAGAGTGAGGGATTTCGCCATGGTTCAGGGCGACGGACATATCGACCTCGACATAACGCGCGTAGCCCTCAGCGCTCTCAATATAGACACGCGCGGACTGGACATGATGGACAACAAGATTCTGGGGACCATCATCGAGAAATTCAAGGGCGGTCCGGTCGGGCTGAACACCATAGCCACGGCCGTGGGCGAGGAAGCCGGCACCATAGAGGAGGTGTACGAGCCGTTCCTCATAAAGGAGGGATTCATAAAACGAACTCCGCGCGGCAGGGAGGCCACGGACCTCGCCTACTCGCATTTAGGGTTCGCCCGCTATCGCGACGAAGGGACGCTCTTCTAACGGGCGGCATTCCCTGATGCAGAATATTTATATCGGATACATCGAGCGCACGCGCGTTTTCATGCCGCGACGGCTACTGCATTCGCACTACTCTTCTTTGAAAAGGTCCACCTCGCCGCGTTCTACCGCGCCGTACATTCGCGACAGTTCGCCTATGACCGGCGATACGCTCTCGATTACCTCGCCTATCACCTGCTGTTTCTCTTTCTGGCCCTTTATCTTGTAGAGCATCGCGGCATAAAGCGTGCGGAAACAGAGTTCAATCTCGCCCACATCCCCGCGGCCCATTTTTTCTTCGAGAACCGGCAGCCACGGTCTTAGCCGTTCCACCAAAGGACGGTAGTTCTTGCCTGCCGGCAGAGTCATCAGCTGATTATGCAGGTTCTGCAAATCGCCTATAAGATGCAGCGTATGTTCCAGATGCCCGTTCTGCTCCTTGCCCTCCTGACGCAGCAGAGAGGCTATGTCCATGTACCATAGAAAGATTACCTGCGAAGTCTGCGGGTCGGCGTTACGCGGAGCCACGAGCTGCGAGTAGACGGCTTCGGGACTGAACTGCAAGGCACGCAACAAATCCTCTATCTGCCACAGATAGAGGATATATTCCGAGATATTCTCCTTGCGGAGCCGTTGAGCTATATCCATTAAATGGAAAGTATCTTTATCGTGTTGAGCAAATCGCGATTTATGGGCTTGTCGTTGCGGATGGCTTTCGAGAATGGAACGTAAACCAGTTCGTCGTTCTGTATGCCTATCATCACGTTGCGCTGGCCCTCGACAAGTGCGTTTATGGCCGCCTCGCCCATGCGCGACGCCAGAATACGGTCGCTGGCCGTCGGCGAACCTCCGCGCTGGATATGTCCGAGAATCGTAACGCGGCTTTCGAACTGCGGGAACTCCTTGCGCACGCGCTCGGCCATGCCCATGGCTCCGCCGGTTATGGGACTTTCGGCCACCAAAACGATGCTGCTGTTCTTGCTCTTGCGGAATCCGTTGGCTATGAGTTCGCCCAACTGGTCCACTTCGGTGGCTATCTCAGGGATTATGGCCGCCTCGGCTCCGGTCGCAATGGCGCCGTTGAGCGCCAGAAAACCTGCATTGCGGCCCATCACCTCGACAAAAAAACAGACGTTCGTGCGAAGATGCCGTGTCGCGCAGTTTGTCCACGGCCTGCATTATGGTGTTCAGAGCCGTATCGTATCCTATGGTGGTGTCGGTTCCGTAGAGGTCGTTGTCTATCGTGCCCGGCAGACCGACGATTGGAACGTCGTACTCGTCGGCGAAAATCCTCGCCCCCGTGAGCGAGCCGTCGCCGCCGATTACCACAAGGGCGTCTATGCCGTTAAGGCGCATGTTCTCGTATGCCGTGCGGCGTCCCTCGACGGTGGTGAACTCCTCGCTGCGTGCTGTTTTTAGAATCGTTCCGCCCTGCTGGATTATGTTGCTGACGTTCTGGGTCTTGAATTCGATAATCTCGTTCAGTATCAAACCCTTGTAGCCTCGCATGATGCCTTTCACGGTAAATCCGTTGAAAATCGCAGTTCTGGTCACCGCGCGTATCGCTGCGTTCATTGCCGGAGCATCGCCTCCCGAAGTGAGTATTCCGATACAGTTTATCTTAGCCATATTCTATCCTCCTTACTTAAAATAAGCATTGCAAATATAGCAAATATTATTCTATTGGGGCCGACATGCGCAAAGGTGAACGCAGATCGAACGCGGTTTATTCCGGCCGAAGCGCAGTCTTATATTTATCAAAGGTATATTGTGACGATGCCGGCAGGCGGCTGATTCGGAATGCCGCAAATTTTTTCGGACGGCAAAGGGCATAAATGAATTGAATTTAGTACTTTTGTGCAAAACATTACGGACATGACACAGGAAGAACTGTTCAAGAAACTGATAGCGCACTGCAAAGAGTACGGATTCATATTTCCGTCCAGCGAGATATACGACGGACTGAGTGCCGTGTACGACTACGGGCAGATGGGCGTCGAGCTGAAAAACAACGTCAAAAGATATTGGTGGGACGCCATGACCAAGCTGCACGACAATATTGTGGGCATAGACGCCGCGATATTCATGCACCCGAAAACATGGGAGGCCTCGGGCCACGTGAGCGCATTCAACGACCCGCTCATCGACAACAAAGACTCCAAGAAACGTTACCGCGCGGACGTACTCATCGAAGACTGGCTCGCCAAGCAGGACGAAAAAATAGACAAAGAGATTGGAAAGGCCCGCAAACGTTTCGGCGAGGCATTCGACGAACAGAAATATCGCCAGACTTCGCCGCGCGTGGCGGAGCTGTCGGCCAAACGCGATGCGGTGCATTCCCGCATGGCCGAGGCGATGAATGCCAACGACCTTGCGGAACTGCGGCAGATTATCATAGACTGCGAGATTGCATGCCCCATTTCGGGGACGCGGAACTGGACGGAAGTCAGACAGTTCAACCTGATGTTCAAAACGCAGGTGGGTTCTCTGGCAGACGGTGCGAACACCATATATCTACGTCCCGAAACCGCACAGGGCATTTTCGTCAATTTCCTGAACGTTCAGAAAACCGGAAGAATGAAACTGCCGTTCGGCATCGCGCAAATCGGCAAGGCTTTCCGCAACGAGATAGTGGCCCGTCAGTTCATATTCCGCATGAGGGAATTCGAACAGATGGAAATGCAATTCTTCGTGCGCCCTGGCGACGAAATGAAATGGTTCAACCACTGGAAGCAGTTCCGCATGAACTGGCATCGCGCACTCGGGTTCGGTGACGAGAACTACCGCTTCCACGACCACGAAAAGGCCTGGCCCATTACGCAAACGCCGCAACCGACATAGAATTCAACTTCCCGTTCGGATTCAAAGAGGTGGAAGGCATCCACTCGCACTCGACTTCGACCTGATCCAGCATCAGAAATTCTCCGGCCGGAAGATTCAGTACTTCGACGCCGAAACCGGAGAAAGCTACGTTCCGTATGTGGTCGAGACGTCGATAGGCGTGGACCGAATGATTTTGCAGATTCTCTCGGCCGCCTATTGCGAAGAGAAGCTCGAAGGAGGCGAAGAGCGTGTCGTGCTGCGTATCCCCGCTCAGCTGGCTCCGGTCAAGGCCGCCGTACTGCCGCTCCTGAAAAAAGACGGGCTGCCCGAACTTGGCCGCAAAATCGTCGATATGCTCAAATTCGATTTCAACGTACAGTACGACGAAAAAGACAGCATCGGCAAGCGCTACCGCCGTCAGGACGCTATCGGTACCCCGTTCTGCATAACCGTAGACCACCAGAGCCTCGAAGACGGAACAGTTACCGTGCGCCATAGAGACAGCATGCAACAAAGCCGAGTGCCGGTCGAGAAAGGCTGCATTCGATAATAAACGAACAGGTAAGCCTGCGCTCACTGTTCGAGAAGCTCGCCTGATTTTTTTAAGGGCAAAAACAAAAAAAGGAGTGCTCCGGAATTTGGATAAACCATTTTTATCGCTATCTTTGCACTCCGAAATGGTCTGATGGCCGAGGGGTTAGGCACTGGTCTGCAAAACCACATACAGCGGTTCGAATCCGCTTCAGACCTCACAAAGACAGCGTTGTAGATAACTACAACGCTGTCTTTTCTATTATCAATTTGTTTTGCGAACGCACCAGCCCGTGCTTAAAAGTGCGAAAGAGTTGCCTTCAATTCTGTTAGGCGAGGCGTTCGACGTTGCTCGAAAGTGGCATTGCCCTATTTTTAATTTCTGCTCACAATGCCGATTCGGTTTCTTCGAGCTTCTCCTGACACTCACTCTGACATCGCTTTAATAGCTTTCGAATTATTTATAAGGTAATGTCAAACCCTTTCTCCATATTGTTTTTCTATATGTAACTTTCTCGACTTTCATCATACGCGCTTCCGATACCAAGCGATAATCGCCGCAATGGCGATACAAAAACAGGGGAAAGCTACGATTTTACATATTATGCAAGAATTGACGAATGATTATTTTCTGTAATCCGTCGGATTGAGACCGAGGTTCTGCTGCACATAGCGGCTAAAATAGGCTGGCGATGAGAATCCGAACATGTCGGAAATTTGCACAAATGTGAGTGACTTGTCGCGCAACAGACGCGAGATGTCGAGCACCGTGTAGCGGTTGATCCAAAAGTTAGCGGCATACCCGCTGACTTTCTTCGACACCTCCGACAGATACTTCGATGTCACGCACAGACAATCGGCGTAGTAGGACACCTCACGATGTTCGCGGTAGGTCCCAGCTTCCAGCATTTTCAGGAAGCGGCTCATGATAGAGGCATTTTGCGTCGAAATGTCGCTCTGACCATACAGACTGGCATGGAAGTCGAAAAAATCGAGGATAGCCGCCTGCATGGCGTTGATAAGCGTCTCTTGGTAGAAACGGTGCTCCGTGTTGGCGATGCGCAGTTTCAGCAATTCGAAATCGCGGCGGCAGACAATCTGCTGCTCGGGCGTGAGGTGCATCACGGGGTTGAGAAACAGCGCCAGCGAGCCTTTCATGCCGTAGTTGCTCTGCGGCGTGCACAACTCGACAAATCCTGGCGTGGCATAAATTATCTTGCATCGAAAGTCATCCGAAGGCTGTATCTTTTCGACCATTTTCCGTTTGCGGATAATCGACAAATCCCCAGCGTGCATCTCGAAGTCTCGTTCATTGAAACGGTAACTGCACGTACCGCCCAAACAGAGCAGATGAGCCAGATATTCTTTCTCGGAATCCGTTCTCACAACGCCCAACCGATAGGTCACTATTATTTCTTTCTGGTACTCCATACCGTCTCCGCTTGATTTCCGTCTGTAAAGATACGAAGAAAAACGACATACGGCAGCCGATTTGCATCCGGCCTCGAAATCATTTTCCGGAAAAAAATGGTAATTCGAGTCGTATTTTTTTGTGCTGCCGGTACGAACGGGCGTATCTATCTTTACATCCGGATTGGCACGAAAAACAATCAACAATTAAATAATATAATAAGATGAAAAAGGTATTTGATTTATCTGATGATGGCCGTAGCCATTGTAACATTCGGAGCCTGCTCGCCCGAAGACGGGAATGAAAACCAAAACTCCGGAAATCGAAAACCCCGAAAAAGCCGGACGATGAAGGAAAGGATACTCCCTGACAATCCTGAGAACCCCGACGAGCCGGAACAACCGGGAGGCGATACCGACACTCCGAGTGACGGCAGCAAGATTCTGGTTGCCTATTTCAGTTGGGGCGGCACAACGCAGCGTATGGCACAGGAAATCGTCCGTCAGACCGGAGCCGACATTTTCCGCATCGAACCGGTAGTGCCTTATCCTACGGAATATACTCCCTGTACCGAGGGCGCACTCGAAGAGAAAAACAGCAACGCCCGTCCCGCCATCGCCGATGAGGTGGAAAACTGGGCGGACTACGATACGGTTTTCATCGGCTGTCCCGTATGGTGGTGGACAACTCCGATGATTATTTGTACCTTTGCGGAAAGCTACGATTTCGAAGGCAAGACAGTCGTTCCGTTCTGCACCTATGCTTCGACATACCGTGACGAAACTCTGGCACGCATCGTGGAGCTTACGCCCGATGCCGCGCATCTGACCGGCGAAGGACTGACGAGCGGACGAATCAATGAACAGAACATTGCCTCATGGCTCAAAGAGATTGGAATAATTGAGTAACAATATAAATAGTTATGCGCATACTTAAATATATCTTTGCAATGGCTGCGGTTATGGCCATGTCGTGCAGCGGTATGATACAAGCACAAACAAATAATAATATGGAATCGGTAATAGTATATTTCACGCATTCAGGCAATACCGAACTTGCAGCCAAGCAGATTGCCGAAGTGACGGGTGCCCAAACGATAAGGCTTCTGCCCGAACAACCCTATTCCTCGAAAGATGTCGATTGGACAAACGAACAGTCCCGCTGTACGCAGGAGCACCTCAACCAATCGCTTCGACCGGCTATCGAACCTGTCGAGATTGATTTCGCAAAAGTGGATACCGTGTTTATAGGTTTTCCTATCTGGTGGCACGAAGAGCCGGCTGTTATCCGTACTTTCCTTGACAAGTATGGCGAGCAACTGAAAGGCAAGGTCATACTTCCTTTCTGCACCTCTTACGAAAGTCCGATGTCGGAAGCCGATGCCACATTGAAGAAGGGCTACCCGGCTTTGAAAAATCAGAAAGGGACTTCGCCTGCCTGCCAAACCGGAAGAGATCAAAAATGGATAAAGCAATGAAACCGGTAAAATTGAACAACGGCGTCGAGATGCCCCAAATGGGCTACGGCGTCTATCAGGTATCGCCCGCCGAGTGCGAGCGTTGCGTAAGCGATGCCCTCAGCGTAGGCTATCGAATGATTGACACCGCACAGGCTTATCATAACGAGGAGGGTGTGGGCAATGCCGTCCGCAAGAGCGGTATCGACCGTAAGGAACTTTTTCTCGTGTCGAAAGTGTGGATTTCCAACTATGGCTACGAGAAAGCCAAAGCCTCTATCGACGAGAGCCTGCGCAAGTTGCAGACCGACTACATCGACCTGATGCTCCTCCACCAGCCTTTCTGCGACCGCTACGGGGCATACCGCGCGTTGGAAGAAGCGTACAAGGAAGGAAAACTCCGCACCATCGGCGTCTCGAATTTCTATCCCGACCACTTTCATCGATATTGCCAGCAATATGGATATAGTTCCGGCTGTCAATCAGGTAGAGACGCACGTGCTCGACCAGCAAATCGAACCGCAAAAAATCATGGAGGAGTTCGGCACGCACATCATGTCGTGGGGACCGTTGGCCGAAGGGCGTAACGGCTTCTTCACAAACCCGGTTCTTGCAGAAATCGGCCACAAATACGACAAAAGCGTGGCGCAAGTCGCTCTGCGCTGGCTCATCCAGCGCGGCGTCATCATCATCCCCAAATCGACTCACATAGAGCGGATGCGGCAGAATATCGACATTTTCGACTTTTCGCTCTCGGACGAGGATATGGCCGCCATTGCCACGCTTGACACAGGCCGAAGCCTTTTCTTCGACCATCACGATGCCGAAACGACGAGAATGTTCATGGGATGGAGGTAATGCGATGAAAAAGAATTTAGGAAATACCCCAACAGTCGCTCCGCTGCCCGTGCTGATTGTGGCGACTTATGACGAACAAGGTACGCCCAACGCTATGAATGTAGCATGGGGCGGTCAGTGCGGCTATCATCATGTCGCATTGAATCTCTCGCTAAACCACAAGACCACCGAAAACCTCAAACACACAAAGGCATTCACGTTAAGCATTGCCACCGTCGATACGCTGGTAATGTCAGACTATTTCGGTCTCGTGTCGGGACGCAGGGAAAACAAAATCGAGAAAGCCGGAGTACACGTCTCGCAAAGTGAATTCGTGAATGCTCCTGTTATCGACGAATATCCTTTGACACTTGAATGCAAGGTCATTGAAATGCAGGAAGCATTGGGCGAAATGCACGTCGTGGGAGAAGTCGTCAATATGCTGGCGGACGAGTCAGTCTTGGATGCGCAGGGCAAGGTGGATTTAGGCAAACTGCGCCCCATTTCATACGATTCATCCTCCGGTTCCTATCGCGTACTCGGCGACATTGTCGGAAAGGCATTTAAGGACGGAAAGAAAATTCTCTAAAATACCGTTCATACGGCAGCCGGATGCAAATCGGCTGCCGTATGTCGTTTCAGAATCCGTCTTGCACCGCTCATTTTGCATCGACACAAGAAAAACACCCGACCGGCCAGACGCCCAAACAGCGTTCGGCAGCATTGAAAAAGGCAGGGCCAAAAGGCTCTGCCTCTATTTTTACAGATTATAATTCTCCTATTCGAAAAATACACTATCCGCCATTGCCGAATCGGTTTGCTTTACTTCGTGGAACTTGATGCGAAGCCAGTTTCGTAATTCTATATTTTTCTTTGCATAACGGATTTGTCGTATCAATTCCAAGCAAAGGAAGACGGCAAAAAGTGGCGACACTGCCATATACCGCCACTCCAAATTTTACTCTTCTAATTTCAGTTCGGGGAGCGAGCGAACAATCTTCATCGTTTCGAGAGAGACGGTGATGATGCGCAGCAGCAGGTTGAAAATGTATTTCTCGTCGTCATGTTCCGCTGCCCAATCGTTCGTATCGTTCATTATGCCGCTGTCCTTGTTGGTCGTTACGGCGTAGCGTTCCATAATCCATTCGATTGCCGACTTGCCGTTCACCACATAGTCGTATGCTTCGGGCGGTATGTTCTCGATAGTTATGCCCGAGTTGTAATATATCACGCCCTTGTCCGCCATCTTGCTGTCCTTCTTGCCGAAACGCATCTTCTCGACACGATAGTTCATGCTGCCGCCGCGGTCGGTCAGCGGAGAGAAGACGATACGGCACCCTGCATAAGGCTCGACCGTTTCGTAATTCAAATGAAGCGAGGCAAGATCGCGACCGGCTTTACTGAATGTCCAAAAGTCATCGGCAGCCTCAACCAACGGCAGGCGAGGCAACGACTTTTTGAGATCTGCCGAAAATGCCGCACGGTAGTCGGGAGAGTGCAGAATACCGTAGACATAGTAGAATATATCCTCCTTCGTAACCTTCGAACCGTATTGCTTGCGAGCAGTCGAGAGTATCCAATCAGTCACTCCGTCGCGCCGCACCCACCTGTCCATATCGGCCTTGTCATCCCTTACCCCTTGCGTAAAGAGGTCGGCAATATCCGATGTGCTGTCGTCGTACCAATAGAGCGGGAAACACTGGGATTTTTCAACCATATCCAAACATGGAATTAAATCCGTCATCAATGCGGAGAAATCTTTGCTTGCGCCTATGCCCGACACACAAATCACCAAATTCTTGTGTTGAGGTGTCGGGAAGAGTTTCGGGATTTGATAAACCATTTCATTAAGCGGTTTATAAAAACAATAGATGTTGCTTAAAGAATGGTCTATATATCGATTCTACATACTGGCAGACTCTTAACATTATATAATCTGCATTTATGCGCATCTGCCAATACCGCACGAGTCCAACTTATCCTTGCAGTGGAATAATCCACCTCTGCAATCTCACCTTGTGATAGCAGTCGGCATTGTTCATTATAAAAATCAATTTGCTCGACAGCCTTCTCTTTCACAACAGCCAATGAACTATTATAGCACCACGAATCGCGTTGCGTTTTCAGACCATTGGAATAGTACGGCACAAAGAAAGTCTTTTTATCCTTCTTGTCGTCCTTATTACCAAGAGGTGTAAACAAGTTGAACAACTCGCTTCGTTTGTTGAGCCAATCGCCGTGTTTGTTCGGTTCAATATGCGTCCATTGCATCTGCGGATTGCCGATATTGCCCATATTGCGAATAATATTCAACTTATCCTCACGCGAAAGATAGTCGCCGATGTCATGATAGAAAATGTGCGCCTTTATGTCCGCAGCCTTCGGTTTCTTGACCAATATGGTTATGGCAATCGGAGTTCGGGAGCCAAGTCCGAAAACGCCATCGCCTTCCTTGCGACGGATTTCCCCGCTTGTTCGACAGTTGCCTCTCAAATTAAATACATAGATGGACGAAAATTCGCGTTCGAGGCATTTACGCATGCCATTCTGCGCATTGCCATCGAGCCAGTTGCCGTTGGTGACAAAACCAATAACACCGCCGTTTTCAGGGTCTATTCGGTCGGAAGCCCAACGAAAAAGCCTTGATATAGCTGTCGTAAAGCGAGTTTTTGTTATTCGCATCAGTTCCCTTCGCATAGGTATCTCCGAGGTGTTTGTCGAGCGTCGGGTATTTTCGGTTTTGCGCATTGTCATTGGCCGACTTTTGGCCCACGGAATATGGAGGGTTGCCGACAATGACGGTAATGCGCTTTTTGCGCTGTCTTTTGACCCGTTGCGAGTTAGCCGGAAAGATTTCTTCCAGTGCAGCGCGGCTTTCGTTATCATGCTCCAAGTCTTCACCCAATTGGAATGTATCGGTGAGGCAGATACCGTCGAAAGGCTTGTATTTCGCATCAGGGCCAATCAGGTCGTGGAATACATTCTCGATGTTGATTGAGGCGATGTAGTATGCCATCAGCACAATCTCGTTGGCATGTATCTCCTTGCCATACTTGCGTTCCAATGCCGCACGCGAGATTTGTCCGCTTTGCAGCAGGCGCGTAATGAATGTACCCGTGCCCGTAAACGGGTCGAGGATATGGACATTCTCGTCCGAAAGCGAGCGTCCGAACTCCTTTTTCAGAATATAGCCGACCGAGTTGATGATAAAATCTACCACTTCGACAGGAGTA
Source organism: Alistipes putredinis (assembly GCA_022009915.1). Classification (GTDB taxonomy): domain Bacteria; phylum Bacteroidota; class Bacteroidia; order Bacteroidales; family Rikenellaceae; genus UBA940. The sequence continues at coordinate 1,300,651 of CP091730.1, read as the reverse complement.
TAGACGATGCCCAGCTTCTCGACGGTCTTGGGTGATGCGGTTTTGAAGAATTTGTCGTACAATTCGACTATTATGCGTTGTCGTCCTTCGGCATCGCTGATTTTGCCCACCGTGGTACGGACATAGTCGTAGAACTTTTGGAGTTTTTCGTGCTCCTCCTCGGTTTTAACCTCATCGTCCAGCAGGTCGAGCATACGCTGCATCGACTTCGACACCGGATTACTCTGCGCAAATTCGTAGTTCTCGAACAGAGCCTCGAACACGGGACGGGTTATGATATGCTGCGAGAGCATCTCGATAACATCCTGCTCCGAAAGTCCGGGATTGATGTTGCGGCGCAGACCGCGCATAAGCGAATCGAAGGCTCGGCGATGCTTGCCGTCATCGGCTATGAGATTCTTGATACGCTCGATATGCTCTTCGGCAATCTGTGCAATGTCCCGCGCCCATTGTTCCCAATAGCGTTTGGTGCCTACTTTCTGCACCATCTTGGCATAGAATACGTTTTGCAGGTCGTTGAACGACATTTGGAGTTGCCGCGCCATAGCCGCCGCTGCACTGTCGGTATCGGGCTTGCTGTCACCGGACGATTTGGTACCGTCGTCGCTATCCTTGCGACCTACGCCCACACCGCCGAAGAGAATGTTTTTCGGTTTGCGCTTGGAGAGTTCGATTTTGTTGATTTCGGCATTGAAACGGTCGTCATGCGCACGCAATGCGTTAAGGACCGTCCACACAACCTTGAAATTGGGGTGCTTCTCCAAAATTACTTCGCCCTCGGCATCGGACGGCACAACGACGGGTATAATTATGTAGCCATACTTCTTGCCCTCGCTGCGGCGCATAACTCGACCTACCGACTGCACAACATCGACCTGCGAGTTCTTGGGCGACACGAACACCACAGCGTCCAACGACGGCACATCGACACCCTCGCTCAAACAACGGGCATTGGTCAGCATACGGCACTCCATATCATTGTCGGTCTGACCTTTGAGCCACATCAATTCCTTATCGCGACTGGTAGCCGACATCGTCCCGTCCACATGGTGGGCAACCACATCGACCATGGTGGACTTTTCCGTTTCGAGAATATCCTCCATATAGAGGTCTTTACACTCGGTAAACACCTGCGCCACCGCCTTCGAGGATTTTATAGATGAACAGAATGCCACAGCACGGCGCATAGGCAGCGGATCGGCATTTTTTTAATCAGTCCCTCATCATCGCCGAGCATCTTTTTTTGGACAGGGCGTTGATGACACCTATGAATTTGGAGGCATCATCGGCATTGATTACGCCATCGTTTTTGAGTTATGGCTTTTTGCAGGGTCGGCGTTATGTCCTTTTCGCCGACAGCCAATATGAGAACCTTGTAATCGGTAAGCAGATTCTTCTCGACAGCCTCGCCGAAGCCTATACGGTAAATTTCATCGCCATACATCGCCTTGTCGTCCATCGAACAGAGCACCGCCGAATTCTCCTCTGCCTTGCGCTTGGTCTCATCGGTATAAAGGCGTGGAGTAGCAGTCATATAGATGCGATGCTTCGCCTGAATGAAATCGTTGCGATGCACCTTGACAAATGTACTCTCTTTCTCGTCTTTCAACGTTACGCCCGTTGTGCGGTGAGCCTCATCGCATATAATCAGGTCGAATACGCCGAATGTATCGTTCGTGCGGTGCAAAACCTCCTTTTGTGCTTTGGATATGACCTCGATGGATTGGTAGGTGGAAAATACCACCGTCATGCCCTCGCGGTGTGCACGATGAATTGCCTCCAACTGATCGGCAATGTTCTTTATGTCGGTCGATGCAGGCAGGGCAAGGTCTATGGTGCTGACTATATTCTCGTCGTTCTTCTCCTCCTGCTTGGAGACCATAGCATCGGAGCAGATACATACAGCATTGATTGGCACCGTTGCCTGTTGCGACCAAGAACGCAGGGTCTGACCGAGCAAAGCGATTGACGGAACCATAAAGAGTACAAGCCCCTTGTTGCCCGTTTCGTTCTCGGCTATTTTGAGAGAAGTGAATGTCTTGCCCGTGCCACACGCCATAATCAACTTGCCGCGCTCGTGAGTTTTCAGATACTCGTGCGTCTTGTCAATAGCTTTTTGCTGATGCTCCTTAATATCAAATGGCTTCGAGCGCGATGCCTTGCCGAACAAGCCCTGTTCAAGCAGTTTCCAATCCACATCATCTGCTTCGAGGTCGATTAGGTTAAGGCGGGTAACAGGCGGTGTTTGGTTCTTGATGGTCAATTCCGCAGTAGAACCCCAATTATTGGTTGTCGAAATCCACAGTCGTTGCGAAAAACCGACTTTGCGACCATCGACTTCAAAAGTTTTGCCCGACGTGGCAAGGAAAGAATCTACATCGGGTTTGTCAATACGCGAATCATTGTCGTAGCACTTGCATTGAATTGCCCAATAGTCATCTGTTAATGTTCGGGCTACAAGGTCGATGCCGACATCTTTGCCTCCGAATTGGTTGTGATACGGGAACTCCAACCACAGCCATACATTTTCAAAAAGGCTTTCGTATAGTGTGGTGGTTCGCAGATAAGCCTGCATCAGGCGTTCAAAAACGGAATCCTTTGTCTCTCTGCGAAAAAAGATTCCTTGCGGAATTTATTCAGTATGTCTATGAAAGTCGTCATTTGTATGATTGTATAGTCAAAACAAAGGTAACAAAATTCATTGCAAAAAGAGGAGGTTGAATCTTCTCTTTTTATTTGGCCGCTTTTTCTCTCGCTTGATCGTTATATAAGAACGAATGAATCATCGCATATCATTCGAGAAACGAGACCGGTTTCGGAAGATTGCTGTAACGAATTTGCTGGCATATGCGAAAGAGGCTCATATCTTATTAAGATTTAAGAATTTATTTGTTTTATCACAAAAAAAGCGGAATGAGAATAGGAACAATCGTCGCTGCGGTTGGCTGTACGGTTTTCATTCGGGGCGGCGAGTGCCCAGACGGCGGATACGGTTCGCGGCGAAGAGACAGTGCATGAGGTTGAAAAGATAGTGGGAACCGGCACTCGCTACGGGACAGATGCCCGGCTTCTGCCGATGACTGTATCCGTAGTGGACCGCCGCGAAATAGAGAACGAATATCAGCCCTCGCTGCTGCCGACAATCACTCGGCACGTGCCGGGGCTGTTCACGACCTCGCGCGGAATCATGGGGTACGGAGTTTCGGCCGGTGCATCCGGAGGGATGACGATGCGCGGCGTCGGAAACGGGACGCAGGGTTCTCCGACGACGGCCATGCTGGTTTTAATCGACGGGCATCCGCAGTACATGGGACTTATGGGGCATCCTATCGCCGATGCGTATCAGTCGATGATTGCGGACAAGGTTGAGGTCGTGCGCGGACCTGCATCGGTGCTGTACGGTTCGAAGGCCATGGGTGGCGTAATCAACATCGTCACTCGCAAGATGCGGGAGGACGGCGTTAGGACCAACGTAAACGCAGGCTACGGTTCGTACAACACGCTGCAAAGCGAAGTGTCCAACCGCATAAAGGCCGGACGTTTTACGAGCGTGATAACAGGTTCGTACAACCGCAGCGACGGACATCGCAAAAATATGGGATTCGAGCAGTACGGAGGTTATGTCAAGATAGGATACAGCGCAAGCAGGCACTGGGACATCGAGGCGGATGTAAACCTGACGCACTTCAACGCCTCCAACCCGGGGAGCGTTCAGGCACCGGTTCTGGACAACGATTCGCGAATCACGCGCGGAGCGCCATCGGCAGCCGTGCGCAACGAATACGAGAAAACTTCGGGAGCCTTTGAGTTTTTTTCTACAACTGGGGCCGGCATAAAATCGACGACGGGCATTCGGAGGGTGAGCCGCCGCCCGACTACATGTTCAACTCGAAAGACAAGATGATGGGCGTTTCGTGGTATCAGAGCGTGCGCATGTTCCGAGGCAACCGTCTGACGGCAGGAGTCGATTACCAGTATTTCGGAGGCAAGGCATGGAACCGCTACAATGACGGACACGATGCGACCACGGCGGACAAGACGATGCACGAGATAGCCGGCTACTTGGATTTCCGCCAGTCCGTAAGTCATTGGCTGACGCTCAATGCCGGAATCAGGCTCGACCGCCATTCGCACGTGGGCACGGAGTGGATACCGCAGGCGGGAATAGCATTCCACCTTTCCAAGAGCGCGGAACTGAAAGCAACGGTCGGAAAAGGATTCAGATTTCCCACGATACGCGAAATGTACATGTTTCAGCCGCAGAACTCCGAACTGAGGCCGGAGAGACTGATGAACTACGAGCTGTCTTTTTCACAGAGGCTTCTGGGAGGAGCTCTATCTTATGGCGTGAACGTGTTCTACATCGACGGGCAGGACATAATAATGCGCGTGCCGGTGAACGGGCGTCCGAAGTATATAAACACGGGTAAAAATCAAGAATTGCGGCGCCGAGGCGGAACTGAGCTGCGCAATAGGCCGCAGCCTGGTCGGTGACGGCCAATTACAGCTATCTGCATATGAAATATCCGGTCGTCGCGGCGCCCGAACACAAAGCTCGTACGCAGAAGTGGATTTTTCCTGTAAAAGGTGGAGCTTCTCGACCGGAGTGCAGTACGTTCACGGCCTGTACACGCGGGTAGATCCTGTGAGCAGGGAAAGTTTCGTGCTATGGAGCGCCGACGGGAGTTTTCGGGTGTCGAAATGGCTGAAAATATATGCACGCGGCGAAAATCTGCTGGCGCAGCGCTATGAGATAAATGCCGGTTATCCGATGCCCAAGGCGACGGCTATGGGAGGCATAGATATAACTTTTTAAGAGGAAACGATTATGACAAAACGCTCGGTTCTGTTCTCTCTGCTGGTTTTGTTCGCCGCGTTCAACGCCACGGCCCACTCCGGCAAAGCGCGATTCCATATCATTATAGACACTGACGGTGCGCCGGACGACCTGCGGACGCTGTGCATGCTCCTCGGAAACCGCGAAGCCGAGGTACTCGCCGTAACGGCATCCGAAGGCGCACTGACCCCCTCGGACGCAGCACGCAGGGTCTCCGCTCTGACGGCAGAATTCTACCACGAAGGGATACCGACAGGATGCGGCAGAGCCGTCGATGCCCCTGCTCCGATATGGAGACGACATGCCGCGCAGACAGTTTGGGCCGATACGCCGGCCGTCGAATCCGCTGCGGCCGACGACCTTATCGCACGAGCGGTAAAAGAGGAAGAGGAGAAGGTGATATTCGTAGCTCTCGGGCCGCTCACCAATATTTACGACGCCATGCGAAAGAATCCCGACTTGAAGAGCGGTATCGAACGGGTGGTATGGTACGGCAGCGCCGACGGGCCCTTCTCGGGTGTAAATTACATGACTGACACAGTTTCGGCACGCTTCGTCTTGGAGAGCGGAATCCCCGTCTGCGTCGTGTCGGAAAAATCCGGCACGCCCCACCGTGGTGACATTCGAATGGATAGACTCGATAGAGGCCGTCGGAACGCCCTACGCCGCGAAGATAGCCGGTACGCACCGCAGTGCTCCGCTGAACCGCCTAATCGAGGCCAATCATTTGAAAATATGGGACGAGCTCGTAGCGCTCTACCTGTACCGGCCCGAGCTTGTTCGACACGCGGGCCGTAAGCGAAACGATGAAGATATGCTGCCCGAAACCTTCCGTATCCGCCTCCGAGCTACAAAAAGCCGCATTAGCGATACTGCGCGGAAAGCCGGACAGCGAGAGCCGTGTATTTTTCGGCTTTCCGACCTCGAAGGCGCTCTATGCAGATGATGTCGCACCTATCATCGACTCGGCCATAGCGCATTGGGGCCCGAGCGAATGGCGAGCCGCGGTGCTCACCAACGAACTGCACGGTCATCTGGGCATCTATGCGACAATCGGGGTGAAAATGGGCATTCGCGCCCGCGAATATTTCAATATAGGGGTGGACGACATTGCGGTCGTCTCTTTCGCCGGCAGCACGCCGCCCGTCAGCTGCATGAACGACGGATTGCAGGTAGCCACCGGCGGCACTATGGGACACGGGCTGATTACGGCCGTCCCTGTCGGGCATCCGCGTGCGGAAGCCGAGTTCAGTTTCAAAGGCAGAAGCATACGCCTCGTTCTCAAACCCGAGTATGCCGAGCGCATACGCGAGGACGTTCGGCGGGGAAAGGAAATGTACGGCGATTCGACACAGCCGTACTGGCAGTACATACGTTCTCTGGCTCTGCGCTACTGGGCGGATTTCGACCGGCACGAGATTTTCGAGCTGTGCCGTTGAATTTTCACCGGACAACTATTTCAAGGCCGGCCCCTACTTGCTTAGCGTAAACGAGAACGTCGAGCCGCGTCCCACGGCACTGCGCACGGTGATGTTTTCGCGGTGCGCTTCGATTACGTGCTTCACAATCGAAAGGCCGAGCCCCGTACCTCCGTTTTCGCGCGAGCGGCTTTTGTCGGCCCTGAAAAACCGTTCGAACACGCGCGGAATATCGTCCTTGGCTATGCCCATGCCGTTGTCGGACACTTCGACTATGACCTTGTCGAGCATGTCTATGAACGAGATTTTCACGAACCCGTTCTGCCGGCCGTAATGTATCGCATTTATAATCAAGTTCATCAAAAACCCGTTCTATATAATATCGGTCGGCATGGACCATCACCGGATGCGCGGCCGAGGCGATGTACATCCGGATGTTTTTCTTTCCGGCCTCCATTTCGAGTTCCTCGATAATCTCGCGCGTGAGGGCGGCCACATCGAACTGCTCGATTTTGAGTTTGTGAACGCTCGATTCCAGACGCGAGATTTCGTCCAAATCGGTCACGATATTTATCAGCCGGTCGATACTGTACTCGCTTCTTTCCAGATACTTGCGATTGATTTCGGGGTCTTCGAGACCGCCGCCGAGCAGCGTGGCGATATATCCCTGTATATTGAAAATGGGGGTTTTCATTTCATGGGCCACGTTGCCCAGAAAATCGCGCCTGTACTTCTCTATTTCTTTCAGCCGCTCTATCTCCATCTGGTTATATTCGGCCCATACGCTGAGCTTCGCTGCGCACGACCGCCAGAATGTTGTGCTGTTTGAGCAGGCTGTCCTCCAACTCGCGCGTCTTGATGGTGCGCGAAAACACAATCTGGAAAATCGGCTTGATTTGATAGATGACGAACTTCTTGAATATCCAGCGCGAGATGACGAACGAGATAATCAGTTCGGCGAAACATATTATGAGCAGCCCCCACCATGCAAAACCGTAAATAGCCACCAGAATGCTCCCGCATACGATTACGAATGCCGTAACGATGGAAGCAATCAGAAGCGACGCATGCTCTATGGAGCGTATCCTCATACCGCTTTACAAAAAAACGCCTTGCCGCCTATTTCGACATGTAGTTTTTCATCAGACGGGCGATATACTTGCCCACGATGTCGAATTCGATATTGACATCGGTTCCAACCGCGATGTTGTGGAAATTGGTGTGCTCGTAAGTATAGGGGATTATCGCCACCCGAAACTCCCCTTCGCGGGAATCCACCACGGTAAGGCTCACGCCGTTCACCGCCACCGAACCTTTCTCTACCGTTACATTGTCGCCGGTCGGAGTGTAGCGGAACGTGAAATACCAACTGCCGCCGGCATCCTCTACGGCGCTGCATACGGCCGTCTGATCCACATGACCCTGAACGATATGGCCGTCCAGCAGAGCATCCGGCTTCATGCTTCGCTCGACGTTTATCTCGTCGCCGACTTTCCACTTCGAAAGGTTGCTTTTGATTAGGGTCTCGTGCATGGCCGTAACCGTGTAGGTGTCGTCCTTTATATCCACAACCGTAAGGCACACCCCGTTATGGGATATGCTCTGATCTATTTTAAGCTCCCGCACAAAAGGGGCCCGCAGTGTGAAATGTTTGTTATTCTGCTCTTCTCTCACGGCGACCACCACTGCGGTCGCCTCTACGATTCCTGAAAACATATCGCCTTTACTTTATTGTTTAGCAAAGGCAAATTTAAGCAGTTTTCGTTATTATGACACCACGCACCACGTATAAATCTTTGATTTGCGTCTCATCCATGCAGACATCGTCGTACATGCTTCGGTCCTGAGCCACCAGACGCAGACGCGAACTGCCCTCGTCGCGGCGCACGTAGCGGAGCAGCGAGAGTTTGTCGCCCACAACGACATAGGCCCTGCCCGGAACGATTGTCTCGGCGGTCTCGCGTTTGAGCACCACGGTGGAGCCGGACGGAATATCGGACGGCATGCCCTCGCCGTAATAGACGGCCGCGAAATCCGCATCCTCGAACATCGGCACCGACATGAATTTCTTGGTCTGGTACTCCTCCGGATTGCGGACGAGTTTCATCACGTCCATATCGTAGTACGGTATCGACGAAACGTGCATCGAGTCGCTCGTAAACATGTTGCCCTCGCCCGTCAGAATCCATCCCTTGCTGATTTGCGGGTATTTGGCCGAGATGAGGAAAGCCAAATCGCGGCTGATGCCGTTATTTCCCTTTTTGATTTGATAGAGATTTTCGGCTCTGTTCAGGCCCACGGCGCGGGCGAACGAGTTCACCGACAAACCGGTCCACTTGATTACTTTTTTTCGAGTCTTACCCAATCGTCCTGCATATGAATTGATTAGTTTTTTTAATAAAAATTTGTCGCAAATTTGTACCCGTAAATTTCGTTTGGTCCCGTAGTTCAATGGATAGAATATATGATTCCGGTTCATACGATATGGGTTCGATTCCCGTCGGGACTACCAATTGAATTTCAAGGGCCGCTTTTTTCGGTTTTTAACTTTTTGCAAATATACGCATAATCGGTTAAAAAACTAATACGATAATGCAATTATTGTATTCCGGCCTATCCGACGAATGATTTTGCACCCGCCTGTACGATGATAGATCAAGCCACCATAGACCGAATTTACGCTGCCGCCGACATCGTAGACGTGATAAGCGACTATGTCTCCCTGCGCAAGAAAGGAGCCAACTATCAGGCGTGCTGCCCGTTTCACAACGAAAAGACCCCCTCGTTCATAGTGTCTCCCGCAAAGGGGCTTTTCAAATGCTTCGGATGCGGCAAGGGCGGCAATGCCGTCACGTTCGTAATGGAGCACGAGGGCATGAACTACGTCGAGGCTCTGAAAAACGGTTGCAAAAAAATACAATATAGAAGTCCGCGAAAAAGAGCTTTCGGCCGAGGAAATCCGGAAGAACGACGACCGCGAGAGCATGATGGTGCTCAACAGCCTTCGCGGCGGACTATTTCAAGGAAGCGCTGCGCTCGCCGGAAGGCAAAAGCGTGGGTCTCAGCTATTTTTCACGAAAGAGGCTTTTACCGATGCGACTATCGAGAAATTCGGTCTGGGGTACTGTCCGCGCGGCGGAGTTTTCACGAAAGCGGCACTCGCAGCGGGTTACAAGGAAGAATTTTTTTAACCTCCACCGGACTGTCCATAAAACGCGACGACGGAACGCTTTTCGACCGCTTTTCCGAGCGGGTGATGTTCCCCATACATACGATTAGCGGACGGGTGCTCGCATTCGGCGGCCGCACGCTGCGCACGGACAAGGTCGTCGCCAAGTACCAGAATTCGCCCGAGAGCGAGATATATTCCAAGAAGATGACCCTTTACGGGATATTCTTCGCCAAGAAAGCCATATCGCAGCTTCAATGCGCCATTCTGGTCGAGGGGTACACGGACGTAATCTCGATGCATCAGGCCGGAGTGGAAAACGTGGTGGCATCTTCGGGTACGTCGCTCACAACCGAACAGGTCAAGCTGCTCAAACGTTTCACGGACAACATCACCGTCATATACGACGGAGACTCGGCAGGAATAAAGGCCGCCCTGCGCGGTATAGACATGATTCTTCGCGAGGGCATGAACGTGCGGGTGGTGCTGCTGCCCAAAGACGAAGACCCCGACTCTTTCGCCAAATCCCACACGGCAGAGCAGGTGCAGGACTACATAAGGGCCAACGAGGAGGATTTCATCACCTTCAAGTCCAAACCGCTCATGCGCGAATGCGGCGGAGACGTGATAAAACGCGCCGCGGTGATAACCGACATGGTGCAGTCCATTGCCGAGATTCCCGACGCCATACCCCGTTCGATGTATATAAAGGAGTGCGCTCGCATCATGGACATCGACGAGCAGGTGCTCATGGGCGAGGTGGCACGCAAGCGCATCTCCGTTCAGGGCGACAGCGAGGCGGCAGAGTTCATCCGCAAACAGAGTGCACGGCAGAGCGTTCCCGCTGCGGTCGAATATCCCAGCGACCTTACGGCCGGCAGCACAGCCGAAGAACTCGAAAAAGGAGCCTGACCAAATATCTGCTCAAATACGGGCAGCAGAATTTCCGGTTCAAGGACGGCCGCAACACGGTGGAGCTGAACGTCGCACGCACCATAATCGACGAGACTGCAAACGCTCGGGGGCAGTTTCCGCAACCCGACGTACCGCACAATCTACGAAACGTATTGCCGTCTTCTGGAACAGTGCGGCCCCGGCGAGCAGATTGCTCCGCATCATTTTACGAACAACCCCGACGCCGAGGTCTGCAACGTATCGGCGGATTTGCTGTGGGACGAGAACTACACGCCAAGCAAGATATGGCAGCGGCACGACATCGCCGTGGAGAGCGAATCGGAACTTCTCTCCGAGGCCATTCCCAGAGCCGTACTGCTTTACAAGTCAAAAATCATAGACTCGCTCATCACCGAACTGAAAGACTCCATCGGCAAGCCCGAGACGACCGACGAACAGAAGGCCCAGACGGCCAAGAGAATCGTCGCCCTGAATCGCGAGCGCATGGCCATATCCAAGAAACTTTCGAGGATAATCGTCTGAAAAATGTCCGGAGAGAGGTGGCACGGCCTCTTTAACGGGAGACCGTATCCACGATGTGCAAACAGAAAATATAACAAAACAGATACGTCGAGTTCATATCAAAGATAAAAGAATTAGTTACCTTAAATCCTCTCCCCGGACAACTTCGATATAACAAATCGTGTGCCGCGAAGGGCCGGTTCGCAACCCCGTCACTCGACTTTCGCCGCATCTATCTGTACAGCAGATAGAACATATAGGCGACATAAACCGCGATGAAGCATACGCCCTCCCAGCGGTCGAGTCTGTATTTTTTGAACGTGAATGCCGTCAGCAGCAACATGACGTTCGCCACAAGCATCAGAAGCACATCCCACTGCGTTATGCCTCCCATGCTCAAAGGACGAATCGTTGCGCTCAGACCTACAATCAGGAAGATATTGGCGATATTCGAACCGACGACATTGCCCAGTGCCAGTTCGCTGCGTCCTTTGGCCGCAGCCACCACCGACGTCGCCAGCTCTGGGACCGAGGTTCCTGCGGCAACGAGCGTTATCGAGATTACCGACTCGCTGACATTCAGACTGCGAGCTATTGCAATCGAACTGTCTAAAAACATGTCCGCCCCGAAAAATCAGGGCAGCGAATCCTCCGAGAATATACAGCACGATTTTCCATACGGGCATGCGCTCTATCTTCGAATCGGGTTCGCCGTCGCTGGGTGCCGAATAAACCGAGTATACCATATACAATACGAACAGGCAGAGCAGCACAAGTCCGTCGCTGCGGGAGACCATGTCGGCCGTACCGTCGAGCCACCTGTCCGCGCACATCAGAAACATCACAGCCGACGCCAGCACACCGAACGGGATGTCCTTGCGCACGTTCGAGTTCGTAAACGGAATCGGCATCACGAGAGCCGACACTCCCAGAATCACGAACGTGTTGAATATGTTGCTGCCGACGATATTCCCGACGGCGATGTCTGTATGTCCCTCGACGGCCGACATGACGCTCACGACGAGTCTCCGGCATCGAAGTACCTATCGCCACGATTGTAAAGCCTACTATGAATTCGGAGATGCGGAACCTGACGGCAAGCGACGAAGCCCCCGAGGTAAGGAAGTTGGCACCGGCAAGAATCAGCGCCAGACCGACTAAAAGCAAAACTATGGTCATGAATCGTAAGATGTTTGATTGTCAGAGATGCAAATATACGTCAATGTCCGTAAAGCTGTGTTACGATACTGCTAAATATAGGCCGATTTCCCACTTTGCGCACCTTTTCATGCAGTCCGTCTTCGGGCGGCATGGCTCGACGCGATTCTACAATACATTTTTATGCCAGTCTTTGCAGAGGCTTTCGAAAAGTCGAATTTTAGAAGTCGGCCGCAGCATAAGAAAACTTGCCGACCGCGAGGGCTCGTTGTCGTACAAACGGCATAAAAAGGAAACTGAAAAAACAAGGCACGCGACCTTGACGGCAGCGATTTCGCCATGATGACAAACGAAGAGTTCGAAGTGGCATTCGACACCAATAATCGCAATAACAACCAGCAGTTTGCGCTTCTCTTTACGCCTCTTGCCCAGACCAATATGCTCAAACTGCTCAAAGACGATAAAGTCGGCTTCGGCGATGATTTTGATTTTATAAAAGAACAAATGATCAATACAATCATACCGGAGCATATTCAATCTCTCGACCTCGATATGAACCCTCGCCAATATCAGAACTTCGACTACGATATGGCCGAGAGCGACTTCTATTACATCAACGCAAAATATTTCCGTGCCATATATTTCGCCCTCGCGCCGTTGCTCTGCATTCCCATGTATCAGCAGATAAGGTCGCAACAGGATATTTACGGCCGCGACATGCAGCGCCGCAGCGCCTTTTGGGAACATGAAGCCCTTGCCAACTACTGTGGGCAAGAGCATTTCAAGCATCCCCAGTGCGTTACAGGCAGCATACTCAAAACCGAGGAACGTCAGGCACCGGACGGCTCCACCATTATCACTGTCTTCGCTCATGGCCACCGTTCAGAGCCCCGCATCACCTATGTCTCAAAATTAGGCGGCGACGGGAAAACTCATAAGATACCTGTCCATTGGAATGAATATTTTCCCGTTACCGGACAGGGGAGCATGTGCATGACCGAAGACAATCACAGTGATGATGCCGATGCTACTCAGCACCAGCGAATGGACCATATAGCAGACGTTCTCAAAGATTCCGGCATGGATATGTACCGAAGACACATTGCCTTTAAGGTCCTGTAATCCGACGGCAGGTAGAAACGACGCGCTTGTAGCCCACGAGTTTCTTATTATGTAATTAACAATTACAACCGGCCCGCCCTATCCTATCCGACAGTTCCTGTCTTGCGAGTGCATTCCGATTTTCGGTTCGAACGAACGCACGGGCGTTTCACGACAGCAACATCGAACGAAGAACGGCCCCGAAGAGTTCTCCGAGGCCGTTACGATAGGGAAAAGTATCTGCTAATACTTGTAGTGCTCCGCCTTGTATGGGCCTTCGACCGCAACGCCGATGTAGTCGGCCTGCTTTTTGGTGAGCGTCGTAAGCCGCACGCCTATGTTGCCCAGATGCAGTCGCGCAACCTCCTCGTCGAGCTGTTTGGGCAGGCGGTACACTCCGACCTGCATCTTGCCGCGATTCTCCCACAGCTCCATTTGAGCCAGCGTCTGGTTGGTGAACGAATTGCTCATCACGAACGACGGGTGCCCCGTAGCGCAACCCAGATTCACCAGACGGCCCTCGGCCAGAATGAAGATGGAATGTCCGTCGGGGAACGTGAATTTGTCCACCTGAGGTTTGATTTCGGTTCTCTTCACGCCCTCGCACTTCTCCAATCTGTCCATCTGTATCTCGTTGTCGAAGTGGCCTATGTTGCAGACGATTGCCTGATCGCGCATGCGCTGCATGTGTTCGAGGGTGATGATGTCGCAGTTGCCGGTGCAGGTGACATAGATATTGCCTTCGTCCAGAGAATCTTCGACGGTCTTGACCTCGAATCCCTCCATTGCGGCTTGCAGGGCGCATATCGGGTCGATTTCGGTAACTATCACACGAGCGCCGTAGGAGCGCATGCTCTTGGCGCAACCCTTGCCAACGTCGCCGTAGCCGCACACCACGACCACCTTGCCGGCAATCATCACGTCGGTCGCCCGCTTGATACCGTCCGCCAGCGATTCGCGGCAGCCGTAGAGATTGTCGAACTTGCTCTTGGTCACCGAGTCGTTCACGTTGATTGCGGGAATCAACAGTTCGCCGCGCTCCATCATCTGATAGAGGCGGTGCACGCCCGTAGTGGTCTCCTCCCGAGACGCCTTTGAGTTCGCTAATCGTATCATGCCACTTTTGGTCGGCTGCTCGGCGAGCAGTTTTTTTCAGCGTGTCGATAATCACCGACTCCTCATACGAAGAGGGCGTATAGTCGAGTGTTTCGGCATTCTGTTCGGCGCGGTAGCCTTTGTGAATCAGCAGCGTGGCATCTCCGCCGTCGTCTACGATGAGGTTCGGTCCCTTGCCGCCCGGGAACGACAGAGCCATTGCGGTGCACCACCAGTATTCGGGCAGCGTCTCCCCCTTCCATGCGAACACCGGCACACCGGCCTTTGCAATGGCCGCTGCGGCGTGGTCCTGCGTCGAAAAGATGTTGCAGCTGCACCAGCGCACCTCGGCACCCAGTTCGACGAGGGTCTCGATGAGTACGGCCGTCTGAATAGTCATATGCAGCGAACCCATGATGCGTGCGCCCCTCAGAGGCTTGGTGCCGGAATATTTTTTGCGCAGAGCCATCAGACCCGGCATTTCGTGTTCCGAGATTTCTATCTCCTTGCGGCCCCACTCTGCCAGTGAGATATCCGCAACCTTGTAGGGTAATGTAGTGTCTATGAACATATCGAGTATATTTGAAATTTCTATCTTGTCGCGTGCTATGGCCTTTGCAAGCTCCCGCAGCGAGCCGAATCGTCTCTCGTCGCGTATCTTCCTGATGAGGTCCACCTCGATGCTCCGGCCGTAAATGTCCCCGTCGAAATTCAGGATATGCACTTCGAGGTTGCGGCCCGAACTGCCGGCAACCGTCGGTTTGCAGCCCAGATTGGCCAGTGCGCCGTATCGGCGGCCGCACAGCATGACCCGCGCCGCATAAACTCCGTTCTCGACGTCGAGGTCCTCCGGCACCGATATGTTGGCCGTAGGGAATCCTATGCTACGCCCTATCCTGTTGCCCGCTACGACTGTTCCTCTTACGACTGCCATTATATTTTTTCGGTGAGCTTCTGCACCACCCTGAATTTGTTGAAAAACTCCTTTGCGAATACTCTAATCACGTTGTAGGACGGAATGGCGAGCAGCATTCCTATCACTCCGCCGACATTGCCGGCAACGAGAATGACGATGAATATCTCCAACGGATGCGCCTTTGACGCGATTGGAATAGAGCAGCGGCTGCAACAGCATGTTGTCTATGAGCCTGCGCTGTCAGGGACCGTCGCGCCGACCACGAAAAATGGTTCCGAAAAAACGTAAATCCGGCGATAGGCGACAGCATGGCGATTATGATACTGACGCAGAAAGCGATGAGCGGCCCCACGTAAGGAATCACGTTGAGCAGCCCCACGAACATGCCGATGAAAAGAGCCTCGCGCGCCGCAGAGCCGAAAATGAGCAGGACCACGGAAACGAATGTCGTGAGGATGAGCGATTCGGCGATTATGCCGGTGAAGTAGCGCATCAGAAGAGTTCCGACCGAATCCATGGCATTGCGGATGTTGGCCTCGTACTTGCGCGGGGAATATCGTCACCAGAATATTGCAGAACATGTTCTCGTCTTTGAGAAAGAAAAAAACGCTATGAACGTAATGGAAAACAGCGCAATGCCGATATTGCCGGCAATCGTCACGAAAGACGAGATGAACGAGTTTATCATGTCGATGTTGAGCAGGCTCTTCAACTCCGAGAGAATCGAATCGGTCAGCGAAAAGTCCGGCTTCAACCCGAGAGTGTCTATCAACCAGATTTCCAGTGATTTTATCGGACCGGTGAAAGCCTCGTGGAACATATTCCCGTTGAGATTCGACAGTTCGTTTATCTTACTGACGAACAACGGTATGAAAATGGAAAACAATGCCGCGAAAATCAGCCATATCAGGGTCTCGGTAATCAGTGCCGCTCCCCAGCGGGGCATTCTGCGTTTTTTGAAATGGATGCGCAGTAGCATGTCCATCACCGGTTTCCCGACTATGGCCACCACGGCCGCAATCAGTACGTATGCCACGATGTCCCTGAAATACCACAACAGCAGCAACGATATTATCGTCACTGCCGTTACGATTATGTATTTCGGCGTCGTGTTCATGCGCATTCCTATTTCAGTCTGGCAATCGGAGTCTGCGAGCCGGTAACCTTCTGCCCCAGCGATACGAGTATCTCGCAATCCAGCGGAAGAAACAAATCCACGCGGCTGCCGAACTTGATGAATCCGCACTTGGTATTCTGCTCTGCCGTCTGTCCTTCGACGGCGTAGGACACGATACGCTGTGCAACCAGTCCGGCCACCTGACGGAACACTATCGTTCCGCGAGGCGTGCTTATGGCGGTGGTGGTATGTTCGTTCTCGTCCGACGATTTGGGGTGCCATGCGACCATGAAACGGCCGTTGTGATGTCTGAAATATTCGATTCTGCCGCTCACCGGATACCAGTTTACATGTATGTTGGTCAGAGACATGAATATGGACACCTGCATGCACCTGCGGCCGAGAAACTCCGTCTCCTCGACATCCTCGCACACCACGACCTTGCCGTCGCACGGACAGAACACAAGACTATCGTCCCTCAACGGTTCTCTTGCCGGTTCGCGGAAAAACGCCATGCAGAAAAGCGTTACCGCAACCGCCGCGCACCACACTACTGCGGTCACCGCGGAGCCGCCGAAAACGGCCGATACAATGATGCCGGCCAACGCGCACACGGATGCCGTGACGGTTATTATCGTTTTCCCTTCCTTTGTTTATCTTCATTTTCGGTTGTATTATAGCGATGCGTATATTACGAATATGAGAAACACTAACGGAGCGGAGAGCAGCATCGCATCGAACCGGTCTAAGAAACCGCCGTGTCCGGGCAGTATGCGTCCCGAATCCTTGATGCCTACCGAACGCTTGAACATGGATTCGGCCAAATCGCCGCCCACGCCGCTCAGGGCCGCTACCGCACCCACGACGCACCAAAGTGTCACGTCGGCATTCATGTACAGAGCCGCAAGAGCGCCCGTCGCCACCGCGCCGATTATGCCGCCGAAGAATCCTTCCCACGACTTTTTGGGAGACAGTCTCTCACAGAGCCTGTGACGGCCGAAAGTGATGCCGGTCAGATAGGCGAATACGTCGTTGGCCCATACGATGAATATGTATGCCAATGCGGCGCTCGGATTCCATCCCGAAGCCGAAACGTCGCTGACCATCGGTATAAGGTATGCGAGAGCCATCGGCAGTGCCACGTAAACCGTACCCAGATGCGTTACGGCGAGGTTCTGAATGGGCGTATCGCTTTTCCTGAACAGCTCTATGATGAACGATGCCCCGATGAGGACTATCGCGACGGCCGCAAGCACCAGCCCCAGCGCAATGGCTCGCGGCGAACGGGTCACACCTTCGCTGAGGAGCACCGTCGTGGCGACAAGCAGCAGGCTCAACGCTCCCGCAGTCCATTTCTGCGGCGAAATGCCTGCCTTTTGCGCCATCGAGAGCAGCTCCGACACTCCTCCCACGGCGATAAGGGCTACAAGGGCCGCATATCCCCAGCGCGAGATTAACACGGCCGCCAGAACTACTGCCAGCAATACCGCTCCGCTTGCGGTTCTGATTATCAAGTTACGGGTTTTGTCAGTCATCGTTTTCTCTGTCGTTTAAGCCTGAGCGGGTTCTGGCGCTGCATCGTTTTGCGCCTGCTTCTGCTCGTTCAGGATGTCTTTTTTGCGTTTGCCGAATATGTCTACCAAATCCTCCGTGAACACGACTTCCTTTTCGAGCAGCCTTTCGGCAAGAGCCGTCAGGCCGTCCCTGTGTTCGAGTATCACCTTTTCGGCCATTTTGTAGGCCTGCTCTATGAGTGCCTTGGCTTCGGCGTCTATCTCCTGTGCGGTGGCATCACTGTACGGTTTGGAGAAAGCCATGTCGCTCTGCCCCGTCGAATCGTAATAGCTCATGTCGCCGACCTGCGGGCTCATGCCGTAATAGGCCACCATGGCATAGGCCTGTTTGGTCACGCGCTCCAAATCGTTGAGTGCTCCGGTCGAAATCTGACCGAAGTTTATCTTCTCCGAAACGCGTCCGCCCAATGTCGCGGCCATTTCGTCCATGAGCTGTTCGCGCGTGGTGATTTGCCGCTCCTCGGGCAGATACCATGCAGCACCGAGAGCCTTGCCGCGCGGTATAATAGTCACCTTAATAAGAGGATTGGCCTCTTCCAACAGCCAGCTTACCGTGGCATGCCCCGCTTCATGGAAAGCGATTACGCGCTTCTCCTGCGGAGTTATGATTTTGTTCTTGCGTTCCAGACCGCCCACTATCCTATCTATGGCACTGAGAAAATCCTCCTTGTCGATGGTCTTCTTGTCGTTACGGGCTGCGATGAGAGCCGCCTCGTTGCAGACGTTGGCGATGTCGGCACCTGAGAATCCGGGCGTCTGTTTCGCCAGAAAGGCGCGGTCGAGGTCGGCAACCGTCTTCAACCCTTTCAGGTGCACGGCGAAAATCGCTTCGCGCTCCTTGATGTCGGGCAGCCCGACCTCTATCTGACGGTCGAAACGGCCCGCACGCATAAGCGCCTTGTCGAGAATGTCGGCACGGTTGGTCGCTGCGAGGACAATCACTCCGGCATTGGTGCCGAAGCCGTCCATTTCCGTAAGCAGCTGGTTGAGCGTATTTTCCCGTTCGTCGTTTCCGGAGAATCCGACGTTCTTGCCTCTCGCACGGCCGATGGCGTCTATCTCGTCGATGAACACGATGCAGGGGGCTTTCTCCTTGGCCTGACGGAAAAGGTCGCGCACACGCGAAGCACCCACGCCCACGAACATCTCCACAAAGTCGGAACCGCTTATCGAGAAGAACGGCACGTTGGCCTCGCCCGCAACGGCCTTAGCCAGCAGGGTCTTACCCGTCCCGGGAGGGCCTACCAGAAGCGCCCCTTTGGGTATCTTGCCGCCCAATTCCCTGTATTTTTGAGGATTGCGCAAAAAGTCCACAATCTCCATTATCTCCACCTTGGCCTCTTCCAGACCCGCAACATCCTTGAATGTCACGCGGGTGGAACTGTCCTTGTCGAACATCTGGGCCTTCGCCTTGCCGACGTTGAACACGCCGTTGGACGCCCCAGCGCCGCCTGCACCGGACGACATGCTGCGCATCACGAATATCCAAACGCCGATGATGAGCACCCACGGCAGCATCGAAATGAGCAGGTCGGTCCACACGTTGCGGCGGTTGTCGTAAGTCAAGGGTATCTGCTGCCCGTACTGGCTTTGCGCCTTGTCGAAATCCTGACGGAACGTGTCCACAGAACCGATATTGAACGTAAACTGCACGCCGTCTCTGGGCAGATTGCGATACTGCTGCTCTTTGCGGTATTTCTCGACGGCGGCATCGGTAAGGTACACTTCGGCCGTCTCCTTGTTGATGACTTCGATTTTTGCGACCTCTCCCCGTACAATCATGTTCTCTACGGTATTCCAGTCGGTTTTCTGGGGAGTCTGTGCACCGCCGAAAAAGGAATAGCCGATTATGATTGCGGCTATCACCGCCCATCCCCACATGAACGGATTCTGCAAGCGGAACATTTTAGGAGCGGGTTTGCGCCCGCGGTTCTTAGAATTTTTATTTTCCGTCGCCATAAGATTCTTTACTCTTCGCTTTCGTATTTTACCACAGGAGCATCGGCCCAGAGCTGTTCGAGTTTATAGAAGTCTCTGAGCGGGGTCTGGAAAATATGCACCACGATGTCGATATAATCCATGGCTATCCACAGCGAATTCGCCGTGCCATCGACCCTCCACACGTTCTGATTCAATTCCGTAAGGACCTTTTCCTCGACCCCTGCCGCTATCGCGCCGACCTGAGTCGTCGAATCGGCATTGCACACGACGAAATAGGAGCATATGGCCCCTTCCGTTTTCCGCAAGTCGAGCGAAACGATGTTCTTACCTTTTTTCTCCTGTATTGCCTTTACGATTGTTTCTAATAGTCTGTCCATATATTTCCCGTTACAAGCAGCAAAGTTACGAAATATAAACAAATATCCTGCAAAAAATTGCGCGGCACCGTCTTAATCGGCATCGCGCAATGAAAATATTTTTTTCTCGCTGCGGGTCATGCTCCCGCGGGCGCCACGCTCAGAACCACATCGCGCAAGGCCGAAATTATGGAGTGTTTTACATAGGTGCGCCTTACGGCAAGTGCGATTTTGCGCGAAGCGGCGCCTTTGGCCAGCGTCTTTATCTGCTCCCTGTGCTCGCGAGGCACGAATTCGGCTGCCATCTCCGGAATGACCGTGATGCAGGAAGTGCAGTCCACGATGCGCATCAGCGTGTCCAGCGAACCGCTCTCGAATCTGTAACGGGTCTGCGATGCGTAACGGCCCTGACACAGTTCCAGCACCTGATCCCGAAGACAGTGTCCCTGCGAAAGGAGTATGAGCTGGCGGGGGTCTATGTCCTCTATTCTGACGTTGCTGCGCTCGAAAAGATCGCACGACGGAGACACGTAGGCGAAAAAACGGTCGTTGAACAGTTCGTACTCCATGATTCCCTCGGGAGTGGTGCCGCTGGATATTATAGCCACGTCGAGCGTGTCCTTTTCCAGTGCGCGGCAGATGTCGAGCGTCTCCATCTCCTTGATTTCAAGCTCCACCTTGGGATATTTGGCGATGAACTGCGGGATGAACTTATGCAGGAGGTACGGCGCGACGGTCGGAATCACGCCCATGCGCAGCGACCCAGAAATCTCGCCTTTGAGTTCATTGACCGACTCGCGGACGTAATTGTACGCCTTGATTGCCTCACGGGCGTTCCTCAACACCACGTCGCCTGCCTCGGTAGGAATAACAGGCTTTTTGGAGCGGTCGAGCAGCACGACGCCCAACTCCTCTTCGAGATTCTTTATCTGCATGCTGAGCGACGGCTGCGTCACGAAACACACCTCCGCCGCCTGCGAAAAACTGCCGCAGTTGGCTACCGCCAGCAAGTATTCCAATTGAATGATGGTCATAGCAGTTCGACTTATCGTGAGAGCAAAGGTAATAAATAATATTTATACTTCATCCGCTTTTTACCACCGAATAGATTCGAAAGAACAAAAACCGCCGTCGGGCCGCATCCACACACAAATGCTTCACAGAGAGCGCAGTGTCCGAGACAGAAAAAAAGCTGTCGCGGGACATATTCAAAGAAAAAGAATCCGGCGGCATCTGATCTGGGCCAAACAAAACAGAAGCCGTCTCAAAGATGTTAGAGACGGCTTCATTTTGCAATACCTCATTTTCGAGCTGTTGACGAGGATTGAACTCGTGACCTCTTCCTTACCAAGGAAGTGCTCTACCACTGAGCTACAACAGCATGGTGCATCTTGCGATTGCGGCACAAAAAGTATGGAAGAAATTTCTATTTTGCAAATATATTCCATTTTTCCGCGCTAAAAAATAGGCCGCGATTTGAATAATGGGAATAAAATAGATACTTTTACATTTGCAAAAAACGCAATTCGCCATGCAGGAACGTCATCGCAACCACGATATTTATTTTCAGGAGCAGGCCGCATGCTGCCGCAAATACTACATACCTTACATCAAGGAGCACTCCGACATTACGCTCGGGGAGACATGCAGCGTCTTGGAGGTGGGGTGCGGAATCGGCGGCGGCATCTCGGTTTTCGCCGAGGCGGGCTGCAAGGTGACCGGCGTGGACATTCACGCTCCGTCCATTCGCAGGGCCGAGCAGAATTTCGCGTCGAGAGAACTTGCGGGCGAGTTCAAGTGTCTGGATATTTTCGAGTGGAACGACTCCTCAGACGTTCGACCTGATAATCATGCACGACACTTTCGAGCACATACCGCAGAAAAGAGAAATTGTTGCTGCACCTGAAAAACCTTCTCAAAGACGACGGAATCCTGTATGTCGGATTTCCGGCGTGGCAGATGCCGTTCGGCGGTCATCAGCAGATGGCCAAAAGTCGCATCGCCTCACGCCTGCCGTACATACACCTTCTGCCGAGACCGCTTTTCAAGGCCGTGTTCAAAGCATTCGGCGAAACCGACCGTTCGTTGCAGACATTTCTCGAAATCCGCGATACGCGAGTGACGATAGAGAGTTTCTCCCGCCTTGTGGAGCGCACAGGCTATCGGGTCATCGACAAAACGTGGTATCTGATAAATCCGAATTACGAAATCAAATTCGGACTCAAACCGCGCAAGCTGCCCTCTCTGCTCGGCGCGATTCCCTACGTGCGCGACTTTTTCGCCACGACATGCTACTACCTGCTGGCCAAATAGCACCCGAATGCGGCATCCCGAATCTCTGCCGGCAATCCGTGTACCTGCAAAACGCACCGGCAGGAAGTCTCCGCCGTGCATTCATAAAGACATGATGCCGAACAGGCGCGAGTGGTACGATAGTTGCCTTTGGGGAGGACGAAGCGGATAATTACTGAATCATGAACTTCGTCAGATATTTTCTCACCGGCCTTTCGACAAGACGCTGGAACGACACGGCGATACTTTTTCTGCGTCTTTTCATCGGGGCGATGATGCTTACGCACGGCATTGGCAAAAATACAGCAGTACGACTATCTCGTCGGCTCGTTTCCCGACCCGCTCGGGATAGGCTCGGCGACCTCCTTCGCGCTGATAACGATTGCGGAAGTCGGATT
The DNA here is from genome assembly GCA_022009915.1 of Alistipes putredinis. Classification (GTDB taxonomy): domain Bacteria; phylum Bacteroidota; class Bacteroidia; order Bacteroidales; family Rikenellaceae; genus UBA940. Next base: position 1,277,863 of record CP091730.1, on the reverse strand, counting down.
CTCGGTCGCAATCATGATAGGCATCTTCACGCGGCTGTCGGCCATAGGGCTTGCTTTCGGGATGTTCGTAGCGACATTCGTAGCGTTTCCCGACAAGAGTTTCGCAGACGGCGAGCTGTCGTTCGTGTACATGGGAATCTACATTTTTCTCATCATTTCGGGCGGCGGAGAATACAGTCTCGACAGGCTGTTTTTCGCGGCCGGACAGGACGATAAATAAAAAATAAGCCGCATTTGTTTTATTCTGCCCGCGTCTTTTGCTATCTTTGCTCGTTCTTAATCACTATAAAAGATTGTCAATGGAATTGAGCAATATCACTGCAATATCGCCGGTGGACGGACGCTACCGGAATGCGGCATCGCCTCTCGAAGAGTATTTTTCGGAATATGCGCTGATTCGTTTCCGCACCATGGTGGAGGTGGAATATTTCATCGCCCTGTGTCATCTGCCGCTGCCGCAACTGTCCGAAGTCGCCGAGAAGGACTTCGCCGCGCTGCGTGCCGTATATGAGAACTTTACCGTGCAGGACGCTCTGCGCGTGAAGGAGATAGAGAAAACCACCAATCACGACGTCAAGGCCGTCGAGTACCTTATAAAGGAGAAGATGGATGCGGCAGGCCTGTCGCATGTCAAGGAGTTCGTACACTTCGGGCTCACATCGCAGGACATCAACAACACCGCCACGCCGTACTCCATACGCAAGGCACTCGAAGACGTATACTACCCCTTGTTGGAGCAGCTCATTGCCGTTCTGCGCGACATGTCCGAGCAGTGGGCGGACGTGGCGATGCTCGCACGCACGCACGGGCAGCCGGCCTCCCCGACACGCCTCGGCAAGGAAATCGCCGTGTATGTCGAAAGGCTCGAAAAACAGCTGGCGATGCTCCGCACCGTTCCGGTACCAGCCAAGTTCGGCGGCGCCACAGGCAACTTCAACGCCCACCACGTGGCATACCCCGGAATCGACTGGGTGGCCTTCGCCAATTCGTTCGTAAGCTCTCTCGGGCTGAGCCGCTCGCAGCACACCACACAAATCGAGCATTACGACATGCTCGCGGCCATTTTCGACAACCTCAAACGCATAAACACAATTCTCATAGACCTTTGCCGCGACATCTGGACATACGTCTCGATGGAGTATTTCAAGCAGCGCATCAAGGCCGGTGAGGTCGGCTCATCTGCAATGCCTCACAAGGTCAATCCGATAGACTTCGAGAACGCCGAGGGCAACCTCGGAATCGCATCCGCCGTATTCACGCATCTGGCAGGCAAACTGCCCGTCTCGCGGTTGCAGCGCGATTTGACCGATTCGACCGTTCTGCGCAACACGGGAGTACCTATCGCGCATACCGTCATCGCGTTCAAGTCCATACTCAAAGGTTTGGGCAAACTGATAATAAACAAGGAGGCTATCGAAAAGGATTTGGAGCAGAACTGGGCAGTGGTCGCCGAAGGCATTCAGACGGTTCTGCGCAGGGAGTGCTACCCGTCTCCATACGAAGCGCTCAAAGCCCTCACGCGCACCAATGCACATATAACGGAAAAGGACATAAGGGAGTTCATAGAAACGCTCGACGTAGACCGCCGTGTCAAGGACGAACTGCTGGCCATAACTCCGCAGTCGTACACCGGAATAAAATTTTAGAATGCGGCACAAAGAATGCATTGACCTTTTTCATGTAAAACCCGTTAATAAATAAGGTTGATATGAAAAATTACAGATGCGAAGTTTGCGACTACATTTACGACCCCGTGCTGGGCGACCCCGAAAAACGGAATCGAACCGGGTACTTCGTTCGACAGCCTGCCGGACGAGTGGATTTGTCCGGTCTGCGGCGAGAGCAAAATGGCGTTCGTTCCAGTCGAAGAGTAGCGCAAAAAAAGGAAACCGGCGGAGGCAATCTCGTGCAAGAGGTCGCCTCCGCCGGTTTTTGCAATCCGTTCAGATACGGAGCACATGTCCGGCAATAAAAAAAGTCCCCGTAAAGAGGACTTGAAAAAGTGCGGATGAAGGGACTTGAACCCCCACGCCTCTCGGCACTAGATCCTAAGTCTGACGTGGCTACCAATTACACCATATCCGCCTGCGAGGTGCGTCCCGACGGAATACTTGCTCTCCGTGCAGGACTTTTTCCGGACGCAAATATACGAAGTTTTCCACTATCTCAAACTTTTATCGTTCGAAATCGAGCATACGGCCGAAAAAGTTATCCGCCGGCGCTCCGTTCTCATAGGCGACACTCCCGTTCACTATCGTACAGAAGACGCCCGCATCGAAATGCTCGCCCGAATGCGGAGACCAGCCGCATTTATAGAGTATGTTGTCCCTGCCGACCGTATAGCCTTTCGCAGGGTCGATAACCGTTATGTCGGCCTTGTATCCAGCACGCAGGAATCCTCTGCCCGCAATATCGTAACGTACCGCCGGAGCATGGCACATCTTTTCGACGAGCGTTTCCAGCGTCAGTACTCCGCCGTCTGCCAGCGCGAGCATTGCGCACAGTGAGTGCTGGACCATAGGCATGCCCGAGGGTGCGGACCAATACGGGTGCATCTTCTCTTCGAGCGTATGCGGAGCATGGTCGGTCGCCACGATGTCTATCTTGCCGCCTGTGAGCGCATCGCGCAACGCCTGTCGGTCCGAAGAGGACTTGATTGCCGGATTGCATTTTATCAGGTTGCCCAGACGCTCGTAATCCTCGTCGCAAAACCACAGATGCGCGATGCAGGCCTCTGCGGATATTTTCTTGTCCCGAACCGGTCCTGCGTCGAACAGCGAAAGTTCGCGGGCTGTCGTAAGGTGGGCGACGTTGAGCCTCGCGCCGTATTTGTCGGCCAGCTCCACGGCCCTTGCCGAGCTGCGGTAGCACGCCTCGGCGCTGCGGACCTTCGGATGAATCGCCGCCGTCGCATCAGGATACAGCGCTTGCAGGGGTCCGGACGTTTTCCCTGATTATCTCCTCCTGCTCGCAGTGCGCGGAAATTATTACGGGCGACTGGTCGAAAAGCGCCGAAAGCGAGTAGGTGTCGTCCACGAGCATGTTGCCGGTCGATGAGCCCATGAACAGTTTGACGCCGCACACCCTGCGTGGGTCTATGCGGCGGATTTCGGACAGATTGTCGTCGGTCGCGCCGATGAAAAACGAATAGTTCACGGCCGAACGTCCCTCTGCCGATATGTTTTTCCGCTCCCATGCCTCCAAAGTCGTCGTCATGGGGTTCGTATTGGGCATTTCCAGAACCGACGTTACGCCGCCTGCGACGGCAGCCATGCTCTCCGAACGGATGTCGCCCTTGTGCGTAAGCCCGGGGTCGCGGAAATGGACGTGCGTGTCTATTACCCCCGGAATGACCGTTTTGCCTTCGGCGTCGATGCGCCTGCCGGAAAAGCCACCCGCGAATCTTCCCTCGCCCACTTCGGCGATAGTATCTCCCTGAACGAGTACGTAGCCTTTGAATCGCCGGCCTTCGTTTACGATGTCTGCGTCGTGTATCAGTATCGAAGACATGTTACCCGCGGCCTTTTATCGTTCTGAACCTCAGACCGAGAACGCCCCAGAATGCCTCGCCGAAAATGCCGCTGCTCATTTTCGATGTGCCCTGCGTGCGCTCGACGAAGACGATGGATACCTCCTTGATGGCAAAACCGAGTTTCCATGCCGTGTATTTCATCTCTATCTGGAAGCCGTATCCTTTCATCTTAATCTTATCCAAATCGATTCTTTCCAGCACTTCGCGGGAATAGCAGACGAATCCGGCCGTAGCGTCGCGGACCGGCATGCGGGTTACGGCATGCACGTATCTGGATGCGTAGTAGGACATCAGCAGACGCGACATCGGCCAGTTCACCACGTTCACTCCGGTGATGTAGCGCGACCCTACAACAACGTCCGCTCCGTCGAGGGCCGCATGGTAGAGCCTTGTCAAGTCGTCGGGATTGTGCGAGAAGTCGCAGTCCATTTCGAATATGTAGTCGTAGCCGTTGTCCAGCGCCCATTTGAACCCCGTAATGTAAGCCGTGCCCAGCCCGAGTTTGCCGCTGCGCTCTATAAGGTGCAACCGGCACTGCTCGTTCGAGATGCGCCGGCGCACTATTTCGGCCGTGCCGTCGGGCGAGCCGTCGTCGATTATCAGCATATCGAATTCCTCCGACAGCGACAGCACCCTGTCTATCATTGCCGAAATATTCTCCTTTTCGTTATACGTCGGAATTATTACCAGTTTTTCGCATGAATTCATGTTTTAACGCTCTACAAATATATGAAATATATTCGACGAGAAAAAGCGGAAGTCAGCCAAAGGCAGATTCGCAATATCGGAGCCGATTTTTATCACGAGGCGGCAGCACGAAAAAGGCAAGGACGGATGTTCCGAAAAGTTTTAAGTATGACACAGACTGGCCGAAAGCGAAAAAAAGTCGCCGGCGGGTATTGCAAAGACAGAAATTTAAGGTAATTTTGTTTTCGACGATTCGCAGAAAAAAGTGCGGTTCGTTGCTTTGCTTCACATGAAAACCGCTAATTTTCAAAGAAAGGAGCAAAGGCACGAGGATGTCCCTTTCGGGAGGTCGGCCCACAGTCCGGCAGCGCAAGGGTACAATCTTTGTAAAATAGGGAGTGCCATACGTTACGGACGTGGGTTTCTTGTGCTTATATTTCTTTCTGGGTTTTAGCGGACCTTCATGTGAGTGTAAGTTACGGAGACCCGCGTTTCATTTTTGGCAAGGCCGCAGCCGGCGAAAAACACGTGTAATACCGGTGAGAGTGCGGCAAGGCATCGCAAGCTGCAAAAACGCTTGCAGAGGTTCATTGGAGAGAAAAAGCCACACATTCTGTGTTCATAAAATGCAGTGTGTTTGTATTTTGTAGGGCGTCGGGCAATGCTCCCCGCAGTTAAGGAGCTGCCCGATGTGAACGGTACCTGAGGCGTAGGATTCCGCACTCCGGTACCGTTTTCTTTTCAGACGAGCTCCGACACATATATGCTTACCAGCGCGAAAAGTTTTCCGCAGTGGCGAAGGCATTGCGGCCGGCCCTCGAAACCGCTCCCCGACCCGTTCGGGCTTTTTGCGGAGCGTGTCTGCGGCAGAGTCGAATACATTTCTTATATTTGGCTTGCGCCCAATATATTTCGGTTCGGCATAAAAATAAACTGCGTTTATTTTATTCTGCGCTCACCTTTTCATATATTTGTATACTAAAACAGGCCGAACGGCCGCCCCGAAAAAGCGGGCATAATAAAAAAAGTACGGAGCAAATGACACTTCTGAAAAATTCTCCTAATCGTAGCGACGCTGTTGCAGATAGTCGCAACAGTAATGGCGGTAAGGCTCATCAAGGCGACGAAATACAACGTCATATGGATTCTGTTCATCGTGGCGCTTACGGCAATGACGCTGACGCGCATACTTACCTACATCTCGCTCTCGTTCATCAAGGCTCACATCATCGAACAGACGCCATACGCCTTTTACACGATAATATGGCTCGAAGTGCTGGCATCGTTCTGCATAACGATAGGAATGTTCTACGCCCGCAAGCTAATCAACTACATCGATAACATAAACTTCCAGAAGCACCTGACCTCCAAACGCATACTATCGACGGTGCTGCGTACCGAGGAAAAGGAGCGCATCCGTTTCTCCAAAGAGTTGCACGACGGGCTCGGGCCGCTCATATCGTCGGCCAAGATGTCGCTGTCGGCCCTCTCCAAGAGCGAGGGTATACCGCCCGCCGACCGCGAAACGATTGTCGGGACGTGTCATGTCATCGAAGAGGCGACGCGCTCGATTCGCGAAATATCCAACAACCTCTCGCCGCACGTACTCAAAGAGTTCGGTCTGGCCCGAGGCATAAACAATTTCGTCAGAGGCGTGCAGAACATGCACAAAGTGCAAATAGACTTCGACACCGACCTGCACAGCAAACGTTACAGCACCGACATAGAGGTGATTCTCTACCGCATAATATGCGAACTGACCAACAACTCGCTCAAACACTCCGCCTGCGACAAAATATCCATATCGCTAAGGCAGGAGGGCGACACGATGACCCTGCTGTACAGCGACGACGGATGCGGATTCAACCCCTCGGCCGCTTCGGGAAGCGGAATGGGTCTTTCCAACATATCCTCGCGCGTTAGCTCGATAGGCGGTACGCTCGAACTGAAAAGCGAAAAAGGGGCAGGTATGTCGGCAAAAATCGTCATAGACTTAAAACAGGAAAAACGATAGATGGACTCTGTACACAAAATAATGCTGGTGGACGACCACACGCTGTTCCGCGACGGGATGCGCAGGCTGCTGGACAACAGACCGGACTGCAAGGTTGTGGCCGAGGCATCCAACGGCGCAGAATTCTTGCAGACGGTACGCAACTCGCCGGACATCGCCGACGTGGTGTTCATGGACATAGACATGCCGGTCGTTGGCGGAATCGAAGCCTCGCAAAAGGCTCTCGAAATCAATCCGGAGCTGAAAATAATAACCCTTTCGATGCACGGCGACCAAGAATACTATTTCAAAATGGTGTCGGTGGGCGTCAAGGGGTTCCTGCTCAAAAGTTCGGACTTCGACGAGGTACTCTCCGCCATAGACACGGTCAGCGGCGGAGGCAGCTACTTTTCGCAGGAGTTGCTCTGCTCGCTGGTGCGCGAGCTCAAACCGAGTTCCGAACCCAGAAGCGAAGAACAGTCTCGCAGCGCGAAACGGAAGTGCTGCTGCTCATTTGTCAAGGTCTTTCTAATCAGGAGATTGCCGAACGGCTGTTCATCTCCAAGAGGACGGTAGACAAGCACCGCGCGAACATTCTCGACAAGACAGGTTGCCGGAACACGGCGAATCTGGTCGTGTATGCAATCAAAAATTCACTCATAGAGATTTAAGCCGAATGTACGATAACGAATCGTTCCTCAAACAGGCTTTGCGAGTCGGAGACCTCGACTGCGAAAAACATCCCCTCGCGCAAAGATGCAATGAGTTTTCTGGGCGGACTGATAAGTCTCATGTTCCCGATTACAGAAGGCGAAAGCCGCCACTATCAGGAGGTTCGCCGCAGATGGGAGGCCCTGCAAGAGAGATTCAAAGAGATTATACGTCCTCTTATGGACAAACGCACCGAGGAGGTGTCTGACAGGTTTTTCGCCGCCATACCAGAGATATACGAATATCTGGTGCGCGACGCCGAAATTTACAGCGAATGCGACCCCGCATCGTTTTCGATGGAGGAGGTGATACTCTGCTACCCGGGATTTTACGCCATTATGGTCTACCGCATCTCGCACGTACTCTACACGCTCGAAGTGCCCGTTCTGCCGCGCATAATATCCGAGTACGCGCACTCCAAAACCGGCATAGACATCCACCCGGGGGCAACAATCGGACGGCACCTCTACATCGACCACGGCACAGGCATAGTCATAGGGCAGACCACGGTCATAGGCGACAACGTAAAGATTTACCAAGGCGTAACGCTCGGAGCCACGTTCGTGGACAAGGACCTGCGCGGCAAGCGCCGGCACCCGAAAATCGAAGACGGCGTGATAATATATGCCGGAAGCACGATTCTGGGAGGCGACACGGTGATTGGGCGCGATTCGGTAATTGGCGGCAACGTATGGCTCACGGAATCGGTTCCGGCCGGCTCGAAAGTTTATCACAAACCCGAAATAATCATCAAAGGCGAAAGATGAAACTGTGGCTCAAAAGCGACGCCGCGCTGCTGCTGTGGCGCATGGCTCTCGTCTATATGGCTCTCGCTCTGTGCAGGGCGGCATTCGCACTGTACAACATTTCCGATATTGATTTCGATGGCGGGATTACGCACACTCTCAGGCTGCTTCGCGGGGCAGCGGTGTTCGACACGGCTTCCGTGATATACGCGAATGCGCTTTTCATTCTCATGTCCCTGCTGCCGCTCAGGCTGAGAGGGAACAAGGTATACCGCGGCATCATGTTCTGGCAATACATCGTAATCAACTCGGCGGTCATAGCCGTATCGCTGGCCGACGCCGTATACTACCGCTATACGCACAAACGCTTCACATCCGAGGAGATTTTCTTCGCCGACAACGACAACTCGCTGCTGCTGGTGCTCAAATTCGCGGCCGAAAACTGGTACCTGCTGCTTTACGGCGCTCTGCTCATCGCGATGCTCGTCAGTCTGTACGGCAGAAAAACAGTGCCGAGTACGCCCATAAAAAAACAGCATGGGATACTACGCCTTTTCCACCGTCATTCTGACTGCTGCCGTCGGTCTCTGCATAGGCGGCGTAAGAGGTGGATTCTCGCGGATGACGCGCCCCATTACCCTCAGCAACGCCACGCAGTGGGCCGCAACTCCTGCCGAAGCTAATCTGATACTGAGCAATCCGTTCTGCATCATCCGAACCATTTCGCGCGACGGCAATGTCGGTTGCAAAACCTATTTCGATTCCCAGACGCTCGACTCCATATTCACTCCCGAGCACCGGCCCGCAAATGTCGGCGGCTCGCAAAAAGGCAAAAACGTGGTGATTTTCATCATGGAGAGTTTCAGCGCCGAGCACTCCGCATTTCTGAATCCGGACCTTTACCCCGACGGACGCGGCTACACGCCGTTTTTGGATTCGCTCATGCGGCAGGGGTACGCCTTTACACGTGCATACGCAAACGGGCACAAATCCATAGAGGCGCTGCCCTCGGTTCTCGGCTCGATTCCTTCGTTCAAGACGCCTTTCGTGCTGCTGCCGCAATCCATCGGCATAAGCCGCCAGCTTCCCGCCATACTATCCGATGCGGGTTACAACACACTGTTTTTCTGCGGCTCGGCACGCGGTTCGATGGGATTCGAGGCTTACATGCGGGCAGCCGGCGTGAAGCAGTTCTTCGGCAAGGAGGATTACGAAAAGGAGCGCGGCGGGAAAGACTTCGACGGCTACTGGGGCATCTGGGACCAGAAATTCTTGGACTACATGGGCGAAAAATTGAGCAGCACCCAGCAGCCGTTCCTGAGCACCGTTTTCACAATGTCTCGCACCACCCGTTCATCGTTCCCGAAAAGTACAAGGACAGTCTGCCGAAGGGAACGACGAAAAAATCCATCGCCCCGTCGCCTATACGGATATGGCCGTAAGAGACTTTTTTTCGCCTCGCTGGGGCCGCGAACCGTGGTTCGAAAACTCCGTATTCGTTTTCGTGGCCGACCATGTTTCGTCCGAAAAATGGGCTCCGAAAACAAAAACCGAAATCGGGCGCAACCACATAATCGAATTCCTCTACACGCCGGACGGCTCGCTGCGGGGGTCCGACCCTTCGACCGTACAGCAGACCGACATAATGCCGACGCTGCTCGGACTTCTCGGCAACACCGAACCCTACTTCGCATTCGGGCGCGACATATTTTCGGAACCGGAGCGCACGCCGTTCGCAATGAAATACGCCAACGGCTACTATTACGCCATAACCGATTCGCTGGCAGCGGCTTTCGATGAGAGCGACATCACCGCCGCATACAGCGTTTCAGATACACTGCTAAGCCGCAACATTCTGTCCGAAATTCCGCAGAACGCTATCTCTCCACTGAAACGACGCATTCAGGCTACCGTTCAGAGGTATTACGAAAGTATCAAGAAGCAGGACTACACCGTACATAATAGTAATTGATACTTTTTTACCGCAAAAAATTTGGAGTTTGCCGCAAAGATACCTATCTTTGCACTCGCAATAAAGGCCCAGGTGGTGGAATTGGTAGACACGCCACTTTGAGGGGGTGGTGGGCAATTAGCTCCGTGTGAGTTCGAGTCTCGTCCTGGGCACCAAGCATGAAAGGTTCGGTTTTGAAAAACCGGACCTTTTCTATTTTTTACTATGACTGATTCCATCCGAACTGGCTCTCCAGCTATTAACCTATTAACCGCACGGATGAATCTCTCGACTGTCATTCGTGCTCTGCAATACGGATTAAATACAGAAATTAGGGTCATTCCCAATATACTTCCTGACATAAAATAAGCTGCGTTCCATTTGCTTCTGCGTTTGCTTTTTTGTATATTTGTACAGAACGATCGAACACGATTCTTATGGAAATTTGGCAATTTTGGATTACGGCAGCATTGATTTTAGTCATTATCGAAATATTCACGTCCGGTTTCGCTGTAATATGTATAGCTTTCGGATGCGCAGTAGCCGCCGTCTGCGCGGCATTGGATGCAAATCCGACCGGTCAGATACTATGTTTTGCAGTAGCGACACTCTTGTCGATAGTATTCGTCCGACCACTCATGAACCGGCTGTTCGTAAGACGCGGCAATCAAATAAAAACCAACTCCGAAGCTCTGATAGGCCGCAAAGCGACCGTTTCTCAAAAAATTGTCGGCACGAAACAGCCGGGGCGCGTGGCCATCGACGGCGACGACTGGAAAGCTGTGGCCGCAGACGAACAGGTAATCGAAGCGGGTGCCACAGTCGAAATAATCTCAATGGAAAGCATAATCTTAACCGTTAAACCACAATAACTTTATGAGTACACTAATCATTGTCTGCATCATTGCTATCATAGCAGTAATCTATGTTCTCGTCGGATTCGAAATCGTTCCGCAGGCAGAAACTAAAGTTGTCGAAAGACTCGGGAAATACCACCGCACCCTACCGTCTGGCATCAATTTCGTTCTGCCTATCATCGATAAACCCCGCAGCATTCACTCCCGTTACGAAAAAATTGACGTGAACGGCCAATATTACGTAATCACCAAATCCAGTCAGAGAATAGACCTAAGAGAACAAGTATACGATTTTTCCTAAACAGAGCGTAATCACCAAAGACAACGTGACAACAACCATTAACGCCCTGCTATATTTTCAAATCATAGACCCAGTAAAGGCAGTTTATGAAATCGACAACCTGCCGAACGCTATCGAAAAACTGACGCAGACAACACTAAGAAACGTAATAGGCGAACTCGAATTGGACGAAACTCTCACCTCCCGCGATACAATCAACTCCAAACTCCGAGCAGTTCTGGACGACGCCACCAATAAATGGGGTGTTAAAGTCAATCGCGTTGAGTTGCAGGACATCACTCCACCCGAATCCGTCAGAAGATCCATGGAACAGCAGATGCAAGCTGAAAGAGAACGACGAGCCAAAGTATTGGAGGCAAAAGGGCAGAAAGAGGCGATGATTCTTAAATCCGAAGGAGAAAAAGAGTCGCAAATCAACCAAGCCGAAGCTGAAAGGCAAACTCAAATATTAAAGGCACAGGGTGAAGCTGACGCAAAAATATTGCAGGCTGCGGCCGAAGCAACTGCCATAAACAAAGTCACAGAGGCCATAGCCCAATCTCAAACCGATCCGGCAACATACATGCTGCTCTCAAAAATATATCGAAACCCTTAAAGAGATTGCCTCCGGACAAACCACAAAAACAGTGTACCTACCATTTGAGTCCAGCAATCTGCTGGGAGCTCTCGGCAGTATGACCAATCTCATAAATAAGAAATAAATACAGCATTATCTTGGTTAATCCTTGTGTATATTAAGCATATACGCAACCAATATATAGAAAAGTGGCATAATTTTAATGAATTATGCCACTTTTCTATTTGGAGCAAAATGCCCACTCATATTGTAAATCATGCTGACACTGTACCGTAACTCGGCATTGAATAGCCAATAGAAACAACCGACAATGCCTACTATCCCATGTGGCTTATTTTCCTATTCCGCATACGAAATAATTATCAGCATAAAGAATCCCAGAACATTTCAATTATATCCGTATTTCTGAATCCGAGCAAAACTTTACTTGGACAATACGCACGTTCCATAAAAATACAGTTGTAACGACCACGGCAGGTTATTGTCTTACTGACGCATATCGTATATTTTCTCTATCTTCTCCTATCCATTTTTCCCATTCATACATTGTCTGAGTTCGGATAATCCGCATTGAGTTATCGTTTCGACCCACTCAATACCATTCAACCGCCCTACATAATCAATAATATTCATTTCCCCGCGGCCCGCATCTCACTTCTTTTCGTCTCCGCTTTTTCATCGACACATGTCGTATCGTGTTATATGCACTCCGAGGGCGGACAGACAAAAAAGTGCAGGACAGCATATCGCAGCAACGCCCTACACAGCAGAATATAATGCACAAGCCGAGATACTATTTCTAATATCTCGGCTTGAAGAGGCGGCTACCTACTCTCCCACATAAATATGCAGTACCATCGGCGTAAAGTGAGCTTAACTTCTCTGTTCGGAATGGGAAGAGGTGGAACCTCACCACTATAACCACCTAAATCTTTTTAAGAACCTCTTCTTTTTCGTGCGAGTAACTTTCGAAGCTACAACCCGTCGCACTCGGTAAATCTTGACACTAAACTAAGAATGAGATAAATGCCCTTGCTTTCAGAAAGCCGTTCGGGTAATTAGTACTGCTCGGCTTTGACATTACTGCCTTTACACCTACAGCCTATCAACGTAGTAGTCTCCTACGACCCTCAAGGGAAATCTTATCTTGGGGAAGGCTTCGCGCTTAGATGCTTTCAGCGCTTATCCAAACCGAACTTAGCTACTCGGCTGTACACCTGGCGGCATAACCGATACACCAGAGGTTCGTCCAACCCGGTCCTCTCGTACTAAAGTCAGGACCCCTCAAATTTCCTACGCCCACAACAGATAGAGACCGAACTGTCTCACGACGTTCTGAACCCAGCTCGCGTGCCACTTTAATCGGCGAACAGCCGAACCCTTGGGACCTTCTCCAGCCCCAGGATGTGACGAGCCGACATCGAGGTGCCAAACCGCCGCGTCGATATGAGCTCTTGGCGGCGATCAGCCTGTTATCCCCGGAGTACCTTTTATCCTTTGAGCGATGGCCAGTCCACACAGAACCACCGGATCACTATACCCTGATTTCTCACCTGGTCGACTTGTTGGTCTCACAGTCAAGCGCCCTTATGCTATTGCACTCTACGCACGGTTACCATTCGTGCTGAGGGCACCTTGGGAAGCCTCCGTTACGCTTTTGGAGGCGACCACCCCAGTCAAACTACCCACCAAACGGTGTCCCACTCTCGTGGTTAGAATTCAAATACACAAAGGGCAGTATTTCAACGGCGACTCCACAAATACTGGCGTACCTGCTTCACAGTCTCCTGCCTATCCTACACATCATGTACCCAAACTCAGCGTTAAGCTGCAGTAAAGGTTCACGGGGTCTTTTCGTCCCGTTGCGGGTACCCGGCATCTTCACCGGGACTACAATTTCACCGAGCTCACGGTTGAGACAGTGTCCAGATCGTTACACCATTCGTGCAGGTCGGAACTTACCCGACAAGGAATTTCGCTACCTTAGGACCGTTATAGTTACGGCCGCCGTTTACTGGGGCTTCGATTCAATGCTTCTCTTGCGATGACATCCCCTCTTAACCTTCCAGCACCGGGCAGGTGTCAGGCCATATACTTCGTCTTTCGAATTTGCATAGCCCTGTGTTTTTGATAAACAGTCGCCTGGACCTATTCACTGCGCCCTGTCGCCAGGGACCCCTTATTCCGAAGTTACGGGGTGAATTTGCCTAGTTCCTTAACCGTGATTCACTCGAGCACCTTAGGATACTCTCCTCGACCACCTGTGTCGGTTTACAGTACGGGTGACTTGTAACGTAACGCTTAGAAGTTTTTCTTGGAAGCTTGCTTGGGCTGACTATCAGATTGCCCGTAGGCTCTCTGTACTGTCGGGCCTCAGCATGATTAGCTATTAACCAATCATATACCTAATCCCTTTAACCGGCACTTCCGTCCGCCGGCGCAGCTTACGCTCCTTCGTCTCTCCATCGCTATTACAAGTCAGTATCGGAATATTAACCGATTGTCCATCGATATCACCTTACGGCTGAATCTTAGGTCCCGACTAACCCTGATCTGATTAGCATTGATCAGGAAACCTTGGTCTTGCGGTGTGCGGGTTACTCTCCCGCATTATCGTTACTTATGCCTACATTTGCTTTTCCATAAACTCCACAAATCCTCGCGAATCTGCTTCGACGTCGATGGAATGCTCCCCTACCACACTTTCGTGTCCAGAACTTCGGTGATACACTTGATGCCCGTTTATTATCCACGCTCTGTCGCTCGACTAGTGAGCCTGTTACGCACTCTTTAAAATGAATAGCTGCTTCCAAGCTAACATCCTAGCTGTCGCTGCAACAAAACATCGTTAGTTCAACTTAGTGTATGCTTCGGGACCTTAGTTGCTGGTCTGAGTTGTTCCTCTTTTGTCACCGGACATTAGCACCCAGTGGCTCACTGCTGTGGATCATACTACTGGCATTCGGAGTTTGTCAGGATTTGGTAGGCGGTGAAGCCCCCGCATCCAATCAGTAGCTCTACCTCCAATAGACTGCCACAACGCTGCCCCTAAAGGCATTTCGGGGAGTACGAGCTATTTCCCAGCTTGATTAGCCTTTCACCCCTACCCTCAAATCATCCAGAAACTTTTCAACGTTTATTGGTTCAGACCTCCAGTTGGTGTTACCCAACCTTCATCTTGTTCAAGGGTAGATCGCAAGGTTTCGCGTCTACAACCACTAACTTTACCGCCCTATTCAGACTCGCTTTCGCTTTGGCTCCGTAACTTCCGCTACTTAACCTCGCTAGTGATTAGTAACTCGTAGGCTCATTATGCAAAAGGCACGCCGTCACGGCACATAGCCGCTCCGACCGGTTGTAAGCGTATGGTTTCAGGTTCTATTTCACTCCCCCTGCTCGGGGTACTTTTTCACCTTTCCTTCACAGTACTGGTTCACTATCGGTCTCTTGGGAGTATTTAGCCTTACCGGGTGGTCCCGGCCGATTCAATCAGGATTCCTCGTGTCCCGACCTACTCAGGATACTGCTATCAATATGAAAAATTACTCGTACAAGACTTTCACTCTCTACGGTACACCTTTCCAGATATTTCCGATTCTTTTCCATGTCGAATATCGCAGTCCTACAACCCCGCAAATGCCGTAACATTTACGGTTTGGGCTACTTCCATTTCGCTCGCCGCTACTTTGGAAATCGATGTTTCTTTCTTCTCCTCCTCCTACTTAGATGTTTCAGTTCAGAGGGTTTGCTCACCTTCCGGTGTGATAGGCCTTCTGCCTATCAGGTTGCCCCATTCGGATATCTGCGGATCAAGTCTCGTTTGCAAATCCCCGCAGCTTTTCGCAGCTTACCACGTCCTTCTTAGCCTCCAAGAGCCTAGGCATCCCCCATACGCCCTTTATTACTTTCTTACTTACCGTATCACACACCCTTTTGCTGCATGTGATACCTAATTTATCTCATCCTTAATCCGTGTCAATGAACGTGCGTTTCGAAAATCTCGAAACAAAAGTGGAGAATAAGGGAGTCGAACCCTTGACCCCCTGCTTGCAAAGCAGGTGCTCTAGCCAACTGAGCTAATTCCCCGTTTTTGATTGGTAGTCCCGTGCGGACTTGAACCGCAGACCCCTACATTATCAGTGTAGTGCTCTAACCAACTGAGCTACGGGACTGTGTCGGGAACTATCCCAAACATATCAAAAAATTACGGGTAATCCGAGAGAAAAAAGAGTAAAATATCGTTTTAAGCAGTCCACTCTCCAGAAAGGAGGTGTTCCAGCCGCACCTTCCGGTACGGCTACCTTGTTACGACTTAGCCCCAGTCACTAGTTTTGCCCTAGGACGCTCCTTGCGGTGACGTACTTCAGGCACCCCCAGCTTCCATGGCTTGACGGGCGGTGTGTACAAGGCCCGGGAACGTATTCACCGCGCCATGGCTGATGCGCGATTACTAGCGAATCCAACTTCATGGAGGCGAGTTTCAGCCTCCAATCCGAACTGAGATAGGCTTTTCGAGATTCGCTCCTATTCACATAGTCGCTGCCCTCTGTACCTACCATTGTAACACGTGTGTCGCCCCGGACGTAAGGGCCGTGCTGATTTGACGTCATCCCCACCTTCCTCTCGGCTTACACCGGCAGTCCCGCTAGAGTGCCCAGCTTGACCTGATGGCAACTAACGGTAGGGGTTGCGCTCGTTATGGGACTTAACCCGACACCTCACGGCACGAGCTGACGACAACCATGCAGCACCTAGTTTCGCGCCCCGAAGAGAAGTCCTCTTTCAAGAACCGTCGCTAACTTTCAAGCCCGGGTAAGGTTCCTCGCGTATCATCGAATTAAACCACATGTTCCTCCGCTTGTGCGGGCCCCCGTCAATTCCTTTGAGTTTCATTCTTGCGAACGTACTCCCCAGGTGGATAGCTTATCGCTTTCGCTTAGTCACCGACATTAATATCGCCGACAACGAGCTATCATCGTTTACTGCGTGGACTACCAGGGTATCTAATCCTGTTTGCTCCCCACGCTTTCGTGCCTCAACGTCAGATATAGCTTTGTTAGCTGCCTTCGCAATCGGTGTTCTGTGTAATCTCTATGCATTTCACCGCTACACTACACATTCCGCCAACAGCAACTACTCTCTAGTCCAGCAGTATTAGAGGCACGTTCGGAGTTAAGCTCCGAATTTTCACCTCTAACTTACCAAACCGCCTACGCACCCTTTAAACCCAATAAATCCGGATAACGCTTGGATCCTCCGTATTACCGCGGCTGCTGGCACGGAGTTAGCCGATCCTTATTCGTACGGTACTTTCAAGCAGATACACGTATCTGTGTTTACCCTCGTACAAAAGCAGTTTACAACTCATAGAGCCGTCATCCTGCACGCGGCATGGCTGGTTCAGACTTGCGTCCATTGACCAATATTCCTCACTGCTGCCTCCCGTAGGAGTCTGGTCCGTGTCTCAGTACCAGTGTGGGGGGTTAACCTCTCAGTCCCCCTATGTATCGTCGACTTGGTGAGCCGTTACCTCACCAACTATCTAATACAACGCATGCCCATCATTAACCGCCGGAACTTTCAACATTAGAAGATGCCTTCCAATGTATTATGGGGTATTAGTACCAATTTCTCAGTGTTATCCCCCTGTTAATGGTAGGTTGCATACGCGTTACGCACCCGTGCGCCGGTCGCCACCATAGATAGCAAGCTATCTATTATGCTGCCCCTCGACTTGCATGTGTTAGGCCTGCCGCTAGCGTTCATCCTGAGCCAGGATCAAACTCTCCATTGTAATAAAAAAATATAAAAATAAATTGTTAGAGCCTGACTACTTAAATCCTCGTTAAAAAGGAATTGATAAATACTACATTTTTTTCTCAAATATACCAGTAAGTCAAAGAACCGTTTTTCAAAACTTCGCTCTTGAAATTTGGGAGCGAAAAAGGACTGCAAAAGGTATGAAGCGTTTTTCAAACTTCCAAATCTTTTTAAGATTTTTTTCTTGCAGAAGTTTTTCTCCGTCTAAAAATTCCGTCGTCGGCCGAGACCTTCGAGAAGCGGAATTTCGTATTTCCAAGAACCGTTATTTCTGTTTTGCGGGTGCAAAGGTAGCGGCTTTTTTTATTATCTGCAAACATTGCGCAATCTTTTTTTCATATTTTTCGATTTTTGCTTCCGGCAGCCCGTACCTATTATATAAAAATAAACAAACTGGTCCCACAAAAGAGAAATTCGGCATGCTATTCTAATGTCTCGAGACAAAACACGTATTAAAAACCTGAAACATGAAAAAAATCAAAGGCGGACTTCTGACGAAAATCGTGCTGGCAATTCTGTCAGGAATCCTATGCGGAATGTTTTTCCCGATGTGGGCCTCGCGCATAATGGCGACGTTCAACTCAATTTTCAGCAATCTGCTCGGGTTCGTGATTCCGATTCTGATACTCGGACTGGTCGCTCCGTCCATTGCGGAACTCGGCAGAGGCGCCGGCCGTCTGCTCGCCATAACGGCCCTGCTGGCGTATCTTTTCACGGTTTTCTCGGGTCTGTTCACTTACGGAGTATGCGCTCTGAGTTTCAGCAGGCTTTTTTGCCGGCGATTCGTTATCCGCATCACGGATGGATGCCGCGACGCCCGAAGCCTATTTCACGATAGAGATGCCGCCGGTCATGGGCGTGATGAGCGCCCTTGTACTGGCCTTCATCCTCGGACTGGGCCTGTCGCTTGTCAAAGGCTCGGCGCTCAAAGAGGCGATGAACGACTTTCGGGACATAATCACGCTCGTGATAAACAAAGTAATCATTCCGCTGCTGCCGATATATATTTTCGGAATCTTCTTGCTCATGACCGCCTCCGGTCAGGTCGCCGGCGTGATGGGCGTATTCATCAAGCTGATTGCCGTGATATTCGTCATGACCGTCGTGCTGCTCGTGCTGCAATTCTCGATAGCCGGTGCCGTAGCAGGCAAAAACCCGTTCAGGCTTCTGCGCACGATGATGACGGCATACCTTACGGCTCTGGGTACGCAGTCGTCTGCGGCGACGATTCCCGTCACGCTCGCACAGACCGTCAAAAAACGGCGTCAGGCCCCAGATAGCCGGATTCGTCATACCGCTTTGCGCCACAATCCACCTGTCCGGCAGCACGATGAAAATCACGGCATGCGCTTTGGCCATAATGATGATAGAGCACATTCCGGCAGACCCGATGCAGTACATCGGATTCATCCTCATGCTCGGAATCACGATGATTGCCGCACCGGGCGTTCCGGGCGGTGCCATAATGGCTGCCGCCGGACTGCTCCAATCCATGCTCGGATTCGACCAGACGGCCGTGGGTCTCATGATTGCGCTCTATATAGCCATGGACAGTTTCGGTACGGCCACAAACGTCACCGGCGACGGGGCAATAGCAATAATCGTGGATAAAATAGCCGATTCGGATTCGACATTGAGACACAATCGCTAACTTTGCCTTCCGAACGAAAAAACTCCAAACATGGACTACATAGAACTCAACATTCCCGTACAGGACCAGACCACGGCGGAAATAATCACTGCGGAGCTTTCCGAGCTGCCGTTCGAGAGCTTCGCCACAGAAGCGCAGATGCTCAAAGCGTACATTCCGGCCGACAAACTCTGCGACTGCAAGGCCGACGCCGACATGATTCTGTCTCGGTACGGCATAGAAGGCAGCCGCTACATATCAATCGAGACACAGAACTGGAACGCGCTGTGGGAGTCGAACTTCCCGCCGGTGGAGGTGGACGGCCGCGTAGCAATACGCGCTCCGTTCCATGCCCCCTATCCCGACTACGAACTCGACATAGTAATAATGCCCAAAATGTCGTTCGGCACGGGACATCACGCCACCACATACCTTATGAGCCGTCTCATCTCGGCTCACGACTACACCGGCCATCGGTGTCTGGACATGGGAAGCGGCACGGGCGTGCTGGCAATCATAGCGGCCAAGCTCGGTGCGGAACGTGTGGATGCGGTGGACATCGACGACTGGGCCTACGAGAACTGCGTCGAGAACATAACGGCCAACGGCGTCGCGGAGCGTGTCGTGCCGCTGCACGGAGATGCGGGACTTATAGCCGGAAAAACGTATGACGACATTTTCGCGAACATAAACCGCAACATACTGCTCTCCGACATGCCGCGTTATGCCGCCGCTCTGAGGCAGGGCGGGCGCCTTACGATGAGCGGAATTCTGGACGCCGACACGCAGGCTGTGGTCGGCTGTGCCGAAAAACACGGCATGAAGCTCTCGCGCACCGAGCGAAAAGACGGCTGGACGGCAGTCGAGGTCGTCAAGATGTAATACAAGGGACCTATTTATCGAGAAGCCGCCGGCGTATCCGGCTCAGGGTTTCGGGCGCGATGCCGACCAAAGAAGCAATCTCCCGAGAGGTGAGCCTCTCGCCGAGGTGCGGATAGCGTGTCATCAAATCGACGTAACGCTGCTCGGGGCTCATGAGGTAGAATCCCAGCAGCCGGTCGTAAGCGCTGACGAAAAAGCCGTTCGGCCATCTTCCGGCCCAAAAAGACACGTATCGTAACCGCTGCCGATAAAATCGAAATACTGACGGCGCGTAATGACCCACATGCGCGTATCCTGTATCGCCACAGAGTCTACGAGCGCAGGGCGGCCCTGCACGAATGCGGAATAGTCAGCCGCGAAATCCCCTTCGAAACAGAAACCTACGGTGTGCGACCGGCCGGCATCGTCCGTGACCGCATAACGGACGCCGCCCTCCTCGATATATCCCATGAAAATGGCCGGACCGCCCCGCCGGCCGAAATATTCGTGCCGGCGATACACCGTTTCACGTCCTGCCTTGCGACAAAAATTCAGCCAATGCGCCGCAGTCTGCATTATCGGAATAGGGATTCGTGAGTTTCATTTTTGTCTTTATTGATTTCAATCAAGGTTTTTCTCAAAAACAGGTATCTTTGTAAAATACAAAATTACGAAAAAAATCATGAAGCTACTCTACAAACCCATTCTTTGCGCCGCATTTTGCATCGCGATGCAAAATTGCAGCATAGTCACCACCATCTATCATAACACCGACAAGAAGCAGACGCGCATCGTCCTGAACGACGGCAGCGAAATCGAGGGCAAGACGGTCCTGCCGAAAAAAACGCGCAGAAGAAAGTCAGGGTCACCACCCCTGACGGTCAGAAAAATCAAGCCTGCTCTCCACGGACATCGCCACCATGTGCCTTTACAAGGAAAAAAATACCCCGAAAAACCAATCATTCTTCCAATACATGCCCTACGATATATGGCGCAACAAAAAGAAGGAGTGGTACGAAATGGGCAGCCGCTGGATGCCGGTAGAGGCCGTGGGCGACAACATCGCCGTATTCACTCTGGGCGACTGGTACCAGATGTCCGCCAAAGGCGAACTGTCGGTGTTCTGCCGCGGCGGCAGCATACTCTACATCGTCCGCAAGGCCGACGACACATCGGGGAAATGCGTGGGCAGCTACATGAACAAGTCGCGGTTCTACAAAAAAGACCTGATGGAATATCTGAGCGACGATGCGGACTTATGCCGGATGATAGAGGAGGGCGACATCGAGGACGGCGATTTTTCAGGCCATTGCGGAAGAGTACGCTCCGGAAAAGCAATAGAGAGATGCGACGCGCACACAGACTTCTTATAATCGGCATATCGCTCTTATTGCAGGGATGCGGTATCGCCGGCATGGTATGCGACATCACCCAGCGGGAGAAGGGATATGCGCTTCTTCGCGACGGCAGCCGCGTGGAGGGTTTCGTGCGGATTCCCGATGCGGAGAGCCGGCACGTGAGAATAAAGCCTTACGACGCTCCCGCGCGCAGGATTCCGGCCGAAGAGGTAGAGACCCTTTACGTCCATCGCGCCAAATACCCCGACAAGGTGCACGTTCTGGCCTACATGGATTCGGAAAGCCCAACGATGTTCTCGACCGGCGACCGCAAGGATTACCCGCCGCGCTGGGTCGTGCGCTTGCAGGAGGGGGACAAACTCTGTTTCTATACGCTCGGGCAGTTTTACAGCATTGCGCGTGACGGAGAGATGAACATAGTCTCGCAAACGGGCGGTGACATCGAGTTCATCGCACGGAAAAGCCGCGATAGGAAAGGATTCCGCGTCGGCATCAAAGGCGGCTCGCCGCAGTGGTTCAGAGAGAGCCTGAAACAGTATCTGAGCGACGATGCCGCACTGTGCAAGGAGATAGATGCCCGACACATAAAGCACAACGACTTCGGAAGAATTTCCCAAACCTACAATCCGCAATGGTAAAATGACAAAGCGCATATTCATAACCATAATCCTGCTGTCCGCCGCCATTTCGGCGTCCGCACAGAAAAAGCATGCGCAGGCATACCTCGGAGCCGGATACGGAATTTTCTCGGGCGACATGTAAAATGCGGGCGGAGCGGATTTCAACATAGGAATCAAGTACTTCGCTACCGATTACGTTTTCATCGACCTGACGGCACAGCTCGGCAGCAGCAAAGGCCGCAAGACGCAGACCATAAACATGAATCCGCCATCGGCTACTCCGATGTACACTTCGGACAGATTCGAACACACACTGGCCGAATACGGCATAATGCTCGGACCCGGATACAATCTCTACAACAACGGGCAGAGCCGCCTCTACGTCAAGGCACAGGCCGGCTACACATGGGGACACGAATACAAAGATGTCTGGAATGCCGATTCGCGCACACGCGACAGAGCCGACACGCCGTACCGGCCGGGATTCGCGGCTGCATGCAGTTTGGGGTACGACTGGCAAAAGGCGGGAAGCGCCATGTCTTGGGGCGGCAAGATGAACGTATACTACATTCGCGGACATGCTTTTGCCACCCTCAACGCCCAGATAGGCGTCTTCTTTTTAGAATAAAAAAATAAGTCCGGAGGCGGCAATACCTCCGGACTTATTTTCAGTTTCGGGCCGTTCTCTACTTGGCCAGTTTGTCCTTGCGTTTTTCGATTTGGCGTTTCAATGCGTCGATGCTCTGGTCCACGGCCTCCTCGAATGTCTTGCACTGCGCTTCGGCCACCAGTTCGTCGCCGGGTACGGTGAGCGTTATGGTCGCCACCTTATTTCCTTTCTCGAAATCCTTGTCCAGTTTGAGGATAACCTCGGCAGATGTCGCACGCTCGACGAAACGGTCGAGTTTGGCGATTTTCTGTTCGATGAAGGCTCACCAGACGGGCGTCGGCATCGAATTTCACTGACTGAATCTGCACGTTCATAACTTTTTCCTCCTTGAAGTTTAATTAAACATCTATTTCATTTGTCGCCTCCTCGCGGATGCGCACTCCTGTAAATCTCTTTCAGAGAAGCGATGCTGCTGTGGGTGTAAACCTGCGTGGCGCTCAGCGAGCCGTGCCCCAGAAGTTCCTGAATTTCGCGAAGGTCCGCTCCGCCGTTCATGAGCTGCGTGGCGAACGTGTGCCTCAAAACGTGCGGACTGCGCTTGCCTTCGATACCCATGCCGCCGAGTTCGCGCTTTATCACCCTGTATACTTCGATTCGGCTTATACGCTCTCCTTTATGAGATAAAAATAACGCTTTTTGAGTCGAATCGCAAATTTTTTCGCGTAAATTAATTTCGATGAAATACAGTACCTCCCTGCGTATCTCGTCCACTATCGGAATAATGCGCTGCTTGTCGCCCTTGCCGCGCACTCTGAGGACCCTGAAATCCTGCTCGAAATCGTCCGTATTCACAGCTATAAGCTCTGCAAGGCGTATGCCCAAAGCATAAAAACAACAGAAGAATCATCCTGTCGCGCCGCACGAGAAACTCTCCGTCGCGCGGCATGGCCAAAACCCGCCGCACGAACTCTTCGCTTTTCGAGGCCCCTATGTACGACGGCAGAGGCTTGGAGGTTTTCAGCGCACCGACTTTGGCCATGAAATCGCACTCCACTATCTTACGCTCGCGAAGATACTTGAAATAGGAATGGATACTGTACAGGGCGCGGTTCACCGACGAGGGGGCCAGATGCTTATCGTCGGCCAGATGCACAATCCACTCGCGGACATCGTCCGACTCCACGTCCCGCGCATCGAAAACCTCGGCCTTGCCTCTTTCGAGCACGAATTCGATGAAATTCTCCAAATCGCGCCGATAGTTGCGGATTGTAAGGGGCGAGAACCCCTTCTCGTTGCGCAGATATGCAATCCACTCCTCCATACTTTCTCTACATCTCGCCGATTAATCCGCGAACCGCAACCGAAGCGCAGCCGCAGCCGAATACGGCCGGAAGATAGGAAACGGTTCCGACGTTCGATTTCTTGTTGGTCTCGTCGCACTCAATCATCGCCCCTTCCCTGAGTGGCTCGGGGGAAAACACCGCCCAAAAGCCGGTCCGGATGCCCATTTTGTGCAGCCGCTTGCGCAGCATGTGCGCCAACGGGCAGTGATGCGTGGCCGAGATGTCGGCAATCTCCATCAGCGAGGGGTCGGTCTTGGCTCCCGCGCCCATAGAACTCACGAGCAGATAGTCTCGGTCCAACGCGCCTTTAATCAAGGCGGCTTTCGGAGAAAGCGTATCTATGGCATCCACCACGTAATCGAATCGGGCCGAGTCCAAAAGTTCATACGTCAAATCATCGCGGATGTAGCGGCTCACCACCGTAAGGCTCGATTTCGGGGTTTATGTCCCGCAGCCTTTCGGCCAATACCTCGGCCTTGGGTCTGCCCACGGTCGAATGCAGCGCCACCATCTGGCGGTTTATGTTGCTGACCGACACCACATCCGCATCGGCAATGGTCATGCGCCCCACACCGGCCCTGCATATCATCTCCGCCGCATAGGCTCCGACTCCGCCGAGCCCGACGACCAATACATGCGCCGCGGCCAGACGCCGCAGATTCTCCTCTCCCAACAGCAGACTCGGTACGCTGCATCCACTCTTTCATCCTATCGCTCTTTTATAATTTTCGTAAACAATCCTCTTCAACTCCGGCAGCGGCAAGTCCAGCACTTCCGCCGCACGTGCATAAACCGCCGATATATCCTCCGCTCGCTCGTCGGTCTCCAAAAGTAAACTGCTTTCAGCCGCACCGGCAAGTGCACGGACCGTTCTGGGCGAAAGGAAGCTGCGCATCCCCGCCGAAAGGAAATAGCCGCGCCCTGCCGCAACGGCTGCCTGCTCGGGCGAGCCGATGAAACCGTGCAGGACGACAGAGGGCAAGTCGTCATAGCCTTTCAGAATATCCATCACCGGCTCGAATGCACGCACTACATGCAGGACCACTGCAAGCCGTCTCTTACGGGCGATGTCCAACTGACGCACGAAAACATCCCGCTGAATATCTCTGTCCGTCCTGCACGCATAATCCAGTCCTATCTCGCCGATGGCCGCCGCCGGTTCCGAGGCAAGCAATGCTATCCACTCCCCCGCCCTCTTCTCGTCGGCGTGCCACGGATGCACTCCGACGCTATACGGCACATGCAAAAAGCGCGAATCGGAATCCGCATCCGTAAACGAGTACGAACGCAGGCGCAATCCGCAGCAGGCGTTTCCATGCGTATGTATGTCGCAGAAAGGATAGTCCATATATAGAGTACAAAAATTAACAAAACTATCTGTAAGAGGTCTTGACTTCAAAAAATATTCCGTGCGGGACATTCGCCCCGCACGGAATAAAAACCGGCCTGACGGCCATGCGCTATTCGTCCGAATCGCTGTCCGAATACGCTTTTGAGCAGTTTCTCCTGAACATCGGCCGGAACCTGTTCGTAGGAGGAGAACTTCATGGTATACGTAGCCCGACCTGCGGTTAGCGACGAGAGCGATGTGGAGTAACGATACAGCTCGGCCAGAGGAACGCGTGCGGTGAGGCGGTCGAATCCCTTATCGGAACTCATGCCCTCTATCATGGCGCGGCGGTTCTGCAAATCGCTCATCACGTCACCCATCTTGTCGCTCGGCACCAGCACCTCCACCGAATAAATAGGCTCCATAATCTTCGGCCCGGCATTGCGGAACGCCTCCTTGAAAGCATTGCGGGCGGCCAGTTTGAACGATATTTCATTCGAGTCCACCGGGTGCATCTTGCCGTCGTAGACCACCACGCGTATGTCGCGGGCGTAGGAACCGGTCAGCGGACCTTCGGTCATCTTCTCCATTACGCCTTTCAGAATGGCCGGCAGAAAACGCGCATCTATGGCGCCGCCCACAATCGAGTTGTAGAACTGCAACTTGCCGCCCCATTCGAGCTCGTACTCCTCCTTGCCCTTGATATTGACGGTTATCTCCTTGCCCGGCACCTTGTATTTGCTCGGTTCGGGCATACCCTCGGCATACGGCTCTATGACGATGTGCACTTCGCCGAACTGGCCGGCACCGCCCGACTGCTTCTTGTGCCTGTAATCGGCCTGCGCCACCTTTGTAATGGTCTCGCGGTAGGGAATGCGCGGAGCGAAATACTCCACATCCATTTTGTTTTCCGTGGCGAGACGATATTTCAGGATATTGAGATGGTGCTCGCCCTGCCCCTGTATAATCGTCTGTTTCAGTTCCTTGGAATACTCGACAAGAATCGTCGGGTCTTCGTATTTCGCCTTGTTGAGCAGCTCGCCCAACTTCTCGTCCTCTCCGGTCTTTACCGGACGCACGGCGGCACGGTATCTCGGTTCCGGGAAAACAATCGGCGTGACGGAAAGCACCGATGACGGAGCGCAGAGAGTATCGGACGTTCGGGTGGCTTTCAGCTTCACGGTGCAACCTATATCGCCAGCCATCATCTCCGTAACCTTGATTCGGTTCTTTCCCGCAACGGCGAACAGCCTGCGAGATTTTCTCGCGGTTGCCCGTTCTGGCGTTCACCAGACTCCATGCCTTCGGTGAGCTTGCCGCGCAGCAGACGGAAATAGCTTATCTCGCCGAGATGCGGTTCCAGTGCGCTCTTGAATACGAAAAGCACGACGGGCTGGTCGGCCGAGGCGGTGATTTCGGTACCGTCCGTGGCCACGAACTTCGGAGCGGTGTTCGGTCCGGGGGCGACGTTTATTATGAACTCCATAAGACGCTTGGTACCCACGTCGCGCTTTCCGGAAGTACAGAAAACGGGCATCAGGTCGCGCTTTGCCAACCCGATTTTAAAGGCCGCTGCGCATCTCGTCCTGCGTAAGGGTACCCTTGTCGAAATACAGTTCCATAAGCGATTCGTCGTTCTCGGCAGCCGCCTCGACTAAAATGCGGTTGAGTTCGGCGGCGGTCTCCATCTGCTCGGCGGGAATATCCAGCTCCTCGCGCGTGCCGTTTTCGTCCTTGAATCGATACATCTTCATCATCAGAACGTCGATGAAGCAGTCGAATCCGGGTCCGGGATTCACCGGATACTGCACGATGACGGGCGGCACCAGCGATGCGGCGCGAATGCTTTCTATCGTACTCTCCCACGAGGCCTTCTCGGAATCGAGCCTGATTCACCACGCCGATTACGGGCTTTCCCAATTCGGCCGCATATCGGGACTGAATCTCGCTGCCGGCCTCGAATCCGTTCTGGGCATTGAAAAGCATCACTCCGACGTCGGCCACCTTGAAAGCGGAGAAAAGTCCGCCGCAGAAGTCGTCAGAACCCGGAGTGTCTATGATGTTGAGCTTGCGCTCCATGAATTCCGTAAAGAGGATAGTCGAATATATGGAGCGTTTGTACTCGTGCTCCAAATCGGTATTGTCGGAAAGGGTGTTTTCGCCCTCTATGCTACCCCCTGCGGTCGATGACCTTACCCTCGAAAGCCATCGCTTCGGCAAGGGTGGTTTTTCCGGAGCCGGGCGCTCCGATAAGAACGATGTTCTTAATTTCATTGGTTTTGTAAGTTTTCATATTCCAAAAATAATTTTAGGTTACTCAATCGAGGTTCGACGTGCGCCGAAAAAAACGCTCGCGGGATTAAAGTTATAAAATATTTTTCCTTTTCGACAAACGGACCGCCCGTTTTTTTCGAACATGGAAAAATAAAAACCGATGCGGGTGATTATTTCCGAAACGGCCAGCCTGCTTTTCAAAAATAATTTTTTTCTATCTTTGAAAGATTGATTTCTCGAATCCGAAACTTTATAAAAATTATAAATTCCCTATGAACTTGAAAAAAACTACTTCTGTTTTCGGCAGCCGCTGCGATGCTGGCGGGCACTATGTACGCAGGCAAGCCGGTCAGACTCATGAGCTACAACGTCCGCAACTGTCTGGGCATGGATTCGGTGCTGAACTACCAGCGCGTGGCGGACGTAATCAACTCGGCTGCCCCGCTCGTTGTCGCCGTTCAGGAACTCGACAGCATGACCGGACGCTATCCGGGGGCCGACGTACTCAAAATTCTGGCCGAAAAGACCGGCATGTACTCGGTGTATTCCCCTTCAATCAGCTACCGCGGAGGCAAGTACGGACACGGAATGCTCTCGAAAGAGAAACCCGTTTCCTATCGCACCGTACCCCTGCCGTGCCGCAGCGAACCGCGCAGTCTGCTGATTGTGGAGTTCAAGAATTTCTTCTATTGCAGCGCCCACCTGTCCCTGCACAAGGCGGACAGAATCAAGAGCGTAGACATCATCGTCAAAGAGATGGGCGGCCAGAAGAAACCTGTGCTCTTCTGCGGCGACCTGAATGCAGAGCCCGACGAGGAGTCCATACAGTATCTGACCGAATTCTTCACGCCGCTGACCGACATCACAGCGCCGACGTTTCCCGCTTCCGAGCCACGAATCACCATCGACTACATACTTATATATAATAAGGGCGGAAAACAGAAATTCGAACTGATAGACAACTGTGTCGTGGACGCGCCCGTACAGTCCGACCACCGACCGGTTTATGTAGACGTGAAACTGAAATAAGCACAAAAGATGTCGCAGTTCAGAACATTGGCAAATATATTATTCCCGCTATCGGTTCTTTTTAGCCTCGTGCACGGGGTGCAGCAAAGAGAAGGCCGACGAAAGTCCGTCCGTATACCTGCAACCCGAGACCGTGGAGTTTCCCGCCGCAAAAAGCAGCCGCGACATAGAAGTTCGGGCCAGCGGTTCGTGGAGCGCAGAATCGGACAATACATGGTGCACGGCGGCCAAATCGGGAGAAACGCTTCTGGTTATCGTCGAGAAAAACGACACGAAGGACGCAAGAACGGCCACCGTGACGGTCAAGTGCGGCAGTGCTTCGGCTCAGCTTGCAGTCCGGCAGGCGGCAGGCGGCGCACGGATGTCCGTATCGCCTTCATCTCTGATTCTGAACGCTGCTCCGTCGCAAGAGACTGTGAAAGTCAGTTCCGACACGGAGTGGAGCGTAAAATCCGACGAACCGTGGCTGACGGCGACGCCCGCAACGGGAAACGGCGATGCCGAAGTTACGGTAAGCACCGAACAGAATCACAAAAAAACGAACTGCGGACGGCGAATCTCGTATTCGAATACAAGGATGCCGGCGAGTCGAAAAGCCTCTCCGTAACGGTAAGTCAGAGAGCCGTACTGGCGCAAATCGCACTCTCGGAAAAGCAGCTCGCGTTCGGACATGAGGCCGGTTCGCAAACCGTAACGCTCGACGTTACCGGCGAGTGGTCCGTACAGCTGCCGCAGGATTGCACGTGGCTGAAAGTATCGCCTCAAAGCGGCGTGTCGGGCAAATACGAAATCGCCGTCGAAGTCGCCGAGAACCCGAGCAAGACCGAACAGAGAAAGGCTTCGGTTAGATTCAACGCTCCGGCTTCCAAGTTCGCGACCCTTTCGGTCGAACAGGCTGCGGCTCCGAAAACGGATTTCACCGTCACTCTGGTGGATTACAACACCCACAACTGCATCGGAATGGACGGGGCCTACGACGCATTCCGCGTAAGCAAGGTGCTTTCCGGCCTGAAAGCCGACTGCATTGCCATTCAGGAATCGGATTCCATGACGCAGCGTTCGGGAACGAAAGGCAAATACGTGCTGGGCGAGACGGCATCGTATCTCGGCATGAAATCGGTGTTCTATCCGACGCTGGATTCGTACAACGGCGGCAAATACGGCATCGGAATGATGTCGAAAACCGAACCCGTATCATGGTACGGAATAAAGATTCCGTATACGGACGAGCAGCGCGGCGCCCTGATGGTCGAGTTCGATAACTTCTGGTACATCTGCACGCACTTCGATGCGGGCGAACAGCAGAGGTTGGAAGCCGCCAAACTCATTACCCAGCATGCGAAGACCCTGTCAAAGGACAAAGTCGTATTTCTGGCAGGCGACCTGAACGCAAGACCGGGGGAGGATTGCGTAAGGTATCTGAGGGAACACTTCACCCCCTGACCGACATGCTCAAACCCACGGTGGTCGGCTCGTCTTCCTCCTGCATCGACTATATCTTCATATACGACACGATAGGCGAAAGCGACGTAAAATACGAAGTGCTCGAAAGCCAGATAGTAGACACCCCATTGTCGCGGCAGGCATCGGATCATTTTCCGCTTATGGTTAAAATACGCATTACAGAATAAAAAGTCATGTCAAAAAGTGTTCGATAAAAATATTTACAGCCGTTTTCTTGATGGCGCTGACCTTGTCCTGTGCGTCGAATGAAAAAAGGAACCGGCACCGGAAATTTCGGCAGAGCAGACGCAAATAACCTTCTCGGGAGAGAAAGCCAGCCGCACCATAGAGGTCACGGCCTCCGGCTCGTGGACGGCCGAAACCGACGCCGCATGGTGCAGAGCTGTCAAGGCAGGCGGGACCGTGCTCATATCGGTCGAGAAAAACGACGAAGGCGCCTTGCGCTCCGCAACAGTTACGCTTCGCTGCTCCACGGCATCGGCAACGATAACGGTTCTGCAAAATGCAGCGGAATCCGCAGTATCATTAGCCCAACACGAAATAATCGTGGATGCGACAGTGCTCGAAACATCCGTAAAGCTGTCGGCCGACACGAAGTGGAAAATCACGCTTCCGCAGGCCGACGACTGGATAAGCGCGGCTCCGACCGAAGGAGACGGCGATGCGACAATCCTTATAACGATGACACGAAACGAGGCGGCGCAACTGCGGCAAAGCACGCTTACGCTCTCCTACACCGACAACGCATCGGGGCAGGAGAAGCAGACGAGCCTTACGGTGAAGCAGAAAGCCATAAGGGCGCAGCTCTCCGTATCGGAATCGGCCATAAAAATCTCGCACGAGCAGTCGCAGTTCTCCGTAACGCTCTCGGCAATGGGATTTTGGACGGCGAAAGTCTCCGAAGGCGGGCAGTGGCTCGACATATCTCCGGCGGAAGGGGCATCGGGCGAGCATACGATAACTCTGAACGCGCAGGCGAACACGACGCACGAACTTCGCAATGCCGTGGTGCGTTTCTCCGGCCAGGAAAACAAATTAGCGACGCTCCGCATAACTCAGGACAGCATGCCGCACGACCGCGACACCGTTCGCGTGATGTCCTACAACCAGCACTACGGGTTCGGTATGGACAAAAGAATCGACTACGCCCGTTTCGCGAAAGTAATCGACGAGTATCATCCCGATTTCGTAGCCGTACAGGAGCTCGACAGCATGGCCACGCGCTCGGCAAAGGTTTACCAGCTCGGGCGCCTCGCCTCGCTCACAGGCATGGTTGGCACGTACTGTCCCACCATAGATTTTTCAGGGCGGTAAATACGGCATCGGCATTCTGTCGCGCAAAGAGCCGCTTTCGGTCACCAGCATATCGCTGCCCGTGTCGGGAGAGGCGCGGCGCATGGTGGTGGCGGAGTTCGAAGACATCGTTTTCTGCTGCACGCATTTTCCGCTCAACGAGACGGAACGCCTCAATTCGGCAAACAAAATTACCGAGTTCATACAAAATATGGGAACGGACAAACCCGTCATCGTAGGAGGTGATTTCAACGCCTATCCCGATGAAAATGCCGTGACAAGACTGAAACGTGATTTCGAAATGCTCAACGACGAGACCGAACATACGTTTCCGGCCGATAATCCGGACCGAACGATAGACTATCTGTACATGTACAAAAATGCCGCGGCAGGCAAGAAAATCGGCTGCGGGGTGATTGCGGAATCGGTAGCATCCGACCATCGTCCCGTGTGGGCCGACGTGGTATTCTTAAAAAAATAGACAGGGGCGGTCGTGAATCCGCGACTTGCAACAAGACCCTCTGCAAACACAAACCAAGCGGCGAAGAAAAGTTTTTTTCTTCGCCGCTTTTGTCTAATCATGCTTCCTCGTTTTTACTTAACGGGCCGCCTTTCGGGCTTTACGCGCCATTTTGAGCCGGTAACTGTCCACCGCCTTTTCATGCGTCCGCAAAGGAACGGCCAGACCGAAATACAGATTCGAGGATTTGCCTCTCAAAGGAACGGCATATCCGTATACCTTGGCATACTTGAAAGCCACGTAATCCATGCCCAAAAAGAAATTAATCCAGCTCGCATCGAAATTGAACGCGATGCCGAAGATTCCGACCTTATTGTTCACGAACGAGTTGCTCAACGAACAGCCGAACCATTCGACGGGCCTGAAATTGGCCGAAAGAGTCACCTCCGAGGTCGTATACGACGGGGCGAACTTCGTGGATGAAAGCAGGCCGAAACTGATTCTGTCTTTCAGAATGCTGTACTCGGCTCCTATATTGAGCGTCGTACTCAGGCGGCGTACATATCCCGTGCCCGACTCCCATTCGATATTATCCAAATCATCGGTAGACTCTATCTTGAACTCGTCGTCATCAATATCGTACCCCGTAATCTCGAAATCATAGTTCAACGCATTGGACCGAACGGAATGTTTGTCGCTCCATTTGACGAAACCCAAATCCACCACCGCGGCAGACACGCGCAAATGGTCGTCCAGCAGGCGGACATTCACGCCCACGTCTATGGCTCCGCCGAAGTTTCCGATGCCCTTAAACCTGACGTCCTTGTCCCGCAACAGCGCGACAGGGTCCACGGCATTGATATTACCCACCAACCGGCCTCTGACCGAGCCGCTCAACTTGTCAGCGGAACTGTTTATATACAGTCTGTCGAATTCTGTACGGAATTGAGCCAGTCCGAGAAGAGCCTTCACCTTGAAACCGAATTCGACCTTATTCTCGATAATCGGGAAAGCGAATCCGAGGCCGAGCTGGGCATACACGTCCGTCGAAAACGACATACCGCCCAAATCGCATGTGCCGGACGTGGTTTTCTTCAAAAAAACGAAAACAGGTCCTTCGGGCTATTTCCGCCGCCGATTGCTCGCAACCCCAAGTCGAAATTCCAGAAATAGCGGCGGGCATGATTGCCGACACTCGCCAAATCGATTTTGGTATCGACATCGATATAATTGTTTTTTTCGACAGCCTGCGCAGAAACTTGTCGGCGTCCACGCTTCCGTGCATGAACGTAACCAACCCGCCATTATGCGGATACAAGAGATTGTCGATAGAGGCGAAGTTCGAGTTCTTGGAGAAATACATTCCCCCGACAACGGGAATCTGAACATATCCGCGGCGAGGTGCGAGCGCCGGATTCATATCCATGCGCATTCTGGCTCCGGTCATGAAATACGACGTTTTGAGCTGCGCCGATGCCGTGGCTGACAAAAAGAACCGTAAAAATATAGTAAAAATCTTTTCATGCTTCTCTTTCCTTTCTTTCATACTTCGGGTTCGGGTTACATCTCGTCCAAATCGATGGAAATCCTGCGTGCACGCACATACCCCCGGATATCGATATATTGCTCGGGCTTCAACTCGACAAGCGAAGACGATGTTCCCGTGACATTCACGCAAATGTCGCTTACTCCGTCGAGCCACTTGACATCTCCGTCGCGCAGCTTCAATCGGCCGGATACGGTCGAAACCCTCTCCGTTCCGTCCGTGGCGGGGTCGTATCCTCCTATGCGGCCGTCGATTCTGAAATCAACGCCATCGACATGAGCGCCCAATTCGTCTTTCAGCTCGGCCGTCAAATCGAGATCGAGCGGAACTGTCGAACGAACCTCCAACACCAGTTCGAGCGTCTCCACCTTAATGTTCTTGTCCGTTATGTCTTTCAGCTTGTCGTTCAGACTTATCGTATCGGAATAGGCGATACGTGTCGAAGAATCGAGCCTCATAGGCACATTCACCTTATAATCCACCACGAACTCATAATCCCTGTCCAAAAACAGGGTGTGCGTCTGGGTATCGTCGAGTGCGACCTGCAAATCGAAATCTATTTTCGACGGCAAATCGCGCAGCAGTTCGAGCAGTTCCGGAACATAATATGCGTCGCATCCCTCCATCGTCGCACCCTGCACAGGAGTAATGAAGAGCCTCGTAACGGCATCTCCGGCATCGTCGGCGCCCGCTATGCGTATACCACCGACGGTCAAATCGCGCATCGGATTGCCCTGTTTGTCGAACGGGTGCATGACTATTTCGCCTTTCAGTGCCACTCCGACCGGATTGGATACGGTCACCGAAATGCTCGGATCGGAAAGGCCGAGCGATATTTCGGAAAGTTTATCGGTCAAATCGCTCAAATCCACGCTCGGAGTATCTATGTAATCGTTCAAATCCACATCAATGGCCCCTTCGAACTTTACCGCCTTGATGTCCGGCACAGAAACGACGGGAGTTATGACCACGTCGCCGTTCAACCCGTCGATAAGTTCGCCGTCAATCGTGCGGACCTTGCCGTTGAACGAAACGGCATCGTCGATGACAATCTTTCCGTCGCTCACGGGAAGGTTTTTTTCAGCCCCGTTATATCGAACTTGGACAGCAGGACCTCTCCCGTCTCACGTGCCGGCAACTGACGTCCGGAAATCTCGATGCGGTTATCGACCACATCCTCGCCCGAAAGCATAATCACATCTGGCAGCGTGATTACGAGGTTCTCCACATAGATATTTTCCACCGGAGAATCCTTTATGGAGAACTTGACCTCGGCGGAAACCCTGCCGCCCGAAACGGTTTCGATATATAGCCTGTCTATCCGCTTTATCTCGGAAGGGAGATCGAGCGAGTATTCGAATTTTTTTCGGAAACATCCAAATCGGACGAAATGCTTTTTGAGCCAGAATACGCAGGAAGCCCTGTCAATCGTCAGTTCGGAGGTCGAAACCGTTATGTCGCATGTCTGCTTACCCATTGCTCCGGCAATCTCCGAGAGTCTGTAAGTGGCGGAAGGGAACGTATGCGAAACGTTGAACATGAATTGTTCGTGCACCCTATGACGCCGTTTTCATCGACGGCGCCTTTTCCCGTGGCGCTCAGGTCTATTCCGGACAGCGACAGTGTCACACCCTGATTAAGGACCGAAAAAGGCACGGAAAGGATATTCCCCTCGGCGATGTAGGGCGAAGGTGCGAATCGGAACACCTGCGGCAGGGTGACATTCACGTCGAAATCGGCACCCTCGAAAGGCAGATTGAGCGGAGAGGCTTTCAGCGTAACAGTATTGGTCCCCGACAGAGCCACATAGTCTACACTCATAATGTCGGTGGACACACCCGATATGTCGTAATCGAAGTCCTTCTTAACGTCCTTGACTTCGAACCCGATGTCTTTGGAGACCACAAT
This sequence comes from Alistipes putredinis, assembly GCA_022009915.1. Taxonomy (GTDB): domain Bacteria; phylum Bacteroidota; class Bacteroidia; order Bacteroidales; family Rikenellaceae; genus UBA940. Next base: position 1,242,962 of record CP091730.1, on the reverse strand, counting down.
CGCATCGCGGAACACGGGATTAATCTCCATGCCGAGTTCGGGGCCCTTGCCGGAGGCGATCGTTCCTGCCTTGGTTTTCATGGTGAAGTTCAAATCGTACTCCACACCGTCATTCACCGTCAAATAGCCTCCGGCGGTAAGCGAGGGCGAGAGTTCCGCATATTTCATGTAAAGTTCTATTCTCAAAGGCTCCGACGCGGCAAAAAGTATACCCGCTCATAGTAAAGACATTGTCGGTCTGGCTTCCCGCGCTCTTGCTAAGAGCGGCCTTGCCCTTGTAAGTGTCGGCGAGTCCGAGTTCGTATCCTGCCGGAAACGTAATGGTAAGAGACTCGACGGTTCCGCCTTCGCAAACGGGGGTCAGGCTTCCGGCATCCAGATAAACTGTCACAAGCTCTCCCGCATCGGTGGCACCGAATTCGACGCGCTTGACATAAGCGACTTCATCTTCCAACTCCGCACTCACGCTCACCTCGGCCCGATTGTGCGCAGAGAGCGAAAGGCCTGCGGAACGAGCGCCGGGTTTACGGCTATGCCGGCTCCGAAGCCATCGGGCACACGGACTGTCGCAACCGAATTGATGGGAGGTATCGTCGTGGAATTTTTATATCGAATTCGGGAATACTGAAATCGAAACTCGAAACGACGGGTTTCACCCTCACGGCCGAGGGCAACTCTACGTCATCCGCCGACAGTCGCACGACCTGCGACTCTATTTCGGGAACGAAATCCGTGATGGGGGTCGATTGCCAAATCGTCAATCGTCGCAGTAATGCTGTCCCCCATAGCCCAGAACGTACACGCCGTCCCGTCCCACTTCGAGGTATTCGTCGGCCTCGTCGCCTATAAGTTCGGAAATGGTCTTACGTTGCGGAGCCAGAACAGGGGCCTCGATACCGTCGGTAGCAATCGTCACCTCTTTGGAGATGTCGTCCAAATCGTTTATCTCATAATCTTTATCTACGCACGAAATCATGCCCGAAAAACATATCGCGGGAACAAAAAACGACGCGAACAGCCGACATGCGGAATATTTGCTCATAGACGATGGATTTGTTTTTATTTTCAAGTTTTTTTATTCATCAGATAATCAGTCGCATTACATGCAAACCAATCCTACCTTTGCAAAGGTATATATTATAACGTTATTCGGAACAAAAAACCGGAATAAATTAACCATATTATATATTTAGTATTTATTTTCATCCACAGCCGCCGCACAAGGCTCTGACGCTTTACTGCAAAAGACGCAGCCGCCTTCACGTGTCTTACAACGAAAGGGCGAGTGGAATCAGGAGCAAGGACAGTCTGTCTGCCGTCCTTATCTGGGCGAGAAAAAAACGTTTTTTTCGGACGGGCCGGCTCCTCGGGACGAATCTGGCGCAGAAGCGATATTTTGAAATTCTCCGGAGCTATATCACGCTGAATGAATCCGTTGTGGGCTATGGAAAGGCCGCCAGTCTCCTCCGACACAACGACTACGACGGCATCGGACATCTCGCTCATGCCGAGCGCGGCACGATGACGCATGCCGTAGGATTTGGGAACGAGCGACTGTGTCGAAGGCAACACGCAGCGGGCTGCGACGATACGGCTTCCGTTTATTATCACGGCACCGTCGTGAAGCGGCGAGTTCTTGAAAAACAGATTCTTCAACAAAGACTTCGACGTCACAGCGTCGATGCGTATGCCAGTGTCGGCGATAAGCGACATGTCGCTCTGCTGCTGAATGACTATCAAGGCTCCGGTCTTGCTTGCCGACATATCCAGACATGCCTCCACAATCGGGGTCACATCGAGCGACACCGACTTGCGCTGCGTGCCCAGCAGGCGGGCGAACACATTGCCCCGCGAATGGCTTTTGAGGCCTATGGTTTGCAGGAACTGACGGATTTCGGGTTGGAAAATCACCAGCATGGCAATTACCCCCACTCCGATTATATTGCCCAGAATGGCGGACAGGAGCTCCATGTTCAAGGCATTGGTTATAATCCATATGAAATAGATTATGATTATGCCGCTGATGATGTTCATGGCATTCGTGCCGCGGGCCATTCGATAGACATAGTACATCAGTAGCGCTACGGCTACTATATCTATGATATCGATGACTGTCATATGGATTATTCCCATACCGGAAGTTATTAGGTATGTGCAAAGATACAAAAATAGGCCCCCGCACCCAAAAAGCGAGGCCTATTTTTTTATACGACGGCGGAAATTATTTCACAGCCTTCGAATCTTTCTTCTTCATCATGTCGTATGCCACCGGAGTCGCAACGAACACCGAAGAGTAGGTACCTACGACGATACCGAACAGAAGTGCGAACACGAATCCGCGAATCGTCGCACCGCCCAGAGCGAATATGGCCAGCAGCGTTACGATAGTGGTACCCGAAGTGTTGATGGTACGGGGCAGAGTCGAATTTATCGCGTTGTTGATATTCTCCCTTATATTGCGTTTCGGATACAGGGACTGGTACTCGCGGATACGGTCGAAGATAACCACCGTGTCGTTAATCGAGTAACCGATAATCGTCAGAATGGCTGCGATGAAAGACTGGTCCACCTCCATAGTAAACGGCAGAAGGCCGTAGAACATTGAGAACAGACCGCAAACCAGCAGCGCGTTGTGAGCCAGCGAAACCACGGCGCCTACGCCCCACTGCCACTTCTTGAAGCGGACGATGATGTAGAGCGCGATAGCCAGAAGGCTGAACAGCACGGCGATGATTGAATTGACCTTTGATGTCGTGAGCAACGCTCGGACCGACCTTGTCGGCCTGAATTATACCGTAAATGACCTCCTGCGTACTGGTGAACTGGTCGAGAGTGAGCGGAGTGGCGAACAGAGGATTCAGAGCCTCGTGCAGCAGTGCATCCACCTCCGAAGTAGCCTCGTCGCTCTGGTCGTCGTACTTGTACTGGGTAACGATACGTTTCTGATTCTCGCTGCCGTACTGTTTCACCTCGAAGCTCTCGTCGCTTCCCTCGAACACGGTACCCAGCGCCTCGCGGACCTGATCGTCGCTCACCTTATGGTCGAAATGAATCACATAGGCCCTACCGCCCGAGAAATCCACGCCGTAGTTGAATCCGCGAACGGCCATAGAAACTATCGTGGCTACGATAAGAGTGCCCGAGATGATATACGAAATTCTGCGTTTGCCGATAAAGTCGAAGTGCGCTCCGGCCAGCAGATTCTCGCTCCACTTTCTGGAAAACTTCACGTTCTTGCCTTTCTCCACCAATGCGAACAGAATCAGACGCGTGATGAAAATCGCGCAGAACAGCGAAGTCACGATACCGATGATAAGGGTGGTCGCGAATCCCTGCACGGGGCCGGTTCCGAATATGAACAGCACTATACCGGTGATGATTGTGGTGATATTACCGTCCAGAATAGCGGAGTAAGCATTCTTGAAACCGTCCGTCAGAGCCAGTCCGAGACCTTTGCCAGCACGCAGCTCCTCCTTGGTTCTTTCGTAAATGATGACGTTGGCATCCACCGCCATACCCATCGTAAGCACGATACCCGCGATACCGGGCAGCGTCAGCACGGCGCCGAAGCTGACCAGCACTCCGAACAGGAAGAACAGGTTGGCGACCAGAGCCACGTTGGCGACCCAGCCGGCCGTACTGTAATAAAGCCCCATGTAGAGCAATACCAGAGCGAATGCGATGATGAACGAAAGGATACCAGCCTGAATCGAATCGGCACCAAGCGAAGGACCTACGATAGCCTCCTGCGTGATACGCGCAGGTGCAGGCAACTTACCGGATTTGAGCACGTTGGCAAGGTCTTTGGCCTCCTGAATGGTAAAGCCGCCGGTAATCGAAGAGCGGCCGCCGGTGATTTCGCTGTTCACTCTGGGAGCCGAATATACGTAACCGTCCAGAGCGATTGCGATATACGAGCCGATATTGTCGGCAGTAAGACGCGCCCAAGCTCTTGCTCCGGTTGCGTTCATGGTCATGCTGACCTCTGCCGAAGAGCCTTGCTCCGAATAGTCCTCACGAGCCTCGGTAACAACGCCGCCGTCGAGCGGAGCCTTGCCGTCGCGGGTATTAGCCTTGATTGCATAGAGCTGGAACTGGGTTTCGGCTGCATCTACCGGTTTGATACCCCACATGAGTTTTATGTCGCGCGGCATCAGTGCCTTCACCTGCGGCATGGCCAGATAGCGGTTCACCATAGCCGTATCGTAGGCCATTGCGGTACCGACAACCGGACCCTCGAACACCTCGCCGTTGGGGGGCGATGAGCGGCTGCAATTTGGAGAACAGCGGATACTGGGCCTCGATTTCGGCCTCGCTCATGCCTGTTTCGGCAGCGCTTTCGCCGGCAATTTCGGCAATTTCATCGTCGATAGCAGCAGTCTCGGTCTCTGCTTTGACCGAAGCCGTATCGCCTACGAGCGCATTGTATTTGGCTATTTCGGCATTGGCCTGCTCCAAAATAGGATAGATGTCCCTATTATTATATGTAGCCCAGAATTCGAGCGATGCGGTACCCTGCAAGAGTTTGCGCACGCGCTCGGGCTCTTTCACACCCGGGAGTTCCACAAGAATACGGCCCGTGGTTCCGATGCGCTGGATGTTGGGCTGCGTAACGCCGAAACGGTCGATACGGTTGCGGAGCACGTTGAACGAGTTGGAAATCGCGCCGTCGGCCTCATCGCGCAAAACCTTAATGACCTCCCTCGTTGGAGTCGAAGGCTGAATCTTCTCTTTGAGAGCCGGAGTGTTGAATATGAATGCCAGAGGCGCATCGGAACTGAGTTCCTTGTAGGATTTGGCGAACAGGGTGATATAGTCGTCGGTGCTGTTCTTGACAGCCTCGCGAGCCTGAGCCAAAGCCTGATTGAACACGGGGTCCTTGCTGTCGTTGGACAGAGCGCGGATTACATCCTCGACCGAAATTTCGAGCATGACGTTCATACCGCCTTTCAGGTCGAGACCCAAGTTAATCTCCTTCTCCTTACACTCCTTGTAATTGAACTTGATGAATCCCAGATTGTAGACCGTCTCGACTTCATCGAATCCAGATAGGCCTGCTCCTTTTCGGGTTGCAGCTGAGAATCGTAAGCAGCAGCGTATTTGGCCGCTTTTTTCTCGACGCTTCGAGTGACGAAACTGAACGAGAGCTGGTAAGCACAGGCAATTGCTAAAAAGAATTGTCAGTAGTTTAAGTGCGCCTTTGTTTTGCATCGTTTGTTTTTTTATTTGTTTTCAATTTGTTTCCAAACAAATAGCTCATGGGAGCCGATAGAGCGCAAAATTACATTTTTATCTTATTAACAATAAAAACGGACAAAAAGCGGCGACCGCATCTGGTCGCCGCTTCTTTCCTGCATGATTGTCTACGGAATAGCTCCGTCGCTATTTGACTTCCTCGAACTCAACGTCCGTCACGCCTCCGTCCGAAGAATCGTGGCCCTGTCCCTGAGTTCCGGCATTGGCGTTCTGCGTCTGGTTCGCTGCGCCCTGAGCCTGCTGGCCTGCGGCGTAAATGTCCTGACTGGCAGCCTGCCATGCGTTGTTCAGCTCGGCGGTGTACTTGTCGATGTCGGCCAGATTGGCGTTCTTGTGGGCCTCTTTCAGAGATGCGAGGGCACCTTCGATTGCGCTCTTCTTGTCGGCAGGAATCTTGTCGCCGTATTCTTTGAGCTGCTTCTCGGTCGAGAATATCATCGAGTCGGCGGCGTTCACCTTATCCACTCGCTCGCGCTCCTCCTTGTCCTTGGCCTCGTTGGCTTTGGCCTCGTCGCGCATGCGCTGGATTTCCTGCTCGGTCAGACCGCTCGATGCCTCGATACGAATCTTCTGCTCCTTGCCGGTGCCTTTGTCCTTGGCCGATACGTTCAGGATACCGTTGGCGTCGATATCGAACGTAACCTCGATTTGAGGCACTCCACGCGGTGCGGCGGGTATTCCGTCGAGGTGGAAGCGGCCTATGCTCTTATTGTCTCGGGCCATCTGTCTCTCGCCTTGGCATACATTGATTTCCACGGAAGGCTGGTTGTCGGCGGCCGTAGAGAACACCTCGCTCTTGCGGGTCGGGATGGTCGTATTCGCGTCGATAAGACGGGTGAACACGCCGCCCAGAGTCTCGATACCCAGCGACAGAGGAGTGACATCCAGCAGAAGCACGTCCTTGACCTCGCCGGTCAGCACGCCGCCCTGGATCGCTGCACCGATGGCCACGACCTCATCGGGGTTCACACCCTTGCTGGGCACCTTGCCGAAGAAATCCTCGACGACCTTCTGGATCGCGGGAATACGGGTCGAACCGCCCACGAGGATCACCTCGTCTATCTGCGAAGCCGAAAGGCCTGCGTCGCGCAGAGCGACCTTGCAAGGCTCGGCAGTGGCGCGGATAAGACGGTCGGCCAGCTGCTCGAACTTGGCTCGCGTCAGAGTAACGACCAAGTGCTGCGGTATGCCGTTTACAGGCATGATATACGGCAGGTTGATTTCGGTCGAAGTGGTGCTCGAAAGTTCGATCTTCGCCTTCTCGGCGGCCTCCTTCAGACGCTGCAAGGCCATCGGGTCCTGACGCAGGTCCACGCCGTGCTGGTTCTTGAACTCGTCGGCGAGGTAGTCTATGATTACATGGTCGAAGTCGTCGCCGCCAAGGTGCGTATCGCCGTTGGTGGATTTGACCTCGAAGACTCCGTCGCCCAATTCCAGAATGGATATATCGAACGTTCCGCCGCCAAGGTCGTAAACCGCAACCTTCATATCCTTGTTCTTCTTGTCAAGACCGTAAGCCAGCGCAGCTGCGGTAGGCTCGTTGATGATACGGCGCACTTTCAGACCCGCAATCTCGCCGGCCTCTTTGGTGGCCTGACGCTGAGAGTCGGAGAAGTATGCCGGAACGGTGATGACAGCCTCCGAAACTTCGGTTCCCAGATAGTCCTCGGCAGTTTTCTTCATCTTTTGAAGGATGACGGCCGAAATCTCCTGCGGAGTATAGAGGCGTCCGTCTATATCCACACGCGGGGTGTTGTTGTCGCCGCGCACCACATTATACGGCACGCGCTCGATGTCGCCGCCTACCTGATCGTAAGTCTCGCCCATGAAACGTTTGATGGAGAATACGGTTCTTTTGGGGTTAGTGATGGCCTGACGCTTGGCGGGGTCTCCCACCTTGCGCTCGCCGCCATCGGTAAATGCAACCACCGAAGGGGTGGTTCGGTGTCCTTCGCTGTTAGGAATCACAACCGGTTCGTTGCCTTCCATAACTGCTACACAAGAGTTCGTCGTACCTAAGTCGATACCAATAATCTTTGCCATAGTTAAAAAAATATTTTTTTCGGTTTTTTTATTCTCGTTTGTTCGACACAAGGTATCTCAAAGGTTATGCCAACAGAAAAAAACAGGGCATGCTTGTCCCGAAACTGACACTTTAACACCCGTTTTTGGCAGTCGGCGTATGACATCCTGTCCGTTCGAGGCCCCGCCGCGACACTAAAGGCAGGGATTTTGCCTGTCCGTAAAATTTAAAAAACTTGGCTGTATATTTTGATTTTAACTTTTTATGTTTAATTTAGCAACTGTAAAAGGTTACAACAACAGATATTGTTCAACTAAACATATTCGGAATCATGGTCATTACATTCAATGAACTCAGAAGGATAAAAAGACAAACTTCCCAGCGGAAGTTCGCAACGCATCGCCGACCAACTCGGAATCGACGTGGAAACCGTACGCAACTACTTCGGAGGACGGCATTTCGACGACGGCACCCCCGCCGGCATCCACTTCGAAAAGGGCCCAGACGGCGGTGTGGTCACACTCGACGACACGACTATTCTCGACGCGGCCATGCGAATCTTGCAGGAGCAGTCGAAGCAGGAACATACTTTTTTTTCAAATGCAAAGGGGAGCTTCGGCTCTCCTTTTTCGTTACGGCTCTTTTTTGAGCCAGCCATGCCGATAATTCCGCCCCGCATACAATTTCGCCGCATGGATTTGCAAAAGACGAATATAGTGCGTACTTTTGCCGCCGGAGAGATGGCAGAGTGGTCGATTGCGGCGGTCTTGAAAACCGTTGAACTGAGAGGTTCCGGGGGTTCGAATCCCTCTCTCTCCGCCGGGCCAGCCGGACAATACCGGACTGTAACAGATAAGGTCCACGAATCTTAAAGATTCGTGGACCTTGTTTAATTTCCCTTGCGTCTGCCTTAAAACTTCCCTTTCACGTTCCCGACAGACAAGTAGTTCGTAACCCATCTCGCTTTCGACAAACAAATGTATGTGTGTGGGGGGCTTCCGCTATTATTCAGGCAACTAAATGACAAAACTATAACAATACAAGCCTGCCTATCGCTGAATCGCCTCAACAGGAAGTGCTCATAGCTATACGCACAACTGTCATTTCATATTGTCTAACAATCATTTTTATGTCAGCATTGCAAAGACAACGCTCCGCTCCCTGAATTCATATTCTCAGATTGTCAATTTCTTTCTGAATCCCGTCCAAAAAGCGGGCAGCATGCGCCCCGTCCATTTGCGTATGGTGGAACTGAAAAGAAACGGCAAGTGTCGTTTTCAGCAGGCGGCGTTTGTATTTGCCCCAAATAAGAAACGGATTGTTAAAAATGCCGCTATACATGCCGACGGCACCGTCTATTTCGTATTGTGCCAATGCGGAAGTACCGATAACCATGCTTTCCGTCAAGTCGTGATTGACGCAACTTTCAGCTACCTGTTCGGTAAGTTGCAGATAATGCCGATTGAACAGAGGTAAATCATCGCAGAATGGAATATCGCATGAACTTACTTCACCCTTTATGTTGGCGACAATGGTGTTTACCGCAATGGTATCGTACTGTATCAGTTTGCCGCCTACGGGCAGCATATAAAACTCTTTCACCTTCCTTGCAGCTTTGCCTATGCACCAGCACATCAACATATTAAACTTCATGCCCGATTTCCGGCTGATTTTCGCAAGGCGTGACACGTTAAGTGTCTTAAAAAACGTCACCATCGGCATGGGGGCGTTCATCCACATCTCAAAGGCGTATGCTCTGCTGGTTTCTTTTGATTTACTTCTTTCATACTTAATGCTATTTTCATTAAATGAAAATAATTCTCCTTCAAACAACACTCACTAAAAAAATATGCCGCAAAAAAATCGCGAAAAAGTTCCTGAAAAATCAACATCAACTCCGAACTATGTTATTTCAAATTGGGGTTATTCGCTCCGAGCCGGAAAAAAACGCATGCCGTCGCCATGCCCGTTTACGGGAAGGCGTCATGTGCAACAGATAGGCAGGCGGACAGCAGCACATACCGGCAACAATCAGGCGGGCAGGTGCTCGGCATATTTTTTGATTTCTTGCGGCGCAAACCACTCACATCATGACCGCAAAAAGCGTAGACATGGATACCATGCCGCTCAGGGCCGGACACTTCCGCGTCCTTGCGGCAGCATCGCTCGGGCAGCTGACAGGCGGAGCTCTCTCCACGCTCATCGGCATCGTTCTTCCCATGATACAGATAATCGGCCGGCCGCATCTCTCCCCCATGGCGCAAGGCGCCGTAGCCGGCACCAGTCTTGTCGGGATTATGCTCGGTTCGATAATTTTCGGCCAGTGGAGCGACCGAAAGGGTTATCTCTTGCCGTTCAGGCTCTGCCCTGCCGTGATTCTCGCCGCATCGCTGCTCGCATATTTCTCGGCATCGGGTGCGGGGCTCGTCGCCGGACTGTTTTTCATGGGGATCGGAATCGGCGGGGAATACAGTCTCGATTCGGATTACATATCCGAGATAATGCCCGAAAAATGGCGTCTGACCATGGTGGGATGCGCAAAGGCCGCCACGTCTGTCGGAAATGCAGCGACTGCGGCGGCATGTTTCTTTCTGCTCGGGAAATGGGACAGTCCCGCCATGTGGAACAGGCTGTTTCTATTGGTTTCAGGCCTTGCTGCCATAATGCTGCTGTGTCGCGTCCGGTTTGCGCAAAGCCCGGGATGGCTGATGGTGCACGGCAGAGAGAAAGAGGCCGAAAAGGCGGCGAGATATTTTTTGGGGAACGACGTGCTGGCGGACGGACTGCGCGGCAAAACGGCGGTCAAGGGGAAATGGAGTGCGCTTTTTGCGGCCGGCAATATGAAAAAAGTGATTTTCAGCGGCATTCCATGGGCATGCGAGGGCGTAGGAGTTTACGGGATAGGCGTATTCATGCCGGCATTGATAATGGCATTGGGGTTGGAAACCTCATCGGAGGGAGCTTACCAGAGAATAACCGAATCGGTACGCATAACGGCCGTCATAAGCCTTTTCATACTGGCGGGGTTCGTCGCCGGAATCGCGATGCTGAACCGCGTAAGACACCTCGGAATGCAGACATGGGGTTTCGTTCTGTCCGCCGCCGGAATCGGAGTGCTGCTGGCTTCGCACGCTCTGCATCTGCCGTTATGGGTCTCGGTGCTCGGGTTCGTCATATTCGAACTGTTTCTCAACGCCGGACCGCATCTTACGACATTCGTCATCCCACCGCAGATATACTCCGTACAGGAACGCGGCGCAGGAACCGGCATTGCCGCGGCATTCGGAAAACTGGGCGCCGTCATCGGGGTGCTGTTCATGCCTGTACTGTTAGAAAAAGGGAGGCATGGACGCCGTTTTTGTGGACCGTCATCGCGGTACTGCTCGCAGGCGCGGCAGTCTCCGCGATTTGGGGACGCAGGGTGATACCGCGCCGATAAATCGAAAAGTTCCTAATCCGGAGAAATGCGGCGGTACCGCTTTCAGAACGCCGCATGCACACCAAAAGCAGCCGCCGGAGACTATACGCGGACCCGCATGCGCCATGGCACTTCCAATCCGCACTCCTGCAACAGTCGTCTGTCGCCGAACACGCGCTCGGTGGCATCGTCGGCCGCAATCCGCCCGCCGGACATGACAATAGTCCGCTCGCACAAATCGAGCACCATATCCAAATCGTGAGTGGCGATGAGCGTGGTATGCGGAAAACTGCCTATCAGACTTATTATCTGGCGGCGGGCCCTCGGGTCGAGGTTCGAAGTCGGTTCGTCCATCACGAGAACCGAAGGGTCCATCGCGAGTACCGTAGCTATGGCGACACGTCTTTTTTGTCCGCCCGAAAGCGTAAACGGAGCATTGCGGCGCAAATCCGATGCGTCCACCGAGGCGAGCGCCTCCGACACGCGCTGCTCTATCTCTTCGGCCGTCAGCCCCATATTCGAAGGGGCCGAAAGCGACGTCCTCCTCGACCGTGGGCATGAAAAGCTGGTTGTCCGGATCCTGAAACACCAGTCCGACCGAACGTCTGACCGCAGGCAGCGTCTTGCGCGTTACGGCGATGCCGCCCATTACGACCTGACCGGAAGTCGGCAGCAGCAGGCCGTCGGTATGAAGCAGCAGAGTCGATTTTGCCCGCCCCATTGGCACCCACCACGGCCACCTTCTGACCGTGCGAAATGCGGAACGACACCCCGCAAAGAGCCTCATAGCCGTTAGGGTAGCGATAATGCACGTCTCTGAACTGCAAAAAATGGTGGCTCATATCTTCTGTATCAATGCGAACAAACTCTCGGCACGCCACACTCTTCCGGCAATCAGGGCCGCGCACCAAAGAACCGTATAGACCGTGTCCCGACCGCTCCATTTCCATTTCTCGCACGGCGGGGAGGGAATCCGGCCGTCGAACCCCCGAGCGAGCATGGCGCCGTGAATCTGCTGCGCCCTGTGCATGGTACGCACGAGCAGCTGTCCGACCATGGCACCGTAGACCTTCAATGGATACGACCTGCGCCCGAAACCGCGGGCATCGCGGGCCTGCGTCATGAAAAGAGCCTGCTGCACGAGGACATACGAATATCTATACACGAACAGCAGCTGGGTTATCAGAACCGCCGGCACGCCGAGCCGCCCCATTGCGCGGCACAGACGGTAGTACCCGACACTGCGCACCAGAACGATAACCGCCTGAACGGACAGCAGACCGCGCAGGACGATGGAGGCGAAACTCACCCAGCCGCCAGTAACAGCAATCGAGCCTACGGTAAAGGCGATGCGTCTGTCGTAAATCGGATTGAAGATACCGACAAGCGCCACAAACGGCAGCACTACGAGAGAGTGCCTGAAAACTGAACCGTAATCGAGTCCGGCCAGACCGGAAGTCAGAATCGGGAATATGAAAAAAAGCATGAGCTGCGACAGTGCCGAAAGAGGCAACGAAAGCATGCAGACGAGAAAAACGAGCGACACAATCAACACGGCGCGGGCGTCGCGCTCCCGCAAACGGCCCTGGGCACAAGAGGAGTTTTTCCAACTCGTCCATTTTTCCGCAACCCGCCCCTCAGTCTGCTTCTCATGACGAGTCCTGGCTGCCGCGCAAGAACGCAGGACAATCCCAACACCAAAAGAATTTTCGCCCCGCTGCCTATGACGCCGGCGGCCGACGTGTCGTAATCGGGCAGCAGCGCGGTGCGGTTCTGGACATTTTCCGCCGCCTTATGAATTCGGTCGGCAGGCTCCGTTCGGTCTTCTCCACGTCTCTTTCAATCGACCATTCCTGATCGTCGGGCAATGAGGATGCGGCTATCGAAAAACACCCCGCCGAGCAGTATCGCAGCGGCGGCGAAAGCGGCAAGCGTAATTCCGATTCTGCGCACCGGCCCGCGTCTTTCGCCGGCCGAGGCAAGCAGTTCCGGCTTGCCTCGGCGCACCACGCACAAAACGGCGCATGTAGCCAGCCCCTCCCCTATTCCTATCGCCAGATGTATCGGAAGCATGAACATCAGAAACCGCGAAAAAGGCAGTGCCGTGATTCCGGAGGCTTCTGTTTCGGCCGTAACGGCAAAAGCGCCCAAAAGCAGCGCCAAAACCGATGACAGCAGCGACGCCACCGCTATCCGTCCGCCTGTCATGCGCTTTCGCACAAGCGGCCTGAACACGAGCGGATAGGCTACAAGGCAGGAAAGAGCGGCCATATTCAGGATGTTGCACCCGAGAGCGAGCAGACCGCCGTCGGCGAACACCATGCACTGCACGACCAGCACGGAAGCCAACGTCAGGAATGCCGCCCACGGACCCAGAATCGCCGAAAGGAGTATTCCGCCGACTATATGCCCGCTCGACCCTGTGCCGGGAATCGCGAAATTGATCATCTGGGCGGCAAAAACAAAGGCACCCATCACGCCCATGAGCGGGAGGATACGCCCCTGCCGGCCGAGTTCCCGCTACGTCCGACCTTGCGGACCGCCACACCGAGCAGAACCGCCGAGACGGCAGCAGTCGCCGCGAATACGGGAGCCGAGACCAGTGCGTCTGACATGTGCATGATTTCCGGTATTTCGATACGTTACTTATCCTTACGGCTCCAATCGGAGTGGTCCGGCTCTCTTTCATCGAGTTTCAGCAGAGGCAGCAGGAACAGCCACGTAGCGATGCAGAACGGCGCCGTGAGCGACGGAATGCCGACCGGAGAGAGCCATACGTTCATCGCCCCCTGAACGAATGCGGTGACAATGATGCCCAGCAAGGCCCAAACGGCAGGCCGCAGCCCGGGTTTGTAAAATACGGTCGCAAGTGCTATTCCAGTCAGCACAGGGACTGAATCCGTAAAGACCGTGAGCGATGTCGGTTCCTGACGCGCCGAACAGCATGGCCACCGTCATGCCGACGGCAGAACCCACGGCCGCCCACAGCGCAGCCCAACGCGAGGCGATAAAAAGCCCTATCAGAAACAGCAGGCCCGTAATCCACGAATTAATCAGGAACACCTGTCCCACGCCCCTGAGCCAATAGCTCAAAAGATGCACGAAATCCGTGCTATGGGCCGAGGAGAAAGCGGCCGGAAACGAAGGAGAGCCGAGATGTATGTCGGGCATGCCGTTCATTGCGCGGGCCGCAAGCAGGAATATCCATGTGCAGAATACGAAAGGGAACGTAAAGGAATTGACTTTCCACGGAGCCATGACGTTGTTGAAGCCGGTGCGCACCCATGTGGTCAGCGCCGCACACAACGCCAGAGCAAGCCACGTCCAGAGCGTATTTCCCAGAAAAGTCGGGAAGGCGCATCCGACCAGCACGCCGTTGAAGCCCCACAGCCCTTGGGCGCCGTCCCCGTCGGGCAGTTTCAAGACATATCCGGTCAAAGTGGATACGGCGAGCCCGAGAACAGCACCCCAGAAAACGGCGGGGTTTCCCGTAGAATAGGCACCCGCCAATATGCCGCACAGAAACAGCAGTCCTGTCCATGCGTTATTCTGAAACATCACCTGACCCGTACCGCGCAGAAGCACCTTTATCATCTTCGCGATACCGGAGTCGGCATTCGGAGTTCGAGACATAATTTCGGTCATTTTTCGTGTTTTTATATTATCGCCATGGAAATTCTTCGGGCATCGAGCGGCCCTTGACGCTTTTGTCTTACGGAGGAACAGAACTCCCTTACCAGCCGTTTGACCGGCGCGGTCTCTTCCCCTAAAACCTTGTAGAGCAGTCCGCAGTCGTTCGGAAGACGGGTTATGCCTGCCGCGAGCCCTTTGCCGCGGTCGATAAAGGCGGATGTACGCCCGTATATCTCGTCGGCGTGCGCCCGAGGCGTAAGCACCGTCACATTGGCCAGAACGTCGAATCCGTTCATCGCGCCCACGGTCCGCGGCGAGCGCTGCGGAGGACTGACCACGAACTTTTCGCGGAACAACGGAGTTCCGTCCGGACGGCTGCCGTGCGTACAGACGGACAGTATGTCGTAGAGAAACGTCTCGTTGCCGTAGTACTTGCGTCCGCTCATATATATTTCGGAGTAGAACAGCGTGGCCGACGGTGCGATTCGTATCGCGGTATCGGCGATAAAACGCGTATGTCGGCACGGAATCACCGGCTCGGGAAGATATTCCAAATAGGCGTCCTCTTCCAAGTCTATATGCTGCACAAGACCCGAGAAGTTGTAGCGCATTTCCGCCAGTTTGGTCGCGGCACCCGTCGAGACATGTGCGCAGGCTCCTTTTCTCACGACTATGTTCTGCTCGTAACGGTCGCCGTCCACGTTCGGACCGCCCGACGAGAGAATGTACACGCACGGCATCTCGGGCATCCGTTCGTCGAAATAGAGCTCCTGCTGCACGATGATGGGCACGCGGCGCTCCAAGTCGCGCAGCACCGATATGCCGCGGCCGTCCAGTTCGAAACCCATGTAAAGGTAGCCGGTCTTTCCGACCGAACCTACCGGCATGACCGCCGGCTGGCGCAAATACGGGCGCATCTCGGGCGCGGAAACGAAACTCATCATCTTCGGACCGCGTTTTTGCTGCACTCATTATCCTGCGGCACGCATTCGAGGTCGAACAGCGCCATTCTGCGTATCAAACCGACCAGCGTCTCGATACCCTCGCCGGTCATGCAGTTCGTAAAGACGAACGGCTTGCCGGGGCGCATGTCCTCGCTGTCGCGCCGCATCACTTCGAGGTCGGCATGCACGTAAGGGGCCAAATCGGTCTTGTTTATCACGAGAATATCGGACTGCGAAATACCGGGGCCGTCCTTGCGCGGAATCTTGTCGCCGGCCGCAACGTCTATCACGTAGATGAAGAAATCGACGAGCGCGGGGCTGAACGTAAGAGTGAGATTGTCGCCGCCGGATTCGATGAGCACCACGTCTCCGTCCGGAAAACGCGCCTCCATTTCCTCGACGGCCGCGATATTCATGGAGGGGTCTTCGCGGACGGCCGTGTGAGGGCATGCGCCGGTCTCCACGCCTATTATGCGCTCCTCGACGAGTATGCCTTTAAGCATCTTGCGCACGTGTTTGGCGTCTTCGGTCGTCACCACGTCATTGGTTATAATCAGAACCTTGTAGCCCATATCGAGCAGCCGCGGCGTGATAGCCTCGATAAGCGCCGTTTTTCCGGAGCCCACTGGGCCTCCGATTCCTATTCTGCAAGTGTTATTCATATTTTCGTATGTACGGTCAGTTCATAAACATTCTTTGAGTTCCCTTTTCGTGCAGCGAAGCCAGAATATCGGTTTGCGGCACAAAAGCATTCATATCTTCGAGCCCGAGCTCCTTCACGCTCCGGTAGAGGGTATCTATGTCATCGGCCATGCGGAACATGATGCGCTGGGTGTCGTAGTGCGACACGCGCACAAGACGCAGCGCAGCGCCCAGAACCATAGAAACCGCGCCGTAATGGTGCGAGCAGAAAAGTTCCTGCTCCGGTATGTCGCATGCCGCGAAAACAATGCCCTGCGCGACCGGATAGGTGCCCGGCGTAAGGCAGCCGGCTATCTCGTCAGTCCACCTCTCCATAACTGGGTCGTGGAAAAATACGGCCGCCGAGTTCGGCGAGTTTGCGTCCCATGCGGCAGGCTCATCCTGCGGGCCTCACCGTTCGTCTTGCACAGCAGCGTCCGCGAGTCGGCATCCAAGATTCCGCGATAGTCCTCCGCAAGACGGCTCCGGTAGGCATGTATGGCGGATATGCCGTCCGTGAAAGCGGCCTGACGGGCCACATCGCGTGCATACTCTTCAAGTGTCGCCGCATCGTGCACTATTCCCAGCGAAGCGGCTGTTTCCAAGCCGCACGAAAACGAGAACGTGCCGACGGGAAAAGCCGAGTCAGTGAATTCCAGAAGCCGCAGTACGGCAGACAATCCTTTCGTCATACGGCAATCAGATAGCGTGTGCATGCAAATGTCGATGAGCCTCGCTGTCGGGACCCGTACCGCCGAAAAGCCGCCGCACCTCGTGCGGCGCAAGATATGGGTATTATACGCTCGCCGCGCTGGAAATCGAAGGCCACGTCTTCGAAACGATGAGTGCGCATGACGCTCTCCATGACCTTTCTGTCCACCGTGAGGGGCACGTATATCTTCGTACCCTTCACCACGGCAGGCCAGTGCTGGTTGCCTATGGCATGTCCCAGTTCCACAGACATATGGATGACTGTTTCTGGCGACTTGGCGGCCAGAGCGCCGAGGTCTATGACCATGACGTCGCTCAGCCGCACGCGCAACGCAACCACTTTCATCCGTTCGGGAATCACCTCGATGATATCCCCGTCCGAGAGCTGCGAGTGCCGTTCGAGAGCCACGGCATACTCGCCGCCGTCGTCTCCCCGAGCCACGAACCTGCTCTTCTGGGCGGTCCACTGGTCGAGTTCCACGAACTCCGTATCGAAGCCAGAGATTCTGGCACGCCACTCGGGCGAGGAGAGGTTGCCCAAAATTTCCGTATATATTTTCATAGTGCAGTGCGTCTTAGCTGAACCAGTAGAGTTGCGCCAAAGAGAATCTCTCGGCCGGTTTGACGTAGGCCCTGAGACCGTCCACGTATACCTCGAACGTCTCCGGATTGACGTCTATCTTGGGCGTGCCGCTGTTGCGGACCATGTCGTTCTTGGTCAGCTGGCGCGTGCGCCGAACCGGACGGACCATGCGTTCGAGCCCCAGACGCTCCTTAATACCCCTTTCGCAAGCCGCGCCCGAGACGAACGATATGCAGCTTTCGGGCATAGCCGTTCCGAACCCGCCGAACATCGGACGATAGTAGCAGGGGCTGGGGCGTAGGCAGGGACGCATTAGGGATCGCCCATGTCGGACCAGTTTATCATGCCGCCCTTGATGACCAGTTTCGGTTTGGCGCCGAAGAACTGAGGCTCCCACAGCACCAAATCGGCCACCTTGCCCTTTTCAACCGAGCCGAGATAATCCGAAATGCCATAGGTAATGGCGGGATTTATGGTAATCTTCGCCAGATAGCGGAGGACGCGGAAGTTGTCGTTTCCGTCGGAATCCTCCGTCAGCCGGCCGCAGGCGCTCTTCATGAACGAAGCGGTCTGGAAAGTGCGCATGAACGACTCGCCCACGCGCCCCATGGCCTGAGAGTCGGACGACACCATGGACAGAACGCCCAAATCGTGCAGCACGTTCTCCGCAGCCTGCGTTTCAGGCCTTACGCGGCTTTCGGCGAAGGATACGTCCGAAGGTATCTTGGGATTGAGATTGTGGCACACCATAATCATGTCGAACAGCTCGGCCTGCGAGTTGATTCCGAACGGGAGCGTCGGGTTGGTCGAAGACGGAAGCACGAAGGGCATCGAGGCCACTTTGAGCAGGTCGGGGGCATGGCCGCCGCCCGCACCTTCGGTATGGTACGTATGAATGGTACGCCCGTCCATCGCGGCTATCGTATCCTCGACATATCCGCCCTCGTTGAGCGTATCGGTATGAATGGCCACCTGAACGTCGTAAAGGTCGGCAATCGACAGCGCGGCATCTATCGCCGCAGGCGTCGAGCCCCAGTCCTCGTGAATTTTCAGTCCGCACGCTCCGGCCTCGACCTGTTCGACGAGCGGACGATGCACCGAGCAGTTGCCTTTGCCTAAAAGCCCTATGTTCACGGGCAGCCCTTCGACGGACTGCAACATGCGTTCGATGCTCCAACGGCCGGCGGTGATTGTGGTGCCGTTGCTGCCGTCGGACGGTCCTATGCCGCCGCCTATCAGTGTCGTAATGCCGTTGCTCAGGGCCGCATACGCCTGCTGCGGGGAAATCATGTGGACATGTCCGTCTATACCGGCGGCCGTGAGGATGAGATGCTCGCCGGAAATGGCGTCCGTCGCCGCTCCGGTTACCAAATCGGGGTCTACGCCGCGCATTATGTTGGGGTTGCCGGCTTTGCCGATGCCGGCAATCTTGCCGTCCTTGATGCCTACGTCGGCCTTCACCACGCCCAGAATCGGGTCGAGCACCGTGACGTTGGTTATGACCAAATCCAAAGACCCCTCCTCCGAAGTCATGGTGTTGGCCAGTCCCATGCCGTCGCGTATGGTTTTGCCGCCGCCGTAAATCACCTCGTCGCCCGTCTGCCGCAGGTCCTTCTCTATTTCGATATACAAATCGGTATCGCCGAGGCGTATCTTGTCGCCCACGGCCGGTCCGAACAGATTGTTGTATTGCTGACGTGAAATCGTTGCCATCGTTATAATATTATCGTTTAGTTTTACCCTCAGGTTCGTTGCAAGTGTTCTCTTCGCATGCGGAAGTGGTCTTGAAACCTTTCTTCCGCACCCTGCGCAATGCCCGCAGGCGGGAAGGCGTATAGGCGGGGCAGTCCTCGTCGCCGGTATATCCCATGACAAGGCCGTTGAATCCTATCACGCGGCGTTTGCCCGCATAGGCCACCAGTTCGACCTCTTTCTGGTCGCCGGGTTCGAAACGGACGGCCGTGGTTGCGGGAATATTGAGGTGGAAGCCGAAAGCCGCCGTCCGGTCGAATTCCAGATAACGGTTCACCTCGAAGAAATGAAAATGCGAGCCTACCTGAATCGGACGGTCGCCCGTATTGCGGACCTTGACCTTGACGGTCTGCCGGCCCTCGTTGTACTCGATGTCCTCGTCGAGCAGAATCTCTCCGCCGACGGTCACGGCTTTCGCGGGAACGAAGCCCGAATGGCCGGGATAAAGACTTGCCGGACGTTTTTTCGCGCCGGCGTCGGATTTGTTGTTTTTCATGACTGAGCGTTTTTTAATCTCTACTTGATAGGCTGATGTATGCTCACAAGACGCGAGCCGTCGGTGAATACTGCCTCAACTTGAAGCAGCTGTATCATGTCCGCAACGCCCTCCATTACGTCGTCGCGCGTCAGGACGCTGGCAGCGCCCTTCATGACCTGTTCTACGGTCTTGCCCTCGCGTGCGCCTTCGAGCGCCGTGGCGGTTATGTAGGCCACAGCCTCCGGATAATTGAGTTTAAGACCCTTTTTCATTCGTCTCTCGGCTATAATGCCAAGAGAAAGCAACATCAACTTGTCGATTTCTTTCGGTGTCAAATGCATAACAAGCGGTATTAATTGATTGTTTTCGTACCTGCGACCGGATGACGCCGCGAAAAACACATTCGCAGAATCGCCGGTCCGCCCTTCACTCGTTCCAAAGAATATGCCACAAGGGACAGCAAGGCAAAAAGCGGGAACGGAACGTGCGGGCACAGGAAAGGGTCTTTGCGGTCCGCCTTTTTCAGGCCAGAGCGCTCGCCGTCACCGGATTGTCCGCGCGGCGCAGGCCCTGTCGAATCGTAAAAAAATATATGGCGCGGATTGCATTTTCAGGCATCCTTATAGTATATTTGCATGCGGGCAGCATACGTCCTAACGGCACGAAAGGGGCAGCAGCAAAGAACGGGGCGGCCGCATTACGGGAAAAGAGTGCGCACGGTCCTCGCGGCCGGACGGAGATACCGGCACTATCTTTGCCATGCGAGGAGGCGAACCCTAAAAAATTTTACAATTATGTTCAAAGCAATGATTATAGCGGGTTTGGGAGGATTCATAGGCACGTGTCTGCGTTTTTCTGACGGGCAAGAATCTGTGCCATGCGATTTTCCACTCGGCATTTCCGTGGGGCACTTTCGCTGTGAACGTGGCGGGCAGTTTCATAATCGGGATATTTTTTTCGGGCTGGCCGAAAAGACCAACCTCATATCCCCGTCGATGAACGTTCTGCTCATCACCGGATTCTGCGGCGGCTTCACCACGTACTCCTCTATGGCCGACGACATGTATCTGCTCCTGCAACAGAGGCACTGGATATATTTCGGCACCTACGTGGGTCTCACCCTGCTGCTTGGCATACTTATGGTATATTTAGGCCGCTCGCTGATAAAAGCATCCTGAAAGACACTATGAACGAACTCGACAAAATGCGCGACGGGCAGCAGTACGACTACACCAAGCCGGAAATAGCCGAAAGCCTGTCGGAGGCCAAACGGAAACTGAAAACATTCAACGCGGTCGATACCGACGATAGGGCGGCCTACCGTCGGGCGCTTTCGGACCTGATTCCGCAGGCGGCACCGACAGCTACGGTAATCCCTCCCCTGTTCTGCGACCACGGGCACATGATACGTCTTGCGCAGGACGTATTCATAAACGCTGGGGCCACCATACTCGACAGCGGCGGGGTCAGCATCGGAGCAAGGACGCTCATCGGCCCGAGCTGCAACATCTACACGCCGCAACACCCCATGGACTGTATCGAGCGGCGCAAACCGGTGGAGACGGGCCTTGCCGTAACCATAGGCGAGGACTGCTGGCTCGGCGGAAACGTAACGGTGTGCCCGGGCGTGACGATAGGCGACCGCTGCATCATCGGAGCCGGAAGCGTGGTTACGCACGACATACCGGACGACTGCTTGGCGGCGGGCAATCCCGCGACGGTGAAACGCCGGTTGCGCTAAACGATGCTGCGTGGCG
This sequence comes from Alistipes putredinis, assembly GCA_022009915.1. GTDB lineage: Bacteria > Bacteroidota > Bacteroidia > Bacteroidales > Rikenellaceae > UBA940. The sequence continues at coordinate 1,221,726 of CP091730.1, read as the reverse complement.
CATCGCGCAAGGCCTGCATCGCCCGTGGCAAACACACATCGCGGGCTGGGACAGCGACTCGGCGCCGAGGGTTCGGCGCCGAGTCGCTTTTTTTATCCGATTCAAGTCGGAAGGCTGGCTACTGTATTTTCTGTACCGTCCAAGCGTCCTTGCCATTATATTTGGTTGGGACAGACTCGTAACCGTCAGCAACAAAAGTCGTAAGTCCAGTAACTCCCTTATCGCCCTCTGACGGGTCGAAACCGACGAACGTTCCGCCGTAAACATTCACCTTATTCCAAGTAGTAGACAGGCCGTCTTGTACGTTTATCAAATAATTGCCGGTGGCCGTCTCCGACTCGAAAACTCCGCCGTAGATATTAACGCAGCTGGCGCCAGAATATTTATCTCCACGCAGGAAAATACATGGATTGGGAGCGCCCGTGGCATCGTTGGCTGCATAGAAATAACCTCCGTTTATGGTTACAGTTCCTCCGTAAATATAAACAGCAGCATTGACCGTTTTTTCCTTGTTACCGCCATTGCTTTTTACAGTAACACCATCGATAGTAACATTGGTAGTTTTGCCCGTGACCCAAATTGTTCCGGAATTATTAGCTCCGGTATAAGCCGGACCTTCAATGGTACCATTGCCCTCTATGGTCAATTTAGAGGACCTTGTCAAAATAGTTTGCGGCGAAGTGTGCACACTGTCAGCGACAGACAGTTTCGCATTATCGGCCAATTCGATAGTGAGTCCTTTTTTGCTGGCGGTAAGCGAGCTGCCCAGAGTAACGTCATTCGCAACGGTAACAGTACCACCATTTTTGACGTCATTTGTGAAATCGCTGGCAGTGAGCGCGGGAACAAGGCCGTCAGTGGTAAGCGAGAATTTGAATTTGGTGCGCACGTCGCGAGCGAGGTCGAACTGCGCCGATTTCGTCTGACGGAACTTTCCGCCTTCGGCCTGTGCGTAGAGGGTACAGCCGGTAAGTCCGGTGTTCGAATTGACAACGGCGTAAACGACTGCCTCGCCGCCTGCTTCGATAACGGCGGGTTCGGTGAGCTGGACGGTCACTTTCTGTCCCTCGGCGGTGGCATAGCCTGCAAGAGGCGTCGAGTAGTCCTTGTTGCTCAGCGACGGATTGGCAGTGAGGTCGGCCGTGAAGAGGCCCGAGAGCTGTTTGTCGGACTGAACGGTAGCAATGCTTACGGAGGAAACGGTCTGGGTCTCCGAAGTTTCATTTACCACGCGGATGCGAATCAGGGAGAAAATGCCGGAGAAGCGAAGATCCACCGAAGCCTTGCCGTCCTCGTCCTCTACAATCGCGGTCGGAGCGGCTGCAAGCGCATAGTAGGCGGCCATGTGCTGAAAATCGCCGGCAGCGGCCTGCGTCTGGACGGCGGGAACTTCGAATTCGCGCGTTCCGGTCCACTCGGACGAGGAGGATGCGGCATAGGGATAGTAGGCATAGACCGAGCATCCTGCCGTCGGGTCGTATTGAACGGTTCCGACACGCTCGAAATTGACGAATCCGGTCTGTTCGTCGGTAGAACCGGCACGGAAGCATACGTTGGCGTCGGTAGCGCTCTGGTCGGGCTGCGAAATGTAGAGGCCCACCTCGTCGTTGTCATCGACGCTGAATTTGAATTTAAGACCGTCGTTCTCGATAACGGCACGTGTGCCTTCATCCGAGACGGCTGCCCTTACGGACAATTCGACGGGCGTGGACGGCTGGGTATCCGCCTGCGAAGCCTCATCGGCCGTACATGCGGCAAAAAGCCGCCACGAGCGGCAGCAAAAAAATAACTTTTTCATTATCTTTAATTTTTAGTGTTTGATTAGAGTTTGTGTGTGTGATTAAAGTTCGAACTCGGAATCTTCCGGGTTGCTCTACCTGCGAAGCGGCGAAACCTCTCTCGGTTTCGAACTCGAAAAACCTGCAAAAAGCGGCTCTACATAAACTTTCTTTTCCATAAAGCTATTTGATTTTTTTATTGTTAATTTGAAAATACGAAGCCTCGGTCCGACGCATGGAAAGAGCATCGGACAAATAAAAGAAGCGCCGGCGAAAGGCCGAAACAGCTAAATGGCAGGTTGAATTCAGGAGATGTAATACCCCCCGTCAAGAAGTTACGGGTTTCGGGAAGGCTTGCTATGTGCTTGAATGCGCTCATTTTTCAGAGCGCAAAATTACAAATTAAGAATAAAAAAACGTACAAATTTTTTCGTTTTTTTCTTCATGGCGTTCCTCGGCGGGAAGAAAACCACGCAGCGAGGCGCAAAAAGCGCGTCTACTGCTCCTCGGCCTTGTCTACGAGATTCTGCGGCAGGGACTTGGCGGCCTTCACACCGAGCTTGCGGAGGCTGTCGGCCTGACTGACCAGCGAGCCGCGGCCCTCGCTGAGCTGGCCCAGCGCCTTATCGTAGGCAGCGGAGGCGGAGCGAACGGCCTTGCCGACATCTTCGAGCGTGGATACGAACCCGACGAACTTGTCGTAGAGCTTGGCGCCGCGGTCGGCTATTTCCAGCGCGTTGCGGCTTTGAGAATCGCGTTTCCAGAGGTCGTCCACGATTTTGAGCAGGGCGAACAGGTTGGTCGGAGATGAGATGACGACCCCGCTGCGGTAGGCCTTGTTCCACAGCGAGCTGTCGTTTTGCAGCGCCGCCATGAAAGCAGGCTCGTTGGGAATGAACATTATGACGAAATCGGGCGACGCGCCCTTCATCTCGGGCAGGTTCTGGTACTGCTTGCGGCAAAGCTCGTCCACGTGTCTGCGCACCGAGTCCAGATGCCGTTTCAGGGCTTCGGCCCGCGTCCGGTCGTCCTCGGCCCCGACATAGTCCACGAAAGCGGTAAGCGAGACTTTCGAGTCGATAATCACGCGCTTGCCGTCGGGCAGGCACAGCACGAAATCAGGCCGGAGGTTGTCCCCCTGCTCGTTCTTGAAATTGCCCTGCGGAAAATAGTGCACGCCCTTTTGCAGGGACGAACTCTCCAAGATGGTTTCCAGAATCATCTCGCCCCAGTCGCCCTGCACCTTGCTGCTGCCTTTCAATGCCCGCGTAAGTCCGGCCGCCTCGTCGCTCATGCGGCGATTCAGCTCGTGCAGCGCGCGTATCTGTCCGTCCAGAGTGCTGCGCTGGCGGGTGTCCTCGGTGTGGATGCTCTCGACCCGCTCCTTGAACGCCTTTATGTCCTTTTGCAGCGACTCGAAGGATTTCAGCCCCTCGCCCTGCAACGCCTCGAAAGAGCGCAGACCCTGCTCGTGGAGCTGCTTGGACTTCTCGCCCAGAACATCGTCGGCAATGCTCTTGAACTGCAAGGCCACGTACTCGCGCATCCGGCGCTCGGACTCCTGACGCTGACGCTCCTGCTCCTGCTCGCGCTCGGCCATAAGCGAAGAGAGAGTCTGCTTCTCGCGCAGAAGATGCTCGGCACGCTCCTCGGCCCGAGCTGCCGCCTGCAACGCATCGGACCTCTCGCCTGCGGCCCTGTCGGCCTCGGCCTTCGACTGCGCCGCAAGCCGGCGGGCACTCCTCAACTCTATCGCCAAACCCAATGCAAGTGCGGCCGACGCTACGGCAAACACGATAATCCAGACATCAATCATAATGCTTCACATGCTGTACACCGCAAATATACTTTTAATTTTCGGGAAAAAAACCGTACATTTGCACTACCCTTATATATATTAATCGGCATGGAACGCATCATATCGCCGTCGATGCTATCGGCGGATTTCGGATTCTTGGACCGCGACACTCGCATGATAGACCGGTCGGCCGCACAGTGGATTCACATCGACGTGATGGACGGAGTGTTCGTTCCGAACATCTCGTTCGGATTCCCCGTGCTCAAAAGCATCCGAAAGGCAAGCGACAAGTTCATGGACGTGCATCTTATGATTGTCGAGCCGCAGCGTTATGCGGAGCGTTTCGTACAGGCCGGAGCGAATCTGGTGACAGTGCATCAGGAGGCGGCAGGGGACCTTGCGCAGGTAATCGCCATGATAAAGAAAGCAGGAGCGAAAGCGGGCGTATCGGTAAAGCCGGCCACCGACATAGACGTACTGTTCCCGTACTTGGACGAAATAGACACGGTGCTGGTAATGAGCGTCGAGCCGGGTTTCGGCGGGCAGAGCTTCATACCCTCGTCGATAGACAAGGTGAGGCGGCTGAGGCGGGAAATCGACAGGCGGGGCACCGGAACGCTCATAGAGATAGACGGCGGAGTGTCGGCAGCCAATGCCGCGGAGCCTGTTCGAGGCGGGCTGCGACGTATTAGTGGCAGGAAGCGCGATTTTCGGAGCGCAGGACCCCAAAAGCGGAAATCGAGAAAATGCTCCGTGCCGGAAAAATGAAAAAATCAGCGAAGAAGACAAGTGTTATCCATAGACAACATAACCGTTAGTTTCGGCGGATACGAACTGCTGAGCGGCATTTCGTTCCTCATAAATCCGAAAGACAGAATAGGCCTCGTGGGCAAGAACGGCGCAGGCAAAAAGCACCATGCTCAAAATAATCTGCGGGCAGCAGGCGCCCACATCCGGTGCCGTTACGCGCAACTCAGACTGCACTATCGGGTATCTGCCCCAGCAGATGAAGGTGGCGGACACCACAACGCTGGCCGACGAAATGAACAAGGCGTTCGGCGAAGCGGTGGATATAGAGCACAAAATCGAACGTCTGGGCCAGCAGATAGCCTCCCGCACCGACTACGAAAGCGAGACTTACGAAAGGCTGCTGCACGAACTGAACGCCGCCACGGACCGTTACAACAGCCTCGGCGGACAGACACGCGATGCGGACATAGAAAAAAACGCTCCTCGGCTTAGGATTCATGCGCTCGGACTTCGACAGGCCGACCAGCCATTTCAGCGGCGGGTGGAGAATGCGCATAGAGCTGGCCAAACTGCTGCTCAGCCGGCCGTCGCTGCTGCTTCTGGACGAGCCGACAAACCACCTCGACATCGAAAGCATACAGTGGCTCGAAGGCTATCTGAAAAACTACAACGGCGCGGTGGTGCTCATATCGCACGACAGGGCCTTTCTGGACGGCGTGACCACACGCACGATAGAACTTCTGCTCGGCAAGGCATACGACTACAAGGTCCCGTACAGCCGCTACGTGGAACTGCGGCGGGAAAGACGCCAGCAGCAGATTGCCGCATACAACAACCAGCAGCGCCTCATAGAAAAAAGCGAGGAATTCATAGAACGGTTCCGCTACAAACCCACCAAAAGCAATCAGGTGCAGTCGCGCATAAAGCAGCTCGAAAAACTCGAACGCATAGAGGTGGACGAAGAAGACCTTGCCACGCTCAACATAAAGTTTCCGCCCTCGCCGCACTGCGGGCAAATCGTAGCCGAAATCAAGGAGGCCGGAATGAGCTTCGGGACCCACCACGTATTTTCGGGCGCGGACTTCACAATCGAACGCGGTCAGAAAAATCGCCTTCGTAGGGCGCAACGCCGAAGGTAAAAACGACGCTGGCTCGAATGCTCATCGGGCAGCCTGACGCCAACGGAAGGCTCGATACGGCTCGGGGGCACGCGTCAAGATAGGATATTACGCGCAGAATCAGGACGATTTGATGGACGGCGAATTCACGGTGTTCGACACGTTGGACAAAGTGGCGGTGGGCGACATACGGACGCGGCTGCGCGATATTCTCGGAGCATTTCTGTTCCGGGGCGACGACATAGACAAAAAAAGGTGAAAGTACTCTCGGGCGGCGAGCGTTCGCGGCTGGCAAGGGCTCGCATGATGCTCTCGCCGTGCAACCTGCTGGTAATGGACGAGCCGACCAACCACATGGACATGCGCTCGAAGGACATTCTGAAAAAGCGCATTGCAGAATTACGACGGCACGCTGGTGGTGGTATCCCACGACAGGGCCTTTTTAGACGGGCTCGTGGACAGGGTGTACGAATTCCGCGACGGAGGGGTAAAGGAATACCTCGGAGGAATATACTACTTCCTCGAAAAGCGCAAGATAGAATCGCTGCAACAGGTGGAGCTCAAAGACAAAGCACCGCAGGTCTCCGCCGCAGGCTCGACTCCGGCCAAAGGACGCGAAGACTATTTGCAGAAAAAGAGGCGGACAAGGCCGTGCGCAAGGTGCAGAACGCAATCGAGCGTCAGGAACGCACGATAACCGAACTCGAAGCGCAAATCGCCGATTGGGACAAGCGGCTGGCCGAACCCGAAAAGCACGGCATAGACACTTCGGATGCCGGCGTATTCGAGAACTACAACGAACTCAAAAGCAAACTCGCCCACCACATGCACGAGTGGGAAAAACTCAACTACGAACTCGATATCTTACAGGACAAATAGACCATGGCAAACGACATTGTTTTCGGAATAAGGCCCGTAATCGAAGCCATCGAGGCCGGACGGCAAATCGAAAAAGTGATGATAAGGAAAGGAGCCGAAGGGCAGCTGCTCTCCGAACTGTCGGAAATTTGCAGGGCACAGCGCATACACGTGCAGCAGGTTCCGGTAGAAAAGCTCAACCGCACCGTGCGGGGCAATCACCAAGGCGTGGTAGCACAGATTTCGCCAATCGTCTATGCCGACGTGGAGGACATGCTCGCCGAGATTCCCGCCTCGCAGCCGGCGCTCATAGTGATTTTCGACGGAATTACCGACGTGCGCAACTTCGGTGGCATTGCCCGAAGCGCCGAATGCGCGGGAGCCCACGGGCTGATAGTCCCGATTAAAAACGCAGCCCCTGTGAATGCCGACGCCATGAAAGCCTCGGCCGGAGCGCTGAACAACATTCCGGTGTGCCGTGTCGGCAGCATACGCAACACAATCAAGATGTTGCAGTCCACGGGCATACGTGTGGTAGCCGCCAGCGAGAAAGCCGACCGAACACTCTACGACGCGGATATGACCGGTCCCACGGCAATCGTAATGGGCAGCGAGGAGCAAGGCATCTCCAAAGAGGTGCTCAAACTGTGCGACATGACTGTCGCCATACCGCAATACGGAAACATTCAATCGCTCAACGTCTCGGCCGCAGCAGCCGTAATGCTGTTCGAGGCAGTGCGTCAAAGACTCAAATAACACATGGATAACATTTGCGACAAATACTCCGAAGTGCTGTACGACGATGCCGTGCAGCTGCTCAAAGGCATGATTGCCATACCGTCCGTAAGCCGGCAGGAGCAGGGTACGGCGCAGCTCATAGCCGATTTCATGACCCGACACGGAATAGAGAACGTGCAGCGTCATCTGAACAACGTATGGGCCGTGAACAGGTACTACGACCCGAGCAAACCGACCATTCTGCTCAACTCGCATCACGACACGGTAAAGCCCAACAGTGCATACACGCGCGACCCGTATGCGGCGACAGTGGAAGGAGACAGGCTGTACGGGCTGGGCAGCAACGACGCGGGAGCGAGCGGGGTATCGCTGCTGGCCGCGTTCAGGCATTTCTACGACCGCAAAGACTTGAAATACAACCTCTGCATCGCCCTTACGGCAGAGGAGGAGAACAGCGGAAGCGGAGGACTGGAATCCATAATTCCGATGCTCGGACCGCTGGAATTCGCCATTGTGGGCGAACCGACGCTCATGCAGCTGGCCATTGCAGAAAGAGGTCTTATAGTCATAGACTGCGTGGCGCACGGCCGCGCCGGACATGCCGCCAGAGAAGAGGGCGACAACGCCATATACAAGGCGATGCGTGACATAGAGTGGTTCCGCACGTACCGTTTTCCGCTCGAAAGCGAACTGTTCGGAGCCGTTAAGATGACGGTAACGATTATCTCGGCCGGCTCGCAGCACAACGTCGTTCCGGCGGAGTGCCGCTTCACTGTCGATATTCGCGTCACGGACCGATACACCAACGAGCAGGTGGTGGACATCATACGTAAACATGTCGAATGCGAAGTGATTCCGCGCTCCACACGCCTAAAACCTTCGTCAATCTCGCCCGAACACGAAATAGTCAAGGCCGGACTGGCACTGGGCCGCACCACCTACGGCTCGCCGACCACCTCCGACCAAGCGCTGCTCGACATTCCGTCGCTCAAACTCGGCGTCGGAGACAGCGCCCGTTCGCACAGCGCGGACGAATTCGTGCACCTGAGCGAAATACGCCAAGGCATAGGTCTTTACATCGCGATGCTCGAACGGATTATGTAAAGAAAAATGTCCGAAAAGCGGGACCGACATCGAGGTCAGCCGCAGCGGCATGCACTCTCCTGCCGTATATTTCGGCATCGTGCCGATGACGAATGCCAATTATGCGCGGGCACTAAAAAACTTCTCTGAGAATATCTACCGAGCGGATGGTGTGCATCGCATCCAAATGGTAGCCGAAATAGCCGAGGATGTCGTCCAGAAACGCAGTGCGGTCACTGCGCGAAAGGCGAATGTCGCAAAGCCCCTCGGCCCCGCACTCCATAAGCCGCCACAGCAATTCGGCACCGGAAGGATTGATTACCGCAGCGTGCAGGGGCTGGGCGGATGAAAAATGTCCCTCCTGCATGTCGAACCATGCGCCAGCCGTGTAATCACCGGCAGGATAAAAACCCAGAAACCGGCTCAAACGCACGAGGAACCACAGGTGGAAATTGGCGACGCCCTGCTGCATGTCGTCCAGATGCGCCACCGAATCGTAAAGGAAATCGAACAGCTCTTCGTTAGGCTCCACCTCGCGGATTAGGCGGTACAGGACCTCGGCCATGAAAAAGCGAGATGGTGCTCTTGCGAATATCGAACGGAATGCTGTGCATCGGCAGCGCACACTCCACGTCCTTCATACGGTGCATCTGGGCACGAGGGCTCTCCAACCCTTCGAACTCGACTGCAAACATGGGTTGGAAAAGAGCCGCAGCCCGTGTGCGGCCCCCTTTCGACGCCGAGTTCCGGACCATATAGGTTTGGCGGCCCAGAACATCGGTCAGGATATATACTATCAACGAATTGTCCCCGTAACGGAGCGTATGCAGAACTATACCACGAGCCTTGTAAGACTTCATAGTCCGAATTTAGAACGGCAAATCGTCCACATCGTCCGCCGGAGGCGCAGGTGTCGGAGCTGCCGGCAGGGCAGGCGCCGCATCGGGTCTCGATGAGGGCATCGGAGCCGCGGCCGGCGCATCGCCTCTGCGGCCGAGAAGTTTCATGTCGCTGGCGACAATCTCCACCGTCGTGCGCTCCACTCCGTCCTTTTCCGTCCATTTGTTCGAGCGGATGCGGCCCTCGATATAGAGCCTGACTGCCCTTGCGGACATACTTGTCGGCGACATCGGCAAGGCCGCCCCAAAGAATCACGGTATGCCATTCGGTGTAGTCCTTGCTCTCCTGCGTCTGGCGGTTGTATATGCGTTCGGTAGTGGCAAGCCGCACGCGGGCCACCTTCGTACCCGATTCGAGCGTGCGGACTTCGGGATCGGCGCCCACGTTGCCCACCAAAATAACCTTGTTTATCATAATCCTTAAAGCTGTTTAATCATTTCTACGAAAAGGTGCGTCATCTTCTTCTCGGCTCTGGCGCCCTGACGCTGAACATCCTCATGGTCGCCCTTCTCGTCGGACAGGCCGCAGTTGGTGATAATCGACACGGCGAAAACGGGGAGACCCATATGGCGGGCCGCTATCACTTCGGGCGTCGTGGACATGCCGGCGGCATCGCCTCCGATAGCCTTGAAGTAGCGGTATTCGGCCTGAGTCTCGAAAGTCGGACCCGTGCCGCCCACGTATACGCCGTATTGGAGCTTTATGCCCTCGGCTTCGGCAATCTGCGTCGCGCGTGCTATTAGGCTCTTGTCATAACAGTTGTGCATATCAGGGAAACGGGGTCCGAGTTCCTCGATATTGCGACCGACGAGCGGGTTGGGGATAAGATTTATATGGTCGGTGATAATCATCAGATCGCCGGTACGGAAACTGCTGTTTATGCCGCCGCTGGCGTTGCTGACGAACAGATACTCGATGCCAAGCATCTTCATCACCCTGACAGGGGAACACCACCTGCTGCGGAGTATACCCTTCGTAATAGTGGAAACGGCCCTGCATGGCCACGACACGTTTGCCGCCAAGCATTCCGAAGATAAGACGTCCGGTATGTCCCTGAACCGTCGAAACGGGGAAATTCGGGATATCGGCATAATTCAGAGCGGCGCTAATCTCTATGCTCTGGGTCAGTCCTCCCAGACCGGTACCGAGAATGATGCCCACCTCGGGCTGGAAATCAACCTTCTCTCGAATAAAAGAGGCGGTTTGTTTGATTAGTTCTAACATCGTATTCGAGTTTATGTAAAAAATCTTCTTTCGAATTGTCCACAAAGGAGATATGTATGGGCATGAGATAGAGCCGGCTGCGTATCTCGACCGGAATCTTGCGGGCCGAAGTCAGTTTGACCGCATCCTTCTCGGTCGTTACAATCACCGTGCCCTCGGGAGCCGAATCCAGCGCCTTTCTCATGCGGGACAAATCAGCGACGCGATACGAATGATGGTCGCCGAAAATAATGGTATCCACGACATCGTACCGGTTTTCCAGCCCGTGCACGAAAGCGGACGGATTGCCTATGGCGGCCATGGCTATGACCTTGGCGCCAGCCGTGACCGTCGGAGGTGCATCGGAAGGGAATATCGGCTGAGGGGTTCCGCTCACCACCCGCGTGAAGAACAGGCATTGGTAGGGATAAAGGCTCAACTCCTTGCGCGTGATACGCTGTTGCAGGGCATTCATCGTCGGCGGACACTTGGTCATGCAGACGAAATGCGCACGGTGCAACTGCGAGGGCAAATCGCGCAGACGTCCCCACGGCAGCATGTGGTCCTCATGCAGGGGCCGCGTATAGTCTATAAGCACGATATTCACCTTGGCTTCGACCCTGCGATGCTGGAACCCGTCGTCCATAATTATGAGATTCACCTCCGGATGATTGCAGCGGATAGTATCGATGCCCTCCGCACGACGTTCGCACACCGCCACGACAGCATTCGGAAATTTGAGCCTTTTATCTGCTTCGGTTCGTCGCCCGAGCGGGAACAGGGCGTGGTTGTCTGCACTTCGAGATAGCCCTTGGTCCTGCGGCCGTAGCCGCGCGAAAGCAGCGCCACGTTATAGTTTTCGCAGAAATGCCTAATCAACATCTCGGCGAACGGGGTCTTGCCGGTGCCGCCCACGGTGATGTTCCCTATACATATTACGGGAATATCGAACCTGCGGCTTTTCAGCAGGCCGGAATCGAACAACTTATGCCGAACGACGATAACCGCACGGTAAATCCACGAAAACGGAATGAGCAAAAAATTCCACATCACGAACAACTGTCAATCCTTTTCAAAGATACGCAAAAAATCGGATAATCAAACTATCGGCTGTCGAAAAAAGACATGTTATCGAACATAAGGCCTCAGAGCTTCGATAAAAGCCTGAGGGTCGGAAACTCCGACCGCATAACGCCTCTCGAAAATGTCCTCAATCTCGACGAGCGAACGCATCGAACCGCTGTAAAGGCGCACGATATCCCAATTCTCGATATCGAGATAAAAGCCGAAATATCCGAAAAAACCGAAAGAGGCCACCAACGGGACAATCTTCGTCCGGTCGGGCAACATGCGCACGCTGCGAATCATGTCATACGGCAGTTCGGTAATCTCCACCGTGCAGTGTATCTCCACGGCCGTTTCGCTCAGCCGCACGAACCGAGGAACGGACAGAGCGCAAAGCGCCCCGAGCGTCAGCATGAAAAGCAGCGACCACGCCGGCAGATAATCCCCCACCGACAGAAAATACATCGCAGCGACGCCCAAGGCCACGAGCAGCACCGTAGCCGACGTTATATATTTGCTGCGGGAATCCATGCAGCAAGAAAACTTACGCCGATTCATAATCATCTCTCCTCCATAAGCGCACGGGCAATCGTCATATCGACACTGCCGGTCAGCTTGATATTCTGCCGCTCGCCTTCAACGAGCGTTATTTTTCCGCCGATAGCCTCGACCACCGAAGCGTCGTCGGTAAAGTTCTGCCTCGCACTCGTACTCTCGTAGGCTCGCCTCAAAAGCCCCGCCCCAAACGCCTGCGGAGTCTGCACTATTCTCAAAGAAGAGCGCTCGACCGTATGCGAGACACCGCCCGCAACGCTTCTGTATGAATCCACCACTTCGACCGTAGGAACGGCTGCTCCGGTTTTTCGGGCCGCCTCGCAGACCCTGCGTATCAGTTCCTCGGACACCAAAGGACGGGCTCCGTCATGCACGGCAATCACCGAACAGTCATCGTCGAGAGCCGCAAGACCGCAGGCCACCGAATCGTAGCGAGTGGCACCACCCGAAAAAGTCTTGTGCGGCGGCAGTCCGTACTCCGCACTAAGGCGACGCCAATAATCAGCATAATCGCGTCCGACGACCACTGCGACGTCCGCAAGAGGATACGCCGAAAAAAATTTTCGCACCGTATGCACCAGCACCGGAGCACCGGCAAGCATCATGAACTGTTTGGGGAATCACCGAATTCATTCGGGTTCCGCTGCCTGCCGCAACTATTATGGTACCGATTTTGCTCATAAAAATTACAACTCAAATGTATGTAAAATTTTGCATTTATAAAAAAATTTGCCTTACCTTTGTACTCACATCGCGGGGTGGAGCAGTTGGTAGCTCGTTGGGCTCATAACCCAAAGGCCGGAGGTTCGAGTCCTCCCCCGCTACTAAATCAAAAAGCGACGGTTCACAAAGAACCGTTGCTTTTTATTATCCTTCTTATTACCCGACCGGCCGGCAAAAAAATATCCGCCGCAATATCACGCATAAATGGTTTTATCTTTGTCTCCTCCCCAAAAGCGGCGGCACAAAAAAATCAAAAACATTACAGATTTGGATTTCCAAAATAAATTTCATTATTTTAGGCCACAAACCCACAAAAAAACTACTGCTTATGAAACTAAAATTTGCATTTTTTTCTCCATAACCGCCTTATTCACCGCGACCGGATGCGTTAAAGATTGTCCCGAAAATGCTATCGAACCGGACGTTTTGCCGCTCTCGGACGCCGAGCCGCACTATTGGGCGGGCAATACGAAAGTCACCATGAAAAGCCCAGCCCGAAAAAGTTTCATCATATTCAATGGCGAAGACCGGTACGATATCATAGACGCGGAGAAGATGGACTACCACGTATTCAAAAACCGCAAAGGTACCAGAAGGCAGAATGTTCAGCAAGGGTCTGACCAGAGCCGCTGACGTCGAAAAACGCCACATGGGCAATAGGCTCGACACGGGCTTTCGAGATGAGTGAAGACAAAATTCTCTATAAATCGCAGGCATACACCAACAGCAAAGGTGTAGATGTATTCGTTTCCCATCTGTTCTACGTCAAGCTGAAATCGGCCGAAGACTATCCCGTCCTGCAACGAATGGCAGATAAAAAAACGGAGTGGAAATAATAGGGGAAGTAGGCGCACGTCTCGACTTGTGGTACAAACTTGCTTGCAGCACACAGTCGGACTGCGACGCACTGGCGATGTCGGCGCGTTTCTACGAAAGCGGACTATTCCAATACGCCGAACCGGACATAATGTTCGAGGTGCGCTCATGCTCGAAACAACCGAATTCGTATCCCGAATACCAAGCCCCGACAAGAGCCGCTGACGCCCCAGCTCCGAACGACCCGCTGTTTCCACAGCAATGGTACCTGCACAATCCCGGAGGCCTCGACATAAACTACCTCGAAGCAAAAGCAATTACACAAGGGTCGAGCGATATAAAAATTTTACTTAGCGACATACAAGAAATTACATGCGACCACCCTGACTTACCCGAAATAGTAAAATACGAACTACCTATTGATGCAGATGATCTGCACGGAACCGCATGTGCAGGAATTATCAGTGCAAAAACGAATAATGGCGAAGGCATTACCGGTATTGCCCCTAATTGCCAACTTTATTATGTACAAGTACCTAATACATATAATATAGACAATGCCCCTACAATTGCAGATGTATTCGGTTGCGCTTTCGGCATGGATGTAATGTCCTGCTCTTGGCACATTCCATATATATTCGATGAGCACGATTGTACCATGATAGAAACGGCAATTGCAATGCGGTTTCAAGACGGCAGATGGCATCATACTTGCGAAAAAGATTTAGGAACCGTTATTGTGTTTGCAGCTGGCAACGACAACAGTTACGACGTTTGTTATCCCGCAATAACTTTTTCTGAAACGATAGCCGTTGGAGCCATGTTAAAAAATGGGAAAAGACATCCTCTTAGTAACTATGGAATCAGATTGGATTTAGTAGCACCGGGAGAAAACATCGTAACGACAACAACAACTATAGCTGGCTTCGACGAAAGGTATTATACTCCATTTTTCGATATGACATCCTCTGCTTGTCCTCAGGTTGCAGGCTGTGGCAGCACTCATATTATCTGTAAATCCCGATCTATATTACTATGAAGTAGAAAAACTATTTAACTGCAACAGCAACAGAATTAGGCCGCAAAGGCTGATGGTTCTTATGAAAACGGGGCCAATCCGTTTTTATTTAGGGGCTGGATTACTTAATGCCGGCGCTGCTTTACAAGCAGTATTGAATGATATGGAGAAATAACAATTTTTAATTTATGAAACGAATTCTACTATTTGTGGCGGTGCTGGCTGTGCTGGCGGCATGCGACAAAAAAATACGGACGAAGGCAAATTTACCGCACCCAAGAAGTTGGGAATAAAGGAAATAAATTTTTTTCAGGAGATTTCAAACATATTAAATTCGATTCGGCATACGTGCTTACGTTTCAATCGCAATTACAGGAGATGTGCGAAAGGGACAATGTCGATGCACCCGCCGTGGATTTCACCAAGAATACCGTTATTGCGCTTACGAGCATCGCTCCATCGGAAATTAAATCTATCAATCCGGAACTTACCGAAAAAGAGGGCAAATATTCTCTCGATATGAAAGTCGAAGTAGAAAAAACGGGAAATGTGCACCCCAGAAAGTGGAGTATTCTGTTTGAAGCACCTCTCGACACGGACCCGCAAATCATCTGCAATATCGAATACGACAGAGATTTCGATGCCGCAGCCATGCCAGACTCATTATTGACTTACATAGAAGGCAGCTACACCTATTATAACCAAAAGACGGACGGAGAGTATTTGGTTATAATTGCCGCAGAAGATAGCATAGATTTTTTCAATGCTGTAAACAACAATGCAATGATTTATCGGAAATCCGCCTTTGGTATCAATGAAACTGTAAATCCTGACGGAGTTGTTCGGGAAGCAACGAATCCGCAGTGGGAAAAACCCGTTTTATTCATTCAAAAAGAATAGAACCCACAAAGAAGTTGATGCAAATAATTATCGTAAATTGCGGTTCTAAAACCATCTTTTTCAGAATTAGACGAAAAAAATTATATTCCAATCGCAAGGATACGAGTACAAGTCATTCGAAGTTTCTGGATGTGCGTTTCCTATACCTCGGCTCCATTTACTTTTGCAGCTACCAAACGGCACAATCACTTACTTTTGTAACGGAAGCCATCAATGGAGAGTTAATTAATCAGAATACCATACAATTAAATAACGGTTCCAAGGTCTCAACGCCGCACAATTATCGGAACTTTTACTTGAAGCAAAATACACTTTCAATATAAGTAGTGCTTCATTCACTCTGACCCGTCATACTATCGAATGAGCGTAACGCATAATCAAAAAAGCCGCACTGCGTTTCACAGTGCAGCTTTTTTGATTTACACCATTGACCGCTTTACAATATTTATTTTTCATCATAAATTTAAGAATAACATATAATAGAATTTGAATTTCTAATTTTATTATTATATCTTTGACTAAAAATTTTAAGACCCACCGATTATGAAACGATTCTTGCTACTGGCTGCGGCTGTGCTGGCTGTGGCATGCGAAAAGGGAACAGGGGATGAAGGCATCCGAAAGATTAAAAATCTGGAAACGGAAATCATTTCGACGGATGCAAAGTTTCTGCAAATCAAATACGACTCGGCATATGTCCTGACGTTCGAGTCTCAACTGAAAGAGCTGTCCGCAAAGGAAGGATTCGCGATGCCGGATGTCGATTTCTCGAAAAATACCGTAATCGTCGCAACAGGCATAGCACCTAATAATGTCCGCCACATCGAAACGAAACTTTATACAAATGGGGCAGAACAATACATGGATATCGACGTAGAAGTCGAAAAAGGGCGAAGCAATGAAACCTCAGAAATGGAATCTGATGTTAAAAAGCTCCGGCAGAAACGGATCCGCAAATAAATTGCACGGTCAGATACGACAGGGAGTTCGCGCCCGAACTGCAACTGCCTATCAATCAAGTTTACTTTGGCTCTGCATATAATCAAAGCAATTTATACAAAGCAGACATCGACCCTTACAAGGATACATATTTAATTGAAATAGAGGCATCAGACAGCACGCTGTTTTTCAGCTCTTTGAAAGCCGCCGGAGGTAATATAATCCACAAAAAAAGTTTATGATGAAACCCAAGGTTGGAATCAATATAACGGAGAGGTGATCGATGGAAACGGAAATAAAAAAACCCTTATTTCGTTTACGGCGGCTTGACGGAATCCGGAAAACCTTTTTTTCAGCATATGATTGTCGAGAATTGCGACTACCGAACTCTGGCAGGTATGAAAGACAAAAATAATATTCTGTTCGAAAGTTTTCGATTACGTCGAAACCACGAAAGTTTCTGTGACTTACTATTCAGGACTGGCTGCAATACACCCGAAATTATACCTGACATACAACGAAAAAAGGCTGAAAGTTCGAACCTGCATGAAAATAACTCGAATACATGGCCGAGGCCGTAGGAGCGAAATACGAGGACAGCGCGATAATCCTGCACAGAGGTTCCAAAGTTGATTATTTGCAGATGCAGGAACTGTTAATCGACAGCGGAATTGAGGTGACATTCTCGTCTACACTATGCTGCAACATGCTGCAATTTCTCCCGATGCCGCAAAAGAGCAATTAGAGGCATACTTGATACCCCAGAGAACAGACTGCCGATAGCCACCATTTTTACGCACCGGCCTCATTGTATTAATCGAACCGAGGACAGAGGGCATGGCTGTAAGATGTAATACGGACATTCGAAAGGTGCATCGTCTTCCGCTCCCAGAACCTTCTCCGGCCCATGCAAAGGCGATTTTGGATTTTATGGAGTAAAAGTTTAACTTTGAATCGTCCAAACGGGAAAGGGTGAAATGGCAGAGGAAGGAATCGATTTCGTAATCGCATGGGTAGACGGCAGCGATGCACGGTGGCTTGCCCAAGCGCAGAAGTTCATACCCCGAAGCGGAGACGAAAAACACCTCGCCAATCAGGTATCGGGACTGGGGCACGCTGCGTTACTGGTTCCGCGGAGTGGAGAGATTCGCGCCGTGGGTCAGGCGCATACATTTCATCACGTGGGGGCATCTGCCCTCGTGGCTGAATGTCTCGGCACCCAAACTGAACATCGTAAAGCACGCGGATTATATTCCCGAACGCTACCTGCCCACGTTCTCTTCCCGAACCATAGAGCTAAACATCCATCGCATCGAGGGTCTTTCCGAGCGATTCGTATATTTCAACGACGACATGTTTCTGCTCGACAAGGTAAAGGAAGAGAGGTTCTTCAAGGGCGGGCTCCCGAGGGACATGGCGCGGCTGTCGCTGCTTTCGATAAGCTCGATAAGTCATGCCATACTGAACATGGTGGAGATAATCAACCGCAGGTATACTCTGCACGAGGTGCTGAAAAGCCACCCCTGCAAATGGTTCTCGCCGCGCTACGGGCTGGTCAATCTGCTCAAAACGCTCGATCTGGCCGTGTGGGGCACTATTCCCGCGCTCAGCGACACGCATATGCCGCAGCCATATCTGAAAAGCACTTTCCAGAGCATGTGGCAGCAGGAAACGGCAGCGCTCGACGCCACATGCCTCTCGAAGGTCAGGGATGACAAAGGCATGAATCAGTGGATAATGCGCTACGAGCAGCTGTTGAGCGGGCGTTTTTCGCCGGTAGGATTCAAGGACTGCCGGCTCGATGCACTGCACGACAGCCGTTTGGAGGATATCGTCAGATACATCGAGCAGCAGAAATACACCATGATTTGCCTGAACGACAGCGAGAAAATAGCCTCGTTCGAAAATTCACGGCAAAAACTTCGCACGGCATTCGACAAGATACTTCCGCAAAAGAGCCTGTTATGAGTTATAAGTTTTCGGTAGTCATTCCGCTATACAACAAACGACAGGAGATTGAGACCACTATCCGTTCGGTGTTGTCCCAGACTCTGTCTCCGCACGAGATAATCGTAGTGGACGACGGTTCCACGGACGGCAGCGGAGAGGTCGTAAAGGGCATGGATTCGCCGCTGGTGCGCCTTATAAGGCAGACGAATGCTGGCGAGTGCGCAGCGAGAAACAGAGGAATCGCCGAAGCGACGGGAGACTACATCGCGCTGCTGGATGCAGACGACAGCTATCTGCCGGATTTTCTGTCGCACGTCGCCTCGATGATAGACCGCTGGCCCGACTGCGGAGCTTATGCGACCGGATTTTTATGTAACCACTCTGAAAGGCGACCACCTCGGCCGCATTCCGGACAAGGAAGGCATCGTCGAAAATTTTTTGCCGAACGAGCATGACGCGATTCGTATGCACGGCCTCCTCGGTGGTGATTCCGCGCACCGTGTTCGACACCGTAGGCGGATTCCCGGACGGGATGGCTCTGGGCGGAGACCAGTTCATGTGGATAAAGATAGCTGCGCGATATAAGATATGTTTCTCGCCGCGACCGCTGGCCAGATATTTCGTGGCCGCGACGAATCGTTCGGCGTCGATATACCGCAGTGAAAAAACGGAGTACGACTTCCGGCAGCTTCTCTCTTCCGACGATTTCTGGCGCAACGAATTCATAGCCCGAGTAGCGCTGGGCAAGGCGCTTACAATATCCTCGAAAGGCGGGACACAGGACGCAGCAGCCGCACTGCACGACTTCGCCTTCAACCGCCACAGCCGCCGCACATGGTGGAAACTGCGCATCCTCAACTCGCTGCCAGCCTCGCTTCGATGGTCCCTGCACCGGCTTTACAACAAGATAGCTTGGGCGATTGCAAAAAAAGGGATGTAGGCACGCCCGACGGCAAGACGGAACGGCAAAAGCTACCGTATAAAAGCCAACGACTTCCTGTGCCGGAATGCGCAATAAAAAATAGCCGCTAACGACTTAGAGACGAGCTATATTCTTCCCTCTTTCACAACTCTGCGATATACGCGAGGTGCTTCGCAAAGTTAAATCCGAATTCCGACAAACAAGATATTTCGGCGATGTATTCTGTGAATATATATCCTTTTCAATTCAATTCGAGCACGTGAAATACGGAGAACATGAATTCTCTGAAAGCGTCGCTATAACGGATGCTCTCGGTCGCACATTGCGTAATGCCGTTGGCTTCATCGCCCATTTCATATCGCTTGCTTTCGCCCTTACCATTACGATAGAGTGTAACCTTGAATATCGGGTGGCAAGTGCGGCCGCTTGCTTCTTCCTCTGAAACGATAATGTCTTTTGTTTTACTTACAAACAAGTCGTTTACAAGTTCGGTCAATCGTTTTGTATCCATGCCGGACAATGAAGACTCTTGCTTGCCTTCGATTCTCACAAGAGCTTTTGCCGCCATTAGTCAGCAAGAGATGATTGGAGCCAAGCCGGGTCGAAACCTCTACCTTGACAGAATCGACATCGTTGCCAAGTCGAGACGTAGTCTGCCGAGACGTGCCGCAAGATGCGATTAGTGCTCCTGCGGCAAGCAAGACTGCAAGTTTGAAAGTTGCTTTTGCATTCATATCATTTTCAAAAAGAAGTCAAACAGTTTGTAAATATAAGAAAAATCTGTCAATCGTACAAAGCCCGCACGCTTTTCGCTATTCTGGATATTAACTATGGAGCAGAAGAAACATTGCAATGTTCCAAGAGATTGCAGCATCGGAATGCACGAGAATCATCCGCGGACGGGACTGCGAGGCATTTCATGGCACAAAGGCAAATCGGGACCGGCAATCTTGTTTTGTTTTTCCGGTCGAATTGCATAACTTTGTAGAATAATATTTACACGTCAAACGTTACGTAGTCATGAAAAAATTGGCATACATATTT
Organism: Alistipes putredinis; assembly: GCA_022009915.1. GTDB lineage: Bacteria > Bacteroidota > Bacteroidia > Bacteroidales > Rikenellaceae > UBA940. Next base: position 1,201,568 of record CP091730.1, on the reverse strand, counting down.
TCGGTAATCATATCCGCAGCCATTCTTGCATGGAGCTGCGACGAACAGCAGAACGGCACGTCGGGACAGGCCGGCGACAGGTTCGCCGTACAGGTGAACGGCGCGAGCATGATAACATCCTCCTCGGCCGTCGTGGGCGGTACGTTTTTTTCAGTTTCGACGGGTCCGTTCCCCAGCAGGTGGGAATCGCATTCCGCGCCGAAGAATCGGACGACGAATACACGCTGGCGGCTGCCGAAAAAATCAAGAACACATACTCTGTCACGCTCCGGCAGACTCGAAGCCGGAACGGCATACAAGGCGAAGGCATACGTGCAATACGACGACGGGCAGATGCTTTTCAGCTCCTCCGAAATAAGTTTTACGACACTCCGAAGCGGTATTGACCCCGTTACGGTGGATGTAACCACTATCGGATTCTCGGAATTGAGCCATTACGGAGCAAGGCTTTCGGGCAGCTACACCGTCTCCCCGCAGCAGGATATAGACGAAGCGGGATTCGCATACCGCAAATTCGACGCCCAATCGTATGCGCACATCTCGGGTTCGACAACAGGCAATGAGTTCTCTGTTCTGTTGAGCAGCTGCCAGCCTTCGACCACGTACTACTACAAGGCATACGTCGTATTGAACGGAACGAGATATTACGGAGCCGAGAAAAGTTTCACCACGACCGCCAACGGCGGAGACGAACCGACGACCCAGAAATACTCCGAACTTCCGAAGCTAATCGAACTCGACGGATGCCAGTACGTCACCCATTTCATACCCGGAACCAGAACCCGCAACTACTCGATTTGCTGGAACAGGGACAAGCTGATACCCATGTGGGTGGCTTATCCAATGCACAGGTGCTACGACGGAAGTGCCGGAAGAAACTATGTATGGAACTACGACCCCCAGATTCCCTCGTCCTATCAGCCCAATCTCGGCTCCTCGTATTTGGGAAGCTACTCGCGCGGTCACATGATAGCTTCGTCCGACCGTCAGGTTTCGCCGGCAGCCAACAGGCAGACGTTCTACTATACCAACATGTGCCCGCAAATACAGAACGAGTTCAATGGCGGAGTATGGCAGTCGCTGGAAAAACGGGTGCAGAGCTACGACTGGATTTGCGACGATACGCTGTACGTGGTGAGCGGAGCCGCGATGATAGGCGATTACAAGTACACCTCGACGAAAAAGCAATCAAAAAGGTCGCCGTACCCACTCATTTCTACAAGGTGCTCGCCCGCTCCCGAAGCGGCAAGACCGGCAAGGCTCTCGGAGAACTTAATGACGATCAGGTCAAATGCGTAGGATTCTGGCTCGACCACTTCGGCTACGACACCAAGGACAAAATCTCGCGCAAGGAGATGGTCAGCGTGTCGGAAATCGAACGGCTCACCGGATTCACGTTCTTCCCGGAGCTATCCGACGAGGTGAAAAGCAGCTACGAGCCTTCGGACTGGGGAATGTAATGGCCGTAAGACTTTCCATAGTCATAGCCACGTACAATCGCGGGCCGGCCCTGAGGAGGACGCTCGACTCGCTGGCGCAAATGAGCGTGCCGTCCGATGAATGGGAGCTCGTGGTGGTGAACAACAACAGCACAGACTCGACGTCCGACGTATTCGCGCAGTTCGCACTGTCGCATCCGCACATTACCGCGAAAATAACGGACGAGAAACGTCAGGGGCTTTCCTATGCACGCAACCGCGGCATAGAATGTTCGCAAGGCCCGTACATAGCGCTTATAGACGACGATGTGGAGGTGAATGAAGGGTTCGCCTCGGCCTACATCGACTTTTTCAACCGGCACCCCTCTGCGGCCGCGGCCGGCGGCAAGGTGACGCCTCTTTACGAGACCGGCAAACCGGAATGGATAAGCGCCTACACGGAACGCCCCATTGCCGGCACGCTCGACATGGGCGGGAAAATCAAAGTATTCAGAAGAGGCTATCCGACAGGAGCCAACATGGCATTCAGGCGCAGCGAGCTCTTGAAAATCGGAGAGTTCGACACCTCGCTCGGGCGCACAGGAACGGCCCCGATGGGCGGCGAAGAGAAAGACATGTTCGCAAGGTTCGCGGCGGCAGGGATACGACACGTACTACGTTCCCGATGCTCGCGTACTGCACATAATACCCGAATCCAAACTCTCGCCTGCGTATTTCTCGCGCGTGGCAGAGATGTGCGGAAGAAGCGAACGGGTGCGGACTCTGTCACGCTCGCGTTCTGCATATGCGGCGGCTCTGGCTGGCGAAGCGGTCAAATGGTGCGCCACGCTCGTATTATCGGCCGCGCATCTCATTGCGGGGCATCCTTCGCGAGCCAAAGCGCTCATAACGATGCGGTACGGAGTTTCGCGAGGCTTGACGGGCAAATAAAAAAACGGGGCCGACATTTTTACAGGGGCGAAAAATCAGTATCTTTGCAAAAACGCCCGGCCGCTTGCCGGCAGGCACATAAAAAACGATTCCCCGATGAAACAATATTTAGAGCTAATAGACAGAATCATGCGCGAAGGTACCGTCAAGAGCGACCGCACCGGCACCGGCACCAAAAGCATATTCGGTCATCAGATGCGGTTCGACCTTTCGCAGGGATTTCCCGCCCTGACGACCAAAAAGCTGCACCTGAGGTCCATAATACACGAACTGCTGTGGTTTCTGCGCGGCGACACCAACATAAAATACCTGCACGACAACGGCGTTTCGATTTGGGACGAATGGGCCGACGAGAACGGCAATCTGGGGCATGTATACGGCTATCAGTGGCGAAGCTGGCCGACACCCGACGGCGGGAGCATCGACCAAATCGCGCAAGTAGTGGAGCAGATACGCAGCAATCCAGACTCGCGGCGTCTGATTGTCAGCGCATGGAACGTGGCGGAAATCGACAAGATGGCCCTGCCGCCGTGCCATTCACTGTTCCAGTTCTACGTAGCCGACGGACGCCTGTCATGCCAGCTGTACCAGCGAAGCGGCGACGTGTTCCTCGGCGTACCGTTCAACATAGCATCCTATGCTCTGCTTACTATGATGGTCGCACAGGTCACGGGGCTCCGCGCAGGCGAATTCGTCCACACGCTCGGAGACGCGCACCTGTATCTCAACCACATGAAGCAGGCCGAAGAACAACTCTCGCGCACTCCCAGACCGCTCCCGACAATGAGGATAAATCCCGACGTACACTCCATTTTCGACTTCCGGTACGAAGATTTCTCTCTGGAAGGCTACGACCCATACCCTTCCATAAAGGCGCCGATAGCGGTGTAACAAAAGAAATACGAACAATCGGAATGCAAAAAAAACAGTGCAATAAAAGCCTTTATGCCAAACCGTTTCTCAAATGGGCCGGAGGCAAAACGCAATTATTACATGAAATCAGTGATGCGCTCCCGCATGATTTTTGCCGAGCGGTATACGACATACATAGAACCGTTCGTCGGCGGAGGTTCCGTGCTGTTCTGGATACTTCGGAACTTTCCGAATATAACGCATGCCGTAATAAACGATATAAATCCCAAACTGATATCTACATATCGCACCGTAAAAGACAAGCCCGAGGAGTTGATATACGAACTGGGACGCCTGCAAAACGAATATCTCGCACTGAACGCGGAAGCCCGCAAAACGTATTTTCTGGACAAACGCAGTCTGTTCAATGAAAATAGGCTCGATGAGACGACGCTGTCCGCCATATTCATATTTCTGAATCGGACCTGTTTCAACGGTCTTTACCGCGTGAATTCAAAAGGAGAATTCAACGTACCGCACGGGAGGTATACCAATCCGCTTATATGCGATGAATCCACTATCAAGGCGGATTCCGAACTGCTGCAAAAGGTAGAGATTCTGAACGGCGACTTCGCCCGAACGATAAGCCATGCGAAAAAGCATACGCTCTTCTATCTCGATCCTCCCTATAAACCGCTGAGTAAAACATCTTCGTTCAATTCATACTCCAACGAAGATTTTCGATGACAAGCAGCAAATCCGTTTACGGGATTTCTGCAATGAAATATCATACAAAGAGTGCGATTTCATACTGAGCAATTCGGATATGAAAAATACGGACCCTGAGAACGACTTTTTCGACGATCTGTATAAATCATTCAATATCAAACGAGTTTTTGCTTCTCGTGCCGTAAACTCCAAAGCCGATAAAAGAGGCAAACTTACCGAGTTATTAATATCCAACACATAGACGAAATGCGACGGGACTTCAAAGAATGGCTTTTCCAAATTGCGACCGAGTATCGCAGACTATTCCTATTATGTCGATTTTCCGAAAATATTCAGAAACGTCGATGCAATAAAGGTGGAACTGAACATACTAAACTCGCTGGTCGGTTCGAAAAACATCGAAGCCGAATTCGAGACACTGGTAACGAAATATCCGGAGACCATGAAATGTATTCCGATCTTAATGGCCATTAGATCGCTTGAAGTTCTCATAGTCGAAAAGGACGGCACGTTTAGTTTCGATTTTCGCAAGCCAAATTATTCCATAGAGCAATACAAACGGTTCATGAGACAAACAGGATTGTTCGACCTTCTGGAAAATCATATCGTGAACAATCTCGTAGATTATGCAACCGGAGCAGAAACGGGTCTCGATTCAAATGCCCGTAAAAACAGAGGCGGGCATTTAATGGAAAACCTCGTAGAAGAATACATCATCAAATCCGGATTCGAAAAAGGCAGGAACCTTTACAAAGAGATGTATATACATGAAATCCAAAATAAATGGTCGGTAGACTTATCCGCGATATCCAATAACGGCAAATCCGAAAAAAGATTCGACTTCGTGGTCAAAACACCGAACATGATTTACGGCATAGAAACCAATTTTTACAAAGACGGAGGCTCCAAGCTAAACGAGACGGCCAGAAGTTATAAAACCATTGCATTGGAAACCAAAGACATGGACTATTTCACATTCGTATGGTTCACCGACGGACAAGGTTGGCTAAATGCAAAAAACAATCTGGAAGAGACTTTCGATGTTCACGAGCACGTATACAACATACAAGATCTCGAAAACGGAATCATCGAACGGATAATGAAATAACGCGACACATGCCTTCTCCATTTTTCAAATCCGCCGACAGAGCTTTCACTCTTTTGCAAGGCGATTGCACGGAACTTCTCAATCGGTTCGATTTCAAGTTCGATATGATATTCGCAGATCCGCCGTACTTCCTGTCGAACGGAGGAATAAGCGTCCGGAGCGGGAAAATGGTATGCGTAAACAAAGGGGAATGGGACGTCTCGCATGGATTCGAAAAAGACGGTGAATTCAATTATCGATGGCTGCGAGCATGCAGGGACAAACTGAAAGACAACGGCACGATATGGATAAGCGGAACATATCATAACATTTTCTCCGTCGCGCAAATGCTTTCGGAATTAGACTACAAGATACTCAACTGCATTACTTGGGCGAAAACGAACCCGCCGCCCAATCTTTGTCGGAAATATTTTACACACTCTTCCGAATTCATTCTATGGGCGAGAAAGGAGAAAAAAATTTCGCATTTCTACAACTACGACCTGATGAAAAGACTCAACGGAGGATCTCAAATGAGAGATGTATGGAATTTGCCGGCAATAGCAATCTGGGAAAAAAGCTGCGGGAAACATCCCACGCAAAAACCTCTCAATTTATTATGCCGTATAATTCTCGCGTCCACAAAATACGGAGGATGGATCTTGGATCCTTTTTACCGGCAGCAGTACTACCGGAATAGCGGCCAATCTGTTGGGACGCCGTTTTTGGGAATAGACAAGGAACCGGAATTTCTGAATCTGAGCATAGCTCGGAAAAAGAGATCGAGAACCTGTCGATAGCCGATACATACAAAGAGAAACTGAACAAACAAGGCGGACCGATTTTTTCATCGGAAAACGATAATATTCTCAGCGATTTCAGGGCCGAGTACTCAATCGACCTGCCGTTTTAATTGATGAAACGAATATGATAAGCATTATAGCAGCAGTGGCGTGCGGAGGCGTGATAGGAGGAGGGAACTCCTTGCTATGGCACATATCGGAAGACTTGAAGCGGTTCAAGGCAATCACTTCGGGGCATCCGGTGATTATGGGACGGAAAACATTTCAGTCGCTCGGCCGGCCGCTGCCCAATCGCACCAACGTGGTGGTCACCCGCGACAGTTCGTTTGCGGCCGAAGGCTGCATTAAGGCAGGCTCTCTTACCGAGGCCATAGAGATGTTCGCTCCGGAGCAGGAGATATTCGTCATAGGCGGCGGGCAGATATACTCACAGGCAATGCCGCTGGCAGACAAGCTATATGTCACGTATGTAGACGCACGGTTCGACGGGGATACATATTTTCCCGAGGTCGATGACAATGTATGGCGCAAAACATTGTCCGAACCGCACCCCCACGGCGAGAAGTTCCCGCATCCGTTCGAGTTTACGGAATGGGAGAGAAAATAGGTATAAATACCCATTCCAAATAGGCTAAATGGCTACCGCATGTCCGGGCGTGCGGAGGTAACTTTGCATGTTGCAAAGTCCACCGAAAAAATGGGTAAATATTTCGACATACTGATGCAGGACGTAAGGCTCAAAGAGGGCCTTAAAGCGTGCATGAACTGCGGCGTATGCACCGGCGTATGTCCGGCGGCCGAGTTTTACGACTACGACCCGCGTCAGATTATCAGTACGGTACAGACAAAAGACGACCAGCAGATAGAGGCGCTGCTCAAAAGCGACACGATATGGTATTGCGGCGAGTGTATGTCGTGCCGGCCGCGTTGCCCGCGAGGAAACACTCCCGCATACGTAATTCAAGCACTCAGAACCCTGTCGCAGAAAACAGGCTTTTTCACCGAATCGGAAAAGGGCCGGCAGCAGCTCGCCCTCAAACGAATCATAGGCGAGAACATATTGAAGACCGGCTATTGCGTAACGCCGAAACTGGTAGCTCCCGAACTTCATCCCGAGCAGGGGCCCGTATGGAAGTGGATTTACGAACACGATACGGACGTTTACGGATGTTTCACGGACAACTACCGGAAACCCGGGGCCGGTCCAGTAAGGCTAATCGACGAGCAGTGTATCGGCGAACTGCACGCGATATTCCGCGAAAGCGGGGGTATGGAATTTTTCGACACGATAGAAGAATATTCGGATCGAAAAGCGCGTCAAATGGGCTACGACGGAGCATCGGACGAATACATGATGGATTGTTACACACGCAACAGCGGAGAGCACAATTAACGGAAACGATGAAAAGAAGCAGTTGGAAAGAGTATCAGAAAGAGATTGCCGACGACGATTACTATTACGTGCGCAGTGTATCAGACAGAATTTTTTCCCGGGCAGCGAAAAAGGCTTTCTTGGACATACTGACAAACGACCTCGGCCGAAAAGTAACGGATGACCCGAAGCACACGTCGTGCACCGGAATAGGTTATCACTCGGATATAGTGCCGCTGCAAAACCATAATGGCGGTGGTGGCGCGTCAATTCGCAATGATGACCCAAGCGGGAAACGAAGAATTTCATCAGTTCGTGCATCACCTCGTTCGGCATATACACGGAAATTCTGGAAACGTGGAACGAGTTCCCCGAAACGGAAGAGCGCACCAGAGAGATTCTGTACAAGGCGACGGGGCGCGAGTTCGAAAAAGCCGGCCAACCTCGCACACACCTCGGACGTAATATTCCATTTCAGGGAGCAGATAGCCCAAAAGGCCAAACTGAAATTAGTGAACGCACGGACCGGCGAGCCGCTCAAAGTGGTGGAGCACATAGGCTGCCACTATGCAAAGATATTCCCGAAATCAGGAATCGGAGGTTCGGAATTTCCGTACGTTCTTGCGGGCATGATAGAGGCATGGGGCGGTCAGGTGGTGGATTATCCCGAGCGCAGGCACTGTTGCGGATTCGGATTCAGAAACTATCTGGTACAGGCCAACAGAGGTTATTCAATCGCCAATTCACAAAAAAAATTACAGTCCATGCAGCCATACAAGCCCGATTTCATAGTATGCAACTGTCCGGGATGCGCGATGTTCTTGGACAGGTGGCAATACGCGATAGCCGAAATGGAGGGCGTCACCTACGGCAAAGACGGCAGAGGCATTCCGGTCCTGACATACGAGGAGATGGCCGGTCTCGTGCTCGGGTACGACCCGTGGAGGCTCGGCATGCAGATGCACCAAGTGGATGTGGAACCCCTGTTGCAGAAAATGGACGTGCAATACGACCCTGCGGAGAAATTTCTGGGACGAAGCGGAAAAATTCATCGGGGCGCCGCAGAGTGCGGTAGTGAACAGTTTTTCCGGCGACAGACTATACAGAATACAACGATAAAATGAAGAAAGTCATAATAATAGGCGGCGGTGTCGCCGGCATGCAGGCTGCGGTGTCGCTATCTCGCAGGGGCGTAAAGCCCGTAATAGTCGAACGCGAGCGGAGCCTCGGCGGGAAGGTGGCGTCATGGCACATGCTTTTCCCGTCGATGACACCGGCCGCAGAGGTCGTACACGAACTCGAAGAGCAGGTGAAGCGGTGCGGCGCGGAGGTATTGTACTCGAAAAATGCGTGCGGCATATCGGGCCGCGGCGTGCAGTTCGAAGACGGCGGCAGTCTTGCGGCGGATGCCGTGATAATAAGCACCGGTTTCGAGCTTTTCGATGCCCGCATCAAGGAGGAATACGGGTACGGCATATACGACAACGTGATAACCTCGGCGGATTTGGAGAGCATGATGAACCGAGGAGCGGTAACGCTCTCCGACGGCCGGACACCCGAACGCATAGCCATACTGCACTGCGTGGGTTCGCGCGACGAAAAGGTGGGTCAGAGCCACTGTTCCAAAGTGTGCTGCGTAACGGGCGTAAAGCAGGCCATCGAACTGAAAAAGATATTTCCGCAGTGCAACGTCTACAACTTCTACATGGACGTGAGAATGTTTGGCCCGGGATACGAAGAGATGTACCGCACGGCACAGCAGGATTACGGCGTGCAGTTCATGCGCGGAAGAATCTCGGAAGTGAGCCAGACGATAGACTCGCGGCTGCAAATCAAAGCCGAGGACACGCTAATCGGACGACCGATGAAAATGACCGTAGACATGCTCGTGCTTTTAGTCGGCATGCGGTGCGGGGAGAGCAATGCGCTGATAGCCAAAACCGCCGGCATAGAGCGCAGCGAAAACGGATTCATAAAAGCCGCGCGATTTGTTCAACTCGAACGTTTGCACCGATAGACAGGGCATTTTCGTCGCAGGAGCCGCGACGGCGCCCAAATGTATCGGCGAAGCCATAAACGAAGGCGAGGCGGCAGCGGCAAAAGCAGTCGAATATCTAAACTCGGCGGTATGATTCAGTGGGGGTATGCCATAAATCAGCCTCGGGCCATTAATCTGGACAAGAACGACCTGACGGTAGCGGACGAGATTCTGGCCGAAATGCCGGAGCTGCAAAGCTGCATCGCCTGCGGGACATGCACGGCCGCGTGCACGGCGGGAGCGCTGACGCAATTCAACTTCCGCAAGGTGCAGACTCTGGTAAGGCGCGGCGAATACGAAGGCGCATACGAACAGATGAACCGCTGCATGCTGTGCGGCAAATGCAGACTGCTGTGCCCGAGAGGTATAAACACCAGAGCCGTCGTAATGCTCATTAAACGAAAACTGGGAGATTATTAGTCATGGATTTTTCGGCGAGTTTCGTAATTCCATTCGTAATCGGATGCGCGGTGATGTTCTCGGTCATCGCCTACAAATACGTGCGCTGGTCGCTGCGTCTGCCAAAACGCGACAAAATTCTCGTCAAGAAGAACTTTTGGAGCACCGAAACCCTGAAAGGAATAGGCGAAGCGGTGAGCGAGTGTCTGCTGCACCGGCGCATATTCAAAATAAACCCCGTGCTCGGATACATGCACATGAGCCTTGCCACCGGATGGTTTCTTCTAATCGTTGCAGGATGGGTGGAGACTGCCGTATATCTGGGCGGGAAAATGGCTCCGCTGCACGGGCACGTGTTCTTCAAATACTTCATGCAGGACACCCCGCACCGAACGCTTTGGGGGATAGATTTCAACAACGTGATGGACGCCCTGTTGCTGCTGGTCCTTTCGGGCGTGGCGCTCGCATGGTTCAAGCGTCTGAAAAGCAGAATGCTGGGAATGAAGCGCACCACACGCCACACCGCAGGCGACCGAGCGGCCATGAGCGCACTGTGGTTCGTCTTTCCGCTTCGCCTTGCGGCCGAAAGCATCACGGCGGCTCTGTACGCGAACGGAGGATTTCTGACCGGAACCATTGGAGCCTTTCTCGCAGAAAGAATTTCGCCGGACACTCTGACGGTAATGCAGCAGGCGGCATGGTGGTGCTATTCCACGGCGCTCGGAGTATTTTTCGTTGCGATGCCGTTTTCGCGCTACATGCACATATTCACCGAAGTGCCGCTCATATTCATGCGCCGCTGGGGCATCAAAAGTTCCGAAAAGCAAAGCAGTTTCGACAGGTTCCAGACCGAGGCCTGTTCGCGTTGCGGCATCTGCATAGACCCCTGCCAGCTGCAAAGCGCGGCAGGCATCAGGGACGTGCAGAGCGTATATTTCATAAGAGACCGCCGCTACGGAAAGCTCACCGACAGGGTGGCGGACACATGCCTCATGTGCGGCAGATGCGAAAGCAAATGTCCGGTCGGGCTCGAACTCAACACACTAAGGCTCAACAGCCGCGAGGCGATGCACGGAACTCCGGCCGACAACCGTTACGCCTATGCCGAAACGGCCGACCGTTCGTCCGGAGAAGGCAAGGTGGGGTATTTCGCAGGCTGCATGACGCTGCTGTCGCCAAAAATCCTCGTAGCGATGGACGACATATTCAAGGCCGCCGGCGAAGAAGTGTGGCATGCGGACAGGGATGGTGGCGTATGCTGCGGAAGACCGCTGAAATTGAGCGGAGAGGTGGATGCGGCACGCCGAATGATGCAGATAAACAAGAACCTGTTCGCCAAACACGGAATCGAGACCCTCGTCACGTCGTGCCCGATATGCCTGAAAGTATTTCGCGAAGACTACAACTTGCAGGGCATCGAGGTACTGCATCACTCGGAGTACATAGAAAGGCTCGTGAAGAGCGGCCGCATAAGTCCTGTGCATAAAAACACGCGCCTGACGTATCACGACCCTTGCGAACTGGGACGCGGATGCGGCGTTTACGAAGCACCCAGAAACGTGCTGCGGGCAGCCGCCACGCTGCTCGAACCGGCTCAAAACAGAGAGGATGCGCTCTGCTGCGGAGCGAGCTTGGCCGCCACTACGTTGAGCAACAAGCAGCAAACAGCCATAGCACGCGACATGACGGCGCAGTTGCAGGCTACCGGCGCCGAAGCTATCGTTACGGCATGTCCGCTGTGCAAGAAAAACCATAGCACGGCAGACGGACAGACCGGTGCTCGACATAGCCGAAGTGATTAGCGGCTCGCTGAAAAGTTAGAAGCAGCCGGCACAAACGTCTCAACGGGAATCTTGCTCGATTCCCGTTTTTTTTATCTTTGATTATCTGCATGTCGCGGCGTCCGGATTTCTAAATTTCCGGAAATTCGCACCTCGGGTATTGACAAAGGGGTATCGGACGTATTATATTTGCATCGTCTCAGAAAATCTCTGACCGAGTTCTGTCGGTCGAAAAGGAAGATTATCTATCAACCGATATTAACAATTTATCGACAAACTTATAAACATTTGTCGAGTCTTCAATCCCTGTTTCGGGATAAACCTGCACTACGGGTAATTCCTTTCTCTCGGTTCAATCAGCAAGTTTTTCAGCGGCTTTACGTCTGCGAACCTATTCAGAAACAATCATAAACCTTATTTCAGTATGAAACGAAGCGAACTCGTATCAATCATCGCCCCTGCCGTCCGGCAGTGCGGCTATTCGCTCTGGCAAGGCCCGTGGGCCGTCGCCGTAAAAATGATAAACGGCTTTCCGGCGGCATGGCTCGCCGCACCGACGCTCAAATCGGTCGAAGGCCGCTCTCGCGGAGTAATGTGCTACAAAGTGACCTTAAAACTGATGCGCCTTAGCGGCAGCATGCTTCCGGAGCAGTGCGCCCCGATAATGGACGAATTGCAGCAGGACGCGATGAGCATCATCGACATCCTGCGCGAGCAGGACAAAGTATGCGACGTTACGGCCGTCAAATGCACCCCTATGACCGAACAGCAGACACCTTCGCGAGAGGTGTCGTTCACGCTGGAAATGGACCTTCATGCTTACTTCGACAGAACCGTATCATGAACATCGAATCGACACCAGCCCAATACGGAAGCGTATTCGGCGAAGCATGCTTTGCAATCGCAGGCATCGAGGACGAGCAGTGCGACGTGCAGATAATCCGGTACGACACCGGCGAAACGCTCGGAGTCAAAAGATTCCGAGGAGTACAGTCATGCAGGGTCAATGCGGCTCCTTACATGCGCACGGAGTTGGATATACGGCCGATGAACGACTTTTTCACAGGGCTTTACCCTTCGGGCAGAACGGTCTCGTGCGCGGTAGCATGCGGTGATACGATGTCGGAGGCGGTGCTCCTGACAGCGGCCGCAGTCGAAACGGCGACGGGCAAACTGTTGTCCGACATTGCATCAGTACGCTCCATCGGACACGGAGACTGGGACGAACTGTCGTTCATAGCGCCTTTTTCAATCGTCGAGATGAACATTCTCATGTACGGAGCGCAGGCAAGTGCGAACGTGAACATATCGGAAGACCAGTTAGGTGCAGACATAATCGCCGCAGTCGTATGTACGGACGACATCGCGGAGATGTTCTCCCAGCAGACCGGAAAACAGCCGGACGAACTGGAAGAGTTCACAGTGGAGATATACGCCGACTACGTACCGGTGACTTCGGTGAACTATCGGGTGGAGCCTTCTGCAAACGGCATGCGGCTCGGCTGGGTGAACCGTTACGGCTGCATGGACTACTTCTCCTTTCCGGTGGTGTGCTCCCGCTCCCTTTCGGTAGAAAAAAGCAGAATACTCTCCGGCGAAGGCTACCGGACAATCGGCATAAATGCGGAAGAGAGCGCAGTGGTGAGTTCGGGATACAGACCGAAAGACGAGATACGGGCTCTTACGGCCATACTCTCCTCGCCCGCCGTATGGCGAAGCGAACAGGGGGTCCCCGACCGGATGGACATAACCACGGGGCAGGTGGAGTGCATGCGTTACGGAGAACCGACCGAAATCAGGATAACTCTGCGGCCGGCGCAAAAAACGGCGGCGCAAATAATACGATAAGGAGAAAATGGAGATATTCATCGACGGGAAAAAAGCGGTGTGCGACTCGCTCTCCGACGTATCCATAACGCTGTCCGTAGTACAGCTTCTCGACGAGCAGAGCGGCCGGACCGGATACGCCAGAAGCATCTCGATACCGGCTCTGCCGCAGAATTGCGCCATAATGGGATACCCCGAACAGATACACGGCAAAGAGATGTTTCACGCCGGCAGACACACGGCACGCATCGAGCATCAGGGTGCGGTAATAATCGAAGGAACGCTCACGCTCGAAGCCGTCCGCCGGAGGTTCGACACGGGAATGACCTACTACGACTGCAACATAATCGGGGCTTCAAAACTATGGGCAGAGAAAACCGCGGAGAGGACCATATCCTCGCTGGAAGACGACTTCCGGCTCACGCTGACACAGACGGCGATTCAAAACAGCTGGACAGATGCCGGAGCATGGATTCGGATGCTGCCCGTATGCCGCAAGCCCTACTCTACGGACTTTTCGTCGGGGCATCTTACTGCCGCCGCACAGATTCTTACGACCGAAGATTATCACCCGTTCATACACGTGGCTACACTGCTAAGGAAAATAATGGCGGCGGCCGGATATACATTGGTTTCGCAATTCGCGGACTCGGAATTCTTCGGCTCGCTGTACATCAGCGGCCGCTATCCGAGCGCGGACACATCCCTGCTCAATGCGGCGATGGACTTTCGGGCTCGCAAATATGCCGACGTGCAGGCACAGGCCGATTATCTGGGGCGCGTATACGCCAATCCGTATGCGGCGTCGAGCAGCGTCGGCAATATCGCGGACAGTGCCGACCCCATGTTCGAAAAGGACGGGGTGCGTTACGACGACGTATTCTCTCGCTCGGGATGCTTCGCCTCGGACGGCAAAAGAGTGGTATTCAAGCCGACGAAAGAGGTATCGGTAGGATTCCGATACGAAATATCCTACACCACGTCCTATCGGATACTCTCGCGCACGGAGCTGGCAGGGTTCAACCGCATCTATCTCGGCGAGAATTTCGACCGCAGCTTCCGTCTGGCCAATAGATTCATCGACCGTTCGCGCGAATTCAGGGCCGGCAAAGAGTTCCGCATAGTAGTTTTCGACCACAGGCAGGGCGACACGTACAGGCTCTACTGCTCGGACGGCCAGACTTCGATTGTGGTGGACGACAACATCGCCACACGTTCCAAAATCGTGAGCATACAGCACGACGGACAGCTTCGCGACCCTACGCTCTATATCAAAAACGGGGACACGGAGCGCATTTACACCGGCGACTGGGCGCTCTACGACGGATATGTCACCGAGACGGGCCAGACGGATGTGAACATCACCCTGAACACCGGTCCCGAAACCCTGTCGCCGGCCGACCCGAAACTATTCGACGACATATATTTCGGAGGTGCCGAGCCGGGTATGACGCTCACGCTGCACAAGGGGACGAGCGTAAGGCCGGTATTCTCGCCGCACCCGACGGAAGGAGCGACGCTGAGTTTCAAGGACGTGGCCGCATACAGCACGCGGCAGATAGATTTCATCGCGGCCCTCAGGCACATGTTCTCGCTATGCTTCTACACCGATGCGGCGACCTCGACCGTATACATGGAGCCGGCGACGACTTTCTTCGAATCGGACAAGGTCACCGACTGGACGGACAAGATAGATTTCTCGCAACAGATTACAATCGAGGAAATCGGAGCGGGAAACCATGCCGTCAGATTCTGTTACAAGTCCGGCGACGCTGCGGTAGCCGACTTCAACCGCAAAAGGCAGGACGACTTCGGGGCATGGGTGATGAGCGGGGTGGAAAATACCGAAAGCGAAATCGGTACACGTGAAAACCCGATGTTCGCCCCCACGATAACCGCCGACGGGGTATATCCGGATGCTCCCGATGCGCGGATAGTCATGGCAAAAGACAGTTCTGCGGAAGAAGGCAATCTGAACTTCACCGCGAAAATAGTCCGTTACCATGGCATGAAACCTCTGCCGGCCTCCCAAAGCTGGGGCTGGCCCTCGGGAGCGGCGTCCTATCCGCTCCTGTCGTTCGGAGGCTGTACGGACGACGACCTGTCGCTGTGTTTCGAAGACCGAGACGGGAAAAAGGGGCTGAACCGATTCTACGGCCGCAGTATAGACGCACTCCGAAGAGGCAGGCGGGTAACGCTTTTTTTCTGTTCCTCAGCGCTGCGGACATCGAGCCGCTGATAAGGCCGTCGCAGTGGACAAGCGATTTCAGATCGCGTTACAGGCTCGACATCGAGGGAGAGAGCGGGTATTACATCCTCGAACAGGTGTGCGACTTCTGCCCAGAGCGAAGCCGCCCGACAAAATGCACATTCATAAAAATCTGAAACTGACTATGACACAGGACACAGAACAAAAAGGGCAGGGGCAGATTCCGCTGCACGGATACATCACGTATGCCGAAGCTCTCAGGCTCATTGCCGACGCTATCGGGAATCTGAAAAATATACGTTTCCGAGGCCGAAATAACCCAAGCGCAGCAGGCGGCACTGAAAGCCGAAACGCAATCCAGATTCTGACATGACGACAGTCGAGAAAACGCTCGCGCAGACCATCTCCCGAAAGCTCGGGAATCCGACCGTGGAGCGGGTCATCGAAACGCTCGCCGACATGGGCCTGCTGGACTTCACACGGTGTCGGGCCGCCGTGGCCAGCGCACACGTCGCACTGCTCGTGGAACAGGGAATGGGGAAGGTGGATGCGATGTATGCGGCCGCCGAAAAGTTTTGTCTGTCTTACGAATGCGTGCGGAACTACGTGTACAACTACAAAAAACAGATGTAAAATGCCAATCGAAAAACAATGACAGCTGAAATCAAGATTACAAACTCCGCCGGAAGTGTCGCGGTAATAGACATCGAAGGCATAATCGGCATGCCCGAGCAGTGGCAGTTCGACAGCGACGACGAAAGGGTGGCCACATACGAACGGTTCAGGCAGAGCGTAAGACAAATCGCCGACCTGAAAGTGAACAAGGTCATAGTCAATATCCGCTCCACTGGCGGAGACGTGAACGACGCACTGCTGATATACGATGCCCTGCGTTCGCTGGATGCCGAAGTCACCACGCGATGCTACGGATACGCCGCCTCGGCCGCGACAATCATCGCACAAGGCGCCTCGGAAGGGGCGCGGGAACTGTCGTCCGGCTCGCTGTACCTGATTCACAACTCGGTATGCGCGTGCGAGGGCAACTCCATAGACTTGCAGCAGAAAACGCAGCTGCTGAATCAGACCGACAGGCGCATCGCCGAAATATACGCCGAACGTTCGGGCCGCGATGCGGAACGGTTCCTCGACATGATGCAAGAGAATGCGGGGGACGGCCGCTGGCTCTCTCCGCAAGAGGCCATAGACAGCGGATTGGCCGACCGCATAATCGGACGTGCAGAAGACGGCGGACAGGATTCGGGAAAAGTACAGGCAGCCCTGAAACGCATCGGGCAGCGCGTAAACGCCTTCTTCCGCCCCTCGGCCGACGAGCGTCGAAGTGCGGCAGATATCCGTGACCAGTACGAAACCCTGCAACGCGAACTCAGACAAAAACGCATGTCGCTCGAAGCCCGCAATGCGCAAAACGCCGCACTGCCCACACTCACTCGCGAAACGGAAGATCCGCCAATCGCCGAATTCAGGCTCTCGGAGAACCGTTCGGCATACGAACAGGATGCAAGGAATTTCAGAAATTAAAAGCCGGAAAGGCATTCAAACAATCAGTTAAAAAATCGACAAGATGAGCAAAATCGAACAAGCGAAAAACTACTCGGGAAAAGACCTCGAAACAATCTTTTTCAGACCCATTCTCAGCGGGCCGGACGCCAAGAAATTAGGAATCAAAATCCTGTACAACATGCCGGTTCCCACCACCCTCCATTTCTGGCAGGCTTCGTCGGACGTGTTGCAGAAATACAGCGAAAACGGCTGGACGGGCGGTTCGTCGGCCGAAAAAGTACCAGAAAACCATAAAGGCCTGAGCAGAGTGAAGGCCGAAGTGGGATATTCGGCGTCCGACTACTTCGACAAGGTGTACGAACTCATTTCCGCCCGCAGCGACGTGAACATGGACGATTTGAGCGGGACCGAACTCGAACAGGCCGAAACGGCCCTTTTCAAGCAGGCGATAGCCGAGAGCATCCGCAACACCATGTGGGTGGGCAACACATCCCGCTCGCTGCGATACAACACGTTCGACGGAGTCATAACGCGGCTCATGGCCGACATAACGGCGGACGAGGAAGGCGAGTTCTACACCAAGACCTACAAGCAGGCAGACATGGCCGCCGAAGGATTCGGAGAGACGATTCTCAAAAAGGTCTGGGACTCCGCCCCCGAAGAACTGCGGCAGCTGCGCTCGGAAGGCAATCTGGCATTTTTCGCGACGACGGAAATCTGCAACTCCTACGAGGAGAGTCTCAACAGCGCGGAGATGGAATCGGCGTATCTGGCCAGACAGAACGGCCGCGATGCGCTTCTGTTCCGCGGCATTCCGGTAATAGACATGCAGATAAACAACGCCTTGCGCGGATGCGCCGACCTGCCCTCGTCACTGGTGATTCTGACCGACAGACGCAACCTCGCCCTTGCGGTGAATACCGCCGATTTCCCGGGTACGGAAGTGCGCATGTGGTACAATCCCGACGAAATGGAGAACCGCCAGCGGGCGGTGTTCATGGCCGGATGCGACTACCTGCTGCCTGAACTCATCTCCATGGCCTACCTGACCGCGTAGCGCATGGCCATATCCGGATTTTCGTCTCCGCAGAGGCGCATACGCGGAGGAATAGTGAAAATAGCCATGATAGAGGCCTCGCAACTTCGGCACGTTACGGAAAACGGGCAATCGGAGTTTCAGGTATTCTCCCGAAGCGGCTGGGCCGAGTACGATTGCAGGGAAGACAGCGCCGTCTATACCGAAACGACCGAAATACGAGACGGGACAGTCCGCACCGAACACACGTTGGAGTTCGCTCTGACCGGAATAGACACCGCTTCGCGGCTGGCCGCGCAGCAGATTCTTGCCTCCCAGTCCGGAATACTGGCGGTAGTGACTACGGCCGATAGCGGAATGCTGCTCATAGGATACTCCCGCCTCATGCAGACCGAGTGTCCTCTGAGACCGGATAGCAGCACGGCTCTGAGCGGAGCCGAGCCGCTGGATGCCTGCCGAAGAACGCTACGGCTGCGAAGCGTGGACTGCTCGCCCGCATGCAGGGTCGTCAAATACGAGTAAACGCAGCAAGGGGCGGAGTCGGGTGCTCCGCCCCGTTTTTTTTCAAAATCGAACAAAATATGGACAATAAAAAAACAAAAACGGTTCGGACGTTCACCCTGCACGATGCGGTGGACCCGTTCATTGAGATTGGGCATGCGGCCGTATCGGACGACAGATACTGGCGCTGGGGAAGCGACAACCTCTTTCCGCAGGCATTGTCGCTGATGTCGCGCCGCTCGACCACTCACCGCCGAATCATAAACGACAAGGCCGACTACATCTCCGGCAAAGGGTTCGCATTCGACCCCTCGCTCACGTCTCTGGCACAGTTCGTCCAGCGGGCCAACGGTATGGGGGAAAGCCTGCGGCAGGTCGTCTCGAAGCTGGCGTTCGACAAAGCGCTGTTCGGGAATGCTTTCGCAGAAATAGTGACGGACCGCAGCCATTCGTTCCTCTCCATCTTTCATCAGGACGCTTCGCGCTGTCGCCTGAGCCGCGATTCGAGGCACGTGCTTCTGCACCACGACTGGGCCGATTTTTCATCCTCCGAGGCCGCCAGTCTGCCGCTGTACCCCGATTTCGAACTCTTCGGCGACGGAACACTCCGCTCCATAATCCATTACAAGGACTACGAGCCGATGTTCAGCCACTACGGCGTTCCGCCATACATAGCGGGCATGAACGTGTCGGCAATCGCATACAAGACCGACAAATGGAACATCAGCCGTTTAGACAATTCGTTCCAGCTTTTCGGGCGTGATGATGCTCGACGCTTCGGTGGATAGCGAGGCCGAGGCCGAAGAGATTGTACGTGCCGCGAGGCGCAAGTTCGCCGGCAATCCCGGGCAGGTGATGTTCATGATACGAGAAGGAGCCGAAGCCGACACCTCGCGCTTCATTCCGATACAGAGCGCGAACGAAGGCGACTGGCACTCGCTGCACGAACAGGCGACCTCGGACATAGTAGTGGCGCACTCGTGGTTTCGCGCCCTGAGCGGACTAGACTACAATTCGGGATTCGATTCCGAACGCATTCTGCACGAATACGAAGTGGCGCTGAACACGGTGATTCTAATCGAGCAGGCCGAACTGCTGGAACCCGTCAGGACACTCATAGGAAACATTCTCGGACAAAGCGCCGACTCGCTGCAAATAATCAACCACCCGCCGACAAAGGCCAAACCTCTGTACATGAAGGTATGGGAGGCTCGCAAGGCGGACGGCATGACTTACGACGAGACGGATCCCGACCAGCAGCTTTTCCTGTCGCAAATCACCAAGTACCAGATGAGAAACATAGACTAAACGGCAATGGAAAATACGCTTATAACACCTTCGGAAGTCATCGCCGCCGCCTTCCGTCCCTCGGATTTCGTCAGGGAGCAATCCGTGTCCGCCTCGGACATTCTCGCGGCCGAGCAGAAATTCATCGCTCCTGTCTTGGGCGGGCTGCTCGATGCGCTGCATCAGGGGCTATACCCCACCCTGCTGTCAGACTACATAACCGCGCCGCTGGCCCTTTACGTCAAGGCGCAAGTCCTGCCGCGTCTGTGGATGCAAAGTTCCGAAGCGGGCGTGGTGCAGATTAAAAGCGACACGATGACCTCCGCTTCCGAGGCGCAAATGCGTGGGCTGGTGCGCTGTGCGATACGTCAGGCCAATACGCTCATGCGCCGAGCCGTGCGGCATATAGAATCCTCGCCCGAGCAGTATCCCGAGTACGATGCCGAAAAAAACGTTTCGAACCGCTGCTCGATTCTCGGCGGCATAATCATAACCGGCGATGGAACAGATATATAAGAACATCTGCGCAGTGGCGTGCGCCCTGTCCTCGCTGTTCGTTCCCATTCGAGGTCTGATAATATGCGCCCTTATCTTCATCGCCGCGGATTTCGTTACAGGAGTGGCAGCATCGGCCGTAAGCTGCCGTCGGGCAGGCAGGCGCTTCGCATTCGAGAGCGGCAAGGCATGGAACACGGTCAGCAAAATGCTGTTCGTAATGGCTGGAATATCGCTGGCATGGCTCATCGATGCGGTGATACTCAATTTCATGACGCTGAATCTGGCCAAACTGTTCACCGGATTCGTCTGCGGCGTCGAATTTTGGAGCTATCTCGAAAATGCCGCCGAAATATCCCGCCACCCGATTTTTCTGCATCTCAAACGGTTCATGAAAAAGCAAGGTGGACGACGCACTCGGCGGCAAGGACAATCCGCAGTAAAAACACATCGGAAGACATGAACGAAAAGAATTTACCGAGAGGAATCCGCAACCGGAACCCGGGCAACATCCGCCGCGGGAAGACCCGCTACAAGGGCGAGACGCAAGGCTGCGACGCCGCATTCAAGAGTTTCGCCACAATGCAGTGGGGCTATCGCGCGATTTTCGTGCTGCTGCACACCTACGCCGTAAGATACGGTCTGCGCACAATCCGCGGCATGATTTCGCGCTATGCCCCGCCCGAAGAAAACGATACGCGAAACTACGTCGATACGGTGGCCGCTCTGTCGAAAACGGATGCCGACCGCCTGATAGACACTCTGCGTGCCGAAGACATGATACCGATAGTCGAGGCGATAAGCCGCGTCGAAAACGGTATCGACGCCGACAAAGAGCAGGTGTTCAGAGGCTGGGAACTGTTCAGGACAGATTATTGAACGGACGGCAAAAAAGCATCGCAGGCATCGTATTCGGCAGAAGAGGAGTACGGCAGAATATCGTAAAAAGGGACCGTCACATCTTCCCGATAACGGTCCATGAATAAAACGAGAGTGTATTTGCAGAAACGCGGCAGGACTTTTTCAAGTTCCTGCCGCGTTCTCGTTTTTCTGTTCGCCCGTCCCGAGGTCTAAATATCGTCGTCCTCGACATACGACAAATCGTCCATCAGCGCATCTATCTCCCGACGCTCCTTTTTAGTCGGACGTCCGGTTCCTCTGTCCCGCATCACGAATACGGTCTGATGCGGAGGATGCAGTTTATCCAGTTCGGACTGCGGAGTGAGATTCTCGACATACTGAGCGACTTTCGCAGCGCCCTGACGCGTGGCGACGAATTCCAGAACGCGGTACGTATAGGTAACCGCGCCCTTTCGCACCGTCAGCATATCACCTATCTTTATCTCATACGACGGTTTGCAATAGGCGCCGCCGACGAGTACGCGATTCATCTTGCACGCCTCCGCCGCATCGCTGCGCGTCTTGTATATACGCACGGACCAGAGCCACTTGTCTATTCTTACGCCGCTTCCCATGCCGTTACTTGTTATTGAACTCGTTCATGGCGCTCTGCAAACCTCGGCACACGAAAGCCTCCACGGCCTGTCCCGCGAGTTTCAGACGCTCCGGAAGCGCCTCGCGTTCGCCCGACGTCCACTCCCCGAGAACGTAGTCTATCTGCCCGCCGCGTGCGAAATCGCCCCCGATGCCGACTCTCCATCGGGCGTAATCGCTGCTGCCGAGCATCTCGTTGATGTTTTTAAGACCGTTATGACCGCCGTCGCTGCCTTTGCCGCGCAGGCGCAAAAGCTCCGAATGGCAAAGCTATGTCGTCCACCACAACAAGAAGGTTCGACATCTCTATCTTTTCCTGCTGCAACCAGTAGCGCACCGCCTTTCCGCTCAGGTTCATGAACGTGGAGGGTTTCAGCAGCGTAACGGCATTTCCGCGCATGCGCACGCTCGCCACATCGCCGTAACGGGAGCTGACAAAAGAAGCATTGGACACCGAAGCTATGGTGTCCAATACTCTGAAACCTATGTTGTGGCGGGTTTCGGCGTACTCGGCGCCAATGTTACCCAACCCCGTAACAAGATATTTCAAAACAGGTTATCTTGAAATCCGTTATTTCGAAGCCTCGGCGGCCGCAGCGGCACCGCGCGACGCACGAGTTACGCGAGACGGCGCAAATTGCGGTAGTCGCAGGCGTCAGCAGCGTAAGGTTGTCGTAATGAAGATCGCCGACGAAAATGGATTTGCCGATACCCAAATCGGTAATGTCTATCGACAGTTCATCGGGCAGATTCTCGACCAGACCGCTCACACGCAGTTTACGCTTGCTCTGAGCCAGTTTTTCCGCCGAGTCTTGACACCCTCCGAGTTTCCGACCAGTTTCACGGGTATGTCGATAGCTACCGGCTTTCCGCTCTGAACGCGGTAGAAATCTATATGCAGAATCTCGTCCTTTACAGGGTGGAACTGTACCTCGCGCATCACGGTCTGAACTTTCTCCCCGTCAGTGTCCAACTCTACGATGTAGGCGTTGGGGGTGTAGATAAGCGGTTTTACCTCTTTGGCATCGACGCTCAAATGCAGCGTATCTCCGCCTCCGTAAACCACGCAGGGAACCTGTCCGGCACGACGAATGTCCTTGCTTCCTTTTTGCCGAAACCTTCGCGTTTCGCAGCCTTTTCAATTCGAATGTTTTCATCTTTCTTTTATTTTTTAATTGTGTTACCTTCGGCATCACTCGAGCTTCGGGAATCACCCTGCTGCGCATTTTTACGCCGTTTCCGGCATCCGCATTCGAAGCCCCATAAATGCCTGCGGGCGCAAAGATAATACTAATGTGCGAGATTCCAAAACCCGGAGAAGAAAAAAACGGAGCTCGGCTTCGAGGCGCGACGATTCCAATAATAAATTTGCTTCCGAGTCGGTTCCGCCCGTTTTTAAGTCATTCGGCAATCCGGAAAAAAACAGCTCTCAAAGTACGTCCGTACAAATTTCCGCTGTATACTGCCGCACATCTCCACGGAGTACGCGGAGATATCGGCGTTAAAAGCCTGCGGCATGTAGCCTTGTTGTGGTAAGATGTAACTCTCTTTGTGGTGCAAATATAAACTAAAAAATTGGAATTGACAAATTTTTAATTTTATTTTTTTACGGAAAACAATATGCTATATGGCAAAAGTATTAGGTCTTGATTTGGGCACCAATTCCATCGGTTGGGCCATAGTGGAACAGAATGACTGCGGTTATACGCTACTCGATAAAGGCGTGGACATATTTCAGGAAGGCGTCGCACGCGAAAAGAACAACGAAAAACCCGCCGTGCAGGACAGAACCAATGCACGCGCCCTGCGAAGGCACTA
Organism: Alistipes putredinis; assembly: GCA_022009915.1. Lineage (GTDB taxonomy): Bacteria > Bacteroidota > Bacteroidia > Bacteroidales > Rikenellaceae > UBA940. Next base: position 1,177,950 of record CP091730.1, on the reverse strand, counting down.
CTTCCGGCGCCGCCTGCGCAAAATAGAACTGCTTAAAGTTTTGGTCAAGGAGGACATGTGTCCCGCCCTGACGGACGAGCAACTCTCCGCTTGGCAGAAAAAGAAGCAATACCCAATGAACGAAAAGTTTCTGGCATGGCAGCGCACCTGCGACAATACCGACAAGAATCCGTACCATGACAGATTCTCGGCACTGACCCAAAAGCTGGATTTGAATAGCCGACAGGACAGGCACACACTCGGACGAGCGTTGTATCATCTGGCGCAGCGCAGAGGGTTTCTGAGCAATCGAAAAGACACGACCGACCCAAACGAAAGCGGCAAGGTCAATGATGGCATAAAAGACCTCTCCGATGAGATAAAAGCTGCTGGATGCAACTACTTGGGCGAGTACTTCTATATGCTTTACCGCAAGAAAGGCAAAATACGCACGAAATACACCTCGCGCAACGAGCATTATCTGGCCGAATTCAACGCCATTTGCGAGAAGCAGAATCTTCCGCAGCAGACTCACTCGGGCTCTGCATCGCGCCATTTTCTACCAGAGGCCGCTCAAATCGCAGAAAGGTCTGGTAGGTAGATGCACTTTCGAAAAAAGCAAAAGCCGCTGTCCCATGTCGCATCCGCGCTTCGAGGAGTTCCGCATGCTTTCGTTCATAAACAACATCAGAGTGACGGGACCGGACGACAGCGCTCCGCGCCCGCTGAACGAGAGCGAACGGCAAAAGATACTGCCCCTTTTCATGCGCAAGAGCAAGCCGCACTTCGACTTCGAGGAAATCGCCCGCAAACTGGCCGGCAAAGGGCAGTACGCATGCAAAGGCGATGCGATACAAGCACCCTACCGCTTCAATTTCTTCAAATCGCACTCAGTTTCGGGGTGTCCCGTTACGGCCGGACTCAGCTCGATTTTCGGAGACGACTATAAGTCCGAGATATGCAGTCTGTACCGAAAGGCGGAGGGCAAAACCGCGGATCGGATTATAGACGATGTATGGCACGTCCTGTTCTCGTTCGACGACGAGCAGAAGCTGCGCGAGTGGGCCCAGAACAATCTGCAACTGTCCGATACCGAAGCCGAAAAGTTCGCAGACATCAGACCTCCGCAGGGGTATGCCATGCTGAGCCTGAACGCTATAGACAAGATGCTGCCGCATCTAAGGACAGGCATGCGCTACGACGAAGCCGTTTTCGTGGCCAACCTGAAAGCCGTTCTTCCAGCCGACGTATGGGAAGACAAAGCGGTTTTGAACGAAATAGAAAAAGACATCGCCGACATATTGCAGAACTACAAGCGCAATCCTTACGACAGGTTCGACTCGAAGGAGCGCCGCATTTCGGATTATCTTCGAGGGCAAGGAATCGACGACTCGCGCACAGGACATCTCTACCACCCCTCCATGATTGAGACATACCATAAGGCAGAGCCAAATGCGGACGGCATCATGCAGCTGGGAGATCCGCGCACCCCCGCAGTCCGCAATCCGATGGCCATGCGTGCGCTTTTCCGGCTCCGCATACTGCTCAACAAACTTCTGCAAGAGGGTTCGATAGACCGAGATACGAAAAATCAACATAGAGTTCGCAAGAGAGCTCAACGATGCCAACATGCGAGGGGCAATCTATAAGTTCCAGCGCGAGAACGAGAAAAAGAACAAAGAATACGCCGATGAAATACGCAAACTATACAAAGAGGCTACCGGCAGGGACATCGAACCGACCGACGACGACATCCTGAAATACAAACTTTGGGAGGAACAAAATCACAAATGTCTTTACACCGGAACCGAAATCGGAATCACCGGTTTTATCGGCACAGATACTCGGTACGACATCGAGCACACCGTTCCGCGCTCGCGCGGCGGCGACGACTCGCAGGCGAACAAGACCCTCTGCGAAAAGCGTTTCAATCGGGAAACCAAACGCGCTAAACTGCCCTCCGAGCTGAACGAGCATGCCGCAATCATGGCAAGGATAGAAGATCTCGGTTGGAAAGAAAAAATCGCCGACCTGCAAAAGCAAATCGAAGGAACGAAAGTCCGCAGCCGTAACGCTACGACCAAAGACAAAAAGGACGCGGCCATTCAGGACAGACATTTTTTGGAAATGAAGCGCAAATATTGGGCAGACAAATACGAGCGCTTCACCATAACCGAAGTGCCCGACGGGTTCAGTCTTCGGCAGGGCGTGGACATCGGCATCATCGGCAAATACGCCCGTCTGTACCTGCAAACCGTTTTCGACCGCATCTACACCGTGAAAGGCTCCACCACGGCGGCATTCCGCAAAATGTGGGGTCTGCAAAGCGAATACACCGTCAAGAGCAGGGACAACCACACCCACCACTGCATGGATGCGATAACAATCGCCTGCATCGGGCGCAAAGAATACGACGCATGGGCGCAATTCGAGGACGACGAGGACAAGCACGAATGGTATGGGACTGCAAGGCCGCAATTCCAAAAACCATGGCCGACATTCACCGAGGATGTCAAGGCGATAAGCGACCGGCTTCTCATCTCGCACCACACTGCCGACAACATGCCCAAGCAGAGCCGCAAGAAGCTGCGTATCCGTGGCAAGGTGCAATACGGCAAAGACGGGGCCCCTCTTTACGTACAGGGAGATACCGCCCGCGGTTCGCTGCACAAGGATACATTCTACGGGGCCATAGAGCGCGAAGGCGAAATCAAATACGTAGTGCGCAAGTCTCTCGATTCTCTGCAAGAAAGCGACATAGACAAAATCGTAGACGATGCCGTCCGTCAAAAAATCCGAGACGCGGTTGCAGAGAAAGGTTTCAAGGAAGCTACGGCCGACACGATATGGATGAACGAACAGAAAGGCATTCCCATTCGCAAGGTCCGCATATTCGCCACGAGCATCACCCAGCCGATACATCTTAAAAAGCACCGCGACTTATCGACAAAAGAGTACAAACAGGAATATCATGTAGCCAATGACAGCAACTACTGCATGGCAATCTACGAAGGCACGGACAAAAAAGGCAAACCGAAACGCTCGTTCGAAATGGTCAGCAATATCGAGGCCGCCGCATATTTCAAACGAAGCGCCGACCGCACCGCGCGTCCCGATCTCGTTCCGCAGTCGGACAAGGACGGGTTCCCTCTGAAATATATCCTGAAAACGGGCACTATGGTGCTGTTCTACGAAAAATTCTCCGGCAGAACTGCACGAATGCTCCGAACAAGAACTGGCCAAACGGTTGTATAAAATAACTACAATGAGTTCGATGACTCTGAAACAAGGCGAAAGAATCTACCAGTACGGGACTCTCGTTCTGAGACATCATCAGGAAGCACGCCTTGCAACCGAATTGAAAGAGAAAAACGGAATCTGGAAAACGGGGGAAGAATACCGTCCTCTTATAAAATTATATCACACCCAGCTTTCAATGCTTATGTCGAAGGCTACGACTTCGAACTTTCGGTTACGGGTAAAAATCGCATTCAAACACCGGCAGCCATGATAAAGCGCGCTCTGTTTTTCTCCACCCCGTTCTGCCTGAGCCTGCGCGACAACCAAATGGTCATCCGCACAAAGGAGGAACCCGACATGCAGAAAAGCGTGCCGATAGAGGACATAGGCTTCGTCGTACTGGAACACAGGCAGACATCCGTTTCCCTGCCGCTGCTCAATGCGCTGTCCGAGAACAACGTCGCGGTCATTTTCTGCAACGAGGCGCGAATGCCTAATGCGATGCTCATGAATCTGGACTCGAACAAAACGCAGGGAGAGAGTTTCAGGGCGCAAATCGAGGCGAGCGAGCCGCTGAAAAAAAGGGCTTTGGAAACAAATCGTCGAGGCTAAAAATCCGCAATCAGTCTGCGCTGCTGCACAAATTGGGCAAAGACGGCGACAAGCTCAAACCTTTTTACATGAATGTCAAAAGCGGCGATGCGGACAACAGGGAGGCCATTGCCGCAAAAATCTACTGGACGGAACTTTTCGGCCGGGACTTCATCCGGCTGCGCGACGGCGTAGAGCCCAACAACCTGCTGAATTACGGGTACACTATTCTGCGGGCCGCCGTAGCACGCTCGCTGATGGGTTCGGGACTGTTCCCCGCTTTCGGCATCTTTCACCGCAACCGTTACAACTCGTTCCCTTTGGCCGACGACATTATGGAGCCATACCGGCCGTATGTCGATGAAACAGTATATGACATCTATCGTCAGGGCATTACCGAGTCTCACGCCAGAAACCAAAGGCCGCCTGCTGCGGCTGCTTTTCGCCGACACCCGTTTCGACCGCGTGACAAGGCCGCTCGACGTCGGACTGACATTCACTTCGGCATCGCTCGCCAAATGCTTCGCCGGCAAACAGAAAAAAACTGTCTTTCCCGATGTTAGAATAAATTCCGCGTATGTCCGAACTTCGCCTAAACGCCTACCGTATCATGTGGCTATTCGTATTCTTCGACCTGCCGACCGGCACCAAAACAGAACGACGGAACGCGGCCCAATTCCGCAAATCGCTGGAAAAGGACGGGTTCTCGATGATGCAATACTCCGTCTATGTGCGGCATTGCCCATCCAAGGAGAATATGGATGTCCATGTAAAAAGAGTGAGGCGCTCCATGCCGCCCTCCGGATACACGAGCATTCTAAGCGTAACGGACAAACAATACGGCGAAATTCTGAACTTCTGGGGAAAAAAATCGAGCAAGCCAAACCGGAAATTCCGCAACAATTGGAATTTTTAATAACTTTGTTCTTTGAAATAGGGAAAAACGACATCGAATCCACTTCTTCGACTCCTTCACCGCCGTTTTGCAGGCCGTAAAACAGCCGTAAAAAGCAAGACATTCAACAGAATCGACTATCGGAGTTGTGGTTTGATGTAGAAACTCAATAAGATACAACTTGTAAGACGGATAAGCGCCTTGAAGTCGAGTTGTGGTTTGATGTAGAAACTCAATAAGATACAACATGCGCAACTTCACAATAATGCGCTGAAAAGTTGTGGTTTGATGTAGAAACTCAATAAGATACAACTGGAAAACCGACATTTCGAAATGGTCGATGGTTGTGGTTTGATGTAGAAACTCAATAAGATACAACAGACACCGAAAACAAGAAAGAGGAGAAGGAGTTGTGGTTTGATGTAGAAACTCAATAAGATACAACTGTAAGACTATTTTTCTAAGAGATGGGAGAAGTTGTGGTTTGATGTAGAAACTCAATAAGATACAACTATATACAAGAAAAATACAGATTACACGCAGTTGTGGTTTGATGTAGAAACTCAATAAGATACAACGGAGGCGGAGAAAAATAAAATAGAGGCCGAGTTGTGGTTTGATGTAGAAACTCAATAAGATACAACCGTATTGAAGCAAAACGGAATATACGACGGTTGTGGTTTGATGTAGAAACTCAATAAGATACAACAGAAATAAAAAAATTAAAAAAACATTAAAGATAGTTGTGGTTTGATGTAGAAACTCAATAAGATACAACTAATAGAAACATCAGAAGAGGCAGCGGAGGGTTGTGGTTTGATGTAGAAACTCAATAAGATACAACAATTAGAATAGAGTGGGAAAACAAAAGCAAGTTGTGGTTTGATGTAGAAACTCAATAAGATACAACTCAATAACGCGCTGTCTATATCGCAAAAAGGTTGTGGTTTGATGTAGAAACTCAATAAGATACAACTAATTCCAAAAGGATACGAACGCCCGATGTGTTGTGGTTTGATGTAGAAACTCAATAAGATACAACTTCACCATGCACCAAGATATTTTGCTGTGAGTTGTGGTTTGATGTAGAAACTCAATAAGATACAACAAAAAGAAAAAGAAATGGAGTAAAAAAAGTTGTGGTTTGATGTAGAAACTCAATAAGATACAACGTTTTGCCGGAATATAACATAAGGACAGAGTTGTGGTTTGATGTAGAAACTCAATAAGATACAACTCCAGCTATATTCGAACTTGCATACTGGGAGTTGTGGTTTGATGTAGAAACTCAATAAGATACAACGGAAGTTCCAAGCGGAAAAAGAAATAGAATAGTTGTGGTTTGATGTAGAAACTCAATAAGATACAACTTCACCATGCACCAAGATATTTTGCTGTGAGTTGTGGTTTGATGTAGAAACTCAATAAGATACAACAAAAAGAAAAAAAAGAAATGGAGTAAAAAGTTGTGGTTTGATGTAGAAACTCAATAAGATACAACGTTTTGCCGGAATATAACATAAGGACAGAGTTGTGGTTTGATGTAGAAACTCAATAAGATACAACTCCAGCTATATTCGAACTTGCATACTGGGAGTTGTGGTTTGATGTAGAAACTCAATAAGATACAACGGAAGTTCCAAGCGGAAAAGAAATAGAATAGTTGTGGTTTGATGTAGAAACTCAATAAGATACAACTCATAGCGTCCGGATTGGTAGCAACAATATGTTGTGGTTTGATGTAGAAACTCAATAAGATACAACGAAATCACAGAAAACGAATTTGAAATGCTTGTTGTGGTTTGATGTAGAAACTCAATAAGATACAACTACGGCAGCCAGAGAAAATGTCTCTACCCAGTTGTGGTTTGATGTAGAAACTCAATAAGATACAACTTCCGCCCGGCGTCGAGTTGCGGGCCGCTGGTTGTGGTTTGATGTAGAAACTCAATAAGATACAACCAGTAGGATTACTATCCGAAGAAGGCGCCCGTTGTGGTTTGATGTAGAAACTCAATAAGATACAACGATTGAGAATATTTTCAGTGACGACGTTAAGTTGTGGTTTGATGTAGAAACTCAATAAGATACGATAAGAGATGAAACCGAAAAGACTTACAGAGACACAGAAACGTGTAATGGCTCAGTACATTTGTGAGCATGCCGATATTATAGACATTAACCATGCGTGGTTTGATGACGAAGTAGAGCTGTTCGGCCGAACCTATCATATACGGTTCAATAATGAAAATCTCAATGAATTGGTCTGCGACTATGAGGCGGAATCTGACGGAATTTGGGAAGTGGACACAAATACATATGAGGAATTCCCTATAAATCGGGAGGATGAGAAAGATGTGTTCGATATCGCAAACAGTATGCCGCCGTTCTCGCCGAAAGAACCGGAAAGACTTACAGAGGCACAGAAACGTGTCATGGCTCAGTACATTTGTGAGCATGCCGATATTATAGACATTGACGATGTGTGGTTTGATGACGAAGTAGAGCTGTTCGGCCGAACCTATCATATACGGTTCAATAATGAATGTGTCTGCGATGATGAGACGGAATCTGACGGAATTTGGGAAGTGGACACAAATACATATGAGGAATTCCCTGTAAATCGGGGAGGACGAGAAAGAAGTATTCGATATTGCAAACAGTATGCCGCCGTTCTCACCGAAAGAGAGGTCCGATATTGAGGATACGGAGGATATTGATGATATTGAGGATACGGAGCGGTCCATCGTCGATGACTATATCGATTATTGCATTAAGTCGCCCGATTTCGCGAAGGCTTTCTTTTATAGCTTCATGATAAATAATCTTAAAGATTATTTATAAAAACTTAGAGATAGACTGAATGACACCGATAACAAAAGAATCGCAAGTTGCGGCGAGCTTAAAAAAAAGCCGTTAAGCTCGCAAGAGGTATGATACTCAAAGTGCCCCTTACCAATATAGGTTTGCCCGACTATCTTGTACATTTGAACGGTGTAACATTTTACGTCGAGACGAAGATGACCACACAAGAAGTGCAGTTGTGGTTTGATATAAAAGCTCAATAAGATACAACGGCGGGCGACGAGCATGTCCGGGCATCGCACCGCATCCTCGACGGAATCGTGCGGCCCGTGGACGACGACTTCTGGAACACCTACTACCCGCCCAACGGCTACAACTGCCGTTGTACCGTGGTGCAGACCTCCGAGCGCACTACGCGCCTCGGCATGGACAAACCCCTGCCCATACCCGAACTCTTCGAGGTGAATTTAGCCAAGAAGAAATACATGTTTCCGCCAAGTCATCCGTACTTCGAGAGAATGCAGTCGCGCATGTTCAATGAAATCAGCGATGTGCTGCCTATCGAGAAAACGTATATCGACGTAAAATTTCCAAAGTCCGACACGACTATCAAGGTATCAGCCATGCAGAAGGAAGGCGAAATGGTGAAGAATATCGAAGTTTTGCAGATTTTGGCTGAAAATGGGCACAAGGACATGAAATTACTGCCGGACCTTTATTCGGAAGAGGCGAAACGGCGAGTGTATCCGGAAGGCCAGCTGCCTCCTGACATTAAGAAGAATGCCGACGCCATAATCGACGGGCATGTTTATGAAATTAAGGTACCGAAAAACAAGCAGGTCGTTCACAACATCAATAAAGCTCTGGACCAAGCGAGGAGAGTTATTGTCAAAGTGACCGATACACCTTTGACGAATGCGAAATACAGATTAGCGGGTGTTATAAAAGAATATGACGAGATTATTATAATACAGCCGGACGGGTCGATAGAATACTATTAAAAACACAGAACCCCCGAAAGGGAGTTCTGCTTGGTTAGCTGGTCCGCAAACCCGCCGCTTCCCCTTTCGGGGCACTTAAATAAAAGTTCTACATCTTTACCAAATGCAAATATAATACCTATCTTTGAAAAAAACAATAGAAATGGATGGATTTTTACGAAAACGGGCAAAAAACTTTCATTCGCCCGCATGGCGTGGAAGTTTTCGGACGTTCTGCCCAAGATTCCGCGAACTGTGGGAGGTCTTGCCGTGACCTTCTTCAAGGAGTCGTGGCGCCGTCAGGGGTGGTTAGACAAGTCCCTGCAAAAGTGGCTCCCGCGCCGGCATCCGTCGCCCAGCGACGCGGGCAAGGCAATCCTCGTGCAGCGCGGACACCTGCGCAACTCAATCCGCATTCTATCCTCCGACTCCCAGAGCGTGGTGGTAGGCTCTACGCTCCCGTATGCCGAGCCGCACAACGACGGCGGCCGCGGTTCCGTGACAGTCCGCCAGCATACGAGGCGCACACCGAGAGGCGGCCTTTCCACCGTAAGGCAGCACACCCGAGCAATGAACGTACCCCAGCGCCGGTTCATCGGCGACAGCAGCGAGGTGAACAAGTCTCGTCGATAAGAAAAATCGAGACCATGATTGATTCTGTTTTTCAAAAACCGATTAAACACTATTTATATGAAATTTCAAACCGAATTAAAAAGAGTTCGACCTCTCGCTCAGAGAGCGTCTTTATTCCGACATCTGCGACTGTCTGGAAGGCATCACCGACGGCGGGAAACCTGCTATCGAGTACTTCGATTTATTCAACAACCAGTTTGCGCACCTCAAAGAGGAGACGGTCATGAAATACCCGTGCGTACTGGTGGAGTTCCCTGCCATAGAGTGGACGCCCCGCGGAGGCGGTGCACAGCAGGCCACGCTCAAAATGACGCTCTACGTCGCGCAGAACATGACCAACCGCAAGACATTCCGTCTGCGCCGCGTGGACAACCACGAGCGGAACACCGCCTACCTGCGTCTTTTGGATGCTATCCACCGCCAGCTCTCGGCGCTCCGCCTGCCCTATGCCGGAACAATCCGCCGCATATCGTCCGTCACCGACCACGACCATGACCACCTGATAGTCTGCGTCGAGAACTATTCGATGGTCTGCACCGACACGAGCGGGGTATTGAAAACAGCAGAGCCGTCCGCATAACCGGCGCAAAGTCTTAGGGAGTGAAAAAATATTCGATTTTGTATTGCGGAATCAAAATTACTCCTTATATTTGCACACCTTTTCAAAAAGAAGCCCAGGTGGCGGAATAGGTAGACGCGCACGTTTCAGGTGCGTGTGCCGCAAGGCGTGCAGGTTCGATTCCTGTCCTGGGCACTGGATAAGCGATTGAGCAAGTCGGAGCAGACAAGCGAAATCGCTTATTTTTTATACCCTCAAACAGATTTCTACAAGAGCGCCGCACTGTCAATCGACAAAAAAACTTAATTTTGCTCTTATCCGCCTGACGAGCATCGAAAAAAACGCTAAACGGACCCATGCTCCGCGGGCGGCATACAGTCGATTTAATGAAACAATCCGAAACATGCGACATAAGGAACTATTCAAAGTGTACATCTGGTTGGTGGAGACCGTCTACCGGCTCGGGCCTATCAGTCTGGGCGAAATAAGCCGTCTGTGGGAGGAGTCCTCGCTGTACGACGACAACCCGATGGCCCGCACCACATTCAACCGCCACCGAGAAGAAATCGAGGACATCTTCGGCATCCGCATCGTTTGCGACCGCCGCAACGGCTGGCGCTACTACATAGAAAACACGGGAGAGCTACACTCGAATACGGTACAAAGCTGGATGGCCGGTACCATATCGCTCAACAACGTAATCGCGGAAAGCCGTCTGGTGCACGACCGCATTCTGCTGGAAACAATCCCTTCCGACGGAGACAATCTCAAAGAGGCTATAAAGGCGATGCAATATTCGCGGACAATAGACATCGAATACCGGAAATACCAAAGCACGGAAACCAGATGCTATCATGCCGAACCGTATTGCGTGAAACTGTATCGCAGAAGGTGGTACGTACTTATTCGCTATCCCGACACGAGAGAATACCGCATCCTTTCGTTCGACAGAATCGTCAGTCTGAGCATCTCCGAAGAGCCGTTCGTCATGGATACGGATTTCGACGCCGAAAAGTTCTTCGGCGAATGCTACGGCGTAGTACGGAATCCGGAAATTCCGCTCCAAAAAATCGTTTTGAGAGCATGGGGCAAAGAACGCTACTACATGCGCGATCTGCCGCTGCACCCGTCGCAAAGGCTTCTTGCACTCTCCGACGACCATGCAGACTATGAAGTGACCCTGCGCCCCCACGGACGATTTCATCGGACATCTGCTTTCGCGGGCACAGTGGCTCCGAGTCGTTTCGCCTGCGAGTCTGGCCGACAAATTATCGGCTACCATAAAGGAAATGAACAAAAGATATGCGGATTGACAGCATTGTACCGTATTCTGGAACAATCGGAATATATCTTTGTATCGTAAATCAAAAGACACCATGAAACAGAACAAACTTTACTTCGACGAGTTCCACATAGCCGGACGCCAATATCACGATGCCGACGAAGTGTGGCAGGATCTGAACATCGGGATGTTGCTGCATCTCGAACGCGATTTCGACAACAGATTCGACAAAAATGCGGTAGCGATAATCTACCGCAGAGAGATTCCGGACAGTGCAGACAATCGGGGTCCCGCGTATGAAGACTTCCTTCTCGGATACGTTCCCCGCAACGCCAACGAGCCGTTCGCCGCGCTGCTGGAAATGGGTTGGGATGACATTTTCGAATGCCGTCTGAGCAAGAAAGACGAGGCAGCCGACTACGAGAATCAGTTGCGTGTAACCGTCCGCATCAAACGCAAACGGTAGGCAGCGCCTTTTCGCAAAACGCGACATCGGGCAATCAGGGTATTTTGTCCAGATTGGCGCAAAGGGTCTACGCCGCACGATAAGAGCCGGCTATTGCGATTCCGCCGCAGTGCATACTGTGCGGCTTTCAATCCAGAATACTCTGTCGGACGGTTCTCGCATCGGAAAAAGGCGGATGCAGTCCCAGTTCACTGCACCAGAAGATTGCAGCCGCGTATTTCACTGCGGTCGGCGCGGCCGAATACCGTAAAGGCCTGCCGTCGGAATGCAACCGGCCGGAGTCCTGCGTCTGAATGAACGCACAGGAGTACAGATTGCCCAAGTCCGCTATGTTTATGCCTCCGTTGCGCCCGACGCCAAGAATATCAAACGGGTCGTTCAAGTCGCGCACGAGAATCCTCATCCACGGCGGGCACCGGAAAATGCCGCCGCCCTGCGAGTAGGCCTGCGAGGTGAGTTCGGCCATTCCGTATTCCGAGTGAATCGTCTCCACGCCGAGTCCTCGGCACAATATCTCGTGCATGGTCTGTTTGGGCAGCTCCTTGCGCCGGCCCTTCATCCCTCCGGTCTCCATAACCACTGTACCCTCGGGCAGTTTTTCTCCCTTTTCGGCCAAATCGAGCAGCGCATAGCTCACGCCGAGCAGCAGTTTCGGACCGTCGGTACGGCGCATGTCACCGAGCAGCGCATCGTGGTCGTAGAGATAGAAACCGCCGCCGCGGCTCTTTTTTATCAGACCGTCCATCATGTACACCAGCGACGAGCCTTCGCGTTCCAGATACGAAGGCAGCAGCGCGTAAATGCTCCAACCCGCAACCGGACCGTAGAACATCTCGAAAGCCCGCGTAAAGCACTCTTCATAAAGCGACAGGGAGGCCATGGGATGACGCGACGAAACCATGCCTGTGGTTCCGCTGCTGGTAAACACCTTCTCGGGCGGCTCGGCACCGCAATAAATATCATGGCTTTTGAACAGCTCCACCGGCATAAAAGGTATCCGCTCCACGCTGTCCACATCCTCGGGCCTGACACCTATAAGTGACAGGTAGCGGGCATAGGGTTCGCATCTTTCGGCCTGAAAGGCGAACAGAGCGAGCGCCGCGCGGTCGAAATCCTCGCGAGTACGAATCGAGAATATGTCGCCGGACGAAATCAACCCTGCATCAGATTAAGGTATCGCTCGCAGTCCAGCGCAGCCTTGCAACCGCTGGCGGCCGAAGTGACGGCCTGACGATAGCGCGAATCCTGCACGTCCCCTGCCGCGAACACGCCCTCCACCGAGGTATGGCTCGTGACGCCGCGGGTCACTATGTAGCCTTTGTCATCCAGCTCTATCTGGCCGCGGAAAATTTCGGTATTGGGCGTATGGCCGATAGCCATGAATACGCCGTGCACGTCGATTGTGCGCATCCGCCCGTCCTCGCCTTTGAGAAGCATGCCCGTAACACCCGTATCGTCGCCAAGAATCTCCTGCGTGTTGTGGCGGAAAATCACCTCTATGTTGGGTGTGGATGCGACCTTGCGCTGCATGGCCTGCGAAGCCGCGAAATAGGGTTTGCGAATCACCATGTACACCTTGCGGCATATCGAAGCCAGATACACGGCCTCCTCGCATGCCGAATCTCCGCCGCCCACAACGGCGACGTCCTTGCCGCGGTAGAAAAAGCCGTCGCACGTGGCACACGCACTCACGCCCATACCTCTGAAACGGCTCTCCGACTCCAAGCCAAGATACCTTGCAGCCGCACCTGTGGCTATAATGACGCTTCGGGCCTGAATCTCATGCGCCCCGTCCGCATTTACGACAAAAGGCCTCGAAGAGAAATCGACCTGCGTAACGGTTCCGAGACGTATGTCGGTTCCCAGACGCAGGGCCTGAGCACGCATGTCGTCCATGAGCCTGCGGTCCCTGTACGCCCTCGGAAAAACCTGGGTAGTTTTCCACCAGCGTTGTGGTGGTAAGCTGGCCGCCGGGCTGCAACCCTTCGTAAAGCACGGGCGAAAGACCTGCTCGGGCTGCATATATGGCGGCCGTATATCCCGCAGGGCCGCCTCCTATTATAAGGCACTTGATATTTTCCATAAATCCTCCTCGTTTCCTATTTTCGCACAGACAGGATACGTATGCAAAGATACATGAAAATATCGTACCGGCAAGCGAAGCCGTCTCTCGAAAATCGGTCGGAACCCACGCCGGAGAATCGTCGTTTCCGGCCCGAGGGCTGCGGCAAAGTGCAAATAAATTTGTTTTTGCTCGCTACTTATTCGTACCTTTGTCTCGGAGAACCATAACCAAGACGAGAAAAGACATGAAACTGTGGCAGAAAAATATCGAGGTGAACGACGCCGTAGACCGCTTTACAGTGGGCCGCGACAGAGAGTTGGACATATATCTTGCCGAGGCCGACGTGCTGGGTTCGCTGGCCCATACGCGCATGTTGGAGAGCATCGGGCTGATGTCGGCCGAGGACTTGCAGGCGGTGCAAAGCGAACTGAAAAACATATACAGAGAGATAAAGGCCGGCGGATTCAAGATAGACGACGGCGTGGAGGACGTGCATTCGCAGGTGGAATTCATGCTCACCGAGAGAATCGGCGAGGCGGGCAAGAAGATACACAGCGGACGTTCGCGCAACGATCAGGTGCTGGTCGATTTGCGCATATTCCTGCGGCGCGAAATCATGGAGATAGCGCAGCTGTCCGTCGAGCTTTTCGACACGCTTCAAGCCCTTTCCGAACAGTATAAGAACGTGCTGATGCCGGGCTACACCCATTTGCAGATAGCGATGCCCTCCTCGTTCGGGCTGTGGCTGGGCGCTTATGCCGAAAGTCTGGTGGACGACATGCAGATGATGCTGGCGGCATACCGCATCTGCAACCGCAATCCGCTCGGCTCGGCCGCCGGATACGGTTCGTCGTTTCCGCTCGACCGCAGCATGACCACGCGCCTTTTAGGATTCGACTCGATGGACTACAACGTTGTCTATGCCCAAATGGGGCGCGGCAAGACCGAGCGCGTAGTGGCGCAGGCCGTCTCGGCGATTGCCGCAACCGTAGGACGTCTTGCAATGGACAACACGCTTTTCCTGAGTCAGAACTTCGGATTCATTTCATATCCGGCGGAACTCACGACAGGTTCGAGCATCATGCCGCACAAGAAAAAAACCCCGACGTATGGGAGATAATCCGCGGCAAGTGCAACCTGTTGCAGGCCCTGCCCAATCAAATCTCGATGCTTACGACGAATCTTCCGGTGGGCTATCACCGCGACCTGCAACTGCTCAAAGAGGTGCTTTTCCCCGCCTTGCAGGACATTCGCCAAGTGCTGAGCATGGCTGACATGATGCTGCACCACATTTCGGTGCGCGAGGACATTCTTTCGGACGAGAAATACAAGTATCTGTTCAGTGTGGAGACAGTGAACGACATGGTGCTGCAAGGCACGCCTTTCCGCGAAGCCTATCGCAAGGTGGGCATGGACATCGAAAACGGAACGTTCCGTCCGCGCACGCACGTAAACCACACTCACGAAGGCAGCATAGGCAACCTTTGCAACGACAAAATCAAGGAACTGATGCAAAGCGTCATGAGCAGTTTCGGATTCGACAAGGTGCTGGCCGCCGAAAGCGGGCTTACTGTCTGAGGCTCCATGATACGCACCGTCGAACATCCGAAGCTCGGCCGCGTAACGCTATGCCGCCGGCTGCGGATGCGCCGCATGGTGCTTTCGGTCCTTCGGGACGGCAGCGTGCGCATAAGCTATCCTTACGGAGTGGCGGCCTCCCATGCTTTGGACTTCGCCGAAAGCCGCAGCGAATGGATTGAAAAGGCTCGGGCAAGGCAGGCTTCGCGCTGTTCGGAGGTCTCATACACCGACGGCATGCGCACACGCTTCCATACGCTGCGCATAGTATGTACCGACGCCAAAAGAATATCCGTCCGCATCACCGACACCGAAGCCATAGTCCGATATCCGGCAGGGACCGAGAAGGCAAAGATAGACATGGCCGCAAAACGGGCCTATACGGAGGCTTTGAGAGCCGAAGCCGCTGCCTACCTGCCGCAGCGGATAGAAACGCTCGCACGGCTGCACGGGCTTCGTTACGAGAAAGTGCGGATAAAGGCTCTGCGCAGCAAATGGGGCAGCTGTACGGCAAAAGGAGACATAAACCTGTCTCTGTACCTTATGACCCTGCCCGACCCTCTTACGGATTTCGTACTGCTCCACGAGCTCTGCCATACGATTCACCACAACCATTCGGCGCAGTTCCACGCCCTGCTCGACAGGCTATGCGGCGGCAGGGAAAAGGCTTTGTCCGAACTCCTCAAAAAGCACCGTCCTCCGGTTTAGAGTCCGAGCGGCATCAAAGTACGCCGCAGGCATAGGTCTGCACGTCGTATTCGGTAATCTTCTGTCCGCCGAGAATTATAAGGCGCTCGACCACGTTGCGGAGTTCGCGGACATTGCCGGTCCACGGCATTTCGAGCATCTTTCCAAGTGCGGAATCGGAAAACATCTTGGGTTCGATGCCGTACTCCTCGCATATCTGGCGGTTGAAATGCTCCACAAGCATGGGAATGTCGGCAAGCCTATCGCGCAGCGGCGGAACGCGAATCACTATCACGCTCAGACGATGATACAAATCCTCGCGGAAACGGCCCTCGGCAATCTCGCGCCGCAGGTCCTTGTTGGTGGCGGCAATCACCCGCACGTCCACCTCCATGTCGCGGTCGCTGCCCACGCGGCTGATGCGCTTCTCCTGCAAGGCACGCAGAACCTTGGCCTGCGCCGAAAGGCTCATGTCGCCCACCTCGTCCATGAAGAGCGTTCCGCCGTCGGCCTGCTCGAATTTCCCCTTACGCTGTTTGATGGCCGAGGTGAAAGCTCCTTTCTCGTGTCCGAAAAGTTCGCTTTCGATAAGCTCCGAGGGTATGGCGGCGCAGTTAATCTCCACGAAAGGCGCTCCACTGCGTTTGCTCTGCTCGTGCAGGTGCCGCGCGACGAGCTCCTTGCCGGTTCCGTTGGCGCCGACCACGAGCACGCGGGCTTCCGACGGGGCCACCTTTGCGATAAGGCTCTTCACGTGCATTATCTGCTCGCTGCCGCCTATTATCTCCCCGCACGCAAAGGCACTCTTGCGTTTGGCAGGTCTGAGCACCGTCTGCACGGGGGCCGGTTCCCGCTGGCTCTTCTCGCAGATGCCGCGCAGCGAGGCCAGCAGGCGGTTCATGTCTATGGGCTTGGGAAGAAAATCCACCGCACCCTTATGCACGCAGTCCATGGCATACTCCACCGAACTGTCTGCGGAGGTCACAATCATCGGGAACCCGAACTTTCCGGCATCCGTGCTGTCGCTTATCACCGCATCGAATTTGGCGCCCTTGTTAAGTGTGGCATCCGCTTTGTCTATGCACCTCACATCGAATCCTTCATACTCCAAACGTTCACGAAGAATATTGCGCACGGCGCGAGAAGAATCAATAACCAGAACCGAAGTCATATTTTTTTGCTTATTTATGATTTTTTTGGATTAACTTTGTCTCAAAGTTATAAACTTATCGGCTATTTTTCATAATTACCGGCACACCGACGAGCGAACATAACGAACTATAAATCATACGCTTTTTCAGATTATTTCGAAAGTCCGTTCCGAGTATTGCAAGACCCTTTCGCAATACGGGAGCATACAGGCATCGAGGCGAATAAGGACGGACCGCTATCTTGTTTTATGGATAAGAATTACAATTACACCAGAAAAAAACTCCGGTTGCCAGAGTATGGCAGACACATACACGAGATGATAGACTTCCTGATGACTATCGAAGACCGCGAGCAGCGCAACAGGCAGGCTAAAATCGTAATAGGCATCATGGGGAACCTCAACCCGATGCTCAGAGACACGGCCGACTTTACCCACAAATTGTGGGACCACCTATTCATTATGGCTGATTTTCAGCTCGATGTAGATTCGCCCTACCCCATTCCCTCGCGGCAGATGCTCAATCCCGCACCGCGCAAAATGGAGTATCCGCGCAAGGAGATAGCCATGAAGCACTACGGCAAAAACGTGGAGAAAATCATCAAGGCTCTGGCCGCCTCCGACGACAGCGCAGGCGTGGAAGCGGCGGTCGCGTCGATTGCCAAGTACATGCGCACGAAGAGCTACGAATACAATCAGGAGCACCCCAACAACGAAATCATCATAAAAGATATAAAAACGTATGTCCGACGGGAGCATACCTCTGGACGAAGTTGCCATAAATAATATCAAAAGCGATTACAAACAGTCCTTTTCAGCGTATGGCAAAAAGCGCCAGCAGAAGGTTCACGGGGGTAAAAAAACCAGCACGGCAACCGTCAGGGGATTTCACGCAGACAATTTTTCCAAATAAGAATCGGAGGCCGCGACATACTTTGCGACCAGCCGCCGCCGTTTTCTTTTCACGCGAAAAAAACATTTATATTTGTACGAGCGAACCGCCTTCGTATTCATCGTTTTTTTGGATTCGGATTCCTGAAAAAAATCCGACGTAGAATTCGAACGGAGCTCGAAAAATAAAGAAAAGGAAAATGAGAAAGTTCACATTGCTGCTCCTTGTCGCCGCACTCGCGTCGTCGTGCGCAGGCCGCAGGGCGAAAATATCCGGACGGCTGGCCGGACACGGCGGCGAGACGGTATATCTGCAAACCGTATCCCCTTACCGGAGCGCCATAGCCGATTCCGCTAAACTCGACGAAAAGGGAGCCTTCAAGTTCCGCGTGCACATCGAAGACCGCCAGCCGACTCTGTACAACATACTCTGCGGTCAGGATCTGATTCCACTCATGGTATCGCCCGGGCAGGATATAAAAGTATGCGCCGTGGGAAAGATATCGGCCAACTACAACGTGGAGAACTCTCCCGAATCGGAGCTCATCTGCCGTCTCAACTCGATTCTGGCCGCAGGAGCCGTCTCGCTGGACTCGCTGACCAACATGTACGCGGATTCCGAGCCCGAACGTCGCACCGAAATAGCCGGACAGTATGCGGCAAAATACATGGACATAAAACGCAGGCACCTGCGCTTCGTGGTGGAGAACGCTTCGTCGCTCGCGGCCCTGTACGGTCTCTACCAGCGTCTGCCGGGCGACGAAAATCTGTTCGGCGGTCAGGGAGACATCGTCTACTACCGCATGGTCGCCGACTCAGTTTCGCGCACCTATCCCGACTCCAAGTATCTCGAAGCTCTGCGCAAGCAGCTCTCGCAGGCCGACGCCGTATCGGAAATGCAGAACATGATATCAGTCAAAGCGCAAAATCCGGTCTCCTATCCCGACCTCGAACTGCCCGACATGTACGGCAAAAAAGTGCGTCTGTCGTCGCTGGACGGAAAGATAATACTTCTCGATTTCTGGACCACGCAAGTTGCCGACTGCAAGGTGAACAATGCCGAGCTCAAAGAGACATACGACAAATACAACGGCCGCGGATTCGAAATCTATCAGGTTTCGCTCGACACGCGCAAGGCCGACTGGGTCACGTCCGTACAGCAGCAGCGCCTGCCGTGGATTACGCTGTGCGACTTCAAGGGCGAGGGCGGCACCGCTCCGCGCCTTTACAACATATCGCGTCTGCCGTCCAATCTGCTCATAGACCGGAACGGCAACATAGTCGCCAAGAATCTGTACGGCAGCCGGCTGAACGCACAAATCGAAAAACTGCTCGACTGAATGTACTATTTCGTTTCGGATACGCACCTCGGAATGCTCTGCGAGGAGGGCGACAAAAGCCGCGAAAGGGCTTTCGTGCAGTGGTTGGATTCGATTGCCGACGATGCCGAAGAGATATTTCTTTTAGGCGACATCTTCGATTTCTGGTTCGAATACAAACGTGTGATTCCCAAAGGCTTCACCCGCCTGCTTGGCAAACTCTCGCAACTCTCCGACCGAGGCATCCGGATTAGCTTTTTCACCGGCAATCACGACATGTGGGTCGGCTACTACTGCAGCAGGAGTGCGGCATCACGGTATATACCGCTCCGCAAACGGTCACGCTCGCTGGCAAGACCCTGTTTCTCGCCCACGGCGACAACATGCACATCACGGGACACCCCATGCTGCGACTGATGAATGCAGCATTCCGCTCCGCGACAGTACGCTGGCTGTTCTCGCACCTCGTGCATCCGGACGCCGCGATGCGATTCGGCCGGTGGTGGTCGTCTTCGAGCCGCAAATCCAAAAATATCAAGGAGCCTTTCCGCGGCAAGGAAGAACCTCTGGTGCAGTTCGCCGAAAACATGCTGCGGGAACGGCACGTGGACTACTTCGTCTTCGGACACATACACTGCGCCGAAGATTTCGCCCTGTCGAACGGCAGCCGCGCCATTTTCCTCGGCGAATGGATTCACTCTCCCGCCTATGCCGCGCTCGACGACAGCGGACGAATGAGGCTCGAATGCCTTCCAGCCATGCCGGGCCGAAAAATAAGCTTTCGCGGAAAATTTTTCGAGGCCCATAAACCTAATGCGCCTCTATGCGCGGCCGCACCTTACGCAGAAGATTCCTGACTTTACGGCACAAAGGCTCTGCCTCTTTATTATTTCTACAAAAATTCATCGCTTCTGAATCCAATCCGGCGGTCTCAATAATAGGCGCCGAAGTAAAAGAGTATTTCGGCAGATGAAACGCATGAGCCGGCAAAGCACATCGGCATAGAAGGTCTTACGGCATAGAAAACAGTCCGCATTTGTCAATAGCTCCGAGCAAACCGCCAAATTACGTAAAAGCCAAACCGTCCTGCCTTTGCGGCTGCGGCAATCCCTGAACGGACAAAAAAACGTCAGATACGCAGGCTGCGGTTTTAGGACAAATCCGGGCATTCCGCACTCCGATGCGGCAATGTTATCCGTGCATGACGGAATATTCCTTTTTCGAAGCCGGCCACAAAGGCAGTGCTACGTTTTTATATCTTTTTTTCGGTGCGGCGACTATGACCTTATTGAAATTTTTTTATTACTTTTTGCATCAATTGGAAAAATAATAAACTAAGAATGCCTAAGGTCTATGACAAGGTAAACGTTAAAAATAAAGCCCGATTGGCTCAAAAATCAAGCTCCCCGACACCTCATCGTATGCCGAGGTATCGCGAATCGTCGAGCAGCATTGTCTGCACACGATTTGCAGCAGCGGCAAATGTCCGAACAAGGGCGAGTGTTGGAGCAGGCGTACCGCCACATTCATGATTTTGGGCGATGTGTGCACCAGAGGTTGCAGATTCTGCGCCACATCGACGGGAAAAACCTTTACCTATCGACGAAAGCGAACCCGAAAAAGGTCGCCGACTCCATCTTTTTGATGGGGCTCAAACATGCCGTCATAACATCCGTCACACGCGACGACTTGCCGGACGGCGGTGCAGCCCATTGGGCCGCCGTCATCCGTGCCGTGCGACGCAAGAACCCCGAAACCACAATCGAGGTTCTCATTCCCGACATGACCGCCGAGCCCTCGCTCATAGACATCATACTCGAAGCGCAGCCCGACATCACGGGCCACAACATCGAAACGGTCCGCCGTATCACTCCGGCGGTGCGTTCGCGTGCCCGCTACGACACGAGCCTTGCCACACTGAGCCATATTGCGAAGCGGGGCGCGGTAGCGAAAAGCGGAATCATGGTCGGTCTCGGAGAGACGGACGAGGAGATTCTGCAAACGCTGGACGATTTGGCCGCAAGCGGAGTGCAGATAGTCACGCTGGGACAGTATCTGCGTCCGAGCCGAAACCATCTTACGGTGGACAGATACGTTACGCCCGAGCGTTTCGACTATTACAAGCAGCAGGCGCTCGCACGCGGATTCAGGTATGTGGCCAGTGCACCGCTGGTACGTTCGTCGTATCTGGCCGAACAGGCATTGAAGTTTTGCAAAAAGGAGGATTGAAACGGCTATGACACAGGTAGAACTCTTACAACTCGGGACAATCGATTACGGCACCTGCCTCGAAATGCAACGGGAGTTGTTCGAGAACCTGATAAACAGTCGTGCCGACAATGCGGCCGGAGGCAAAGGAGGTTATCTGATTTTGTGCTCGCATCCGCACGTTTATACGCTCGGCAAGAGCGGAAAGGCACAAAACCTGCTTATCGGAGAGCAGGCGCTGCGAAAAACTCGGGGCGAGTTTCGTTACTACCGACCGCGGCGGCGACATAACCTATCACGGCCCCGGGCAGGTGGTAGGCTATCCGATACTCGATTTGGGAGTCGTCGGTCTGGGGCTCCGGCAGTATATCGAGTGCATGGAACAGGCCGTCATAGATACTATCGCCCGCTGGGGAATATGCGGGCGGAGGGACAACGGAGCCACCGGCGTATGGATTGGCGGCGACGGACTCCCGCTAAGAAAAATTTGCGCCATAGGCGTGCGCAGTTCCCATTCGGTAACGATGCACGGCTTCGCGCTTAACGTAAACACCGACCTGAGGTACTTCTCCTACATCAATCCGTGCGGGTTCACGGACAGGGCGGCGACCTCGATGGCCGAAGAGTGCGGCAGGCAGCTGGACATACGACAGGTGTGCGACGAGCTGGTGAGCCGCTTTGAAGAGATTATGAAAATTGAAATAATAAATAATAAAAAGTTATGCCGATAGAAAAGAAATGGGTTATCAAGGAGCAGGGTAACCCCGAGAAAGTGGCAAGTCTGGCCGCTGCGCTCGGGATTTCGCCCGTCCTTGCCAACCTTCTGGTACAGCGCGGCATAGAGACCCCACAGGAGGCCTCGCGGTTCTTCAATCCGCAGCTTTCCGACCTGCACGACCCGTTCCTGATGAAGGACATGGACAAGGCCGTGCGGCGGGTGAGCGAAGCGGTGCGTCGCGGCGAGAGCATAATGGTGTACGGCGACTACGACGTGGACGGAACCACGGCCGTAGCGCTCGTCTACATCTTCCTGCGCAAAATCGGACACACAAATCTGATGTTCTACATTCCGGACCGCTACACGGAGGGGTACGGTATCTCGATTAGGGGCATCGACTATGCGGCACGCAAGGGCGTGAGTCTGATTATAACGCTCGACTGCGGAATAAAGGCAGTCGAGAAGGTCGCCTATGCCAAGGAAAAAGGAATAGATTTCATAATCTGCGACCACCATCTGCCCGGAGACGAGGTTCCGCACGCCGTTGCGGTGCTGGATTCCAAGCAGGAGGACCGCCACTATCCGTTCAAGGAGCTTTTCGGGCTGCGGAGTGGGAGTCAAATTGGTGCAGGGCTACTGCCAGCGCCACGACATTCCGTTCTCGCAGATAGAATCGTTGCTCGACCTTTGCGCCGTGAGCATCGCCTCGGACATAGTTCCCCTGACGGGCGAAAACCGAATACTGGCTCACTACGGTCTCAAACGCCTGAACGAGAAGCCCAACAAGGGGCTGCACTCGATAATCAAAATCTGCGGACTCGAAAAGCACTCGATCACCATCGACGACATCGTCTTCAAAATCGGGCCGCGCATCAATGCGGCGGGCCGCATGCGCATGGACGAGGACAGCGACGCGCATTCGGGCGGACACTCGGCGGTGAATCTGATGATAGAGCGCGACGAGAACGCGGCCGAGGAGTTCGTCAGCGTCATAGACATGTTCAACTCCGACCGCAAGAGCATAGACAGAAGCGTGACGCAGGAGGCGCACGAATACATCGAATCGCACCCCGAGTACAAGAACCGCAAAAGCACGGTCATATACAACCCCAAGTGGATGAAAGGCATCGTGGGCATCGTCGCCTCGCGCCTTATCGAAACCTACTACCGCCCTACGGTGGTGCTCACCATGAGCAACGGATTCGCCACCGGCTCGGCCCGCAGCGTTCCGGGGTTCGACCTGTATCAGGCCGTCGAGTCGTGCGCCGATTTGCTCGAAAACTTCGGAGGACACATGTATGCGGCGGGCATGACCATGAAACCCGAGAACGTCGAGGCATTCAAACGCAGATTCAACGAATACGTGGAACAGCATATCGACCCTTCGATGCTCGTTCCTACCGTCGAAATAGATTCGGAACTGCTTTTCAGCGACATCACACCCGAATTCCGCCGCGACTTATGCCGGTTCCAGCCTTTCGGACCGGGGAATACGGCGCCCGTGTTCATGACTCGCGGAGCGAGCAGCCGCGGAGACGCCAAACTGGTGGGAGCCGAATTGGAGCATCTTAAAATGGACGTCGTGCAGAGACAGAAGCCCAACACTTCCATTTCCGCAATCGCATTCGGACAGCCGACGCACTACCAGTGGATTCGCAGCGGCAAAACCGATAGACCTGTGTTATGTCGTGGTGGAAAAACCACTACCGCGGAACCGTAACGCCACAGCTGCGCGTGCGTGACATAAAAACGCTCTACCGAAAAAGTAATCTTTTTCAGGAACATATTGCTTTCACGCGACAGGCGGCGGCCTTTTTTAGGGCCGCCGCCTGTCGTTGCCGGACCTGCCCTGTCGCATCCGAAAAACACGCTCCGAAGGCCATATCGACCCACTTCTTTTCACCGTATACGGGATGCGTTACAAAAAAACGTCGGCGCCTCTACGCCTCGCCCCTTCCGCCGCTATCCGGTCCGCCTTATTCCGAAGAAATCCCGCAAGCGACATGTTCTCCGCATTTTAAGCGAAATAAAAAAATGGTGCAACTGTTGGATTTTGCATTTACTTTGCTTATATTTGCAGCAGGGTAGAAATACTGTATTCAGGGGGCGCGAGTCCCCTGAATCTATAATATGAACCGACATCCAGCAATTTAGACCCACAGGATATGATTGACGCACAATACATTAAACAGACAGCCGAAAGTCTTTTGGACTCCGAGCAGCTGTTTGTAGTCGAGGCAACGGTATCTCCCGCCCTCGAAATAGAAATACTTTTGGACAGCGACTTGTCGGTGTCGGTGAGACGATTGCGTAAAACTCAGCAGAGCCATGGAAGAGGTTTTGGAGCCGAGCGGCGAGGACTTTTCGCTCACCGTTTCGTCGGCAGGCATAGGCCAGCCTCTAAAACTCCTCAGGCAGTATCTCAAACTCATCGGCCGGCCGGTGGAAGTGCTGCTCGCGAACGGAACCAAAATC
Organism: Alistipes putredinis; assembly: GCA_022009915.1. Lineage (GTDB taxonomy): Bacteria > Bacteroidota > Bacteroidia > Bacteroidales > Rikenellaceae > UBA940. The sequence goes on along the minus strand of CP091730.1, from coordinate 1,153,429 downwards.
CTTGCGACGCTCGTCGCCGCGACCGACGATAGCATCACGGTCTCGTATACCGAAAAGGCGATCGTGGAGGGCAAGAAACGCAAGCAGGAGGTCACGGTTGAGAAAACCTATCCGAAAAGCGAAATCAAAACCGTCCGGGAATATCTGGATTTCAAATAAAGCTATAAACGAAAACAATATAGAAAACTCATGGACAATCTCAATCTGATAAGCAACTTTGCCGAGTTCAAAGAGCTTAAAAACATCGACAAGAGCACGATGATAGGCGTACTCGAAGACATTTTTCCGCCACCTTTTGCAGAAAACCTTCGAGACGGACGAAAAATTTCGACATCATCATCAACCCCGACAGAGGCGACCTTGAAATATGGCGCAACCGCGTAATCGTCGCAGACGGTCAAGTAGAGAATCCCAACCAGCAGATTTCAATCTCGGATGCTCGTCGACTCGACTCCACATACGAAGTGGGGAGACTCGGTAGCCGACGAAATAAAGGCTCGATTCGTTCGGCCGCCGCGCCGTTCTGTCGCTGCGTCAGAATCTGGCGTCGCGCATCATGGACTTGGAAAAGGCCAATCTTTACGAAAAGTACAGCCAGAAGGTGGGCGAGATAATCACCGGCGAGGTCTATCAGGCGTGGAAAAAAGGAGATTCTGGTGCTGGACGACGAGGAGAACGAGCTCATCCTGCCCAAAAGCGAACAGATACCGAGCGACTTTTTCCGCAAGGGCGACACGATTCGCGCAATCGTATCGAAGGTGGAGATGGTGAACAACACTCCGAAAAATCATCCTTTCGCGCACGGCCGACGAGTTCCTCGAAAGGCTCTTCGAGCAGGAAGTTCCGGAGATTTTCGACGGCCTTATCACAATCAAGAAAATCGCCCGCATCCCGGGCGAAAGGGCGAAGGTCGCCGTAGAGTCCTACGATGAGAGAATCGACCCCGTAGGCGCATGCGTCGGCATGAAAGGTTCGCGCATCTACTCGATAGTCAAGGAGCTGCGTAACGAGAACATCGACGTGGTGAACTACACCACCAACTCCTCGCTGCTCATCCAGCGCGCGCTGAATCCGGCGAAGGTATCCTCAATCACTCTGGACGAGGAAAAGAAGACCGCAGCCGTATACCTCAAACAGAGCGAAGTGTCGCTGGCTATCGGCAAGGGAGGTCTGAACATCCGTCTGGCCAGCATGCTCACCGGATATGACATAGACGTATACCGCGAAGTGGAGGAAGAGGACGTCAATCTGGACGAGTTCAGCGACGAAATCGACCAGTGGATTATCGAGACCCTGAAAAAAGGTGGGCTGCGATACGGCAAAGAGCGTTCTGGAAATTCCGGACGAGGAACTCGTTCAGCGTACCGACCTCGAAGAAGAGACAATCAAGGAGATTAAGAACATCATGAAAGCAGAATTCGAATAGAGATTTAATCTTTTTTTAATTAAATCTTTTACACTTCACATCAACATTGAAGTAAAAAAACTTAAATCCCTAAACGGTATGCCAAACGAAAAAAAGACTCAGACTCCTGCAAGTAGCAAAAGAGTTCAAAGTGGGTCTGTCGACAATTACCGAATACCTCGAAAAGAAGGGCGTGCAGATTGAAAACTCGCCCAATTCGGTCATCTCGCAGGAGGTGTACGAAATTCTGGAAAAGGAGTTCGGCGCCGGCAGAGGTTCCGCCAAACCGACAAATATAAGAGAGAGAATATCTTCGGCCCAAAAAGCAGGAGAGCGTTTCTCTGGAAAAGAAAGAGGCCGCCCAGCAGCCTGCAAAAACTGCGCAGAGCATCGGCACGACCATACAGAAGCCCAAGATACTGGGCAAGATAGACCTTTCAAGCCACGCACCGAGCCGAAGGTCGAAAAGGCGGAAGTCCGTAAGCCCGAACCGGCGCCCGTACAGCCTGCTGCACCGGCGGAACCGGCCGCACCCAAAACCGCGCCGGCACCCGTTAAGGCCCCTGCCGCAAATCAGACAGCCGCAGAAGACGAGGACTTCCGTAACAAGACCTACGACGAGCGCATGGCCGAAAGCCGCAGCGACATATTCCGTCCCACGCAGGAGAGCAACCGTCTGTCGGGTCCCCAAGGTACTGGGCAAAATCGACGTCTCGACGCTCGGGTCCACTGAAAGCGGCGGCGGACACAAACGCGAAAAAAACGCAAACGCATCACCAAGGACCGCGTAGACATAAGCAAACCGCAACCGGCAAGACCCGCTTCCGCCGGCGCGGCTGCCCAGAATGCGGGTGCTCGCAAGGACAAGAAGAAAGGCAAACCGTCTCCCAAGCCCATAGCCCGTCCCGAAGTGAACGACGAGGAGGTGCAGAAACAGATAAAGGACACTCTGGCACGCCTTACGGCCAAGGGCAGCAAGATGAAGGGAGCCAAGTACCGCAAGGACAAGCGCGAGGCCGTCTCCGCCCGTATGAACGAGGAGATGGAACGCGAGCAGAAAGAGCACAGCGTTCTTAAAGTCACCGAATTCGTCACGGTGAGCGACCTGCCACGATGATGGACGTGCCGGTCACCGAAGTCATCACCGCATGTATGAACCTCGGACTCATGGTGTCGATTAACCAGCGACTGGACGCCGAGGCACTGGTCATCGTTGCCGAAGAGTTCGGATTCAAGGTAGAGTTCGTTTCGGTGGACATTCAGGAGGCCATAGACGAGACCGACGAGGCGGACAAGCCCGAAGATTTGGTTCCGCGTCCGCCCATCGTCACTGTAATGGGACACGTGGACCACGGTAAAACGTCTCTTCTGGACAATATCCGCAAAACCAACGTCATCGCAGGCGAGGCCGGCGGTATCACCCAGCATATCGGTGCATACAGCGTAAAGGTCGGCGAGCAGCGCATAACCTTCCTCGATACGCCGGGCCACGAAGCCTTCACGGCCATGCGTGCCCGCGGTGCCGCCGTAACGGACGTGGCAATCATAATCGTCGCGGCCGACGACAGCGTCATGCCGCAGACCGTCGAGGCCATCAACCATGCACAGGCCGCAGGCGTGCCGATGGTTTTCGCCATAAACAAGATCGACAAACCCAACGCCAACCCCGACCACATCAAGGAGCAGCTGGCCCAAATGAACTACCTTGTCGAGGACTGGGGAGGCAAATACCAGAGTCAGGAAATTTCGGCAAAGCAAGGCATAAACCTCGACAAGCTGCTGGAAAAAGTGCTTTTGGAGGCCGAGATGCTCGAACTCAAAGCCAACCCCAACCGCCGCGCCACCGGCACGGTCATCGAATCCACGCTCGACAAGGGCCGCGGATACGTCGCCACGGTGCTTGTGCAGAACGGTACGTTGAAAGTGGGAGACGTGATGCTGTCGGGCATTTATACCGGCAGGGTGAAGGCCATGTTCAACGAACGCGGACAGAAAGTCACGCAGGCTCCGCCCTCGACCCCGGTACTCGTTCTGGGTCTGAACGGCGCTCCTCAGGCAGGCGACAACTTCAACGTCATGGAGGACGACCGCAGCGCCAGAGCAATCGCCGGAAAACGCGAACAGTTGCAACGCATGCAGGGTCTGCGCACCCAGAAGCACGTCACGCTGGACGAAATCGGCCGACGCATCGCCATAGGCAACTTCAAGGAGCTGAACATCATCGTCAAGGGCGACGTGGACGGTTCGATAGAGGCGATGACGGATTCGTTAGTCAAACTCTCCAAAGACGAAGTTCAGGTGAACGTCATCCACAAGGCCGTGGGTCAGATTTCAGAATCGGACGTTCTGCTGGCGGCTGCCTCGAACGCCATTATCGTCGGCTTCCAGTGCGTCCGTCGGCCAGTGCCCGACGTCTTGCCGAGAAGGAGGAGATAGAGATTCGACTCTACTCGATTATCTACGACGCGATAAACGAAATCAAGGACGCAATCGAAGGCATGCTCGCTCCGGTGACCAAGGAGGAGATAACCTGCTCGGTGGAGGTCATGGAGACGTTCAAGATTTCGAAGGTGGGTACAATCGCCGGATGTATCGTGCGCGAAGGCAAAGCTCACCCGCAACACCTCCATACGTGTCATCCGCGACGGCATAGTCGTCTATACGGGCAAACTCGGCTCGCTGAAACGCTACAAGGACGACGTCAAGGAGGTCACCTCCGGCATGGACTGCGGACTGAACATCGAAAACTACAACGACATCCATATCGGCGACATTGTCGAAGGATACGAAACCGTAGAGGTGAAGAGATAAAACACGGATTTTTCATCTGCTACCGCACACCGAAAGGCGCACAACTTATTGTGCGCCTTTCGATGTTTTATGGTACGATTTTAGCGCAGCAGGCTATGGTTTTCAAAACATTGCCATGAAACGCATTATCCGCATTACAAACATCGTATCCCTGATAGCGGGCGTGGCCATTGTCGTCTCGCTTTCGATGGATATTCTCACGGTAGGCTCTTACACGCTCGACGCCGGCTACTTGGAGGTGCAGCTGGCCGCCTGCATAATTTTCCTGTTCGATTTTTTTGTTCGACTGGCCGATGCTCCGAACAAAGGACGTTTTTGGGCCGCGAACTGGTTCATGCTGATGGTGTGCATCCCGTATCTGAACATCGTCGGCTGGCTCGGCATCGAACCCGGCAAAGACTGGTACATAGTGCTCAAATCGCTGCCGATAATACGGGCGATATGGGCTATATGGATGATTATCGGCTGGGTCGCAGGGTACAAATCCAGCGGATTGCTATGGTCTTATCTGCTGACAGTCTGCGGATTCACCTACTTCGCCGGTCTGATATTCTATGCCTACGAAATGGGCGTCAATCCTCACCTGTCCTCTTTCGGCGACAGCCTCTGGTGGGCTTGGATGGGCGTAACGACGGTCGGAGCCGCGATATTTCCCGTAACGACGATCGGAAAAATACTTGCCGTCGCCCTGCCCTCGCTCGGCATGATGATGTTTCCGGTATTCACCGTCTATCTCATATCCTCGCTCAAAAAGAAAAACGAGGGTAAATGAATTGAAAAGGCCTGCGCTCTTACGGAGTGCAGGCCTTTTGATTACTGCCTGTTTTTCAGCAAATCCCTGATTTCGGTAAGCAGCACTTCCTCTTTGGTAGGAGCGGGCGGCTCGGGTGCGGGAGCAGGTTTCTCGTTCTTCTTGGCCAGTGAAAGAAGTTTCACCAGAGCGAATACGCAGGCAGCCAGAATAACGAAATCCACGCATGTCTGGATGAATGCGCCGTAATTCCACGTAACGGCTTCGGCTCCCTGAGCTACGGCATGAGGATTCATCGTAACGGAGAGGCCCGTAAAATCGGTTTTGCCGAGCAGCATTCCGATAGGAGGCATCAGAACGTCATTGACGAACGACGAAACTATCTTGCCGAAAGCACCGCCGATAATCACACCGACGGCCATATCCATCACATTACCTTTGAGCGCGAAACTCTTGAATTCGGACAAAAGACTCATAATCAAACAAATTTATTGAGTTATCAATTCATTGTTTATCTGGGACAAAAATAAAACAAATGTTATTTTTATCAAAAATTCGCCGCGGCTTATTTTGTAAATAGACAGAATTATTATACTTTTGTCGAACCGAAAACGGCGGTTTGTAACCGCGTGGAAGGAGAGATGGGTGAGTGGCTTAAACCACCAGTTTGCTAAACTGACGTACGGGATTACTGTACCGGGGGTTCGAATCCCCCTCTCTCCGCAAAACCGAAGAATCGGCAAGTCGCGAACAAATGTTCGCGACTTTTTTATTTTATCGGTACTACGAACTTGTTCGGTAGGCACCGGTAAAATAAAAAAGAAGCACGCAGTGCACTACGCTTGCAATCTTCGGTTTTGCCGGCTGGCCGCCGGCAGGCTGGGGAAAAACGAATGTTAATCCCCTTTTCTCCGTATGACAAACGCGAGCACTTCGCGAGCGCCTGCCTCGTTTGCATGGGCCGCTCCGGCGAGGAGAAAGGGGATGCGGCCGGCCGACTGGCCGGACAAATCCCGCAAAAAGCAGAACGCCGAGAACTTGTTCGGTAGACGCCGGTAAAATAAAAAAGCGTGGGCACTCTATGAAAAAATCCGGCTCGTGCACGGGTATGTTTTCCATGCCGCGCTGCACAGTAAAGCCCGATATCAGGAATCTGAATTTACCGGCCCTGCATGTACCGGCCCGAAGTTATGTCGTCGAGCCACTGCGTATTATCCAAGTACCACTGCACGGTTTTGCGCAGGCCGCTGTCGAAATCCACGCTCGGGTGCCAGCCCAGTTGCGTGCGCAGTTTCGTACTGTCGATAGCATAGCGCAGGTCGTGGGCCCGCGCGGTCGGCAACGAATTTTATGAGGCCGAGGCTTTCGCCCGCCTCGCGGCCCAGCATGGAATCGGTTATCCCGATAAGACGGCGCACCAGTTCAATGTTGCTCACCTCGTTTCCTCCGCCGATATTGTACGTCTGTCCAATCTCGCCGTTATGGAAAACGGTATCTATCGCCGCGGCGTGGTCTTCCACATAGAGCCAGTCGCGGACATTCTCCCCGCTGCCATATACCGGAAGCGGCTGCCTGTTGCGGATGTTGTTCACGAACAGAGGTATGAGCTTTTCGGGGAACTGGTTCGGCCCGTAATTGTTCGAACAGTTGGTTATCACCGCCGGCAGTCCGTAGGTGTCGCGAAACGCACGGACGAAATGGTCGCTCGACGCCTTGCTGGCCGAGTATGGCGAATGCGGAGAGTAAGGCGTGCTTTCGCTGAAACGCCCTTCACCGAGCGGCAGGGCCCCGTACACCTCATCGGTGGAAATATGATAGAACAGCCTTTTCCCGTCATATTGCCGCTCCATGCCTCGCGTGCGGCCTGCAACAGAGTGAGCGTCCCAAGAACATTGGTCCGCGCAAAAACCGTAGGGTCCGAAATGCTTCTGTCCACATGGCTTTCGGCAGCAAGATGAATCACGCCGTCGATTCCCGTCTGCCGGAAAAGCGAGCGCAGCAGTGCCGCGTCGCAAATATCGCCCTGCACGAAACGGTAATTCTTCTCGGATGCCACGTCGGCGAGATTGGCCGGATTGCCTGCATAGGTGAGCTTATCGAGATTGATGATTTCATACTGCGGGTATTTGGTCACGAACAGCCGCACCACGTGCGAACCGATGAAACCGGCCCCGCCGGTAATGAGAATGGTTCTGTGCATATCTATTTCCCTATTATTTCAATACACTGCGCCAACGAATCCTCCCACTTCGGGACACGGACGCCGGCCTCCTTTATACTTGCAAGCGAAAGCACGCTGTACGAAGGCCTCGGAGCCGGAGCACCGTACTGCTCCGTAGTAATCGCCTCTACCCTGCACCGTTTGCCCGACAAGGCGAATATCCGCTCCGCGAACCGGTTCCACGTGCACTCGCCCTCGTCGGTAAAGTGATAAATCCGCACCCCGGACTCGAATCCGCGCCGCACGAGCGTCATGACGGCACGCGCCAAATCGGTGGCATAGGTAGGGGCGCCCCTCTGGTCGCACACCACAGACACGCTGTCGCATCGAGAGGCGAGCGAGAGCATGGTTTTGACGAAATTGCGGCCGAACTCGGAGTAGAGCCACGCAGTGCGCACAATCGCCCCTCGGCATCCGCTTTGCAAAAGCAACCGTTCGCCCTCGGCCTTGGTTATTCCGTATACGCTGCTCGGATGCGGCTGTGCATCCTCCGCATAAGGTTCCGACGCCTTGCCGTCGAACACATAATCGGTGGATATATGCACTACTGCGGCACCCGTGCGGGTCGCAGCATCGGCCAGCACTCCGACACCCAGCGCATTTATGCGTCTTGCCGCCTCGGGTTCCGACTCCGCCTTGTCTACGGCGGTATAGGCCGCACAGTTTATTATGACATCGGCCCCGCTGCGTTCTATCACCTCGCGCACGGCCTTTTCGTCCGTTATATCCAGCTGCACCACATCCGTAAACAGAAAATCGCAATCCGGATAATCACCCGATATTTTTTTCAGCGACATCCCTAACTGTCCGTCCGCTCCGGTTACAAGAATCACGCCCATCGTTTACTCGAATAAATCCTTCACATCGCACAGCCGCGGAGCTTTTCTATCCTTATCGGAAAGTATGACATCCCGCTCCTCTATCGGCCAGCGAATGCCGATACGCTCGTCGTTCCACGCCACCGACCCTTCGGCCGACGGAGTGTACGGATTGTCGCACTTATACTGGAATACGGCTTTGGGGGACAGTACGGCAAAGCCGTGAGCCATGCCGCGAGGCAGGAAAAGCTGCCTGCGATTCTCTGCCGACAGCTCCACGGCCACCCAGCGCCCGAACGTAGGCGAACTGCGGCGCAAATCCACCGCCACGTCCCACACCGTTCCCTGCACCGCCCTTACGAGTTTTGCCTGAGCGGCCTCGCCTTTCTGGAAATGCAGGCCGCGAATCACGCCGTATGAAGAACACGATTCGTTGTCCTGCACGAAATCGACAGGGGCCACCGCCTCGTCGAACACCCGCTTGGAGTAGGACTCGAAAAAATAGCCCCTCTCGTCCTCGAAGACATCGGGCGAGAAGAATCACCACGCCACTCTATGTCGGTTTTCTCTACTTTCATTCTATTTCAAAAGCCGCAAGATACTCTCCTTACTCGTTTCCGGCCATGCTTCCGGCCGCCTGCACCAGCTGCTCGGACGAAATCCAGCCCTGACGCCATGCAATCTCTTCGAGAGCCGCGACCTTGAATCCCTGACGGCTTTCGATGCTGTGTATGAAATTGCCCGCCTCGATAAGCGACGTGTGCGTACCGGTATCCAGCCACGCGAAACCGCGGCCGAGCTGTTCGACGTACAACTCACCACGCTCCAAATACAGCTGATTGACCGTGGTGATTTCCAGCTCCCCGCGTCTCGACGGACGAACCTCGCGGGCGATATCAACCACCGACGGAGGATAAAAATACAGTCCCACCACTGCGCGGTCGCTTTTCGGATGTTCGGGTTTCTCCTCGATGCTCAGGACTCTGCCCTCGGCATCGAACTCCACCACTCCGTAGCGCGAAGCATCCTTCACTCCGTATCCGAAAATCGTCGCCACGCCCTGCCGTTCGGTCCGCTGAACGCTCCGCCGCAGCATGGCGGTAAAACCCTGTCCGTAAAATATGTTGTCGCCCAATACGAGGCATACGCTGTCTGTGCCGATGAAATCCGCCCCTATGATGAACGCCTGCGCAAGTCCGTCGGGCGAAGGCTGCTCGGCATAGCTCAAACGGATGCCGAAATCGGTTCCGTCGCCCAAAAGCCTGCGGAACGACGGCAAATCCTGCGGTGTGGAAATCACCAGAATATCGCGTATGCCGGCCAGCATGAGCACCGACAGCGGGTAATATATCATCGGTTTGTCATACACCGGCAACAGCTGCTTGCTCACACCGCGTGTCAGAGGATAAAGGCGCGTGCCGCTGCCTCCGGCCAATACTATACCTTTCATACCTTACGCTCGCTTTCTTAATCCCGCTGAACTCGAATCCGCTCCGAACGACATCCGCCTTGCCGTATATGTTGCGGCCACACATCCGCGCATCAGGCCGGCATAACCGGTTTCGAGAGCAGCAATTTTCATATTCTCAAAGTTTTATATCGTATATCTGAACGACGCCTACAAGACGTTTATTATCGTCCGTCACAAGAAGCGAAGTTATTTTCCTTTCCGTCATGCAGCGTTCGGCCTCGATGAGTTTCTCGTGCATGGAAATGGTTTTCGGGTCCGGCGTCGCAATATCGCTGGCATGCAGCGTCATGAACTCATCCCCGCGCATCTCCATCGCACGCCTCAAATCGCCGTCCGTCACGATTCCGCAGATTTTTCGTCCCTGCACAGCACGACGAGCCCCAAGCGGCCGTGGCTCATCACAGTTATCATCTCCGGCATCGGGCAGTCGGGTGCCACAACGGGCAGATTGTCGCTGCGCATCACGTTCTGTACCCGCAGCAGCAGCCTGCGGCCGAGACTGCCGCCGGGATGGAATCTGGCGAAGTCGCGACCCTCGAAACCGCGCATGCGCATCAGAGTAATGGCAAGGGCATCGCCTACGGCCATCTGCACGGTCGTCGAAGAAGTGGGCGCAAGTTGGAGATAGCACGCCTCCTGTGCCACCGACACGTCGATTGCCCACTTGGCACAGCGTCCGAGCGAGGAGCCAGTATTACCCACTACGGCTATAATCGGATTGCCGTTTTCCTGCATGAACGGCAGTATTTTCAACACTTCGTCCGTCTCGCCGGAATACGAGAGGGCCAACACCACGTCGTTTTTGGATATCACGCCCAAATCGCCGTGGAAAGCCTCGGCGGGATGCAGAAAAACTCGGCGTTCCCGTACTCGAAAGCGTGGCGGCAATCTTGCGTCCGACCAAACCCGATTTACCCATACCGGTAACTATCACCTTGCCCGTACAGGCGTACATCTCTCTTACGGCCGAAATAAAATCGTTCCCAAGTCTTGCGGACGCATCCCGCAGGCCCGCCGCTTCGACATCCATACAATGACGGGCGAAGGCGAGAATCTCATCTGCGGATTTCAAATCTTCCATCGTAAAAATGATAATTGTTTCGTTTATCGCGCCGTAAATGTAATAAAATTAGAACTCATATCCAACCTCGCATCGGCCTATTCTCAAACCCGGGCCGTCGCAAGTCCGGCAAAATACGATTCCGAAAGACTGGCTCGCTCCGAAAACAAGGCATCCGCCTCTGAAAAGGGGCGGATGCCGCATAGTCATGCGAGACACGCAGTCTCGGTTACTGAATCTTCACGCAGCGCACCGAAGCACCCACTCCGACCTGCGCATAATCGATCTGACCGGTTATGTAGAACTGGAATACCATGTTGGCCTCGATACCTCCGGCAATAGGATAACCAACTTCCGGATACGGTGTTTTGCTGTTCGAACTGCGGTTAGAAGTCTGGTTCGACCAGTAGTGGCACGCAGCACCCACACGGGCCATCAGACCGCCGTGTGTTAAACATCCGGCTGCCGGCAGGAACATCAGTTCTCCGTCGGGAACATTGGTATAGCCCTCCACGACAGGTCTTGTGTCCGGATCCTCGACAGGCAGAGCCGCTCCCATAGCACGATCCTCGATGAAGAAATGGAATCCGTAGGGATCGTGGTCGAGTTTGAGATAGGTATTATAGTTGCCTTTAGAGGCGCCGCCCACGGTGAACTGCCTCAGGTTGCCTTTCTGGAAAGCGTCGTACACTTCGATACAGCCGGCTTTCCACGGTGCGTTACCAAGATAGTTGCGTCCCAAGTCTTCGCCGTGCGAGGTGATAAAACGGATTTCGCTGGCGGACGGAACCTTCCATCCCACGGGACACGGGTCATAAATGGTTTTATCGCCACGACTGCTCAAATCCTTGGCATTGGCATTATTGCCCCACAGGTGTCCCCATCCGTTGGCGGAATCGTCGAACGTAGGTCTCACGCCGGCCATGAACCAGCAATACGGGGAAGCGTTTCCGCAACCGATGAATGCGTGCGGATTGAGAATACCGAGGCTCTATGCCGCTCGACACCTTCGACATATCCAAATCCACCACCTCGGTATTCTGTATCAACTTGTAGGAATCCGAACTGTTGGGAACCACGGTCCGGCCGTTATTGTCGGTGTAAGCGTCGATGTAATAGTAAACCTTCTCGGCGGTTCCGGCAATCGTCACTGCCTGATTAGCACCCCAGTTCGTTTCCGGAATGACATCGTTTTTAATCGGATTTTCGCCGAACAGGCTCACCGTCCAGTTGGCAAGCATCCTGTCCTTGGTCGCCCCCGGCAGCGGGTCCTTGCGGCCGAACTGATAAAACAGGCCGAACGATTTGTGAATATCCTCCACGGTTCCGAGATCTCCGTCGCTCATGGCTCCGAGGTTGCGGTCCATCCACGTAGCCTCGACGGCCTGAGTCAGGCCGCTGACCTGATACTGATTGGCGGCATCGTTCATATCGGCCGATGTCATCCATATATGCCAGCTCCAAGCCACGTATTTGCCCGTCAAATCGTCGCCTTCCCTTACGGCCACCACGGCATTGCCGTCGGCACCCGTCGTGGTGAAGTACAGATAGCCGTTCTTGTACACCACATCGTCGAGAATGCCTTGGTCGGAAGAAGACCACACCAGAATACCGTCGGCAGGATTCATGGTTTCGGGTTTGATTTTGTAGGTGGTGGCGCCGTTGCCCTGAACAGTCGCGTTGAGCTTGTAGGTGCCCGCTCTATTCACCATGTAGCAGTTGGCCGTTCCGTCGGCGCTCAAATCGACAGCTTCGGGCAGCTGAACGATGGTGTAGGTCTTGACCACGTCGTCGTTTCCTTCCAGCGATGCCGTCAGGGTCACAGTACCCTCGCGACGCGCACCGGTAGTGTTTGCAGCCGCAGACATGGTGAAGTTCAGGCCATCGACCGTTGCGCTCAACCAGCTATCGTCGCTGACCTTTACGCTCAGCGTTCCGTTGCTCTTCGAAGAACCGCTCCAAGAGGTGGCCTCATCGTTGGTCACTTTCTTCATCTGTGTGTCGGCAAGGTCGAAGAACAGGGCTGCGCCCTTCTGCGTGACATTGACAGTAACGGTTTTGTTTCCGCAGGCGAATGCAAGCACGGCCTTGCGGTCGTCAGTATCGATATTCTCCTCGAACTCCAACGTAAGGACTCGACACCGGCCTCGTCGGTAGCTTCACCCTCAGACGGTGTCACCGTAAGCCATGACGGCACTCCGGTCACGTTCCAGTCGCTGTTGGCAACTACCGAAAGAACGAGCGGCGACTCGACAATGAGCCATTACCTGAATCTTACCCTCGTCCAATTCTTCGCCGGAAACGGCAATCTTGTAAGGACGGGCAGCCTGAGTCACGGTAATCTCCTTTTTGAGGTCTGCGAACTCGTCAGATACCGGAACTATGCCGATAACGGCCGTGCGGGTCTCGAAGAGGTCGTTGGGCAGAATCCTTATCGAAACGACATTGCCGGCATCGTTCGCCGAAGCCTCAATCCAGTTGTCCTCGTAAACCAGTCTCCACTCGATATTCGTGAGTACCGTTACGCCGGTGGAGTCGCCCGCCTGCAATGCGGAAATCGTGCTCGGCTCCACTACAAGCGCGGCATCCAAGCCGAGGCTGCGTTACGGGAATGGTTGCCGTCGAGCCATCCAATGCGGTAATGACAACGGTGGCCTTGCGCATGGCTTTCGAACCGTTGGGCGCAATGGTCAGCTGAATGCTTTTTGTTGGCAATCACATAGCTAATCCACTGGTCGCCGTCGGTGGTAACGCTGAAATCGCTGTGCTTGCTGGTAATCGTAACCACAGCCTGTCCGCCCTTGGCATCCATGCTAATGGCTTTCAGATTAAGCGTTATGCCTTTCGGAGAGCTTTCCCCTCCGTCGTCTTTGGTACAGGCTCCCATGGCAAGCAGCGCAAACAACGCCGTGAAAAACCATGCACCATGTTTTCAGTTTAAGTCTAATTTTCAGCATAATTAATCTTGTTAAATGATTAGTAATTTATGTGGTTTATTTGTTTATATACAACAAATATAAGCAATATAATTTCAAAAAAATGCAAAGCATCCTGCACTTTCGATTCGAAATATCGCATAATACACACTGCACGCGCCCATGCTCAAACCGATATTACGTTACACATCAACCAATTAACGCAACTAATTTTCGACTTGTTAAAATTGGATTAAAACTACGACACACGTATTTAATATTTTCCCGAGCTTTCGATAGTATTTCCGCTGCCTTTCGATTGGCTTCGAATCGGAATACATACGGGGACAAAAAAAGCGGACCGCAATGTCCGCTTCAAGATGGTCGCACGGGGTCGGATCCCTACACGCCGTGTGGAGATGGAGGGAGTCGAACCCTCGTCCAAACAAGGAACCCAAATGCTTTCTACACGCTTATCTTCCACCTCATTCTTACTCCCGCGGCAGTCAGGAAGCCTCCTAAACCGCGAGCAGCATTCCGTTGATTTCGCACGACGCTACGGAAATCGCGCCGCACTATTCCGGTTTGTCTGATACCCCGCAAGCCTTTCGTTCTACCGGACGGAGCCGAAAGGCGGGGTACTCGTCGTCACGCCGCCTTGGGCGCAACGATTAAGGTAATTTCAATCGTAAAATTACGCAGCGAGTGCATAGCTTGATTCGCCATTTGAATTTTGAGTGTTCACTTTTACGAGCACCTCCACACAACGCTCGGCGTGCTTACAAATAGACTCTGCCTGCTGTCAAAAACCGGTCATCCCCGATTCGTACCGCAAAAAAAGTCCTGCTTGCAATACGGATGCAAAAGTACGAAAAAATCCGCAAAAAAAGCGGACGCCGCCTCAAAAAAACACGGCGCCCGCCAATCATATTTTACAACTCTACGGGCTGGTAAGGCAGATTCCACGCCTCGGCAACGCCCTTGTAGCATACTTTGCCCGAGACCACGTTAAGCCCCTTGGCGAGTTCTGCACTGCCGGCGCATGCCGCACGCCACCCTTTGTCCGCCAGAGCGACGACATAGCGGAGCGTCGCATTGGTCAGCGCCAGAGTAGAGGTATAAGGCACCGCACCCGGGATATTCGCAACCGCATAGTGCACTATTCCGTCCACCTCGTAAACAGGATTCTCGTGCGAGGTGGCATGCGAAGTCTCGAAACATCCGCCTTGGTCTATGGCGACATCCACCAGCACGGATCCGCGCTTCATCACCTGCAACATATCGCGCGTGACGAGCTTCGGAGCCTTGGCCCCGGGAATCAGAACCGAACCGATTACAAGGTCGCTTTCGGCCAGTTCGCGGCGTATGTTGTACTCCGACGACATGAGCGTCTTGACATTGCGCGGCATCACGTCCTCCAAATATCGCAGTCTGGGCAGCGAGATGTCGCACACCGTAACCTCCGCTCCGGTTCCTGCCGCCACCTTCGCGGCTGCCGTACCCACGACGCCGGCACCTATAATCAATACCTTCGCCGGTTTTACCCCCGCAACGCCGCCGAGCAATATGCCCTTGCCGCCTCTGGGGCGTTCAAGAAAATACATGCCCTCCTGAACCGACATGCGGCCGGCCACCTCGCTCATGGGAATGAGCAGCGGCAGACTGCGGTCCTCGCACTCCACGGTTTCGTAAGCGATGCAGACCGCCCCGCTGCGAATCATAGCCTCGGTGAGCGGACGGCTGCTGGCGAAATGGAAATAGGTGAATACGATTTGGTCTTTTTTAATCAGCGAATACTCCGCCTCGATAGGCTCCTTGACCTTGACAATCATCTCGGCCTTGTCGTACACCGCCTCGATTGAGGGCAGTATGCGAGCGCCCGTCTGTTCGTACTGCGCATCTGAAAACCCGCTGCCGACGCCTGCCGAGCTCTGCACGTAGACGGTGTGCCCACGGCGCACGAGTTCGCCGGCGCCGGCGGGAGTGAGTGAGACACGGTTCTCGTTGTTCTTAATCTCTTTTGGAATTCCGATAATCATAATAAAGTAGTGTTTAGAAGTTATACCGAATCCAAAACTAACAACAAAATATCGGAATTTTTGCAAAAAGCCGAGATTTTTGTATCGCGGCCTCTCGACTATGTATATCTGCTCGCCCTTGCGGCGCATGAGATACCGCTCGCGGGCGAAACGTTCCAGAAACTCGTCATCGTCCAGACTGCGGAGCACGATGCTGTCCTGACGAATCATCTCCTCGTAATAGTTCCGGCGGCGTTCGAGCTGCGATATGTCCCGGCTCAGAGAGATGATGCGCACAACGTCACTGCCGAAGAACACCGCTATGACAACAATAACGCCAAGCACCACGGCCCTGTAACGCCCCGCCAGTCCGCCCAATATTCTGAGCAGCCGCTGCGTGCGCCGTCTTTTGTCGTCTTCGTCCCGTTCCGTGCGTTTCACTGCTTATTATTTTTAAGGTATATCCATGAACTTGTGCGTCTGAATCGAGATGCGCCATTTCGGATTGAGTTTCACATACTCGACCATCGGCCCCATGATTTCGCCAAACCGGCTCCACTCGGGCTGCAAATAGAGTATGCACTGCTCCGAAACTTTCGCCGCGCACTGCTCTGCGAACGCAATATCCTGCTCGGTCTCCACTATCACTTTCAGTTCATCCGCCCTGCCCCACGCCTCGTCCAGAGGCATCCGCTGCTTTTTAGGCGAAAGGCACACCCAGTCGAACTCTCCGCTGAAAGGATGCGAACCGGAAGTCTCCAAGAATATCTCCTTGCCGCACTCGTGCAGCCTTTCCGTCAGATAATTCAGCGGGTACATGAGCGGCTCGCCGCCAGTCACCACCACAGAACGCGCGGGCGACTGAGCTGCACGCCCGACAATCTCCTCCACATCGACCGTAGGATGAACCTCGAATTCCACGTGTATTTGGCATCGCACCAGCGGCACCCTGCGTCGCACCCGCCGAGACGTATGAAATACGCCGCACGGCCCGTATGGCGCCCTTCACCCTGCAAGGTGTAGAAATCCTCGACCAACGGCAGTTTGCGGCCGCCGTCCAACAAAGAGCTGCTATTCATCCACAACCACGTATATGTCTTTGAGATTACGTCCGAGCTGGTCGTAGTCGAGGCCAAAGCCGACGATGAACTCGTTGCCGATGCTCATAGCCGGATACTTTATCGGAATCTGCTTGGAATACGAATCGGGTTTGAAGAACAGCGTCACCACCTCGATGCTCCGCGGACGGTGTCCCTCCAAGGAGCGCACCAGATGTTCGATGCTCTCGCCCGTATCGACTATGTCCTCGACTATAATCACGTTGCGGCCCTCGATATTGTTTTTTTCAGGCCTATCAACTCCTGCACCTTGCCCGTGGAGCCTGGTCCCGCTGTACGACGCCAGTTTCACGAACGACAGTTCGCAGTTGAACTCGATTTTTCTTCATAAGTTCGGCCATGAACATGAACGATCCGTTCAAAACCCCCAGAAACAAAGGAGTCTCCGCACCGGCATAATCGGCATTCACCCGCTCGGCGATCTTGCTTATGGACTCGTCGATTTTCGAGGCGGGAATCATCACTTCGAACGTCTTGTCATGCAGTTTGACGCGCTTTTTGTCGCAGCAACCCATAGTTTATCTATTTTTTTATGCGCCCCGAAAAAGGGGCATTTATCCGTAAAAAGATTTAACTTTGCGAAGTTAATAAGAAGTTTTCTTTCCGACAAAAAAATATCTATGAAAGCACGCGTAAGCATAATCATGGGCTCCACTTCGGACATGCCGATAATGGAAGCCGCCGCCAAATTCCTCGACTCGATGCAGGTTCCATACGAAATCTTGGCTCTGTCGGCCCACCGCACTCCCGAGCCTGGTGGCCAAATTCGCCGCCGAGGCCGCCGGACGCGGAATCGAAGTCATCATCGCCGGAGCCGGCGGAGCGGCCCACCTGCCCGGAGTAATCGCGGCAAGCACCCCTGCTGCCCGTCATAGGCGTTCCTATCAAATCGTCCAATTCAATCGACGGCTGGGATTCGATTCTCTCCATTCTGCAAATGCCCTCGGGCATACCTGTCGCCACGGTAGCCATGAACGGAGCGCAGAATGCGGCGATTCTTGCATGTCAGATTATGGCCACGGCCGACAAGGCACTGGCAGAGAAAATCGTCGGATACAAGGCCGAGCTGGCGGCAAAAATCGAAAAGGCCAACCTCGAACTCTCGAAAAATCGAGCGTCCGATGAAGGTAAATTGACTATTCCGATAAGCGAGCGCACGCAGACATGTCCTCACAGGTAACATACGCATTGGCCCTGTCGCTTTTCGCAGGTCTGGCAACCGGCATCGGCAGCCTGATAGCGCTGTTTTCCAAGAGCACGAACCACCGGTTCATATCCTTCTCCTTAGGGCTGTCGGCCGGCGTGATGATATACATCTCTTTCATGGAGATACTCTTTTCGGCCCGTCTCGGACTGACCGAGCTGCACGGTCAAAAATTAGGCGAAACCATAACCGCCCTGTCGTTTTTCGGCGGCATGGCCCTCTCGGCCCTCATAGACCGACTGGTCCCCGAAGCCGAAAACCCGCACGAGTTGCACTCCGTGGAAGAGCTGACGGACGATTCGCGTCATCACCACAAGATGCACCGTGTGGGAATACTCACCGCCATAGCAATCACCGTACATAACTTTCCGGAAGGTATAGCAACGTTCATGTCGGCAATCTCATCGCCGCAGACCGGCATCGCGATAGCAGTCGCGGTGGCAATCCACAATATCCCCGAAGGCATCGCCGTCTCCGTACCCGTTTACGCAGCCACAGGCAACCGACGACGCGCTTTCTGCCTGTCGTTCCTCTCGGGGCTCGCCGAACCGCTCGGAGCCGTCATCGCATATCTCATACTGATGCCGTTCCTGACGCCGACGATTCTGAACATCACTTTCGCCGCAGTAGCCGGCATCATGGTATTCATCTCGCTGGACGAACTGCTTCCGGCTGCAAGACAATACGGCGAAAACCACATCGCCATTTTCGGCGTCGCGGCCGGCATGGCCGTAATGGCATTCTCCCTGATACTGCTGTAAACATACAAGTCGGGAAGCGTTTGCACCGCCTCCCGACTTGTCTTATATGGTGTTCTATACATGCCGATTTCGGCCGCTCAACCTTTCAGGTACTTGTCCAAAAGGTCGCTCATCTGCTGCTGGACCGCATGTGCCGCAGAGGCAGCCGCTTCCGCGAAGTCTTCGCCCGAAGAGGCGTAGATAATTCCTCTGGACGAATTGACCAGAAGACCGCAGCGCGAGTTCATGCCGTATCGAGCCGCATCCTCCAAACTGCCGCCCTGAGCGCCAACGCCCGGAACGAGCAGGAAATGCTGCGGCACGACCTCTCTGACCTGCGCGAGCATCTCGGCCCGCGTGGCACCCACGACATACATCATGTTGTCCTCCGTACCCCATGCCTTCGATTTTTCGAGCACATGAATGTACAGAGGCCTTCCGTCCTGCATGGCCGCCGTCTCGAAATCGTCCGCGCTTGGATTCGACGTGAGAGCCAGCAGCACGCCCCACCGCCCCTCGTATTCGAGGAAAGGTTTCGCAGTGTCGAGCCCCATATACGGCGACAGAGTCACGGCATCGGCCAAGCCGCTCTCGAAAAACGCACGGGCGTACATTGCCGAGGTGTTGCCGATGTCGCCGCGTTTTGCATCGGTGATTATGAATATATCCGGATAGCGCTCCCTTATGTAGCGGCACGTCCGCTCGAAATCCTCCATGCCGCGAGCTCCGTGCTCCTCGTAAAATGCCAGATTCGGCTTGAAGCAGACCGCATACGGAGCCGTCGCGTCTATTATAGCCTTGTTGAAGGTAAAAACGGCATCCTCGCCCTGCAAGTGAGCGGGGATTTTGCGCACGTCGGTGTCTAAGCCCACGCACAGAAAACTGCGCTTGGCCATTATGTTTTCGAAAATTCGCTGCGAAGTCATACTCGTGTGCCGCACTATATTAGAATTTAGCCTCGCTCTCTTTGAGCCTCTCGGCATTCTCGGCCACCACCAGATGATCTATGCAATCCTGAATATCGCCGTCCATGAAAGCAGCCAGATTGTATATCGTGTAGTTGATGCGATGATCCGTAACACGGCCCTGCGGATAGTTGTAGGTGCGAATTTTGGCACTGCGGTCGCCGGTGGACACCATGGTCTTGCGCTTGGAGGCAATCTCGTCCAGATACTTCTGGTATTCGAGGTTGAATATGCGCGTGCGAAGCTCTTCGAGAGCTTTGTCGAAGTTTTTGAGCTGCGACTTCTGGTCCTGACACTGCACCACTATACCTGTGGGGATATGCGTCAGACGGATTGCCGAATAGGTCGTGTTCACGCTCTGACCGCCCGGACCCGAAGCGCAGAACGTATCCTTGCGGATGTCGTTCATGTTCAGCTCGATGTCGAACTCCTCGGCCTCTGGAAGCACCGCCACCGATGCAGCCGAAGTGTGCACGCGGCCCTGTGTTTCGGTCTGCGGCACGCGCTGGACGCGATGTACGCCCGACTCGTATTTGAGAACTCCGTAAACGCCCGTACCCGAAACTTTGAGCACCACCTCCTTGTAGCCGCCCGCCGCACCTTCGCTCTCGGAATTTATCTCGTATTTCCAACCGCGGTTTTCGATATAGCGGGTGTACATGCGGAGCAGGTCGCCGGCGAAAATAGCCGCCTCGTCGCCGCCCGTACCGCCGCGAATTTCGAGTATGGCGTTTTTGTCGTCCTGCGGATCCTTGGGTATGAGCAGCAGCTTTATCTGCTCTTCGAGACTTTCCAGATGCGGTTCGAGTTCGGCGATTTCGGCCCTCGCCATCTCGCGGAACTCCTCGTCCTTCTCGTTGGCCAGCACGTCTTTGGCCTCCTGCAAATTGTTGTATGCAGTGCGATACTGTTCGCTGGCCTCTATGATGGGCTGCAACTCCTTGTACTCCTTGTTCAGCGCCACGAAACGCTTCATGTCCGAGAGTACGTCGGGGTCGGTCATCTGCCTGCTTATGTCCTCGTACTTGGCTTTCAGGCCGTCGAGCTTTGCTGAGAATTATGTTGTCCGCCATAAATGTATACCGTGTTTATTTTACGGCAAAAATACGAATTTATACGTCTAGCGCAAAAACGGATAGCAGGTTTACCGTCATTTTATTACCTTTGCGTAACTATGAAAAAGCGAAAGCCACGTCTCCCTGCTCGAACTCCAACAGAAGATACGAAACGCCGTCTGCGACGCTCTGCCGCTGCCGGTGTGGGTGTCGGCCGAAATCTCGGAGCCTGAAAGTGAACTCCTACTCCGGACACTGCTACATGGAGCTGGTCGAAAAGGGAGGTCCCGACTCGATTCCTCTGGCCAGATGCAGCGCCACCCTGTGGCGTTCGCGGTTCGGTACGGTAGCCTCCTATTTCAAAATCGAAACCGGAAGCGAACTTGCGGCGGGGCTGAAAGTACTGCTCAAAGTCACTATCAATTATCATCAGCTGTACGGCCTTTCGCTCACTGTGCTGGACATCGACCCGGCATACACTCTCGGCGACTGGCAGCAGCAGAAACTGCAAACCATAGCCCGTCTTCGCGACGAGGGTGTGTTCGACATGAACCGCGAAACGCTGCTCGCACCCGACTCGCTGCGAATAGCGGTCGTTTCGTCGAATACGGCGGCAGGCTTTCAGGACTTCCGCAAACAAATGGAGGCCAGTCCATACCGTTTCAGAATCGAGCTTTTTCGATGCCTTCGTACAGGGGCACGGCGCCGAGCAATCGGTAATTTCGGCACTCGAACAAATCGCGTTCAGGAGCGAGGACTTCGACGCTGTGGCGATAATCCGCGGAGGAGGTTCGCAGAGCGATCTCTCCTGTTTCGATTCGTACCGGCTGTGCAGCCACGTAGCTCAATTCCCGCTGCCCGTGCTTACTGGAATAGGGCACGACAAGGATACGAGCGTGGCCGACATGGTGGCTTTCCGTGCGCTCAAAACCCCGACTGCGGTAGCCGCCTTTCTCATCGACCGCGCAGCCGAACAGGACGCACGGCTCGACAGAATGTCGGAGAGCCTGAAAAATGCGGCCGGCCGGATACTCGACACAGCCGCACGACGCGAACGGAACGCCGCGATGCAGCTCAAAATACTGACTTCACAGCTCACCCGCAGTCTGGAACTGCGTCTTCAAAGGCTCTGGTCAGAAACGGTACGCCTTTCGCAAATGTCTATTTCCGCCCGCGCCGCATCGCTGCAATCCGCCGAGCGAAGCCTTCGCAGCTCGGCAGAACTTTACATAGGCAGGGAGCGCCAGCGCATGGAGATATTCGAGCAGAAAACCGCCGCACGACGCATCGAAAACATCCTCTCCTTAGGATTCGCAATAGTAAGAGACGGGAGCGGAGCGCTTTACGACGCCTCTCGGACCAGCATAGGACAAAGCATAGACATAACGCTCGCACGCGGAAAACTGCGGGCACAAATCACCGACAATGGAAAAAAGCAAAACATACAGTGAGGCCATGGCCGAAGTGGAGGCCATCCTCGCAGGATTCGAAAACGGAGACATGGACGTGGACCGTCTGTCGGCCGAAGTGAAACGTGCCACGGAGTTGATAAAATTCTGCAAAAGCCGCCTGAACAAGGCCGAGAAGGACGTGGCCAAAATTCTCGAAGACAAACGATAAAGGCCATGAAACGACTGATTAAATTCATGCTCGGCGCCGTGCCGCGGCCCGTGCTGCAACGCATAGCCTCATGGGCCGTTCCCGCTGCTGGGCTTATGTACCGAGGCAGGGGACGCCAGTGTCCGGTCTGCGGCGCGAAGTACCGCAAGTTCATGCCCTACGGATACGTCACCCCGCGCGAAGACGCCCTGTGTCCGAGCTGCCTTTGCGCTCGAACGCCACCGTCTGCTGTGGCTCTATCTTTCGCGCGAGACCGACCTACTGACTTCCAAGCCCGAGCCTGCTGCACATCGCACCCGAGGTCTGTCTTATGCGCAAGCTCGAAAAAGATATATGCCGGCCCCGACCGCGGGCGCTACGTCACGGCCGACCTCGAATCGCCTCTGGCAGACGTGAAACTCGACGTGCAGCACATGCCGTTCGAAGACGAGAGTTTCGACGTGATTTTCTGCAACCATATACTCGAACACGTGCAGGACGACAGGCTGGCCATGCGCGAGATGTATCGCGTAATGCGCAGCGGGAAAGGCTGGGGCGTGATGCTTTCGCCGGTAGACCTGTCGCTGGACAAGACATTCGAGGACGACTCCATTACCGACCCCGCCGAGCGCACCCGCATATTCGGGCAGTACGACCACCGTCGCAACTACGGCCGCGACTATGCCGACCGCCTGCGGGAAGCAGGGTTCGAAGTGGAGCAAATCGACTACGCCGAAACGTTCAGCGAACAGCAGCGGAGGTTGTGGGGTCTGCGTCGGGAGATACTGTATATCGTAAGGAAGAAATAGCGCATAGGACAGCACACCTGTGCCTGAATCCATTCCGTCGATTGGCGGCGGCACGCAAGACCGCCGTACAAACTTTCCGCTAACTGCTTTGCTTTGGCCGAAAGCAACGCAACTTAAATTCATCTCGGCTTTTCGGGGTTCAAGCCTTGTCCTGTCAGCTATCATATATCGACAGGGTGCGAGCCGATGCGCAGAACCGATGCAGGCAGAGAAAACGCGCCCGCAACCGCATGCTCCGCGGCGCGATTCTATCGCATCGGACAGTTTGCCGTGGCAGCTTGCACTCTCGCGCCGGAGACGGCCGAGATTCCGAATAGAAAGGAATTGCCCGAGTGTTTCCGATTTACAGGTAGCGGTCTCCCTTTTCGTCCGCTTTCAGACGCATGGTGAACTTCTTTATGTCGTCTTCGCGCTCCCGCGGACAGACGAGCAGCACGTCGTCGGTATCCACGACGATGTAGTCTTTCAGTCCCTCTATGACCGCGAGTTTACCCTCAGGCACTCTGACCAAACATCCCGACGTATCTTCCGCAATGCCCGCTCCGTCCATCACGTTGCCGTTCGCATCCTTGTCCAAAGTCTGATACAGGGAATGCCACGTACCCATGTCGCTCCATCCGAAACTGCTCGGACGCACGTACACGTTGTCCGCCTTCTCGATTACGCCGTAATCTATCGAAACGGCCCTGCACTCCGGATATATGCTCTCTATCACTGCATCCTCGGCCTGTGTTCCGAAGCACTCGGCATGCGAGCTGAACTGGGCGAACAGCCACGGCAGATGCCGCCGCAGGGCGTCCATTATCGTGCGCACCTCCCACACGAATATTCCGGAGTTCCAGAAAAATTCGCCGCTGGCGACGAATGCGCTCGCCATCTGCATGTTCGGCTTTTCGGTAAAGGTCTTGACCTTGCCTATGGCCTCGCGGTCGTTTACCTGAATGTATCCGTAACCCGTATCCGGCCGCGTGGGCGCGATGCCTATGGTCATTATGGTATGCGAGGCGGCGGCGAAATCGACGCACTCGGAAACGGCCGTAACGAAACTGCGTTCGTCCAGAATCAGATGGTCGGACGGAGCCACTATCATCACCCCGTCCGGATCTTCTGCCATAAGACGGAAAGCGGCATAGGCTATGCATGGAGCCGTATTGCGTCCCACCGGCTCGCAAAGAATCTGCCTCGGCGTTATTTCGGGTATATGCTGCAACACCAAATCGCGGTAAGCGGCATTGGTGACGACAAGAAAATTTTCCGGCGGCACGATTTGCGCGAAACGTTCAAAAGTCATGCGGATGAACGATTTGCCCGTTCCGAGAATGTCCAGAAACTGTTTCGGCATGCTCTGCCTGCTCAAAGGCCAGAAACGGATGCCCACGCCGCCGGCCATTATGACACAATATTTATTGCTTTTCATGAGTTTGTATATTGCATTGCACCGGCATCCCCCGCAGGACCGTGCATGTACAAATGTAGTGATATTCTTCGAAAAAAACGCTAACTTTGTACGCGATAAAAACGCATTATGAAAATAAGACTATTTACGGTTCCCAATATCCTGACTCTCTGCAATCTGGTTTTGCGGTTCGCTCGCAGTCGTGTTCGCTGTTCAGGGGCGTCCGCTCGAAATATGCTTCTGGCTGCTGATAGTCTCGGCCGCATTCGACTTCATGGACGGAGCGGCGGCCCGTCTGCTCGGACAGTACTCCGAAATCGGGGTGCAGCTCGATTCGCTCGCGGACATGGTAAGTTTCGGAGTCGCGCCCTCGGCCATAGCCCTGAGCATGTACGAAAAACGCCGAATCCGTATGGGGGAGCGCCCGACGCGCTGGGCTACGCGGTTGTCGTCATCGCCGTATTCTCCGCATTGCGTCTGGCCCGATTCAACATCGACACGACCCAGCACGACGAATTTCTGGGACTGCCCACCCCCGCATGCGCCCTGTTTTTCGCAGGCGCGGGATATGCGGCATCTCGCGTAGGGCTGCTTCCGCAAAGGGGAGATACTGCTCGCGGCGGCAGTGGTCATGGCCCTGCTGCTGATATGCCCCGTAAGAATGTTCTCGCTCAAATTCCACAACTTGGGCTGGCATGACAACTCTCTGCGGTACTGCTTTCTCGCCGCATCGGCCGTCATAGTCATCGCTGCCGGACCTGCCGGAGTTTTCGGCCGTCATAGTACTCTACATCGCCATATCGGCCGTCAGAGCCGCAGTAAAGCGCGTCAGCTCAAAGGCCTGACGGCGCGTTATATAAAAATGTATTATCTTTGCGCCTTAAACCACGCTTTTTCGACTGCATGCGGACGGACCTTTTCAAAATAGCGTTCATTCTGACACTGGGAATGCTCTTCCTTGTGCCGGCAGCCTCGCATGCGCAGAACCTCAACGGCAGCCGCTCCATGGATGCCGGCGACAACGGGTCGATAGGCAGCAACCCGTTCTTCGGCGAAGGCAGCGAAGGGGAGCCGGAAGTTCCGGATTCGCTGAAAAAGAAACAGCGCATAAAAAGACCGCTGGAAAGCTACTTTTTCAGCGACACGGTGCGTTCGCAGAACAACTTCGCATGGAGCGTGAACAGCAGCATCAACAACATCGAAATGCGCCAGATAGACACTGCGCTCACAGACTATCATATCCAGTATCCATACCTGAAAACCGGAGTCGGAGACGCCTATCTGGGCAACTACGGAGCAGCCTCCCTGCCGCTGAACTATGCCGCAAGGCCGCAGAACCGCGACTTTTCGTTCGTAAATGCCTACCGCGTCTATTTCACCACGCCGCAGAACGCACGCTTTTTCAACGTCAAGAAGCCGTACACGCACCTCATGTACATGTCCTCCGGCCAGAAACGCTATCTGGAAGACGACTTCGCGGCAACCCACGCCCAGAACATAAACCCCTCGACCGGATTCAACGTCGATTACAAGAGCCGCGGAGCGCGGGGCGTATACTCGTGGCAGCGCACGCGCGAAAAGAATCTCTCGCTCGGATTTTCGCACACCGGCAAGAAATACTCCATTCATGCGGGCTACATCTACAACATGGCATCCGTCCGCGAGAACGGCGGTCTTGTGGACGACCGCGACGTAACCGACTCGATACTCAACTACGAGATTGCCTCCAACATCCCTATGCGCCTGAGCGACGCCCGCAACAAGATAAAGAACAACTCCTATTTTTCTGGTACAGTCGTTCGGCATTCCGCTGCGGAGGGTGACGGAAGACGATTTCTCCATAGCCGATTTTCCTGCCGTATTCATCGGCCACAGCTTCGAGTACAACCGATGGTACAAGAAATACACCGACACTTACGACGGCGCCACCTACACGGACATGGAGGGCACGAGCCGCAACTACTACGAGAACTGGTACATCAACCCCACACAGAGCAACGACTCCATATTCGAGAGTTCGCTGTCCAACAAAGTCTTTGTGCAGATACAGCCGTGGAACCGCGACGGCTGGATAGGCGAGATTAACGGCGGCGTGGGCGTGGACGTGCACCACTACTATCAGTTCGCCATGAACCAGTACCTGAACGGCCGTCGCAAGGGTGAAAACAAGGTGAGCTACTACGCCTACGGCTCGGCTTCGGGCCGCATAAAACGCTACTTCGACTGGGGCGCCGACATCAAGGTGCATCCGTTCGGATACCGCAGTGGCGATTTGGATTTCGGCGCCCAAGCCTCGGCAAGCATATTCATCAAGGACAAACCCCTCACTCTGTCGGGCCGGTTCGACTACTCTCTGCGGTCGCCCGGGTATTGGACAGAGCGATATTTCTCTAACCACTTCGTGTGGAACAACTCCTTCGACAAGGAGAATGAAACCCGAATAGAGCTATCGCTGAAAGCTCCCGTCATCGGCATGGAGATAGGTGCGCAGCAGAGCATTCTCACCGACAGGATTTATTTCGACGAGAATGCCGCCCCCGCCCAAGAGTCCGGTACGGTAAGCGTTTCGGGTCTGTACGTGCGCGAAGACGTCGGCATAGGCGGTCTTCATCTCAACCACCGGGTATTGCTGCAATGGAGCACCAATCAAAGAGTTGCACCGGTTCCGCTGGCAAGCGCATTCCTCTCATACTACTACGAGTTCAACGTGGTAAAGAACGTCCTGCGGATGCAGGTGGGCGTAGACGGCCGTTACAATACGGAGTATTACGCTCCCGGGTACAATCCCGCAACGGCGCAGTTCTACAATCAGAGAGAGAAGACGCTCGGCAATTACGTCATGCTCGACGCATTCGTCTGTGCCAAATGGAAACGCATGCGGATTCTGCTTAAAGCGCAACACTGGAACGAGAATCTGTTCGGACGTCGGAACTATTTTTCGGTTCTGCACTATCCGCTCAATCCGTTCGCTTTCAAGTTAGGGTTCTCGTGGTCGTTCTACGATTAGGGTGCTGTAACGGCAGCGGTATTCAGCCCGAAGCATTGCATATAAATGAAGAAAAACGTATTATCTATTCTATTCTTTTTCGACAGTCTCGCTGCTCGGATGCCGGAACGAACCGGAAACCGCGGAAATAGAACCCGCAGAGGTCGCATCGGATAGCCCGACTGCCGCCGCCGAACCGCAAATACGTCCATACGTCCCCTACACGGAGATGAAAAAAACTCTGGGCGGACTATACCAGCGCATCGCTCATTTCCGCTTACGACGTCATCATCCGCGCCCTGTCCCAGAGCGAGCGATACGACTGGCGTCTGATTGCAGCTATTGCATACACCGAATCGCAATTCGACGAGAACATCACCTCCGGTGCAGGAGCCCGCGGCCTTATGCAGATTATGCCCGTAGTGGCCCGCCAGTTCGGCGTACCCGCCGAAGAGATTGCCGACCCGCGCACCAACGTATGGCTCGGAATAGAACTTCTCAACTACATAAACGACAACATGCACTTCAACGCCGGCACTTCGGAACACGACCGGCTCTGCATCGTTCTTGCTGCCTACAACTGCGGCATGGGACACGTTCAGGACGCCCGCCGTCTGGCCCGCAAGGACGGGCACAATCCCGACTCATGGAAAGAGGTGGCCCGCTATCTGAAACTCAAATTCAACCCTGAGTACTACATGGACGAGGCTGTCCGCCACGGCCAGTTCGAGGACAGCGACCAGACTCTGGCATTCGTCGGCAAGGTACTGCGCCGCTACGACAACTATTGCACCCGCGCAGCCCTGTAAGCATCGCAGCTCTATTGCGCGGCCTCGAATATATGTTCGGCAGAGGATAAGCCTATCCGAATCATCCTAATCGTCAATAGTCCGACATGAAGTCAAAAATGAGAAAAAGCGGCGTGCATGGGATTCATGCACGCCGCAGAACATTGCGTAAAAACAATTCGTTTTCGGACCGCCGAACAGTCTACACCTGATACAGATAGCGGCGGATACTCTTTTTCGGAGTTTTCTCGAATTCGGTCGGATATATGGTTATGCTCGACACCTTTTCATAAGGCGCGACAAGCGTGTTGAGCTCTTCGAGGTTGCGCTTCATGATTTCGGACAGTTGTTCGTTATCCACACCGTCGGCCTGCGCTTGGTCGAAGTCCGGATAGACCAGAGCGACGAGCCGGCCTTCGCGCTCCACGACAAGCGACTCCATGACCAGATACAGATTGTTGAGCTTCGCCTCGATTTCCTCGGGGTAGATATTCTGGCCGCTCTGTCCGAGTATCATCGTCTTGCTTCGGCCGCGAATATATATGGTGCCGTCCTCGTCCATCGTTCCCATGTCGCCGGTATGCAGCCACCCGTCTTTAAGCACATCGAAAGTAGCCTTGCCGTTCTTGTAGTAGCCGAGCATCACATGCTCGCCGCGCACAAGAATCTCGCCAGCCGTGCGCGAAGGCTCCGGCGAATCTATTTTGACTTCGAGCAGATCTTTCAGATACCTGCCCACCGAGCCGGCCTTGAATTCGTTGTCCGGCGAGAAACTGATTAGCGGTGCGCACTCGGTCATACCGTAGCCTATTGTTATCGGGAACTTTATCTTCATCAGAAAATCTTCGGTCTCCTGATTCATCGGGGCGCCGCCGACGATGAATACGCCGACATTGCCGCCGAAAGCCTCCATCATCTTGGAACGGATAACGGAATAAATCGCCGTATTGAGCAGAGGAATCTTCATAGCCAGACTCATCGGGCCTTTTTCCAGCAGGGGCTGAATCTGCTTGCGGTACACCTTTTCCAAAACCAGAGGCACGCAGCATATAGCCGTCGGCTTCACGTCCTTCATGGCCTCTATAAGTATCTTGGGTGCGGGAATCTTGCCCAGCAGGGTGATATGCCCGCCAGCGGCCAGCGGCGTAAGGAAATCGAATGCGCATCCGTATGCGTGCGCGAGCGGCAGGAACGACAGCGTGCGGCCGCAACGGTAGAAGTACGGGCGTCCTGTGTCGGTATTCACAGCATTCAGGGCGAAAAGTACGTTGCCTGTCAGATTATTTACCGAAAGCATCACGCCTTTGGAATAACCCGTGGTGCCTGAGGTATAGTTCACCAGAGCCAGAGCATCGTTGCCGATTTGAGGATAGGATATGTCCTCGGCCGAAAAACCTTTGGGATAGCGCTTGCGATAGTGGCGCGTAATATCCTTTACGAACCGCGTAAGAGACGTTCCGTTCTTCTCGTATATGCAGTGATAGTCCGTAAGCGAAAAGACGGCATCCACCTCCGGTATGCGCTCCTCGTCGATGACATCCCAATAGTTGTCGCCGACGAAAAGCAGCTTCGAATCCGAGTGGTTGATGATATGCATTATATCGTTGGCATTGAAATCCTGCAAAATGGGCACTACTACGGCGCCGTATGTGAGCGTGGCGATGTAGGCCATGCACCAGCGAGGATTGTTGCGTCCCAGAACGGCCACTTTGTCTCCGGTTTTGACGCCGGCCTTCTCGAACAGCAGATGCAGTTTGGCAATCTGCTTGGCCATGCTGAAATATGAGAACTCCTCTCCCTTGAAATAGTCCGTAAGAGCCGGCAGTTCGCGGTTTTCGCGGAAACTCCGCTCATACATGCGTATAAGATTTTCCTGTAACATAACGTTTTTATATTTATTCGGGGCAGGCGGCAAGCGCATTGCAATCTCCTCCTTGCTCCCGTCCGGTCCGGCGAATGCGGCACATAAATCCGACGTGCCGACCGACCGAATCCGACTGACAAATATAAATCTTTTTTTACCGCTATCCAAAAAGAGAAGGATGGCCGCAAAAGCGGCCATCCCGATTCTTCCGAGAACCATAAGGCTCAGGTCCTACTCCACCCCGCTTATAAGCAGGCGAAGCGGCTTGCCGTCGAGCTGCGTGAGAATTTCGACAGAACAATCGAGTTTTTCGATTTTCGTGCGTTTCTCATTCCACTGCGACTTTATGCTTCCCTTGACTTCGGCCTCGGTCCGGGTCAGAACTCCGCCATCATAGCCGACGTCCGCCAATACCTGCGCATCGGCCGTAACATCGCCCGCCTGCCCTGCGAGAGGCACGTTCAGCAATACCACGCGCAAAGTCCTGTCGCCCCACGTGGCAACCGCAACAACACCTATCGTATTATATTCCACGGCATATATATTCAGAGAGCTTTTCTCTACGCTCTCCGTCCGCAAATCGGTCAGTGTCTGGCCGCCCAGCTCGCCCTGTGCCTGCACGATTCTGAACGGCTCCGCACCGCGAGCAACGGAACCGGCACGCGTAAAGGAGTTAAGCGGCGTTTCGATTATCGTTTTTCTCTTTGATTTTTTCATTGTCGCATCCCTGCATAAGCAGCGGCAGCACGCACAGTGCCAGCAAATAGCAAAATTTTTTCATAGTCTCTGAAAGTTAAAGTTTCGGGGCGTATGAATCCCGCTGTCGGTAAAGATACGAAAAACTATTTATATAGTCGCAATTTCGCATCCATTTTTTTATTTGTTCTTGCTGCGAGGCTTCCAAAGATAGATTTTTGGATTCGGTGCCCTCTCTGAGGCGCTTGATGTTTTTCCGGTGCGTGATGATAAGCAGCACGGCCACGCAAATCGAGAAGACCACCAGCGATACCGAATTGTTGGTACGAGGCGAGATGAGTATGAAAATAGGGAACATCACGCCGGCCAGCATCGAGGACAGCGATACGTAGTGCGTAATCATGAGCGTGACCATCCACACGGCAAGACACAGCAGAATCGCGGGAGGATATACGCCCGTCACGGCTCCGGCGAGCGTCGCCACGCCCTTGCCGCCGCGAAAGCCTGCGAACAGCGGGAAAAATGTGTCCGAGCACGGCCGCCACAACGAGCAGTATCTTGACATTGAAGATGAAACCGGTCTGGGCTTCGGGGTCGTAGGCGATGAGATTGGAGAGCGTAACGGCCACGAATCCTTTCAGGAAATCTATCGCGAAAACGGGCAGTGCGGCTCGACGGCCGAGCACCCGAAGCATGTTGGTGGTTCCGGCATTATGGCTGCCGTGTTCGCGTATGTCCACGCCGTAATAATACTTGCCAATCCAGACCGCACTCGGTATGGAACCCAGCAGATACGCCACAATAGTCAGAACAATCACCGTGTAAACCATATGCCTTTCGACTTTTTAACTTTTTACAAAAAGTAGAAAAACATAAACTCGGGATGCAAAAAAATTCGAAAGAAGCGGATTGATTTTTATGGCGCCGAATCACTATCTTTGACGATTGATTTGCCGGCCGGTGGCGACGCGGGCGTTCTCCGAGCAGAGAACCTGCGGACGGAATCGGCTGAAACCTGAAAAACGAATGCTCATGAAACGACTCAAACTCATATTGCTGTTGGCAATAGCGGCCATAGCGGTCTCCTGCAACAAGGAAGCCGGCGGAATAGACGAGCCTGCATTCACCGGCTCCATACGCCTTTCTTCCGACATATTCGAGATTGGACCAGACAAGACCAGCATGTCCGTAGGCGTGCGGACCGACATACCGGTATCGGTCACCACCTCCGGCAAGTGGTTCGAAATCGACCGAGACCAGCTGGTTCCCGGGCCCAACTTCATCGGCATAAACGTACAGAGCAACCCCTCGCCCCAACAGCGTTCCGGAGAGATTGTGCTCTCGGCGCTGGACGGCTCCGAATCCGTCACCGTACTCATCATTCAGGCCGGAAATGAAAATTCGACCTTCATAAGGCCGCACACCCAGCAGCTCGACTTCGATTTCAGGGAGCAGACCGTCGAGCTGCGCGTAAGTTCGGATTTCGACTTCCACATAATCATCGGCGACAAGTGGCTCACCTCCGAAAGCGAATCCTGCAAGGCCGTATACGACACCACGCTATACTTCACCGCCGACATGAACACCGCCTCCTCGGAGCGCACGACCTTCATAAGACTGTCTGCCGACGGAGTGGAGAAAACCGTGATTTCCGTCAGGCAGTCCGCCTATACGGCCGAACTGGAAATCTCCGAGACGGAGTACGCAGCCGAGTACGAGGGAGGCAAAATATCTGTTTCGGCATCGTGCCGCACCCCCTACACCGTAACATCGGATGCGGAATGGATTCTTTTCGAGCAGGGCGGAGAGCTGACTGGCGACAAGACCATCGAATTCACCGTCGAGGCCAACCCCGAAATAGAGGAGCGCACCGGCACCGTGACTTTCTCCTCGACCGAAGGCGAGGACATCAAAACGCTTGTCGTCGTGCAGGCAGCGCGGCCCAAACGCCCGACCAACGACATGCTCTCCTTCGAATTCCGCAAGGAGGACAACCCGCATCTGGCAGGGTCGTACTCCATGACAATCGGCGAGGACAACATCATCTCGGGCCGTCTCGAAGCGATAGAAGACCGCACCGACGCCCTCATAGCCACGTTCACCCACAACGGCGACAAGGTCTACATCGGCACTCAGGAACAGACCAGCGGAGTTACGGTGAACGATTTCCGCAAACCGGTCGCATACCGCGTGGTTTCGGAAACCGGCGAAACGAAATATTTCACCGTCCGCGTAATGCGATTTACCGGACTGCCGATTCTGTACATAGACCTCAACTCGGGCGGAGAGGTCACCAGCAAGGAGGTCTGGGCGCCGGCCAAGCTCCGGCTCGAAGGCAATCTGGACATGGACGGGCTCGAATTGCAGGACATCGAAATAAAGGGTCGCGGCAACTCCACTTGGAGTACGTTCCTCAAAAAAACGCTCGTACAACATACGTCTCGGCTCTCGTCAGAAGGTTCTGGGAATGCCCAAACACAAACGCTGGGTGCTTATGGCCAACTATCGCGACAAGACGCTTATGCGCAATGCCGTGGCATTCCACTTCTCGTCGCTCTGCGAA
Organism: Alistipes putredinis; assembly: GCA_022009915.1. Taxonomy (GTDB): domain Bacteria; phylum Bacteroidota; class Bacteroidia; order Bacteroidales; family Rikenellaceae; genus UBA940. The sequence continues at coordinate 1,120,176 of CP091730.1, read as the reverse complement.
GGCATAAAGTGGACCCCGCACTACCGTCAGGTGGAACTGGTGCTCAACGGAACGTTCCGCGGCGTGTACCAGTTGGCCGAACAGATTAAAATCGACAAGAACCGTGTGAACATTCAGGAGATGCTTTCCACCGACACCGACACCGAAAGGATAACCGGCGGATACATCATAGAGCTCGACCGCGGAGTGGACGCCGACCAGTACGGATGGGTCGCCACATACCTGAAAGGAAGTTCGCACCGCATAAATATCAAGGTGCCCGACACGAAAGACGGCAACGACACCCAGTTCCAGTACATCCGCGGCTATTTGGACTCGCTCGACTCCAAGCTCGGCACCACGCAGCCGGGCAATTTCGGGCCGATATACGAACGATATTTCGACCTGCCTTCAATGATAGACCAGTGGCTGGTATACGAACTCTCGGGAACCCCCGAACCCAACGGTCCCAACAGCTACTATATGTACAAGGACCGCGGCGACGACAAGATTTACGGAGGCCCCGTATGGGATTTCGACTACCGGTCCTACATGACAGGCACTGCAAGAAGCTGGGTAAACCGCGGAGCATTGTGGATGCCATATCTGCTGAAAGACCAGACATTCGTGGATGCGGTCAAAGAACGCTGGGCGCTACTCTACCCCAAACTCACATCGGTATTCGAGTTCATCGACGCCGAGCAGGAGTACATGCAATACTCCGAAGACGAGAACTGGGCGATTCACGAGCAGAACCTCATCGACGACAACCGGCGCGAAAACGGAGACGAATTCATACCGTGGCGCAATGCGGTGGACAGGATGCGGGAATACCTCAGAATAAAAATTCCGTGGATGAACACGCAAATCAAAAACATGAGGGTGCAGCAGTAACGCTTTATGACGGACTACAAGAACATAAACATAAAGAATCGCAGAGCGCTGTTCGACTACGAGATACTCGAACAGTACACGGCGGGTATAGTGCTTGCCGGCACGGAAATAAAGTCCCTTAGACTGGGCAAGGCATCGCTGGTGGACTGCTTCTGTTACTTCGACCGCGGAGAGCTATACATCAAGGGCATGAACATCGCCGAATACCACTGGGGCACATACAACAACCACAGCCCTAAACGCGACCGCAAGCTGCTGCTCGAAAAGCGCGAGCTCGCGCGTCTGGCCCGCGCCTCGCAGGACGCCGGCCTTACCATAGTGGGACTGAGAATGTTCATCAACGAACGGGGGCTGGCCAAAGTGGTCATAGGTCTTGCACGAGGCCGCAAGAGCTTCGACAAAAGAGAGTACCTCAAAGAGAAAGACGCCAAGCGGGACATGGACCACGCAATGAAAAAAAGTATACGGGCAAATAACGATGATAGAGGCACTGTTTTTTTCGACATAGACGGCACGTTGCTTAGTTTCGACACGCACACGATTCCGGAATCGACGCTCTCGGCACTGCGGGCGGCTTCCGAGAAAGGAGTGCGTCTGTTCGTGGCAACAGGCCGCAGCAAGGCCGACACGGCGTGCGTCAGGCAAATCGACTTCGACGGCTACATCACCGCAAACGGAGGCTACTGCTTCACTTCCGACAGCATCGTCGTCCACAAAAGCAGTTTCAGCCGCCGCAGTCTCGACACCCTGCTGGGCATGCTTCGCACGGAATCTTTCTCCGTAGCCATGCTGACCGCCGAAAAGTGGTACTGCAATTCGGCAAGCGACCGCGTGAGAGCGCTCTCCGAAATGGTGGAGCTTCCCGTACCGACGGAGACCGATTTGGAAGTTCTCTGCGAAAAGGAGGAGATTTTCGGCATGTGCCTTTATGCGGACGAAGAGATGGAACGGAGAATAGTGGCGAACATGGGCGGCTGCTCGTCGAGCCGCTGGAACGACATTTCGGCCGACATCACCCCCGCAGGGACCGACAAGGCGGTGGGCATCGACAAAATGCTGGCACACTACGGCCTCGACCGCAATCAGGCGATGGCCTTCGGCGACGGAGGCAACGACATTCCCATGCTGCGTCATGTCGCGACGGGCGTGGCAATGGGCTCGGCCTCCGAGCAGGTCCGGCAGGCGGCCGACTACGTAACCGGCGATGTGGACCTGAACGGAATATACGACGCATTGAAACACTTCAACATCATATAATCATCGAAATGTCATACATACTCTGCATAGAAACCGGAACGGACATCTGTTCGGTGGGGTTGGTCAAAAACGGCGAACTCGTCTCTCTGCGCGAGAGCAGTCAGGGCCGCGACCATGCCGGCCGTCTGGGCGTATTCGTAGACGAAATTCTGGAAGCGAGCGACCTGAAAGCCGACCGCATTTCGGCCGTGGCCGTCAGCAAGGGTCCCGGCTCCTACACCGGTCTGCGAATCGGAGTCTCATTTGCAAAGGGATTCTGCTACGGGCTGGGCATTCCGCTCATAGGAATCGGTTCGCTGGACTCTCTGGCCTGCGTCGCATGCGAAGACAACAACGCGGGCATACTGGGCGTGGAAGACTGGCAGTCGGCGCTTCTCTGTCCCATGATAGACGCCCGCCGCATGGAGGTTTACGCCCAAGTGTTCGACCCGAGCGGCCGGCCAGTCTCCGAGGTGGGGGCGCACGTAATCGACGAGAACAGCTTTGCCCGATACGCGCAAAACTGCTCCGAGTTCCTCATATTCGGGTCGGGAGCGAAAAAGTGCGAAGGCATAATACCGAATGCACGCTACATAGATGTCGTACCGTCGGCCCGAGGTCTCGCCTCTGCGGCGCAGCAGGCTTTCGAGAAAGGTCAGAGCGAAGACATAGCCTATTTCGAGCCTCTCTACCTGAAAGATTTCGTGATTACGCAGTCCAAGAAGAAAATATTTTAGCGCCATGGGATACAATGAGGAGAAACAACGGCAGGCTCGACAGCCGCTACATGCGCATGGCGCGTATCTGGGCTGAAAAATTCGTACTGCATCCGCCGTCAGGTCGGAGCGCTGATAGTCAAGGACAAGATGATTATCTCCGACGGATACAACGGCACGCCGTCGGGATTCGAAAAACGTTTGCGAGGACGAGCAGGGTCTCACCAAACCTTACGTGCTGCATGCCGAAGCCAACGCCATAACCAAAGTGGCCAAAAGCGCTAACAACTGCGAGGGGGCCACACTGTACATCACCGCTTCGCCCTGCATAGAATGCTCGAAGCTAATCATTCAGGCAGGAATCAAACGTGTGGTATACAGCGACGACTACCGCAAGTCGGACGGTCTGGATCTGCTCCGCCGTGTGGGAATAGAAATAACGCAAATAACATATTAGAAAAACTATAAAAATATCGGAACAATGAAAAAAATGAACTTTATCGTCATGCTTCTGGCGGCGCTGACCGTGACGTCATCCCCCGCCCAGCAGAAAACGCCAGTCTATCTGGACGACAACTCTCCGATAGAGTCCCGCGTGGAGGACGCCCTCAGCCGCATGACTCTCGAAGAGAAAGTAGCCATGTGCCATGCCCAATCCAAATTCTCGTCCCCGGGCGTTCCCCGTCTGGGTATTCCCGAAATATGGTGCACGGACGGCCCTCACGGAATCCGCGAGGAGTGTCTGTGGGACCAGTGGGGAGGTGCCGGATGGAGCAACGACCGCTGCACCGGATTTCCGCACCTGACCTGTCTTGCGGCTACGTGGGACACCGAAATGGCTGCCGCATACGGCACTGCGATAGGCGAAGAGGCGCGTTACCGCAATAAAAACGTGCTGCTCGGCCCAGGCGTGAACATCTACCGCACCCCGCTGTGCGGCCGCAATCACGAGTACATGGGCGAAGACCCATACCTGAGTGCCTCGATGTGCGTACCGTACATCGAAAACGTACAGAAAAGCGGCGTGGCCACATGTGTGAAACACTTCGCGCTCAACAATCAGGAGACTCGCCGTCACAGCACCAACGTCACCGTATCGGACCGTGCACTGTACGAAATCTATCTGCCCGCATTCAAGGCCGCAGTAACCGAAGCCGGCACGTGGAGCATCATGGGCGCTTACATGAAATACAAGAACCAGTACTGCTGCCACAACCAATATCTGTTGCAGGACATCCTGAAAGGCGAATGGGGATTCGACGGCGTGGTCATCTCCGACTGGGGAGGTACGCACGACTCGGTGCAGGCCGTAAACAACGGGTTGGACCTCGAATACGGAACATGGACGGACGGACTCTCGAAAGGGGCGCTGAACGCCTATGACAAATACTACCTCGCACAGCAGATGCTCGACGGAGTGAAAAGCGGCAAGTACGACATAGCCACCGTGGACGACAAATGCCGCAGAATCCTGCGCATGATTTTTCCGCACCACGATGAACCGCAACCGCCCGTACGGCCGTTTCGTAAGCCCCGAGCATTCGGCTGCCGCACTGAAAATAGCGCAGGGCGGCATCGTACTGCTGAAAAAAACGACGGGGATGTGCTTCCGTTCATTCCACAGAAAACGCGCAAACTGCTCGTAATCGGTGAAAATGCCGAACGCAGCATGATGAAGAGCGGCAGCAGCACCACCCTGAAAGTGGCATACGAAATCACACCTCTCGAAGGTATGAAAAAGGCCTATCCCGATACCGAAATCACCTACATGAAAGGTTACACGAGCGGCAAGGACGAGGTGCAGACTGTAAGCGAACTGGTCGAGGCGGCGAAATCGGCCGATGCAGTGGTATTCTTCGGAGGTCTGAACCAGACCGGCGGACAGGATGCCGAGGGTTCGGACCGCAAAACGATGGACCTGCCCTATGGCCAGAACGAAATCATAGAGGCTCTGGCCGGTGCGAACAAGAATTTCGCAGTGGTCATAATCAGCGGTACTGGCGTGGCTCTGCCGTTCAAGGACAAGGTTCCGGCCATCGTACAGGGCTGGTACTGCGGTTCCGAGGCCGGCAATGCCTTGGCAAGCGTCATTTCAGGCGAGGTGAACCCTTCGGGCAAACTGCCGTATACATATTACGCATCGCTCGACCAGTGCAATGCGCACGTAGCTGGCGACTACCCGGGCGACGACAAACACCAGCAGACCTATCGCGACGACATATTCGTCGGCTATCGATACACCGACATGCAGGACTTCAAACCTTCATTCCCGTTCGGACACGGACTCAGCTACACCACCTTCGAATACGGTAAAGTCAAGGCCGACAAAAAATCCATGACCCGCGACGGCAGCATAAAGGTAACCGTGCCTGTAACCAACACCGGAAAGAGAGCGGGAGCCGAGGTAGTTCAACTCTACATCGGCGACAAGGAGTGCTCACTGCCGCGTCCGGTCAAGGAGCTCAAAGGATTCCGCAAGGTATGGCTCGAACCCGGACAGACCGAGAACGTCACCTTCGAGATAAAACTCCCCGCGCTGCAATACTTCGATGCCGACAAGCACGCATGGACGGCTGAAAACGGAGTATTCACGGCTTACGTAGCGGCTTCGGCTGCCGACATAAAGGGTAAAGTGGACTTTTCGCTCAAATAGGGCCGATGAAACGCACGCTATTTGCATTGCTTCTTTCGGCCGTACTCGCAGGCTGTCATAATCCGGAACCGGACGACCGGTGCCTTGCACTTTTGCAGGGACCGGTCCGCGAGGTCATCCCCTCCGACGGGGGAGAGATGATGCTCTTCGACAGTATCGGACGAATAACGTACATAGCCGATGTGGACAGGAATCTGAACGCCAGCGAGGACGAGACGCGATTCGCATACGTTCCGTGGGACGACGGCAGAGTGGAACGGATAGAATTGGTTTCCCGCGGCTCGGAAATGATAAACCGCCGCCGCTGCGCCGTAAAGCGCAGCAAAGGAAGCGTCGAAATGCAGTACTTCAAGATTCGGATGAGCTCCGGCCAGCGGGTGTTCCGCGGCGTCTGCCGCACGTTCCAGCTGCAAGACGGCAGGCTCATCCGAAAAACAGGAGCCCGATTCCTCCGTTACGGAGTACTACTACGCAAAGGGTGGCAAACTGCCCTGCAAGGCGAGGTTTACCGATACCCGAGGAAACGAGAGCGTCATCGAATACGAATATCCCGAAATCGACCCGATGGGCAACTGGCTGACCAGAGTGTCGAACGGGCCGAACGACGAATCGGTTTTCGAAAGCCGCGTGATAAGATATTACGAATAAAACCCGCATGCCATGAAACTTACATTCATTATACTGATAAGCATAGCCGTCATGGGCTGCGCTCCCAAAACGGCGAAACAAGTTCAAACACCCGTAGATATGAGTCAAACAATCGTTCTGCCCCCAGCCCTCCGAGTCGGGGGCTACGCTGATGGAAGCTCTGAAAAAAACCGAGCCTCCGAAAGGGAATATTCTTCCGACAAGCTCAGCATGGAACAACTCGGCGGAGTTCTCTGGGCTGCGTCGGGGAATAAACCGGCCCGAGGTCGGCCGTCAGACCGCACCGTCGGCTCTGGCTCTCTATCCGGTAAGAGTATACGCCTTCTTCGAGGACGGCACATACCTCTACGACCCCGCATCGCACTCCTTGCAGCGCGTGCTGTCGGGCGACAACCGGAAGCTCACCGGCATGCAGGATTTCGTATTTTCGGCGCCGCTCGACTTGCTCTATGTGGCCGATTTGAGCGTTTTCGAACCCAAAGGCATTCCGGCCGACAAGGGACGGGTATTGGCCGGTCTGGACGCTGCCGGATACGCTCAGAACGTGAATCTGTACTGCGCCGCGGAGAATATGGCCTCCATTACGCGCGGAAGCTATCCCGAGCAGCAGGCCCTCGCCGCACTCTCGCTCGACCAGTCGCGCTTTGCCGTAGTGCTCGCACAAACCGTCGGACTGAAAAAACAGTAGCCCGCCCGTCCGAACTTATCGGCACCGACGCCTCTGCGCCCGAACCCTTTGCACAAGGCGCAGTATCGCAACAAAAAAGGGAAACGCCTTTACAGGTGTTTCCCTTTTTATCACGAATCGCATCTCTCTACTTTGTTTGATGCTGTGCCAAACCAAGGCGGAAGAGCCGAGTATGGCAGCATTCTTATTGTCGATGCTCGAAGGAAGCAGTTTGACTTTGTTGCTGTAAATAAAGAGCATGGATTCCTCCATATACTTTTTGGTCGGCTCGAATATATACTTGCCCGCACGCGAGAGTCCGCCGAACAGGAATATGGCTTCGGGAGAAGCGAAAGTCACGAAGTCTGCCAGAGCCTCGCCGAGAATCTTGCCCGTATATTCGTATGCGGCAAGAGCAATCGAATCGCCGCGCTCGGCAGCCTGTGTAATCATCAGCGAATCCAGTTGGTTGAAAGGAATGTCGCGGAGTTCGCTGGGATCGTTTCTCTCGCCGAGAAGAATCGAAACGGTACGACGGATGCCGGTGGCCGAAACATAGGTTTTCCAGACAGCCGCGGCGGCCGCAACCGCACAGACGTCCGTTCTTGTCCACCGTCACGTGTCCGAGTTCGCCCGCGAAACTGTCGTGTCCGTAAACCAGTCTCGCCGTTGGACACCACACCGCCGCCGAGACCCGTGCCGAGCGTAACCACGATGAAATCCTTCATGCCTTTGGCCGCGCCGTAAATCATCTCGCCTATTGCAGCCGCATTGGCATCGTTGGTGAGGTAGACCGGAAGACCGTCGAACTGTTTCTTTATGTCGTCCACTATGTGCAGAATACGCGGCTGGGTGGCATCCTCGCCGTCGCGCCACTTGAACAGGTTAGACGGATTGTCCAGAACGCCCTTGTAGTGGTCGGCAAGCGGAGCGCCGATGCCTATGCCGACGAGTTCGTATTCGAAATCGATTCCGCGCAGCAGCAGCTTGATGCTTTCGCACAACTCATTTATGTATGCGGGATAGAGATCGTAATAAGGAAATTTTTTGGTGGAGATGACGCTTTCGCCGTACATGTCTCCGCTTTCATCGACAAGACCGAATGCTGTGTTTATTCCGCCTATATCGATACCTATTGCGAGTTTTTTTCATAGCTGTATTAGTGATAATTTCGGATTCAAAAAGTATCACATTTTTCCGTATAACAAAAATAAGGGCAAAAAGAGATTACCTTTTGTCATTAAAACATACCGCATTCATGTCATGAATACTGTCGAACAACTCGGCTCCCTTGCGGAGCAATACATAAAATCGCTGCCTTTCCCGCAGAGGCCGCGACAGTTGTACAGTCCCATAGAATACACTCTCGAAGCCGGAGGCAAACGGCTGAGGCCCATGTTCGTGCTGCTTTGCTGCGGCATCTACAAGGACGACCCCGCGCCTGCCCTGCCCTGCGCCGCTGCGGTGGAGGTGTTCCACAACTTCACGCTGCTGCACGACGACATAATGGACAATGCCACGCTCAGGCGCGGCAGAGAAACGGTGCACCGCCGCTGGAACGCGAACACGGCGATTCTTTCCGGCGACGCGATGATGATATACGCCTACCGGCTGCTTTCCGAGGCTCCGGCCGACAAGCTGCATCTGATAATGGAGCCGTTCAACCGCATGGCAATCGAGGTGTGCGAAGGGCAGCAGTTCGACATGGACTTCGAGTCGGCCGCATCGGTAACCGTCGAACAGTACATGGAGATGATACGGCTCAAAACCGCCGCACTGTTCGAAGGTTCTGCCGAAATAGGCGCCATTCTGGGCGATGCCTCGCAGGAGGACAGGCAGACGCTGAGACGTTTTGCCGAGCAGTTCGGGCTGGCATTCCAGTTGCAGGACGACTTGCTGGACAGCTACGGCGACAGCCGTCTGGGTAAAAATGTCGGAGGAGACATTCTGGAAGGCAAAAAGACATTCCTGCAAATATCGGCCATGTTGAGTGCGGACGAGGACGACCGCCAGACGCTCTCCTCGCTCCACAAGGACCGAACCCTCAGCCAGATGCGCAAAATAGAAAAGGCGCTTGCCATATACGACAAATACGACGTGCGCTCAAATGCCGAGGACCAGATAAACGTTCATTTCGAAAGAGCTGTCGCCGCATTGGACTCCCTCGACGCACAGCCGCAGCGCAAGGCCGTGCTGCGCGAGTTCGTACTCGGGCTCCTTAGACGCAACAAATAACCGAATAAAACGGCAGAATGACACGCTATCGACAAAAGATGTTCGGAGGCTTCTTACTCTCAGCGAGAAGACGGGAGAAGGTGGGTAACTCGCCTCGGCTTTGCGTGTCAAAAAAACATAAACTGAAAAATTCGAAACCTGAATGACACGCTATCGACGAACGATGTTCGGAGGCTTCTTCCTCTCAGCGAGAAGACGGGAGAAGGTGGGTAACTCGCCTCGGCTTTGCGTGTCAAAAACATAAACTGAAAAAAATTCGAAACTTCAATGACACGCTATCGACGAACGAAGTTCGGAGGCTTCTTCCTCACAGGAGGAAGACGGGAGAAGGTGGGTAACAGACCTCGGCTTTGCGTGTCAAAAACATAAACTTAAAAAAATTCGAAACTTCAATGACACGCAAAGACATCGAGATAATGGCCCCCGTGGGCAGTTACGAATCGCTCAGCGCGGCTATCGACGCCGGAGCCGACAGCATCTATTTCGGCGTCGGACAACTTAACATGCGCTCGCGTTCGTCCGCCAACTTCACGTTCGAGGATTTGGAGCGCATCGTGACCACGGCCCACAGCCACGGAGTGAAGGCTTATCTTACTGTCAATACGGTCATATACGACGATGAAATCGAGCTGATGCACTCGCTCGTGGATGCGGCCGCAGAGCACGGCGTGGACGCGGTGATAGTCTCCGACCAGTCGGCTATACTTTACGCCCGCAGCCGCGGATTGGAGGTGCATGTCTCCACGCAGCTCAACGTCTCCAATGTCGAGACGCTCCGTTTCTACTCGCAGTGGGCCGACGTGGCGGTCCTTGCAAGGGAATTGTCCCTGCCGCAGATAACATATATCGCCGAAGCCATACGCACGCAGGACATACGCGGCCCGAAAGGCGAGAGGATGAAAATCGAAATGTTCGCACACGGGGCGCTCTGCATGGCCGTTTCGGGCAAGTGCTACCTGAGTCTACACACCACGGGATGTTCGGCCAACCGCGGCGCGTGCAGGCAGATTTGCAGACGCTCGTACACGCTGCGCGACAATGAAACGGGCGAAGAGATAGCTACCGAGGGAAAAATATCTGCTCTCTCCCAAAGATCTGTGCACGATACCATTTCTGGACAAATTCATCGGTGCAGGAGTGAGGGTGCTGAAAATCGAAGGACGTGCCCGTTCGGCCGAATACGTAAAAACCGTATGCCGGTGCTACTCCGAAGCGGTAGAAGCCGTTTGCGACGGCAGTTTCGATGAAAAGAAAGCGGAGATGTGGGTCGAGCGGCTGCGCAGGGTGTTCAACCGCGATTTCTGGGGCGGCTACTACCTCGGTTCTCCGACGGTGGAACTGAGCGCAAACTACGGTTCGTCCGCGACGGTGCGCAAGGTGTTCGTCGGCAAGGTCACGAACTTTTTCAAACGCATCTCGGTGGCGGAAATATACGTGGAGGCCTCGCCGCTCGAAGCAGGCCGGCAGATACTTTTTCACGGGCGAGAAGACCGGAGCGCAGGAGATGACGGCCGAAACGGTATTCGTAAACGAACATCCGGCCCGGACGGCTCCGCAGGAGTATACTGCTCGATAAAAAAACGCCGTTCGAAGTGCGGCGCGGCGACCGCATGTTCAAAATAGCTGACAAGGACGAGGTCGTGTGCCAGTGAACCTGAATCATTAAGAGACATCAAAATATCCATACCATGTTTTCAGAACAGACCTACACGGAGCGCCGCAGGACGCTTCTTTCGAAAAATCGGGGACGGCATAATACTGCTGTGCGGCAACAGCGAATCGCCGGCCAACTACACCAACAACCAGTACCATTTCAGACAGGACAGCACGTTTCTGTACTACTGCGGTCTGAGCATGCCCGACATGGCAGCCGTTCTGGACACTCAAAGCGGCCGGACCGTGCTCTTCGGCAACGACGTGACGATGGACGACATCATATGGATGGGTCCGCAGCCTTCGGTGGCCGAATTGGCCCGAAGCGTCGGCATAGAACATTCGGCTCCGCTGGCCGAGTTGCAGGACACGCTGCAAAAGGCCGCAGCGCAAGGCCGCAAAAATACAGACCCTGCCGCCGTACAGAAGCAGCACCAAGATGCAGCTTACCGCTCTTTTGGGACGTCTTCCCGAACCGTCCGCCGAACTCATACGTGCGGTCGTCTCAATGCGCGACAAAAAGACGGACGAAGAGATAGAACAGATAGAGCAGGCCTGCGAGACAGGCTTTCTGATGCACACGACAGCCATGCGCATGTGCCGCGAGGGCGTGGTGGAACGCGACATCGCCGGAACGATAGAGGGCATAGCCCTTTCGCGCGGAGCAGGGAGTATCCTTTGCCTCGATAGTGTCGCAGCACGGCGAGACGCTGCACAACCACTGCTACGACGGAGTGCTGCAAAACGGACGGCTGCTGCTCGTGGACGCAGGCGCCGAAGCCGTGTCGAACTATTGCAGCGACTTCACGCGCACCATGCCTGTGGGAGGACGGTTCTCGACAAGGCAGAAAGAGATATACGACATCGTGTACGCAGCCAACCGCAAGGCTTTCGAACTGTCGCGTCCGGGTGTGCCGTACCGCGACGTACACATCGCCTCGGGCCGCGTCATCGTCGAGGGGCTCAAAGCACTGGGGCTGCTGAAAGGCGATACCGACTTTCTGGTAAGCTCCGGCGCCCATTCGCTGTTCATGCCCCACGGACTTGGGCACCAGATGGGACTGGACGTACACGACATGGAGAACTTCGGCGAGAACTTCGTAGGCTACGACGGGGAGATAACCCGCACGACGGACCTCAGCGCGAGCGCATGCCGCATGGGACGCCGCCTGCAAAAGGGCATGGTGGTGACTGTGGAGCCGGGCATATACTTCATTCCCGCCTATATCGAAAAGTGGAAATCCGAAGGCAGACTCAAAGACTGCATCGACTACACCCTTCTCGAATCCTATTACGATTTCGGCGGCATACGAATCGAGGACGACATGCTGATAACCGAGCATGGCAACCGCGTGCTCGGAAAGCGCCACGTTCCAGAAACCACGGAGGAAATCGAGGCTTTCATGGCGGAATAAGGTCCTCCCCGCCCTTTCGACCCAACTCCCTTTTTGCGCAGAGACGCGAAAGGGAGTTTTTCGTGCTGCACGGAAAAATTTAGCTACTTATAGATTTGTTTTTTTCGATATTAACCATTAACTTTGTGCCGGATTCGGTTTTCGTCCGCCACACAGACGGACGGAATTAAAAGGGAATCGGGTGAGAATCCCGGACAGTCCCGCTGCTGTGAGACTCCTTCAACACACGCCATCGAACATCTCCGCCACTGACCTAAAAACTCGGGAAGGCTTCGAAAAGGCGGGAGTCAGAGTCAGAAGACCTGCCGTATCCGTTGAAAAAAACGTCCACCGAGAACTCGTGGGTTAGGCTTGGCGACATTATTGAAATATAATCTTTGCTCTAAAAAGTGCGAGGCAGTTTGCGAGTGCGCGGTATTAAAATCCGCAAACGCGCGGCAAGGATGTATGTTTGTTTGAAATGCGACTTATTTTAATGTAAAACAAATATGGAATTACTCGAAAAACTTCTGCGGGGTTATCCGACGCTCTGGGGCGGCGGTGTCGCGCACTCGGTGCTGATACTGGCTCTGGTCATCGCGCTCGGAATAATACTCGGCAAACTCAAAATCGCAGGCGTAGGACTCGGCGTTACGGGCATCCTGTTCGTGGGCATCGCATTCGGCTACTTCGGCATGAACGTGGACGGGCATCTGCTCCATTTCATCAAAGAGTTCGGCCTCATTTTGTTCGTCTACTCCATAGGGTTGCAGGTAGGTCCGGGTTTCTTTTCCTCGTTCCGCAAGGGAGGAATAACGCTCAATAAGGTAGCCACGCTCACCGTCGTGCTCGGAGTGGCCGTTACCATAGGCCTGTACTTCATCACCGGCCTGCCCATCGAAACGATGGTGGGCATAATGTCCGGTGCAGTGACCAATACTCCGGGTCTCGGAGCGGCACAGCAGGCATTCAGCGACCTGCATGCCGGAGCCGACGCCTCGAACATCGCCACGGGTTACGCAGTTTCTTATCCGCTCGGAGTCATCGGCGCCATTCTCTCGCTGCTGGCCATGCGCTACATGTTCCGCATCGACACCCAGAAGGAAGAACAGGCCGCCGGCATGGGCACCGACGCGCTCAAAGACATAATGACGCACCGCATCACGATAGAGATAAGCAACGAAGCCATAGACGGCAAGACGGTGGTTCAGGTACACGAACTGCTGCAACGCGACTTCGTAATCTCACGCATCTGCCGCCCGGGTCAGGAGCAGCAGCTCGTGGATGCCTCCACGCAACTGCACTGCGGCGACCGTATTCTGGCTGTCATAACGCCCCGGAGACGAAGAGGCGCTGATTGCCCTGCTGGGTAAAAAGGTGGAAACCGACTGGCAGATAATGTCCAAGAACATGATTTCGCGCCGCATCCTCATCACCCAGCCCGAGCCTGAATGGCAAGCAGCTGTCCGAGCCTGCATGTCCGCAACACGTGCGGCGTCACCATAACGCGCATCAATCGCGCCGGCATCGACCTCGTAGCTTCGGGCAACCTGCAACTGCAACTCGGCGACCGCGTAACGGTGGTCGGTCCCGAACTTTCGGTGGCTCACGCCGAAAGACTGTTCGGCAACTCGCTCAAACGTCTGGACCATCCCAATCTGATACCCATTTTCATCGGCATCGCCCTCGGAGTGATTCTGGGCAGCATATCGTTCTGGATTCCCGGGGTTCCGCAACCGGTCAAGCTGGGACTTGCCGGCGGACCGCTCATCGTAGCAATCCTGATAGGCCGTTACGGACCGCAGTATAAAATGGTTACGTACACCACGATGAGCGCCAACCTGATGCTGCGCGAGGTGGGAATATCGCTGTTCCTTGCAGGTGTCGGACTGGGCGCTGGCGAAGATTTCATCCCCACGCTCATCGGCGGAGGATACGTTTGGATAGGCTACGGAGCAATCATCACAATCGTGCCGCTGCTGCTGGCCGGAACCGTCGGAAAGCTCTACTACAAACTCAACTACTACACGCTCATCGGCGTGCTGTCGGGAGCATCCACCAATCCGCCGGCACTGGCCTACTCCTCGGAGCAGACCACAACGGACGCCCCGTCGGTAGGATACGCAACGGTATACCCGCTGTCGATGTTCCTGCGCGTACTGGCGGCACAGATGCTCATACTCATTTTCGGATAAGACACCGGAACGACAAGACAAGGCGCGGACACTAAAAGTCTCTGATTCTTTGCCATACGGAATCGGGCGGACGGATTGAAGTGATTAGCAAACCATATGTTCGCGCCTTTATTTTTAATATCGCACCGCATGAAAAACATCGTATTATACGGACTGAGCGAAGACGTCGCAAAGGAAATAGCCTCGAACTACAATCTCGGCTTTTGCACCGAATTCGAACAAATGGGAGACGAAGGCGGCATTCTTTTGCTGCCTGCTGTGGAAAACAATCCGCAAAGCATGCTCGATTTTTTCAATGAAATGGAAAAATACCAGCACAAAATCGACGCTGTAATCACCGTCCAATCCGAGTGTTTTTTTCTCTGATAAACTACTGTACCCTGCCTTGGAAATTCTTTTTCCGTGAGCAATTCCGACGACGACCAGACGAATCAGCAATCCGAAATAGCCGGAATCATAGAGACCCAACTCGGTATGCTGCATGCGCACGAAAAACCTGCCGGAACTGCAATCAGACAACAGCGGCCAGTAAATCGCATCGGTCCATAAACGTCAATACGACTACTGCACCAGCCGCCACACACAAAATGACGAAAAAGCAGCCTCAGCACCCCGACCGACGGTTTGCAATCGCCCGCTTTCAGGCCTTTCGTATAATCGCTGAAAAACAGATATAGAGCCGGAATGACGCTGCATGCCAGAAGATAATCTTCCGGAATATCGAAAAACCGCACCTTCAACAATCCGGCCAGTGCCCAGTGGCACATCAGCAGGGCGAGCACTATATTCGCCTTACGGGAAAAATTCCATCATCAGACCCACCGTGAAGACCGCCACCGAACACGGCATCAACGACGAAGTCATAACCGGAAACTTTCGCCCGAGGGCAAGCGAGAGCAACGGATAAAGCACGGGCATCGCAAGCAGCACGAATGCGAAACGCGAGTGGCGGCGCCTATATTGAAGCAGTCCGCCGCCTGCGGCATCGTAAATCCACATCAGTCCCATGATGGCCCAGAATATCGCCGAAAGGCCGTTGTATTCGCGCGGAGCGCAGAAAATCAGATAATACGCCACGGCTATCCATAAATTCACCGCCGCCATATAGGCGCTCATCGACCGGCATACCAGCTCGCTCGGGCGGACGTAAAGCCTGAACAGCAAAAAGGCGCCCACGACTAAAAACGCGATTTGCACCGGCCATGTGGCTGTATTATAATCGGCTATCGTATTCCAGAAAATCTCCATTATCCTCTATCTTTTTCGGGTTAGCGAAAACGCACGGTTACTGAAAACGAACATCGGCAACGTGGCTCCGACAGCCATCAGCAGTATGACGCTGAACGACACGGTGGCATTCAGGAAAAAAGCCTGCATATATAACGCTCCCTGTTCGGCACTGTCGAGAGACTGCAAGAACATGATTAACGAGAAGACGGTCTTGTAGGCATAAATGCCCGGGACCATCGGAAGCAGTGCCGGTATATACAGGACAGTCATCGGACAACGTATGCTCTTGCCGAGCCAGAGGCTGCCGCTTCCGATTGCCAGTCCGGCGCAAAACGACGCCGAGGCGATGTCCATAGAAAAATAGTTCATCAGGCAGAAACGCAGGGCATGGCCCACCGCAGCCAGAACCGCTATACGCGGGAACGCCCTTAGCGGCGGATCGGATATGGCTCCGAATCCTATGGCGGCTATCGCAGCGAAAAAGCCGTCGAGCAAAATATCCGCAACTATCACAACAAACTGTCTTTAATCATAAGCAGGGTCGCAGCAAGTCCGGCCGCAATGCACACGACTAAAAAGCAGCGCGTTTATGAGCCGGCTGAACCCTATCAGAATATGTCCTTCCACTATATCTATCACCCCGTTTATGAGCGGAACCCCCGGGACGAGAAACAAAACGCTGGTAGCCAGCGCTGTCTGGGCCGTACAATCGAAGCACAATGCCGCCGAGGCGCACAGGGAGGCCACGAAAGACGAAACGACGAAAATCAGGAAATGATTCACACCGTGCACCTGCATGCGCTGCTTGACAGCGAATCCGACCATCGTCGATGTAAAGACTATTCCCATCGACATCCAGTCCCCTCCGAACAGCCGGCAGAACGAAGCGTTGGCCAGTCCGACGGTCAGCAGCACGAATATCGGATCTATGCGCGGTTTGTTCTTCGCCGCCTCGTACCGTTCCGCGAATCTCCTCCATCGACAACGGAGTGTCCGCGGCATCCCAGCTCAGAGCGCTCAAATCGGCATTACGCTCGAAACTTATCGGCAATGCCGGAATGGACACCACACTGGTAAGCGATTCGCCGCCTTCGACATCGCGCGCCGTAAGTATGATGCTTTTCTGAAACGTGGACATCTGCAGTCCACTCCCTGCGACGAGCCTATCCGCCTCGAATTGCGAATCACGCGGGACGTATGCACGCCCGAACCCAACAGATACGTCGCATAATCGGCGATGAAATCTATTATTTCACGGAGTTCTTCCTTCGTTTTCATGACGGCGCAAAAATTAACCAATTCCGCAGCATATGACAACACAAAAAAGAAGATTTTCCGCATCGAGGTGCGGAAAATCTTCCTAAAAATCCGATAAATCCTTTCCGGGACCTACTTGGCGTTCGGCCGAGCCGCATCCGACGGATCGCGCATAATCATGTTCTTGTCCACGCGCAGGGTGCAGTTGCCGTCCACCTCTATAAGCACGGAGTTCTCCTTGATTTCGCGAACAGTTCCGTAGATTCCGCCGGCGGTGATAATCCTCTGACCCTTTGCCAGCGAGTTGCGGAATTTGGCGAGTCTCTTTCTGCTGTTTCTGCTGGGGACGTATCATGAAGAACCACATCACCACGAAAATCAGCACCATCATAATAATCATGGACCAGCCTGCCGCTGCCTTTTTGGCAGCCTCTTGAAACATAATTGCAGTTAAATTCATAATCTTGTAAAGTTAAATTTTCCCTTGATTAAAATACACAGCACAAACATACAAAATAAATCGCGCACTGCCAATGCTTCGACGCCCGAAAAACATTTATTGCACGTACATGCCCGAATTCATGCCGCTGGGTGCCGGGAAATGCCGCATGCAAAATCCGAACCGAGGCCTACCTCACATCGGCCTCTATCCATAGTCCGTAGGGTTTCGGCTCTCCGGCCACGTAAATATCAGCCCTGCGGAGCACTGTGCCGTAAAGGCCGCCGGTGTCGAAAGTCAGCTTCATTGTCCGGCGCTCCTGCGGTCCGAGCGGCGAATAGTCCAGTTCGAGGCTCAGGCATGCGCAACCGCACTCCGTGCGCGTCACGACAGCCGGAACGTCGCCCGCATTGAGAATATCCATGTTCTGCACCACCGTCTCGCCGGCATGCAGCACACCCAGACGAAGCGTATCCGACGACGCCCGTCCGGACAATGCGCCGATTTCGATTACACGATTCGTCACCGGTGCCGGTTTCTGACTGCGGGATGCACAGCCGAAAGCAAGAAGCGCTACGACTGCCATATGGAAAATACGTCTCATCGACTTAGAGCAGTCCGCGTCCCTGCTTGCGGACGATGCCCTCCCTGAACAAGATAGTTTTTAATCTTGTCGAGAATGCCGTTTATGAACAGACTGCTGCCGGGGGTACTGTAATACTTGACTATTTCGATATATTCGTCCAGCGTGACGCGAACCGGAATCTGGTCGAAGTGCTTCATTTCGGATATGGCCGTGCACATTATCACGTTGTCTATAAACGCGATGCGCTCCACATCCCAGTTGGCGGTAAAGCGTTCCACGAGTTTCAGGTTCTCGTCGAAATCCTCTATGGCGAATGCGAGCAAATCGCGTGCGAAAGCTGCATCCTCCTGCGGATACTTGAACTTCGGCAAAACGGGAATATCCTCCTGCGAGGCGCGGCAGTCTTCGAGCGTGCGCACGACCATAGTCAGAGCGAACCCCAAATCGTCGTTCCACATGAGCGACTGCTCCTCCAACACATCTTCTAACAGTTCGCACTCTTCGACAAGCGGAGCGCAGTAGAACTGGCGCACCAACTTCACGTCCTCGCGAAAACCGTGCGTTCCGGAGTTCATGTACTCCTTGTAGAAGTCGCTTTCCACGAGCCGGCCGTACAGATGTTTTATGAGTCCCGGATACTGCGTCCAGCCAAGCGAACGGGTTTCCATGTAGGCGCAAATCTTGTCGTCGGTCTCTATTCTGGCAATCAAGGCATTGTCTACGAACTTGGTGTTGGGATTCAGGTCCTCGGGCGTGGGCAGCTGCTTGCGGCGGGCAATCTCCTGACGGCCTCGGGCATAACGGGCCACATCCACGATGAGCCACAGCATCTGGAAATACAAATCGTAGGACTTGTCTATACTGAATTCGAGATTCTTCACGGCCGGAGCAATAGGCCCCTCCCCGTTCTGGCGGTACGCGTAAAGCGATTTTACGACTTTTATCCTCAACAATCTGCGCGACAACATATTTTTTTCCTCGTAAGCCTGTTTTTTTGTTTTCAGGCTGCAAAGGTACGCAAAAGATTTCAATTAGTGCGCCGCACCCAATCCTTTTTCTCTGCCCGCTGGATTCCGGCACGTCAGCAGTCATAGACGCGAGCAATATCCTTAACGCCTGCCGAGCAGAGCGGACCGGACGATTGCCGGATACGGATTGCGCATATAATTTATAGAGCGCGACATGCGTGAAGATGCACGATAATGTCGTAAATAAAGCGCCGCGCGGGCCGACCTTACGCATTTATTGCTATCTTTGTCTCTTGGTTAAAACTTTAAGCGAATGGAGCAAACCGATATACAGCGGAAAATCTACGACGTGGCGGTCATCGGCGGAGGAGCCGCAGGGCTTATGGCCGCAGGCCGCGCCGCAAAGAACGGATACAGCGTTCTGCTAATCGAAAAGATGGAGAAGGGCGGCCGCAAGGTCCGCATATCGGGCAAGGGGCGCTGCAACGTAACGAACATGCGGTCCGAGGAGGAGTGCCTCGCAAAGATACGCGGCGACGTAGAGTTTTTCCGGCCTGCGCTGCGCAATTTCAACAACAAGGCCGTATTCAGATTCTTCGAACGAATGGGTGTTAAACTGGCAGTCGAGCAGGGCGACCGAGTGTTTCCCAAGAGCGGAAATGCGTGGGACATCGCCGACGCGCTGGTATACTGGTGCCGTGACAACGGCGTGGAGATATGGTTCCACACCAAGGTAGAAAGGATTCTGACCGTCGGAGGACAGGTATACGGAGTGGAATACACGAACCGACGCGGATTCCGCCGCAAGGTCGATGCCCGCAACGTCATAATCGCCACCGGCGGAGCCTCCTATCCGCTTACCGGCTCTACGGGGGACGGATACGCCATGGCCAATGCGCTGGGGCACACCATAGTCGAAGTACGGCCGGCGCTCGTACCGCTGAAAAACATCGCACCCCGACATAAAGCTGCTGGAAAAGACGTTCCTCAAAAACATAAACGCGACGCTGGTCATAGACGGGGAGCCTGCCGCGACGGAATTCGGCGAACTGAGCATTTCGCCGAGAGGAGTGGAGGGCGCCGTGACGCTAAGAATGAGCGGGCAGGCGGTGGACGCGCTCATCGACGGAAGAAAAGTCGAGATGCTTATAGACATCAAACCGGCCCTTACCGAGCAGCAGATTTGCGACCGACTGAAACGCGAGATTGCCCAGCTGCCCGAGGATGCGTTTTTCGGCGACCTGCTCCGCAAGGTGCTGCCGCGCCCTATGGTGGCCGTCATCGCCCGCAGCATCGGAATCGAAACCAGACGTTACGTAAGCCGTCTGACCGACGACGATTTGCTCGCGGCAGCGCATGCTATGAAGAATTTCGAGCTTCCGATTTCCGACTACTGTCCGTTCGAAAACGCGATAGTGACGGCAGGCGGCGTGAGCACCGACGAGGTGGATGCGCAGAGCATGGAATCGAAAAAGGTGAAGGGACTCTATCTGGCGGGCGAAGTGCTCGACCTCGACGCCTCGACCGGAGGATACAACCTGCAAATAGCGTTTTCGACCGGCTACCTCGCAGGCGAATTGAAAGGATACGAAAAATAACACGATACGCAACATGTTAAAACCCAAAGGCATAAAACGCCGTGTCGCACATGCGGTACTCTATGGGAAGAGCCTTACACACATAAAGCACTACCGCGGGTTCGGCGTGCACTCGCCGTTCGTCTACGGACTTATCCGCAACGTATTCATGTGCAAATACATCACCGGCAGCGACACCGAGCTCTACGAAGCGCTCCTGTCCCGCGGCGTCTCGCAGCGCAGGGCACGACAATTGCAGAACATGATGAACTTCTGCGCCTATAAAAACTATGTCATAGCCGACGAGCCGAGCGACCGAATAGACCTCACCGGACAAACGCTGTGTCTGGTAACCAGAAACTACCCGCAGGAATCGACCGAGGCTCTCGCCGAAAAAGGCCGAGAAGACCGAAAGCACGATTTGCCTGCTCGATCCGAATTTCAGCCGCACGCGCAACCGCATGTGCAGGCAAATGGTCAAACGGCACAGGCATACCAGCGTGGACAACCGCGGATTCATGCTGCTGTTCTACCACGACAAACTTCCCAAACAACACTTCAAACTGTAAAACACGCATGGGAGTATACACGAAAACCGGCGACGACGGCACCACCGCACTGATAGGCGGACAACGCGTACCCAAGTACGACGTGCGCGTCGAGGCTTACGGCACGGTGGACGAATTGTCCGCGCACACAGCCCTGCTTTGCGACATGCTGCGGGAGCGCACGCCCGACTCGCCGCACATCGCTCCGCTGTGCGACATACTTCAAATACTCATGAGCGTCGAAGCCGCACTGGCCGCAGGCGAAGGTGCGCAGACGAAAGTAGCCGACATCCCGCAGCAGAGCATCGAACTTTTATAAAGGCAAATGGACGAGATGAGCGCACAGCTTCCCTAAAATAGCGAATTTCACCATTGCGGGAGGCAATACTCTGGTCTCGCAATGCCACGTCTGCCGCACGGTGTGCAGACGCGCAGAAAGGCGTGCAGTTGAAGCCCTGCCCCTTTTGCCGAATGCCCGAAATGCCGTAAAGTACCTCAACCGTCTGTCGGACTGGCTGTACGTTCTGGGTCGCACGCTGGTAAAGACATACGACGTAAAAGGAAATTTTATGGAAAGGGCCGCAAAAATTTTTGATTATTTATTTTTTTGTTTATTTCTGCGCCTTGTTAATTTTTCGATAACAGTTTCGAAACATTAAAAATATTAAAGCTATGTATTGGACACTCGAACTGGCCTCGAAGACTCGAAGACGCACCTTGGCCGGCAACCAAAGAAGAACTGATAGACTATGCGGTCCGCTCCGGAGCCCTGCTCGAAGTCATCGAAAAATCTGGAAGAAATAGAAGACGAAGGAGATATCTACGAAAGCATAGAAGACATCTGGCCCGACTACCCCAGCAAAGACGACTTCTTCTTCAACGAAGAGGAGTATTAAGACCTTATTTTTGTAGATTTATTCATCTATTTTTCAATAATTCAGAAGCAAGGCGATGGGTATTCCATCGCCTTTTTTGTGGCCGGTTTTGTTTTGGAATCAGTCCGGGACAGGCATGGGATATTCAGTTATCCATCCGGTGAAGCGGCAAATTAGCCTCTATAATAAGAAGGAGTGCGAAAAACAAAGAAGAGCCTAAGAGCTCGAATTTCGGCAATCGGTGTATTTTTCAGGAATTGTTTTTGGATATTTCAGGGGGTATTATATTTGCGGGAAAATTCAATAATCATGAAAAAAATTTCTTTTTTGCATTCGCATTCGCCGCAATGATGCTTGTATGCGGCTGCGGTAAGGAGAGTTCAGGGAGACAATTCGGGAGGCGGCGATACGGATCGTCCATCGGACAAGAATTGGGCTTCGCTCGTAGATAAGTATCCTTTCCTCGAAGGATTTCCGGTATTTGACGGAGAAGTCGAGAACTGCCGTTACAGCGAACTCGGCAGCGACATGAAGACCATGACATTCTTCGACTACAAATGCGCCGAGGACGTAGCAACGACATACTATGCCAAGTTCATACCGGCCGGATTCACCAAGGCCGGCGAAGGTTCGGAAATATACCGGAAGACAGCAGACGGATTCATATATACGTTTACGGGCGGTTACTCCGCCGGCAATTTCGCCCTCAGCCTTTTTCCGTCGAGGCCAAAATAGACGGGGCAGCGAATATTTTTCGCGTGCGTTTAGGCCGCGACGGCAGCAAGGCCCCGAGCCATATTCAACAGGAGCATTAGGAGGCCAACTGCTTGCAAAAATAATTTAACGAAGTATCGGTTCACCAAAAGGCGAACCGATATTTTGTTTTATATTGACGGTAAAGGCCCTTAACGGCATCCGGCAGCGCCTATGAATCATTTTTCGAAAATTCGAAAGGCTGCATTCACGCCAATTCAAAATGACGCATGGCGCATTCATATCGGCCATATCGGCGCCAATATATGTGCAGGTGAATCGCAGCATTGCCGGAAAACTGCGGCACAAGAAACGATGCGGCTAATGTAAAGCGCCGCTCGCATCAAGCACTCCCGTTCCGGTCCTTCAATATCGCCGCCATATTCTCCTTTGCCCAGAGAATTAGCGCATCCACATGCGGAATCAGAGACAATGCCCTGCCGGTCAGCGAATACTCGACGCGCGGCGGCACCTCCGCGTAGATTTCCCTTCGGAGCAGGCCGTCCTCTTCCAGCGTGCGCAATGTCTTCGCAAGCATCTTTTGCGATATGTCGGGAATGACGCGGCGCAGGGCATTGAAACGCATCGCGTCACGGCTTTCATGCAGCGTATAAAGCACCAGAAGCGACCATTTGTCGCCGATGCGCGACAATACGTGGCGTATGGGACATTCCGGAAATAAACGTTCGTCTTCTCTTGCGTTTTTCATATAGTACGGACATATAACGGCATTCGGATACAAAAGTAAGCCAATCCGACGAAAGTACCTAAAAAAAATCGCGACGAATTCGATTTAGGTAAACGCTAATTTTTCAGCAATAGTTTCTTCGCGGTAACCATCTGACTTTCAAGAAACTTATTGTTAAATCAAAGAAAAGGAAATAGCTTTGCGTCACAATTCATAAAACAAACATTCGATTGTCATGAAACAGATTAAAAGCATTGCTTCGGCAAAGAATTTCAGTGCGGCAAGCGTAGGCAAACTAAGCGAGATCGGCGACTATATCCTGTCGCTCGGCCCCGGAATCGAGATTCCCGGAAAGGTATTCGGCGGTGCGGCGGTAAATGCCACCGGCGGAGAGTTTTTCATTCCAATCGTTTCCGGCTGGTACGGAAACGGGATTCCTTCACACCCATAAGAACCATGAGGAACTGTATTTCTTCCTTGCCGGAAACGGCGAGTTTCAGGTAGACGGCAAAATTTTTCCGGTATCCGAGGGGACGGTGGTCCGGGTCGCTCCGGAAGGCAAACGCTCCGTGCGCAACAATGGAGACGCGCCTCTCGTCATGCTATGCGTACAGTACAAGGGCGGAACGTTCACTGCCGAGGATGCACAAGACGGAAACATCCTGAACGAAAAAGTTACATGGTAGGTAAGCGGCATTTTTTCGAGCCAATCGCCGGTTTTATGCGGCTGCGGGAGGGGAACTTCCGCAGCCGTTTCATTTTCACGTTCCGCCCCACCGGCCGGTTTTCTTTTCGGCTGCGTTCCTCATTCATCTCTCGGAGCATTTGTCCTCCGAGCAGAGATGCCGGCGGCAGGAGCAATGTGAAAGTCGGAAAGACCGCACTGCGAAGACGCGGGGCTGGGAAACGGTGCGTTCTATCCGTAATATACGGAACGGGGGGCCGCATGCAGATTATAGCGCGAGGCCATGGACATGCCGTATGCTCCGGCCGATTTTATCGACACCATGTCCGAACGGTGCAGTCGCGGCAGTTCGCGTCCCTGTGCGAAGATGTCCGACGACTCGCAGACGGTTCCCGCCACAGTATACGGCAAAACGGCATCGCCCTGACGCGCATCGAGGTTCTCGATAGAGTGGAAAGCGCCGTACAGCGCGGGACGTATTAGCTCGGCCATGCTCGCATCTACCACCGCGACATTGTTTCCCGCGGCATTCACCTTGTTGAACAGCACGCGGGAAACGAGTTCGCAGCACTGCCCCACTATGGCACGTCCGAGTTCGAAGTGCACTTCGGCCCCTTGCGGAACATTCAGGAACCTGTCGAAAACGGCGAAGTAGCTCTCGAAATCGGGTATGGGCTGCGCTTCGGGGTTGTCGTAGTTTATGCCGAGTCCGCCGCCCATGTTGAGGTACCTGATGTCGGTCAGGCCATGCTCGCGGAACCACTCGACAAGAGTATTGACGCGGCGGCAGAAAAACTCGAAGATGCGCATGTCGCAAATCTGCGAACCGACATGGAAGTGGAGCCCCACTACGTCCACATTCTTATATGAAGCCAGTTCGGGAAGTATGCGGTCTATCTCCTTGTAGGAGATGCCGAATTTGCTGTCGGCGTGTCCGGTCGAGATATGCCGGTGCGTATGCGGGTCCACGTCGGGATTGACCCTCAGAGCGACGCGGGCGCGAAGTCCGGTTTCGGCAGCCAGAGCGTCTATGACCTGCAACTCCTGCCGAGACTCGCAGTTGAAGGCGCAGATGCCCTCGCGTATGGCATAGCGTATCTCCTCGTCGCTCTTGCCCACGCCGGCATACACCACGTCGCCTGCCGCGAATCCCAATTCGCGCACCAAAGCCAGCTCGCCGCCGCTCACGCAATCTATGCCCAGTCCCCACTTCCCTATTTCGGAAACGATTCTCCGGTCGAAATTGGCCTTGACAGCATAATGCACCTTGTAGCCGTAACGGCTGCTCTGGGTCGAAACCTCTTCGAGCGTTCTTCGAAGCAGCTCCATGTCGTACAGATAGAAAGGAGTGGGCAAATCCGCGAGTTCGGACTTTATGTTTCTGCTCAACATAATGAATCGAAATTTTCTACAATGCGATTAAAATAACAAAATGTTATATTTATGACGCAAAAATATATCCTTCGGTTTGTTTCTTATATATATTTTGTGTTTTTTTGCAAGAAATTACGTCGGAGTGGAAAAATTACACATCACTCGGTGTATATTTGAACAAACTAAGACAAACGTACCTAAAAATATAAAAACAGACATGCTTACTATTCCCAACATAGTGGAGGAGGTAATCAAGAAGAAACCGTTTCTGGAAGGCGCCCTTATCGAAGGGCTGATAAACCTTTCGGCACTCGCCCGCCAGATTAAGCCGGAGGTGGAGGCTCAAAATAGGCAAACCGGTGAACGAAAGTGCGGTCATTATGGCCCTCAACAGGCTCGTACCGCGTCTGGAAATAACTTCGACCATAAAATTCAAGCGCGTAATCGAGAACATCGGCGACATAATAGTGCGTTCCAATCTGACGGATTTCACCTATGCCAATTCGCCGCAGCTCTACTCGCGTCAGGAGGCGCTGCTGCGCGAGATTCACGACGCCAAATCGGGTGCCGACCTGTTCTGCACCTTCTCGCAGGGCATATACGAAACAACGCTCGTGGTCAGCAACTCAATTTCCGACACCGTGGAAAGGATTTTCGCCCCCGAAAAACTTCTGACGCGAAGCGAGGAACTCTCGTCGATAACCATAAAGCTGCCGGCTGAAAACGCTATATGTCCGGGCGTCTACTACTATATATTCAAGGAGCTGGCTTGGGACAACATCAACATAACCGAGGTCATCAGCACGACCAACGAATTTACGGTAGTGGTCGGCGACAGCGACATACACCGCGCATTCACCATTCTCATGGAAGCCAAACGAGGCATAAAATAAGAACGAACATGAACACAGAAAACATACGGGCGGACATAGAGCTGCTCAGAAAAATAACCGACAGTTGGAACGGTGCAGTACCCGAAATAGAGCGCGACATAGCGATAACCCTTCTCGGACGTCTGTACACCGAAATAAAAATACAGCGCGGCCGCCGCACCCGAGCAGCCATGCATGTGCCCCGCAGCAGCACCTGACGCAGAGCCGCAGCAGGCGCACGTTTCGGAAGACGAAACTCCGGCCGAGGTCGAGACTCCGTCGCCTGAGATAGAAACGACGGAGCCGGAGCCGCAGGAGAATCCGCAGCCGGCCATGCAGCAGGAGCAAACCGCTCAGCAGAGCGAAGCGGCGGTTCCGCAACCCGAGACCACGACGGCGGAACCCGTCGTGCAGCCCGAAACGGAGGCCGCCCATACAGACGAGCCGCAGCCGGAATATACGATAAAACGTCCGGTAGACCGCAGTGTCATCCGTTCGCTTTACGGCGAGACGACAATAAGCACTCCGAAGCAGCCGGAGACACCTTTACAGGAAGAGGAGAAAAAGGAGGAAAAACCGGCCGCCGTCCAAGCGCAGCCGGTTGTCGGGGTTCAGCAGACCAAAGTTTTGGGAGACGTAATCAGTCAGGGACCGACATTAGGCGACGCACTGCAAGGCAGCGCCGGCCGCGACATGGCCGAAAAAATAGCGTCGGCCGACACAACTTCGATTCGCGGGGCGATAGGTCTGAACGACCGTTTTCTGATGATACGCGACCTTTTCGGGGGCGATGCGGCGGCTTTCGACACCGCAATTTCCGCTCTGGAAGAGTTCACCTCGCTCGACGACGCGCTGCTGTACATAAACGACAATTACGACTGGAACCCGCAGAGCCGAGGAGCCCAGATGCTCGTGGAACTGCTGGTCCGCAAACTCTCTTAGCGTCATGTCCAAGCTCTACATAGTCCCGACGCCGATAGGCAATCTGGACGACATAACGCTGCGTGCGATAAACGTTCTGCGCAATGTCGATTACATTCTGGCCGAAGACACGCGCACGTCCGCCGTACTGCTCAGGCATCTGGGCATAGACAAGAAACTCTATTCGCACCACAAGTTCAACGAGCACGCCACATGCGCCGCAGCGGTGAGCAACATCCGAGACGGACACACGGTGGCTCTGGTGAGCGATGCGGGAACGCCCGGGATTTCCGACCCCGGATTCATGCTGGTGCGCGAATGTATAGCCGCAGGCGTGGAGGTCGAAACGCTGCCCGGGGCCACGGCATTCGTCCCTGCATTAGTGCAAAGCGGATTTCCGTGCGACAGGTTCTGTTTCGAGGGATTCCTGCCGCAGAAGAAGGGGCGGGCCAAACGCCTCGCGGAACTTGCCGAGGAGACGCGCACGATGATTTTCTACGAATCCCCGTTCAGAGTTGTAAAGACGCTTACGCAATTCATCGAGATTTTCGGTCCCGAGAGGCGGGTGTCCGTTTCGAGAGAACTCAGCAAGAAATTCGAACAGACCGTGCGGGGAACGCTCGCCTATGCGGTGGAATACTTCACCGAGAACGAGCCGCGTGGCGAGTTCGTGATAGTTCTCGAAGGTCTCGCCAAACGCAAAAACAGGAGGAACGAATATGAAAAATGAAATATTCAATCACCGCTGGCTCGCACACCTTGCGGCGACGATCCGCGAAAGATTCGATTTGGCTGAAGACAGTGCTCCGCAACAAGAGGTGGTGGAGTGCATCAGCCGCGGAGTGATATTCCGCGGCACCAATCTATGGATTCTGATTTTCGCCACGCTCGTGGCCTCGCTGGGGCTAAACGTGAACTCCACGGCGGTAATCATAGGCGCGATGCTCATCTCGCCGCTCATGGGCCCTATCATGGGCATGGGGCTTTCGCTGGGGATAAACGACTTCGACCTGCTGAAAAAATCGCTGCGCAACTTCGGGTTCATGGCCTGCACATCCATAATAACCGCAACGGCATACTTCATTATATCGCCCCTTACGGCCAACCAGAGCGAACTTCTGGCACGCACCACGCCAACGACCTACGACGTGCTCATCGCATTTTTCGGCGGAGCGGCGGGCATGGTGGCGCAGACGCGCAAGGACAAAACATCAACAGTAATAGCCGGTGTGGCAATCGCAACGGCGCTGATGCCGCCGCTCTGCACCGCAGGATTCGGTCTGGCCACCCTGCAACTGACATATTTCTTAGGTGCGGCATATCTGTTTTTCATAAACGTCATCTTCATCGCCCTTGCCACTTATCTGGTGGTCCGCATACTCAAATACGAACAGAAGGTGTTCGTGGAGGAGAAGACGGCCCGCAAGGTGCATAGGATAATGACGCTGATAACGATAATCACGCTCATTCCCAGCACCATTCTCGCATACAGAATCATCCGCGAGACCATCTTCGAGCAGAATGCCGATCGTTACGTAAGCACCGTATTCCAGTTTCAGGACACCCGCGTGCTGGAATACAGCAAACGCTATCACATGCGCCCGAACAGAAATTCGGTAATCGAAATCGTGCTGTTCGGACAGACGCTCTCGGACGACATCATAGACAACGCCCGCGCACAGCTTCCGGAATACGACCTGAAAAAAACCGATCTGATAGTGCGGCAGTCGAGCGGGAACAACACCATAGATTTTTCGGACGTGCAGAAAGGATACGCCCAGATAATAGACGAGAAGAACCGGCTCATCAGACAGTTGCAATCGCAAATCAGGGAGCAGAAAAGAGACGATACCGTATCGGCGGCGCAAATCACGCGCGAGTGCGGGGCCATAGCGGAGGGCATATCCAGCGTATCCCTGTCGCGCCAGAACGTCTATACGCCTACGGGCGAATGCGTGGACACGGTCTTGGTGTGCGTCATTTCGTCCGAACGGCCCGTCTCGTCGTCGGAAAAGGCACAGCTCGAACGCTGGCTGCAAATAAGAAGTGGAATCAAAAACGTGAAACTCTATGTCGAATAAGACCGAATTCGTCTCCGAGGTAAAAATACCGCCTTCTGGCGGGAGCATGCTGGACTGTGAGCCTTCTTCCGGACTGGTTCCTGTATCACGTGCTGCTGGACATCGTCTATTTCTGCGTCTACCGCGTGGCGCATTACAGGGTGAGGGTCACGAGGGAAAATCTGCGCAATTCGTTTCCGGAGAAGAGCACGAAAGAACTCCGCCGCATCGAACGCAGGTTCTACTACCAGCTGGCGGAGGATTTCATCGACGTGATAGATTTCGCCTCCATAAGCCGCAGCAATCTCATGCGCAGACTGCAAGTGGAAAATCTGCGGGAGCACCTCGATCAAACGGCCGGAAGCAATACCATAAACATGCTCGCCCATTACGGCGACTGGGAATATATGGGCGCCTACGCACTGCACGACCTCTCGTGCAACGTCATCGGAGTGTATCATCCGCTGCACGACAAGGCTTTTGACCGCTACTACAAGACGTTCCGCGAAAAACGCATCGGCGTAGTTCCTGTTCCGATGAAGGAACTGACGTGGTTTTATCTCAGGCACCGCGACGGCCTTGACGGGCGGACGCTCGCACTCGGCATGATTGCCGACCAGAACCCGTGGGGCGACAAGCGCAACCGCTGGATAAAATTCCTCAACCAACCTACGCGCTTTTATCTGGGCAGCGGAAAGATAGCGGTCCATTACGGGCTTCCGGTCTACTTCGTCAATGTGGACAAGGTCTCCCGCGCACACTACCGGATACGGTTCGAAATGATATACGACGGCAAGGAGCCGGTGGATGAAATCGAGATAACGGAGCGCTATGCTGCGCGGCTCGAACAGATGATTCGCCGGCGCCCCGAACTGTGGATGTGGTCGCACAAAAGGTGGAAGCGCAAACCTTCGCCAGAAGCGTTGCTTGAATACGAACAAAGATACGCTACGAAATGACGGTCAAAGTCGTAATACTGAACTGGAACTGAGCAAAGCATCTGGAACGTTTTTCTGCCGTCCGTCGGGAGCACCACACCCGAGGGTGTGGGCATAGTGGTGGCGGACAACGGCTCCACGGACGGTTCCGTCTCTTTGCTCGAAGAGCGGTTTCCGAGCGTGGAGATAGTGCGGCTGCCTGAGAACTACGGTTTTGCGGAAGGCTACAATCGCGCATTGAGCCGGATAGAGGCCGACTGCTACATACTGCTCAATTCCGACGTCGAGACTCCCGACGGATGGTGCCGGCCACTGACGGATGCGCTCGAAGCCGACAGTTCGCTCGCCGCCGTCTCTCCCAAGATAATGAGTCTCGATTCTCCCGACACGTTCGAGTACGCCGGCGCCTGCGGAGGATTCATCGACGCTCTGGGATACCCCTTCTGTCGCGGGCGCATACCTCGGTCATAGAAAAGGACCGCGGACAGTACGACACGCCCTGTGACATTTTCTGGGCGAGCGGAGCGTGCATGGCATGCCGCAGCGACGTATTCCATGCCGTGGGTGGGTTCGACGCCGACTTTTTCGCCCATCAGGAGGAGATAGACCTCTGCTGGCGCATGCAAAAGGCCGGATACCGCATAGGTGTCGTACCGGCCAGCCGCGTATATCATCTCGGCGGAGGCACCCTCGCCCCCTCGCCGCGCAAGAACTTCCTGAACTTCCGCAACAACCTCGCAATGCTGTACAAGAACCTGCCCCGAAAGCAGCTGTATCCGGTACTGGCCCTGCGAATGCTCTGCGACGGAGTGTCGGCTCTGGCATTCCTGCTCAAAGGTCAAAAGGGCAACTTCATGGCGGTGTACCGCGCCCACGAAGAGTTCCGAAAATGGCTCCCGAACCTTAAAGCCAAACGTCGGGCCATAGCGGAGCGGAGCGTAATCGAGAGCACCCGCATATATAAAGGCTCGATAGTAATACGCTACATTCTCGGCGGCCGCACGTTCGGCCGCCTCATGTCATAGGGCTATCGCCCGCGTCAGTCTATGTAGCGGAGCACACGCCCCAGCACATACTCCACGAACGTTCTGTACTGCTCCGCGGTAAGGGCTGCCGGATAGCTCATCAGCACCAGCGGATGCGGCTGTGCTTTCTCGCCCGACGCGAAAGACGGATGCACGTAGTCGAAACCGTTCGCCACCATACCCAGTCTCCGGTAGAAATTCTTTCTGCGGCGCGAGGTCTCGTCCTCCGGCGGCTCTATCTCCAATACCACGGTGCGCGGCGCCACGGCCGCCAGAAAATCCGACATCAGCGCCGAACCGACATTGCGTCCGCGCATCCGAGGATTCACCGCCAGATGCTCCACATACACCGTATCCGCATACTCCCAATAAAAAAGCAGCGCCGCAAAATCGCCGGCCTCGTCAAACGCCGCAAAACAGTGGAAATCCCCGTCCGTCTGCGCCGCGGCATGCGCCCGAGCGCTTCTACGCTCCCGCTCCGGAAAACTCTGCTCGTATACGTCCCATATCTCGCCCCACTTCGGATGCGAACTATCCACTCTCTCCAACTTCATGTCTTTCTCTGATTTCTATCATGCAAACTTAACAAAAAAACCGGATCGGACAAAATCGCAGCGCGTTATGCCACAAACCGGATTCGGATGATTAATCGATAAAATTTATTACTTT
This sequence comes from Alistipes putredinis, assembly GCA_022009915.1. Classification (GTDB taxonomy): domain Bacteria; phylum Bacteroidota; class Bacteroidia; order Bacteroidales; family Rikenellaceae; genus UBA940. The sequence goes on along the minus strand of CP091730.1, from coordinate 1,088,441 downwards.
TTGTAAACGGATCGAGGCGACTCTTTCCGACACATACCCAAAAGGAAGCATTATGCTTATCTTGTAGTTGAGAACGTAGTAAATTTTAGATAGCGATATGTCAATCTATTAATATTCAACAATATAAATCTTGACAGCGTTCTAATAGGCAACAATACAGAAACAAAAATCAAGGATTTAAGCCATTATTCTGTTTTTTACTTTGCAGTTGTTTTTCTGTCTTTTCACTTGTTGGCATTCGCAGATCTTTTTAGCTGCTATACTTGACTCGTATACGCTCATTCTCGTTTCATGGCTACGACTGCGAAATCGCATCGTCTATTGTTGCAGCCAAAAGAGAACGGGAACAAAGCACTATTGCATCTAGGATTCTCCGCGTCATCTTGTTCTCGGCTATGTTTGCTTTTTTTACGGCATAGGCATACCGAAAAAAACAAATATGCCTTTATAAATATAGTTTACTTCAGTTTAGCATATATAAGGCTAACCGACCAAACTAAACCGAATTCTGTCAATAAACGAAAAATAACGACTCCATTAATAAAGAAGTCGTTATGATTGCATGCTTTTTCTTTTGGCTGCAACTTTTCAGTTAAGATAAATATGCATTCAGCTTATTCAATTGAAAAGCAATAACATTGTTATGAAGATCACTCCGAGGTATTAAATAAGCGCAAGACCTTACTCATCATGGTTAAATGCCTAATGTAGGATTATTCGTGTAGGCGGAGGCTTCGTTTGCCAGTTCGCCAGTTTCATCATATTGATTATAGATGCTTTTCGGATGATAGATGCAGACGAATCAGCAGCCTCTATACGACAATAATGGATACCGCCTGTTCGTATCCGCAAGAGTCGATGACAGTAATACGATGCACGCCGTTACTTAACTGTACAGACATTTGATGGATATCTCTGGTCGAACCGAGATAGGTGTTGTCCAAGTGCCAGAATACCTCTGCCGCAGGGTCGGTATGCGCCACCGAGCAGTTCAGTGCCGCTGCCGTTCCGTCGCTCTGTACGGGCAGCGATACCACGCAACCGTTCGTCGGATAGATAATATGCATAGGCTGAACATCGGCACGGGAGGCTGTCTGCATGATTGTTAAGGCCATAGATTGATGGGCCGAATGTGCCTTTCGATAGTAATGTTCCATTACCGGAGGCAGCACAAATCGCTGCTCCATGCTGTACGCATCGGTATTGTCGGTTGCAACAATCTCTCGGCAATAGGGGCATGATCGGCTTTTGAACGCGCTTTTCGGCACGAGCGTCTGCACCGTATCGTTGCAGTTGCGCCCCGCTATGTGTCCCGAGTGGCGGCAGAGTGCGACGAGGAGCCCGTCTTCTGCTTCCGGTTCGGCGAACCATGTTGTCGGGGGCAGCAGGTTGAACAGATCGAACAGCACCGGACCGGCAGTGCGTGCACCCGTGAGATCGGGAGCGGAACTGCCGTCTGCATTGCCAGCCCACACGCCGATGGCATATTCGGGCGTAACGCCGATCGCCCAACCGTCGCGCGAGCCGTAACTCGTCCCTGTCTTCCATGCAATCTGCCGTGTGGATGTCGCACGTCGCCAATCCATCTGGTCGGGGCGGTTCACGTTGCGCATCGCCTCGAAAGTGGCGTAGAGCGCCACGCGGTCGGCAAACGGGAAGCACGCCAAACGGGTGCTGTCGCCGATACCCTGATAGCAGGCAGCCATATTCGCATAGAGCCGCGTGATGTCGAGCAGCCGCACCTCTGCACCGCCCAATACAAGCGACAGCCCGTAGCGGTTGTTCGCTTTATCGAGCGACGACAGCCCTGCATTTTTCAGCAGTTCGGCAAAGCGCATCGTTCCGTACTCTTTCAACAGATGTACATTCGGGACATTGAGCGACAGCGACAGAGCCTCGTCAGCCGGAACAGCTCCGGCGAATGTCCCGTCGAAGTTCTTGGGTGTGAATCCGCCGAAATCGGTGGGGATGTCCGGAAGAAGCATCTGCGGAAGCAATACTCCCTCCTGCAAGGCAGCGCAGTAGAGCAGCGGCTTGAGTATGCTGCCCGACGAGCGCGGCGCACGGGCGATATCCACCCATTTGCCTTCGCGTTCGCAGGCCATATCGCTGTTGCCGCAGTAGGCGACGACTTCGCCGGTTTTGACTGCGACAACAACTGCCGCAAGGTCGTTTACACCCTCCGCAGACAGTTCCTGCCTCCATCGGGCAGTCGTTTCCTCGAGACGCTTCTGAAGTGACAGGTCGATATGCGTGCGGGTGCGTTCTCCGTGATGAACGGCGTTGCAGCGCTCAATTACGTGCGGCGCATACTGTAGCATCGGATAAGGCTCGCCGATAAGCGGTTCCCCGGTCGAAAGTTCGTACTCCGACTCGGAAAGATAACCCTGCTCGCAAAGCCGGCGAAGCAATCGGTTGCGCTTGGCAAGCAGCGCCTCGCGGTTACGGGAGAGATGGATGGACGAGGGGGCGTTTTTGCAGTACGGCCAGCGTTGAGGCTTCCGCCCACGATAGTTCGCTGCCGTCATTGCCCAGATAACGCCACAAGGCGGCTTCGATGCCCACGACATTGCCGCCGAAGGGAGCGTGCGCCGCATAGAGACGCAGGATCTCCTCTTTTGGTGCAGCGAGCCTCTAGGCGGGTAGCCATAAATAGCTCGACCATCTTTTGCCATATCGTGCGCGGCTTTTGGCGCGAAAGACGGATAACCTGCATCGTTAAGGTGCTGCCGCCGCTTACGATCCTGCCGCCACGGATATTCTGTATGGCTGCACGGACAAGGGCTTTGGGACTTACTCCCATATGCCGGTAAAAGGAGCGGTCCTCGAATTCGATGAGTGCGGCAACGAATTTCGGGGGCAGCGAATCTCCCGCAGGGAAACGCCACTGCCCGTCATCGGCAATGCGTGCACCGAGCAGATCTCCGTTGCGGTCGGTCACGACGGTCGAATAGACCGTGTCCTCGAACAAGTCGCGCGGCAGGCAAAAGAGCCACAGCAGCAGGAGAGCACCTGTCGCTGTGGCTGCTGCATATTTGACAGTACGTTTCATTTCACTACTTCAACGAATCGGGAGGTCGATATGGCACGGCATGAGGCGTCGTACATATCTTCGCACACCGTTGGCGGCATGAGGCAGCGGCCGCAATAAGCTGCTCGCAGACGCACTCTGAACGTGCGGTTTTGACCGGTATTCAGTCCGAAGTACCAGCTGATGCGATCGTCGCGGATATCGGTGTAGTCGTCCGGCTCGGTAGTGTGTCCGTTTACCATACGCTCGTTCCAAATTTCCCAACAGGAAGGTATGGCATAGGTCAGCGCCAACGACCGGGTCTCCTGAGCCGCCTTGCAAACCGTAATCTCGGCATAGAACTCATCGCCCTGCGTGAGCCTGCTCCGGTTTGACCACCTTACCGTCGGAGTTCGTATAACGAATATCGACGGCGACACCCCGGGCAACCTCGGGCAGTCGTTCGGTTGCCTGAAGGCTGGCGACGGGTCGTCAGCGACAGATGCACATCCTGATCCCCTTTGTTTTCGACATGGACAGCACCGCTGTTCGGATTGGCTGCCATTGTGTAGAGACCCTTTATCTCACGAAGCGAAACCGCCTTCCCGTCTTTGGACTGGATGGCCACTTCGGTTACTGCGTCACCGAAGACTCTGGCAGCACGTTTCATCGCCGCACTGACAAAGGCTACCTCCTGCGTCGTGCAACTGGAGGCATAGAACTCCTCCGCCACTTCGCGTGCCAGCTTCAACGCATGGTCGTTTTGTCCCGCAAGCAGCCAAGTCTCCAGTTCCATTGCTTTGTCGCGCAGGCAGGACTGGAAGGTGAACCACGCACCCACCGCCATTACGCTGCGGTCGGCTTGATTGATCAATTGACGAGCGATCTCGACCTTTCCCGCCTCGGCATAGGCAGCGGCCAGTCGCATCAGCGCCTGACGGGAGAGGGCTCTCGATTCACGCAGGCGGTTCATTGCGGCCACGGGTTCTTCACCTGATTTTATGAGTGTATAGAGGCGGTATGCCTGCACCAGATCCTCGCCGTGTTCGTGGCTATGGCGATACGCGCGCGCCATATGCTGCTGGTATTCACACCAACGTTTGATATATTGGTCGGCAACCGTAAATCCCTGCCGACGGGCCTCGATCATCACTTCGCCGGCCATCGAGGTAGCCCACTCGTTCACGCCAGAGCCGGGCCAGTAGGCAAAGCCGCCGTCGGAGGTCTGGCGCGAAAGAATCGTTTTCAGAATCTTCGGCAACGCCTCTCGGGCCTGTGCCTGCTCGGCAGCCAAAAGGAAGCGGCGCGCATAGAGCATATACATTGCCCGCGCCGAGAGTTGTTCCGTGCAGTAGTGCCCATAGTTTTCTACGAAGGCAAAGGCTCCGGAGAAATCGATTTTAGGCATGGCGGCAATCTCCAACTGCGCCGTTCCGTCGGCAAACGGAGCCCACGCAAAGTCATGTTCCTCGCCCGGATGCAGGGTCTTGGCATAGGTCGTAATTACGGGCGGCAGCGGATTGCGAACATTTATGTAAATTGTCTCGGAGGCGGCATGCCCGCCGCCGTCAGCCGAGACGGTGATTTTCGCCTGACCGCTCCGCACATGGTCGCATACCAGATCGAAGGTGGCCAACTGCTCGGAGAGTGCTGTGAAGGTGAGAGTCTTCGACGCACTGCCGGCAACGGATACCGGCCCTTCGACCGAAACTTTCACCGTTGCGTTCCGAAGTCGTTCGTCCATGCAGAAGACATTGACCGGCAGCTGTACACGATCGCCGCACGACAAAATGCGCGGTAACGTCGGCAGTACCATCAGCGGCGAGCGCACCGCAACCGTCTTGTCGGCGTGGCCGTAGGTTGCCTCGTGTGCCGCCACGACCATCACGCGCACCGAACCGACATACATCGGCAGTGTAATGCGGTGCGTATTCGTACCTCGCGGGAGCGTGAACGGACCGAGGAACTTCACCACCGGATTGAACCGTTTCTCCTTGCCGGCGGCACGGCGCAGCGCCTCGTCGCCGCCGACACTCAATATCTTCGTGAATTTCCCGGCGTAGGCACCGATCACGTCATCGTACAAATCCCATGTTTTGACACCTTCCCTGAGCAGATTCTGTCGTATAAAACGATACAAGATTCCTGATAAAGATCGACAATCGTATCCGGATCGCCTTTGTAGCGTTTTCGCATATAGCCGATAAATTCGGAGCGGTATTGGGTGTACAATGCCGTAAATGCATCCTTATTTCCCTGTGCTATTTCCCGTATGAACTCTTGGTCTGTCATGGCTTATAAAATCGTCACCTCTGTAAGGTCGTATTCAATCATCGGTTTTTGAGGATAAAGCGCCGACATATTGTCATATTGCAATATCAATTGTTTTTCAAACTGTTCTACTGTCTCGCCAGGAGTGAGTATCTTGCTCAAAGCATAACTCAAGCGGCCATATATGCGCCCCGAACGATCGTCTTTATATTCATAATTGCTTTGAGCCGATTTACAGGCACTGATACATATCCATTTTATCGGATTCTGTTCAGATCGAACAGACTGCTCAGTTTTTGGTATATTAAAACAATCGCGCGTTCCTCGAAGGGGCTTTTCATCGTCGTTTTCATCGCGGCTTCCTCCTCCGCTGTGGCACGCATCAAGAACGACGAGTATTTTCCCGCTACATCCAATACGCTTTTTGATAGTCATCAACCATTGGTTTAACTCATCGTCTATTATATGATTTTCGCCTTTGTATCCATTGAACTCATATTTAGATTTGGCATCATACGGCACAAGCGATTCATCGTATCCGTAATCTCCTTCATCCCCACTTATATCCGTAACCAATTGTCCGTGTCCGGAGAAGTGGAAATAGACGATGTCCCCGGATCGAAGATGCGTAATAAGAGCATTGACCGCATTTTTCGATATTGCATTTGGTCGCCTGTTCATTTTATTAAGATTGAAATATGCTGTTGCTGGAATTGATTGCGCAGCAGCATCGGTACGACGAGCTCGATATCATTGTCTCCATGTATTGATTTCCAACCCGAATCTTCCGGATAGCTTCCGATACCAACAATAATGGCCCATCGTTCTGCTGCAACTATCGAATGACAAGCAAGTAAACAGCTTAACAATAGAATGAAATAATGTTTCATAATCATGTATCCGCATTTCATAATCACTCTCAGGCTTTCGACCTATCACATTTTTAGCTCCCGTTTCAACCATACCGCCATCACAGGATCGGGAATAACCACCTGTCGTTTTTCGATCTCTATGAGCTCCTTTTTGACCAACGCCCTCTTTACGATACTTACATTTGCAGACGAACCGAGTTGGTATTTTTGTAAAACCTCTTGTGTAGTAAATTCACTATGCACCCCGTCGATGACAGCTCGCAGAAAATTCATCTGATACGTAGTAAGGCTCTCTGTCTGTTTTTCAAACAATGGGGTATTCTGGTCGATAATATCTTGATATGCGGCCTCAAAATCCTGTTCCGTAGCAATCTTGTCCGTATGAATCCATACCAGCCATGCCAACTGCTGCACATACGAAGAGTGATTATCCACCCTTTGACAAATCTTTTCGGCCAGCTCTTTCGAGATGTGTTTGCCCGTAGCCTCAAAACGGCCGCAAATGTAGTCGATCCAATCCGCTGTTCCTATCTTCTGTAAATAAATGGCATCGCCGAACTTATAAAACGGCAGGCTCTTTTTCTCGAACAGTTCATTCATCAAATGTTTCTTACTGCCGAACAGACAATAGGATACCGACTTTTGTAATTGCCACACAGTGCGCAGTCGTTTCTGAAATGTCTTGGAATCCTTGAACTCGGCAATCTGCTGGAATTCGTCGATACAAACGACGATGTTGCAACCTTTCCGCTGTGCTATTTTTTCGGGGAGTTGCAAAATCTCATCAACATCGTTGCTTTTGGGATTCATTTCGAGCGAAATAGAAAAAAATCGGTCATCGGATCGGGTCCCAGCGAGATTTTTTAGGACTGATTCGCGAAAAGAAACAGTTTGGCATTTTCCAACCACTCATCCAACTTGGAAGAGGTTTGTTTGAGGACAGCAGCGGCAAATGCATCATAAAAATTCCTATCACTGCGACATGAGAAAATATCGAGATACACGACTTTCAGTTTATCGGATTGAGCCAAACGACACGCTTTCTGTACTAATGAGGTCTTGCCCCCAACGGCGAGGTGAGATCAGCACAGTGTTCACGCCGTGCCGGAAATTCAGAAGCAGGCGCTCTGTCTCTTTCTCCCGGTCGGTAAAGTTATCGCCCGATGTTGCGACGCCGAATATAAAAGGCTTGTTTTTCCATAATTTTCAAATGTTATTCAATTGCAAAGGTACGAAATATTGTTATTACTAACACTATTATTACAAATAAAATTATTACAACTAATGCCTTCTTGCCTAAATATAGCTCAAACTATATTGAATGATATGTCTATATTGTTAGTACAGATAAAAAAATAGCTTGGGGGTATTTTATTGAAGTTGAGAGTTGATAATAGCCTATTTAGCCTTACTCTGACATTATTTTTGTGATATTTTATCGGATAATATTCACTGGTTGACTTCACTCCTAGCATAAAGCGTTTGCCGAAGCTGTTTTCATTCGGGCTTGCCCGTTGTCCACTGCAATCTTTTTTGGGGAGCCTAATACCCCGCAGGGCTTTCGCCGTCGGGATAGCTACCATTCAATCTGCAAGCAGAGGCGGTATGGTTGTCCGATAATGGGCTGTTTGGATTTGGCAAAACAAATGAACAGAGGGGATATTCTCATGCCTATCAACAATCATTTATCGCCTGCAGATATTTGAACGAGAAAAGGGAAATAAGAAAAGAAATTACAGCGCAATTTTTGAAAGTTATCTGTATAGGAGGGTGGAGTCGGCGAATAATCCCTGCGCAGTCGTGAAACGCTCCCATTATAGCCGTCATATTGCGAGGCGACATATCCTACCAATGGTTGTTCTCCAATAGGTACTCAGTATGAATAGGAAATACGAAGAACATCTCTTATAGCGGAAATCTATTCATTTCTTCCCGGATGTATTCATGCGACTTACCACCGTATTTGTCGGCTTTATTCAGGGCTATATATTCAGTCCGCAAAAAGGTTTATTTTCTTTTTCTCCTATACGCCCCCGTAGTAAAGTAAACCGATTTCTGAACGTTTCAGTCGAACAATCCATTCACGAGATTCACCGCCTCGTCTTTCTTGCGATTGACGATTTTGGCATAAACCTGCGTCATCTTCACATCCGTATGGCCGAGCAATTTCGAGGTCGTGTATAAGTCTGCGCCGAGCGTCAGCATCATCGTGGCGAACGTATGCCTCGCGGTATGAAATGAAAACCGCTTGTCGATACCCGCCGCTTTCGCCCATGGCTTGAGCAGGATGTTGATATGCGTCGTAGAGGGCAGGTCGAACACTGCATCCTCCGCCGACTTGTCTCCCCGTTCAGGCATCCACCGCAGCGCTTCGGGCGAAAGCGGCAGATAAATCGGTTCTTTCGTCTTCTGCATCACGACCTCCAGCCGATACTGTCCGTTATCCGCATAGACGTTTCCCCATTTCAGGCCTATTATATCGCTTATCCGCAGTCCGCAGAAGCAGGAGAACAGATAAGCCTGTTTTACCGCTTCGTTCTTCATCGGAGTAGCGATCAATGCCCGAAGTTCCTCGATGGTCATATACTCACGTTTGCTTTCGGGACGGTGTATCTTGTCCGAATTGCCGATTTTCGTAAACGGATTCAGTTTGATTACGTCGGCACGGACAGCGGCGTTCAACGCTCCGTTCAGTACCCGATAATAGTTCTGCGCCGTGAATTTCGAAACCGGCTTTCCTTGCGGGCGGTATTCTGTCAAAAGGTAGTCGATATATCCCTGACAAAAGGTTTTGTCCACCTGTTCCATCACTACCCGTTCCCCTGCATAGTCTTTCAGTATCTGGATGGCGACCTTAATCTGGTGTCCGTCCTTTTTGCCGCGTTTCTGCTGGTTTTCCATATAAGTATTCATCCAGTCTAACAGTAACACCGCTTCCTTGTCGTCGGCACGCTTGATTCCCGCTTCACCGTTGGTCAGTTCGATGATGCGCCGAGACTTGATCGTATTAGCCGCCGTCATGGTCGCTGCATTACGTTTGCGGGTATTATCGTCTGTTTCAGGGATGATGTACATCTTCAGATATTCATACGACCGTTTGCCGTTGCGGTATATATCGAGATACAGGCTCTTGCTGCCGTCGGACAATTCCTTCATCCGAAGACGGATCGGCTCTTTTGACTTTCGCGGGTTTCTTTACTCGGGGCATAATTCTTACTTTTTTTGCACGTTTTTTTCCTGCCGCAAATGTAGAAAGAATAATCCGAATCAAGGAACAAATAAGAAACAAAAATACGCAGAAAAAAAGAACCAAGCAACTGCAAAGGACGCAACCAAGTGAAAATATAATAATCCTTATAATATACTGATATAACGCAAATTTATCTTCATTTAATTAGCTCTTGTTTTTTTATTCTCAAATCTTACTTTATAAATGTAGGAAATTTTCAAATGAGCAAGGATAGCATAGTGGTTCCCACGCTTATAGCGTGGACTGCTTTGTTACATCTGCTCATCAGGTTTCCTACGACCTTCAACTAAGACGTAGCATCGCAGCTCCACGCTTCTTGTTATTTTTTTATAAATATTCCTGTGGCAGCCTGGGGGATACAAAAACTACTTTAATTATGAAACGATTAACACTTGTACTGCTTTTTGTAAGCGCGTCTTTGATTTTGTGTGCACAAAACTATTCGGCCTACAAAATGTATAAAACAAAAAATTATCACAACCAACTCAGACTAAATACAAAAACAGGAGAGGTACAACAAATTCAAGATGACGGTCAGTCTTGGATGATTTGCAGTGCCCGAGAAATATTAGGAGATGCAGCAGGGCGATTCTGTCTTTATGAAACGCAAAATATGTGGACATTTATCATGCTTGACACATATACAGGTAAAAACTGGCAAGTTCAATTCAGTGTAAAAGGCGAAGATTATATGTTTGCCGCACCCATTAATAGATACTCTCTTGCTTTTCCAGCCGAGAGTTCAAAATGGACGAATAGATTTCAAATGTTCGCTACAAAAAACATGTGGACATTTATATTACTGGATTCTTATAATGGCAAATTATGGCAAGTACAGTATAGTTCGCAGGATTTAGATAACTTGATGTGTATACCTATCAATGAACGTGAATTAGTTTCCAACAATGAAGAATGTATTTTTTTCTATTCAACCATTAACGAGTATGTATCAATACTATCTAATCAATGAAAATAACGGAGATATGTGGAAATTTCAATGGAGCACAAAAGGAGATGATTACCGTTGGATTGAAAGATTCCGATAAAGACACATTCCGGCATATTGGATGCGAGAAATCGTCAGAAAATGAAATCTGCCGCGCTGGCAAAACGACAGCCTGCGGAGCGGTTTTATGGGAATCGCGTCCTTCTGCGAACGGAAAACGGGAACGATATTTGCACAGTCAGAATTCGAACAGGTAAATTTTACAGTCATGTATCTGGTGTGGTATATTTTAATCGGACTCGTAGCGGGATTCATCGCGCATATGGTTTCGGCGGCGGCAAAGCCCTCGCTCGTTGTCAATCTGATAGCCGGAGCGGCCGGAGCGCTGCTCGGCGGCTGGTTCATCTCGATAATAGGCCTTGTTCCGGTCAAGGCTATCGGAACGTTGCTGACAGCATTTTTCGGTGCGGTGATAGTGCTCTGGATTGTAGCCGGAATCTATTCGGGGAGCGGCAAAAACAAAAAAAGCGAAGTCATCGATGGACAAAAGTAGAATCGGACGGGATACGCACCCTGACAATCGCGAGGATATGGAGACCTTAGATTTTCTGACCGGAAAAATCGACGGTGCCACCCATTGCGACCAAAACGCGGACCGGCGCCCGCAACCCGCAACTGCGGACAAATCCGGCAGCACCGCGCAAAATACGGAGCCGAAGAAAAGCGCCGAATGACCTTATCATCTATTTTTCAGTTTAAGAAAAGCCTCCGCAAAGGAGGCTTTTTTTGCTGCCGCAAAAAAAAGGCGGCTTTCTTTCGAAAACCGCCTTACATAAAACGTTGAGCTATCGGGACTCGAACCCAAAACGACAGAACCAAAATCTGCTGTGTTACCATTACACCATAGCTCAATTCCGCATTACCTCCTACGCAAGCCCTGCAAGACAGATGCGTAAGGGTGTGCAAAGATAAGACATTATCGGATTTTTCACAATTTTCCGCCTTATTTTTTTTCGGTTCCGCACCGCAACCACTTTCGGTTTTACCGATTGATTGCCGCCGGAAGATATTGCATATCTCGCTTTTTGTTGGATACTTTTTGCATTCCGGTGCGTTTTCAATTATTATCATGGCAGAAACCAAAAGAGCCACTTTCGGCAGCAAACTCGGAATAATCCTCGCTTCGGTCGGCAGCGCGGTCGGGCTGGGCAATATATGGCGATTTCCTACGAAGCCGGTTCGGGCGGAGGCGGTGCATTCCTCATAGTATATCTTCTTTGCGTTCTGGGGCTCGGTCTGCCCCTCATGATGACTGAATTCATGATAGGCCGCCGAAGCGGATCGAATGCCGTGCAGGCTTTCGAGAAACTCTCGGGCAAAAAGGCGTGGGGCGTAATCGGCGCGATGGGGAGTGGTGACCTCGATGATTATCATCGGCTTTTACTCCGTTGTGGCCGGCTGGACGCTCGAATACATATATCAGGCGGCCGCAGGCGGTCTGGCGGACAAGACCTCCGAAATGTTCACGGCCGAATTTGCGCAGTTCATTTCAGACCCCGTAAGGCCTATTATGTGGACCGTGCTTTTAATGGTCATTACGCATATAATAATAGTCTCCGGAATCAAGAAGGGTATAGAGCGCTCGTCCAAGATTCTGATGCCTGCCCTGTTCCTCATACTCTTGGCGCTATGTATCCGTTCGCTTCTGCTGCCCGGGGCCGAAGAAGGGCTGCGTTTTTTGCTGTGGCCGGACTTCTCCAAGATAAATTCGTCGGTGATTCTCAGCGCCATGGGGCAGGCATTCTTTTCCCTGTCGCTGGGCTGTGCATGTATGATTACCTATGCGTCATACTTCTCCGGAAAAGACAACCTGCGCACCAGCGCTCTCTCCGTAACGATGCTCGACACGCTGGTCGCAATACTCTCGGGTGTAATGATATTTCCCGCCGTGTTCAGCTTCGGCATCGAACCGACGCTCGGGCCGACGCTCGTATTCGTGACGCTTCCCAACATCTTCGCACAACTGCCGCTGGGCGGTCTGTGGGCATTCGTATTCTTCATACTGCTCGCACTCGCCGCACTCACCTCCATAATCTCGCTGCACGAAGTAATCACGGCATTCGTCTGCGAAAAGTTCAAGACCTCGCGCCGCATCGGCGCACTCGCGGTAACTGCGACCGGATGTCTGTTCGCAGCCGTCTGTTCGCTTTCGCTCGGGCGATGGAGCGGATACACCGTCTGCGGAATGAACATATTCGACGCCAGCGATTTTCTGACGGCCAAGATTCTGATGCCGTTAGGAGCGTTCATGGTCTGCATATTCGCCGGCTGGGTAATGGGGCGCAAGGCCGTCGAGGACGAACTCGGGAATCACGGTTCGCTGCGTTTCAAGGCAATCGGCCTTTACATGTTCTTTCTGAAATTCATCGCACCGATTGCCATAGTGCTGATTTTCCTCAACGAACTCGGATTGTTCCAATCATGAAAAAGGCGGTGGTGTTCACTGGCGCAGGAGTAAGCGCAGACAGCGGGCTGGCCACATTCCGCAACTCGGACGGATTGTGGGCTTCGTACAGAATCGAGGACGTCTGCACGCCGCAGGCTCTGGCCGCCAATCGGGAAACGGTCATAGAGTTTTACAACATGCGGCGCCGTGAAATGCTCGCGGCACGGCCAAATGCCGGACACATGGCATTGGTACGGTTAGAAGAAAAGTTCGATACGGACATAATCACGCAGAACGTGGACGATTTGCACGAACGCGCCGGAAGCAGCCGCGTACTGCACCTGCACGGCGAACTCAGAAAGCTGCGCAGTTCAATCAATCCCGAGGCAGTCTACCCAATAGAAGGGTGGCGGCAGATGCTCGACGCAAGAGCCGAAGACGGCAGCCTTCTCAGACCGCACATAGTGTTTTTCGGCGAGCCGGTCCCGATGTTCGAGCGGGCGGTCGAAATAACCCGCAAGGCCGACATATTCATCATCATAGGTTCGTCTCTGGCCGTCTATCCCGCCGCCTCGCTGCTCGGTTACACGCGGCCGGAGGTGCCCATATACGTCGTAGACCCGGGTACTCCCGACATCTCGCTGGTGCGCAACCCCATTACGCATATCAGGCAGCGTTCCGCAGAGGGCACCCCGCTGCTGGTGGATAAACTTCTGCAAGAGTAGCACTCGCGAAAACATCCCGGACCGTTTGCAATTACGAGAGAGCCGCACACATCAACGTATCTCTCACGGCTCGCGTGAAGCATCCTCGCAATCCATGTTTCCGCAGAGTACGACACAGTATGATTGTCTTTGCCAAAAAGAATGAAAGGCACTTCGCCGCAGCAGACAAAGCACATTCAGCACAAACCCGGGCACATGCTGCAAAAAACAGGAAAACCACATCGGACAGGCCGGTGTGCGTGAAAAATGTGCGGCATCCGTCGCGCCGCATCGCGTGCGCAGAGCCGGTCGAAAATAAATTTCGTTCCTACCGCTTCTCGAAATACATGTCCAGAAGCCGTTTTGCGGCGACGAACGAACTGAGACGGTCTTCGAGCACCTCCTGTCTGTACTGCTGCAAGGCGGCCTCGATTCGCGGATTCTGGTAAAAAAACTGTTGCGAAGCGCCTCGTTTATGCTTTCGTACATCCAGTATTGATTCTGTTTGTTGCGATGCCGCTGGTAATAGCCGTTGGCCTTGATGAACGCCAGATACTCCTCGACGCCATGCCATACCTCCGCAAGGCCCGTGCCCTCTACCGAAGAGCAGGTGAATACCTGCGGGCGCCATTCGGATTCCGGTGTCGGGAACAGCATCAGAGCGTTCTGGAACTGTCGCTGAGCAAGTTCGGCCCTGTGGATGTTGTCGCCTTCGGCCTTGGTGATGACCACCATGTCGGCCATCTCCATTATGCCGCGCTTTATACCCTGCAACTCGTCGCCGGCTCCCGAAATCTGCAACAGCATGAACATGTCCACCATCGAGTGTACGGCCGTTTCACTCTGCCCCACTCCGACCGTCTCGATGAAGACGACGTCGAAGCCGGCTGCCTCGCAGAGTACTATCGTCTCGCGGCTCTTGCGTGCCACGCCGCCGAGCGACCCTGCCGACGGGGAAGGACGTATGAAAACGTCGGGATTGGCCGAGATGCTCTCCATGCGCGTCTTGTCGCCCAGTATCGAGCCGCCGCTGCGTTCCGAACTGGGGTCTATGGCCAGCACGGCGAGTTTGTGCCCCATGCCCGTAACCATTCCGCCCACAGCCTCTATAAACGTCGATTTGCCGGCACCCGGCACCCCCGTAATGCCGATTCTCACCGAACGGCCCGCATGCGGCAGGCAGCGTTCGATTATCTCCTGCGCCTGTGCGTAATGCTCCGGATTGTTGCTCTCCACAAGCGTTATGGCCTGCGAGAGAACGGTAGTGTTGCCGGCCAGAATACCGGCCACGTAATCGTCGGCAGACAGTTTAGGCCGTCTTTTGCGCACGAAGTGCGGATTGACGACCGGCTGCTGTTCCACACCGGCCGTAACGCTCAGTGCACTGTCATCGTGATGATGACGGTGTTCATCTTCGTAATGGTCTATTTTCGTCAGAGCCATCGTATATCCATTGTTTTACAGTTTTCCCGTTTATGAAGGAAGTGTTGCCGGTCCACAGCACCCTGCCCTTCGCATCCACTATCAAGCCGCTGGGCACGAACCGTATGCCGAATGTCTTGAAAATCCTCAAATCGGAATCCAGAGCCACGCTGTATCCGGCCTTCGACAGGTCGGTCAGCTCCTCGATATTTTCCTTTACGACAAGGATGACCCTCATGCGGTCGGCATTCTCCGAGGCAATGGTATCCAGCACCTGCAACCGCGCGACGCACACAGGATTGGCCGACGAGAAGAACTCTATCAGCGTCAGCTTCCGGCCCTCTTTCGGAACGTCGGTGAGCCACTGTCTGGCCCTGAGTTCCGGAGCCCGCTCCCCGACGGCGACATTTTGCGCCGAGACACGGACCAACGCGAAGAATACTGCCATGAGCATTATCAAACGTTTCATAAACCCTCCTTCCGAAATATTTTCATAGCGTGCGACGAACAATCAATCGCACTGCAAGATAATGATAAATATGCTAACGTCAAATTCGGGCCGATTATTTTCGGGCGGAGAAAAGCCCCCTGTCGAGCAGTATAGACAGCTGCGCCACCTGCTGCGAAGCCACCACTCGGCCGTCGTAATGCAGAATCACGCCGACGTGCAAATCTATGCCGTAGCGCTCCCTGATTTTCGGAGACATGTTCCAGTAGAGTTCCGTGCGGTTGTAAAAGCCGGAATCGGTGCGGAAAAACGGATTGCCCGTATAGAGTCTGGACGAATAGCGGTTATAGTACGGCATCTGGTCATCTCCCATGTACAGGGTGTTGGAAATGCCGAAACCCCAGTTCTCCAACACGAAGTCTATAATCCCGCCGTAAGGGAAAACGAATTTGCCCTCGGCGACCCTGTCGCGCTGGAACGACTGCAACCATCCGGCCCTTAGAGTGAACCTGCTCACCGGTACGATGGACGTGAAGTCGAATCCGACGTAAGGATTGAAAATCATGTAGTCCACCACCCCGTGCACATCGAAACAGACTGGCCAAGTGATACATGGAAAATGCGTAGCCTCCGTAAAAAGAGCCGAGGCGGCCGACGCCGGCCGAAAATATGCGGAAACTCTCCCTGCGCTCCTTCGAGTACATTCCGTCCCAGTCCAAGCCCAGTTCCACATTACCGCTGCGTCCGGCATATTGCAGAAGGAAACCTTCTATGTTATTGTCGTAGAAGCGCACCGAATCGCTGAAAAAGGCCGAAGAGTAGTCTCCCGCCATTTTCGTGCGCGGAAACACTCCCGCCACCGCCTTGTACTTCGGCGAGTCGTAGTTGTAATACATCACGACTTGCGGCGGAGTGTCGAACTGCCGAGCCGCACCGAAATCGAGCCGCAAATCGGCACCGGCCACGATGCTGCTGCCCTTGCTCCACTCCAATCCGATTGTGGGCGAAAGGCGCGAAGAGAAGAGTGTCTGCGAAGTGGCCAGCGAGCTGCCCGAATATTCGCGATTGTCGAATCGTGTATCGAAACCTACGCCCCACAGCAACTGCTGCGAATGCACTCTCGGCATCGAGAGCATGGCAAGAAGCAAAAGTGCGATTTTTTTCATCGTCCGCCTAAGATTTGTCCAACCCCAGAGTCTGTACCTCGCCGAGCAGTTCCGCATCGTCGTCCGAGATGACGAGCAGGCAGTCTCCCTTGCGCAGCCTCGGTGTCTCCGCGCGGAATGAAATAGTCTTTTCCCCTGTGCACCATCACCACGAGCGTATTCTGAGGCATCCGTATGTCTTTAAGCGTATTGCCGCCGAGGAGAAGATGGTCCTTTACGGCGATTTCCGACAGTCTGGCCTTGATTTTATCGGGCAGCTCCACGCCGAACGGCTCCTCGGGCATCTGTTCCGAAAGATGCAGCAGAGACGCGAACCAGCTCACGGTGGAACCCTGTATTGCCAGCGAGAGAATCGTTATGAAGAACACGACGTTGAAAATCATCTGCGCCACCACCGGATCGAACCCGTCGGTCACAGCCACCAGAGGATAGGTGGCGAAAATTATCGGCACGGCGCCGCGCAGTCCCACCCAGCACGCATAAATCATGGCCCGCAGCGGGAACTGTTTTTTGAACGGCCACATACACAGCAGCACCACGACGGGACGCGCCACCAGCATCATGAACACGCCGACTAAAAAGTCCCATGCCCATGGTGCTCGAAACTATAAGCTGGCTCGGATTGACAAGCAGTCCGAGCGTAAGGAACATCACTATCTGCGAGAGCCACGTAATGCCGTCCATGAATGTCGAAACGCTGCGTTTGGCCGCGATTTTCTTGTTGCCCACCACAAGGCCGGCCAGATATACGGCCAGATAGCCGTTGCCACCCAGCATGTCGGTAAGCGAGAACACGAAGAATACGCACGAGACGATGAGCACGGAATAAAGCGCCTGATTGGCCACTCCTATGTGATTGATTACCCACACTATGCCGCGACCCAACAGATAGCCCGAAGCGGCGCCGATGCCCATCTGCATTACGAACATGCCGGCGATTTTCATAAAACCGGCACTCTGTCCGTGGGTTATGACCTGCAAAAAGTATTATGGTCAGAAGATATGCCATCGGGTCGTTACTTCCGCTTTCGAGTTCGAGCAGCGGCCGCAGATTGTTTTTTTAAGTCCCTGCTTCTTGGAGCGCAGAATCGAGAATACGGAAGCCGAATCGGTGGAAGACATGACCGAACCCATGAGGAACGACTCCATGAACGACATGCGGAATCCCAACCAGCCGCACACCAGATATATGAATCCGCCCACGCACAACGCGGTCAGAACCACGCCGGCGGTCGAAAGGACGAGACCCGGGGCGAGCACAGGCTTGATTTCGGAGAACTTGGTGTCCATACCGCCCGAAAACAGGATGATGCTCAGGGCGAGCATACCGACTGTCTGCGCAACCAGCGCATTGTCGAACTGTATGCCGAGGCCGTCCGAGCCGAAAAGCATGCCCACGCCGAGAAACAGCAGCAACGTGGGTATTCCGAACTTGGCGCCGGCGCGTCCGGCGAGCACGCTCAAAAAAATATCAGAATGGAGAATACGAGCAGAAGGGATACTAATGTTCATAGGCCAAAAATGAATCGGTCGTCATGCGGCAAAATTACGAATTAATTTGTTCCGGACAATTCTCCGGAAACATTTTCACTTGAAACTTTTCCGTCCTCGGTCGTCGAGAACAATGCAATCCGGATGCCGGAAATATCGTCATTGAGCGACGAAAACGTATGTTATCGTACCGCTATGACGTTCGGGCGCCGAGGTGTTTATGTCGAAACGCGAACTGCGTGCAGCCCCGACGGCCGTCTGCTGCATGCACTCGTCCGTCTCCGAGAGCCCTTTGTCCACCGATGCCGAGACCACGTTGCCGTTACGGTTCACAGTAATGTTCACCACGACGGTTCCGCCCCTGCGGCACCTGTAAGCTGGAACTTCCAAATGGACGGAGTGTCGCAGCGGGTTCACAAGCGAATAGGAGACCGTAACGGTTCCCTCGGCCCTCGAATCCTCATGCTTGCTGTCCTCGGCGCCGTTCTTGCCTTTCGAGGCCCACATGTCGGCGATTTCGCGCTCGCCCTGCTCGTAGATTTCTCTGTTGGCACGCATCTTGTCGGCGATTGCCCGCTCGTCGGAAGCCACCTGCTGGGCCATCTCGCCGCTCAGACCCTGCGGCCGGTTCTCGGCACGTTCGGCATTCTCGTTGCTTATGCGGTTGAGCACCTGCTCGTAACTCTCGCCCATGCTTTGGCGCATCTTGACCTCCTGTTCGAGGCGCTGCTGCTCGCGGGCCAAATCTTCGAGGGTCTGCAAATCAACCATGAACATATTGTTCGGCCGGCTGTTCCTTATCATTATCTTACCCCCCACGAAAGCGATGGCCAGCAGAAGATAGACGATGATGGTAACGCTCACCCCCACTCTGTGGTCGTAAGTCCATGCGGCGGCGTTCGTCCGTCTCTTCATGTATGGCAGGCGCAACCTCTGCGGTCTTGCGGCGCCGTTTCTGTCTTTACCGGTCATGGGGCTGTTTCAAAAATTGTTGCAAAAAAATACGACTTCTTAAAAAATATTAGTATATTTGTCGGCAAATTTTTACACCACAGCGAATCATGTCCAATAAACAGAAAAACGCTTGCGGCCCCCATTTCTTTCTCGGGCAGAGGGTTGCATACGGGTTTGAAAATAAACATGACCGTCCGGCCGGCCGAAGAGGATCACGGATTGGTATTCAAACGCACTGACTTGGAGTCGGCGCCCGAAATTCCGGCTTTTGAGCGACTACGTTACAGACACTGCGAGAAGCACCACCATAGAGAAGGACGGCGTAAAGATAACCACCGTCGAACATATTCTGGCAGCCTTGTGGACCTGCGGCGTGGACAACGCCGTAATCGAACTCGACGGACCCGAAGTGCCCATTCTGGACGGCTCCGCACGCGACTATGCGCAGGCTATCGACAGCACGGGTCTGATAGAGCAGAATGCCGAAATACAGTACTACAAGGTCAGCGACAAAATCTCCTACAAAATCGAGGACAAGGGCGTCGAACTGGAAATCTATCCGGACGACGAATTCAGCGTGTCGCTGCACATCGACTACAACAGCAAGGTTCTCGGCAATCAATACGCCACTTTTTCCGCGGCCAAGGATTCGTTCAAGGACGATATAGCTCCCTGCCGCACATTCGTGTTCCTGCATGAGATTCTGCCGCTCATCGAGCACAATCTCATAAAGGGCGGCGATGTGGAAAATGCCATCGTGGTCGTGGAGAAGAATCCGTCCGAACAGGAGCTCGCCAAACTGCGCAGCACTTTCGGCAAACCCGACATCGAGATTCACGAAGGATTCCTGAACAACATAACCACCCGTTTCGTAAACGAACCCGCCCGTCACAAACTGCTCGACATGCTGGGCGACTTCGCGCTCCTCGGTGTCAGAATAAAGGGCAAGGTCTTCGCCGTGCGCCCCGGGCACAAGGCCAATACCGAAATGATGAAACTTCTGCGCAAGACTATACACTGCGGTAGCAACAGGCCACAATGCCAGTACGACCCCAACGTCGCACCGGTCTACGACATAAACGATATCAAGTCGATGCTCCCGCACCGTCCGCCGTTCCTGCTCGTGGACAAAATCATACACGTGGACGAAAACAGCATAGCCGGAATCAAGAACGTGACGATGAACGAACCGTTCTTCACGGGACACTTCCCCGACGAGCCGGTAATGCCGGGCGTGCTCATTATCGAGGCCATGGCGCAGTGCGGAGGAATTATGGCGTTGCACGGACTCGACCGCAGCCTGTCGTACTCCACCTATTTCATGAAAAATCGACGGCGTGAAATTCAAGAACAAGGTCGTCCCGGGCGATACGCTCCAATTCGAACTGCGACTGGCAGAACCTATCAGGCGCGGCATCGTGGTCATGGAGGCCAAGGCTTTCGTCGGCAGCAAACTCGTCACCGAAGCGATGCTCATGGCGCAGGTGATACCATCCAAGAAATAACCTAAAACCTAAATAAATCAGTACATCATGATCAGCAATCTCGCTTACGTACATCCCTATGCCAAATTAGGGGGAGCGTGTAACAGTGGAACCGTTCGCCTACATATCATCGGATGTAGTCATAGGAGACGACTGTTGGATAGGGCCACATGCCGTGATTCTGGACGGAGCACGCATGGGCAAGGGATGCCGCATCCACTCGGGCGCGGTGATAGCCGGACAACCGCAGGACCTCAAATTCAAGGGCGAATACACCACAGTCGAGATGGGCGACTACAACGACATACGCGAATGCGTCACCATAAGCCGCGGAACCGCCGCAAAGGGCAAGACCGTAATCGGAAGCAACAACCTGATAATGGCCTATGCACACGTGGCGCACGACTGTATCGTGGGCAACCACTGCGTAATCGTCAATGCCGTATCGCTTGCAGGAGAGGTCGAAGTCGCCGACTGGGCCATTCTGGGCGGACATTCGGCAGTTCACCAATTCGTCAGAATCGGACTCACGCCATGGTGAGCGGCGGTTCGCTGGTGGGCAAGCGACGTTCCTCCGTTCGTCAAGGCGGCACGCAACCCTCTCTCGTTCGTGGGCGCCAACTTCATAGGGCTCCGCCGCAGAGGATTCACCTCGGAGCAAATATCCGAAATACAGGAGATATTCCGCGTGCTTTTCCCAAAAGCGGATACGGATACGGCCGCGCATGCGACATAGTGGAGGACAACTTCGCGCCGACACCCATACGCGACGAAATCATCGGATTCATGCGAAGCTCCAAACGCGGAGTGCTCAAACCCTACAACTCGGCTTTGGGCGATGCGGAAGAATAGCGAAGAGTGCGCGGGCTTTGTACGATTGACAGATTTTTTTTATATTTGCAGGCTGTTTAACTTCTTTAACTATTTATAGACAATGCCGAAAATTGAAAAACAAATTCCGCTGCGAAGAAGAGATTCGACTTCACAGGGACAGGAAAGATTAAAAGGAAACACGCCTTTAAGTCGCACATCCTGACAAAGAAAACAATCAAACCAAAAAAAGAAACCTGACCTATTCGGGATTGGTTTCATCGGCCGACGAGGCCAAAAATCAAGCTCCTTTTAGTTAAGTAGGCTTGCTTAAACAAATGTTTAATTAAGAGTCGATTAGCCCCGAAGAGTTTGAGAGAATCAAACCGCTAACAACTCGTAAAACTTTAACGATTATGCCAAGATCAGTAAATGCGGTCGCTTCGAGAGCGCGCAGAAAAAAAGTTTTAAAACTTGCCAAAGGCAACTTTGGTTCAAGGGGAAACGTATGGACGGTCGCCAAAAACACCGTCGAAAAAAAGGTCTTCAATTCGCATACAGAGACCGCAAGAACAAAAAGAGGAATTTCCGCAGCCTGTGGATTCAGCGTATCAACGCCGCTGCCCGCATGCACGGTATGACTTATTCGGAATTCATGGGAAAGCTCAACGCAAAAGGTATCAATCTGAACCGTAAGGTTCTGGCCGACCTTGCCATGAATCACCCGAAGGCATTCGAAGCAATAGTTAAGAAAGTTAAATAAAGTCCGCCCTCGGGCAGGACTTTTTGCAGCGGACGGTAAAAAAACCGTCCGCTTTTTTGTTTTTCCACTGCATACATTAACTTTGCTATCGCTAATAACAACTTGCTATGGAACAGAAAATCATCGAAGCATTGGAGCAGAAAGGAGCCATGCGCCCGGGCGACATTGCACTCGCGACCGGCATGGACAAAGACGCGGTAAGCAAACTCATCAAACAGATGGCTGCCGAGGGCAAGGTATATTCGCCCAAACGCTGTTTTTTTACGACCTGAAAAAGTAAATCGGCAGTCCTGCCCACCCAACGAAAAAAAGGCCTGTATTCGCATTTCGAATACAGGCCTTTTATTTGGAGAAGTAAAAAAATATTCCGTCTTAGCCCAGCATCGGTTTCAGGATGCCGAACATCACGTATGCTATAATGAGCGTCACGACGATATTGAACGTCTGCGCGGTAAGGAACGCATAGAGCGGCTTGCGGTTTTCACGCGAGAAAATATCCTTGAAGCGCGTTTCCAGACCGATGCAGACGAAAGCCACGCTGAACAGGGTGTTGCTCAATCCCTTGGTGGTTTTGCCTATCGCCTTTGCCGTTTCCATATCGAAGCAGAAGCTGAAAACGAGCGAAGCCAGAATGAATCCCACGACGAATTTCGGGAATCGGTCCCAGATAACGCCCAGAGTGGGTTTCTGCACGCCGTTTCCGCCTTTGTACGACCAGATGAGCGAGATTATGAATGCAGCGACGCCGAGCAGGACGTTTTGCGAAGACTTGACGATAACGGCCGTTTGCGCAGCGGTCTCGCCGATAAGCGAACCGGATGCCACGACGGCGCCGGTCGTATCTATCGTTCCGCCCATCCATGCGCCTGCGACCTCCTCGCTGAGGCCCATGACTTCCGCCAGCCACGGCATGAGGTACATCATCGGTATGGCGCATACCAGCACCAGCGAAATCACGTATGAGAGTTTTTTGTTGTCGCCCTGAATCACTCCGCACGTAGCGATTGCCGCCGACACGCCGCAAATGGATACGGAGCTTGCCAGCATGGTAGCCATCTCGTCATCGACCTTCATGCGGCGCGAAACCCAGTAGGCGAAATACCATACCGAGAACACGACGATGAGCGATTGCGCCAGACCGTAAGCGCCCGATTTGAGCACCTCGCCGAAAAGAATCGTACTTCCCAGACAGATGATGCCTATCTTGATGTAAAATTCGCTCTGTATAGCCGGTTTGAGCCATTCGGGAACCTTTGCGCAGTTGCTGATGAGCAGACCGAAAATCACCGAAAAGAATACCGATTCGAATCCCAGCTCCTTGATTACCGGAATCGAAGCCACGGCCTGTGCCGCCAGAGCCAGCAGGAAGATGCCCAGAAGCGACAGGAATATGCCCTTTACAGGGCGTCGCAGCAGAGCCGAAGTAAGAAGCGTAAGTACGAGAATGAAGGCGAACATGTAAAGGGCATCGAGCCACGAAGCTGCCGATGCGAGCGTTTTGGGCATTGTCGGCATGTAGGCCGGAAAGATGATTGCCAGCGCGAGTATCAATGCTCCGGCAAATACGATAATCCAATCCTCAGCCAGAAATTTTTTTCATGATATGTTGATGTTTTTTTGTTGTCAGAATGCGGCGGTAAGCATTACGGCCAGTTTGTGCATGTTCTTGTAGTTGATGCTCGAATAGTCCGTATAGGTGTAATTGACTTGCAGACGCAGATGTTTTTTTCACCGGCCAGTAGTCCAGACCCACAAGATACTCGTTTTGGAGCACTGCACTTTCGGTGTCGCGCTGCAAGACGTCGTAACGCACAATGGGACGAAGACACGGTAGCATCCAGTAGCCGAGCACAGCGTATCCGCCCTGAGTCTCGAATGTTCCGTTTGCACTGCCCGTGCTGCCGTAAAGATACTCCGTGCGGAAATGCAGGCGCGAATCTTCGTATTTCAAGGCAATCGAATAGCGGTCTCTGTGGTAGTACTCCTTGCCGAACTGTCCGAAATAGGCCGATGCGGCCACCGTCAGGCTCTTGCACGGGTTAATATTGATTCCAGCCGCGAAATCCTTGCTCTTGTTGTTGTCCTTGGCATTGATTCCGTTACCGTTATATACGGCCACGGCGTATTCCAATATGTCGTATCCGTCGCGATGCAGAAAGGCGCCGAATGCCGAAACGCCCACGTCGCGTCCCGTCGATTTCATGCCCGACACGTCGGCCGAACCGGCCAAAGCGTTCGAGGAGTTGGTGTACTCTATGGTTTCGAGCACCAGCGGGACATACACCTTGTTTTCCAACGAGAAGATGGTCTTCGACTGTCCGACCTGAAATCCGAGCCACGGTTTGAACTTGTATTTCACATATGCGTCTACCAGTTTCGGAGTGCCGGCGAAATCGGCCTGCATGCAGTACTCTATCTTCCGCGCCACCTGTCCGGTGATTTTCAGTCTCGCGCGTTTTATATTGAAGCTGCTCGACGAGGTTTCGCCGCCCGGCAAGACTGCATAATCATAAGGTATGTTTATGAATCCGGAGACTTTGGGCATGGAAAAGAGCCGCTCGCGGATTCGGCCGTTCTCCGATTCGAGCGCCGAGAGCCTCTTTTTCCAACTCACCGGAGGTAGCCTCCTGAGCCGAAACCGAAAATACGGCCAGCGCGAAGAGAATGGTATAAAAGATTCTTTTCATAAAAACAAATGGTTTTTCACACCGCAAAAATTAACCCTATCGCAACTGTTTTGAAATACGTATATATACCCGTTTTCCAATAACATAAAAACGGCACAGCCGCATAAGAATTTATGCGGCTGTGCTCGTGTCGGGGATTCTTCTCAATCCCTATTTGGCATAGCTTACGGCTCTCGTCTCACGTATGACGGTAATTTTCACCTGTCCCGGATAGGTCATCTCCTCCTGAATCTTGCGGGCCACGTCGTGTGCGAGTTCATCGGCCTGCTGGTCGGAGAGTTTGTCCGCACCGACGATTACGCGCAGTTCGCGACCGGCCTGAATGGCGTAGGTTTTCATAACGCCCGGGTAGGACATGGCTATATCCTCCATCTCTTTAAGACGCTTGATGTACGACTCCACCACTTCGCGCCGCGCTCCGGGTCGGGCACCCGATATGGCGTCGCACACCTGAACGATTGGCGCGATAAGCGAGGTCATCTCCGTCTCGTCGTGGTGAGCTCCGATAGCGTTGCATATTTCCGGACGCTCCTTGTATTTCTCGGCCAGCTTCATGCCTATTATTGCGTGCGGCAGTTCCGGCTCGTCGTCGGGCACCTTGCCTATGTCGTGCAAAAGTCCGGCGCGGCGGGCGCTCTTGGCGTTCAGGCCCAGCTCCGAAGCCATGATTCCGCACAGATTGGCCGTCTCGCGTGCATGCTGCAACAGATTCTGGCCGTAGGAGGAACGATACTTCATCTTGCCGATGAGACGTATCAGCTCGGGGTGCATGTTGTGTATTCCGAGGTCGATTGTCGTGCGTTTGCCGACTTCGACAATCTCCTCCTCGATTTGCTTCTGGACCTTGGCCACTACCTCCTCGATACGGGCAGGGTGAATGCGGCCGTCGGTAACGAGCTGATGCAGGGCAAGACGTGCAACCTCGCGGCGGACCGGATCGAAGCCTGAAAGGATTATGGCCTCCGGAGTGTCGTCCACGATGATTTCGATGCCCGTAGCAGCTTCCAGAGCGCGTATGTTACGGCCCTCGCGGCCGATGATGCGGCCCTTGATTTCATCGCTCTCGATGTTGAACACCGTTACGGCATTCTCGATTGCGGTCTCGGTGGCTACGCGCTGAATGGCCTGAACCACGATTCGCTTCGCCTCCTTGCCGGCGCTCATCTTGGCCTCCTCAACCGTGTCGTTGATGAATGCGGCGGCTTCGGCTTTCGCTTCGGCCTTCATGTTTTCGATAAGGATGTTCTTGGCCTCTTCGCTGCTCATTCCGCTAATCTGTTCCAGACGGGCGTTCTGCTCCTTCATCAGACGGTTTATCTCCTCCTTCTTGCGGTCCATTCCGGCAAGCTGCGTATCGAGCTGCTCTTTGAGCTTGGACGCCTCGCGGTTCTTGCTTTCCAACTCCCTCTGCTGTTGCTGCAAGGAGTTTTTCGAGTTGTTTGGCACGCTGCTCGCTCTGGGCCAGCTTTCTGGTTGCGCTCGTTCACGGAGCGGTCGTGCTCGCTTTTGAGTTGGATGAACTTCTCTTTGGCTGCGAGAATCTTCTCCTTCTTTATCATCTCCCCTTCGGCTTCGGCCTCCTTTATCATCGCCTTGCACTTGGTATCCGTGCTTTTGCGGACGATGAAGTAGGTAGCCGCGCCGACTGCTGCGGCAGCTGCCAGAGAAGATATCACAATAACTATTATTCCTGTCATCATTCGTTGTTAATATGTTAATATAAAGTTTTTTTCAACAAAAAAACCCGCAATCGATTCCTTATATCCTGTTTGACGAATCTCCTGAAATGTCAAGTGTGGGGCTTCCGAATCGTCGCAAACGTCCAACGGCACCTAAAAAAACGGTACACCGAAAAACGGTCAAGGCCTGTTTTTGACGATTAGAGCGTTGCCCCAATGTATAAAAAAATGTTAAGTTTCGCAACGCTGTAAGGAATCTATGCGGGTATAATTCCGTATTTCATGTCAAGAACCCTGTCGGAGTCTTTTTTTCAAGGTGTACTCTCCTCACACCCCTCGGGAGCCGCGCCCCCGCCTCCTTATTCGAGAGCCGAGAAAAAGTCGTCTAAACTTTTTGTCTATCTCCGCTAACCGCAAAGCGTCGTCGCTAAGCGACTGCGAGCGTTCGGCACTCTGCTTTATGTTGTCAATACATAACGAAAACGCTACCATCGACAGTATGTCCTTGGGGAACAAATTGTATGATTTCGTATACTCGGCGAACAGTTCGTTCACCTTTCTTTCGGCCCTGCGGTATATCTCTTCCGTGCGGCGTATCTCCTCCGTATCCCCTTCGAGCGTGAACGGATAGCTACCGCCTGCGATTTTTATCGTTATGGGCAATTTGGACATAACCAGTTTATTTCTCCCCTTTCTCGTTTACGCCTGCTCGGTCTTTCCGAGCAGCGCAATGCACCTATCCACCTCCCGCATGAGCCGGTTGATATGCGCCTTTGCGATTTTCTTGTCGGACCCGCCGCCTCGGAGGCTTTCGGCCAGTTCCAGCGTATTCATTCTGCGCTGCATGTCGGCCATACGCTCTTTCAGGAGCCGGTTTTTCCTCTTTGAGCCTTTGTCCCGCTGCGAGCACGCCTTACGGAAAGATGCCGACAGATTGCGGTTGTCGTCCATCAGGCGTTCGACCTTGCGCCTTATATTTTCGATAATAACCTCTGTCGTCATAGTCGTTTACGTGAAGCGGGCCTGCCGGAGTCCTACTGCAAAGATAGGAAAAATCATTGAAAAAACAAATGCTTTTATTTATTCGATAAGTTCCGCGCTAAGGTCGTATTCGTCGGCCGCCGTTATCCTGACATTATGAAAACTTCCGATGCGGAGCCGCCTGCCGCCCGTCACCGATATTTCCGTGTCCACCTCCGGAGAATCGTACTGCGAACGGGCCACGTAACCGTCCGGCGTCTCGGAGTCGATAATCACGCGCTCCACGGAACCGATGCGCGAGATATTGTATTCCAGCGAGATGCGGCTCTGAATCTCCATGATGCTGTCGGCTCTCTGCCGCTTTACGGACTCCGGCACGTCGTCTTTCAATTTCAGGGCCGAGTAGGTTCCCTCCTCCTCACTGTACGTAAACACGCCCAGACGCTCGAAACGGGCACTGCGCACGAACTCTTGAAGCTGCGCGAAATCCTCCTCGGTCTCTCCCGGGTAGCCCACTAACATGGTGGTGCGGATGGCCAGTCCGGGAATACGCTCGCGCAGTCTTTCTATCAGCTCCTCGGTACCCTTGCGGTCTATGGAGCGCTTCATGGCCCTGAGCTGGCTGTCGGAGATATGTTGGAGCGGTATGTCCAGATACTTGCATATCTTGGGTTCGCTGCGCATCACCTCGATTACGTCCTGCGGAAACTGTGCCGGATAGGCGTAATGCAGCCTAATCCACTCTATGCCTTCGATTTCGCACAGTTTGCGCAAAAAGGTCTGCCAGTGCACGCCTGCCGTACAGGTCCACTCCGTAATAGGTCGTGTCCTGAGCTATCACCATAAGCTCCTTTACACCCGAGGCGGCGAGCTTTCGCGCCTCGTCCACTATCGTCTCCATGGGCAGCGAGCGGTGCGGGCCGCGTATGAGCGGAATGGCACAGTAGCCGCAACGCCTATCGCACCCTTCGGCGATTTTGAGATAGGCATAATGCTTCGGAGTGGTGAGCACACGCGCCGTATCCGAGCATACGCCTTCGGGAATGCCGAGCGCATCGAGTACTTCGTCTAAACTGCGGGCGCCGAAGAAGCTGTCCACTTCGGGAATCTCCTGCCGCAACTCGTCGGCATAGCGCTCGCTCAGACAGCCGAATACGAACAGGCGCTCTATCCTGCCGGCCTTTTTGGCCTCGGCGGCTTCGAGAATGGTGTCGATGCTCTCCTGCTTGGCGTCGGCGATGAATCCGCAGGTGTTTATGACGACGATTTTTCGCACTGGTGGAGTTGCTGTCGAAAACGATTCTATATCCGGCCGCACGGGCGCGTGCCGCGAGGTGTTCGGAATCGACCGTATTTTTCGAGCAGCCGAGAGTTATGATGTTTATCTTATTCATCGTTACAGATTATTGTCTTCTTATTGAATCGGCGGAAGGGAACCGAAGAAAAAGAAACGCTTACGCCTGTCGCATCAAGCATTTGCCAAGCAGTTCCGTATTCATCCATAATGTCGGACATGCCGCCCCTAATGGGTAAAACCAAAGTCGAAAGAAAGATCCGCTCTTTCATCCGTTCCGGTTCGAAAGATTCGGGTCATTCGCCGAACAGCGCGTTCACGAACTGTACGCGATCGAATATTTTGAGTTGGTCGATGCCCTCGCCCACCCCTATGTACCGCACCGGAATGCCGAACTTGTCGCTGATGCCTATCACCACCCCGCCTTTGGCCGTGCCGTCGAGCTTGGTTATGGCCAGCGAATTGACATCGGTGGCCTGAGTGAACTGTTTGGCCTGCTCGAAAGCGTTCTGTCCGGTGCTTCCGTCCAGCACGAGCATCACTTCGTGCGGGGCGTCGGCAATCACCTTGCTCATCACGTTGCGTATCTTGCTCAGCTCGTTCATAAGGCCGACCTTGTTGTGCAGACGTCCGGCCGTGTCGATGAGCACCACATCCGCCTTGTTGGCGACTGCCGATTTGAGCGTATCGAAAGCCACGCTGGCGGGGTCGGACCCCATCTGCTGGCGTATCATGGGTGGCGCCGGCCCTGTCGGCCCACACCTGCAACTGGTCTATGGCTGCGGCGCGGAACGTGTCGGCTGCGCCTATGTATACCTTTTTGCCTTGGCGCGTGAGCTGTGCGGCGAGTTTGCCGATGGTGGTGGTCTTGCCCGCACCGTTCACACCTACGACCATCACCACGAACGGCACGCCCTCCTTTTTCGGGAATGCCGAATACGGTCTGGCGCTGCTCACTGTCCTGCAACAGGCGGGCTATCTCCTCGCGCAGAATACCCTGCAACTCCGAGGAGTTCATGTACTTGTCGCGGGCTACGCGCTGCTCGATTCTCTCTATGATTTTCACGGTCGTGTCCACGCCCACGTCCGAAGTGATGAGTATCTCTTCCAGGCTGGTCGAGCATCTGTTCGTCCACCTTCGAGCGGCCGGCCACCGCACGCGAGAGTTTGGAGAAAAAGCCTTGCTTGGTCTTTTCCAACCCTGCACTGAGCTGCATGCTATCGTGCTGAGCCTCCGCCTTTTGCTGTTCAGGGCTCTGTTCCTCCCGTTTTTTTCGAAAATATACTGAAAAGTCCCATATCCGCGTTATTTATACCTGTCACAAAAAAATAGTCGTTTTTATAACTCGAAAATATTTGGCCGCACGCAGTCCAAATGTTATATTTGTGGAATCGCAAAACGTGAAGTTTATGAAAAAAAGCTATTGATTCTCACAGCATTCCGCATATCGACCCTCGCCGTCTCGGCACAGGAGACTTACGAGACGACCTTTGCAAGTCCGTTCGCCCGCACCGGACTCAAACCCGCCATAGCAATCAGAGCCAGCGGAGACGTGACACTGATGCGGATGAAGTTCGACTGGCACAACGACGCCATAGACGGAACCTCGCGCTACAACCCAAAAACCGTTCGTCGGTGCGACCGGTTATCTCGGAGCGGCATACGAGCACCCCGTGTCGCACAACTGCGCCATCGCCGGAGGTCTGGGACTCTCCTACGGAAAGGCTTTCAGGACCGACACGGAGCGGAATGCCTTTTATTCCTATTTCTCCATGACGACCGTCTATGCCGAAATATACTACGCCCTGCGTCTGGAACACTTCTATCTGAACGTCGGACTCCGCGCCGGCCTGATGCCGCTCATGGTCACAGAATACAGAAACGGTAAAGACATGTTCCGCGGACGCATGAACAACAATCATTACACCCGAGGCAACATCTACGGTCTCATTCAGTTGGGATACACCACCGGCCGCATGGACATCGGAGTGGATTTCAACTACGCCCTGCTTTCGCAGTTCAAGGAGGGATTTTCGTGGCCGCTGACCGGAACCTACAACAGCATCCGAACCATACACATGAACGTGGGCATAAATCTGGCGTACAGATTCTCGCTGGGCAAATAGGAAAAAATGGACGTCGAGCAGTTCAGAGACTTCTGCCTCTCTTTCGACGGCGCGGTCGAGAAAATGCCCTTTTCCGGCTCCAACGACAAGTACAACCGCGATATACTCTGTTTCTATGTCCGAGAGCGGTGGTTCTGCTTCGTAAACATATCGGTTTTCGATTTCTGCTGCGTAAAATGCGCTCCGGACAAAGCGCAGGAATTGCAGTCCGCATACATGGGTATAACCCCCGGATGGCATATGAACAAGAAGCACTGGATAAGCATCCGCTTCGACAGCGACGTGCCGGACAGAACGATAAGGGAGCTGGTATGCGGCTCATACGAAATCGTGGCGGCAAAAGCAGGCAAAAAAATAAAGGCCGCACATAGGGACCCGAAATAAAAAGACTGCCGGCTCTTTGAGCCGGCAGTCTTTTACTTGAACGAATGCCAGTATTACGGCAGAGTAATGGTAACCGGATATGCCCCGTCGTTAAGAAATCCGTACTGGAAACTCGGCAGGCAATACACAGGATAGAGCTGAATCTTATCGTATCGCTGTTCTTCCTCGTTCCAAATCTTCTTGTTTTCCTTGTCGAAATCGGAAAAGTCCCTGCCCCATTTATAATCGCTGGGCCAATAGGCATAAGCCGTATATTTACCATTAACCAACATTCCCACGCAGAAAGGTTCATAGCGGATTACATTTCCGTTATCATCGCACGCGAACTGCACGTAAGGGTCGGGGGTTCCGCCCCAGCCCTCGGTCACGTAATCCTCTTTCAGAAGTCCTTCGGAGTACGGGTCCATGACACGGTATATCTCGGCCTCGCGTGCCAGATATATGTCCGCCTCGTAAGTTTCGGAAAACAGACAGATGTCGAAATACTTGCATTTGCCCAAAAGGTCGAACGTGAGCTTGCGGCTTACCGAAACGGTTGTCTGGCCCTTCTTCGAGGGGCTCAGACCGTCCTTAATCGTGAGCCGGATTTTGTGTTTCGTCGTCAGTCCGAGCGCTTCGATGTCCGTATAGCGTATCTGCGCATAGGCCACTTTGGCGCCGTCGGCGAATATCACTCTCGGAGTGGTAAGCGAGAAAATGCCGTCGGGGTCCGCATTCACCCATATCTGTTCCTTGTGGGTCTTCTCTTCGCCGTTTATGACGGTATCCACGACCTCGTTTTCGATTTGTATCTCGAAACCTATCTGCGCCATGTTGGCAGTGGAATTTCCCCTGTACACGGGCACGAGCACCTTGCCTTCGTCCTCGGAGCCGGTCTCGACGTTGAGCACCGTCGCGGCGAAAGCGAAGCCGTCCCCGCCGGTGTACTTGGGTCCCTCCGCATCCTGCGAGCAGCCAGTCGCCGACAGAAGCAGGACGGCCAGAGCCTGCGGTTATTTTTTTCGAATTTCATGGTCTTGCTGTGTTTATTGAATATACGGATTCTGGTCATCGGCCGAGATATTGGGATTGTTGTCGATTTCGGTCTGCGGAATCATCAGTATGCACTCTATGTAGTCCGAAGGGAAATTCATGTACTCGGCATACTTGCTCAGGTAATTGGTATGGTTGCTTTTTCTTACCGTTCACCTCCCAGTAACGCGTCCAACCCATGCCCTGACGCATGATGTCGAATATTCGTCCCGCTTCGCCCCAGAGTTCGATGCGGCGTTGGAGCAGAATCTCGTCGAGCAGCGTCTTGACCGTACCGGTCGTGCCGAACGTCTGCACGTTGCCAGTCAGCGAGGCTATGCGCGAGGCATAGTTGGTGTCGCGGCGGGTGCCGAGTTCGAGCAGCACGGGACGGGCCAAATCCTCGTCCGAGTTGCGGCACAGCGCTTCCGCCTTAATCAGATAGGCCTCTTCGAGACGCATGAAGATATAGTCTCCGGTGTTCGCCTTCTGGTTGGCCCACTGGAACTTGTGCTGGTTGTAGTCGATATTGGCTCCGTACGACCAGTCTTCGGCCGGAATACCGATATCCCCGTTCCACCATGTCTTGCGGACGTCCGTATTGGGAATCTGGGCATAGAGCCAGTTGCTGATGCACTTGGGCGACTCGGCGGCATAGTATACATCCGTGCAGGCATCCATATGCGAGTAGAACGAGGCGAAGACCTGACACTGCTCGGAAAGGACTTCGGCGCCCCACATAACCGAACTGGATTTCACCGAATTGAACGGCGTCTTGCCTGTCGTCCAGTTTTTGGTGGCGTCGTCGAACGTGCCCGGGGTAACCGTCGCGTCAGACATGCTCAGAAGCGTACAGCCCGGTTTTTTCATTGCCTCGTCCGCAGCGAAGGCGGCATCTTCCCACAGATTCTGCACCAGAGCCACACGCGCTTTCAACAGCCAGGTGGCGTAGATGTCTATGTTGGAGATATGCCTTTGCGTAAGACCCGACTCCTCGAAAAGACCGATGGCGGTGGTAAGGTCCTTGTTAATCTGCGTGTAGACCTGCTCGACCGTGCCGCGCCCCTTGCCTTTCGAGGAGCTGGACGTAGGCTCGGTGTAGACGGGTACTCCGGGCAGATTCTCATGCCCCTTGTAAGTCTGCTGGAAGGACTGAATGAGCATAAAATACGCGTATGCACGCACGGCATAGGCCTGGGCCATCACGTCTTTGAGCTCATCGGCGTTTCCTGTGGCGGTATTCCGTGCAGAGATGATATAGTTCACGTTGTTGATGATTTCGTAGAAGTACTTCCACGTGAAATAGCAGCGCCATATCTTGCTGGTGTACCTCACTCTCTGTTCGTAACAGTAGTCCTTGAAAAACCACCCCGGACCTTCGGCCGTATGCACCATGTCGTCGCCCATGAGCTCTGCGGTCAGTATCACGGCCATGTTGCCGAAGCACTGGTGGGCGTTGGCCGTCACGAAGTCGATGCGGTTGTACATCGTGGAGTAGACGCCGTTCATGGCCACCTTTACGGCCTCGACGTCTTTGAGTATCAAATTCTTGTCCACCTCGCCGGACGGCGATGTCTCCATAATGTCGGAACATCCGGCCGAAAGCATGCACGCCGCGAGCGCTATCGTATATATGAAGTTTTTCATAGCTGCGAGTTTAGAATTTTAAGTCCACGCCGAGCGTTACGGTCCTGTTCGGCGTATATGAATAGGATGTCGAACCAGTGAAATTGGCCTGCGGGTTCATACCTTTCAGGTGCGTGAATATCCACGGACTGTCGGCCGACAGATACACCCTGAGCGCTCCGATTCCGGCCTTGGCGAGAAGACGCGCCGGCAGGTTGTATCCGAGCGTGATGTTTTTGATTGCGAAATACGAAGCGTTCACCAGAAAACGGTCGCTAATCTGCGAAGACAGCGTCGTGGTGGCCCGCGGCACGTCGGTTATGTCTCCCGAAGTGCGCCAGCTGCGCAGAGCGTTGCGGTGATAGGTCTGTCCCACGAAGCTCGGCTCCATCATGGCCTGATAGATAGCATCGTAAATCTTGCCGCCCACCGAATAGGTCATAAGCACGCCGAGGTCGAAGTTCCTGAAAGACAGCGTCGTGGAAATCGAACCATAGACGTCCGGTATGCGGCTGCCTTGCAGATACTTGCTGCTGGCCGCAACGGTCGCGTCGTTGGTAATGTACTCGGAGCCCGGCTTCATGCTTCCGTCCGCATTCTTCTCGTAAGCCCAGTAGAGCTGCTCGCCTGTTACAGGGTCCACACCCGCACTTTTGGCCATGTAGAACGTGTTCAGCTCCTCGCCCTCGCGGATGATATACACGCCGTTAATGATGTCGTCGTTGCCTCCGGTGAGTTTTTTCACCTTGTTGGAAAGCGTCGAGGCCATCACCGTGACGTTCCACCGCCAATCCTTGTTGGAGATTACGTCTCCGCCCAAAGTGATGTCCCATCCGCGGTTCACCATGCTGCCGACATTCGCGTAGTAGCCCGGGAAACCGAGCGAAATCGCCATCGGATATTCGAGCAGCAGGTCCGTGGTGGTGCGGTTGTACCACTCAACGGTTCCGGTGATGCGTCCCAGCAGACGGAATTCCAGCCCGACGTTCAGATTGCCGTTCTTCTCCCATGTTATGTCCTTGTTCTCTATGGAACCTATCACGGCGCCCGATTCGTTGCTGTTCGGATAGTTCATGTTGTAGAGCGACTGCCATGCGTAGTACGAACCCAGATTGTCATTACCCTGCACGCCGTAGCTGGCTTTGAGGGTGATATTGTCCACCCAGCGCACGTCTTTGAGGAATCTTTCCTGTGATATGCGCCACGAAGCGCCGACCGACCAGAAGCTGCCCCAGCGGTTCTCCTTCTTGAATCGCGACGAGGCATCCATACGGAAGCTGGCCGACAGGTAGTAGCGGTCGTCGTAATTGTAGTTCAGACGGCTCATGTACGAGTTTATGGCGTAACGGTCGGTTGCCGAATTGGCCTTGGCTATCGTGGAGCCCATGCTCAAATCGTCGTAATCGCCGAACGGGAATCCGGTTCTCTCGCCTATGAGATAGGTGAACAGATAGCGGTAGAACTCGTGGCCGGCCATCACGTCTATGGAATGCCGCTTTATCTTCGTCTGGTAGGTGAGCAGCTGGTTCCACGTGTAGCTCATCACCCGCGAATTTTCCTTCGTAAGACGCCCCGTGCCGGCAGCATTGCCGTAATAGGGATTATAGTTCGTTGTCTCGTTGGTATTCACGTTATCGACACCCAGATTAGTGGAGAGCTTGATACCCTTCCAGTTCACGGCTATATACGCGCGGCCGCTCACGTTGTCGGTCAGCGTGTAGAAGTCGTCCTCGAACAGCGTAGCGACCGAATTGCGGTTGTTCTGCGCTCCCGCCGGACGGGACTGTCCGTAATCGAACACCTTCTTGCCGTTTTCCTTGTAGTAGCTTCCGTCGGCATTGACCCTGTACACGGGATAAATGGGGGCCATGAGCATCGCCGAATACCAGACATTCGTGTTGTTGGCCGTGCCTTCGGAGCCGAGGAAATCGCTGTCCGTGTGGGCATAGCTCATGTTCGCACCGAAATCGAGCCACTTCTTGGGCGAAAAATCAACGCCCACGCGGCCCGTGTAGCGTTTGAAGCCCGTGGTTTTGAGAGTTCCCTTTTCGTCCAGATAGCTCAGCGAGGCCATGTACTTGCTCTGCGCTCCGGCTCCGTTTACCGACAGCTGGTACTCCTGACGAATCGGGGCCTTGGCCTGCGCCTCCTTCATCCAGTCCGCCGAGTATTTCCGCTTCGCGTCCGAAACTATCCTGCCGCTATTGTCGAACAGTTCCGAGGGAGCCTTGTCGTAGATGTTGTAGATGTTGTCCTTACCGAGAATCGAACGGCCGAGACGCTCCACGGTCATGCCTTTGGCCACGTCGGGCAGATAACCCTCCGTATAGACCAAATCGTTATACACGGCCGAATACATGTGTTCCATGTACTCCTTCGCCGACATGGTATTGTAGAACGGTATGGCCCGCGAGCTTACGCCCACCTTCGCGCTGAGCTGCACGGAGATTTTGTCGCCGGCGCTTTTGTTGCGGCGCGTGGTTATGAGCACTACGCCGTTGGCTCCGCGAGCACCGTACAGAGCACCAGCCGATGCGTCTTTAAGCACCGAGAAGGATTCGATGTCGTTGCTGTTTATGGAGTTCAAATCGCCGTCGAACGGCACGCCGTCCACCACCAAAAGCGGAGAGTTGGAAGCGTTTATCGAGCCGAATCCTCTGATTCGCAATTCCGCTCCGCTGCCGGGCTGTCCGCCGCC
This sequence comes from Alistipes putredinis, assembly GCA_022009915.1. GTDB lineage: Bacteria > Bacteroidota > Bacteroidia > Bacteroidales > Rikenellaceae > UBA940. Next base: position 1,051,917 of record CP091730.1, on the reverse strand, counting down.
CGAAGTGGTCATAACGCCGGACACCTGCCCGTCGAGGGCCTTGGTTACGTCGGTAACCGAACGGTTTTTGAGTTTTTCGCCCGAGACGACCTCGGCCGAACCGGTGAAAGATTCCTTCTTGGTCGTTCCGTAGGCCACCACGATTACATTCTCAATCATCTTGTCCTCGGACTCCATTTTCACATCTATTACCGTCTGTTTACCGACCTCGATGCTCTGCGCCTGCATGCCCAGAAACGAGAACACCAGAGTGCTCCCCTCGGCGGCCTTTATCGAATAGTCGCCTTTGGGTCCGGTGACGGTCGCGTCGGAACCGCCCTCCACCATTACGGTCGCGCCCGCAATCGGTGCGCCGTCGGATGCCTGACTGACCGTTCCGTGTCTTTCGACGGTCTGTCCGTGCAAGGCGGCGGCCGCAAGCAGCACGGCAAGCAGGGTAAGTGATTTTTAAGTATGTTTGGTAACATAATTGAAATTTTCTTTACATAAAAGGGGTTGCCCGAACTTTTTCAGGCAACCTCCGAAGTAGATAAATGGCCGGTTTTCAGCTCCGTACCGTTTATTCCTTTATGCAGCGGACCGAACTTCCGTACGGGCGGTTCAGGCCGGTTTCGCTCGCGGGGTTACCCCATGCAAACTGTTCGAGCATGGCAAGTTGATTCTGTATGCTGGCCGTGCTGTAATTGGCACCGCCGTCTACGCTCAGGATAGCTCCGGACTGCGGATCTTTTCTGCCGGTGAAAGGCCACCAGTACTCCTTGTCCGAACCTTCCGGTTTGTAACGGAATCCGATGCAGAATTCGTTGTCGTATTCTATGTACCACGGATACGAAGGGTCGTATTTGCTGCTGTCGTTCAGATTGCCCTCTTTCTTGTACTGGCTGCGGAATCCCCACGGCGCACCTGCCAGAGGAACTCTCCACCCTTCGGGACACGGGTCGTAGATTGTCTTGTATCCGGACTTGCCGCCCCACAAGTCGTGGTTTTGAAGGTCGGCCCTGTCGGTAAGCCAGTCTACAATAGGCCAAGCGCTGCTGGGTGCAGTGTAGAATACGGTAGGGTTCTGAATTGCGAGTTGGAGGTTGGTCGATTCGTAGTCGTCGGCCGGATATGTCGGACGCTGCTGTACGGCCTCTCTAATCTGGTTGCCGTCGATGTCGTATTTTTTCAGAGAAATCGACGAATGCACGCCGTCCACGTTCATGAACGGGTCCTTGCGGCCCCACTGGTACAGCAGACCGAGTGCACCCCAATCGTACTTGGTGTTGTTGCGGGCACCGAGATTGCGATCCATCCATGTGTAGGAGGTTCCCGTATTCTTGTCGGTATAAATCATCGGATCGGCCAGCGGGTCGAAGTCGGTCACCCACACATGCCAGCTCCAAACGATGGTTTCACCCTGACGAGCCGCCACGAGGGCGTTTCCGCTGATACCGCTGTTGAGATTCACGACGATTACCCCTTCCGAAGCGTTCGCCGCTACGGATTTCACCATACCCAGTGCGTCCTGCCAAACGAGCGTCGCATTGTCGAAGTAAAGTTTTTCCGTCGAGTTGCCTTTCACGGCGCTGATGGTAAGGGTGCCGCCCGGAGCCACGATATGGCAGTTGGCCGCACCGGCCGCGGTAGTGATTGCCACCACGTCGAGTTCCTGCTCGATTTTGGCGGTACGGTTGAAATTATCCATAATCTCGAAGTTCAGCGTTACGGTCGCCGCAGGTGCAGCAGGAGCAGTAAGAGTCACCGTACCCTTGCCTTCGCTTTTGTCAATCCAGACCCATGCCGCGCTCCAACCTGCCGAAACGGTTACCGTCGGTTCGGAAAGAACGGCTGCGCCTTTGCCTGTTACGACTATCGAGAGAGTAGTCTGCTCACCGCCTTTGACTGCTATGGATTTGACGTTGCCCTCGATTGCCGCCGCCAGCGGTTCGGATGCTCCGACCTTAACGATGGCCGTGGCGCTGGTCGAACGTTTGTGCTTTGCGTCCACAACGTTGAGCACGACTCTGACATCGGCTGCATCGGTGATTGCGGGAGCCGAGAACTCGACTTCGCCCGAATACGTAGCGTCGGCTTTCACGTTTACGGTGCAATCCTCGTTGTCTGTCGAGGCGCTGAGATCGAGAGTGGCACCTTCCACTCCGGTTACGGTGAACGGAAGCGATATCCTGCCGCCGGCCTCTACCGAGAAGTCGTCGGAAGAAAAACAGGGCAGAAAGAGCTCCCCATGTAGGAGTATTCTCTCCCTCATCCTTATTGTCGCACGAAACCAATGCGGTTGCGCCTAAGGCAATGAATGCCGCGAATAGTAATTTCTTGCTTAATAAACTACTGAATTGCATAACTATAATTTGTATATTAATGATATTTTTCACTTTATAGCCGTAAGCCTCCGTTGTTACGCGGAGGCTTATCTGGCTTTATCGTGGTAAGTTTCAGCCGTTGGTTACACGGACGCAGCGCACAGGCAGACCGTATCCGAAGCCGATACCGCCGCGCCAGCTAACGGAAGTAGGCGACGAGGAGGTGGCCCATGCCCTGTAATTGTCGGCGTCGATGCTCGACGACCACGCTTTGCCGTTCGGCCAGTTGCTGCCTATGCCGTTGGTGAACTTGCCTCCGTGGGGTACTTCGCCCTGCGCGGGGAACCAGAATCCGTCGAAGAGTCTGCCCTGCAAATTGGCATTGCCCTCTTCGGAGTTCTTGAAGACTTTCTCAACGGTTATCTTCTTGTCGTTATAGAATTTCCAAGCCTCGGAGGGTGCTACGCGCCATCCTGCCGGACAGGGGTCGTACATGGTCTGGGTTCCGGAAACACCGCCCCAGAGGTCAGCTATTTTCGTTGCGGGAAGGCTCGCCCTTGTTGCTCGAAATCCAGCTGTAATTTCCGCCGCCCACGCCCGAATAGTGGGTGGTCGGGTTCTTAATCGCAGTTTCGATGTTGTCGGACAGCTCTACCGGAGTGACAATCCGCTCCACGACATTGCCGTCGATATCGTAAACATCTTTAAGTGCGTTCTCGTAGTTGGAAGCGGCGAACGGATCCTTGCGGCCCCACTGATAGAACAGGCCGTTCGAAGCGTCGCTTCCCGGCTTGTTGCTAACGGCGCCGAGGTATCTGTCCATCATCTCGTATGTAACATTGGTCGTAGTATCCGTGTAGACCAGAGTCTTCGCACCAGCATTGAAATCGGGTCTGGGGTCGGACGATGTAATCCACAGATGATAGCTCCAAACGATTTCGCCGTCCGCATCCTTTACGCCCACCAGCGCATTGCCTTCCAGTTCGGGATTGAGGACTACCACTACGGCTCTCTCAGCCGGACGCGCCATGATTTGGTTCACCAGTCCGGCCTTGTCCTGCCAGAGGAGCGAAGCCGTGGCGAAAGAAGCCAATGCCTCCGTGTTGCCGATATGGGCGGGGAACTTCACAATCGCACCCGGAGCCGCTATGTAGCAGTTTGCCGGAACGGTTATTTCGCTGTACGCCTCATCGGTAGCCGAAGTTACGGTCACGCTGCCGGTGGCAGTACGTTTATTGATTTCGTCGGTCACCGTAACAGTCACGGTGACGGTTGCCGGCGAGAGTATATACTGCGGAGCCGTTACCGTAATGGTTCCCTTGCCTTTTTCGCTTTCGGAAAGAGAGGCGGGATACTCATCCGCGTTGTCGGACTGAACCTGCACCCCGACGGAGACGCCTGCTACGTTGCCTATCGAAAACGGAATTTCGATGCTCTGTCCCTGTTCGATAGTGTAGGTTTCCTGTTCGAATTTGACGGTCAGGTCTTTGAGTTTTTCATCTTCCTTATCGCAGGACCAAATCCAGCCGCAGACAGCCAGAAGCGTCAGTGCCAACGAAAGTTTCTTGACGATTTGTTTCATGCTCGTTTCGTTTTTCTCGCCCACGGTTTCACAAAGCGACGTTTTTTTCTTAAAAATTCACAGCGGGAAAAAAACCGTAATCCACTCCTTTTTGGACTTTCAGTCGGACTGCTTCGGAATGAATTTTCCGCCGTTCGCAACTACTTCGAATCGTTTTGCCAGTCTGACGGATTGTTCGTCCGCCGGAACTTTTCGCTTACGATTCGTAATCCGTACTTCATCCTGCAATATCCGTTTTTGCTCGGTGCATCGTCTTTCGTCTTATACTTTCGAATGCGCAAAACCGGATTCGGCACGTTTGTACACGGCAATGATAATAATTATATCCCGAAACTCCAATACTTTCGTATCAAGAATTTCAAGTATTTCAGACTTTGTTAATAATTCAACAGGCCGAAGCGTCCGCCTGCCAAGACAGAAAAGAAAAAGACGGAAAGTTTCCACTTTCCGCCTTGAAAACCAAAAAAATCGGGTGATTCCGGCGCGGTTCGAACGCGCGACCCACAGCTTAGAAGGCTGTTGCTCTATCCAACTGAGCTACGGAACCGTCGGTATTTCGTGGGGCAAAAGTAGCGGTTTTATTTCATTTTTCCAAATCCGACGGCCGCCGGCATCGTAGTTTTCAGCCCGAAATCACTACATTTGCAACTGATAAAACCAATACGCTCGATATACGAATGAAAAAATCTTTATTTACACTTGTTCTCGCGGCGCTTTGTCTGGCCGCGTCGGCGCAAAGTCTCTCTTCCCCCGAAGGCATTCTGAAACTCGATTTCTCGCTGAACGGTGACGGAACGCCGGTCTACGAGCTGCATCGCGGCGGACAGACCGTCCTCAAACCGAGCAAACTCGGCATCGAGGTACGCGGCGGGCGGCACTTCACCTCCGGTTTCGAAATAGATACCGTACAGTATGCCGCGTCGGACGAAACATGGGCTCCTGTTTGGGGCGAGGTGGCCGAGATTCGCGACCGTTACAACGAAATGGCCGTAACGCTCCGCCAGAAAGCCACCGACCGCAAAATGGTCCTGCGCTTCCGGCTCTACGACGACGGTCTGGGATTCCGATACGAGTTCCCGTACCAAAAGAACCTGAGCTATTTCGTCATCACCGACGAAAAGACGCAGTTCGCACTCACGGGCGATCACATCGCCTGCTGGGTACCGGCGGACGCCTATACGCAGGAGTACACCATCAACAAGACCCGCCTGTCGGAAATTCGTTCCACGATTGCCGGCATGAGCCTTCAACCCGACGTACAACTATCTGTTCTCGCCCACGGGAGTAATGACGGCTCTGCAACTCATCACCGACGACGGGCTATACCTCAACATCCATGAAGCGGCGCTCGTGGATTACGCCTGCATGCATCTGGATGTGGACGACAAGAACTTCGTACTCACCTCCTATCTCACCTCCGACGCGCGAGGCGAGAAGTGCCATATGCAGGCTCCCTGCACCACGCCATGGCGCAGTATCATCGTCGCCGACAACGCCTGCGACGTGCTGGCTTCGCACCTGACTCTGAACCTCAACGAACCGTGCGCCTACGATGACGTGAGCTGGATTCACCCTGTGAAGTACATCGGCGTGTGGTGGGAGATGATTGTCGGCAAATCGGCATGGTCGTATACGGCGGAACTCAACAACATACATTTGGACAAGGTGGATTACGGCAGCCTCAAACCGCACGGAGTGCACGGCGCCACCACCGAGCATGTCAAGGAGTACATAGACTTCGCGGCGGCGCACAACATAGACGCCGTACTGGTCGAAGGCTGGAATGTCGGCTGGGAGGACTGGTTCGGCAAGGAGAAGGAGTACGTATTCGATTTCGTTACTCCCTATCCAGATTTCGACATCGACGAGGTGAACGCCTACGCCGCCGGCAAGGGTGTGAAGCTGATAATGCACCACGAGACTTCGGCGTCGGTGCGCAACTACGAACGTCACCTGCACAAGGCCTACGAGCTCATGAACAAATACGGTTACGAGGCCGTCAAAATGCGGTTACGTCGGCAATATCCGGCCGCTGGGCGAATCGCATTACGGACAGTGGATGGTCAATCACTATCTGTACTGCGTGACCGAGGCCGCCAAATACAAGATTATGGTCGATGCTCACGAAGCCGTGCGACCGACGGGACTGTGCCGCACCTATCCCAACCTTATCGGCAACGAGTCGGCCCGCGGCATGGAGTACGAGGCTTTCGGCGGAAACGCGACCGACCACACCACGCTGCTGCCGTTCACGCGCCTTATGGGCGGTCCGATGGACTTCACTCCCGGAATCTTCGAGATGGACATAAGCAAGGCCAATCCCCACAACAGGAACAAGGTACACTCGACGCTGGCCCGCCAGCTCGCGCTGTACGTCACCATGTACTCGCCGCTGCAAATGGCCGCCGACCTTATCGAGAATTACGAACGTTTCCCCGATGCCTTCAAGTTCATCGAGGACGTGGCGCTCGACTGGCAGGACAGCCGCTATTTGGAGGCCGAGCCGGGCGACTACATAACCGTGGCCCGCAAGGAGAAGGGCGGCGAGCGCTGGTTCATCGGCTGCACGGTAGATGAAAAACGGACATACGGCCTCTTTCCCGCTTTCGTTTCTGGACAAGGGCGCCAAATACCGCGCAACTATTTACGCCGACGCTCCCGACGCCAGCTTCGACACCAACCCGCAGGCATACGTCATAACGCAGAAAAACCGTAACCTCGAAAAGCCGCTTTACTCAAAAAGTGCGCCCCGGGCGGAGGATTCGCCGTTATGCTGGAAAAAAATTGTAGCGGCTATATTCTCGCCGCAAAAACGGCCGACCGGAGAGGTCGGCCGTTTTTCAATGAATGCCGGCAATAGTTCCGCCTTTCCACGAACTGATTAAGGTACGTATATTTATTTGAGAACCGTTAATCGGCGGCCTTTCGCGCTTTTGTATTCGGACGCATATTATTAAAAGAGCGGTTCGCATTGGTATTTGCGGAATAATGCTTATATTTGCACTCCAATTTTTACGAAAAATGAAAGTTTGCGAAATTACAGGTAAGGTTGCGCAGGTGGGCAACAATGTTTCCCACTCCAACATCAAGACCAAACGCAGATTCAATCCCAATTTGAGAATCAAACGTTTCTGGTCCGAAGAAGAGGGCCGCTGGATTACCTTGAAGGTAACCGCCGCCGGTATGAAAAACTATCAACAAGAAGGGACTCTCCGTCGCACTTCGCGAGGCCGTGGCTCCCAAAAAGGTTTACTAATCGAGCAAAGGAGGTAACAAATGGCAAAGAAAGGCGCAAGAGTTCAGGTCATTCTGGAATGTACCGAACAGAAAGAAAGCGGTGTACCGGGAATGTCGAGGTACATTACGACTAAAAAAACAAGAAAAACACTCCCGACAGATTGGAACGTAAAAAAATACAATCCCTATCTGAAAAAGAGTAACCGTTCACAGAGAAATTAAATAATTACAGTCATGGCAAAAGAAAGTAGTCGCAACTCTGAAAAACTGGTACGGGCAAGAACTTCACCAAATGTATCAAGATGGTCAAGTCCGACAAGACGGGTGCTTACGTATTCAAAAGCGAAGTGGTGCCCAACGACCAAATCGAAGAGTTCTGGAAAAAGAAATAGTTTTTATGTATTCGGACTTCGCACTCCGCGATTCCGATACAAAAGCGCAGATCGATATTCGGTCTGCGCTTTTGTATTGCACCGGCTCTTCTGCGCGACCACTCTGCTCCTCTGGGAAAAGTATACAGCGGTTCTTGCCGATATATAAGTAGTGTGCGTATATTTTCGCACCTATTATTTCTAATCAAGTATTTGCCTGTCGATTCCGTTATATTTATCGCCACGACAGCGGTGCCTTTTACCATGTTATCGGGAAGCCGGCAACCTGAATTTTGAGGAGTGTACTTATCCACAATCGCATCAAGAGCAGCCCTTTTGTCGTCAATATCACAAATAACCTCTGCCGTTCCCTGAACCGTTACGCTTCGATAACGGGTATTGGTGTCGCATGGAGTTCCGCTACTGTCGAGCGACAACCCGTTCGTCGAGGCCGAAGTCCTCGGGATACAGTTCGAACGTGTATGTAAAATCACGGCCGTTTTTTTCTTTTTGCCCTGAATCCAGTCTGCCGAGACCGAAAAAAACTGCTTTCCTGCGTCTTGTCTCTGCGAATACCGCCAGACACGCTTCGGAAACAGCGCAGTATCCGTCTGTGGCAGAGCCAGCCGCATCGCGATTATCATCCGCGAGGTGTCCTCCTGTTGTCTTGTCGAAATATCACGGAAGAAACGTTCGATGTCGTCGAACTCATGAGTTCCGTCCTTTATACGATAGGCAAGACACAGGATGGATCTCTTTTGTTTGCTCACGATGGTATCCTGTGTTTTTCCCGCCTTGATGATTACATCGTTATCGGTATAGTTTCTTATGTCCCAATATACTTCATAATCGGTATCCGGGAAAGCTCTCCCCGATATTCGGAAACAGAAACGGCCAGCACGACGTCATGCAAACGCAGGAGAACAGTAGAAGCAGCAGTTTATACATAATCAAATCATCTGTTATTGTGGCCGTTATTAAAAAAATCGCAGATCGTTCCGGCATGTACATGGCGGCCGGACGCCTACCGACCGGAATCGAAATCCTCGGGATACAGTTCGAATGTGTATGTAAAATCCAAACCGTTCGAGTTCACGGTCTTAATCCAATTATTACCGTTGAAAAACTGTTTCCCGGAGTCGTCTTTTTCGAATGAACCGCCATACCCGCCGCGGATAATGCGCCGTATCCACATCTTCCAGAATCATCCGCATATCGACAATCATTTTAGAGGTATCTCTTCTGATTCTCCCCCAAAATTATTAATATCGTTAAAATCATGGTTTTCATCATGCTGCTTCATATGGGATCTGGTTCTTACATAACCCCAATATGTAAATGACTTTCGCTGATTCGGCTTCACTGTATCTTGTGATCTGTCGGTTTTAATCACAATATCGTTTACCGTACAATTACTAATATTCCAATATGTATGATCTTTACCAGGATCAAGATCGAATCCTATACATGACATAAAATAAAGACATGTAAATAATAAAAAAACATAAACTTGCGCATAAAATCAATCATTCGTCTTTACTATTCTCAACTCTAACTGCGAACCTTTTTCGATAATGAACTGTGTATCGTAACCTGATTCCTTTTGCACGGAATAAAAATTCAAAATAAATCGGCACCCTCTACTACAAATATAGTATATTCATACAATAAAAAAGACTTTTCCTTTTTCGGGAAAGTCTTTTTAGAAATTATCGGATTTCTATTTGCGGGCTCCGACCATCGAGTCGTAATCCGCTTTCGAACCGACGATAAGGCGGTCGAATTGTCTTTGACCGGTTCCGGCCGGAATAAGGTGACCGCAGATGACGTTCTCTTTGAGGTTTTCCAGCGGATCCACCTTACCTTGTATAGCAGCCTCGTTGAGCACCTTGGTGGTCTCCTGGAACGAGGCGGCCGAGATGAAGCTGCTGGTTTGCAGAGCCGCACGGGTGATACCTTGCAGAATCTGATTCGACGTGGCGGGAACGGCATCGCGAACCTCCACAAGACGCAAATCCTTGCGTTTGAGCATCGAATTTTCGTCGCGCAGCTTGCGCACGGAGATAATCTGCCCTGGCTGCCCCGAAGTCGAATCGCCGCTGTCGGTAACCACCACCTTGTCGTAAAGTTCGTCGTTCACTTCGACAAATTCCCACTTGTCCATGACCTGATTCTCGAAGAAGCGCGTATCGCCGGCATCCTCGATAGCCACCTTGTTCATCATCTGACGAACGATGACCTCGAAGTGCTTGTCGTTGATTTTCACGCCCTGCATACGGTATACGTCCTGCACCTCGTTCACGATGTACTCCTGAACCTTGGTCGGTCCCTGAATTGCAAGGATGTCGCTCGGGGTAATCGCGCCGTCCGACAAAGCCATGCCGGCGCGTACATAGTCATTCTCCTGAACCAGAATCTGACGCGACAGAGGTACCAGATATTTCTTGACATCGCCGTCCTTCGAGGTGATTATGATTTCGCGGTTACCGCGCTTAATCTTGCCGAAGGCTGACCTCACCGTCGATTTCCGAAACGATTGCGGGATTCGACGGGTTGCGTGCCTCGAACAGTTCGGTAACTCGCGGAAGACCTCCCGTGATGTCGCCTGCCTTACCGAGCGCACGCGGAATCTTGATAAGAACGGTACCTACCTTGACTTTAGCGTTCTCCTTGACGACGATATGCGCACCCATAGGCAGGTTATACTGTTTGACCTCCTCGCCGTTCTTGTCCACGATACGGATGACGGGGTTCTTGGTCTTGTCCTTGGACTCCGTAACCACCTTTTCGCGAAGGCCTGTCTGCTCGTCTATCTCCTCGCGGCATGTTACGCCGTCGATGAGGTTTTTCGAACACCACCTTACCGTCATACTCGGAGATGATAAGGGCGTTATACGGATCCCATTCGCAAATCATGTCGCCCTTTGTGAACCGTATCGCCGTCATTCATGTACAGCGTCGCTCCGTATGGAAGCGGGTGGGTGTAGAGCGTGATTTCGGTATTGGGGTCTACGATTCTGAACTCCGACTGGCGGCTGATTACGACATTGGACTGCTGTCCGTCGTCGCTCTTCGTCTTTATGGTGCGGAGTTCGTCGATTTCCAGTTTGCCTTCGTATTTGGATACTACGTTGGATTCTACCGCAACGTTGCCTGCCACACCGCCGACGTGGAATGTACGCAGCGTAAGCTGAGTACCCGGCTCGCCGATAGACTGCGCCGCGATGACGCCGACCACTTCGCCGAGCCTGAACGGGACGTCCGGTAGCCAGATTGCGTCCGTAGCACTTCGCACATACGCCGTGACGGGACTCGCACGTGAGCACCGAACGAATCTCCACGTGTTCGAGCGGAGATTTTTCGATAGCCTCGGCCTTCTCCTCGGTAATCTCATCGCCGGCAGCGACGATGAGTCTCGCCCGTCAGAGGATGATACACGTCGTTCACCGCCGTGCGTCCGAGTATACGTTCGTAAAGCGTCTGTACAACGGTGTCGTTGCGCTTGATTGCCGTCGCAGTCACACCGCGCAGGGTTCCGCAATCCTCCTCGTTGATGATTACATCCTGAGCAACGTCCACAAGACGTCTGGTCAGATAACCCGCATCGGCCGTTTTAAGCGCCGTATCGGCAAGACCCTTACGGGCACCGTGCGTGGAGATGAAGTATTCGAGCACCGAAAGACCCTCCTTGAAGTTCGACAGAATCGGGTTCTCGATAACCTGACCGCCCTCGGCGCCGCTCTTCTGCGGCTTGGCCATAAGACCACGCATACCTGAGAGCTGACGAATCTGCGCCTCGGAACCACGGGCTCCGGAGTCGAGCATCATGTACACGGGGTTGAATCCCTGCTGGTCGGCTATAAGGTGATTTTTCAGAATCTTGGTAAGGTCGTTATTGACCGTAGTCCATATATCGATGACCTGATTGTATCGCTCGTTGTTCGAGATAAGACCGGCGTTGTAGTTTGCCATCACCTCGTCCACGCTTTCGTATCCGCGCTGAACGAGTGCGGCTTTCTCCTCCGGAATGAGCACAGCATCGAGGTTGAACGACAAACCGCCGCGGAATGCCATCTGGTATCCGAGGTTCTTGATGTCGTCCAAGAAGTTGGCCGCCTTGTCGGCACCGGCCTTTTTCATCACGACGCTGATGATGTCTCTCAGAGACTTCTTGGTCAGCAGCTCGTTTATATAGCCTACCTCCTTGGGAACCACTTGGTTGAATATGATTCTTCCGATAGTGGTCTCTTTGAGTTCGCGCACCGGATTGCCGTCCTTGTCGATGTCGTCCACCATGACCTTGACGGTGGCGTGCAGGTCAGCCCTGCCCTCGTTGTAGGCGATAATCGCCTCCTCGGGACCGTAGAACACGAATCCTTCGCCCTTGGCTCCGGCTCTCGGCTTGGTGATGTAGTACAGACCGAGCACCATGTCCTGCGAAGGCACGGTGATAGGCGCTCCGTTGGCGGGATTGAGAATGTTGTGTGAACCGAGCATCAGTATCTGCGCCTCCAAAATCGCTTCGTTGCCCAGCGGCAAGTGAACGGCCATCTGGTCGCCGTCGAAGTCGGCGTTGAACGCCGTACATGCCAGCGGGTGGAGCTGCATGGCCTTGCCCTCGATGAGCTTGGGCTGGAATGCCTGAATACCCAGACGGTGAAGCGTCGGGGCACGGTTCATCAAAACGGGGTGTCCCTTTATGACGTTTTCCAGAATATCCCATATTACGGGATCCTTGCGGTCTATGATTTTCTTGGCGCTCTTGACGGTCTTGACTATTCCGCGCTCGATGAGCTTGCGGATGACGAACGGCTTGTAAAGCTCGGCTGCCATGTCCTTCGGAATACCCATCTCGTGCATTTTCAGCTCGGGACCCACGACGATGACCGAACGGGCCGAGTAGTCCACACGTTTACCGAGAAGGTTCTGACGGAAACGGCCCTGCTTACCTTTAAGACTGTCGCTCAACGATTTGAGAGGACGGTTGCTTTCGGTCTTCACTGCATTGCTCTTGCGCGAGTTGTCGAACAGCGAATCCACGGCCTCCTGCAACATACGCTTCTCGTTGCGCAGAATGACTTCCGGCGCCTTGATTTCGATAAGACGTTTGAGGCGGTTGTTACGTATGATTACCCTGCGGTAGAGGTCGTTCAAATCGCTCGTCGCGAAACGTCCGCCGTCCAGCGGAACCAAAGGACGCAACTCGGGCGGAATGACCGGAATCACTTTCAGCACCATCCACTCCGGCTTGTTGATGTCTTTCGAGGCGCGGAACGACTCGATGACATTCAGACATTTCAGAGCTTCGGTCTTGCGCTGCTGCGAAGTCTCGGTGCTGGCCTTGTGACGCAGAGAATACGAAAGCGAATCCAAATCCACCTTTTTGAGCAGGGTGTAAATGGCCTCGGCGCCCATCTGTGCGATGAACTTGTTGGGGTCGTCGTCATCCAGCTGGGCATTTCCCTTGGGAAGTGCATCCAGAATGTCGAGATATTCCTTCTCGGCCAACAGGTCGAGATTCGCCACGCCCTGCGCTGCTGCCGCACCGGCCTGAATGACTACGTATCTCTCATAATATATGATGCTTTCGAGCTTCTTGGTAGGAATCCCCAGAAGATAACCAATCTTGGACGGCAGCGAACGGAAATACCATATATGCACCACCGGAACGACCAGCGAAATGTGTCCCATACGCTCGCGGCGAACTTTCTTTTCCGTTACCTCCACACCGCATCGGGCGCAGACGATAACCTTGTAGCGAATGCGTTTGTACTTACCGCAATGACATTCGTAATCTTTCACCGGACCGAAAATACGCTCGCAGAACAAACCATCACGTTCCGGTTTGTAGGTACGGTAGTTTATGGTTTCGGGTTTTAGCACCTCGCCGCTCGAATTTTCCAGAATCTCTTCCGGAGAGGCGAGTCCGATGGATATCCTACTGAAACCTGCGTTTGATTTATTATCCTTTTTGATTGACATAATATCTTTTTCTTTTTTTATTATTCCGACATTAACCACGTTTAGTCCAGTTTCACGCTCAGTGCCAGACCTTTGAGTTCATGCAGCAGCACGTTCAACGATTCCGGTATGCCGGGTTTCGGCAGATTGTCGCCTTTGACGATAGCCTCGTAAGCCTTCGCACGACCCATCACGTCGTCGGACTTGATTGTAAGTATCTCTTGCAGGATATGCGATGCGCCGAACGCCTCCAAAGCCCAAACCTCCATCTCTCCGAAACGCTGGCCGCCGAACTGCGCCTTACCTCCCAGAGGCTGCTGGGTGATGAGCGAGTACGGACCGATAGAACGGGCGTGCATCTTGTCGTCGATCATGTGTCCGAGTTTGAGCATGTAGATAACGCCCACGGTCGCCGGCTGGTCAAACCGTTCGCCGGTACCGCCGTCGCGCAGATACGTAAGACCGCTGCGAGGAACGCCGGCCTTGGCCGTGTACTCGTTGATGTCATCCAAAGATGCGCCGTCGAAAATAGGAGTGGCGAATTTGAGTCCGAGCTCCTTGCCGGCCCATCCGAGTACGGTCTCGTAAATCTGTCCGAGGTTCATACGCGAGGGCACGCCCAGAGGGTTGAGCACGATGTCCACAATCGTTCCGTCTTCGAGGAACGGCATGTCCTCGTCGCGCACGATTTTGGCCACGATACCCTTGTTACCGTGACGTCCTGCCATCTTGTCGCCCACTTTGAGCTACGCTTCTTGGCTATGTAAACCTTGGCGAGCTGTATTATGCCTGTCGGAAGTTCGTCTCCGTTGGTGAGGTTGTACTGTTCGCGTTTTACTACCGCATCGGCCTCTTTCCACTTGATGATATAGTTGTTTATGGTCTTCTCCACCAAAGCGTCTATGCGCTTGTCGCCGACCCATTTGTCGGTGGAGAGGTTCATATAGTCTATCTCTTCGAGCATCTTGCGCGAGAACTTGGTTCCCTTCGCATAGAGCTGGGCGCCGAAATAGTCCTTGATACCCTGACAGGTCTTGCCGTTAAGCACGGTCCAGAGCTTGTCCACAAGAATCTTTTTGAGTTCGGTCTTTTTCTCGTCTCCCTTTTCGTTGATGAGTTCGAGCTGCGCCTTTTCCGCCGACCGGCCCTTCTTCAAATCCTTGTTGGCCCTGCTGAACAGCTTGGTGTCGATAACCACGCCGTGCAGCGACGGTTGCGCTTTTGAGCGATGCGTCCTTCACGTCGCCGGCCTTGTCGCCGAAAAATCGCACGAAGCAACTTCTCTTCGGGCGAGGGGTCGCTCTCTCCCTTCGGAGTGATTTTACCTATAAGTATATCGCCCGGGTGAACGTTGGCACCCACGCGGATGATACCGTTCTCGTCCAAATCCTTGGTGGCGTCTTCGCTTACGTTGGGAATATCGCTTGTAAGCTCCTCCACGCCGCGCTTGGTGTCGCGGACCTCCATTATGTATTCGTCCACGTGAACCGACGTGAAGAGGTCTTCGCGCTGGATACGCTCCGAAATCACGATAGCGTCCTCGAAGTTGTAACCCTTCCACGGCATGAACGCCACTTTAAGGTTGCGTCCGATTGCGAGTTCGCCCTTGTCGGTCGAATAACCGTCGGTAAGTATCTGGCCTTTGGTCACCTTGTCGCCGGTCATGACGATAGGTTTCAGAGTAATCGAAGTGCTCTGGTTGGTCTTGCGGTAACGCGGCAGCTTATAAGTGGTAATCTCGGGTTCGAACGATACGAGTTTCTCGTCCTCTGTCCTCTCGTAACGAATCTGAATCTGCGATGCGTCGGAGAATACGACCTCGCCGTCGCCCTCGGCCACGAACTGGATACGGCTGTCGCCGATGATGTCCTTTTCCAGACCGGTACCTACGATAGGCGCTTCGCACGTAATCAGAGGCACGGCCTGACGCATCATGTTCGAACCCATCAGGGCACGGTTGGCGTCGTCGTGTTCGAGGAACGGAATCAGGCTCGCGGCAATCGAGGCAATTTGGTTCGGAGCCACGTCCATGAGATTGACCTCCTTGTCGGTGACGGTCGGGAAGTCTGCCTCCATGCGGGCCTTGATACGGTCGGGCACGAGGAATTCTCCCTTTTCGTTAAGCGGAGAGTTGGACTGAGCTATCACCAGACCGGTTTCGTCCTCGGCGCTCAGGTAACTATATCTTCGTTTTTCAGGTCCACCACACCGTCCGTAACCTTCCGGTACGGGGTTTCGATGAATCCCATGTCGCTGACTTTCGCGAACACGCAAAGCGACGAAATAAGACCGATGTTCGGGCCCTCCGGTGTTTCAATCGGGCACAGACGGCCGTAGTGCGTATAGTGCACGTCCCTGACCTCGAAGCCGGCACGGTCGCGCGACAGACCGCCCGGACCCAGAGCCGACAGACGACGCTTGTGCGTGAGTTCGGCCACGGGGTTGGTCTGGTCCATGAACTGCGAGAGCTGGTTGGTTCCGAAGAACGAGTTGATTACGCTCGACAGGGTCTTGGCGTTAATCAGGTCCACCGGCGTGAACACCTCGTTGTCCCTGACGTTCATGCGCTCGCGAATGGTACGCGCCATGCGCACGAAGCCCACCGAGAACTGGTTGGCGAGCTGCTCGCCCACGGTCTTCACTCGACGGTTCGAGAGGTGGTCGATATCGTCCACGTCGGCCTTGGAGTTGATGAGCTGAATCAGATATTTGATGATGGCCACCATGTCCTCCTTGGTGAGAACCTTGACGGACATGTCTATATCCAAATTGAGTTTCTTGTTGATACGGAAACGACCCACGTCGCCCAAAGTCGTATCTCTTGTCAGAGAAGAACAACTTTTCGATTACGTCCCTTGCCGTTGCTTCATCGGGCGGCTCGGAGTTGCGCAACTGACGGTAGATGTACACGACAGCCTCTTTTTCCGAGTTGCAGGGGTCTTTTTGCAGTGTGTTATATACTATCGAGTAGTCGGTGCCGGTCTGGTTCTCCTTGTGCAGAAGAATGCTCTTGGCTCCGCTCTCTATGATTTCGTCTATGTGTTCCTCTTCGAGTACGGTCTCGCGGTCTACCACGATTTTGTTTCGCTCGATTGTGAATACCTCGCCTGTGTCCTCGTCCACGAAGTCCTCTACCCACGATTTGAGTACGCGGGCGGCGAGTTTGCGGCCTACCGCCTTTTTCAAAGTGGCCTTGCTGACCTTAATCTCGTCTGCAAGGTCGAAAATTTCAAGAATCTGCTTGTCGCTCTCGAAGCATATTGCTCTGAGGAGCGTGGTGACGGGTAACTTCTTCTTACGGTCGATGTAGGCGTACATCACGTTGTTGATGTCCGTTGCGAACTCTATCCACGAACCCTTGAAAGGAATGATGCGGGCCGAATAGAGTTTGGTTCCGTTCGTATGCGTGCTCTGCCCGAAGAATACGCCCGGGGAGCGGTGCAGCTGCGATACGATGACACGCTCGGCGCCGTTGATGACGAAAGTGCCGCGAGGCGTCATGTACGGAATGGTACCGAAATACACATCCTGAACCACGGTGTCGAAATCCTCGTGTTCGGAGTCGGTACAATATAATTTGAGCCTTCGCTTTCAGAGGCACGCTGTACGTAAGGCCGCGTTCCAGACACTCGTCGATAGAGTAGCGGGGCGGGTCCACGTAATAGTCGATGAACTCCAAAACAAAGTTATTTCGCGTATCGGTAATGGGGAAATTCTCCATGAAAAACCTTGTAAAGGCCTTCGTTGCGTCGGTTTTCGGCAGTAGTGTCGAGCCTGGAAGAAATCCCTGAATGATTTGAGTCTGAATCTCCAAAAAAAGTCGGGATATGGCATCCTGTTCTTTACGGTAGAAAAAGCTTTTATTCTTTGATTTTGTGCTTGTGTGGACATTTATCCTAAAAAAAGTGTAAGGTTGAAGTTAAAAAACTTATTGTTTATCTGCATCAACTCTCCTTGTAATCTGCTGATTAGCAAGATGTAATGTCGCTTAAAAAAAGCACAGGCTCCGCTTCTGCGGCAAGCATGTACCGTGTTAGACGAGAAAAAGGCATAGAGCCTACTTGATAGGCTCTACACCTGACTGGTCTAAGAAAAATAAGTAAAATTACTTAACTTCAACTTCAGCGCCAGCTTCTTCGAGTTGTGCTTTGATAGACTCGGCTTCCTCCTTGCTTACGCCTTCCTTAACGGTTTTTGGGAGCTCCGTCTACGATGTCCTTAGCCTCTTTCAGACCAAGACCGGTGATTTCCTTAACCACCTTCACAACTTGAAGTTTAGCCTGGCCAGGCTGCGGTGAGAACTACATCGAAAGATGTCTTCTCTGCGGCAGCGAAAGCTTCTCCGGCAGCAGCAGGTGCAGCAGCAACTGCAACTGCAGCAGCAGCCGGTTCGATACCGTACTCATCTTTCAGAATTGCGGCCAATTCATTTACTTCCTTAACTGTCAAATTCACCAATTCTTCAGCTAATTTCTTTACATCTGCCATTGAAATAACTTTTTTTAATAATGTTTTTACTTTAATAAATTCGGTTTGTTGTTAGTTTCTTTCTTCGAGTGTCTTTACCAGACCTGCAATCTTCTGTCCGGCAGAGCCTTGCAGAGCAGAGATAACGTTCTTGGCAGGCGACTGCAACAGAGCGACGATGTCTCCGATGAGTTCTTCGCGACTCTTGATGTTGCAGAGTTCGTCCAACATGTTATCGCCTACGTATACGCACTCCTCCACGTATGCGGCTTTGAGAACCGGCTTGTCGGAAGTCTTTCTGAAATCCTTAATCACGACTGCGGGGGTCTTGCCCGTGTCGGTGAACATTACGGATGTAGAGCCTTCCAGAACTTTGAGCAAATCGGCGTCGGCCTTGTTTACTTTTTCGAGAGCTTTGGCCAGCAGGGTGTTTTTCACCACAACGAGCTTGATTTGACTCTCGAAGCACTTTCTGCGCAATGCCGCAGTGGCCTCCGCATTCATCGTCGAAGTATCGGTCAGATAGAATGCTGCATACTGATTGAGCTGCTGGGCCAGAGACTCTATTACGTTGCTTTTTTCTTCCCTTGTCATAATCTTACTCTCTCTTATTTCGATTCAACAGATTTGGGATCTATCTGTATACCCGCGCTCATGGTGGACGACAGATAAATGCTTTGTACGTATGTTCCCTTTGCAGCGGCCGGTTTGAGTTTGAGTATCGTTCCCATGAACTCGCGGGCATTCTGCTCGATTTGTTCTGCGGTGAAAGATACCTTGCCTATCGAAGTGTGAACTATACCGAACTTATCGACCTTGAAGTCGATTTTACCGGCTTTCACTTCTTTCACGGCTTTGCCTACCTCCATGGTTACAGTACCGGTTTTGGGGTTCGGCATAAGGCCTCTCGGACCGAGAATACGACCCAGAGCACCCACTTTCGCCATCACGTTGGGAGTACAGATGATAACATCTACGTCGGTCCAGCCGCCCTTGATTTTATCCACGTACTCGTCCAATCCTACATAATCAGCTCCGGCTTCCTTGGCTTCCGTCTCTTTCTCGGGAGCGCAAAGCACCAGAACTCTCACCTGTTTGCCGGTGCCGTTAGGCAACGTAACAACGCCGCGGACCATCTGATTGGCCTTGCGCGGGTCTACGCCCAGACGGACATCGATATCGACCGAAGCGTCGAATTTCGTAAAGGTAATTTCCTTTACGAGCGCAGCGGCCTCGCCCAGCTTATAAGCCTTTCCGGGCTCAACCTTCGCCAGAGCGTTTTTTTGATTTTTGGTCAGCTTACTCATAATTCTCTATTACGCTTTAGGAAATTCTCCGACTACATTGATACCCATACTGCGAGCAGTACCAGCTACCATACTCATAGCAGACTCAACGGTGAAGCAGTTCAAATCGCTCATCTTGCTCTCCGCAATGGCTTTTACCTGATCCCAAGTAACCTGTCCGACCTTGTTGCGGTTGGACTCTGCGGAGCCTTTCTGAATTTTGGCTGCCTCTTTGAGCTGAATGGCTACGGGCGGCTGTTTGATAACGAAGTCGAACGACTTGTCGCTATACACGGTGATGATAACCGGCAATATTTTCCCTGCCTGATCCTGAGTACGGGCATTGAACTGTTTGCAGAAGTCCATGATATTGACTCCCTTTGAGCCCAATGCGGGTCCTACTGGGGGCGAAGGATTGGCGGCACCACCTTTTATCTGCAATTTAATAAATGCAGCAACCTCTTTTGCCATAATTTTCCTTGGTTAATTATTCTTTTTCAACTTGTACGAAGCTCAACTCCATAGGAGTCTTGCGTCCGAATATCTTCACGGAAACCGTAAGTTTCTTCCTGTCGTTGTCTACGGCCTCGATAGTACCGCTGCAACTCGAAAACGGTCCGTCGGTAACCTTGACCGTTTCTCCGACGAAGAAAGGAACTTCGTTTTCCTCCTCGCCTGCACTCATTTCGTCGACTCTGCCCAGAATGCGGCTCACCTCCTGAGGGCGCAGGGGTGTAGCTATCATCTGCTGACTGGCTTCTTTTGTGTCGCCGAGGAAGCCGAGTACGTTAGGCGTGTTGCGAAGAACATACGGAACTTCTCCTGCAAATACGGCCTCGACCAATACATAACCCGGGTACGATACCTTTTCCTTACTGATTTTCTTTCCGTTGCGGATAGTGTAAACCTTTTCGGTAGGAATAAGCACCTGCGTGATTTTGTCTTCGAGGTGCATGTGGCGAATTTCGGACTCGATATACTCTTTGACCTTCTTCTCCTTGCCCCCGATAGCACGTACCACGTACCACTTTTTTTGCTCCTGTTCACTCATGATGGAAAACGCGTTTTCAAGTGTTAGTAAAGCAAACTGTAAATGGCCTTCATCAGGTTCTCGAATGCCAAGTCCATTACAAGGACGACAAGGGCGCATAAAAAGGGGAAGCAATCATGACTTTTATGGTCGCATCCTGCAATTCCTTGTAAGGAGGCCACGATACCTTCTCAACCAGCTCTTTGTAGGAGTTTTTTACGTAATTTATAAATCTCATATTTTCTTTCTTTTTTTTCTTCTGGCAGGAGCAGAGAGATTCGAACTCCCATCAACGGTTTTGGAGACCGCTATTCTACCCTTGAACTATGCTCCTATAAAAGGTAGTGCGCTTGTGCTGCACTACCTTTGTCGCTTTACAGTCCGATTACTTTATAATTTTGGTAATCTGGCCGGCACCTACCGTACGACCGCCTTCGCGGATAGCGAAACGCAGACCTACGTTCAATGCTACGGGGTAGATAAGGGTAACCTTGATAGTCACGTTATCGCCCGGCATAACCATTTCAACGCCGTCGGGAAGCTGAACTTCACCGGTAACGTCCATAGTACGCAGATAGAACTGAGGACGATATTTGTTGTGGAACGGAGTGTGACGACCACCTTCCTCTTTCTTCAAGATATAAACCTCTGCCTCGAATTCGGTGTGCGGAGTAATCGAGCCGGGTTTAGCCACTACCATACCACGCTTAACCTCTTTCTTGTCGATACCGCGAAGAAGCAGACCTACGTTGTCGCCGGCTTCACCCGAGTCGAGCAGCTTGCGGAACATCTCCACACCGGTACAGGTCGAAGTCAGAGTCTTCTCTTCGAGACCGATAATCTCTACGGGATCACCAACCTTGATGACACCGGTTTCGATACGGCCCGTTACAACGGTACCACGGCCGGTAATCGAGAATACGTCCTCGATAGGCATCAGGAACGGTTTCTCGTTTTCGCGCGGAGGAATAGGAATATATTCGTCTACGGCATCCATGAGTTCCATGATTTTCTCTTCCCACTTGGGTTCGCCGTTCAGAGCGCCGAGAGCGGAACCGCGGATGATAGGAGCGTTGTCGCCGTCGAAATCGTATTTCGAAAGCAGACTCGCGAACCTCCATCTCGACGAGGTCGAGCATTTCGGGGTCGTCCACCATGTCGCATTTGTTAAGGAAAACGACGATTCTCGGAACGTTCACCTGACGGGCCAAAAGCACGTGCTCGTTGGTCTGAGGCATCGGACCGTCGGTAGCTGCAACTACGAGGATGGCACCGTCCATCTGAGCGGCACCGGTAACCATGTTCTTCACATAGTCGGCGTGTCCCGGGCAGTCTACGTGAGCATAGTGACGCTTAGCGGTCTGATACTCTACGTGAGCGGTGTTGATGGTGATACCGCGCTCTTTCTCCTCGGGAGCGTTGTCGATAGAGTCGAACGAACGCATTTCCGAAAGACCCTTCTTTGCAAGAACGGTGGTAATGGCGGCGGTAAGAGTCGTTTTACCGTGGTCCACGTGTCCGATAGTACCGATATTCACGTGCGGCTTGGATCTGTCAAATTTTTTTCTTTTGCCATAGCTGAAATCTATTTTAAATAAAAATTGTTTCGTCCGTACAAAAAACGGCGTGATGCCTCTTTCATCAAGCATCACAACGCGTTTTTCGACTTGGAGCGGAAGACGAGGCTCAAACTCGCGACCCTTAGCTTGGAAGGCTAATGCTCTATCAACTGAGCTACTTCCGCAATTAATTTCGTTTGTAAAACGAGTGGGAGAAGATGGATTCGAACCACCGAAGACGTAGTCAACGGATTTACAGTCCGCCCCATTTGGCCGCTCTGGTATTCTCCCAGACCTTTATCTCTTACATTTCCTTGCCTCTCAGCGAGCCGATGGAGGGATTCGAACCCCCGACCAGCCTGATTACAAATCAGCTGCTCTGGCCTAACTGAGCTACATCGGCATTTGGAGTGCAAATGTAAGGATAAAAAAATTTACCCACCAAAACTTGGGTGGTAAAAATTCGTATTTTTACTTCAAAAAGTGTGTTCAAAGAACGCTGATTATGAATCCGTCCCGTGGCATGTGCACTGAGGAATCGCCGACAAAAGTACAACTCTTTTTGAAATTATAAAATAGGCGGATAGCTTTTTTTCAAGAAAAACGCGAAATAAAATGTTTCGGGCGATTTTTGCAGCCATGCGGCCTGCCGAGGTAACGCCGCCGGTCGCAGTCAATATATAAATAAGGTGCACACCGTCGCGGCATACACCTTATATTATAATGCACAATACGGCGCCGCCCTACTTATGCTCCTTGCCCAGCGTTTCGCGCATGGCGGTGTCGGCCTGAATATTCCGGAGCCTTGTAATAGTCCATGATTCCGAGGTTTCCGCTTCTGAACGCTTCGGCGATTGCCATAGGTATCTCGGCCTCGGCAAGTATCACCTTGGCGCGGGCGTCCTGAGCCTTGGCCTTGTTCTCCTGTTCGAGAGCCACGGCCATGGCGCGTCTCTCCTCGGCTTTCGCCTGTGCTATGTTCTTGTCGGCATTGGCCTGATCCATTTGCAGCACTGCGCCGATGTTCTTGCCGACGTCTATGTCTGCGATGTCTATGGAGAGAATCTCGAACGCCGTTCCAGCATCGAGTCCTTTTTCGAGCACTACACGGGAAATCGAATCGGGGTTTTCGAGCACTATCTTATGCGAATCGGCCGAACCGATGCTCGACACTATACCCTCGCCCACACGTGCGAGCACGGTCTCTTCGCCTGCACCGCCGACGAGCTGCTTGATGTTGGCCCTCACCGTAACGCGGGCCTTCGCGATGAGCTGTATACCGTCTTTGGCCACGGCTGCAACAGGCGGAGTGTTTATGACCTTCGGATTGACGGACATCTGCACGGCTTCGAAAACGTTGCGTCCCGCCAAATCGATTGCCGTCGCCATCTTGAAATCGAGCCTGTATGCCGGCTTTCTGCGCCGAAACCAAGGCATGCACCACGTTGGGAACGTTGCCGCCCGCCAGATAGTGCGCTTCGAGTTCGTTGGAATTGAGTTTGAGTCCGGCTTTGGTTCCCTCAATCATAGCGGATACTATCGTCGAGGGCGGGACCTTGCGCCAGCGCATGAGAATGAGCTGCAACAGCGAGATGTGCACGTTGGACACCAGCGCGGAGAACCACATTCCGACAGGCACGAAATAAAAGATTACCCATAACAGGATGATACAAACGACGGCCGCCACCGCCAGCATAATTCCTCCTTCCATAAGATTTTCAGAGTTTAGATTCGTTTATTTTTGAGTTTGTCTTACTATCACCGTGAAGTTGTCGAAGCCTATTATTTCCACTTCGGTTCCGGGGTCGATAAGTCCGTCGATTGTCCGGGCTTCGAAAGTCTTTCCGTCGAAAACCGCCTTGCCGCTCGGAGCCAGACGCGAAAGAGCAGCACCCTTCATACCCAATGCCAGCTCCGTCTCCGGCGAGGTCTGCGACTGTCCGTCTATATTGCTGGTAAGCGACAGCCTCCGCCACGTCTTGGCCCTCAGGCACAGCACTACGGTAATTATGCTTACAATGGCAACGAACACGATCGAGGCTATCAGTCCCGCGGTTCCGAACTTGTCGTAAGCCAGATAAACCGCCGCCGCATCGGCAGCCAGAGCGAGAAATCCCGCCACCGAGACACCGGGCAGAAAAACCATCTCGGCCGTCAGCAGCAGCGCGGCCAGCACCGCCAGAAGTATTATGAGCCACAACATTTCGCTTCGACAAAATTTATATCACCGTAAAGATATGCAAAAAATACGGACGGGCCAAATGCCCGTCCGCGTTTTTCGGCACCAGTCCGTGCACGCGATGCGTTCTCAGTTCTCTATCGCCGCGATTCGCGTAACGGCCCCGCGGTGTCTGCGAAGGACCGCCTCCTGTACCCGCTCGGCATTGGAGCGCCCCTCTATCGGAGCGATTATGAAACTACTGCCGTTTTTTTCAGAATATCCATCCGACCCACGGAATCTATGTCCGATTTCAGAGAGTCGTCCACGGCTTCGAGGCCCTCTATGGTAACGCTGTACAGCGTCGTGTCCGCCGCAATCGGTTCCATTTCGCCGTCTTTCGAAATATTGCGGAATACTCCGTCTTTCCACACCACTATTTCAGGACGCTTGAAACCGATGTCTTTCATCTCTATCTGGGCCTGCCGCGCAGAGCTGTCAGCAGCGAACCCGCCGACAAAATACGTATAGCGGCCGTTTTCTTTCAGATACGACAGCGGGGCGACGCCCTTGAAAAGCGCGGGTGTCTGCGGCACCGAGAACGAGCCGAGCCTGATGCGGTAAATCGTTCCGCGCGGATAGACCCTGCACTCCGGTATCGGATTGCGCGAGTTGTAAAGCGACGGCGAATGGATGCTTATGTCCTGATAGTCAAGGAACAGACGCTCCTCGATACCCACCTGCGGCAGGAAAAAATCACGCTCCTGCAATGCGGACAATGCTCCCTGCAATGAATCGGCAGCCTTGTCGAGCGAGAAAAGATCGGCGATATGCCTCTCCAAGCCGATTACCACGCGCTTTTGCAGATAATAGGCCGTCACGACATCCGAGGCCCACTGCCCGTCCTGCATGTTCTGCTCACTGCGCATGTCGTCGAGCACCCTGTTGAACTCGGACAACAGCTCGGTACGGTTGTTCTTGTCGGCTATATAGCTGTATGCGTATGTCTTGTTGTCGAATATGCTGCCCCAGCTTTTGAGAAGCGAGTCTTCCGTAGCGAGACAGGCCGTTTGCAGCGAATCGAACATTTCCATAAGGCGCTGCGCCTGCGCCTCGGCCGATACGGTGTCGTAGCATCTGCTTATCCGCACCAGCTCGCCGTTCTGCGCGGCATAAAGCCGCGCTATGGCGGCGGTAGGCTCTTCGCTGTTCTGCGCGGCGAGCAACGACCCGTAATCCTCTTCGGTGAGATTGTCCGCTATCGCCCGATTCAGGACGATATTGGCGTATTGCCTTGCGACAGGTGCGGCAGGCGTTCCGCTATCCTGCTGTTCCGTCTCGCCGCCTTCGCTCAGATGCTGGATTATCCACTGCTGCTCTATCGAACTGATGCGCTGCGATAGCTGCCCTATGCTGTTCCGGAGCGCGAAGAGCTTCTCCTCGCTTTCCAGAATGCGGGAGGATATCTGATTGCGCGATGCCGTATCGGTACGGAACTGCTGCCGCATGCCCTCCATTGCCGCCGTAAGCGAATCGGCCTGACGGGAAACGGCCTGTTCGCGGGCCAGAAGCCGCATGTACTCGGCATTGTTTTCAAGCCCCGACACGCGGGCCCTAATCTGCTGGGCAGAGGCGGCGGCCGACACGCCCGCAAAAGCGAGTACGGCTGCCATATATTTGAAAAAACGTGCCATAGTAATTATTTCCACCACTTTAACAGGAAAAGTTGAACGAGTCCGAATATCTCCAAACGGCCCATAAGCATCAATATTGTGCAGATATACTTCGCAACCGTCCCTATGCCCGAAAAATTGTCCAACGACCCGACCGAACCGAACCCCGGTCCGACGTTTCCGATACATGCGATGGTTGCGGTGAACCCCGTAATCAAATCCATGCCGCATGCCGTCATGAGAATGGAGCCGAGCATTATCATGGCGAAGTATGCCACTATGAAAAGCAGCACGAACGAAACGGTCGAAGAGTCCTGAATCACTCCGTTGAGCTTTATGCGGATGACGGCCGCGGGATGCTGCTGCTGCTTGATTCTGGCCCGTATTACCTTGAATGCCAGACACACCCTGTCGCATTTCATTCCACCGCTCGTACTTCCCGCGCAGGCACACTGTATGGACATGAATATCAGCACGACGATAGCCAGCGAAGACCACGTGGTCGAGTCGGCCGTGGCGAAACCCGTGGTGCTGGCCACGGCGAACGTCTGGAAGGTGCCGTGCCTGAAAGCCTCCCAGAAGTCGTAAATTCCTTCGCTCCAAAGGCTCAGCGATACGATTATGCCGGCTATCGCGACCGAAGCCAGATAGTAGCGGACCACCTCGGAGCGGAACATGTTGTTGTATTTTCCGGTTACGGTGGCGAAAATCAATCCGAAATGCACGCCGGACAATATCATGAAGAACGACAGTATGACCTCTATCCATACGCTGTCGAATGCGGCCACCGAAAGGTTGCGGGTGCTGAATCCGCCTGTGGAGGCCACCGAAAAAGCATGATTCACGGCATCGAACCAGCTCATGCCGGCAAGGCGAAGGAGCAGTGCGCTCGCTATCGTTATGCCGAAATAGACCGACAGCATGATGCGCAGCACGGTCGCGGACTTGTAACGGAAATTGTCCTGCGCCATGGAGGATATCTCTACGCCCGCCATGGTCTTCTTGCTGCTGCCGATGTTGGGCAGTACGACCATCACGAACATGACAACGCCCAAGCCTCCCATCCAGTGGGTCAGCGAACGCCACATCAGAAGGCTTCGCGGCAGGGCCTCAACGTTATTCAGAATCGTCGAACCGGTGGTGGTATAGCCCGATACGCTTTCGAACCATGCTCCGGCCACGTCGAACTCCCCGCCCCAGAGCAGATAGGGCAGCATGCCCACCACGCACGACATGAGCCACGAGCCGACGACTATGGAATAGGATTCCTTGGCGGAGATTCTCTGTCCCCTGCCGACGAATATCAACGGAAACGCCCCGAGCGCGGCGGCAAGCAGTGCGGAGAGCGTAAGAGGATAGAACCCCGAATCGAACCCCTTTATATACCCCACTGCGGCGGACAGCAGCATCAGTGCCGCATTCAGCAGCATCACGAAACCGACATATCTCAGTACAATGTTGTATCGCATGGCGGACGATTCTCTATTTCTTCGAGTTTTTTATCTGACTTATCAGCTCCTCGATTTTCTCTTTGAGCTGCGCCGGTTCGTCGCCTCCCTCCATACGGACATTGAACGGCACCTTGAAAGCGAGCCAGTCTCCCAGACTTTTGTTCAGCCTTATCACAGGCAGGACGAAGTACAGGTCGATGAAGTACAGGAACATTAGCACGATGAGTATCATCACGCCGGTGGTTATGAGGCTCGGCGTGATGGCACGGTAGGCATTGGTTTCCAGCGCCTGAGCCTGCGGGCCGAGCGTATTCTGCGAATGAATCATGTAGTGCTTGACCTCGCGGACCAGCTTCCGGTAGGCATCTTTATATGGTCCGAGCAGCCACTCCGTGTCCGAAATGAACCCTTTGACGATGTACATGTCCGACACGTTCCGAAACTCGTCGAAAGCCGCCCGCACGGAATCGAGACCCTGCAACTGCTGCTCCTCGGCGATTTGCAGCGCTGCGGCGAAACTGTCGCGCCCCGCCAAAAATACGGTATCGTACTGCGTCTGGCCGGTCAAAAAGGTCTCCAACACGGCGAAATTCTGCTCTTGGGCGGCATCCAGCATGGTGCTGGAGCTCCATGCTCCGTTCTCCGGCAATGAGTATCTGCTGCGCCTTGGTGCCTATGCGGCCCAACTCGAAGAACGAGACTACCGACGAAAAAGACGAGCAGCGCCGCCAGCGACAGAAATCCGATGATTATTTTCCTGCGTATTCCCATGTCCTAAAAAATTTGCACTCTCCGATGTCCTTCACGCCGCAAAGCCACTGCCGAACGTCCATGCGTCGTTTTCCGGCCGACTGAATCTCTCGCACCGCCACGCAGCCCCCCGCGCACGCCACTTTCAGATACGTGCGGCCGTCGGAGAGCACCGTCCCCGCAGCAGGAGCGCAATCGCAGGTCTCGGCCGCAGCGTCGAATATCTTGACGACAGTCGTCTCGCCCTCGCGGCTCATCTCGCACCACGCCGCAGGACGCGGAGAAAGGCCTCTGACGAGATTGACTATCTTTTCGGCCGGCGCATTCCAGTCGATGCGGCAATCCTCCTTGAAGATTTTGGGAGCCGGTTTGAGTTCGCCCTGCGCCATAGCGGACTGGGCGCGAGTCGCGAGTCCTCCGGCGGCTATCGTCTCGACACTGCTCAAAAACAAGTTCCGTTCCCATCTTCATCAGACGGTCGTGAAGCGTTCCTGCGTTGTCCTCGGGCAGAATCTCTGTCCGTCTGCTGTCTATTATTTCGCCCGTATCTATATCGCGGTCGAGCATGAAAGTGGTTACGCCGGTTTCCTTTTCGCCGTTCATTATGGCCCTGTTTATCGGCGCAGCTCCTCTGTACTGCGGCAGAAGCGACGCATGCAGGTTGAAAGTCCCCAACCTCGGCAGGCTCCATACAGATTCGGGCAGCATGCGGAATGCTATAACTATGCCCAAATCCGGACGCCACTGACGCAAAGCGGCCTGAAACGCCTCGTCGCGCAATTTTTCGGGTTGAAGTATCGGCAGACCCGCCTGCTCGGCATAGAGCTTTACGTCGCTCTTGTTCACTTTAAGCCCGCGCCCCGACGGTTTGTCCGGCATGGTCACCACGCCGACCACGTTGTAGCCGCCCTCGACCAGAGCACGCAGCGATGCCGCGGCGAACTCGGGCGTACCCATGAACACTATTCTCAAATCGCGTCCCCGCATTTCACACGAGATGTTTAGTCCTGTTTATCTTTCCCGAAAAGGCCGAGTTTGTGGCCCATCACCTGCTCTTTGGTCTCCAAGTATCGGCGGTCGTACTTGTTGGGCTGAATCACTATCGGCACGTTTTCCACCACCGAAAGCCCGTACCCTTCCAGACCGGCGCGTTTGAGCGGATTGTTGCTCATTAGCCTCATCTTGGTTATTCCGAGTTCGTGGAGTATGCTCGCGCCCACGCCGTAATCGCGCTCGTCCACCTTGAATCCGAGTTTGAGATTGGCCTCGGCCGTGTCGTATCCCTGTTCTTGGAGTTTGTAGGCCGCGATTTTATGATGCAGACCTATACCGCGACCCTCCTGTTGCAGATACACGAGCGCACCTTTGCCCTCCTTTTCAATCATCTGCATGGCCTTGTGCAGCTGCTCGCCGCAATCGCAACGGTACGAACCCAGAATATCGCCCGTGACGCAGGACGAATGCACGCGCACCAGCACCGCCTCGTCGTCCTTCCATTCGCCCTTCGTGAGTGCGAAGTGTTCCAGACCGTTGCTTTTCTGACGGAACGGCGTCATGCGGAAATCGCCCCACTGCGTGGGCATCTCGACCGTCTCGCCCCTCTCCACTATCGTCTCCTGACGGAGGCGGTAGGCAATCAGGTCGGCTATCGATATGATTTTGAGACCGAACCAGTCGGCCACCTCGAAAAGGCCTGCGGCAGTCGCGCCATGGTGCCGTCCTCGTTCATTATCTCGATGAGCGCACCGGCGGGATAAAGTCCTGCCAGACGAGCCAAATCGACGGCCGCTTCGGTGTGCCCGGGACGGCGCAGCACGCCCTTGTTGCGGGCACGCAGCGGGAAAATATGCCCCGGACGGCCCAAATCGCACGGACGTGTCTTGGGGTCGGCCAAAGCACGCAGAGTCGCCGTCCTGTCGTGGGTCGATACGCCAGTCGTGCATCCGCCGCCGAGCAAATCGACCGATACGGTAAACGGCGTCCCGAGCAGCGATGTGTTGTTAGCCTCCTGCATGTGCAGTTCCAGCTCCGCGCAGCGGTCCTCGGTCAGCGGAGCGCAAAGTACGCCGCGGCCGTTGTGGAGCATGAAATTCACTATCTCGGGTGTTATCTTTTCGGCGGCTACGATGAAATCGCCTTCGTTTTCGCGGTCTTCATCATCCACCACTATCACTACCTTGCCTTTGCGGAAATCCTCGATTACCTCCTCGACACTGTCAAGCGTTCTTGGTCTGTTCGTCATTGTCTATCCTCTTCTTTTTGCCCAATTTGGCAGTTAAGTAATTCTTTATCTTGTTGTATTTTATCACGTACCAGTCGGTATTCATCAAATTGGAATCCTTGGCCGCCTTGTATGTCAGGTACACCGAAATCGGGAACAGCACGTATGTGGACACCCACATTCCGACATATGCGGCCCACGTTCCTTCGCGCACCATCTTCTCGCCGGTAAGCGATATGACGTAGTAGACCACGAAGAACAGCACCGAAATGACCACTGAAATGCCCATACCGCCCTTGCGTATGATAGCGCCGAGCGGAGCCCCGATAAGGAAGAAAACATCATAATGGACACCGGCAGCGATATTTTCCTGTGCCACTCTATGCGCGAGCGGTAAAGTTGGTTGAGAGCCTCCTTGGAGTTGGTCTCGTCGAAGGTCATCACGCCGCCCGAGTTGAGCGCCGAACGATATGCGTCGTTCCATATCTTGCTTTTTTCGCGCGTGGGAAGAGCCGCCAGAGCCTGCTCCGTGCCCGTCCACGTGCGGGGCTTTCCGTCGAACACCGAATCGGGAAAAGCCACCGAGTGGTCGTACTGGAAGACGAAGTTTTTGAGCAGCGGCTCGTAGGACCGTGCCGTGGTGACGGTGACGGTATGTTCGAGCGAATCTATGGCCTGATCCAGTTCGCTGATGTTTTTCGTGGAGCTGCTGTGGCTGAAAGCGTCTTTGTCCGTACGCTCGAAGTTGAATCCCGACATGGGAATCGCACCGTCCTGCAATTTGAAAAGATGGTGTTGCAGGGCGCTTTTGTCGTACCAGTCGCGGTTGCGGGTGTATTCGTATGTCTCGCCGTCGTGGAGCGTGACCAGCAGAAAACGCTTGTCGTCCGAAAGCCGGATATGGCCCGAATCGGCCAGCGTCACGGTCATGTTTCCGGAGGCGTTGCGGTTATCGTATATGAGCACGCCGTAAAGCTGCTTGGTCTTCGGGTCCTGACGCTCCACACGGATGCTCATGTTGTCGATGCCGCCGAA
The DNA here is from genome assembly GCA_022009915.1 of Alistipes putredinis. GTDB lineage: Bacteria > Bacteroidota > Bacteroidia > Bacteroidales > Rikenellaceae > UBA940. The sequence continues at coordinate 1,020,833 of CP091730.1, read as the reverse complement.
GAAAGTCCCGTCCTTGAACTCTATGGCCTGTTTCTGGCGCCTGATATCGTACAGCACGGCCCACATCCTCTGGTTGCAGTAAGGGACCAAATCGTTGGCGACGAAGAAACTGCCTATGGACACGAACACCATGACCACCGCCAGCGGCTTCATTATCTTGAAAAAGCGAGATTCCGGCCGATTTCATGGCCAGAAGCTCGTAATTCTCGCCCAGATTGCCCATCGTCATGATTGCCGCGAAGAGCGTGGCCAGAGGCAGTCCGAGAGGAATCAGGTTGGTTGTGGCGTAAACTATAAGCTCTACTATAACACTGAAATCCAACCCCTTGCCTACGAGTTCGTCGATATAGCGCCACACCGAATTCATCATCAGCACGAACATGACCACGAAGAACGAAACTATCATCGGGCCGATGAAGGATTTGAGTATGAATTTGTAGAGCGTTTTCATGTCCGGCGTTTAATGCACAAAGGTACGACTTTTACGATAATAAGCGAAACCGCCAGCACAAATATTGTGGCGGCCGAAGCCGGAACGTTCATGCGGTAGCTGAGCACGAGGCCCAGCACGTTGGCTGCCGTTCCGAACAGCGCGGCCAGCGGAATCATGGTCCTTAAAACGAACGGGTCAGGGTGTCGGCAATGACGGCCGGAAACGTGAGCAGCGAAATGAGCAGCACGATGCCGACGGTACGTATCGACAGAACGATTGTCAGAGCCGTTATTACGGCCATAGTTCCGTTCACCGCCCGCGTGCGCACGCCTTGGCTTCGGGCGAAGGGCGCATCGAAAGCCACGTACATCACGGCCCTGCCCCGCAGGGCGAATACCGCGACCACTACGACGGCAAGAATCGCCGAGGCTGCCACCTCCGTCTTCGATACAGTCAGTATGCTTCCGAAAAGTATAGAACTCAGGTCGGGAGTATAGCCGGGGGTAAGGTATATGAATATGATGCCCAGAGCCATGCCTACGCTCCACATGATGCCTATTGCCGAATCCTGCCGGATGCGTCCGCGCTCGCTCGCCCACTCTATTCCGAGGGCCGAAAGCACGGCGAAAAGCGCAGCCCCCAGCATCGGGTCGAAACCCGCAAAGTAGGCCAGACCTATGCCGCCGAACGAGGCATGGGTCACTCCGCCGCTCAAAAACACGGTACGCCTGCACACCACGTAACTGCCGATGATTCCGCAGCTTATGCCGGAGAGAACGGCCGCGGCCAGTGCATTGGCCAAAAACGTGTAGGAAAAATATGTCGGAGAAAAAAATCCATCGTCGTGTCGCTATGCGTGAATAAAAATCTTACAAAAATATCATAATTTTATTTTTACGGCGTATTGATTGGCATTTTTGTACCTTAGCGCTCTGAAAAATTTTCAACACGCCATGAACAGACGCGTCGCATTCGTAACACTGGGTTGTAAGGTCAATTTCGCGGAGAGTTCGACACTCGCCCGCAGATTCGCCGAAGCGGGTTTCGAGAGGGTGCCGCAGGAGGAGTCCGCGGACGTCTACGTGATAAACAGACTGCTCCGTAACCGAGCACGCAGACAAGAAATGCCGCAATATAGTCCGGCGGCTGCACCGACAGAACCCCGACGCCATAGTGGCCGTGACGGGGTGCTACGCCCAGCTCAAACCCGACGCCATTGCGGCGATAGAGGGCGTGGATCTGGTGTTCGGCAATAATTTCAAGGACGATATTCCGAGCATGGTCTCAGAGTTGTCGGACCGCGGCCGCGGCCGGATAATAAGGTCTGCGGAACAGGCGAGCTGACGGCATTCTTCTCCGCCTTTTCGCACGGCGACCGCACCCGTTCGTTTCTCAAAGTGCAGGACGGATGCGACTACAAGTGCGCCTATTGCACGATTCACTACGCCCGCGGAGGCAGCCGCAACATACCCATAGCCGAAGTGGTACGGCAGGCCGAGGAAATAGCCCGAAGGGGAGTGCGCGAAATAGTGATAACGGGCATCAACACCGGAGATTTCGGCCGCAGCACCGGAGAGAACTTCTACGACCTCATCCGTGCGCTGGACGGCGTGCAGGGCATCGAACGCTACCGCATATCCTCGATAGAGCCGAATCTGCTGACGGACGAAATCATAGACTTCTGCGCCGCCTCGGAAAAAGTTCCAGCCCCACTTCCACATTCCGCTGCAAAGCGGCTGCGACACGATTCTGCACGCCATGCGCAGGCGCTACACCACCGGCATTTACGCCCGACGCATCGAGCGCATACGCAGCGTGATGCCCGACGCCTTCATCGGCGTGGACGTGATAACCGGCTTTCCGGGAGAGGGCGAGGCGGAGGCTGCCGCGACATACGACTTCCTGGCGCGTCTGGCTCCGTCGTTCCTGCATGTTTTTTTCCGTTCTCGGAGCGTCCGGGGACACCCGCAGCGGAGATGACAGGCAAGGTTCCCTGCCGCAATCTCGGCCCAGCGGGCCAAGCGTCTGGAAGAACTCAGCGACAGCCTGCACCGCGACTTTTGCAGCCGCTATGCGGGACAGGAGGCAAAGGTGCTTTTCGAGAACAGCGGCAAGAACGGAATGATGCACGGATTCACCGGCAACTACATACGTGTGGTCGCGCCTTACAGAAAAGAACTCACGGGCAAAATATCCGCCGTAACGCTCGACAAGTGGAGCGAGACCGACAAGTCCATGACCGTAGCGGAGCGGTAGTGCGCTACCTGCGTTTTTTTCAGCGTCTTCATCACCGATTGCAGATGCTTTTCGGCCGTTTTCACCGCGGCGTCTTCCGCATCCTCGAAATACGATTCGTAGGTTTCCGACACTTCGATGTCCGGCACTATTCCGATGCCAACGAACTCGGTCCCGTCGGGCATCAGGTCGTGTTTGGAACATATATTGGCATACGTATGGTCAGGTATCAGCTCCACCCGCACGCCGTTTCCTGTGCTGCCGCCAGTCTTGGAACCTATTATCGCGCCGCGCTTCATGCCCGCGAACATCGAGCATAAATCCTCTGCCGCGGAAAACGTTCCGCCATCGATGAGCACCGCTATCGGATTGTCGTATATCTCCTTTCCGCCCGCAGGTGCCATATATCCCGATTCGGACCGATAGTCGGGCACGTTCACCGACCACGAAGCATAAGCCGGTATGTATATCGGGCTGCTCCACGGAGCGGTCCGCACGGAATCCTTCGACAGATGCCGAAGAACGTAATTCGCATTGCCCGAATTGCCGCCGTCGTTGTCGCGGACATCGATGATGAGGGCGGAGGTTTTAAGCAGCTGCGGATACAGTTCGTCGAACTTCTCCTCGAAATACGAGTCCATGAAATTCCTTATGCGCAGGTAGCCTATGCCGCCTCTCTTCATTTCGAAGCTCAGCGTCCTGTCGTCGGAGGGCAAATCGCGCCTTGCGCTTCCCAGCACATACGGAACGGAAAGCTGCCGGCCCTCGAACGACAGCAAGAGGTTCAGCGTGTCTTTCGTCTTTCCGCCCAGAAGGTCGCTTCCCTCGAAAGTCCGATGAACGGTCCACTGCGGCGTGGAGGAGGATACGTAAGGCATGATGCGGCTCTCGCCGTACTCTATCACCGGCACTCCGCCGACGGCCACTATCTCCATTCCGCGGCGCAGGCCCATGTCGCACAGCTCCGAACTCTGAACCCTGTCTATGTACACCCTGCCGTCTATCATTACCGTCGTCACCGGAACGCTCGGGTGCTCGGGTGCGCGTCCGTATACGTAAGTATGCCCGTCGCCCAACCGCGCAGCCATGCGCTGCAAAATCATGAAACACTCGTCTCTGTCCCTTGCCGCAAGGATTGCGGGAATATTGGCCACATACAGGCTGTCCCAGTTCACCTCGACACGGTCCATGAAAACGAAGTTGCGCTTGACCTCGGCCCACAGGCGTGAGAGCCCCAAAAATGCGCAGGCTCTGTTCGTCAGCCTCGGTGAAAGGCCCTGCCAGACGGTCGTAAATGCCGTCGAGAATCTCGTAAGAAGGAGCAGTTTGTGCCGACATCGAACCGACGGCCGGCAAAAAAGAGCGACAAAAAGAGCAATAATCTTTTCATTTGCATACAGTCTATTATACGAATCGGCACGCGCATCGGACGGGAAAAGCAGCAGCACATCGGCCGCATGCCGGTCCGCGGCATAAAAGCCGATTCCGAGAAGTCAAATGTATGAAAAAAATAGATTCGCCGGAATTTTCCGGCAGAAGTGGAGGCCGGAGGATATGCGAATATAAGGCTCGATCCGGCCGTTTTTGCAAGCGGAATGGCCGATAGTCTGTTCTGCACCATGTACAAAAAAAGGCAGCCCCCAGTGTAAGAGAGCTGCCGAAAACGGCAACAAAGCCGGTGCAGAATGTATTTGGTAAAGCGTGCGAACGGTACCCGATTCGATTGCGCAGGTTGCAGTGCCTGTTCTCGCAAACGTCTCGCACAATAGGATTATCACAAAGAACGGTGCGGCTCCTGTCTTCGGTTTTAAGACCGCAGGACCCGAGTTCTAAAAACGGTCTTACGCCCCGCCCGCAAAAAAGCGAGCGGACCAAACCATGGAACCGACAACTTTCATACCGTGCAAAACCGCCTCTTTCGAGACCCGAAGGTTGCAGGCAAGGTATGCGTTTTCGAAATAATGACTTTGCGCAAAATGAAACGCGGGTCTCCGTAACTTACACTCTCATGAAGGCCGGCAAAAGCCTAAGGTGAAATATAAGTACAAGAAACCCACGTCCGTAACGTTCGGTAACTGTATCCAAAGATTGTGCCCTTGCGTGCCGGACGGTGGGCCGACTCCCGAAAGGGATATCCTTGCACTTCGCTCCACCTTTTGAAAAATTTGCCGTTTTCATGAGAAGCAAAAGCAACGAGCCGCATTTTTCCCTGCGAATCGTCGATAACAAAGATAGTATAAAGTTTTGTCTTTTCAGCACTCCGGAGCCACTTTTTTTCGCCGTTTTCCCGCTTTTTAGACCGCTTGTGCTACACTTAGAACTTTTCAGAACATCCGCCCTCGCCTTTTCATGCTATCGCACGGCGCGGCGGACATGTCCTTTCACCCGAAAACCAGCCATGCCAGAAAATATTTTTAAGAAAACATGACAAAAAAACACCGAAACATGTAACTTTATCGCAGGATACTCGTCATAACTACGAAGCACGAACAAAAATACGAACAAAAAAACAATATCGCACTTATGAAAAAAATGTACTGCTTTTTTTACCGCAGCCCTGTTATGCTGCTTGACATGCAATGCGAGCCTGAACGGTTCGCAAACGACGGACCCTGACACTCGTCCAACCCGCAGACTCGACCGAAAACCCAGATGGAGGTGCCGGCCGGATTTCAGGCATTTACGCCGCAGCAGCCTGAATCGCCCGAATCTGAAACGGTTAATATTCAACGATTTGACCTACGTCGGCGCACACAGTTTCAACGGCTGCGAGAATCTCGAAGAGGTAATCTTCAAGGGCACCGTTTTCCATTGCGACGGATATGTATTCCAGAGCCTGCCCAAAACTGCGGCGCATCGTATTCCAAGGGCCGCTTTTTTTAGCACAGGAGGACCGGTACTGGCCACAGACTGCCCCGAGCTCAGGGAAATAGAGTTCGGTAATTTAGTGTTTTTCGCGGGGCTGACCCTTACCGACAACTGCCCGAAATTCGAGGGATTCAAACTCACCGGAAAGAGTCCTGGACAGCAACAATGCGGACATACTGCCCGTATCGCAGGCAGCGCCCTCCGACAGCACTTCGCTGCGTAAAATGGCACGAAGCGCACTCGGAGTACTCGACGGGCCGCAAAATAACGAGGTAGACGAGTTCCTCGCAAAATTAGCATACCACTATCTGCCCGCGCTATCGGAAAACCTGCGCAAAGCCTCGCTTGCGGCAGCGGCCGATTCGATAGACGAATACCTGCAAAATTACAAAGCCCCGCTCTCCAAACTCGACATACTGAAACAGTCCGAACCGTACGAGAGAAACGGACAGACAAAGCCCGAATTCGTATACATGCACCGCAGCGACAGCACGCTCAAAGCCACCAGAAAATACTTCAATCTCGACAGCATAGCCGGCCGCGGAGACGATATTTCGCGGATAAAGAACCTCACCTACTGGCTCCACGACCTTATACGGCACGACGGCAGCTCGTCATGGCCCAAATGCCGCTACAACGCCCCTGCACTGTACGAAGTATGCCAAAAGGAGGACCGCGGGCTGAACTGCCGCTTTCTTGCAATGATGCTGACCGAATGCCTCCTGGCGGAGGGCATACCGGCCCGCTATCTGACCTGCCAATCGAAGGATTACGACACGGATTCGGACTGCCACGTGATATGTATGGCATGGAGCCGCTCGCTGGGCAAATGGGTATGGGCCGACCCTTCGTTCGCAGCATTCGTCTACGACGAGAACGGAACGATGCTGCACCCGGGCGAAGTCAGGGAGCGGCTGCAAAAAGGACTGCCGCTCGAAATCAACGACGATGCGAACTGGAATCATATAAATTCCATAACCAAAGAAGAATATCTGGACGATTACATGGCAAAGAACCTCTACATAATCGAGTGCAACATAGTAAACAAAGGCGAGGCGGAAGGCAGATACGCCTCGGGCAAAAGAGAAACCGTATGCCTCGTCCCGGCAGGATTCCGATACAACGGGCCGACCACAACCGACGACAAGTACTTCTGGCAGTCGCCGAAAGCGCCGGAACGCATCAGAAAAGAAAAACGTTAGCCGGCAGCACCTTACCGCACCGCATGATTATCCCCCGCTGAAAAAGTCACTTTTCGGCGGGGGATAATCATTGTTTTAGCAAATACCGTCTGCGTAACGGTTAAAAGACCAAGTCTCCATTTTCGACCTTTTCCGAGGGTTGCAATAAAACGCACCCCAAAGCCGAATCAGTGCCGAGAATACGGCATCAGGCCTGATTCTCGGCATCGTAGCCCCTGTCTTCGAGCAGGTCGGAGCCTTCGGCGGCTGCTACGGCAAGGCGGTCGCACCGCTCGTTTTCCGGATTGTCCGCATGTCCCTTAATCCACACGAAACGCACCTTGTGCCGGCGATAAATCTTCAAGAATCGCATCCATAAATCGGCATTTTTCTTACCTGCGAATCCCTTCTTCTCCCATCCGAAGACCCAGCCCTTGTCCACGGCATTGACCACATATTGCGAATCGGAGTAAATCGTCACGTCGCACCCGTCGTATTTCAGCGTCTCCAAACCGACGATGACAGCCAGCAGTTCCATGCGGTTGTTGGTCGTCAGGCGATAACCCGCGCTCAGTTCCTTGCGGTGCGGTCCGCTCATGAGACCTACGCCGAAGCCTCCGCGCCCCGGGGTGCCACGCTACGAACCGTCCGTATATATCGTTATCCGAGTCATTTTGCAGTAAACAGATTCGCAAAGGTACGCTTTTAGGCCGAGCAAAAATCGTGGGGCGGAAATGTTTTCCGTCCCACGACATGCGATATTTTTCAATCGGCGGTTACATGACTACATCATGCCGCCCATACCGCCCATTCCCGGGGCGCCACCCATAGGAGCGGGATTTTCCTCTTTCTTCTCGGCAAGTACGCACTCGGTGGTAAGGAACATCGAAGCTACCGAAGCGGCATTCTCCAAAGCCACGCGCGATACCTTGGTCGGGTCGATGATACCGGCCTCGAACAGGTCCTCGTACTGCTCGGTGCGGGCGTTGTATCCGAACGCACCCTTGCCTTCGCGAACCTTGTTCACCACTACCGAACCCTCGCCGCCTGCGTTGGCTACGATTTGGCGCAAAGGCTCTTCGATAGCGCGTTTCACTATCTGGATACCGGTGTTCTCGTCCTCGTTGTCGCCTTTGAGCTGTTCCAGAGCATCCACGGCACGGATGTAAGCCACGCCGCCGCCCGGGACGATACCCTCTTCCACGGCTGCACGAGTAGCTGCCAAAGCGTCGTCCACACGGTCTTTCTTCTCCTTCATCTCGACCTCGGTGGTAGCGCCCACGTACAGGACTGCAACGCCGCCCGAAAGTTTGGCCAGACGCTCCTGCATCTTCTCGCGGTCGTAGTCCGAAGTAGAAGCCTCGATTTGCTTGCGAATCTGTGCCACGCGGGCTTCGATTGCCTTCTTGTCGCCGTCGCCGTTCACAATCGTGGTGTTCTCCTTGGTGATGGATACCTTCTCGGCGCTTCCCAGCATGTCGAGCGTTACCTGCTCCATTTTAAGACCCTTGTCCTCGGAGATTACCGTACCTCCGGTAAGGATTGCGATATCTTCGAGCATCTCCTTGCGGCGGTCGCCGAAACCGGGGGCCTTGACGGCTGCGGATTTTAAGCGCACCGCGCAGTTTGTTCACGACGAGTGCGGCAAGAGCCTCGCCGTCCACGTCCTCGGCGATGATTACCAGCGAACGGCCCTGCTGTGCTACCGGCTCCAACACGCCCATGATTTCCTTCATGGTCGAAATCTTCTTGTCGGTAAGCAGGATATACGGTTTCTCCATCACGGCCTCCATCTTCTCGGAGTCGGTCATGAAGTATGCCGAGATATATCCGCGGTCGAACTGCATACCCTCGACTACATCCACGTAGGTCTCGGTGCCTTTCGCTTCCTCGACGGTTATCACACCCTCCTTGTTCACCTTGCCCATAGCCTCGGCGATAAGGGCGCCGATATTCTTGTCGTTGTTGGCCGAAATGGTAGCCACCTGCTCGATTTTGTCGATGTTGCCGCCCACCTCGCTGCTCTGAGCTTTCAGAGACTTCACGACCTCGGCAACGGCCTTGTCTATACCGCGTTTGGGGTCCATCGGGTTGGCGCCTGCCGTTACGTTTTTCAGACCCACGCCGATGATGGACTGAGCCAATACGGTCGCAGTGGTGGTACCGTCGCCGGCATCGTCATTGGTCCGCGATGCGACTTCCTTGACCATCTGCGCACCCATGTTGGCGAACTTGTCTTCGAGCTCTATCTCTTTGGCTACCGTAACACCGTCCTTGGTGATTTGCGGAGCACCGAACTTCTTGTCTATAATGACGTTGCGGCCTTTGGGACCGAGTGTGACCTTGACTGCATTGCTGAGCGCATCGACACCCTCTTTGAGAAGTTCGCGCGCCTCTACGTTATATTTAATCTCTTTTGCCATAATCTTTGTCTCCTTCCTAACTTAACGTTTAGATGATTGCCATGATATCGTTCTGACGCATAATCAGATAATCCGTTCCATCGACGGTAACTTCGGTACCGGCATACTTGCCGTAGAGAACCTGATCGCCCTCCTTTACCTCCATTTTGACTTCGCTCGTTCCCGGGCCGACAGCTATTACCTTGCCTGCCAGCGGTTTTTATCTTTTGCCGTGTCGGGAATAAACAGTCCGCCTGCCGTCTTTTCCTCTGCCGGATTAGGCAGAATCAGAACTCTGTCCGAAAGTGGTTTGATGTTCATAGTCGTGTTATTTTAGTTGTTATATGATTTTGTTTGCTTTTCGACCGTAAACATATCAATGTATATGCCAATCGGTTTTTCGTGCTTTTTTGTCATTTATTCTGCCACGGGTGTATGACAAACTGACTTTTATGACACATTTTTTCACTCCCTTGCACTCAAATCGAGCACTACGCACACCGGAAAATGGTCGGACGGAGTGCGTGCCACGGCCTTGCGCATGGTAACCTCGCTTGGAAAATCGCGCGAGGCGACCTCTTCCTGCGCCTGCGAACGGTACGTATCGGTCAAAATACCGTAACGCTCCACGACGATGCCGCCTCCGACGAATATGTGGTCGATGCGGCTGTCGGTCTTGCGATTGGGGTCGAACGCATTGAATGTGCCGTTGAGGGCATAACGCACGCCTGCGACCTTGTAAGCGTCGTCGAGAATCTGGCTGTCGTCGAGCAATCTGTAACTTTCATTAGTCTGGTCCACGTTGAAATCGCCGGTAAGAATCACCGGTTCGCCGCCGCACATCCGCTCTATGCGCGAAAGCACGAGCCGTGCACTCTGCCTGCGTGCCTCGACACCGCGATGGTCCATGTGCAGATTGAAAAAAACCTGAACCTGCGGCCCGAAGTCCTGTCCTCGAAACGGCCCCACGAACAGATGCGCATGCAGGCCGCATCCCAGCCCTTACTCGGCGTATCGGTCCGCTCGGCGAGCCAGAACGTGCCGCCGTCCAAAAGCTCGAATCTGTCGCGTTTGTAGAACACTGGCGAAAACTCCCCTGCCGTCTTGCCGTCATCGCGTCCGACACCGACATAGTCGTACTGCGGAAGTTTTTCGAGGATATAGCGAAGTTGCGGCAAGCACACCTCCTGAGCGCCGAAAATGTCGAAATCGTGAAAACCCACGAGTCCGCAAAGCGCATCGCGGCGGTGCCACCACCCATTGCCCTGCAACGAATCCGAGCGGTTGAGCAAACGGATGTTGTACGTGGCCACACGAATCTCCTGTCCCTGTCCGTAAACGGACGAGAGCAACGCGATGGCAATAATGATGTATCTGATGAAGGCATTCATAGAGGAAAGAATTTTAATACAATTCAAATTTATAGAAAAAAAGCACACATACCCCCGCACCTACGACGTTTTTTCGAATTTATTTGCAGGGACAACACCGCAATACTAACGCGCGGCTGTTGTCCGCATGAAAAACTTTCCCGATATTTGTATCTGCCAAACGGCTGTTACCGCTTGGCAAACATATTTTGTGAAAGTGTTTTCGCACTGACTACATTTCTTTTCGCGAGTTTATCCGCCGATGCACAGGACGTAATAGTCAAAAAGGAAGGTTCGACCGTTTTAGGCAAAGTGGAGGAGATTGCCCCGCAATACGTGAAGTACCGGAAATGGGAGAATCCCGACGGGCCAGTATATGTAATGGATGCCGCGCTGGTAGATTCGATAAAATTCGGCAACGGGACCGTGGAGGTGTTCCGCGACATACAGACGACAGCCGCCGAAAAGCCTATGCGAACATCGAGGATATAGCTTCGGGACGAGCCGTCGTGACTGTAAGGGACATAACGGACATAACGAAGCAGCAACAAAACCTCGATCTACTGAAAAGAGTGGACATGTTGCAAAGGGCAAGAAGATACAACATCATAGCTGCGGAATGCTTCGTGGCAGGTACCGCAATCGTAACCCTCATGGTAATAAACTATGATGCCCTGTCCACGTGGAAATTTGTCACCGGACTGGCAATAGGTGCCGCGGGAATAGTGAGCGGAGCATGTCTGATTGACAAAGCATCGAATTTAAGAAAAAGAAGCACTATCGATAGCCACGACAAGCCCGTTGGTGGAGCCTGCCGATAACTGACAACGCATACGCCGGCGTGTGCGTCATGTCGAACTCCTGCACGCATAGCTCAAACTTGGGGGATGGGACTTTCGTTCAGATTCTGAATATTCGACGGATTCTATTGCGGTCCAATAGTACGGGACTTGCAAGTCAGCCCGACAGGCAACGGGAGGAGGTTATCCTTACCTGCAAAAAGGCGCACGTAAAGAATACGTGCGCCGAAAAGTATAAATATTATTAAGGTATACAGACCTACTTCATAGCCTGCTCGACTGCAACCGCAACCGCAACGGTCGCACCGACCATCGGGTTGTTGCCCATTCCGAGGAATCCCATCATTTCGACGTGAGCCGGAACCGACGAAGAACCTGCGAACTGAGCATCGGAGTGCATACGGCCCATCGTGTCGGTCATACCGTAAGATGCGGGACCTGCGGCCATGTTGTCCGGATGCAGGGTACGGCCCGTTCCACCGCCCGAAGCCACCGAGAAGTACTTCTTGCCTGCCAGCGTGCGCTCCTTCTTGTAGGTACCTGCAACGGGGTGCTGGAAGCGGGTCGGGTTCGTAGAGTTGCCGGTAATCGACACGTCCACGTCCTCTTTCCACATGATTGCAACGCCCTCGCGAACATCGTCCGCACCGTAGCACTTGACTTTCGAACGAAGACCGTCCGAATAAGAGATGGTGTCTACCACCTTTACCTCGCCGGTGTAGTAGTCGAACTGGGTCTGCACGTAAGTGAAACCGTTGATGCGCGAAATGATTTTCGCAGCGTCCTTGCCGAGTCCGTTCAGAATCACGCGCAGGGGCTGTTTGCGCACCTTGTTGGCCATCTCGGCGATTTTAATCGCACCCTCCGCAGCAGCGAACGACTCGTGACCTGCGAGGAAGGCGAAGCACTGCGTCTCCTCGCGCAGCAGACGTGCGGCCAAGTTGCCGTGGCCGATGCCCACCTTGCGGTCGTCGGCTACCGATCCGGGAATGCAGAACGCCTGCAAGCCCCTCGCCGATCGCCTCTGCCGCGTCGGCAGCGACCTTGCAACCCTTCTTGATTGCTATGGCGGCACCGACTACGTAGGCCCACTTGGCGTTCTCGAAACAGATTGGCTGAGTCTCCTCGCACATCTTGTAGGGGTCGATGCCCTTGGCCTCGCAGATAGCCTTCGCATCCTCGATGCCGTTGATTCCGTATTGCGCGAGCACCGCATTTATTTTATCGATTCTGCGGTCGTAACTTTCAAATAAATTTGCCATAATTTCCTAACTCTTTTTTTCGATTCAACAAAATATCAGGTCTCTTACTCCTGACGCGGGTCAATATATTTTACGGCATCTTTGAAACGACCGTATGAACCTTTGGCTTTTTCCAGAGCCTCTTTGGGATCGGTGCCTTTCTTTACCATGTCCATGAATTTGCCCATGTGCACGAACTCGTAGCCTATGACCTCGTCGTTGGCATCCAGAGCCATACGGGTGCAATAGCCCTCGGCCATTTCCAGATAGCGGGTTCCCTTAGCCAGAGTTCCGAACATGGTGCCCACCTGAGAGCGCAGACCTTTTCCGAGGTCTTCGAGCGAGGCGCCCACTACCAGACCGCCCTCCGAGAAAGCCGACTGCGTGCGTCCGTACACAATCTGCAAGAAGAGCTCGCGCATAGCCGTGTTTATAGCGTCGCACACGAGGTCAGTATTCAGAGCCTCCAAAAGGGTTTTGCCCGGAAGAATCTCGGAAGCCATGGCAGCCGAATGGGTCATGCCGGAACATCCGATGGTCTCCACGAGCGCCTCCTGTATGATACCGTCCTTGACATTGAGCGTCAGTTTGCACGCACCCTGCTGCGGAGCGCACCAGCCTATACCGTGAGTAAGACCCGAAATGTCGGTAATTTCCTTGGCTCTCACCCATTTGCCCTCTTCCGGAATCGGAGCGGAGGGATGATTGGCTCCTTTTTCACGCAACACATCTGTTGCACTTCATGTGAATAAATCATAATGCTTAATGTTTTGTTATTGATTACAAATCGTCTCGATAATCGTCATTTCTGGGTATTGCGGGCAGGACCCTGCCTGCACTATATTTGCATTTGCAAATATAGTAATTTTTCAGCATAACAAAATACGCCCGTAAAAAGGAGCGTGGCACACTGTTTGATTTTTATCCAATTATCGAAACGACAATAGATTATGAACATCACACGAATCCATGCAAGGGAGATACTCGATTCAAGGGGAAATCCCACGGTAGAAGTAGAGGTGCACACCTCGTCGGGTGCAACGGGACGCGCAGCAGTTCCGAGCGGAGCATCCACCGGCGAACACGAAGCGCTCGAACTGCGCGACGGCGACAAGAAACGCTACTCGGGCAAAGGCGTAACGAAAGCCGTGAAAAACGTAAATACGATAATCGCCCCCGAAATCGTCGGCATGCACGTATGCCGGCAGGTAGACATAGACAAGGCAATGATAGCTATGGACGGCACGCCGACCAAAAGCCGTCTGGGTGCCAACGCCATACTCGGCGTATCGCTCGCCGTGGCCCGTGCCGCAGCCGAGAGCTACGGAATGCCGCTGTACAGATATATCGGAGGGGCCAATGCCAAGACGCTGCCCGTGCCGATGATGAACATCATCAACGGAGGTTCGCACTCCGACGCACCCATAGCGTTTCAGGAGTTCATGATTCGTCCCGTCGGAGCGCCCACGCTGCGCGAAGCCGTCAGAATGGGAGCCGAAGTATTCCACACTCTGAAAAAAGTCCTCAAAGACCGCGGCCTGAGCACGGCCGTAGGCGACGAGGGAGGATTCGCTCCCGAACTCGCCGGAACCGAGGATGCGCTGGAAGCCATCATGGAGGCCATTCACAAGGCCGGATACGTCGCAGGCAAGGACATCACGCTGGGAATGGACTGCGCCAGCTCGGAGTTTTACAAAAACGGCATTTACGACTACTCGATTTTCGAAGGCGAGCGCGGCGAAAAACGCACTCCGCAGCAGCAGGTGGAATACCTCAGTACGCTGATAAGCAAATACCCGATAGATTCGATTGAGGACGGCATGAGCGAGAACGACTGGGAAGGGTGGCATGCCCTGACCGACCGCATAGGGAGACAAATGCCAGGCTGGTGGGCGACGACCTTTTCGTTACCAACGTGGACTTTCTGCGCCGAGGCATAGAAAGCGGCTGCGCGAATTCGATTCTGATAAAGGTCAATCAAATCGGTACGCTCACCGAGACGCTCGACGCCATAGAGATGGCGCACCGCGCGGGTTATACCACCGTCACATCGCACCGCTCGGGCGAGACCGAGGATACCACCATAGCCGACATAGCGGTAGCCACCAATTCCGGCCAGATAAAAACCGGTTCCATGTCGCGTTCCGACCGCATGGCAAAATACAACCGTCTGCTTCGTATCGAGGAGGAGCTCGGCGACACGGCCATATACGGTTACAAAAAGGTATACCGGAAATAACCGCCGCACAGTCGAACCGATTGCAAAGAAAAAAGGCGCCCCGAAAATTCGGGGCGCCTTTTTATTGCGGCACTGACACACTCATCTCAACATTTCTGCCCGACTTTGCTATGCTTGCTTTCGAGGCGTTTTTCCACTTCGATTTGGAAATCGGAGAGTATGTTCATGTAATTTATAAAGGCGTCGTAAGAAGAACCGTAGGGATTCTGCGCCGCCCCCTCGCCAGCGCTGAACCATTTGGTGGCCATGTAATAGAAATAGTCGGAATCCTGCATGAAATTCCACACGTAATCGAAGTCCGGGTCGGAAAGTTCGTACACCTTGTCTTTGAGAGAGTAGAGTTTGGCGAGCGCCTCGCCCTGCAACTCGTTTCCGTTCCATGCCGTGGTATCGCGTTCCTCGTCCCGCCAGCTCATGGCGTGCTGCGAGTGCAGAACCGAAATCGGCTGATGCTCGCCCGCGGCCTGCGAAACGGTGGAAAACGATAGTTTTTTAGTCGCAAGCGCGGCTTTGGGCAGATACTTTATAAAAATCGAGGATACCCGTATCGGCCATCTGTCCCATACCTATCGTCCGATAGTCCATAAACAGATTTATCACCTCGCCGACCGTGTTGTCGTCGGCCATCCACCCTGCGAACTTGGTTGCCGTCAGCGGCCACTGGTCCCACGCCCGATTGGAGAACCGAAGCGCTATGTCGTCGCTGAGCTTATAGTTGCGCAGAAGCAGCCGCAGCTTCTGGTCGAGCGCATTCGCATAGACGTAGTTGGG
This sequence comes from Alistipes putredinis, assembly GCA_022009915.1. Lineage (GTDB taxonomy): Bacteria > Bacteroidota > Bacteroidia > Bacteroidales > Rikenellaceae > UBA940. The sequence goes on along the minus strand of CP091730.1, from coordinate 1,005,293 downwards.
CGACTTCCAGCCCAGAATATGCTTGGCGCCTTCGGCCAGCATCGAACCGAATCCCAGACCGGCGACTATCTCGCCGATGGAATCCGAATATATCATTTCGGTATTGCAGAAGGATTTGGGCTTTTGACCGAACTCCTTTTTCATAAGCGCCGCATGCAACTTTACGCTGCGTTCGAACTCCTGCCTGTCGATGAGCGACGAAAGCGAATGCGAATAGGTTCCGCCGACGAACTCAACGCACCCCGTATCCGCCAGCTCCCTGAACGAGTCGAGAACCTGCGGAGCGTACAGCCGGAACTGCTCGACGGCCGTACCGGATATGTAGAACGAGAGCCTGAAAGCCTTACCGTACTCCTTTATCATCTTCAACAGCAGCGTATTCACCGGCAGATAGCACAGTCTTGCAGCCGTAAGGACAGCACTGCGGTCCGAGGGTTCGTCCAGATAGTTGTGATCCTTGCCCATGTTGAAGAACCGGTATTTTTTCAGCCTCAGGGGTTGATGTACGCTAAAATATAAACAGATAGTTTTCATAGCCGTATTTTTCGTTTTTTCTCTTGTTTCCCGTTAGCACTGCTGCGCTTCCACGACCTGCCGGTATACCTCCTTGACCTTGGCAGCCGCATCGTTCCATTTGAGACCCGTAACCTCGCGCAGGCCCTCGCTCGCGAAAGTCTTGAAAGCGCCGGATATTTCAACAGACCGTAAATCGCATCGGCCATGGCGTCCACATCCCAGTAATCGACCTTTATGGCATAGTCCAGCACCTCGGCCACGCCGCTCTGCTTGGATATTATCACCGGAACGTTGGATTTCATCGCCTCCAAAGGCGATATTCCGAAAGGTTCGGACACCGAAGGCATGACATACACGTCGCTGAGGGCGAACATCTTCTGCACGTCGTCGCCTTTCAAAAAGCCCGTAAAGTGGAATCTGTCCGCGATGCCGAGCTTGGCCACGCGCCGTATCACGTGGCTGAGCATGTCGCCGCTGCCTGCCATGACGAAACGCACGTCCGAAACCCGCTGCAGCACCTTGGCCGCAGCCTCGACGAAATAATCGGGGCCTTTCTGATACGTTATGCGGCCCAGAAACGTAACTATCTTGTCGTCTACGCCGCGCTGCTCTTCGGCATGCGTGCTTTCGGCGAAACGCACGGCATTGTGCACCGTGGTCACCTTGTCGGCAGGTATTCCGTATTTTTCGATTACTATATTGCGCGTCAGGTTGCTCACCGCAATCACTCTGTCGGCAGCCTCCATTCCCGCCTTTTCTATGTCGTAAACGGCACCGTTCACCCTCTCTCCGCTGCGGTCGTACTCCGTGGCATGTATATGCACCACGAGCGGTTTGCCTGAAACCCTCTTGGCCGCGATTCCGGCATAGTACGTCAGCCAGTCGTGGGCATGAATCACGTCGAACTGTCCTTTCAGCTGTTCGGCGACATGCGCAGCCACCATTGCATAACGCGCCACCTCCTCCATGAGGTTGGCTCCGTACATACCCGAGAACGCATATTTCTGCCGCCAAGTGCGTCCCTGTGCAATAGAGCTCACCGTACCGGTCTTTTCGTATTCGGTCTTGTAGCGGAAATACTCCTCGGGAGTGGTATATGGCACCAGATTGGAATCTATCTGAATGAAAGTCATCTTGTTCCAGACGTCGGCATCCGCCTCGGCAAGGTTTTGCGAGAACGGAACCTCGATGTCGCTGGCATTCACCACTCTCACAAATCTGCGGTCTTCGTCTCCGTAAGCGCGGGGAACGACGAAAATGACCTCCACATCATTGCGTGCCAGACCGCGGGTCAGCCCGTAGCAGGCCGTTCCGAGTCCTCCGGCGATATGCGGGGGAAATTCCCATCCAAACATCAGTACTCTCATAATCGTATGTTTCCTATAAATTTTACTGTTTCTCGTATTCGCTTATCATCTCCATGATTCTCAGAATCGCGCCCACGCTCCATGCCTGCGAAATGGCGCCGCGTGATTCGTAAGGGGGATCGCCGTCGAAAATCTCGGCCACCGAACCTATTCCGTACACGCTCAAATCCTCGTCGAAAGCCTCCAACAACTCCCGGGCCTGCGGCAAGAATGCTGCACCCGAAATATCGAAATTGGCCCTTACGTAGTGTTCCAAAGGCCATACCCACACAGTACCCTGATGATAGGCCCTGTCGCGCGTGGGCTGGTCGCCCTCGTATCTGCCCTTGTACAGAGGATTGCGGGGCGAAAGTGTGCGCAGCCCCTTGGGCGTGAGCAGATGCTGGCGCACGATTCTTATCACGCTCATCTGCTGCTGCTCGTCGAGCATCTTGTATGGCAGCGAGCACGCGATTATCTGATTGGGCCGTATGTACCAGTTCTGCACTCCGTCGCAGACGTAATCCGCAAGATAGCCCGACTCCTGAAACCAGAATTCGGAGAGGAACGACTCCTTGATACGGCGTTCGAATCCGCCCCAGCGCTCCACGAACTCGCTGTCCCCGAACTCCGCGGCCAGATGCAGCGTATAGCATACGGCATTATACCACAGGGCGTTTATCTCGACCTGATGTCCGTCGCGGCCCGTAACGGGCTTTCCGTCCACCACGGCATCCATCCATGTCATGGCCCACTTCGGATGCGAGGCCCACACCAACGCATTCTCGTCCACCCTTATCACAGAGCCGATGCCTCGCCGGTACGCCTCAAGACGTCTTTCATCTTCTGTCCGTACAACTTCCAAATCTCTCGCGCCCCCACATGCTTTTCCGTCTGTTGCAGCGTCCAGAAAAACCACAGCGGCGCGTCCACAGAGTTGTAGGCCGACCCCATGTTGGGGAACAGTCCGTCCCGCATTTCGCGGGTCATGGTGTCCAGCACGTCTATACAGCCTCCGCACGTCGCCGCGCGAGAGCGTTATGCCGGGCAGCGCTATGAACGTATCGCGTCCCCAGCGTCCGAACCACGGATAACCGGCAGCCACTTCGGTCTTGTCGCCGCGGCGGACTATGAACTGGCGTGCCGAATGTTCGAGGCATGTACGGAAGTCCTTCTTGTCCGAGCGTTTGGACAGTTCGCCTTCGAACAGAGTGCCTATCTCGCGGGTCGAGCGCATCTCTTCCAGCGAGCAGGAGAAAATCACGCCGTGACCTTTCTTTATCTCAACTTCGAAATATCCGGGCGTAAGCAAATCCTCGTGGAAAGGATACCCCCGCTGCTTCTCCTCCATGTACTCGAAATTGTAGTACCAGTCGGGAGCGGGGACGAACTCTGCATCCGCACGGTCGGTCTGCATGTACAGATACGGGAACTCGCTGTACAGGCGGCACCTTACGCCGTTTTTCACCGGTTCGGTATGCCCGTCGGCGAACATGTTGGCCTGCGAGAGCGAATGGCGGTCTCGGAATGCCAGAAAAGGCCTCAGACGAAGGCGCGTATCGGAATGGGCGTCGAGCAGCGTGTAGCGAATCAGCAGATGCGTGCGCGAATGCACCCACAGCAGTTCCTTGCGCAGCACCACGCCGCCCACGCGATAGGTTATCGTCGGAGTGGGCGTATAGCTGAAATCAGTTATGTACTTATGTCCGCGCGGTTCATACACCCCCGGGAAACTGTGCAAAGCCAGATTGAACGATTTCTCGTGCTGGATGACCGTCTCGTCCAGAGACGAAAGCAGCACATAGCTCTTGTCCGAATCGTCTATCGGTGCGACCATCAGTCCGTGATACTTCCTCGTATTGCAGCAGACTATGGTCGTGCTCATGTATCCTCCGGTACGGTCCGTGGAGAGCATCTCGCGTTTGAGCGAGTATTCGAGGTTGCCGAGGCTGTTTTTGTCGAATTTCAGAACAGACATGATTGAATTCTCTTTTTTTCGGTTCGGGTTTTCATGCGCCGCCGCACACTCGCGGCGGCTTCATTACAAATATAGCGGTTTTTTTCTCGACTTTTCACATTTTTCAGGCCCATTTCACAAGAGCGAAATCCATTCTGTGAGGCAAGGCCGGATTTTTCGGGAAAGCCCTCAGGGGCGAAATCGTAAGAACCCGTAACATCGGGGGTCATATCGATCGAATACAGCACATGGCTGCCGTTGCGCTTCTCGACGTTCAGGCTCCTTCTTGCTTATCACCTTCACGCCCTGCTCCTGCTCTATCTGGCTGGCTATGACGAACTCCACGCCGACATCCTCGGGTTCGAGTCCGGCGATGTCCATAACCACCTCGATTCTGTACGAATGCCCCAAGAGTATGGCCTCCTTGTCCATATCGAAACGTTTGACGCCGAGTATCTTGACATCTCCCCCACTGAGAACTTACCTTGCGTTTCCATGCGGCGATGTCGCGTGCCATGGCATAATTGTCCGCCGCGACGGCAGCGCTGCGCTCGGCAAGAGGACGGTAGAACTTGCGCTCGTAGTCGATGAGCATGCGGTTCGTGGTGAAGTTGGCCGCAATATCCGCAATGCAACTTTTAATCGAAGCAATCCACCCTGTGGGCAGTCCGTCGGGACGGTCGTAGTACAGCGGCGCTATTTTTTCCTCTATCGTATTGTATATCAGCTCGGCATCCAGCTCATCCTGAAAATTCTGATCCTGATAGGTCCTCTCCATCGGCAGCATCCATCCGGCGCCCTCCTTGTAGCCTTCGACCCACCAGCCGTCCAGCACCGAGAACTGCAACACGCCGTTCATCACAGCCTTCTCGCCGCTGGTGCCCGAGGCTTCGAGCGGTCGCGTCGGAGTATTGAGCCATACGTCCACACCCTGCACCATTCGCCGCGCCAGCTCCATGTCGTAATTCTGCAAGAACAGAATCTTGCCGACGAACTGCGGCATGGCTGCCACCTCGACTATCCGTTTGATAAGGTCCTGTCCGGGTTTGTCGTTGGGATGCGCCTTGCCGGCAAAGATGAACTGCACGGGGCGCTGCTTGTTATTGACAATCGACGAAAGACGCTCCAAGTCGGTGAACAGCAGGTAGGCCCGCTTGTAGGTGGCGAAACGTCTCGCGAAACCGATGGTGAGCACGTCCGGCCGCAGCGATTCGCGAATCCTTACCATATCGGCCGGATTGCCGGTGATGCCGTGTTTCGGGTCGCTGATTCGCCGTCCGACGGTCTTGATGAGCCGTTTTTTTGAGCGACATTCGCGCGTCCCAGAGTTCGTCGTCAGGAATGCGGGCGACCTTCTGCCATGCGGAAATATTATAGGTATGCCGGCTGAATCCTTCGGCGAAATACTTCGCATACAGTTTGCGCAGGACCGAAGCCGTCCACGTCGGGAAGTGCACTCCGTTGGTAACGTAGCCGATGTGCAGCTCGTCCTTGAAATACCCGGGCCAGATGCCTGCCAGAATCTTCTTGCTGACCTCGCCGTGCAACCAGCTCACGCCATTGACCTCCTGCGAGAGATTGCATGCCAGAACGCTCATCGAGAAACGCTCGTTCGCATCGGCCGGATTGGTCTTTCCGAGGTTTATGAACTGCTCCCACGTGATACCTAACCGGTCGGGGTAGTGCGACATGTACTGACGTATCATGCTCTCCGGAAATGCGTCGTGTCCGGCCGGAACGGGCGTATGGGTGGTAAACAGCGAAGAGCTTCTGACCGCTTCCAGAGCCTCCCCGAACGACAGTTTGGCGTTGTTTATAAGATTCCTGATGCGCTCTATGCCGATAAAGGCGGCATGTCCCTCGTTGCAGTGGTATACGTCCTGCACTATGCCCATCGCATTCAGGGCACGGATACCTCCCACGCCGAGCAGTATCTCCTGTTTGAGGCGGTTCTCCCAGTCACCGCCGTAAAGGTAATGGGTAATGGAACGGTCCTCGTCCTGATTCAGTTCGTGGTCGGTGTCGAGCAGATACAGGTCGGTCCGTCCGACCTCGCACTTCCACACGCGGGCCGTAACGTTACGACCCGGGAAGGCTATCTGTACGCTCACCCAGCCGCCGTCGGCGTCGCGGACCGGAGATATGGGCAGCTTGTGGAAATTCTGGGCCTCGTAGGTAGCCTCCTGCGAACCCTGCGCCGAAAGGCGCTGCGTGAAATATCCGTAACGGTACAGCAGCCCCACGGCCACCATGTTCACGTTCTTGTCGCTGGCTTCTTTCAGATAGTCGCCGGCAAGTATGCCGAGACCTCCGGAGTATATTTTAAGCGAGGAGTGCAGTCCGTACTCCATGCTGAAATAGGCGATTTTGGGAGATGTCGCATCCTTCTTCTCGCTCATGTATTCGCGGAACGCCGCGTATACGCCGTCGAGCTTGGACAAAAACTCCTCGTCCCTTTCGAGCTCCTTGATGCGTTTGAAATTGAGTTTATCCAAAAACTCTATCGGGTTGTGCTCGCAGTCGGACCACAGCTCCGTATCTATATATTCGAACAGCTCGTGCGCCCCCAGCGTCCACGACCACCAGAGATTGCGCGAAAGAATTTCGAGGGCGTGCAGACGCTCCGGCAGCGATTTCTCTATCATGATGCGCGTCCATGTGGGCTTGCCGGATACAGTCTGCTGGCGGTTCATGTTGAAGTGTTCTCCCGCCGGCGTGTCGTACATGGCCCCCGAAGTGCGGTGCTCGGCACTGCGCAGAGCGATGTCGTAGCCCTCGCGATAGTACTCGATGAAGTGCTTCCACTGGGCCTTGCACGATATTTCGTATGCCGAAGCTCGCAGGGCCTCTGCTCGCTGGGCGTCCATCGCCGCAACCTCGTTCACGGATTCGGCTATGCGGGCCACCACTTCGGCGTCGTTGCTGTCCGTCCTGTCGATTATGATTACCCCCTCGTGCTGCGAGTCGGCCTTTTCCGCCCACAGTCCGAAACCGGCCAGAGTGGTGGTGACGGTCGGAACGGAGAACGCGACGCTCTCCAACGGAGTATATCCCCACGGCTCGTAATACGAAGCGAATACCGTAAGGTCCATGCCCGAAAGCAAATCATAGTACGTCATGTCGAATATTCCGTCGCTGCCGTTCAGGTACGTGGGAACGAAAATAACCTTCACGCGGCTGTCCTCCCTTTCGAGGACGCTGCCGCTTATCGACGCCACAATCGGGTCCCATGCGGGATTTTCCAGATAGTGGGTCGTGTATTTGAGCTGCGAGGCGTCTATGGGCGAATTGCCGTCGGCAAGATGCTGCCGGAGGTCGCGGCGCGGCCCGTTGTTGCCCGCAGGAACCGTTATATATGCCAGCACGGGACGTCCGTCCGGATATTTCTCGGCTATCTTTTTCAGCGAATCCAGAAAAACGTCCAGACCCTTGTTCTTGAACTCGTAGCGGCCGCTCGTCCCCACTATCAGAGGCTCTTCGGCGAACTTCATGCCCAGACACGCCTCCGCCACGCGAATCATGGCCCCACGCGCCGCAGCACGTTTTTCGGTCATCTGTTCGCCTTTCCAGACCACGTCGTCCTCGAAACCGTTCGGCGTAACGATATCCGGTTCGCGTCCCAGAAGACAGCGGCACTCCTCGGCCGTGATGTCGCTCACCGTAAGGAAAGCGTCGTGATACGTCGCGGCTATCTTCTCCATCGAATGTTTGGCCACCACCCCGAAACGGCGAGCCATCTCGTCGGAATTCACCGTCGCGAGCGAGCTGTACAGCGGAATGCCGTTTCCGGCCATGCAGCGTCCCATGACGGTCGCATGCGTGGTAAAGACCGTGGCGATGAAAGGCGAGAACTTGCGCAGATACAACCCGCCCGAAGCCGTCATCCACTCGTGGAAATGCGCGGCCATGCGGTCGGTGAGGTTGCAGAAATTGTTGGTATAGCTCTCTATCACCTTTCCGGCAGCATAACCGAACAGAACCGGTTCTATGTAATCCCACTGTCCGCTAATCGAGTCCACGCGGTAGGTATTCCAGAAAAATTGCAGGATTTCGTCCTTCTGTCCGAAAAACGAACTGAAATCCACCAGCACCGCAAGCGGAGAACCCTCGACCCGCCAACGGCCAACCTTTATGCGAATGCCTTCGTTATAGAGGACTGGCGCCAGAGTTTGAGAGCCTCCGTATCCTCCTCGAATTCAGTGTTGGCATCCTCGCGATGCACGTCGGGTCCTATGACCATATATTTGTCTCCCAGCATCTGCCTCATGGTAAGAGCCTTGGTCGCCAGCACGGTATGTATGCCGCCCACCTTGTTGCAAACCTCCCAGCTTCACTTCGAACAGAAAGTCCGGTACCATCTCTTCTGTTTTTCTTCTTGTTCATCTTTTTCCCTAATTATTTTCTTCGACTTTATTTTTTTCCTACTTGTTACTATGCGAATCGTTCGGGTTGCAAATATAATGCTTCTTAAATAATAATAAATTTCAGGCGAAAAGGTCGCATATTATCATATCCGAAAGCAAAAAATTCTCGGGAGCGACCCTGTAACTGTTTTCCGAGGCGCACAGCAAACCGCTTCGCACATACTTTTTCGGCCGCGCGAGTGAAATATTGCAATTTGTATGCCCCGAATCGCCTCTCCAACTCACGCAAATCGACGCCCTCCGCCCTGCGGAGCGAGGTCCTGACATTCTCGTCGTACTTCTGCTCTTCGGACAGCGTCTCCAATTCATAAATATCCGCACCCGACAAATATCGGCCGATGTCGCCCGCGGCCCACCGCCGCACCTCTCCGTTGAACGAATGTGCCGCAGGACCGACTCCGAGATAGTGTTCGCCGGTCCAATAACCGCTGTTGTGACGCGAACGGAATCCCTTGCGTGCGAAATTCGAGACCTCGTAATGCTCGTAGCCGCCGCTTGTCAGCATCCGGTGCAGAATCGCGTACTGCCGCTCGCTCTCCTCCTCGCTCACCGCCGTGATTTCGCCCCTTGCCACCCTGCGGCCGAATGCGGTTCCGGACTCAATCGTCAGGTGATAGGCCGAAATATGCTGCACATCCAACTCGCAGACGCCTTGCAGCGTACTCTCCCAGCGCCTTGCATCGGAGAACGGCAGGCCGTAAATCAAATCCACCGTGATGTTGTCGAATCCCGCATCCTGCGCACGTTTTACCGCCGAGACTGCTTGGGCGGCATCGTGCCTGCGGTTCATTTTGCGCAGCTCGTCGTCGTGCAGCGACTGAATGCCTATGCTCAGACGGTTTATGCCGGTCGTGCGGAGCCGCCTGACGTACTCCTCGCTCAAATCGTCCGGATTGGCCTCCAAGGTGACCTCGGCAAGAGACGAACAGTCCCACGTGCCGGCGATGCTGTCGATAATGGCTTGCAGCCTATCGGGTCCGTATACGGTCGGAGTCCCGCCGCCGAAATAGACGGTAGAAATTTCTTTGTCTGCAATGAATCGGGCTTCGGACGATATTTCTCGCAAAATGGCCGCGTGCATGTCGTCCGCAGCGGCGAGCGAAACGCTCTTGAAAAAGTCGCAATAGCCGCATACGCGCTTGCAAAACGGGATGTGTATGTATACGCCGGCCATAGCTGGGTACGGATTTTGTGTCTTAAAATTAAAAAAATATATCCTAAAAAACGAAAAAACATCCGGTTTATTATAAAAAGGTCATCGGACACGCAAACGCAAGTCACTGATTATCAACGCGCAAAAATCGAGATGAAATTATTATTAAAAATTGAAGATAGCTTTGTTATTTGCATAACAATACAAAAAGTTTTACATATCTTTGTAGCGGTAAAAAGACGCAAAAGAGGTTTTTACAATAAAAATAAAAAAACTATGGCAAAGATTGATTTGAAAAAGTACGGTATCACGGGCGCGACCGAGGTAGTGTACAATCCGTCTTACGACGAACTCTTCCGCGAGGAGACCAAGAAAGGCCTGCGCGGATATGAAAAAGGCCAGCTCACCGAGATGGACGCCGTGAACGTAATGACCGGCATCTACACCGGCCGTTCGCCCAAGGACAAATGCTTAGTGATGGACGAGACCACCAAAGACACCCTCTGGTGGACCAGCGACGAGTACAAGAACGACAACAAGCCCGTGACCAAGAAGGCTTGGAAAGAGCTCAAAAAAATCGCCACTCAGGAGCTTTCCGGCAAGAAACTCTACGTCGTGGACACTTTCTGCGGCGCGAACGAGAACAGCCGTCTGAAAATCCGCTTCATCATGGAGGTGGCATGGCAGGCTCACTTCGTGAAGAACATGTTCATCCGTCCGACCGACGCCGAACTGGAAACCTACGGCGAGCCCGATTTCGTAGTGCTCAACGCTTCGAAAGCGAAGGTAAAGAACTACAAGGAGCTGGGCCTCAACTCCGAGACCGCCGTTGTGTTCAACCTCACCGAGAAGATGCAGGTCATCATCAACACATGGTACGGCGGCGAGATGAAGAAGGGTATGTTCTCCTACATGAACTACCTGCTTCCGCTCAAAGGCATGGCTTCGATGCACTGCTCGGCCAACACCAACGAGAAGGGCGAGACCGCTATCTTCTTCGGTCTGTCGGGAACCGGCAAGACCACCCTTTCGACCGACCCCAAACGCCAGCTCATCGGCGATGACGAGCACGGCTGGGACGACGACGGCGTATTCAACTTCGAGGGCGGATGCTATGCCAAGGTCATCAACCTGAGCAAGGAGAACGAGCCCGACATCTGGAACGCAATCCGTCGCAACGCACTGCTCGAAAACGTAACGGTGGACAAGAAGGGCAAGATAGATTTCACCGACAAGTCGGTTACCGAGAACACCCGCGTGTCGTATCCTATCTACCACATCGACAACATCGTAAAACCCGTTTCGAAGGCTCCCGCCGCAAAGAAGGTCATCTTCCTGTCGGCCGACGCATTCGGCGTACTGCCTCCGGTTTCGATTCTGACTCCCGAGCAGACCAAATACTACTTCCTGTCCGGATTCACCGCCAAACTCGCAGGTACCGAGCGCGGAATCACCGAACCGACTCCGACCTTCTCGGCATGCTTCGGCGCGGCATTCCTTTCGCTGCACCCGACCAAGTACGGCGAAGAGCTGGTAAAGAAGATGCAGAAGAGCGGCGCCACCGCATACCTCGTGAACACCGGCTGGAACGGAACCGGCAAGCGTATCTCCATCAAGGATACCAGAGGCATCATCGACGCTATTCTGGACGGTTCAATCGACAAGGCCGCAACCAAGAACATTCCTATCTTCGACTTCAAGGTTCCTACCGCTCTTCCGGGCGTAGATCCGAAGATTCTCGACCCGCGCGACACCTATAAGAATGCCGCCGAGTGGCAGACCAAGGCCGAAGACCTCGCAGGCCGTTTCATCAAGAACTTCAACAAGTTCACCGGAAACGAAGAGGGCAAGAAACTCGTTGCCGCCGGTCCGAAGGACTCAAATAGGCTGTCAGACAGAACCTATTATTAATAAAAAAGGTGCGATGCCGTCAAAGGCGTCGCACTTTTTACGGCCGCATGCCTTTTTCCGTCCCGCTACGGGAAAAAGAAAAAACGGCTTTTCTGCGGCCTGCGATACGTTTTTCGCCGCACCGGCCACGGGCCCGCGAAACAGAAAAAAATCCCTAACGGCGTCACCTCATTGATATTATATATTTGTTTATTTCGATTTAATAAATTATTTTCGCAAGAAACATACACTAACTAATAAAAACCAACCTAACTCATGGAAACGGAAAAACATCACGTTTGCCGCCACATCTGACGGCAATTATTCTCGATTCGGAGGGGGAATTCGTATACTCCGCCTGATGTTTCGATTCACACAATAACGGTTGAGAGCGGATTCGCAGGCTCCCTGACCATAGGCGCCCCCGACGACACGGATTTACCTCAGATAGGAGGAGTGGACGACTGGGATAATTGGGATTAAAAAGGGAGGATGCGACTATGAAAAAAACTTACTATGCTTGCGAGTGCTCTCGCGCTTTTCTTTTTCCTGTACCAAAGACGCTGCCGTAGACAACGACACGACCCCGAGCGGCGGTTCCGACCGGCAGATGACAATAATCGGCTCGACCGACGAAAGTACGCGAACGCAATTTTTCAGAAGGAACGGCCGGTTTCGTTCTCAACTGGGTCGCCCAAGAGGACAAGATAGGACTTTACGTAAACGCCGCAGGCTCTTCCACGGCTGCCAACCTGCCCTACTCCGCCGACCATACAGCCGCCAAAACCACATTCACTGCCGACGGACAGGCCGCACAGTGGAGCGGAGAGTCCGACAGCCACGACTTCTACGCTTACTATCCCTATAATGCCGAGGCCGGCGACGACATGACCGCAGTGCCCATATCGGTACCAGCCGTACAGACTCAAAGCGAGGCCGGCAATACCGAGCACCTTGCGTCGCTCGACTTTCTGTATGCCGTATCGGAGGACATAACGATGACCCCGAGCGGCAGCGTGAGCCTTCAATTCAACCATCCGCTTTCGATGCTCGAATTTTCGATTCATGCCGAGCAGAATGTGGCTAATGTTTCGTCGCTGATTCTGCGCTGCACGGACCCTGACGAGATTCTTTCGGCCGAGGGCGCTTCAATCGACCTCACTACGGGGGTTATAGACTACGCCTCCGCCGAGAAATCGAACCAGATAGAGCTCAAACTCGCCTCCGCCGAATCGTTCTCCGCCGGAGAGCAGGCCAAGAAGTTCCATGCCCAGATAACGCCGGGGCATGCCGGCAAGCTGTTGCAGGTCATAGCCGTGGCCGACGGCAGTGAAATACTGCTCGGTACGAAGTTCGTTCCGGCATCGGGCATTCCCGCAGGCAAAAGGGCCAAAATCAACTTCGGCGTATCGTCCAAGGTGCGCCTGTCCGACAACGGCACCGCCAACTGCTACATCGTCAGCAGCCCCGCCACGCAGTACATGTTCAACGCTACGGTAAAGGGCAACGGCAAAGCTGTCACCTACAACTGGACCGACGGCAGCGGCACGGCCATGAGCAAGACCGTCTCGGCGGCCGACATAGCAATCAAGCCCCGCAGTGCAAAACTGCTGTGGACCACCAACTCGGCGACCTCCACCGTCATAGAGGACGTGACATACGACAGTTCCACCGGCATGATTTCGTTCCAGACCCCCGCCTCGTTCATCGACGGCAACGCAGTGATAGCCGCCTACGCTTCCGACGACTGCACGGGCGACGTTCTGTGGAGCGGCATATATGGGCCGTGGAGAACTACGACGCCGACCTGTCGGCAATAGCACTGCCGGCCAAGAGCGTCTTAATCATGGACCGCAATCTCGGCGCGACGCTCGCGACCGAGCAGTCCGATGCGGTAGTCCAATCCCGCGTGGCAGGCCTGACATACCAGTGGGGCCGCAAGGATCCGTTCCCAAAACCCGCAGGCAACATGACATGGGGCGATGCCGGAAACGGCGCACAGGGAGAGCTCACCTACTCGCCGGACGGCTCCATAGCCTACGGAGCGATGTACGGCGGCTCCGACAGATCGCCGAGAGAGGACAAGGTACTGTATCAGTACTACGCCTACAACGACGGCATGCAGCAGGTCAAACCAGCCGAGCTGTTCAGCGACGATATGGACGGCGCCCTCGCACAGTCCGTAAAGGAACCGTGGCGCTACCATGCCAACGCTTCGGGCGGCGTCTACACGGGTGCTTCGACCAACAACTACGCCCATGCGTGGCTGTGGGGCAACCCGACCGGCAACAACGACGGCGGCAGCAAGTCCATTTACGACCCGTGTCCTGTGGGATACAAGGTCGCTCCGCGCGGAGTATACGAATACTTGCGTAACACGACCGTCACTTACAGCACCTACGGCACGTATTGCGGCGACATATACTTCTCCCGCACCGGCAGACGCACCGGCAGCTCCGGATTCTTCGAAAACTGCAACAGCGAAACCAACATCTGGTCGGACCACGCCTACAATCCCTACGGCTATGCTACGGCAGCGGTATTCAACACGAGCAACAGTTCCTCCTCGGCATGGGCGACGTATCCTGCTTACGGAATGGCCGTGCGCTGCGTCAGCGAGGAGCAGGTAGACATATCGCAGTATGCGGAGAATCTGAGCCGCAGCGGCACCGCCAACTGCTACATAGTAAACAAACCCGCAACCACCTACAAGTTCGACGCAACGGTAATGGGTAACGGTAAAGCCACATCGAACATAACGCCCCAGCAGCTTGCGCCCGTCAAGGCCCGTCTGTACAGGCAGTATGTCGCATCCGGCAACTACAAGAACGGCACTGCATACGGTTCGGACGGCACGATGAACAAGCTGATTCTCCGCTCGACCGTCACGCTCAAAGACGGATACGTACACTTCACCACCCCGTCCAAACTCGCAGCCGGCAACGCCATGATATGCGTAACGGATGCCGACGACAACATACTGTGGAGCTGGCATATATGGGTGGCTCCCGACTATATCCCGCAGCAGAGCGACATTACACTGACCGCCAACGGCAACTGCAACGGCGTGGTGATGATGGACCGCAACCTCGGAGCCTACGGCAACGGAACCGAAGAGGGGTACTCCGACAAGGACAATGCCTACGCAGCAGTGGGTCTCGCATACCAGTGGGGCCGCAAGGATCCGTTCATACTGTACAACGTCGGAGGATACACGTATGGCAACTATCAGGATGCCGACGGCACGATCGACGAGTACAGCGGCGGATGCACCAAGCGCAAGAACGGCACCGACACGGATATAGCGACCAACTTTACGTCATCCACCGCTCCTACGGTGGCCGATGCGGTAGCCGAAGCGACGAAAAAAATCCCGACGTATTTTACAGAGGATTCGACAATTCGCCTTACCACTCATGGTGCTCGTCCGAAAATTCGGATGCGTTCAACTACCTGTGGGGCAACACATCCAATAGCATGAATGCAACGGCCGGCACCAAGACCATCTATGACCCGTGTCCGGTGGGATACAAGGTTCCCGGACCTAATGCCTATTCGTTCTTCAACCAATCAGGAGGCGACATGGCAGCAGTATATCATTACGCAAATCCGGAGCGCTACAACTTCGACCAGACGAAAACGCCGGTCACCACAGATGCGAGCGCCAAGACCGTTACGTTCGACTGCTCTTCGTCCTTCGGTTACTGGTGCTACACCAATTCGATTCTGTCGGACGGACAAACCGCCTCGGACAGAACGGACAATACCGTATCGCTGTTCCCCGCATTGGGTGTGATTACCTGCTACGCTGGCCAGAGTTTTTCGGTCGGTGAAATGGAAATGATGACCAACAGCGTGGTTCCGAGCAGCGGCTACGGACAGTATCGCGCGGCCAGAATCAACAAAGGCGGCAGTGTCTATTTCTCTGCTGCCGGCTCGTATTACGGCTGGGGTGCAACGGCGCTGCCGGTAAGATGTATAAAGGAATAAACATTCCGAAAAAAATCAGGGCAGGTTGCCCTCGCAAAAAAACCGTCTTCCCTCGAAAATGAGGGGAGACGGTTTTTTTGCCGGCCGCAGGATTCCTGCGGCATCCGAAAGCATGTAGCGGACTTTCGGGCAGCCGTACCGAGCCGGCGCTTTTTATATTAATTATTAATTATAGGAATCTGTTCCCGAATAATAATATATTTACGAGAAAAACGGGGTTCCGCCGGCGGCGGGTTGGCGATAATGCGATAAAAAAAGTCGCATCACGCATTGTTTTTCAGACGATAATATTGCATAAATATTTTTTTATTTTTTTCATAAAAATAGTTTTTATACTTGTGGGAAAATTCCGTCATTCGAAACACTCGACGCGGGACCAGATTAAAAACTACTTAAAACTGCACCATGGAAACAAGGACAAACGATTTTTCCGCGATTTTGCAAGGGGGGGGGAATTCTTACACCCCGCCTGAAATCTTCATTCAAACGGTAACGGTGGAGTCCGGCTTCGCCGCCTCTATCGGCATCTCGTCTCCGGACGACGACAGCCTGCCCCAAATCGACCATTTGGAGAACTGGGACAACTGGGAATAATATAACCTAAATCAAATATCCGCACATGAAAAAAATCGCCATTACGGTCTTTCTTGCCGCCGCTCTGCTGGCATGCAAAAAAGACGCACCTACGGACAAACCGGACATTCCGGACCCCGATCCGCAGCCTTGCAACCTCACAGTCATCGGCAATGCCGCTACCGATGCGACCAAAACTTCGCATCAGGAAGGAGGGACGCATTTGTCCCTGAGTCTGGATTGCGGACCAAGACAAAATCGGTCTGTACATCCTTGCAGACGAAGCACCGCACGCCGTCAATCTGCCCTACAAAGCGGACCAAAAGCTCGACAAGAACGACATTCTCGGCCGTTCAGACTGCTGCGCAGTGGAAAAAAACGAATTCGCGCAGCACGACTTCTACGCATACTATCCATACGATGAAAATGCCGGCCAGAGCCACTCGGCCGTAACGGTCTCCGTCCCCGAGACGCAGATTCAAAGCGCAGCCGGCAACATGGAGCATCTGTCGGCGCTCGACATGCTCTATGCAAAAAGAGAGTACGCCCGCAACGCCCGACGGAAGCATCGAGTACGCAATTCGTGCACATGTTCTCGGTGCTCGAACTCACGCTCAACGCCGACAAAGGCAGCGTCACCACCGACCGGATAATATTCCGCTGTCAGAACCAGAACGAAATCCTCGCTACCGAGGGCGCCAAGATAAACCTCTCGACCGGAAAGCTCGACTGTTCGGCGGCGCAGAACTCGAACCAGATACAGGTTCAGCTCTCGACCCCCGTAACTCTCACGCCCGAATCCGAGGAGAAAGTATACATGCAGATAACCCCCGGGCACGGAGGACAGAAATTCGACATACTGGCCGTAGTGGACGGGCAGGAACAACTGCTCGGCACCAAAGGCATTCCGGCGTCCGGCATTCCGTCAGGCGTCCGCGCCCGACTGGCCATGAGCGTACACGGCCAGCCGATGAATCTGAGCGAAAACGGCACGGCCAACACATATATTGTCGATAAGGCCGACACGGAGTACAGATTCGACGCGACGGTCAAAGGAAACGGCCAGCCGCTGAACATAAACTGGAACTCGGACGACTGGAAGAACCTGAACGTAAGCGTAGCCATGAGCGAAGCCGATCTGACAATCGCTCCCGCCTCGGCGCAGCTCGTATGGTACAACACGCCCAAATCCGCCGAAGGCTGGACGGCCAAATCGCCCGTCGAAATCGAATCGGTGGAACTCAAAGAGGACGGATACGTATATTTCAAAACACCCGAGCAATTCGTGAACGGCAATGCACTGCTCGCCGTATACGACGCACAGGGAACGATACTGTGGAGCTGGAACATCTGGGCCGTGGAGGACTACAATCCCGATGCAACGGCCAAAACCGTGGGCGAGTTCGTGATGATGGACCGCAACCTCGGTGCCATGGCAGGAGTCGAGGCCCGCACGCAGACCGACCCCGCACAAGCCGCATTGGCAATCGGAAACTACTACCAATGGGGACGCAAGGACCCGTTCCCCGCAGCAACTGAACACGGAGCCGGCAATCTGAAATGGGGTCTGCCCACATACACGCCGATAGACGCGCTCAAAAAGGACTGCTCGTCGCAGCCATGGGGTGCGGACAACATGATTTTCACCCAGAGCAACACGCAGAACGAACGCGCCCTCGGCTCACAGATAGGTTCCGGATTCACAATCGAGGCCGCAGTCGAAGAGTCGGTGAAATACCCGTACAAATGGATTACCAACGGATCCGGCGGCGGCTGTACCAATCCGTACATGTGGATGAACTCGCGGGGCACCGACATGAGCCTGACACAGCAGGTGTCGTGGCGCTACCTTTGGGGCAACATGAACTGCGTGGACGGAGTTAAGACCATCTACGACCCCTGTCCGGCAGGATGGATGGTACCCGATGCAGCAGCCGTAGGACTGGCTCTCGGCAAGGCATCCTTAGCACCCAACGGCTTCGGCTCGTACTCGGCCGAATACGACCTGTATTTCCCGTTCGGCGGGCAGAGAATGGCCGGTTTCGGAGGTTTCTCGGATATTGCAGGAACCGATACCGAAATATTCCTCGCCACTTCCTCCGTATCCGAAAAGACGGCCCCGTTCCGCGGTGTAAGATCCACGGCGCAAAAAGGCACTCCGATAGACAGGTATACCGATGCGGCCGTAACGACCAGTAATTCATATGCGGGTCAGGGTCTGCAGATGCGCTGCGTCAAGGAGCAGAAAGTCGCCCTCAGCCCCAAAGACCTCAACGGACCGAGAGCAGGATTCCTCGGCAACTCCATTACGGAGGTCTGGGAAGGCAGAACCAAGAATCCGAATTTCTTCAAGAGCAACGGATACGTACACAACGGACACAGCGGCACGACCACTTCCAACTTCGTGCAGCGCTTCAACTACCTCAGCATGCTGAACTGCCGTGCGCTGGTGGTATGCGGCGGCGTGAACGACATAGCCGAAAATTCGGGCTACTACATCCCCTTGCAGGACGTGTTCAACAATCTGCGCATGATTGCCTACTGGGCCGAAATGGCCGGCATGAAAGTGGTCATGCCATCTACCGTTCCAGCAAACTACATCTGGTGGAAGGATGCTACATGGAACGCCGAACATACGCACGTAGGCCAGAGCGTAGTGGAGCTCAACAAGAAAATCAAGGCCCTGACCGAGCAGCGCGGCTACATCTACTGCGACTACTGGTCGAGCATGGCCGATGAGCAGAACGGCCTCAAAGTGGAATATTCGTGGACCAAAGACGACCGTGTACACCCCAACGGCGAAGGATATGCCGTGATGGAATCACTTGTGAAGCCCTGCATCGACAAGGCTCTTTACGACCCCGATTTAATCGACGGAGACGGCCAGTTGGACGACTTCGGAAAAGTGGAACTGTAATAACGGAACAATCAAGTCATGAGAAAATCATACATAGCAATACTTGCAGCCCTGCTTGCCGCGGGGTGTGCAAAGGATAATGCCGACTCTTCCCGTCCGGAGGACAATGCAAAGGGAGTCAGTTTCACCGCATCGGTGACCTCGGACGATACCAGAACCTCGTATCAGGATACGCAGGACGCATTCACGGTATCATGGATAGCCGGCGACAGAATAGGCATATTCGCACAAAAAGGAGAAACGAGCGTTGCGGAGAACATTCCGTATTCGGCCAAAAATTCGGGCAAGAGTTCGGACTTCGAGTGGACTAACAAGAAAATCCACTGGGCCGACCAGACTTCGGCGCACGACTTTTACGCCTACTACCCGTACAATCCGCAGGCGGGCGAAAGCAGCACTGCCGTGAAAATCGACGTTCCGATAGAACAGGAAAGAGGCGGAACCCAGTTCTCGCACATTTCGGACTACGATTTCATGTATTCGGCCAGCACCGGCCTCGTGAAAAGCGATGAGCCAGTGAAACTCTCGTTCAAACACGCACTGTCGATTATCAGCGTAAATCTGACGAGCAACATGACCATCGACGTACAGAAAGTTACGGTCGGCCTCAAAGACTCCGAAGGGGCACTTGCCGCCGAGAATGCCGCCATAAACCTTGCGACCGGACAAATCGACTGCTCCGAGGCCAAGACTTCGAGCAGCGTATCGTTCATCGGGCCGGTACTCGTCGTGAAAGGCTCTTCGACCGACGTAATGCTTCTCGCCCTTTCGGGCCATGCCGGCAAAAACCCTCGAAATTACGGCTGAGGTAAACGGCAAACAGCACGTCGTCGCCACCAAGACCGTTCCGGCGGAAGGGTTGCAGGGCGGCAAAATGTACATCATCAAAGGCAACATTACGGCAGACGAGGCAGACGAAAAGCAGGTTGTCAATCTGAGTGCCGACGAATCGGCCAACTGCTACGTCGTGAACAAGGCCGCGACAACCTACAAGTTCCGCGCCGACGTGGCCGGAAACGGCTACATGCCTGCACTGCTTGCCGCAAACGGTCTGGGCACGGAGCTGGCTCCCGCTTCGGCTCGTCTTCTCAGGACTTGGGTGGCTTCTTCCGGTTACAAGAACGGAACGACCGACGGAACCGACCCGACGATGAGCAAACTCATCAAACGCACCTCCGTACAGTTGCAGTTCGAGGACGGCGTTCCATACGTATTCTTCGACACGCCGGCGGAGGAGGACTTCGCAGCCGGAAATGCCGTGATTTGCGCAACGGACAAAGACGGCACGATAATATGGAGCTGGCACATCTGGGTGACACCCGACTGGAAGATAGGTCGCGGCGACATCACGCTGCTGGCCAATGACAACTGCGAGACGGCCGTCATAATGGACCGTAACCTCGGAGCGCTCTCCAACGGCTCCGATGCAGGATACACGGCGATTCAGAATGCCCAAGCTGCTTGCGGCCTGCTCTACCAATGGGGACGCAAGGACCCGCTCGCAGGCGTAGGCATCGGTACCGATTTCGACCCGATGGGCAACTATCAGACCCTGAGCGGCGAGATTCTCCGCACCAAGGGCGTATGCAACATCGAGACGGCAGCCGGTTCGGGCAGCTACGAAACAAAACGCACTTATGTCGATGCCTCGTACACACTGGCGGCTTCCGTAGCGGAGATTACCGCGAATCCCGAATATTTCTACACGCCGTTCGGAAACAAGGGAGGCACGAGTTACGGCGAGTATTGGGCTACCGTATTCGCTCCGCGCAGCATGGACAACACCATAATAACCATCTGGGGCAACCCGGGAGGCCACAGGCGAGACCTGTTCTCCGGAACCAAAACCGCCTATGACCCGTGTCCGGCAGGCTATCGCATTCCGGATGCCAACGTGTTCTCGTTCCTGGTACGCAGCGGTTCCCTGACTCTGGCTTCATCGACCCTGTTCGGCGGAGATTTGAACGCTCTGAACATCGACTATTCGAAAACTCCGTGGGTACAGGGTGACGACGCATCCAAATCGCGTGTGAATGTCGATGCGACGCGAGGCATATATGCCTACACATGCTCGACGCTCGAATCCGGACAGACCGCCGCCGACCGCACCAACACGACCACCACATTCATTCCGCTGTTCGGAAGATGGTGGTACGACAATGCTGTGTCGAGTTCGGGAACAGCCATGAACCGCACGGTATTCCTGACCACCGACTATTCGAGCAACAGTCCGGGCATCACGCTCAACATGAACGGAGGCGGAAACATGGTCAGCTTCGGAAGCGACGGCGGCCATACCGAATGCTGCCCTGTGCGCTGCATGCGAATCCGCCCGGGACAGACAGGCGACCCGAATCAAATCGACGGAGACGACAACCGTATCGACGATATGAACAAATGGAATTCATGGACAGAATAAGCAAAAGACGACAATATGAAAAGACATATAATAATATCGCTGGCGGCAGCAGCCCTGCTTTCGGCATGCACCAAGGACGAAACCGCTCCCGACACTCCGGCCGGAGAAGGATACGGCGTTCAGGTCACGGCCTTCTCGCCGCAAACGCGAACAGTTCTGGAACACAACGATAACGGAATCTCTGTCAAATGGAGCGACACGGATGAAATCGGCATCTGGTCTTCTGTAGGCGGAAGCGTCAAGGACGCCAATATCCGTTATCTGGCCATACAGAGCGGCAAGAGACTCGGCATTCCGGCCCGAGAACAAGAACAATGTGGCCAAATGGCAGGACGAGACTTCCTCTCACGATTTCTATGCAATCTATCCGTACAATGCCGATGCAGGCGCAGACCTCGGCGCCATTCCCGTATCAGTACCGGCAGTCCAGACTCAAAGCACATCGGGCAGCACGGCACATCTGGGCAAACTCGACTTCCTGTATGCCGCGACCAAAGGCGTCACCATGCCGGAAGACAAGTCGGTGAACTTCGCGTTCAGACACCCGCTTTCGATTATGGCTCTTTCGCTCGACGTGGATAAGGGCCGTCTGGTAACCGACCAAGTCATCGTCCGGTTCAAGGACACCGACGAAATCTTCTCGGCCGAAGGCGCAAGCATCGACATTACAGCCGACTCTCCGGCAATAGACTGTTCCAAGGCCGTCACCTCGAACGAAATTCGGGTAAAGCTGAGCCAGAAAATCAAACTGACGCCCGATGCGGTATGTAAAATCTACATGCTCATCACCCCCGGGCACGGCGGCAAACGTTTCGAAGTCGCACTCGTCGTAGACGGCAATGAACAGGTGATTGCCGAAAGGGGTATTCCCGCAGAGGGTATTCCCGCAGGCGTCACGGCAAGCATCGACCTTACGGCAGCCGGCGAGGAGCACACCGAAACCATCATAGACCTCAGCGAGTGGGTACGGCGAACTGCTACGTGGTATCGGATGCCGAAACCACATACAAGTTCAGAGCCGACATAGCAGGCAACGGAACCCTGCCGGACGGATTCGAGCAAATGGGTCTTTCGGCCGAGCTCGCCCCCGCAAAAGCGCGTCTACTCAAATCGATGGTGGCTTCGGGCAGCTACAAGAACGGAACATTGGACGGAACCGACCCGACGATGAGCAAAATGATAGACGTTTCATCGGTGGCGCTGCGCAATGAAAACGGCATACCCTACATCTATTTCACCACAGCAGACATTCTCGATTTCGCGGCCGGCAACGCCGTAATCTGCGCGACCGACGAGCAGGATGCCATAATATGGAGCTGGCATATATGGGTAACGCCCGACTGGAAGATAGGACGCGGCGACATACGGCTTTCGTCCAATGAAGGCTGCGCCAACGCAGTGATAATGGACCGCAACCTCGGAGCACTGTCCAACGGACAGGACGACGGCTACTCGGTGCTGGAAAACGCACAGGCAGCCTGCGGACTGATGTACCAGTGGGGCCGCAAAGACCCGTTCCAGTACATCAATGTAGGAGTGAACGAACAAGCACAGGGCAACTATCAGATGGCCGACGGCACCATTGTCCGCACCAAAAAGGCATGCGAGATAGAAACCGCGGCAGGCTCGGGCAGCTACACCAAAAAGTTCGATTTCCTTACCGACCAAACGGCGCCGGACATGGCCACGGCAGTAAAGTACGTGACCGCCAATCCGGAAACCTTCTTCACTCGTTTCAATGGAGCGACCGAATACACCGCATCGCTGTTCGAGCCGGACAGCAGAAGCGACCGCTTCGGCATGTGGGGCAATCCTTCGAAATACACATACACCAAATTCTCGGGACACAAGACCGCCTACGACCCGTGTCCGGTCGGTTATAGGGTTCCCGACCCGCATGTGCTTTCGTTCATCGTGCGTTCCCAGAACTCGATGAATACCGCCAAGTCGGTATTGGAGGGCGGCGACTTGAACGCATTCAACATAGACTACTCCAAATCCCAGTGGATAGAGTCGTCGAAGTCGGTGGACTTCACGCAGTCCTACGGAATATACGCCTACACGGGTTCTTCGCTGGAAAAGGATCAGGACGCCAGCGAGCGCGCAAATACGCAGACGACGTTCATCCCCATATTCAACACCCTGTGGTACAGCTCGGCCGAAGGCAACGGCAAAAGCGAGAGCACCTCGCTCATGACTACCATGTTTCAGGGCAACCGCCCCGGATACAACATCCAGAACAGCGGATTCATCGCATGTTTCGGATTCTATGACTATCACACCGCCGCTTGTCCGGTCCGCTGCATGGCCGAAAAAGCCAAAATCGGGGACATCGACCAAATCGACGGCAGCAGCAGCTCAATCAACGGCTTGGACAAAGTCAATCCGTGGGAATAACAGTGCAAAACGAGTAGAAAGATATGAAAAACCAATATAAGATAGCGTTGTCGGCAGCTGCATTGCTGCTGGCCGCATGTACGAAAGACTTTACAGCAGAACCAGCAATACCGGCTGATAACGGGTATGCCGTGCAGGTAGTCGCCGCATCGCCCGATACCCGCACCGCATTCGAGGATACGGAAAGCAAACTCGCTGTCAGCTGGGCCAAAAGCGACGCCATAGGAATATCGGTCAATGTCGCCGGCACGACTACTTCGGCCAATGTCAGATATCTGGCAGCCGATTCGGCAGCCAATTCCGCATTCGAGCCTGCCGACCCCGCAACTTCGACCGCCAAGTGGCAGGACGAGACTTCGGCACACGATTTCTATGCCTATTACCCCTACTCCGACGGCTCGACGAATCCGGCCGCACTGCCTGTTTCGGTTCCGGCCGCACAGGTGCAGAGCAGGGCGGGAGACATGTCGCATCTGTCGGCCGACTTTCTGTGGGCCGCTTCCAAAAACAGGAAAATGCCCGAAGACAAGAAGGTTGCATTCGTGTTCAATCACCCTGCCGCGATTCTGGCCATAGACACCACGACGGACAAGGGCCGTCTTGCGACGAGCGGAATCATCTTGCGCTGCACGGACAGCAACGAAGCCATAGCCGCTTCGGGAGCGACAATCGACATTACCGCCGATGCTCCGGCGATAGACTGCTCCGCAGCCCAGACCTCCAACGAGATACGTCTGTCGCTGGGACAGCAGACATATTTCACGACCGAAAACATCGGTACTCTTTACGTACAGATATTGCCGGGCCATGCAGGCAAAACGTTGCAGGTTCTGGCCATAACGGATGAAGAAGGCGAGGTGCTGCTTGCCGAAAAGACAATCAAGGGGGGGGGTATTCCCGCCGGCTCGACCGCTACGCTTAGCATCACGGCCGAAGGTTCGGACATAGAGATACCCACGCTCATCGACCTGAGCCAGGCTCGGTACTGCCAACTGCTATGTGGTAAATACTCCCGACATGGAGTACAAGTTCCGCGCAGACGTCATGGGCAACGGAGCGACCACTCCCAACATCACTCCCGCAACTCTCGCACCGGCAGCCGTGCGCCTCTACAAACAGTACATCCCCTCCGGATTCTACAAGGGAGGAACGGAAGACGGTTGGAGCGACGACCAGATGAACAAACTCGTGCTTCGCCAGAGCGTAACGCTGGAATACGAGGAGGGCGTACCTTACGTGCACTTCAAGACTCCGGCCAGCGACACTTTCTCGGCCGGCAACGCCCTGATTTGCGCGACCGATGAGGAAAACAACATCATTTGGAGTTGGCACCTGTGGGTAACTCCCGACTGGCGGCTCGGTAAGGACGACGTAACGCTGACGGCCAACGAAAAGTGCGCAGGCACGGTCATGATGAACCGCAATCTCGGCGCACTGTCGTCCGGTCCCAAAGAGGCTTCGGCATACGATGCCCAAACCGAGGCCCGCGCCGCCGTAGGTCTGGCCTATCAGTGGGGCCGCAAAGACCCGTTCGTATACGTCGGCGTCACGCAGCTCTCATACAACTGCATCAACGGATATATTCAGGATGCGGACGGTACGGTAAGAAAGATTCGCAACGACGGCGAAGTGTACGGTGTATGGTTCAATGCGGATCCCGTCGTCCTGACCGAATCGGATGCTCCGACGGTACAGGACGCCATAAACAAGACCATTGCCAACCCGAATGTACGTTATAAATGCTATGCTAACGCCTACGCGAATCCGTGGGCTGCGACCAAGGCTAACGCACAACAAGACGATTTGTACAAGTCGCTGTGGGGCAATTCGACAAGAGCCGACGCATTGGGTTCGGGCGTGAAGACCATCTACGACCCGTGTCCGGTGGGCTATCGAGTTCCGGACCAGAACGCCTTCGGTTTCTTCCCCAACGACGGTACGGTACCTCTTCATAAAAAAACGACATGGTAAAGGATGACGACGAGATTTGGCGTCTGAACTTCGACAAGTCGCTCAGCATACCGACGAAAGGGGCCAGCAGTCTCAGCATGGATTTCAGTGCCTCCTACGGCTACCACTTCTACATCGGCTCCACGCTGACCGCCGGTCAGACGGATGCCGACCGCACGAACACCGAAACCACGTTCTTCCCTGCATACCAGCACATCTATTACGCAGACCAAACACGTCGGTATGAAAAGGAAGACGCATTCTCGCCCAAAGCAGACTACATGGGCCATCACATCTACACCGCAGTAAACAAGGCCGAATGGGACTACCCGAGCGGAATGTTCTTCTCGGCCGAAGCTACCGGCTACGTATTCGCATACAGCTGCTCGCATTTCGCCGCAGGAGCCATGTCGGTACGCTGCATCAAAGAGTGAGGAACGACACTCTCCCGATAATGTCATTACCGGAGACGATTCCGCTTCTTCAAGAAGCGGAATCGTCTCTTTTACGGCTTTGCGCATATTATTTGCTACACGTGCCCTATATCATCGAACGGCATCCGTGTCCGCCGCCCGCCGGCCATAAAGCGGCATGCGCTTTCGATATTCAGCGAATATATTCTTATATTTGTTCCGACTATGAAACGAATTATAGACTTCGTAAAAAGGATGTTTGGAACCAACGTGAAGAGCACTGCGGTAAAGGCAGGCGGAGGTGGCTGCTGAGGCAGGCCAAAGTGCTCGTTTTTCACGGTCCGCAGTTTCGCGCATCACAATACCGGAGTGCGTTCGGCCGCCCTGACTTTCTATACCGTCATGTCGCTGGTGCCGGTTCTGGCGCTCATATTCGCGATAGTCAAGGGTTTCGGGCTCGACCAGAGTTTCAACGACTACCTCTACGCGGCCTTTCCGCAATACGGCTGGATTCTGGACAAGATATTCCTGTTCACCGAAAACCTGCTGGCCCGAACGCGCGGCGGAGTAATGGCCGTCGGAGGCTTTCTGGTGCTTCTATGGGCCGTCGTGCAGGTGTTCGGAGGCGTGGAGGCATCGTTCAACAACATCTGGGAAGTCAAGCGTTCGCGCCCGTGGACCCGCAAGGCGAGCGACTACATTGCCGTGATATTCGTGGCGCCCGTACTGTGGGTGACCTCCAACACCATAATACTCACCCTGCGCAGCAACGTGACGCTGATGGCCAACTCGCTGGTGGCCGACATTCTGTTCGGAGCAGTTTCGATTGTAGCCGTGTGGACGATGTTCGCACTCATATATTTCGTGGTGCCCAACACCAAAGTGGAACTTTCGACCGCCCTGACGGCCGGATTTGTGGCCGGAACGGCATTCGAAATATTTCAGGCGGCCTACTTCTACATTCAGACGAACCTCAGCGCATACAACGCCATATACGGCACGTTCGCAGCCATTCCACTGTTTTTGATATGGTTGCAGGCCAGCTGGCAGATTCTGCTGTTCGGAGGCGAACTCTCGTTCGCACTGCAAAACATACGCACATACGAAGCCGAAAGGCAGTCCCTCGACATGGGATACGACAACCGCCGCAAGGTAATGACGGCAGTAATGACCGTATTCGTGCATCGTCTGACCGAAGAAAACGGCGGGGCGCTGACCTCCGAACAGGTCAGCGAACGGCTCATGCTGCCCGTAAGAATCGTCCGCGACGTAATTTTCGATCTCGAATCGGCCGGATTGCTGGCCGCCGTATCGGTAGACGACAACGACAAGCAGAGAGGCTACCTGCCGGTGCGCGACGTGCACGGCATGAGAATCGCTGATGTGGTGCGCAGCGTCGAGATGAGAAACTTTTCGTCGGTGGACATATACCGCTCGCCTCTGGTCAGAAACGTGGCCGAGCGTCTGGATGCGATGTCGGAGGCTGCGGGGCGCGACGAGAACAACATGCTTTTGGAGGATATTCGACATGACTGACATCTGCATAATCGGAAGCGGCAACGTAGCCGGAGCACTGGCTCTGCGCATTGCGGAAATCGAAGAGCTGCATCTCGTCGGGATTGCTGCCAGAAACGAGCGGCAGGGACGCTCCGTAGCACAAAGCGCCCGATGCGAATGGAGCTGGCCCGAGATTCCTGCGGCAGAACTGTACATAGCGGCCGTAAAGGACGACGCGATAGGCGAGGTCTGCTCGCTTGCCGGCATCGCGGCGGAAGCCACCGTCGTCCACACTTCCGGCTGCGTCGCGGTAGATGAAATCGGACGCAAAAATGCGGGAGTGATATATCCGTTGCAGAGCTTCTCGGCAAAGGCCTGTACGGACTGGAACGCCGTGCCGCTTTTCATAGAGTGGACGAGCGAGCGAGCCCGCAAAACGGTGGAGCGCACCGCGTCGCTGCTGTCCCCCGAACGTGCGGCGGCTCGACTCGGCAGCAAGAGCCAGACTGCACCTCGCCGGCGTTATGGCCAACAACTTCACCAACCTGATGTATGCGGCCTCCGAACGCATAATGAAAGATGCGGGACTTCCGTTCGGGCTTCTTATGCCGATGATAGAGGGTTCCGTCCGGAAAATGGCGGCGGGTCTGTCGCCGGCAGAGATTCAAAGCGGACCGGCCGTGCGCGGAGACGTCTCTACACAGGGCAGGCATCTTGCGCTGCTGCACGAAAACTATCCTGAATACGAAAAAAACATACGAAATATTAAGCCGATTGATATGGGAAACTTTAAGGAAGACGTAGCGAAGGCCGAGGCTTTCGTTTTCGATGTGGACGGAGTATTTACGGACGGCAGCATTGTGCCGCTGCCTGACGGGGATTTCATAAGGGCGTACTACGCCAAAGACGGGTACGCCGTGGCATACGCCATTGCGCAGGGGTACAAAGTATGTATCATCACGGGGGGCCGCGGCGCCACGCTCGAACATCGTTTCGAAATGCTCAAAGTCGGCGACATCTATACGAATTGTTCGGACAAGGAGGCTGCGCTGAAAGATTTTCTGAACAAATATTCGCTCAATCCCGAGAACGTCGTCTACATGGGCGACGACATTCCCGACGTGGGTGTCATGCGAATGGTGGGGCTGCCTGTTTGCCCCGCGGATGCGGCATCGGAAGTGATAGAGGCGTCGCGCTACGTCTCGGAGTTCGCCGGCGGCAGGGGCTGCGTCAGGGATATCATCGAACAGGTGCTGCGTGCACATGGCCGCTGGGCGCTGTCCACCCGCGGCATGAACTGTGTCTCGGCCTAATGTAATGGCAGCTTTTCGATTGCCTTGCGCAGCGAGACGCCGTTGAGGTGGGTGTAAATCTCTGTGGTGGCGATGCAGCTGTGCCCGAGCAGCTGCTGCACCTGACGGATATTGGCTCCGCCCTCCAAAAGATGTGTGGCGAAACTGTGGCGGAAGGTGTGCGGACTTATGTTTTTGGCAATGCCCGCACTGGCAGCCGCACGGCGTATCGACGTGAATACCATTACGCGCGTAAGGCCGTCTCCTCGGTTATTGAGAAAAAAAGCGTATCCGTACCTTTCTTTCCCTTGCGCACGGCCAGATAGTCTGCGATGCGTTTTTCGGCCTCGGGGCTAAGAGGAACCAGACGCTGCTTGTCGCCCTTGCCCGTCACGCGCAGCACCGCATCGTCGAAAAACACATCCGACATTTTCAGGCCGATTGCCTCCGACACCCGAAGTCCGCAACTGTAAAGCACCTCGACGATAGCCTTGTTGCGGATACCGGCCGGCGAGGAGTCCATGGCCTCGATTATGGCGTCTATCTCCGAAGTGCTCAAAACGTCTGGCAAATGCCTACCGGCATGCGGCGCCTCGACGAATTCCGCCGGAGACTCCTTTATGGAATCCGAAAGCAGAAGGAAATTGAAAAAACTCTTCACGCTGCTCAGCTTTGCGGGCCATGGAGCTTTTTTTGATTCCGCGGTCGTACTGCAAGGCCATGAAGCCCTCGATAGCCTGTCTTTCCACCTGCTTCGGAGAAATCTCCTTTCCGTCTACGTCGCCAAGACTTTCCACGTACAGGGCGAAATCCTTCACATCGCGCATGTAGGCCTCGACGGTATTGGCGGAAAGATGCTTTTCGAGCCGCATGTACTTTTTATACTCGGCGATTCGATTCCTCCACTTGGGCGACAACTCGTCCGTTTTTAGCACCGTCATAGGTCTACTCCAAAACCTGAGTGCCAGAAAAAGTCACGTCGAACTCTCCGCACTTCATATTCAGCGAAAGTATGCCCTTATAGATGTTCGCATCCAGATTCCTTACGGTATACTCGGGACGCTTCGACGAGCCGGCGGTAGGCACGATACCGTCCGCCGTAAAAAAACGAATTGGCTCCGTCCTGCCAGTAGCTGACGCCGGAAATCTTCAAATTGACAGGCTTCGACTGCTCGGTAAAAGCCATGTCGTGCATGGTGAATACGTAGAGCGTATCCCTGAGCAGCGACACCTCGACGAGGCTGTTCTGCGAATAGAAGGTGTTTCCGTCGGAAGAGGACAAATCGCCTCTGTAAACCAAGGACGGAGAGGCTGTCGGGCGGCAGATAATCGAACGAGTCGACCTTGCATGAACACATCGCGACGGACAGAGCCGCCAGCACCAACATGAATAATGTCTTTTTCATAATTGTAACTTTTTTTATAGAGTTTTTCATTTCGTTCCACTGAAACTGAACCGCACCGTAATGCCCACCGCCGCCGGTTTGCCGCGCTGCACGAAGCAGTTGCCGACGGACTGGAAAAAGAACGTATCGTACCTCGTTCCAGTCAGATTCCTGCCCCACAAGTCTATTTCCGCAGCGCCTTTCTCTATCGTAAGGCCGGCTGCGAGCAAGCCGTAAAACGGCTGTGAAGCCGTGTTGGCATCGTCCCAATATATCTTTCCCGCACCTTTGTAACCTACTCTGAGCATGACGGAGTCTATTACCGACGAGAACTCCATACGGTACTCGGCACTTACGTCGAACGTATTTTTGCGGCGCATATGGTACATGGTTGCCGTTATAATTTCGTTTCCCGTCGTGATAATCGACGAATTTGGCGTTCGTATAGCCATACGAGACAGCAAGACGAAGGCCACGGCAGGGGTAGGCATCGACGGCCAGCTCTGCACCCGCGCTGCGCGTCCGTCCGGCATTGCGCATCATGCGGCCGGTGGTAGTGCCCGCCGGAAAAACGGTTATCTGCTGGTCGCGGCAGTCTATGTAAAACGCCGAAGCGTCTATCCGCAGCGTACCGTCTATAAGATTCAAATGAGCGCCCGCCTCGTAATTCCAGCAGTATTCGGGCCGGTAGCTCATTATGTCCCGCACATCGTAAGGCGCCTCGCCGCCCATATGCAGGCCCAAATCGGACATCATGTCGTCCCTCATGCGGTTTTGCAGTATATCGCTGAACATCTGAATGTTGAATCCCCCCGCCCTGTATCCTTTGGCTGCCGAAAGAAACACGTTGCCCGCGGCGCCCCCGAGCGAGTAGAGAACCGTGAACTTGGGCAGCACCTCGAAATAGGACAGCGAAGTGCGGCCGCGCAGCAGCGTCTCCAAACTCTTGTAATCGGCCATGGTATATGTGAACCGGTAGTCTATCGAAGTGCGGCTGTCATACCTCAACCGACTGTACTCGTAGTCCAGACGCACGCCGGCGCACAGTTCGAGCCGGCCGTCCAGCAGTCGCACGGTCGAGGTGTGGAACAGCGCCGCTCCGGCGCTCGGATTCGAGAACCGGCTGGATATGTCGAACCGCTCCTGCTCTATGTCTATCGAATCGGAAGGGAACATGCTCCGTATGCCCCTGTTGATGTTGTCCTCGATAAGGTCCTTTATTCCGTCGCGCTTGAAAGTCACCGGAGCCGACGTATTCAGACTGCGGTACATTGCAAAAAACCCCCGCGAGCCACTGGTAACGGCTCCGCGAGCTCGAACGAATCACGGCCTCTTCCGTTACGGCATGCTCCCTTTGCGCCTGCGCGAGAGTAAACATGCTCCGAGGCGTGAAATCCTGATCCAAGAGCATCTTGTCGTCGGTAAACTGATAGCCGAGCGTATTGGAGATGGCGATTTTTTTCTAAACGATGCTCCACTTCCAGTCCCGCCGTGGCATTATCGCGCCTGTACGAGCAGGGGTCGTTGTAGGCTATACTGCCGTGTCTGCCGGTGGCAGTATCGAAAGGCGAATAGGGGAATCCGCCCTGACGCAAATGGTCGGCCGTTGCCGTAGCGGTGATTTTTCGTATTGCGCCGCCGGTAGTCGAGCCTGATGCGCAGGCCGTTGTCGTCGCTGTCGTCGCACCGCTGCGACGTATATTCATTGGTGTAGAATCCGTCGGAATGCGCATAATAGCCGCCCAGCGACATCCCGACATGCTCCGAGAGTCGGGCATAATAGGATACCCGAGCCGAAAACGTCCTGCCGCTGCCGTATTCCAGTGCGAAGCGCGTACCGTGGAAATCGAGCGGCGAGAGGGTCCGGATATTGACCGTTCCGGCCATGGAATTGCGCCCGAACAACGTTCCCTGAGGTCCGCGCAGAACCTCTATGCGGCCTATGTCGTAAAAATTGAAGTCGAAGTTATTCTTGTTCAGGTACGGCACTCCGTCTACATAGAGGCCCACTACGGGGTTGTCCATCCTCGCACCCAAGCCGCGAACGTAAATCGACGAAGTCATGCGGCTGCCGTAATCCGGAATGTGGAAATTGGGTGCTATTGCCGAAATGTCTTTAAGAGATGAAATCCCCGTGCGTTCGACCATAGGGCCGTAAACGGTGGTGGAGGATACGGCATCGGAGCGCAGAGGCCTGCCCATTTTGACAGCCGCGACCTGCACCCCGTCTATCGAAAAGCTGCGCAGCGAATCGTTATCGGATGCCTGCACTCCAATCCACACAAGCGACAATAGTGTGACTGCTACCAGTTTACGCATAGGGGAAAAGAAAATAGTCGGCCTTACGGATGCGAAGTTACGAATTTTTTGGCTAACTTTGCTTTCGTTTTCAACAAACGCACAAAGTTATGGAGACCGATTTTCTGGTTATCGGCAGCGGAGCGGCGGGACTCAGTTTCGCGCTCAAAGCGGCCCGTTACGGCAAGGTTACAATCGTAACCAAAGGAGAAATGAACGAATGCAACACCGCTTATGCCCAAGGAGGCATCTGTTCGGTTACCTACGAGCCCGACACTTTCGAAAAGCACATTCACGATACACTTGTATGCGGCGCAGGCAAATGCGACACCAAAGCCGTGGAGTTGGTGGTACGCCGCGCTCCGGAGCTTATCGCCGACCTTATCGAGTGGGGCACAAGGTTCGACAAAACGCCCGACGGCCGCTTCGAACTCAACCGTGAAGGAGGGCACAGCGAACACCGCATACTCCACCACAAGGACATCACCGGTGCCGAAATAGAACGGGCCCTGATTCAATCCGTGCGCAATCACCCCAACATAACCGTTCTGGAACACTATTTCGCCGTGGATCTGCTCACGCAGCACCACTTGGGCGACTTCGTAACCAAACACACCAAAGGCATCACCTGCTTCGGGGCATACGTGCTCGACCTGAAAACGCACGCCATACATACGATGCTGGCGAAATTCACTGTCGTGGCCACCGGCGGCGTAGGCAACATATACTACACCACGACCAACCCCAAAGTCGCGACCGGCGACGGCATCGCCATGATTCACCGCGCCAAGGGCGTAACCGAAAACATGGAATTCATACAGTTCCACCCCACCTCGCTCTACAACCCTGGCGAGCGCCCGTCGTTTCTCATAACCGAGGCCATGCGCGGATTCGGTGCCGTGCTTAGGCTGCAAAACG
The DNA here is from genome assembly GCA_022009915.1 of Alistipes putredinis. Classification (GTDB taxonomy): domain Bacteria; phylum Bacteroidota; class Bacteroidia; order Bacteroidales; family Rikenellaceae; genus UBA940. The sequence continues at coordinate 971,958 of CP091730.1, read as the reverse complement.
GCGAGGAATTCATGCACAAATACCACAAAATGGGGTCGCTGGCGCCGCGCGACGTGGTTGCCCGAAGCATCGACCACGAAATGAAGATTCGCGGCGAGGACTACGTCTACCTCGATGTCACACACAAGGACCCGCAGGACGTGATAAACCACTTCCCCAACATATACGAAAAGTGTCTGAGCATAGGAATCGACATCACGCGCGACATGATTCCCGTAACTCCGGCAGCGCACTACTGCTGCGGCGGTGCTCGCGTGGACACCAACGGACAGACCTCCATACGCCGGCTCTATGCACTGGGGGAAACTTCGTGCACGGGTCTTCACGGAGCGAACAGACTGGCTTCCAATTCCCTAATCGAAGCTGTCGTATACGCCGACCAAGCGGCACGGCACGCCTGCTCGCAACTCGACAAGGTTAGCATTCAGGAGGGCATTCCGGCATGGAACGACGAGGGCACGTCCTCTCCCGAGGAGATGATTCTCATCACCCAGAACTACAAGGAAATGCAGCAGATAATGAGCAACTACGTTGGCATCGTGCGCTCGAACCTGCGTCTTGACAGGGCCATGCGCCGTCTGGAAATCATCTGGCAGGAGACCGAGGAGCTGTACAACAAGTCCACGCTCAGCCAGAACCTGTGCGAGCTGCGCAACCTGATAACCGTTTCGTATCTGATAATCAAACATGCACGCCTGCTCAAAGAGAGCGTCGGCCTGCACTACTCGACAGACTATCCGATGACCACCTACGAAGGGTGATTACGTTCGTACAAGCGGCACGAAACGGCCTGTACCAAAAAGAAATGCGGGGAGGACAAAAAAAGTGTTCCTTCCCGCATTTTGCCGTCAATTCCGCGCCGAGCACGAAGCGCCGAGCCTGTCGGAGACGGTTCTGAATACCTCTATCCAGTCCGTCGAACCACGCTCGGCCCCGAAGCGGGCTATTACGGTGTCCGTATCGCGGTTCACATAAAGATACTGCCCGAACAGTCCTTTGGCATAGAACTCCCGCCCCGGAACCAACACGTACCAATGGTAGTTGTAGCACGCCCCGTCCTTGTCGTCGCTCATCAGCTTCGGGTTCAGGCACTCGTCTATCCATTGCTCGGAGACGATGCGGCGCCCCATGAACTCGCCTCCGTCACGATACAGGACGCTCAGTTTGAGAGCGTCTACGGGCGCACAGCATATTCCGCTGAAACCCAGCATACGACCGCTTCCGGCAGAATCCGTACAGACGTAGCCGTCGCAGGCCATGCCCAGCGGCTCCCACAGATTCAGCCTGCATATAGTCGGCCGGCTGCATTCCGGAGACCTTCAAAAGGAGAGCCGTCAGAAGCCTGTGTGCAGAGCGACGAGTAGTGGAACTCTCCACGGGCACGATTCGGCTCCATTCGGGAGAGTTCGCGATACACGTCTGGCGAATAGTACAGCCGTGCGGTGGTGTAGCCGTTTTCATAAAATCCGGCTCTCATGTTCAGCAAATCGCATATCCTCACACTGTCCGAGGCCAGAGCGGCGGCAGCCGGCAGATAAGCCGAAAGCAAATCCTGCACACTGCCTATAAGGCCTTGGTCCACGGCGATGCCGAGCAGCGTGGAGACGAATGATTTGGAGACGGAAAAAAGACACAGCGGCGTACTGTCGCAGCACCCGAAATCGTAATGCGAATAACATAGGCTGTCGCCCTGCAACACCAAAAAAGCGTAGGTGTCGCACTCTTCGAACAGAGTATCCATATCCGAGACCGGATGCACGCTTTCGGCGAAAACTACCGGAACGCCGCTACGCGGCATTTCAGTCCTGTGCATGTATTTGTGGTCGTCGGGCATCGGTGCGTTGTTTATCACCATGCGCGTTGCGGTGCAGCCGCCCAAGACCAGAGAAAGCGCCAATAGAAGACTTGCTGGTTTCATATATGCCGAATCTTGTTTCGTGTTTTGTCATATCCACGCATGTGCGGTATGCAATAATGGTGTCAAAATGGCCGTCCGGCAAAAAAATCCGCAAAAACGGGGAATGTTTCGCCTATTTTCCGTATCTTTGTTTGGTTAAAAACGTTCTTCTCGAAAAGATGAATGGAAATGGGACTTGTGTAGTTGAACTGCAAGACGTTGCGATTTATCATTCGCTCGCGGCCGGCGAAAGGCTCACGCCGCGCAATTATCGGAAAAAAGGCGAATTGATACTCTCGGACGTCAATCTAAGGGTGCACCCGGGCGAAATGGTGTATCTGATAGGCAGAGTCGGAAGCGGCAAAAGCACGCTTCTGAAAACCCTCTACGCCGAAGTTCCGCTGTGCGAAGGCAAAGGCATGGTGGCAGGATTCGACCTTGCGCGTCTGCGTGCGGGCGACATCCCGATGCTGCGCCGCAAGATGGGAATCGTGTTTCAGGACTACCGTCTGCTGACGGACCGCAACGTGTTCGAGAACCTGCGTTTCGTGATGAAGGCCACCGGTTGGAAAGACGTGGCCGAAATGCGCAAACGCATCGACGAGGTGCTGTGCGTCACCGGGCTGGAAAAATAAGATGCACAAGATGCCGTTCGAACTCTCCGGAGGCGAGCAGCAGCGTCTGGCGATAGCGCGTGCGCTGATAAACTCGCCGAAAGTGATACTCGCCGACGAGCCTACCGGAAATCTCGACCCGCAGGCGGCCGACGAAATCATGGAGCTGTTCCACGACATCGTCCGAAGAGGCTGCGCCATAGTCATGTCCACGCACAACATATCGAACATACAGCAGTTCCCCTCGCGCACGATTCGTTTCGCGGCGGGGCGCACGGAGGAGATAGACATAAGGCAGTTCCTTGCGAACGGCTGAATCACGAAATAAAAATCAGAAATACATATCTATGAGTTCACAGCAGGAGAATACGAAAGCACACGAAGAGTACTCGGCATCGAGTATTCAGGTATTGGAAGGTCTGGAAGCGGTACTCAAGCGTCCGGCCATGTACATCGGAGACATCGGCATAAAGGGTCTGCACCACTTGGTTTACGAGGTGGTGGACAACTCGATAGACGAGGCTCTGGCAGGATACTGCACCGATATCGAAGTGAGCATAAACGAGGACAACTCCATTACCGTCTCCGACAACGGCCGCGGTATTCCGACCGATTTCCACGAAAAGGAGGGTCGCTCGGCGCTCGAAGTGGTTCTCACGGTACTGCACGCGGGAGGCAAGTTCGACAAGGGTAGCTACAAAGTCTCGGGCGGTCTGCACGGCGTGGGCGTTTCGTGCGTAAACGCGCTCTCTAATCTGCTGGTAGCCGAAATATGCCGTCAGGGCAAGATATTCCGTCAGCAGTACAGCAAGGGGCACCCCACCTCGCAGGTCGAAATCATCGGCTCGACCGACAGGACCGGTACGAAGATAACCTTCAAGCCCGACGACACGATTTTCACCGTCACGGAATACAACTACGACATTCTGGCCGCACGTCTTCGCGAGCTGGCGTTTCTTAACAGGGGCGTAAGGCTCGTTCTGACCGACTATCGCGACAAGGACGAAAACGGCAAGCCCAGATGCGACGAGTTCTATTCCGAGGAGGGACTCAAAGGATTCGTCAAATTCCTCGACGCCACGCGCGGGCAGACGCTCACCGAACAGGTCATATACATCGACACCGAAAAGGACGGCGTTCCTGTCGAGGTGGCCATGCAGTACAACGACGGTTACAGCGAGAACCTGCACTCCTACGTGAACAACATTAACACCATAGAGCACGGTACGCACGTCACCGGTTTCCGCAGGGCGCTCACCCGCACGCTCAAAAAATACGCCGAGGACAACGGCATGCTCTCCAAAGTCAAGTTCGAAATCAACGGCGACGACTTCCGCGAGGGTCTCACCGCCGTCATTTCGGTCAAGGTGGCGGAACCGCAGTTCGAGGGTCAGACCAAGACCAAACTGGGCAACGACAACGTTTCGGCCGCCGTGGATCAGGCCGTGGCGCAGGCTCTGGGGCACTATCTCGAAGAGAATCCGAGAGACGCCAAGGCAATCGTGCAGAAAGTGATTCTGGCCGCCACTGCGCGGCACGCGGCACGCCATGCCCGCGAGCTGGTGCAGCGCAAGACCCCCTGTCTGGTTCGGGACTTCCGGGCAAGCTGGCCGACTGCTCATCGCAGGACAGACAGAAAGCAGAGATATTCTTCGTGGAGGGGGACTCCGCAGGCGGTACGGCAAAGCAGGGCCGCGACCGCATGTATCAGGCCATAATGCCGCTCAGGGGCAAGATTCTCAACATCGAGAAAGCGCAGGAGCACCGCATGTGGGAAAACGAGGAGATAAAGAACATGTTCCTTGCGCTCGGTGTGAGCATCGGAACCGAGGAGGACAGCAATGCCCTGAACCTCGAAAAGCTGCGCTACAACAAAATCATCATCATGACCGATGCCGATGTGGACGGAAGCCATATCGCCACGCTGATGCTGACGTTCTTCTTCCGCAAGATGCGCGAACTGGTCGAGAACGGACACGTATATCTGGCCATGCCGCCGCTGTACAAGGTGGAGAAGAAGAAACAGAAAGTGTACTGCTGGACCGACGAGGAACGCGAAAAGGCTATCGCCGAGTTCGGCGGCGGAAGCACCACGCAGCGTTACAAAGGTCTGGGAGAGATGAGCGCCGAGCAGACTCTGGGAAACGACCATGAACCCCGAATCGCGCATCCTCAAACAGGTCACAATCGGAAAACGCGGCCGAAGCCGACCGCATATTCTCGATGCTGATGGGCGACGACGTGCCGCCACGCCGCGAGTTCATCGAACGCAATGCAAAAATACGCCAACATAGACGCTTAGAATCAAGATACGAAACCCTAAAACATACTTTATGAACGTAACCGTAATCGGTGTGGCCGGCGGAACCGGCTCGGGCAAAAGCACGCTCGTCAAACGTTTGCAGGAAGCCTTCGAAGGCGACGACGTGGCCACGTTGTGCCACGACTACTATTATAAATCGCACTCCGAACTGAGCTACGAGGAGCGCACCAAACTCAATTACGACCACCCGCAGGCTTTCGACACCGCAATGATGGTCGAGCATATCAAGGCTCTCAAAGACGGTGTTCCGATAGAACACCCCGTATATTCGTTCGTGGAGCACAACCGCATGGAACAGACCGTACTGGTCAAACCCTCGCGCGTGCTCATCATCGACGGAATCCTGATTTTCGAGAACCGCGAGCTGCGCGAACTGATGGACATGAAGGTATACGTGGATACGGACGCCGACATCCGTCTGGCCCGCAGGATACTGCGCGACGTATGCGACCGTGGACGCACCATGCAGTCGGTCATCGAACAGTACATAAATACGGTCAAGCCGATGCACGAGGAGTTCGTCGAGCCCAGCAAACGGTACGCCGACGTGATAATCCCCGAGGGCGGATTCAACTCCGTGGCCGTGGCCATGCTGATAGAGAACATCCGTTCCCTAATCAAATAGACGCACACAAATCATTACACACAAAAAAATACTAAAACTATTCATGAAAAACTTTACTTATTTGCTGACGGTGCTGTCAGCCTTCGTCGCATTCGCGTTCGTATCATGCGAGAAAGACACGACGGATAACGACAAACCGGATCCTATCGAATCGTTTCTAAGCGTAGAGGCCGACACGGTGTTCTTCACCGGCGATGCTGCCGAAAACCGCATCGTGGCAGTGAAAGCAATCGATAACTCGTGGGTCGCCGCCTGTCAGGATGATGCTTCTTGGTGCAAGGTGAATACCTCCAAGAACTCGCTCGGCGAAAAGGAGATAAAAATCAGCGTCGATAAAAACGAAGATACTCTCGCAAGAGAGTGCACGGTCGAGGTTACGCTGGATGCGCTCTCTGAAAAATTCGTCGTCAAACAGCTGGGTACGCAAAGCGACGAGGCGACCAAGATAGTAATCGAGAAAACCGAATACGAAACCGACTTTCAGGCCGGCGAACTGTCGGTAACAGTGGTTGCCAACGGCACGTTTACGGCTTCGACCGATACCGACTGGGTGAAATACAAAGGAGCAAACCGCCTCCGAGGACGGAACCGTCAAGGCCATATTCGAGATTGCCGCCAACGAAAACTCCGAACCGCGCTCCGCCGCACTGACGATTTCCAGCCGCTGGACTTCGGTTCAGGCTGCCCTCACCCAAAAAGGTTACAAACCGCTTCACGTATCGGCGACCGAAATAAAAGCCGGATTCAACAAAGACACTGTCAGCGTAGAAATATCGGCCGTAACGGGCTACACCATCTCAATCGAGGAAGGCAAATCATGGATTACCCGCGTGGATGAGGAGCGCGAAGACGACATCGTGCGCTTTGCCGTGGCTGCCAACGGATATAAAAATAGACCGCACTGCCAAAATAACTGTCAGAGCCGGCTCGGCATCCGAAACCATAACCGTCACTCAAATCGGCGCCAAAGAGTTCGAAGATTTGGATGACGACGGCATGGCCGACGACATCCGCATTCCGGTGATTTCCGCAACCGTCTCTTCCTCTCGTTCGAATGCCAACGGAGCCGACCGTCTGTTCGACGGCAGCTACACTACGTTCTGGGCTACTGACGCAAGCGTACCGGCCCCCGACTGCGCATGGGTGGAGATGAACTTGGACGCCGAAAAGGGCAACACCATAGACTATATGGCAATCACCCACACATCCAGAGTGGGCTGGGGACAGTTCGGCCAGATAGAGGTCTACGCAACCGGCCGTGACGGAGTCGAGACCCGCGTGGCAGCGACCAACTGCGGACAGACATCGGTAGGAAGAACCAAAATCGAGTTCAATCCTGCGCTGACCGACATCACCAAAGTACGCATCAAGATTCTGTCGAGCAAAAATCAACTCCTCCTACTCCGGTTCGGTGCAGGGCTCCGCTGCCGAAATCGAATTCATGCAAAAAGAATCCGGAGAACTTCGACCCGCTGACAATCTTCACGGACCTTTCGTGCTCGGAACTCAAAGCGGGCATCGCTCTGGCCGACATCGAAAAGATAGACAACAAGTTCTACCGCCAGATAGCAGAACAAATCTACATGGGCCTTTACAACGAATTCCGCGTAGCGGAAGCACGCCCCGTTCCGCATCCTGACGTAGACGCCAAGTTATTCAGGACCAACACCATGTCGCTGCTGGACAATGTTACGGGCATGTATATTCCCGAAGCCGGCAAGGAGCACATCATACTTTTGGACGAAGACTACGGACAGACGCTTACGATAAGCGTCATCGACTGGGTGAACAATGAAGGTCTGTGCCAGAACAAGGAGGCGGACTATGCAATCGGCAAGGGCCGCAACAAAATCACCATAAGGCACAAGGGACTCATATATATAAAGTACCACACGGACGACTACCGGAACGTGAAACCCGTCAAGGTCAATTTCCCGACGGCATCCGTAAACGGCTATTTCGACCTGAACAAGCACAAGCCGGAGGATTTCTACGACATCTTGAAACTGGCAAGCTCGACCGAGCAGCCGCATTTCGACATGGTGACAAGCAATTGCGTACTCAACTACCCGAAAACGCACATACTCTCCTCCACCCTGCTCAACAGCGCCTCCAACTTCGGACGGGCCGAAGAACTGCTTAAAATTTACGACACCGTATTCAGAATACAGGAGATAGTTCAGGGACACGACAAATACAAGGCGGCCGGATTGCAGCGCGGACACCGCAACAAGATGCTCTTCTCCACCACCTACGGCTCTACCTACGGTTTCTCCGCCGCATACCGCACAGGCTACAACGCCAAGAGCATGGCATACGACGTGACCAATCCGACGAAGCTCTGGAACAAGACCGCCACTTCTTTCAACAACAATATCGTAGGCAGCATCTGGGGTCTGGCCCACGAGCTGGGACACTCCAACCAGACGACGGCCTTCAAATGGATAGGGCTCACGGAGGTGACCAACAACCTGATGTGCGCAATCACGCAAACCATATTTTACGGCGAGGGACATACTACACTGCGCTACAACGACCACTTCAACAAGGGCATGCGCGACATCGCAACACGCATGGTGACCGACCGCGACGGAACCGTGCGCCGCATGACGCACTGCGAGTCGGTGAATACGCCGAGCGTGGGCAATGTAAACGGAGGCGTGGACCCGACCACCCAGTTGATGCCTTTCTGGCAGTTGTACATGTACTATCATCTGGCTTTGGGCAAAAACCGATTTCTATCCCGACTTCTACGAACTGTGCCGCACCTGCACCGAACAGCCCTCCACGGATGCCGGACAGTCGCAGTACATGGTAGATTTCATGAAACGCATCAGCGATGCCGCAGGCGAAGACCTCTCGGACTTCTGCAAGGCATGGGGACTGCCGGGAGTGAACAACAGAATGAAGGTAACGCACTACGGAACCAGATACATAACCACCACACAGGAGCAGATAGACGAAGCGGCCGCATACTGCTCGAAATATCCGAAACCGCGTCTGAATCCGTTCTACATAAACGACACGAACATCGACATGTTCCGCAACCCGCAGCCCGTTTCGGCCGGTACGCACACCTACTCAGCAGGCGGCAGATACACCATGAGCGGATGGAGCGGCGTGGTGGCATGGAAACTCGTGGATCCGGATACGGGCGCGACGCTCTGCATACATACTAACAGCGCCACATTTACGTTTGCATATCAGGCGAGCGTATACATGAACAATGCTGCCGGAACAGACTATCTGTACAGCTCCGATTCGAGCTACGCGACATCCGATTCGGGAACGATGCGTGCCCTCAAAGCGGCCGATAAGGTATACTATCCCAACGCATTGGTATACGGAATCGCGGCAGACGGCACGGAGGTAGCATCATTGAGCAATACGAAATAAAAACCAAATCCGAAATTATTATCCAATTAAAAACTTTCAACAAATGAAAAAAACTTATTCTACACTTTGCTTTCGGTGGGATTGCTCCTCTCGGGATGCGAAAAAGGACCCTGCAACGGATCCGAACGATCCGCCCACTCCACCCGTAAAGGCGAGCATATCGGTTTCCCCGCGGACGCTGAGTTTTTCGGCCGACGCCACCGACGAAAAACACACCGTAACCGTTACGGCCACCAGCGACGAATGGACCTTGGAGGTGCCGTCGGATGCCAAATGGATAATCGTCTCCGAGACTGCCCAGCAGAGCGAACAGGCTTTGGACAAGAGCGGACGCACCGTGACCGTCGGAGCCAGCAGCAACGAAGAACTCGAATCGCGTTCCGCCTGCATCTACTTTTATCTTGAAGATGCCAAGGATTCGGTTATCGTGACCCAGATAGGCCAAGAGCCTGCAATCGAAGTGGCCGAGGACCAGTATGAGGCCAAGGCCGAGGGCGAAACTCTTACGGTGGACGTTACAACCAATGTGGAGTACACCGTGGTCATACCGGAAGATTGCGACTGGATTGCCTCTGAGATACAGCAGAACGGAGCGAAAGTAGCGCTCACGGTGGCAGAGAACATAAATACGGAATCCAGAACCGCGACCGTTACCCTGACCTCCGAGCAGAACAAAGTATCGGCAACGGTAACCGTTACGCAGGCGGCAGCCGAGGAGCGCGTCCGCGAAACGGACGATATATTCATACCGTTCGCAAGTGCGGAGACGGCTTCCAGCGCATCCGCATATCCGGTGGAAAAACATCAACGACAACAATCTGAACACTTTCTGGCAGACCCCCTCGCGCGGAGTGGATTCTCCGGCCACGATTACCTTCGACTTCGGAACTACTCCGGCCGCGCGTATAGATTATTTGGTCTACTACCCCTCGACGCCCTACGGCCAGTTCGGCGAAGTGGACGTTTACTACACCACGGGAACAGGCACCGAGACTTTCCTTACGAGCCATAACTTCGGCATGAAAGACGCTCAGGATACCATCCGTTTCGGCGAGACCGGTATTGCAGGCGTTCAGTCCGTGACTCTTAAAGTCAAGACCGCCAACGGCCGCGAAAGCTCCACAGGCGTTCTGGCCGGCATAGCCGAATTGGAGTTCTTCCGCACGCCCGTTCTCAGAGACGTGCTCGAAATCTTCACCGACTATTCGTGCTCCGAGCTGCTCCCGGGCATAAGTGCGGAGCAGGCGCAGCATGTGGAGGATTCGCTGCTCAGATCCATAGCCGTCGGCCTTGCGGAAGGCACCTACGACAAGGAGTTCCGCGTCGGAACGTTCTACGCTTATCCTCATCCGGACGAGGACAGCAAAGCATTCGGCACCAACACCTACACCAAGTGGGACAACATCACCGGCATGTGCATTCTCGAACCCGGCACCTATCACATAGGCATGGACGAAGAGCCTTCGGCTTCGGTGTATATCGACCTAATCAACTGGGAGACCAACTGCTACGGCTACAACGTTTATTACCAGCTTAAAAAAGGCATCAACACCATAGTAGTTCCCGAAAAGAAGGGCAACTACAAACTCGCACCGTCAATCATCTACCTGCGCTACCATACGCCCAACTACAAGGAGGCCAAACCGATTAAGGTACACTTCATGGACGCTCAGGTGAACGGCTATTACGACGTGCGCACGATGGCCGACGAACGTTTCGAGACGCTGCTGGCCAACGCCAAGGCTCCCGAGTTCGACATCATCGCCCGCAAGTCGATTCTGACCATGCCCGTAACCCTGATGACCGCCAACACCAGAACCGGCGACAGGGCAAAAACGGCTCATGGCTCTGACCGATACAATAGTATCGCTGGAAGAGGATTTGCAAGGACATATCAAATACGCGACCGGCGGACACCGCAACCGCATGATTTTCCGTCCGATTTATCCGACGCGCGACGCTGCTGGCAACATCACCTCGCAGGGCAGCTACATGTACTCGACCTCGTATGCCACCGGCTATAACGTCGGCAACGACGCAGGCGCGACCATTTGCAACCCCGACAAACTGGCGACAGGCATCTGGGGACCGGCACACGAAGTCGGACACAGCAACCAGATAGCCAAAGGTCTCAAATGGGCCGGAACGACGGAGGTTACCAACAACATCTGCTCGGGATACGTTATGTACACCATGAACGGCGGTCTGGAAAAGAACGCCAAGACGAGCTTCACCGACCGCGAGGCCTTCAACAACGGCATCCGCGACATCGCCCTGAACCCCGACAAGACGCTGACGCACTTCGCGGCAGGCGCATGGGACAACATGTTCTATGCCAAGGCCATTCCGTTCTGGCAGTTGTATCTGTACTACACCTATATAGGCGGTTATCCCGACCTGTACAAGGACGTATACAACAAGATTCGCAACCGGACCGACAACAAGTCCATCTCGGACGGAGAGGCGCAAATCAACTTCGTGAAGTTGGTGAGCGAGACTGACCAAGACCGACCTTACCGAATTCTTCGAGTTCTGGCGATTCCTCACACCCACCCAAGGCATCTACATAAGCGACTACGGCAGAAGCACAATGACGGTAACTCAGGCAATGGTGGACGAGGCCAAGACGTTCATGTCCCAGTTCGAAAAACCGAAGCACAAAATTCAGCTGTTGAGCGAGCATAATATCAGACAGTTCATCAATCCTCAGACTCCGGTGGCCGGAAAGATGCAGATATATACGAACTACGTCAGAGCATACGACTTCTCCGGCATAGTGGCTTTCGAACTCTGCGACGGTCCGGACAAGACTGTGGCGTACTTCCTGCCCAAGAGCACTACGACCACTGCGGCCGCACTGTACAACAGATATTCGACACTCATCTGGCAGGACAGCAACGGCAACGCAAGCCCGGGCAATGTCAATTCGTACACTTACTGCTACTCCAAGCAGCAGTTCACGACAATCGCTCCCGCCAACTTTACGCCCTACGTTTACGGCGTGACGGCCGACGGCACCAGAATACCGGCGACTAACAATCCGCAGTAATTCGAAAGAGAACATATCGAATAGAGGAACCTTCAAAAAGAGGGTTCCTCTCTTTTTATCCCCTAACCCGCGATCGCATATCTTCCGGCGGTTTTATTTTTTTCGGCCGAAATAGCTATATTTGTAAATTGATATTTTTATATGCACACAATTAAATCTAAATACTCGAAATGAAACTGAAAAATTACATCTTCTTTGCCGGAATGCTGGCCTTGCTGACATTTTTCGGCCTGCAACAACGACCCCGAAACGGACGACAAGCCCACTCCGCCGGATCAGACGAGCATCGTGCTTTCGGCCGACAACCTTTCGTTCGCCTCTGCCGATGCCGCGCCGCAAAGCGTATCGGTGACCGCCAGCGACCAGAGTTGGACCGTGGACATTCCATCGACAAACAAATGGCTCAGCGCCGAGGCCAAGACATCGGAGACCGGCGGCGAAATAGTCGTAAGCGTAACCGACAACGAGGGGTTGGATGCCCGCAGTTCGTATGTCTACGTCAGACTTTTCGATAAATCCGACTCGGTACTCGTCACCCAGATAGGGCAAAGCCCCGTAATCACCCTCTCCGAAACGAGCAAGGAGACCGATGAGAAAGCCGCAACGCTCGCAATCGGAGTGACGGCCAACGTGGAATACGTCGTAGCGATAGACGAAAGCTGCGACTGGATAGGATACGAACTCAAAAACAACGGTGCATTGCTCGAACTCTCGATAGACGAGAACACCTCGACCGAGCCTCGCAGCGCCACCGTCACGCTTCGCTCCGAGCAGCACGGAGTCTCCGCCTCGATAGAAATCCGTCAGGCAGCCGGCAAGCCCGATTCGGACCGAGTACGCGAGACGGACGACATATTCGTTCCGTTCGCTTCCGCCACGGCGAATGCGACAGCCTCGGCCTATCCGATAGAGAACATCAACGACAACGACCTCGGCACGTTCTGGCAAACCCCGTCGCGCGGTGCGACACCCAATGCCGAGATAACTTTCGATTTCGGAGAGAAGCTCATCACGCGCATCGACTACATGGTCTACTACCCCTCGACGCCCTACGGCCAGTTCGGCGAAGCGGACGTATACTATACCACCGGGGCCGGCACCGAAATTTTCCTTACGAGCCATAACTTCGGCATGAAAGACACGCAGGACACCATCCGCTTCGGCGAGCAGGGCATCTCGCAGGTCAAGAGCATCACACTGAGAGTCAAAACGGCAAACGGACGCGAAAGCTCCACCGGCGTACTGGCAGGAATCGCCGAACTGGAATTTTTCCGCACACAGGCGCTGCGCGAAATATCCGAAATATTCACGGACAACTCCTGCTCCGAAGTGCTGCCCGGCATAACCTCCGAGACGGTCGAAAAACATAGAAGACCCGCTTCTGCGCAACTTGGCGACGCAGCTTTTATCGCAGGAACCTACAACTCGGATTTCAGACTCGCTTCGTACAGGGCATACCCCCATCCGGACGAGGATGCGAGACGTTTCGGCACCAACACCTACACCAAATACGACAACGTCACCGGCATGTGCATCACACGCCCCGGAACCTATCATATCGCCGTGCAGACCAACGGCAATCCGACCCCCATATACATGGACGTGATAAACTGGGAGAATAACTTCTATGGCGGCAACTGCGCATTCACGCTCAGCGAAGGCATGAACGTCATCGAAATTCCCGAGAAGAAAGGCTCCACGCAGCTTGTTCCGGGCATAATCTATCTGCGCATACATACGCCCAATTACGACAGGCTGAATCCGGTGACGATTCACTTCCTCGATGCCGAGGTAAACGGCTATTTCGATGCACAGAAGACTGATCCGAACCGTTTCGGAACTCTGCTCGAAAACGCGAAAGCTCCCGAGTTCGACATGGTAGGGCGCAAGGTCATCTTCACCACTACCGTAACCAACCTTCAAAAAGAACATCACGACCGGCGAACGGGCGCAAAAAAATACATGGAGTTGGCCGACACGGTAGTAACGCTGGAAGAGGACTTGCAGGGACACTATAAATACAACACCGGCGGACACCGCAACCGTCTGCTCATCGGCCCTGCCTACGGAGGATTCATGTTCGCCGCATCGTACATCGTAGGATTCGGACCCGATTTGGTGGCCAATCCGGACAATCTGGCAAAAGGCTTCTGGGGCATGGCCCACGAAATCGGGCACTGCAACCAGATAGGGAAAAAGAATGAACTGGGCCGGCACCACCGAGGTAACCAACAACATCTGTTCGTCATACGTCGAATACACCATGAGGGGCGCCAAGGAAAAAGCCGCGACCACACCACTGACCGACAAAGACTTCTTCAACCAAGCCATACGCGACATAGCGCTCAACCCCGAAAAGAGCATAGACCATTTCAGCGCCGGCTCGTGGGATGCGATGTACTATGAAAAAAGTGGTGCCGTTCTGGCAGCTTTGTATCTGTATTTCACTTACGTCGGCGGATACCCCGACCTGTACAGGGACGCATACAACATCGCCCGCAACAGCACCGACAACCAAAGCATCTCCGACGGCAAGGCACAGATAGAGTTCGTGAAGATGATGAGCGATCTGACCAAGACCGACCTTACGGAATTCTTAGAATTCTGGCGTTTCCTCTCGCCTACCGAAAAACGTCTACATCAACGACTACGGCTGCCGCACCATGACAATCACACAGGCGATGGTGGACGAAGCCAAATCGCACATGTCGCAATACGACAAACCCAAGCACAAGATTCAGTACATCTGCGAGGGCAACATAAACCGGTTCATCTCCTCGTCCGCCCCGACGGCAGGACAGATGACCACCTCATCGCAATATGTCAGAGCTTCGGGCTTCTCCGGAATAGTGGCATACGAGCTTTGCGACGGTCCGGACAAGACAGTGGCCATTTATCTGCCCAAAACTTCGACGGTAACCGGAGTCTTACTCTATAATCGGTACACCACCTTGCAGTGGACGGACAGCAACGGCAACGCGAGCCCGGGCAACGTGAATTCGCAGACATACTACTGCTCGAAAAATACGCCGACTACGATTCCTACCGCCAATTACACGCCTTACGTCTACGGAATCACCGCCGACGGAACCAGAATTCCGGCGACCAACAACCCCAAGTAGGATTCCGCCATCTATATAAAACGGGCTGTCCGCAAATGTCGGACAGCCCGTTTTTTCAGATGCTGCGGTACTAACTTTAATCTCCGTTCGAAAAACCGCGTCTATACAACTTTCCGCAAAGCAATGTTACCGAGCCAGTGCCTCGGCAAGGGCCTGCAAACCGCACTCGGTCTTTTCGGGCGTATGCGCATGAGCGAACTCCACCGGTTCGGCGGCCATTTCCCATTTCATTTCCTCGGCAAAAGCCCGCATGTGCTTCACAGCGCATCCAGCCCAAGAGTAGGAACCGAAAACTCCGAACCTGCGGCCTTGTATCTGACGCATGCGCACCTCGTCCAGCAGCTCCTTCATCGGCGGGAAAAGCCCTCCGTTGTAGGTAGGGGCACCGACCACGAGCGTATCGAAGCGGAATATGTCCGAAAGGACGTAGGACAGATGCGAAACGGAAAGATTGTGCATGCGGATACTGCTCACGCCAAGTCCGGCGAGCTTGCGGGCCAGAAGTTCGGCTGCCTGCTCGTTATTGCCGTACATGCTGCCGTAGGCGATGACCACGCCCCGCTCGGCCTTGTACAAACTCATGTCGCGGTACATTTCCACCACATCTCCAATCCGCCGCTGCCACACGGGGCCGTGGGACGGACACACCGTGTCGAAATCCAAAGACTCGATTTTCGGGAAAGACCGCTGAACGGCGCTTCCGTACTTGCCGACGATGTTTGAGTAGTAGCGGCGCATCTCGTCCCGATAACGTTCGAAATCGAGCTGCGAATCGGTTATGCCGCCGTCGAGCGTCCCGAACGTCCCGAATATGTCTCCGGTGAACAGAACCTTGTCCTCCACGGCAAGCGTAACCATAGTCTCCGGCCAGTGTATCATGGGTGCGAGGTGGAAACACAAGGTCTTCGAACCGAGCGAAAGAGTCTGGCCGTCGGAAACTTCCAGACAGCGCACCTTACCGAAATAACCCTCTATCATCTTAATGGTCTGGCGGTTGCCGACCACAGTCATGTCGGGATACAGGCTCAGCACGGCCCGCAGCGATGCGGAGTGGTCCGGCTCCATGTGATTGACCACGAGATAATCTATCGGTCGGTCGCCGATTCTGCGGCGGACCGAACCGAGAAAAGCATCGGTAAATGCGGCGTCCACCGTGTCGATGAGAGCGATTTTCTCATCCACCGCAAGGTACGAGTTGTACGACACGCCGCACGGCAGCGGCCAAAGTCCTTCGAAACGATGTTTCGTCCGGTCGTTCACGCCCTCATAATATATTCCGGGTTTTATCTGCGTTACGTCCATAATAAAATATTTTGCGTTTGTTTTCTACACTGCAATATTCGTGATTATTCGTGGCAAAAGCAAATACCGTGCGTGCGAACCGCCGCTCCGCGTCCGCACTCATGAAGGTTGCAACTGCAACGCACGGCGATAAATTGCGGTATATTTTGCTGTTGTGCAAAAAAATTAGTACTTTTGCGTCTCTGTATTTCAGAACGAAATTATAATTAAAACTCTCAATATGAATATCGTAAAACAGGAGAACAAAAGACCTTTCGGTACTTCTGAAAGTAACCGTGTCCGAAGCCGATTACGGCGAGGCCGTCGAGAAATCGCTTCGCGAGTATCGCCGCAAAGCCAATATCCCGGGATTCCGCCCCGGAATGGTTCCCATGGGTATCATCAAGAAGATGTACGGCAAGGGCGTAACTGCTGAACAGGCGTACAGAACGGCTACCAACAAGTGCTTCGAATACGTCGAGGAGCAGAAAATCGACTTCATCGGCGACATAATTCCCAGCGACAACCAACCCGAACTGGATTTCGACAACAATACCGAACACGAATTCCACTTCGAACTCGGTCTTGCTCCCAAAGTCGATATACAGCTCGGCGAAAGCGACAAAATCACATACTACAAAATCAAAGTCTCCAAAGAGATGAAGGAGGCCTACCGCAGCAATTTCCTGCGCCGTTTCGGCCGTCTCGTGGACGTAGACAGCGTAGAGAAGGACGAAGCGCTGACCGTCACGCTGGATAACGACGATATGAAAATCGAGGACGCATACGTGGGTCTCATCTCCATGGACGACGAGCAGCGTGCTCCGTTCATCGGCAAAAAGACCGGCGACCAGATGGACGTGAACATTAACGAGCTCTACAAAAACCCCGCACAGCGTGCCTCCATGCTGCAAGTCAAGGAAGCCGAGCTCAAAAGACATCAACCCCGAGTTCAAGCTCACAATCACCAAGATTCGCAAATTCGCCGATCCGGAACTCAACGAGGAATTCTTCAAAATGGCTTTCCCCGCAGGGAACGTAACCGACGAGGCCGGACTGGACAAATATATCGAAGACCAAATCGCTGCCGACCTGTCGCGCGAGAGCGACTATCTTTTTCACCGCCCAGGTGCGCGAATATCTCTTAAACAAGGCAGCTCTGAAAATGCCGGAAGGATTCCTTTAAAAAAAGTGGCTTTACACAATCAACGAAGGCAAATTCTCGATGGAGGAGATAGAAAAGGACTTCGCGGGATTCATCAAGATGATGAGTCTGGAACCTGATTCAGAAACATTACGCGGACGAGTTCAAGATA
The DNA here is from genome assembly GCA_022009915.1 of Alistipes putredinis. Lineage (GTDB taxonomy): Bacteria > Bacteroidota > Bacteroidia > Bacteroidales > Rikenellaceae > UBA940. Next base: position 954,335 of record CP091730.1, on the reverse strand, counting down.
GAAGTTACGGCAGACGAAGCACTGGCCGAAGCCAAAGATATGGCCAAGATGCAATTCGCACAGTACGGAATGGGCGCGGTTCCCGAGGACACTCTCGTTTCCTACGCCAAAAATATCATGAGCAACAAGGAGGAAGCATCCAAGATTTACGAGAAACTGCGCGAGAGCAAGGTCGTGGATGCCGTCAAAAAGCAAATCAAAGTCAGCAACAAGAGCGTTTCGGCCGAGGAATTCGGCAAGGTCGCCCAGTCGCTGGCCTAACCTCCCGATGAAAGAGGGATGCACGAGCCGGCGTATTCGGCCGTAAACATCCGTATATCAAAGGCTTCGCGATTGTCTGCGGCAATAAAATGCCCACGACGCGCGAAGTCTTGTTTTTTGAAAATAAAAAGAGTTTCGGGCCGATGTTTGCACGAAATATGCTTGTCGAAACCCGAAGAACGAATCTATATGACACTCTACTTATGAAAAAGAGCGAATTTGAAAAATACGCGACCGGACATCTGGGCATCAGCAGTCTGAAACTGCACGACTTCAATGCAATCGCACAGGGTTACGTCTCGCCGACAATCATCGAGGAGAGACAGTTGAACATCGCCACCATGGACGTATTCTCGCGCCTGATGATGGACCGCATCATCTTTCTGGGTGCGCCCGTTTACGACGATGCCGCAAACATCATTCAGGCCCAGCTGCTGTTCTTGGAGTCTGTGGATCCCGAAAAGGACATACAGATATACATCAACTCCCCGGGCGGTTCGGTAAGCGCCGGTCTGGGAATTTACGACACCATGCAATTAGTGAATCCCGACGTAGCCACCATCTGCACGGGACTTGCGGCCAGCATGGGTGCCGTTCTTCTTACGGCGGGAGCAGCCGGAAAACGCTCGGCGCTGCCCCACTCGCGCGTGATGATTCACCAGCCTCTCGGCGGCGCTCAGGGACAGGCTTCGGACATAGAAATCACAGCCCGCGAGATAATCAAGACCAAACGGGAACTTTACGAAATACTGGCCCGACACAGCGGAGCTTCCATAGAGCGGATAACGGCCGACGCCGATCGCGACTATTGGATGAGCGCTTCGGAAGCTCGCGAATACGGACTAATCGACGAAGTTCTCTCCAAACGCGAAAAAGAAGTAGGAAATGGCAGGTAGAAAAGATTACAAGGGAGGTTCGAACGAAGACAGATGCTCGTTCTGCGGGGCGCTCAGGCGCGACGTGGAGATTCTGTTCACCGGACAGGGCGGAGTGAACATCTGCAACAAATGTATCGAAAACGGGTACGCCATGCTCCACGAAACGGAACTCGCCGCCGAGAAGCGGACGGCACCGTCGCAGTGGAAGATGGAGAACCTGCTTAAACCCATGCAGATAAAGGAGTTTCTCGACCAGTACGTAATCGGGCAGGACGACGCCAAGCGTCACTTGTCGGTCGCCGTCTACAATCATTACAAACGGATAATGAGCCGAAAGAGCGATAGCGACGTGGAAATCGACAAGTCCAACATCGTACTCGTCGGCCCGACCGGAACCGGCAAAAACGCTGCTTGCGAAAACGATAGCCAAACAGACTCAACGTTCCGTTCACCATAGTCGATGCGACGGTTCTCACCGAAGCGGGATACGTCGGCGAAGACGTGGAGGGAATACTCTCGCGTCTTTTGCAGGTTGCGGACTACGACGTCGCGGCAGCCGAGCGAGGCATTGTGTTCATAGACGAGATAGACAAAATCGCACGCAAGAGCGACAATCCATCCATTACGCGAGACGTATCGGGCGAAGGCGTACAGCAGGCCCTGCTCAAACTTCTGGAAGGCACCTCTGTAAACGTTCCGCCGCAGGGCGGCCGCAAGCACCCCGAGCAGAAGTTCATTCAGGTGAACACATCGGACATTCTGTTCATATGCGGCGGCGCATTCGACGGCATCGAAAAGAAAATCGCCCAGAGGCTGAACACCAGAGCCGTAGGATACGGAAAGATAGACGCAATGAACATCGACCGCAACAATCTGTTGCAGTACGTAATGCCGCAGGACCTCAAAAGTTTCGGTCTGATTCCCGAACTCGTGGGACGTCTGCCGGTTCTGACCTACATGCAACCGTTGGACAAGAGTGCTCTGAGACGCATTCTCACAGAGCCTAAAAACGCAATCATACGGCAATACAAGCAACTCTTCGAACTGGACGGCGTGAAACTTACTTTCGACAAGGAGGTTCTGGACTACATCGTGGATAAGGCGGTGGAATTCAAGTTGGGCGCCCGAGGGTTGAGGTCCATTTGCGAGGCGGTGATGACGGACGCCATGTTCGAAACTCCGTCCAAGGCCGACTGCCGCAGCCTGCGCATAACGCTGCCGTATGCCCGCCAGAGAATCGAAAGGGCCAAGTTCGAAACGTTAGGCGAAATGTCGAAAGCCAGTTAAAGATTATATTGACCAAAACTGAAATATCATGAGCGGAATAACATCCAGAGCGGCCGACAACATTCGAGTGCTCGCTCTGTCAATGGTCGAAAAGGCCAAATCGGGACACCCGGGAGGAGCCATGGGCGGAGCCGATTTCATAAACTTACAGTACTCCGAATTTCTGAAATACAATCCGGACGACCTTTCGTATCCGTACAGAGACCGATTCTTCCTCGATCCCGGGCATATGTCGCCGATGCTTTATTCGGTGCTCGCGCTTGCCGGAAACTTTACGATTGAGGACTTGAAGTCGTTCCGTCAATGGGGCAGCATAACCCCGGGACACCCCGAACGCGACCTTGCGCACGGCATCGAGAACACCTCCGGACCGCTCGGTCAGGGGTCACGCCATGGCTCTGGGTGCGGCTATGGCCGAACGTTTCATGGTCGCACGTTTCGGCGAGTGGATGGCCCATAAGACATACGCCTACATCTCCGACGGAGGCATTCAGGAGGAAGTTTCGCAGGGCGTAGGACGCATTGCGGGGCATCTCGGTCTGAACAACTTCATAATGTACTACGACGCCAACAACGTACAGCTTTCCACCACAGTGGACGAGGTGGATACGGAAAACGTAGCGGCCAAATACGAAGCATGGGGATGGCGCGTGATAACCGTGTGCGGACAGGATGCCGAACAGATTCGAGGCGCACTGAAAGCAGCGGTGGCCGAAACCGAGAAACCGGTTCTCATCATAGGCCGGACCGTCATGGGCAAAGGAGCCGTCGCGGCAGACGGCAGCAGTTTCGAGAATAAAGTCTCCACGCACGGGCAGCCTCTGTCCGCCGCAGGCGCCGATGTTCCGGCGACAATCCGTGCTCTGGGCGGCAATCCCGACGACCCGTTCGTCATATTCCCCGAAAGCAAGACGTTGTACGACGCCCGCCGCACGGAACTCAGAAAATGGTATAAGGACATGTCCGAGGTCGAAGCCAAGTGGAGAGCGGAAAAATAAGGAGAAAGCGGCCAAAGCTCGACCTTTTCCTTTCCGGCAAGACACCCGAAATAGACTATTCGGCCATACAGCCCGGCAGCGGAGTGGCTACACGTGCGGCCTCGGCAGCAGTGCTGGGCACTTTCGCTTCGCAGATAGAGAACATGGTGGTCTCATCGGCCGACCTGAGCAATTCCGACAAGACCGACGGATTTCTGAAAAAGACCAAAGCCTTCCGACGCGGCGATTTCAGCGGCCAGTTCTTTCAGGCCGGAGTGAGCGAGTTCACGATGGCGTGCATAATGAACGGTATGGCGCTGCACGGCGGCATCATTCCGGTATGCGGTACGTTCTTCGTATTCTCGGACTACATGAAACCGGTCGTGCGTCTTTCGGCGCTCATGCGTCTGCACGTGATTTTCGTCTGGTCGCACGACTCGTTCCGCGTAGGCGAAGACGGTCCGACCCACCAGCCGGTAGAGCAGGAGGTACAGATTCGTCTCATGGAGCAGCTGCACAATCACCGCTCGGAGCGTTCGATGGTGGTTCTGCGCCCCGCCGATGCCGCCGAAACGGTACAGGCATGGAAAGTAGCCGTCGAAGAGAGCCGTCCCGTGGCGCTGCTTCTCTCGCGGCAGAATCTCAGCGACTTGCCGGAAGGCACCGAGCGCATGGTTTCGCGCGGCGCATACATCGTCAGCGACTGCCACGGCACGCCCGACATAGTACTCATAGGAAACGGTTCGGACGTATCCACTCTGGTCGAGACCGCCTCGCTGCTCGGCCGCGACGGCATAGCCGCCCGCGTGGTATCGGTCCCCTCGGAAGGACTCTTCCGCGACCAAGGGCAGGAATACGCAGATGCAATACTGCCGCGCGGCGTGAAACGGTTCGGTCTCACTTCGGGACTGCCGGTGAATCTGCTGGGCCTCGTGGGCGAAAACGGCATGATTCACGGCCTCGACCACTTCGGTTATTCGGCGCCCTACAAAGTACTCGACGAGAAATTCGGCTACAACGCCCAAACGATATACAAAGAAGTAAAAAGAATTCTTGGGCAGGTAAAAAGCGGTACAGGTTCGGGTTGCAAGAAAGCACTACGAACCGTACAAACACTCAATTAATAAAAAGCAGGCAGTCTTCCAAAAAGGCCGCCTGCTTTTTTATAAACCCGATTTTACGAAGTTCGCCGATACCGACCCTACCCATACGTCAAAAACATTGCCTTCGGTCGCTCGATTTTTCGATAGGGCCACCGGTTCTGCATCGCTTACTCGCCCGAATAATGCCGGCCCTACCAAGCGAAATAACAAAGACAATCTGGAATCACCGTGTCCAATCGCAAGGCGGCGTCCACGCGGCGCTTAATCCGCTCTTACGATACTCGGTACAAGCCAAACCGCCTTGTGCCTGTCCGACAAAATCTGCGGCTCGACGGACTTCCGATACGGCATTCACGGACAAATGACAAGCAGCCCTGCAATTATTGCAGGGCTGCTTGTCGTATCTTCCATTCGGAAGAGATTGGTCGATTAGTCCTTGAACTTAGCACTCAGGAACTCGCGGTTCAGACGGGCTATATGGGCGATAGAGATTGCCTTCGGGCACTCCGCCTCGCAGGCACCGGTGTTGGTGCAGTTGCCGAAACCGAGTTCGTCCATCTTGGCTACCATGGCTTTGGCACGACGGGTGGCCTCTACCCTGCCTTGCGGCAGTTTGGCAAGGCTCGACACGCGGGCAGCCACGAACAGCATCGCGCTACCGTTCTTGCACGTTGCGGCGCATGCTCCGCAACCCACGCATGCGGCGGCATCCATACTCTCGTCGGCATCTGCCTTGGGAATGGGAATTGCATTGCCGTCGGGCACAGAGTTGGTGCGAACCGAGATGAAGCCTCCGGCTTGAAGAATCTGGTCGTAGGCACCGCGATTCACCACGAGGTCCTTGATAACGGGGAACGCGGCCGAACGCCACGGTTCGATTGTTATGGTCTGGCCGTCCTTGAACTTGCGCATGTAAATCTGGCAGGTGGTTACACCCTGCTCGGGTCCGTGCGCATGGCCGTCGATATGCAGCGAACACATGCCGCAAAATACCCTCGCGGCAGTCGTGGTCGAAAAGCCACCGGCTCCTTGCCTTCGTGAATCAGATTGTTGTTGAGTATGTCGAGCATTTCGAGAAAAAAGACGTATCGGGCGAGATATTCTCAACCTTGTATGTCTCGAAAAGCTCCTTTTTGCCTTAGCGTCCTTTTTGACGCCATATCTTTAATGTGAAATTCATGATTCGATTTAATATTAAAGTAAAACGTCAAAATTCATCAGTCTTTATAGTTACGTTTGGCAAGGTGCACGAACTCGAAGTTAAGCGGCTCCTTGGACATCTCGGGTTCGGCGTTCTCGCCCTTGTACTCCCAAACGGCTACGTATGCGAATTTTTTTCGTCGTCGCGGTCGGCCTCGCCCTCCTCGGTCTGATGCTCCACGCGGAAGTGTCCGCCGCACGATTCCTCACGGTTCAAGGCGTCGCGTGCCATAAGCTCGCCGAGTTCGAGGAAGTCGGCCAGACGAATCGCCTTCTCCAATTCGACGTTGAAACTGTCGGCAGTACCCACTACCTTGACGTCTTTCCAGAACTCGGCCCTCAATGCCTTTATCGCCTCGATAGCCTTGGTCAAAGACTCTTTGGTACGGGCCATACCCACGTTCTCCCACATGATGTGACCCAGACGTTTGTGTATGTCGTCCACGGACTGTTTTCCGTTAATCGAAAGCAGTTTTTCGATTTTGGCCTTGACGGCTTTCTCGGCCTCGTCGAATGCCGGTGTGTCGGTCTTGACCTTGGGCGCCTGAATCTTGTGCGAAAGATAGTCGCCGATTGTGTAGGGAAGGACAAAGTATCCGTCGGCCAGACCCTGCATGAGAGCGGAGGCACCCAGACGGTTCGCACCGTGGTCCGAGAAGTTGGCCTCGCCGATTGCATACAGACCCGGGATTGTGGTCATCAGATTATAATCCACCCAAATACCGCCCATAGTATAGTGCACGGCGGGGAATATCTGCATCGGCTGCTCGTATGGATTCACGTCGGTAATCTCCTCGTACATGTCGAACAGGTTGCCGTAACGCTGCTTGATGATATCCTTTCCGAGACGCTCGATAGCCGTCTTGAAGTCGAGGAATACGGCCAAACCGGTTTCGTTCACGCCGAATCCCGCATCGCAGCGTTCCTTGGCGGCACGCGAAGCGACATCGCGCGGAACGAGGTTTCCGAACGCCGGATAACGACGCTCCAAATAGTAGTCGCGGTCCGCCTCGGCAATATCGCTCGGTTTCTTCACGCCCTTGCGGATAGCCTCCACGTCCTCTTTCTTCTTGGGAACCCAGATACGTCCGTCGTTACGCAGCGACTCGGACATAAGCGTCAGTTTGCTCTGCTGCGTTCCGTGAACCGGAATACATGTCGGGTGAATCTGCGTAAAGCACGGATTGGCGAAGCCTGCACCCTTGCGGTAGCACTGGAATGCGGCGGAGCCGTTCGAAGCCATGGCGTTGGTCGAAAGGAAGAACACATTGCCGTAACCGCCCGTAGCGATAACTACGGCATGTGCTCCGAAACGCTCTATCTGCCCCGTCACGAGGTTGCGGGCGATGATTCCGCGAGCCTCTCCGTCCTCGATTACCACGTCCAGCATCTCGTGACGCGGATAGCTCTTCACGCTGCCTGCGGCAATCTCCTTGTTCAGAGCCGCATAGGCGCCGAGCAGCAGCTGCTGTCCGGTCTGGCCGCGAGCGTAGAAAGTACGCGATACCTGTGCGCCGCCGAACGAACGGTTGGCAAGAAGACCGCCGTATTCGCGGGCGAAAGGTACGCCCTGAGCCACACACTGGTCGATGATGAGGTTCGACACCTCGGCAAGACGGTAGACATTGGCCTCGCGAGCACGGTAGTCGCCGCCCTTGATAGTATCGTAGAACAGACGATAAACAGAATCGTTATCGTTCTGGTAATTTTTGGCCGCATTGATACCGCCCTGCGCAGCAATCGAGTGAGCGCGACGCGGAGAGTCCTGAATGCAGAACACCTTAACGTTGTAGCCCAACTCGCCGAGCGAAGCAGCAGCAGAGGCGCCTCCCAGACCCGTTCCTACAACTATGATGTCGAGCTTACGTTTGTTAGCCGGACTTACAACCTTGATAGCCGCCTTGTGGTTGCTCCATTTCTGAGAGAGTTCGCCGGCGGGAATTTTTTTGAATCCAATCTTAAAGCCATATTCGGTTAATTTTTTTAATTATTCCTAAAAATCTGAATCCGTTAGCAAATGCTCTTAACGAAGAAAACTACTACAACGGCGGCGAAGCCGAGGAAAATCAGTGTGGCAACGATGTTGGCGATACATTTCAGACGGGGGTACCATGTCTGGTTGGCCCAGCCCACGCTCTGGAACATGCTCCATACGCCGTGGGTGAGGTGGAACCACAGAGCCACGAACCAAATCAGGTAGAGGACCACGTAGTACCACTGGCTGAAAGTATACTGGATGAGCGCCGCTCCGTCGGTAGGCGAAAGGCCCAGCGAATTGGTGTGTTCGCCCATAATTTCGACGAGCTGCATCTTGCTCCAAAAATTGAACAGGTGGAGAGCAAGGCCGACCAGCACGATGATGCCCAGCGCGAGCATATTCTTGGAAGCCCAGTCCACGCCTTTCTCCTGAACCGTCACGGCATAGCGAACGCTGCCGCGAGCCCTGCGATTCTGAATAGTGAGAATCAGCGCATAGACGAAGTGAATCGCCACGCCCAGCGCAAGTACGGCCGTACCGGCAAGAGCATACCACGAAGCACCCAGAAACGCGCAAATCATGTTGTAGGCCTCGGCCGAGAACAGCGCAGCGATGTTCATAGACATGTGAAACAGAATGAAAAGCACCAGGAACACGCCCGTAACACTCATCACCAGTTTCTTTCCGATTGATGAATTGTAAAGAAATGTAGCCATAAAATTTGAAGTAAAGTTTTTTTGATTATTTTTTTCTCTTTAATGCTATCTTTGGAATCGTTTCGGTACCGCAAAGGTATCTTATTGTTTCCAAATATAACAATATTTAGGCACTTTATTTACCGCCCGCAAAATCATGAATTCCAAAAAAAGAATCGAGACAAGCCGTAAGGCTCGAAGGCCTGCGCTTCACTGCCGCCGAACGCGCCGAGGAATCCGGAGCGCTATGCTCCGCAGTGCTTGCCGAGCCGCATTTCATCGAGGCCCGGACGGTGGCTCTTTTTCAGCTCGCTGCCCGACGAGGTCCAGACTTCGGAAATCATCCGCAAGGCATTGGTTTCGAAACGGGTCGCGCTGCCGGTAGTGGAGGGACGGGAAATGTATTTCAGGCTACTGACCGGCGAAAACGACACGCGGCCCGGAGAGTTCGGAATACAGGAACCGTGCGGGGAGATTTGCCCGCCGGAGCAGATAGACTTCATACTGGTTCCGGGCGTGGCATTCGATGTGCAGGGCAACAGAATGGGGCGCGGCAGAGGGTATTACGACAGGTATCTGGCCGGCTGCGGTGCATTCAAGGCCGGAATATGCTTTTCGTACCAGCTGATAGCGAGCGTTCCGCACCAAGAACACGACATAAAAATGGATACCGTCATACACCCATGAAAAAGCTGCTTGCGATTTGCGCCCTGCTGCTCTGCTGCGCGGGGGCTGCGGCAAAGACCTCGCCGCAACGGATAACGGTAATAAACAAAACCTCGACGGACGTATACGTATTCGACTGGGGCGACAAACCCATACACTTTCTCAAACTCTCGCCCGAAAGGTATCTGGTGCGTCCGCACGGCAAATACCGCGACAACGATCAGGCAATAATCCTCACTGGCCGCAAGATAAAGGACATGGAAAAGGGCGGAAAGCTCAGAATAAGGTTCTATGACAGACGTTTCATAGATTCCATACCGATAGAAGATCTGCCGGACGAGGTTCTCTGCATCGAAGAACAGGTGCTCAGTCTCGAAACGCTGCGCAGCAACGGGTTCTCGATAACGCTCGACGACCCCGAAGTCGAACCCTCACGGCAGCCGTGACGCCGTAAAAAACCATTCCGGCAATCGAACGGTCGGATTTCCGAATCGGGGCCGGATTCACAACACAGTCATTCCAAAAATATTTACCATAATGAGTACATCGCTTTTCGAAGACGTAATTTTCGGGCCGGTACACAGCCGCCGCCTCGGGCTGTCGCTGGGCGTGAACCTGCTGCCGCTGCACAGCAAAATCTGTACGTTCAACTGCATATACTGCGAGTGCGGCTGGAATACGCGCACGGAAAAACCGGCGCTCAATCCGCGCGAAAAGGTGCGCGCCATGCTGGAACTCAAACTATCGCAGATGCGGGACGAAGGCAGGCTTCCCGACGTGATAACTTTCGCCGGAAACGGCGAACCGACCATGCACCCCGACTTCGAAAACATCATAGACGACACCATAAAACTGCGCGACCGCTTGGCTCCCGACGCCAAAGTCTCCGTTCTGAGCAACGCCACGATGCTGCACCGCCCCGATGTGGTGAGAGCGCTGAAACGGGTGGACAACAACATACTGAAACTCGACTCCGCATTCAACGAGACGGTGCGGGCCATGAATCAGCCGCAGCAGGCCGGCTACACCGTGGAGCGCGTCGTGGAGAACATGCGAAAATTCGACGGACGGCTCATCGTCCAGACGATGTTCCTTACGGGAGAGTGGAACGGCCGGCACGTGGACAACACCACCGAAGAGGAGGTGGCGGCATGGCTGTCGGCAATCGAGCGAATAGCACCCTCGAAAGTGATGATTTATACGATAGACCGCGACACGCCCGCCTCCGGACTCGGCAAGGTTCCCGAAGAGCGCATGAGGCGGATTGCGGAGCGCGTCGAGGCTCTCGGCATTCCGTGCTCGGTTTCCGCCTAATGCTGGTTTACGAGCATCAGCTATCCACGTCGTAGCCGCGTCTTGCAGCCTCCATAAGCATCTCGGTGTAAACCGAAGTTGGTATTTCGGGCGTGCGGCTGAGAATCCAGAGGTAGTCCGACGTCTTGCTGCCGATTAGGGCGCAAGTATAGTCGTCGTCTATTTTAAGAATGTTGTAATCCGAATACACCAACGGGAAAAAACGACACTCTCAGGCGGCGCGGGCGGTCGCTGTCGGGCATCACTGCTCGGCCGATGCTCTTTTTGCGCTGCATTTTTTTCGTCCTTTATACCCTCGTTGCACACCTCGACGCTGCCGTCGCCCATAAGCGAATAGGTAGCCGTAACATGCGACATGCCGCGCTCGAAGGAGTGGTCCATGCGGGCGATTTCGTACCAAAGCCCCATGAAACGCTCCAAATTGAGCTGGTCTTCGGTAGACGTATCTATGTTTCTCAAAGAGCGCCTTTTGGCAGCCCATGCCGTTACACCCAAAGCGACTATCGCGGTCAGCACCGCACCGTACATCAATTTACGTCTCATAGCAAACAGATTTTATTACCGGATACGGTTGCAGAATTCGTACCAATCCCGACGGATGACGGCAAAAAGACTTGAAAAAGGCGGCAAGGCGCAACCAGAAAGCGGCCCGCTAAAACAATCCGGCCACACCGTAACAGATGCACAGCGCGAGAGTAAGAATCGACAGCTCGGGCAAACGCGCATCCAACTCTCTGCCCGAACCGTGCACGAGCCGGTAGACGTGCACCGCGAACAGCGGCGCCAGAATCCAGAACAGCCAACCCTGCGGCCCGACACCATGCACGAGCCGGTAGACGGAAAACGCCGCAAAAGCACCGGCTATCAGAACGGCATGGTAAATTTTGGCCCGCCGCTCGCCCAGCATTATCGGAACGGTCCGGCGCGTAGCCTTGTCGGTTTCCATGTCGCGTATATTATTGACATTGAGCACTCCGACTGCCAGCAGCCCGCAGCCCGACGCCGGCAGAAGCACCGACGCATCCACTCGTCCGCTCAACAGGAAATAGGAGCCGCACGTGCTTGCGAAACCGAAAAACAGCAGCACGAACAAATCGCCGAGTCCCACATATCCGTAAGGGTGCTTGCCGAGCGTGTAGCCGAGTGCAGCGAGCACGGCCGCAGCACCGAGGGCAATCATCGCCAGTCCGTCCGGCGAGAAAAGCACGTCCATGGCCGTCCACAGCAAAGCCAGACCCGAAATGCAGGCTGAGAACTACGAAAATTGCAATCATGCGCCTGAAATCCGACTCCGACAATCCGCCCTCGGCAAGCGAATAGCGCATGCCGTTGCGCTGCTCGGTATCGGTGCCGTGCAGATAATCGCCGTACTCGTTGGCCACGTTGGAAAGTATCTGCAAAAGCAGCGTGGTCGAAATCGCCAGAGCGAATACGGCCGCATCGAACCCTCCGTCGGAGGCCGCAAGCATGCCGCCAAGAATGATTCCCGAAACCGATAGGGGCAGCGTCCGAAGACGAAAGGAGCGTATGTAGAATCCGAACTTGCTCATACGATTCAATAAGTCATCTCGAAATAACGGTTCAGAACGGCGAGCGATATGAGCTTCTCGCGCTGGGGGTCGAGAAACTGCCGCACCCACTCATTCGCATTACGTGATATGGCTTCGGCACGGTCGGGATGCGCGAGATAGTAACGTATCTTGCTCTCGAAATCCGAATAGTCATCGCTGATTTCTATGTAGTGATGCTCGGGAATCAGACGTCCCTCCATAAACCATGTCTCGTATTTCGGGCGCGGCATCACGGCAACCGAATTGGAAGACATCACCCACTTCAAATTGCTCGCCACGTCATTTCCTTCAAGCGTCACCACGAACTTGTAGTCCAGATGCCGCCAGAGGCTGATTGATTTGTTCTCGGACCACTGTGGCGGAAACTCCGGCCGCGGATTAATCACGCCGACATCGCACAGCGGCGAGCCGAAAAAAACTTCCTCACGAAATCCACCCTGTGGGAGCTTTCCCGAGATATGTCCGCGGAAAACGGCGCAATCGGCCTTGGCCGCGAAAGGCTTTTTCGTCTTTCAGAAAAAGTGAAGTGGCGCACCTTGTCCAGATTGAGCAGCACCGAAGCCGCGTTGTCGCCCTCGATTGGGCGGCTTTTGAGAATCGCCGGATGAGGCGGAACATGAACTATATCGCCGAACAGATAATTGAACCGCAAATCGCCGTCGAAATAGCGCAGGTACTCCGACGTATCCAAATAGTATACGGATTTGGCGTTCGAGAGCGAAAAATCGCCCACCCGCACGCTGTCCTCTCCGAGAGGCGTCCTTTGCCGCAGTTTATTATAGTAGCCGGCCCTGTCGTGTATATACTCGGCATCGGGCCTGCGCTCTATGGAATCCAGCAGCCGCGGCAGCTCCCTGCGCAGGTAAGGTCTGAATCTGAGCTCGCGCAGCAGTCCAGCCACGAAGTAGTGGAAATGGTGATTCTTGCCGTCGGCTCGCTTATGGTCGTAATACATGGCGCAACACTATTTTTTGCTGGTTCCCAATATGAATATCGTCGGCTTGCGTCCGATGTCCGGCAGCGGGCAGCTGCGCCAGCGAGCGATGCTGCACGAGCGTATGAACTCGCCTGCGGAGGTAATATCGGAAGCCACCGTAAGAACGGTTTGCGGCGAGCAGACCGAAAGAATCTGCTCCATAAGTTTTACGTTGCGGTACGGGGCCTCTATGAAAATCTGCGACTGGCATTCGGAGAACGCCCGTTTTTCAAGCGCACGCAGTGCACGAGCCCGCTCGGCCGGCTTGACAGGCAGGTAGCCTACGAAAGCGAACGACTGCCCGTTCTGTCCCGATGCCATGAGTGCGAGCAGTATGGACGAAGGTCCCACCAGAGGCACCACCCTTATGCCCTTGTCATGAGCCAGCGCCACGACCGCCGCTCCCGGGTCGGCGACGCCGGGCACTCCCGCCTCGGAAATAACGCCGGCACTGCGTCCCTGCAAAAGCGGCCCCAGAAGCTGCTCGACATCCTGCACCGCAGTATGTTCGTTAAGCTCGGCGAAAAGCAGTTCGTCGATGCTCCGGCCGATACCGGCCGCGGAAAGGAAACGTCTTGCGCTACGCACGTTCTCCACAATGAAATAATCCAGCGAGCGGATTATCTCGCGATTGCCCTGCGGCAGCACGTCGTATGGCGGTGTATCGGCTATCGGACACGGAATCATGTAAAGCGTACCGGTCATAACTACTACTCTTTGAGATACACCCTTTTCACGCGCGAGGATACGCTCGTCATGATTTCATATGGAATCGTGTCCAGCACGCGAGCCATATCCTCGACCGTATTGCCGCTGCGCTCGAGAATATCGTCACAGTGTCGCCTTCGGCCGCGCCCTCTATGTCCGTGACATCTATCATGCAGTCTGTCCATACAGATGCGCCCCACGATAGGCGCCCTGCCGTCCCTTACCAGCATGCTCCACGCACCCTGTCCCAGATGACGGTCCAGACCGTCCGCATAGCCTATCGGCACGGTGGCGATTCGCGAAGGGCGCGTAATCTTTCCGGCACGGCCGTAACCGACAGTATCGCCGGCTTCGAGCTGCGCTATGCGCACGATGCGGGTTTTGAGCGAAGCGATTTTCCGCACCCCGGGCAATCCCACTCCGTACAGTCCTATGCCCAGACGACACATGTCCTCCTGCGCCTGCGGGAAGCGTTCCATGCCGCTCGTTGCCGCGATATGGCGCAGCGGCCTATAACCGAGCGCGTCCGTGAGCGCATCGCACATCCGCCGGAAGTACTCGATTTGAGAGAGCGTATAGGCATCCTCCTGCGGCGTATCGGCCACGGCGAAATGCGAGAATATCGTACTTACGCGAACATATCCGGCATTTTCGTTCAGATAGCGGCAAAGCTGCGGCAAATCCCGCTCCATGAACCCCAGACGGTGCATGCCGCTGTCTATCTTGATATGCACCGGATAGGCGCTGCAGCCGTACCGGCGCACCACATCGACGAAATCGGCCAGCGATGCGAAGTTGTATATCTCCGGCTCCAAATCGTACCGGACCATGACCTCGAAACTGCCCTCGTCGGCGTTGAGCACCAAAACAGGCGCTGTTATCCCCTCCCTGCGCAGCGTGACGCCCTCGTCGGCGAACGCCACGGCAAGATAGTCCACACCCTGCTGGCACAGCGTCGAGGCTATCTCGAACGTCCCGTGTCCGTAACTGGCCGCCTTGACCATCGCCGTAATGCGCGTTTCGGGTTTCAGACGGCTGCGGTAGAGTTTCAAATTGTGTATCATGGCATCCAAATCCACCTCCAAGACGGTGGTATGGCTGCGTTTTTCCAGTGCATGGCATACGGGAGCGCACTCGCATCCCTTCACCAATATGGCTCGCGAGGCTATCCGTCCGGATACTATATGGCGCACGCACTCCTCGGCCGTATCGTAGCGCTCCACCTCGCAGGCGAACTTTCCGGTCCACGCCCCTATTCCTTTTCCGACGGCTATCAGACGCTCGATACCGGCTTCGGCCGCCATACGTGCCGCCGAGGCGTAAAGCCGTTCGTCGGAGGTGCCGTTTTCCAGAATATCCGAAAGGACGAGAACCTTTCCGCGTCCCGCGCCGACCCGCGAAAGGAAGTCCAGCGCAGTGGCCAGCGAACCGAGGTCCGAATCGTACGTGTCGTTCACTACGACCGAATCGTTTATCCCTTCTTTGAGTTCCATTCTCATGGCGACCGGCCTAAGGCTCGAAATGCGGTCCATGACCTGTCCGTGCGCACTCGGCATTATCATGTCCCAGAAACAGACGGCCTGCGCCGCATTCTGTGCAGAGGCCCTGTCGGGCATCGCATCGTACACCTCTTTCAGGAACGAAGAATCGGTAAGCGCGGCTCCGGCACACTCCCGCGCGAGAACCTCGCCCACCTGCGGATAATCCCCGTCGTATATTATGCGTCCGCAACCCTCGAACAGGCGGGCCTTCTCCCTTATCTTGTCCTGCAAGGAGTCGAAGTTCTCCTGATGCGCCGCACCGATTGTAGTAAATATTCCTATGTCCGGACGAAGAATCCGAGCAAGAGCTTCCATTTCGCCCTTGTGCGAGATTCCCGCCTCGATGACGGCGACCTGCTCGTCGCCCTCAATCATGAGCACCGACAGCGGAACCCCGATTTGCGAGTTGTAGCTGCCCGGGCTGCGGAAAAGTTTCACGCCGTCCGGCGCTGTCTGCGCAATCCACTCCTTGACCACCGTTTTGCCGCTGCTGCCGGTAACTGCGGCAAGGGTCCCTTTGAAAGCACTGCGGTGAAAAGCCGCGAGGGCTTGCAGTGCCGAGAGCGTATCGCCCGCCACCACGAAACCGGCCTCGGGGTAGAGCGTCAAATCGGGATACCTCTCCACGAGAAACGCCCGCACCCCGCGCGAGTACATCTGCGCCACGAAATCATGTCCGTCGCGCTGTTCCGTTCGCAGAGCCACGAAAAGTGTACTGCCGTCTCTCCACGGCGAACGGCTGTCTGTCTTAACGCTGCGTACCGCAGAATCCTTTCCCCACAACTCCGCACCGCAAATATCCGCAATCGCGCTAAGCAAATAATTCATCATTGATATATCTAATCCTTAAATCTCACTACCGAAATGCCGGCCCCGCCCATCTGCACATGCTCGTCCTCGACGCTCTGAACCGCATCCACCGTCCGAAGATAACGGCGTATCTCCTCTTTGAGCGCTCCGGTTCCCTTGCCGTGCAGAATCGACACGCTCTGCACGCCGAGCATAAGCGCGTCATCCACCAGATTGCGCACGACTTCGAGCGCCTCGGCCGCACGCATTCCGCGCACGTCGGCATTGCTCTTGAAGTTGAGCTTGCGCTGCGAAATATCCACGCTGACCACAGTACGGGGCCTTACAGGACGCGTGCTCTCCTTGTACTCCGAATTGGATATGACCTCCAACCTGTCCACGGCCACCTGCGATACTATCTGACCGAAGCCCACGGTCGCTTTCCCGCCCTTTACGGCGAGAACTTCGCCCACGACCTCGTCCGTCCCTTGACGCGCACCTTGCAGCCCACGCCCAATGGCAGCGGCGAAGGCCGGGCCTGCTCCGTCACAGGCACCGTATTCTCTTTCTTCTGGCGCCGGCGGTCCTGACGCCGAGCCACGCGCTCCATCTCCCGCTCTATGTGCTGCTGACGCTCCGAATCCTCGGCGCCGGATATCTTCTCGTTAAACTCGTCCAACTTGCGGCGCACGAGTCTTGTCTGCTCCTTTTCGGCCTGCGACTGGCGTATGGAACGAATGGTATTCTCGATTTCGCGATTGGCCTCGGCAACCAGTCTCTGGGCTTCCAGCTTTGCGTTCTTTATAATCTGCGCCCGCTCGGAGCGAAGTTTTTCCAATCGCTCGGCATAGTCCTGTTCGAGTTGCTCGACCTTCTTGTCGGTGAGGCGTATGCGGTCGCGCTTCTGCTCCCAGTACCGTTTGTCGCGAGCTATTTCGCGCAGCTGCTTCTCTATGTTTATATGGTCGCTGCCCGCCTTTTCCGAAGCGCTGCGGATAATGTCCTCCGGCAGGCCCATCTTGCGGGCTATCTCCACGGCGAACGAACTGCCGGGTTTTCCGGTTTCGAGCCTGAACAGAGGCTTGATATTCTGCACGTCGAACATCATGGCTCCATTGACCACTCCGTCAGCTGTGGATGCGAAATATTTTATATTGGCATAATGTGTGGTAATCACGCCGTACACGCCGCGCTCCACCAGTCTTTCGAGAATGGCTTCCGCAATCGCGCCGCCGATTACCGGCTCGGTTCCCGAACCGAACTCGTCGATGAGCACGAGCGAATCGGCTCCCGCACCCGAGAGTATGTTGCGCATGTTGAGCAGGTGCGAGCTGTAAGTACTCAGGTCGTTGTCGATGCTCTGCTGGTCGCCAATATCTATGAACACCGAACCGAAAACAGGCAGTTCCGAGTTTTCGAGCACAGGCACGCACAATCCGCACTGATACATGTACTGTATAAGGCCGACGCTTTTCAGACATACCGATTTTCCGCCTGCATTGGGGCCCGATATGACGAGGATGCGCTCCGACGGCGAAAGGTGCATGTCAAGCGGCACCACGCTCTTGCCCTCGCGCGAAAGCGTCTGCGCGAGAAGCGGATGAACGGCCCTGCGCAGCAGCAGAGTTCCGTCCTTGGACATTATCGGCTTTACGCATTCGTTGGCCGCGCACCACCGGCCTTCGGCACGCAGCAAATCCATGCGTGCGAGAAAATCCCCCGTGCGGGCAATCTCCTCGGCCTGCGGACGAATCGAGGCGGCGAACTCGGTGAGTATGCGCACCACCTCCCTGCGCTCGGCGTATTCCAGTTCTTTGAGACGGTTGTTTATCTCCACCACCTCGACCGGCTCGATATAAAACGTGCGGCCGGTGGCGGACTGGTCGTGTATGAATCCGGGAAGTTTTTCGTTTGTTGGCCGCGGCCACGGGTATCACCGCCCGCCCGTCACGAATCGAAATCTGAGCCTCGGCATCCACCACGCCGTCGCTCTGTGCACGCGACAGCACCCCGCGAAGACAGCTTGGCCGCCTCGCCCTCGCTGGACCTTATCTGTCGGCGAATCTCGTAGAGTTCGGGCGAAGCGCTGTCCCGCACCTCGCCGAAACGGTCCACTATGGTATCTATATGATTTATTATCTCGGCAAAACCGTTCACCTCGCTGCACATGGCGGCCAGTCTCGGATAGCGTCCGCCTCTTTTCTCCCGACAGAAAATCGAGAATGCGGCATGCGCTGTCGAGTGCGGCCCGCAAAGAGCGCAGCTCGTCCGTCTCTAAAAACGTCCCGTCTACGGCGAGTTTTTCGATTATGTCGTCGATGTCGGTGAACTCCTCGGACGGGAATCCGGCTTCGAACGACACGATGACGCGCATCTGGTCGCATGCCTCAACCGAAGCGGCCACCTCCTGAGGCGAAGTCATGAATCCGCGCCGGTCCAGCAGCCCGACGGCCGCACGCATGGAACACATCACCGAAATCTGCCGGCGGATTCGGTCGAACCCTATCTTATGTTCGAAATCGGAAGGATAAATTATACTGCGATACTTCTTCTCCTTGTTTTTTTGTCGCGCCGTCCGAAAAATCGTTACATTCACGTAGCGCGACGGATGAGCTTTTGAGGTCTTCCAGAAGCGCGGCAAGATTTTCCGAACTCTCCACAAGGGAGCGGTACAGCCTCCCCGTCGTTCATAAGCCGCGCGGCCGTACCCTCGCCCGCATTGACCTTTTGAAGCACGGCATTCACCTCGGCTATTGTCTGCGCAAGATTATCCACGACGGTTTTCAGGCTCCGAGTTTCGCAGCGAATCGGGTATGCCCTCGACATTGGCCACGATTGCGTCGATGCGCTCGGAATTGTTTTTTTAGATTCTGGGCCACGGAACCAGCGCCCTCGATTATCGAGCGTATGTTGCGGTCCTCGGCCTCTATTATCCCGTCCAACCGCGCCGTAATGCTTTGCAGGTTGGATATGGTACCGGTCAGAGAACTGCTGTTCCGCTCGACGAGAGTGTCGATGCTGCCGACAGCCGAAGACAGAGTGCGCACGGCGGCATTTATCTCCGCGAGCAGGTTCTCGGCGCCGTCGCCCATGCTGGAAAGCAGTCCGGCATCGCTCTGCGCCCGAATATAGCCGCGGTTCTTCAACAACTCCGCGCTGTCGCCCATGACTATCTCTATCGCCTTGCCGCCCATGATGCCGTCCGAGTACAGTCTGGCGCATGAGTTCTGCGGAATCCTGTATTTGCGGGCGATGTTGAGCGACACCCTGATTTTTCCGTTTTCGCCGGCGGCGAACTCTATATCGCTGACGATGCCCACCTTCACGCCGCGAATCACCACCGCCGACGAGGTTTTCAGTCCGCTCACGTCGTCATACAGAGCGTAGTACGTATTCTTGCTTCCGAGCAAGTCCTTGCCTTTCAAAAAAATTGATGCCGAAATACGCGCACAGCAGAATCAGCAGCGCGAAAAATTCCTATCTTGACCTCTCGTCCAAACGGTTTCATATTTCCTTATTTTTCCTGTTTTTTTCCTTCAATTTCATCTGCGCTTCCGCGACGCTTATCGGCTCTCCGTTCTCGAAAGCCACCACATAGGCATCCTTGTAAACCTTGCGTGCGCTTTCCAGAGCCTCGGCCGCCTCTTCGCGGGTCGGATACCCGACAAGATAATATTTATACCACCCGCCTATCTTGCGTTCGGCCACCTTTCCGTCAAGATTGCGGAATTTCCCGCCCGAAACGGACATGCTCTTCTTGGCCGAACAGAGCTGTATGCAGAACTCTATATCCTTACGCGGCTCGGGCGCTGCCTCGGGTTTCGAATCCTCCGCCGCCATTACGGCCGCAAGACGCGCCTCGCTGGCGCTCTTGTCCACCAGGCTCCTTGTATTCGCGACATGCCGCGAACAGCGCCGCGGCGATTTTCTTCTGTCCTTCGGAGGAGACCATCACCTTGCGGTCGTTCGTGTTGTTGATGAACCCGATTTCGGTGAGCACGCTCGGCATGGCGGATTTCCAAAGCACAAGAAAAGGTCCCTGTTTCACCCCGCGGTCGGGCATGGGTGTGGATGTCTTGTAGTACTTCTGAACCGTCTCGGCGAACTGCATGCTGCGGGTCTGATATCCGTACTGCATAAGCGAAAAATATGATGTAGCTCTCCGTGGATGATGGAATGAAGCCCTCGTATTTCGCGGAATAGTCCTTCTCGTACTTTATCACGTCGTTTTCGCGCATCACCTCGGCCATGTTCCTTCCGCCTTTGTCCTCGCCCATTATGAAAGTCATGGCTCCGCTGGCGGAAGTCTCGGCGGCATCCGTGGCATTCGAGTGTATGGATATGAACAAATCGGCCCCCGCCCTGTTGGCGATTCGGCCGCGCTCGACCAAATCCACGGCCACGTCCGTCTTGCGCGTATAAACGACCTTGACGTCCGGACATTCCTTCTCTATCATCTGCCCCAAAGCGAGCGCCACGCCGAGATTGATGTCCTTCTCCAAATACCGGCCGCGCACCGCCCCCGCATCGGCGCCTCCGTGCCCTGCGTCTATGACCACGACATTCAGGCCGTCGCCCTTGGCTGCCGCCCGTCCGCACAACAATACGGACGCAAACAGCGTTATGAGGAATAAAAACGGTTCCGCAGAACAATATTCATAGGTCAAATTAATGTAACTCCAAAAAAAAAGCCTATTTTTGTCGAATCCAACTCCCGACGCCAATCCGGCTGCGAGGGTGTTTTGCCGACTTTGTCGGCAAAGTTAGTGTTTTTTATCGGAAAATTGAGAGAGGGAAACAAAAATACGTCATCGTACCGCTGCTTGCCGCGCTTCTGATGTCCTTTTCGATTGCATTCGCAGCCCCCGACGCAGGCGTCGCACGCACTGCTTCGGAAAGCATTCTCCATACCCTCGACCAAGATACGGTGCCGGCGCCGTCCAAACGTATCCGGACGCCGAGGACCGCACGCAGAAGCGCATCCGCGAAACAGGCCGACACGCTCGAAGCCATGCCGCTGCCCGACACTCTGCGGAGCGTCGTCCGGGATTCCCTGATCTCGGCACCCATACTGAGCGACACCGAAATACCGCTTCCGGCAGCCGATTCGGCCGCCAAGCAGCCGCCCAAATCGTTTTTTTGGACGACATCATCGACGGCAAGAATCAGGACTCGCTGGTATACGACGTCCGCAACAAGCAGGTGCACATCTACACCAAAGGCGAGCTGAAATACCAGAACATGGACCTGAAAGCCGACTACATGCGCCTGACGATGGACAACAAGGAGCTGTTCGCGCACGGTGTGACCGATACGGCCGGAGTCAAGTCGCGGCCCGAATTCACGCAGGGAGGCTCCAACTACACGATGGACACCATCACATACAACATGAAAAGCGGCAAGGCCAAAATCAAGGGCGCCGCGACAAAGGACGGCGAAGGGTACCTGCTGGGGCGCAGCATCAAGAAAATGGACGACAACACAATCAACATAGCCCACGGCAAATACACCACCTGCGACCACATAGAGCACCCGCACTTCTACCTTGCCATGACCAAAGCCAAGTTCATACCGGGCAAAAAGGTCATCACCGGCCCCGTATACTTCGTCATGGAAGACGTACCGATATATTTTCTCGGCGTGCCGGGCATGTTCTTCCCGATGAGCAGCGGACCCAAATCGGGTTTCATCATGCCGTCCTACGGCGAGGAGTACTCGCGAGGATTCTTCCTGCGCGACGGAGGCTACTATTTCAAATTCGGCGACTATGCGGACCTCAAACTGCTGGGCGGAATCTACACGCTCGGCTCGTGGGAGGCGTCGGCATCTTCCAATTACGTGGTGAGATACAAGTTCCGCGGAAGTCTGGCTGCGCACTACGCCCGCACGGTGCTGGGCGAGCAGGGAGCGGCCGACCGCATGAATCAGGGCAGTTTCAAGCTCACATGGACGCATCAGCAGGACCCCAAGTTCAGGCCCAACTCCACCTTTTCGGCGAGTGTGAACTTCTCAACCTCGGGATACACCAAGTACGGTTCCACGACGCTGAACGACTATCTGAACACGCAGACCAACTCGTCCATATCCTACTCCAAGAACTGGGTCGGAACTCCGTTCTCGTTCTCGACGAACATGTCGCATTCGCAGAATTCGCGCGACTCGACCATATCCCTTTCATTCCCCAACGCGGTGCTGAGCATGTCGCGAATCTACCCGTTCAAAAAGAAGAACTACATCGGCAAGCAGCGCTGGTACCATAAGATATCGCTCACGTACACCGGTTCGCTCACCAACTCGGTAACGGCCAAAGAGCGCGATCTGTTCACAAGGCAGACGCTCGACGACATGAAAAACGGCGTACAGCACAGTATTCCGGTTTCGGCATCATGGACGATATTGAAGTACATCAACGTAACTCCGTCGTTCAACTACAACGCCCGCTGGTTCTTCAAGAAGACCAGACGGGAGTGGGACCCTGCCACCCGCACTTTGCAGACGCTCGACCCGGAGTACGGATTCTACCACGTGCACAATTACAGCATGAGCGGTTCGCTGTCCACGAAGATATACGCGATGTTCACCCTCAGCAAGGGTCTGGCACGCAAATATCCCGACTTTTTCATGAAGGCCGTCAGGCTCGTGGTCACTCCGACCGTAAGTTTCTCATACGCCCCCGATTTCAGCAAGCTCAAATACGGGTACTACGACGTGGTGCAGAGCGACTCCACGGGCGGATTCCAGACCTACTCGCCGTATTCGGGCAATGCCTACGGCGTTCCGGGGGTCGGGCCGTTCGGGTTCGCTTTCGTTCTCGGTGGCCCAACACTCTGGAAATGAAGGTGCGCAGCCGCAAGGACACTTCGGGCGTGAAGAAAAACAAGATTCTGGACAACTTCTCGTTCAGTGGTTCGTACAACTTTTTGGCCGACTCAATCAACCTTTCGGACATATCGCTCAACCTGCGCACGACGATTTACGGCAACTTCGGGCTCAATATTTCGGCCACGCTGGACATGTATCAGGTCGATTCGAGGGGACGCAAAAATAAACAAGTTCAACATAGGGCACGGCAAGTTCGGCCGCATCGCACGCACCGGATGGTCGTTCGGCTATACGTTCAACTCGAAGAAATCCGACCGGCCGGCAGTGAACGACATAAACAGCCAGAATTTCATCGAAGCCTACGTCAATCCGTTCAACACCGAATACCGGATGGATCCGGCACTGAGGCGGCAGATGATGGTGAGCACATACTACGATTTCAGCATCCCGTGGAATCTGGGATTCAACTACTCGCTTAGTTATCAGAACAACGGCCTGAAAAAGACCGTCACGCAGACACTCGGATTCAACGGCAGCCTGAACCTCACGCCGAAGTGGGGCATATCGTTCAACGGCGGTTTCGACTTCGTGACCAAGAAAAATCACCCCGGGAGTAATCACCCTCACGCGCGATTTGCACTGCTGGCAGATGAGTTTCAACTGGGTGCCTATCGGTTTCAGGCAGAGTTGGAGCTTCAACATCGGCGTGAAATCCGCTATGCTCGCCGATTTGAAATACGACAAGTCCATGAGCAACTACGACGCCATAGCCGACTAAACGAAACGGAAATGTTCAGCGAAAAAGACATACTCTACGAAGACAACCAGCTGCTGGTGGTAAACAAAGCACGCCGGCGATTTGGTGCAGGCCGACGCCCAAGGGCAAACAGGCCTCGAAGACGAAATAAAACGATTCATCCGCCGCCGCGACAACAAACCCGGGGATGTTTTCCTCGGTGTCGTACACCGTATCGACAGGCCGGTCAGCGGAGCGGTGCTGTTCGCGAAAAACCGGCAAGGCGCTGGTGCGGCTCAATGAGATGATTCGTTCGGGAGCAATCGACAAACGCTACTGGGCCGTGGTGGAGGCGCTTCCCGAAGAGCATCAGGGCACCCTTACGGACTACATCGAAAGGGACGGCAAGACAAACCGCTCGCATGCCTACGCCTCGCCCCGCGGCGACGCCAAACTCGCCAAACTCGAATACCGGCTGCTGGCAGGCAGCAACAACTATTTCCTGCTGGAAGTACATCTTCTGACGGGACGCCACCACCAGATTCGCTGCCAGGCTCGCAAAAAATAGGCTGTCCGATAAAGGGGGACTTGAAGTACGGCGCCAAACGCTCGAACCCCGACGGCGGCATCTGCCTGCACTCGCGCTCGCTCGAGCTTCATCCACCCTGTCCGCAAAAGAGCCTCTGACCGTCACGGCATCGGTGCCGGCGGACGACAACCTGTGGAACTTCTTCGCCGAAAGCGTCCGCTCGAAATAAACTGCTGCACAGTTTCATTCCAACAATATGCCAAAGGCGCATGTCTGCATTCGCGCCTGCTCGGCTCCATACACCCCGTCCGTAAAAAGCTTGCGCATATCATCCAAATCCATACCGCCGCATTGGAAGCGGATTTCGGTATCGCATCTTTTCGGCCGACACAAAAAGCCGGAAAGAACAAAGTCTTTCCGGCGAACAAAAATTAAATAAGGCTATAACCGGTTATTAGACCGCGAGTTCCTCTTCGGGAGCGTCTACCCAGTCGGTAGTCTCGGCATCGAACTCGATAGGTTTCAACACCTCGTCTCCTTGGTCATCGTAGCCGCCTCCGAAAATCAGAGTGTAGATATAACGCTTGCCGGGTTCCCACGAAGCTCGAACGGAACATAGATTGCCTGGTAATCCGAGTCGGAACCGAGCAGGTATGAGCCCGACTGCTGGATTTTGCAGGCAATCTCCAAATAGGACTGGTTGGCGTTATCGGCACTCTCCTTGGTTTTCGTGGCAGCATCCGTCACCTCCCACTTGGTCAGCGTCTGCGGAATCGTGAATATGGGAGTCGTGCTGGAAATGTCCGTAGCGGTCGTATTGCTGTTCACTTCGATTTGCTTGTCTCTGATTACGACAGGATTATAATTACCAAGTTTTTGTTCCTACGCCAGTCAGTGCCCAGTTGCCGGCTGCGGTAGGAGCGGTAGCGGCATCGCTCGGCAGGGTAAACGTTCCGCTCATTTTGGCATTGTGAATCTTTATGTCCTTTATGGTGACATTCATTGTGGAGAGTTCCGTCTTGGCCTTGAAAACGACCTGCGAAAGAATATGCCTGAACGTGAATTTCACCACTCCGTTATTCGTGCTCTTCGTCTGATTCTGGGCTATGCCGTACATAACGTCGTGGTCCGCATGCTTGCCGGTACCCGGACCGTACTCATCCATGCACGAATAGAATATCTGCTGCTTGTCGTGATTGTAGTTCCACATATAATGTATGGCACCGGTCACATAGCTTCCCGGGCTGATGGCATAGAAGTCCAAAAGCCTCGGAAGGCCAGTAGCGGAGTTCGCTCGGGTCGTCGTAATCCCACTTGCCGCCCTTGTAGACGATTTTCACACCGTCATGTGCGAAATCCTCGTCGGCAACTCCCATAAAGGTGGTTCCGTCCGCCGTATAGGCGAACACATCGAAATCGGTTGTCGTAAGGTTGCTGGGAGTGATAGGCGTAGCCCTTGTCTCCGCAGCATTGCTCAACACATTAAAAACCGATTGCATTCCGTGGAGAGGTTTCCACATTCGCAATTTCCTTTTCCGAGCAACCGACCAGCAATGTACCAGCGATTGCCAAAAGCATTACATTTCTTTTCTTGTTCATAATAAAGAAAAATTATAAAAAAAGTTAATAATACAATAAGTTTCAATTATTTAATTGATATCATTCGTTTCGTTTTTCCAGTCCTCCACATCGGCATCGAACATTACGGGAGTAAAGACCGTATTTCCGTCGGGAGCGTAACCGCCACCGAATATCAAGGTATAGACATAGCGTCTGCCCGGCTGCCAGTCAGCGCCGAACGGGACATAGACCGTCGCATAGCCGTCCTCGTCCACCGTGGTCAAATCCGCCCCGTTCTGTTTGAGCACACAGGTAATCGACAGATAGCTCTGCCCTGCGGCATCGGCCTCGGCGATACTCTTCCGGTCTTGGCCCGAAACGGTCCATGCCGCCACGCTCTGCGGTATGACAACCGAGGGCGACTTTCCGCCGGCGGTAATATCCGTATCGGCCGTTCCTATCTCTATATTCTTGTTGTTTATAATATAGGGCGAATAGATTGCGGATTCATCGACTTTCGACCAGCAGTCCCTGCTCGTCTCCACATCGGCCCTCGTGTATTCGACATCGGGATAAGTAAAGGTGCCGCCCTGCCTGATGTTGTGCAGGCTGAATATCCTTTATGACCACCGTCATGTTTTCCAACTTCTTTCTCGCCTTAAAAGCCACCTGCGAAAGGATGTGCTTGAAGTGGAACTTCACCACTCCGTTGTTCGTTTCGTACACCTGATTTTTGGCTATGGCATACATCACGTCGTGGTTTTCGTGTTTCAGCTGTATGTCGCCGACCAGCCCCTCGTTGAATTCGTCCAAACACTTGTAATGAACCCCTTGGAAGTCGCCTCTGAATTCCCATTCGTAGTGTTTGTCGGCCTGCCCGATTGTCGTACCGGGGTTTATCGCATAAAAGTTCAGCGGTTCGACGGGCCAGTAACGCAGCTCCCTGAGGTGCATGTAATACCACTTATTCAAATTGGAGTACCACCTTACCCTCACGCCGTCGACTCCGTACACGTCATCGACGTGACCCATAAAGGCGGTACCGTCGTTCGTATAGGCGAGCACGCTGAAATCCTTGTCCTTCAAATTGGACGGAGTGATGGGCGTCACCCTCGTATCCGCCATGTCCCCGACGCACTGAAACCTTATCTCGTTTCTCGGGGAGACTTTCTCGCTTGCAATCTCCTTTTCGGAACATCCGGCCAGCAGCGCCGCGGAAAGGGGCAATAGTAAATTGTATTTGCGTATATTCATAGCAATGTAACTTATAATTCTATATCTATATTCACATCATCCCAGTCATCCACGTCCACATCGAAACCGCCGTCGCCTCCGATGGGTTCCGAGGGCACCTCGTAATCGAAATCCAGCACCATGTGCACGTCGGCGATATGCCCCGTCACCGGAACGCCGTGCACTTGGTCGGTCACATCCTGCTCCAACACATGCACGCTGCCGGAGCGGTTCTTCAAATAGAGCCTGAAAACGTTGGCCGGTCCGTCGGGCACGGAATATCCGAACGTATAGGATCCTCCCGTAATCCGGTCCTGCGAAATCGTCCCGCCGAAAAGCAGGCTCTCGGAAAGATTGGCCGGCAAACTGTCGGCAGCCATATTGAGCGCTCCCGACATGCCCGAAAGGGCTGCCCGCAAATCCGCCACACGCTCCAAGCCTCGGATGCCGTTCACCTCGAAAGTGTAGCGGCACACCATGGCCGCGGGAACGAGCCGCACCACGCGCTCCTTTCCCATAGGAATATCTTTGAGGTCGATTTCATGGATATGGTCGCCGCACAGCCACGGCGGAGTGACGGTCATCTGAATGCCGTCGGGCGACTTGGCATCCCGCGTATCGGCAGAGAAAAGGGAGTAACTGTCCGCTTTCGTCCAAACCATTCCGTCGGTATCGTAGTTGAAGCAGATTACGCGGTAGTCGTTCTCGGGAATCTCTATCGTTCCCTCGCGTCCTCCGGGGAAATCGAACGTCCACGTGTTGCGTTCGTCGTCCGTCGGGTAGAATACGACCCGCATGCCCTCGGGCTTGTCGTGATTGGAAATCTTCGACCAGTCGAACACCACGCGCACCGTGGCGAAATGCGGATGGGCATAGCACAGGTCCTTGTGCTCGCAGGCCATCAGCCACACGAGCAAAAATACGCCGACCACCTTAGACCAAATCCGCCTCATCGCCGGCCTCCTTTCCTTGCCGCCGATTTTTCGACGCTGATAAGCCATACTAAACTAACTTCGAGCTTCGTCGGAAGAATGCTGCGTCTCTGGTGCGTGCTCTGCCATACGTAATGGGTGTCAATCGGCAGATACCTCTTGTACGTACCGCTCAGGTACCCTATGCCGGCAGTGAAATCGACATTCAGACGACGGGCGACCGGAAGCGAATAGCCATAGGACAACCCGCACCCGTAGGTCCACCTGTCGGCCAGAAAGCCCTCGCCGCCGAGCTCGAAATCATAGGTAATCATCTGCCCGTAGAGACCGACATGATGTCCGGTCAGAGGTTGTTTACGGGCCTGCTTTCCGAACCAGTAGCGCAACTCGGCATCGCCGCCGTAAACACGCCAGTAATAGTGCACGCGGTCGTTTTTCCACCACGAATACATCCAGTTGCAGGCCACCGACCAGTTCCGTCCGAGGTACAGGCTCGATGCCTATGTTCGGGACCAGCAGCGCATCATAAAGCAAGTTCGACTTTATCCCTCCCCAAAATGTACGGGGGGGGGTCGTGCACGTTCCCGAATGCGGCGTCTCGCCACTCCGGCCGGCAGCATCCTGCCACGGCAGCGGCGCGTCGTAAAGCATGTCCGATACGCGCCCCCTCAACGCAGCGAAAGGAGCGTATGCCTGTTCGCTTTCGAACGAATCCAGCCCCTTCATTTTCCGCGTATCGCAGACGCTCTCCGCCGGCATTCTGTCGTACCACACGTACAGTACGGCGCTCCGCAATTCGGGGAAAAGGTTTCGGTACATATAATTGTAAGGCACACCTCCGCGCAGCTGCTTCAAGCGATTGAATCCGCTCGCTTCGCCTGCGTCATCGGCTGCTGAAACTACCGCGTCAAGCGTCTTCAAGGCCTCGTCCCTGTAAGGTACGTTCTCGTCGTTTTGCACAAGGCGGTACAGGCCCGTCCAGTCCCTGCCGAGAAACACCGACGTTTTCAACGAGTCGGGCAACGGATAATAGCGGCAGATACGGTCGTACAACCTCTCGGCACGCCGTTCCGACAACCAGCGGTTCAGTGCGACGCTGCCCTCCGGCGAAGCGCCGCCCACTACGAGAATCCTGTTTATTCGGAAAGTCGAGTCCGGTCCGTCGGTCAGAAAACGCCAAGTCATATGTTTCATGAGGGCGCCGGCGTTCTCATGCCGGCCGGTATCTATGTCCGTCCTCCCCTGCCGAAAATACACACGCACAGAGTCTTTCGCTTCGTAAGCAGATGCAACGAAAGGAAATGCACACAGCACGAATAGAAAGATTATAGCTTGAATCGGACTTTTCACAGGGAAGACTATTATGAAGAAATTATTCGGTTATATATTACACGAATCTGGAAAAGGCAAAGCACTTCGCAACCCCGATCGGACATTTTTCCATACAAACACATGGCAGCGTTCATTCAATGTTAATACAACAATTTTTTTAATTTTTCACAATTCCCTGCCCTATGGGGGCAAAGTTACTATAATTTTTCCAGACAAAAACAAATCGTCCGGTCTTTTTGCTTCACGGCCTCCCGTTTCCGGCCTCCACTGCGGCCGCGCCGAGAAACCCCGCATGCCCGATATTCGCAAAAAAACGAGGTCCGCACTTTCTGAATGTCTTTCCCAAAGAGCGCATGGCCGATGCCCTTTCGGGCGCTGCCGGACACCGCAAAAAGGCAGCGTTTTCACTTTCGAAAAATTGTCGCGCGGTGCGTAAAAAAAGTCCGAAATCGGCAAAAATCGCAGAAAAATTATTATCCGCATCCTTTCTCCGCACCCGAACGATAATCTTTCGGCTGAAAAAACGGGCACGGAGCAGAAAAAAATTACTCCGTGCCCGTTTTTTTCGTAATATGCGGCTGCCGGAATCCGGCCTGCATTACCCGCGCGTGCGACAAGTGTCTGCGCCTGCTATCCGGCCTGCGGCTTCAACGTGCAGAATCCGGTTTTTCCATAGGCGCTATTCCCCGAAAACAGACACACCGTCGATATAATCCCTTGTATGCAGCGGTTCGAAAGTGGTCCTGTCGGACGTAAACACATATTTGCGGACAGGACGGAACCACTCGGCCTTGACATACATAGTCTGTCCCGAATACGGGTCCACGATAGGAAGGAAATCCCACATCTGACCTAAACGCGGCCCGGTGACCCATACTCTCTCGCCCGGGGAAATGAACTCATTGATATTTCCGCCATGCACGGGTATGATATGCACATGACCTGAATATTCCCGTCCGGAGCCCTCGCCCCAGCCTTCTTGCCTGATACCATCCCAACTGCTGGGCGTGGGTGCTCTTTTCAGCAACCTCGACCGCCTTTTCGATAGTGCAGACGGCTTCGGGTGCAAGCACGGTCTCGGACGTGCCTTTCAGAAGTCCGAGCGCATCCATAAAGGCCATGGCTTCCTTCGCCCACGGGGCTATGCGGTCGCAATCCGAGTAGCGCGAAAGACCGGAATCGTACTCCGTGTACGAGTATACGCCCTGTTTTTTTCGATGTAGCGCAAAGTTCCGTAAATCATCGCCGCGACCTCCTGACGTGTCGCCGGAGTATTGTCGGCCTGCGCCCCCGAGGATGACGGAGAGAAATGTCCGTCCAGAAGCCCCATTGCTGCGGCCTTTGCAGAATAATCGTCCGCAAAGAGGCTGCGCTGCTTCTTGTCCACCGCAATTTCGTGTCCGATGAGTTCCTCCGCAAGACGCACCGCCAGCGATTTGAGCTGCAATCGGGTAACCGGCACGGTATAGTCATTCCCCAGAACGGCGTCATCCAGCAGATTGTCGTTAAGCGCAAAGTTCACGCAGCTTTGGAACGCCGCGCTCGTCTTCGCGCTCGACTTGTATGGCAGGATGAACATTCCGGGCAAAGCGGTGGTTTTCAAAAGAGCCTGACTTTCGAAATCTTCCGCCTGCTCGCGCATAGCCTGCTTGAACTGCTCGTATGACGCCTCGTTGCCGCTGGAAAGCCACTCGCTTTTCGTGATATGTTTCTGGTCGTACCCCTGCGAATGGCCGCACCAGATGCAGCTGTACCACCACACATGATGTCCGGAGGCATTCACACCTACATAAGCCTGCTCGTCGGCAAGCGGACTTTCGTAACTGTGGTACGATGCCCCTGCTTCATTCGAATCGATGAAAATGTGCTTCGGGTCGTGTTCGTTCCGTCCGCATATCCGGCACGAGTAGTAATAGCGGTTGTTGGTTCCGCATACCGAATACTTGTATATCTTGTCGGCAGCGGCGACCTTGTCATTGTAGACGTGGTTCGTACAGAACGGTTTCGCCGCACCGGCTCCGGCTTTCTGCGCAGCATAGACGTCTCCGGAATACGTTTTTACCGTAAACAGCGTATGATAGCTCCAAGTCGGTCTGGTAAAAATGGCCTTCACGTCGGCAGCGGCAGACTCGGGAATGAACAGCGTGGCCCTGCTCGAATACATAAGCATACTGTACGTAGGGTAGTATATGTCGCTGTTCTCCGGAGTATAGCCGTTCACCCGCACGACGTTGAATACGGTCCTCACGAATGTGACGATATCCACCTTGTCGCTGAGCCACACCTCGCGGATGTTGTACGGTCCTTGAATCGTATTGACTATATCGCTCGCCTTCAACGTATAAATTATATCCTTGTCGGTATCGACGATAAGTTTGGTGACGCGCATACATTTCTGGCCGTAAAAATCGCTTGAACTGTGGTTGGCATAGAATGTCGGATCATACGAGTCGGTTACCACTACCACATCGCAAGGATTGGTGTCGGGGCACATCAAATCCGCTTTCTCGATGGAATACGCCTTCAAAGAACCGCGATACGAGTTCTTGTTGAGTTCATAATCGGACTTCGCCCGTTGGGCGGCAGCCCTGTCGGAATTCGCGCCGCCGGCTCCGACTTTCATTATGAGTTCGATGTTTATGAAATACGGAGCGCTGTACAGCACTCGGGCTTCGACCCCGTTGAGCGTTGCCTTTATGCGCGTGCCGTCGATATAGTAGTCGTTGTTCTTGAACACGTAGTCCGTGGTGTACCCGCCGCTCGGATTCACCATGAATTGGAGTCTTACCTTATAGTTGAACCCGTCCTTGAAGAACATGTCTCCGTCATCGTTCTCGACGAAGTCCCCGTCCCAGTCCAACGAACTGACCGTTATGTCTCCGGTGGCGGCAAGGTCTCCGAACTCCGTCTTGGCGCTTTTCACTTTGGAACTCACGCGCATCTTCGAGCGTCATGCACGGAGTAGGCACGGGAATGGTCAAATCCACGGATTTGACTTTCGGCTTGTCCTGAGCCGAAGAATGCAGCGGCAGCAGCATCGCCGCCGCAAGCATAAGTATGATTGTCTTTCCGTTCATATCGACTGCCCCTCCGTGTTATTCTCCATCGACGAATATAAGGCCCTCCGGAAATACATACTGGTTATTGACGTACTTCACCTCCAAAAGCGGGCAACCCATGAATTCATCATAAACCTCCATAAGGAAATCATCTTTCAGGCTCGAATTCAACTTCACGGTTTTCAAGTTCTTGCAGTTCAAGAAGCAGAACCCGTCGAATTCGGTCACGTTGTGAATGTCGAGCGAGACGATTCCGCTGCCGGAAAAAGGCCTGCGAGCCGATTTTTCTTGACACCCGCAGGAATGCTGACAGTCGTAAGTTTCTTGCAGCCCTCGAACATCGACTGCGGGATTTCCGTGATGTTCTCCGGCAGGGTGACTTCCGTGAGGTTGGTGCATCCGCTGAACATGTCATAGCTCATGCGTTCATTGATGCGGCGAGGGAATTTAATGCTTTGGAGTGCCGTACAGTTCTGGAAGCAGCCGCCAATCTCGTCGATAACGTCCCCTTCGAACACGACTTTCGAGAGGTTGCTGCAATTATAGAACGCCGAACCCTGAACACGTTTCACGGAAGCGGGAATTACTATCTCCGTTATAGGGGTTCCTCTGAACGCAGAGTTGGAAATCTCTATCAGGGTACTGGGCAATTTAACCGACTTTATCGTGGTTCCCGAGAAGAGGTCGCCGCGCATCGTCTTCACGGAATACTTCTTCCCTTTGTACATTATGTAATCGGGCATGACCATATCCTTGCCTGCAACGGCCGTATTGACCGCCTCGGAAGCGAAGGCATGGTAACCGTCGTTATGCAGAACATACGCGACGCCATCCACATCGACGGTAGCTCCGGCCGCCACTTCGTCCAGAACTTTTCCCGTCTGCCCGGGAACCGAGGTCGAGATGCCCATCTTCACCGGACGCGGATCCCATTTGGTCCAATTCACATTGACGGCATTCTCATACCCTCCGTGAGCCGCGAAATAAGCCTTTGTTTCATCTTTGATAAAGGTGCCGCGCATCGTAAAGATAGGCACCAGCGACGATTTTATCACCGTCTTGTAGCTGCGCCCGTCGAGTATGGTCCCAATCTTGTCGTGAATACCGTCCACGACCCACTGCGGGGTATCCTCCATGCCGTATTCGTCATGGGCTTCGTTGTACTGCTCTACCAAATCGTTCAATACACCGGCACGGGCCCACAACTCTTCTTTCACATTATCAAGATGACTGTGCGCCGGTGACCAAAGCTCGATATAACCGTCATCGAAACAATCGTTCAGAAGAAGATACGTGTCCACGAGACTTTGGTTGTCGAGCTCGAATATATTGGGCTGCTTTCCTACCCAGTCCACCTGCTTCGAGGGTTCGCGCGGCGGCATCGACGGTTTTGCCGTCTTCACGCCGTACTGGGCCTCCACCGGATAGCCGAGCGGAGCGAACAAGGCCGTATGCTGCTCCGGAAGTCTGACGGTGGGAGCCTGTCCGGCCTCGCTTTCAGAGCGGCTCTCCGCAACTACCGGCGCTGAGGGCTTCGTCACCTTATTTTCGGGACGGCCGGTTTCCTTTACGGCCTCCTGCTGCTTTTGAGGCTGCTGCGGTTTTTGAGGCTGCTGACCTTCCAACTTATCCTCAATCTGTTTGTTGATTTGTTTTACGAACTGTTTCAGTCCTCCCTTGATAGACTGGCTGTAAGCGCCCTGCGCTCCAATCAGAAAGCGAGAGGGCGAGGACCATGATAGCACGAGCTTTCATAAATATTTTGTTTTTTGGAAATTTCACTGCCACAAGAGCGTTCTATTGATTGCCTAATCCGTATTTCAGTCGTGCGGAACAGGATTGTTCATGTCGATGTCCTCCCACATGGTATCCTTCGTACGCCTTCCCTTGAACTTCTGCACTGCCGTATTGTAGATGCAGTCGTACCAGACGGGCGGAATGATTTCCGTACCGTCATTGCTGCAAATGCCGCATAGGCCGTCTCTTTTCACCGCGACGAAGTCCCGCACCGGATTATAGGAGACACTGGCGTAACCTCGGCTGACCGGAATGAGCAGCCGGCCCGTTTCATAGTCGTGCAGGCCTGCGCGTCCGTCCGCCGAGGCCACAATATAGAACTTCCGGTTTTTTCTGCACGACTCATATCCCAAGTCGGGAGAAATCAGCTCCCTGCCCGTCGAGTCGCAAACGCCGACACTGGTTCCTTTCTTCACGGTATAGCGTCCCGAGCCCCTGTTATAAAGGCAATAAGTATAGCGGCGTTTCGGGGAAATCACCTCCGTTCCGTCTTCGAGACAGATTCCATGATAGCTTTCAGGGGCTCCGTCGGGATTTTTCGTTCCTGCGCTCACCGATACGGTGAATCTGCCCCATTCGGACTTGTACCGTCCTTGCCTGTAACCTCTGGAAGCCGGAATGATGACATTCTTGTCCTTGTCCATTATCTGGATGCACCCGTTTACCCGCGACTTGTACCACACGAAGCCGTCCTCGGTCTCGAACTTCTGCGGCTCCCTTTCCTCTTGGGCGCCGGCGGGCCACGACATCGTCATAACGGCGGCACCGACCGCTACGGCTATCAATGATTTTATCTTCATACAGCTTGTATATCTATTAAAGAATCAACTTATTCCCCTCCCGATAATTTGAAAGGGCCGGACGCGGTTCGGTCAGGAATCTATCCAATGACAAAGATATTAAATTTTATCCAATAATGTAACCGGTCGGAAAGCGCACTCTCATCGCATGCCGCGAGCAAAGCCGACATAAAAAGCCGCGCCATCCATAACGTACTCTGCCGCCGACACCGGCTCCTCCTTGCTGCACGAGGCGACGGCAAGGAGGACGGCTGTCGTATGGCTGCATAGTCTGTCCGGCGGCTTTGCCGCAACGGATTCAATCAAAAGGCAAGGACAGGACGCACTTTGAGAGGATGGTTATACTTGACGCCGACGGTGCGGCCGACATAACTATTATTGAGCACGGACCAAATGACCCCAGCGCCCTTGGACTCCGAGGCTGTCCAGTAGTGGCCGTTGTCGAATGCGGTTTTGTTCTTATCGGCGATGTACTTCATCCTGTTATTCAGTGCGGCGACAACATCGCCTTGATCCTTAAATCCCCATATACCGGTTTCCGACGAGGTTTGCTCGTCCGACAGCGCCAAAGCCGGACAACCGCCCAGATTTTTGCATGATATCCCACCACTGTCCTACGGCGGGAAGATACCAGCCCGTCGTCGTCGCAGGGACAGGGACGACCGTATTGAAATCGATTGCCGCCTTGAAAGCGGGATAGTCGTCGAGACTGCCGCGATTGGTACGGATATGTTCGCTATTTCCGTATCCGCTGATGTCGTTGTAGTGCGATGCCTTTGAATCGCAATACGCCAGATTTTCAGTATCATGATATGTACCCCAAGAGGCATCCGCCGGACTCTTGACGCACATCACAAGAGCATGCGCCTTGCCGCCGAGGGCCTTCTTTTCAGCCTCTCCGATGCGGTAAGGAGCGGTCTGGAAAACGATGCCCACGACCTTGGCCGCCCGCACCTTAGCCTCATCCGTATCTTTCGGCAGCAGATGTCCGTCGGCGAGAAAAATAGTCGCCGGCATGCAATATGTACTGCTTCTCGACCCTTCCGCCATCCACCTTGTAAATCTTGTAGCTGCCGCCGGTTTGTTGGTGGTGTGCGATTTTGATAGAAAATTCATACCGTTGTCCGTCATCGTAGGCGGAGAGCACGGCACCCTCCGTAGGATTTACTATATAGCGGTAAACCCCGTCGGGGAAGGCGTATGGTAAGGCATCGGCGTCGAACTGTGCCGAAGTAGAGATTACATAGTCGGGTATGACGTTGCCCGAATGTGAAAATTTATAAATAGTCGCGGGCAGTTCGACTACGGCCAGCGCCATGCGGTGAGCCATGGAGAACGAGAGTTGAAGCGTGTTGTTCGCATCTGTCGAGGCGGTTCCTTTGGCGGTCATCAGGTCGGAGGCGGTATATGCCGCGTGAGTGCTTTGGTCTTTCTGGGGCTGCCACGAGGCGATGAGCGGAGCAAAGAACTCCGCATCGGTCAAGGCCGAGCCTGTGGGGGCAGCAGTCTTGCCGGCCATATCCGCCTGATAGGGATAGTAGAGATAATAGTGTTCGTCCGGCAATCCGCCTAAAACCGTCGTACCGCTCTCCGGTTTCCATACGATACCGCTCGATGTCGCATCTTTCTCGGCGGTCAGTTTTACGTTGGAATAGACTGTTTGAGTGCCGCGCACCACAAAAAGGCCGCAGACATCGCCTTCCGTGAATACGGAGGAATAATCCAACATCATGGTACGGGTGTCAGGGGCATCTGCCGCACCGCGGGTGTCGGAGGCATAACCATTGTCGGTAATGGAGATTGCGATAGGTTGTCCTTGCTCCGTATCGGCAGGCGGCATCGGCGCGTCCTTGCTGCACGAGGCGATGACAAGGAGGACGGCTGCCAGATGTAATGTTCTGTATATGTTGTAAAGTTTCATATTTTCAATAAATATTAAAGGTTTGGCCGCAATATATTAATTAAAAAGCCAGAACAAGAGGCACGGTAGAGACGAATCTCTTGCTGGGGCAGTCGCATCTAATCCAATCATAAGGAGTTATGCGCCAGTTACGTGCGAGGTCCTCGGAATACTCCGAGGACGACCAGAAATATGTGGTCTCTTTGGGGAATGTGTTTTTTTCCCTCATCGGCGATAAGTATCATCCATTCATTCAGAGCGGAGGCGACATCGCCTACATGAGTCCAGGAGATAGCGTGGCCATCTTCTTTACCGTCACTCGTCGAGGTTTGCTCGTCCGACAGTGCCAATGCCGGACAACCGCCCAGATTTTGCAGAATGTCCCACCACTGGCCCGAGGCGGGAAGATACCAGCCCGTCGTATTCGCAGGAGCCGGAGTTATCATATTGTTGTAATCGTCGGCCGCCTTGAACGCCGGATAGTTGCCGAAATCGCCGGTGGCGCGAATCCGTTGGCTGTTCCCGTACCCGCTGATGTCGTCGTAAATCTGCGCTTTTGTCACGCATTTCGCCAAACCCTCATCATTGCAGACATGACCCCAACGGACATTAGTCGCGGCCGTGGCATTCCTTATGGCCATTACAAGACCGTGAGCCGTACTCGCCGAGGGCTTCCTTTTTCCGCAGGCTCCGATGCGTTCGGAGTCGGTCTGGAAAACGATGCCTATAACCGTCCTGCTTGCGCCGATCTCGGATTTGTTCACGGGAGCGGGTTTAGGGTTTGCTATCTCCCTTTTGCCGTCACGATAGAGTTTGCGCAGACCGCCGTCGCTCCAAGTCCCGTCGGAGTAAAAGTAATCGCCGACTTTAAGTTGCTCGGCCGTAAAACGCCTCACTTCTTTGGAAGTGACATTATAATCGCTGTCGTCCGTCCAGTCGCCGATTGTCGCGCCCGTCCCTATTTCGGAGGGGAGGCGCAGGTCGCCCGTGAGTTTCATCGGCATCGCACCGTCATTAAAAACCGCTCATATCGCCGGAGAGGTCGCTCACGATACGTTGCGTACCGCCGCCCACGAAAGCGATGTCCACCGTCAGCGTTTGTGCTTCCGCCTCAATGATGCCGAGCAGCCGGAAAAAGAGGGTGAACTTGTTGCCGTCCTGCATGAACGTGCCCTTCACTTGCGCCGCCGCGCTTCGCTCGCCGGTTGTGATGTCCACTGCCGATGCCACTCCGGAGAGCGTGTCCGTAGCCGATTGCACACGGCTGTAATCGCCCTCGGTGGCGGTCAGTTCGAGTTCGAGCCTGCGTACCAATTGCTCCATACGGGCCGTGACACGGAGCGTGTCGTCCGCACGGACGCTGATGTCCTGAACCGAGGCGAACAGATAACCGGGCGATGGGTTTTATCTGCCCTGCCGATGCGCCGTTCACCGAAGCGGTATTGCCGACGACGGCAATTCGGTCGGGCGTGTTGTACACCGCAAGAGTGTAATCGTCCGGCGACAGAAGCTCTCTCAACACGTTTGTTTCACCGCTCGCCTCTTGCTCCGATTCGCCGATCCGCAGAGTGTACTGCTGCGGGATGTCGGCCTCGCCGCTCCTTCCGTTCCAGTCGGCGGTCACGACCACCGCCCCCATGTCCGGATGCGACGTGTTATGACGTGGTTCGTTACGATGTTCGCTTTTCTTGCATGATGCGAATAATACGGCAGTCAGGATTGCTGCGGTTGCTGTAAATATTTGCCAATGTATTTTCATTATATGGTCTCCTTTCTTAAAATCGTTTCACGGACGGTACGCCAGACAGTTTCGAATCGTCACTGGGCCGTCACGGGACCGCGGTCATTGGTAACCCAAGGCTTGATTGTCGCGCTTACGGATACTTTGTGACGGGTCACAGTCACATCTTACGTGTACTCATTGCCCGCCTCGAATTTCGCGTCCTCGGCCTTGTCTATCGTCCACACGAAAGTATCCCCGTCTACGGTAAATTCGACGGATACGGCATTCCCGTTATAGGAAAAAGGCATGACAATGGCGTCATAGGATGCGCCGTA
This sequence comes from Alistipes putredinis, assembly GCA_022009915.1. Taxonomy (GTDB): domain Bacteria; phylum Bacteroidota; class Bacteroidia; order Bacteroidales; family Rikenellaceae; genus UBA940. Next base: position 915,633 of record CP091730.1, on the reverse strand, counting down.
TCCCTGTGCGGCAGTAATCCGGCGGGTCTCTATATCGGCTGGCGTATCGGCAGTGCCCAACACTCCGGAGGCAAGATTGAAGGTGTTTCGGCTGTTCATTCCCTTAATCTTAACGGTCATGCCGTCCAACGAGCCGATACCCTCTCCTATCTTGCAGTTCAATACTATCTTCGCGAGTTTGTGCTCGAAAGCCAGCGCTACCGGAGCAGTCGCATCGGCCTTGGTATAGCCCTGCCCGTTTTTTTGTCCGCCTTGGCGCAAAGCAGGTCGAAGTCCTTTTGATTGTTCTGATTGCCGATTGCGACGTCGATATTTCCCAGCGTTGCAGACTCCGCATAAGGATAATATGCCATGAAATCCACCGCGCCCTGCACGGGATAGTATATATCGCCACCGGCCTGAACGAACGTTCCGTTTCCGCCAGTGGTGTATTTCTTGTTCGCAGCACCTTCCGCAGCCGTAGCGCTGCCGTGTTCCGCCATAAACACGCCGATTGCGTCGCCGCTGCTCCACGAAGTGCCGGCAGCCCTTGTTTCGGCCGTGGCCGACGACTGACCGCCTATCTCTCCGGTGAAACGAACGGCCAGTGTCGTCGCATCCCGAGTATCGTCGCTTACGTTGCACGACGCGAACATCATCGCGCCGGTCAAAGCTGTTGCAAATGCCAAAAGTTTTTTCATTTTCATTATCGAGTTTAATTTTTTTATTTATATTATTAGTCTTACTTAAACATATGCGAATATACGGAAATCTGGTGCTCTAAAAAAGCTCCCGACGGGAACAGGGTCTCTTTATTGTCGGAACCGCATGTTTTTGTCGTTCGGGCAATTCCGCCTTGCTGCCCGAGCATGTTTTCAGTCGTTCAGGCATCTTTCGCCTCGTCCGTATTCGAGCCTTTTTGCAGGGGCCTGTTTCCATTTGGCGGGCGAGCAGCCCTCCTTTTCCTTGAACGTCTTTATGAAGTGGCTCATCGACAGAAAACCCGACATCTCCGCTATCTCGGCGATACTCTTCTGGGGATACCGTTCGATATTGCGTTTGGCGTCTCCCATGCGCAAATCGGTTATCCAGTTGCGGAACGACATTCCGTAGACAGTGTTTATATAGGCCGAAAGGTAGGTCCGGTTGGTATGCAGCGTGCGGGCGAGCTCACGTATGGTCAGTCCCGGGCGGACATACTCCCCGGTGTCTATCCATGCGCCGATTTTACCCTCGATTATTTCGGCCGTGGCAGGCGGCAGCTCGTATGCGGCGGCGCCGTCCTCGTCGCTGCACTGTGCGCTTGCGGTGTCCTCCCCCTGCGGGCATCTCGTCTTCCATGGCATTCTCCACCCGTTCGTAGAACAGCTTTGGTAGTTCTGGTAGCACACGTATAGATAGATGTAGAAAGGAACGGAAGACAGAACCCAGACGAAGATATACTTATCCGGAAGGAAGGTCAGCAGGCCGCATACCACGCCGAATATCACGGCCCAGTAGGTGAACGTGGACATCCAGCGGATATAGCTCCCTATATCGTCCGAAAGTGAGTTGTCGATGATATGCACAGCCTTCTTATAGGCTCTTAAAAGCCGGCGCGACAGAACGACACCGTAGGAAATCAGCCAGACGGCCATTACCGTAAGTCCCACCTCCCGTGCGGCGCCTGCCGGCAGAACGAACAGCACGATGCCCGAAAGAAGCGAGAAGGCGGCCCACATGAACAGGTGGATGAGGAATTTGCGCCGCGTGATGTAGAACCGGTCGAGCAGCGAGGTCAGGGCCGAGTCTGAACAGCCAGTAGCACAGAAAATAGGTGGACAGGTTGAGCAGTATGGCAGCATCGTGGCTCATGTAACGGACCTCGAAGAGTAGATGCACCGAGTAATTGACGGAAAGAAGCAGTAGCGCCGCGCCCATGATGCGGCGGGAGCGGAGAAAGTTCGCGAAGATGGCCTTGTCAGGTGTCTTCGAGTACAAAAAAGAGAACCCGAAAAACAGCAGCAGCGACAAGCTCGCGCACAACGAATAACTATACAATATATGTTCCATCAAAACTCCTATCGGCTCCTCGTCTTAATTTCATTCAACATGCGATATGCCGGTGCTCTTATCTTATCTTATCTTATCTTATCTTTTATCTCCGGCCTCGTGCATTCATCCCGAGCGGTTCTTCTTTTTATTCCACTCCTCAGAAAAATGCACCATTCATCCCGCAAAGGTAATAATTTATTTTACCCAGATTTGCCCAAAAAAATGAAACGGGGAAGCGGAGTCGAACAGCGGAAAAATACCAGCCGATTCTCTACAAAAACAGGGGCCACATCCTGATTTAATCCGGCTGCCCGCACTATTGCCGCATACAGCTTAATCTCAGCAGTCTGTCTGCTTACTCCTTTACAAATATCAAGGGCATAAGATTAGATCCGATTTTACAAACCGCTTATACATCACAAAACAAAATCCTCGACCGTATGGCCGAGGATATAACATTAAACTGCTATAAATATCGTCTTACCATAATTTATTTTCGGGATGTTCCTCTATAAAGGACAAAAATCTCTTCTTTTTGTAAGTTCGGGATCTCCTTCGAGCATTTTTCATTCCTCGAACCTGATAATCTACAATGGTTTCAGTATCCTCATCCACGTAACTATAAATCCAAGTATTAAAAAAATTTTATTCGGAGCATCTAAAAACGAAATAAATAAACATGCCTCCGGCAATACATGGCTCTGCGTTATATATTGCAAATTTTCCATTTAACGCAAATTTATATGGTTCTAAAACTTCATCCTTAATTTCCCTTTTTGTAACACGCATCGATGTATGTGCGTAAAGTTCGAAAAATAATCATTGTCGCACCACTCTTTGTCTGTCCAACCCCCGAAACGAATGTCATTCAATGATTTTCCACCTGCAACATTGCTCATGGAATCGTAATACTTCAATATTTTTTTCTTCTGTAATTTGCTCTTCTGTGGAATCGGAAGTCCCTGTTTCGATAGATTGTGCTGCTATCGTTTGTTGAGAGTGTCGGTTTCACACCCTACAATCAGCAGGGCAAATACGGATAGTAGATAGGTTTTTCATACTCTTTTGTCAATAAATATCAAATGTTAGTATAGTTTTAGTTTGGTAATCATACAAGACCTCAAAATGTCTTGTCGTGCCATCTGCATTGGTTATTGTCCCTGTTTTTTTACTTATCGATATTACCATAGTAATAAATTACTAAAAAGAATAACAGTTATGATACCGACAGGCATTGGAGGCAAGTTGAGTGTTGTTCCAATAGCGCTTGTGAAGCAAGCTATTACAACACTACATACAATGACAGTTATAAAAGTAGTAAATTTATCGGATTTAGATTGTTTTTTTCCATCGAGATGAATACAACGGTTAATAAAGAATTGGTTATTTGCGTTTTTTTTGAGTACGAAGAAAGCTTCAGGATTTTGGTATCACATCCTGAAATTAATTACTACATATTCACCGCAATTAGAGGAAAGGATGTTAAAGGGTCTTTTTCAGGACCCTTTAACAGTCAACAATCCATTACGCATTATTCGACGAAGATGAGTTTAGCGACGGTACGAGGCTTCGTAGCATCAGTACGGACACCGTTATCGAAGACAGCTTCGTCGAAAGTAACTTCTTCGTTAGCGCTGATTCTCTTACCGAGACACATTTCTACGCGAACGTAGTCGTCTTCGGCAGTATTGAGAGCTTCTGCGACAGGATGAACGGGACGCGCCTTGTGGTCGCGACGGCGAAGATTAGCGACAGAGAGGTAAGCAGGCTTACCGTCTTTGAGGCCGAGGATAAGAGTTTCGAAAGAAGACGAATTAGGACGAACTTGACGTTCGATGATTTTGACATCTTCTTTCGATTCAGGGAACTCGAAAATTTCGCCTACGTTAAGTCCGTAAGTAATCAAACCGAGGCCTTTTCCTTTAAGAGCCTCCATGTTGGTTTCTTTAACAATCGTGTCCTTACGAACGGGAACGACAGGCATTTCATCTTTAGAAATTTGATTCAGTTTCATGATTGTGCTTTTGCTTGATAATCAATTTTGAATTAATATTGTCGATAGTAACCGTACCGAAACGTTCCAAAACAGTTTGGCCGAGTAATAGTGAAGCCTGTTACAAGTCAAAATATACCCATCCGATCACGGGAAGATTAGCCTTGAACATAAATGATTGTTCCATTTCATTGCCATAGATCGATTGGCATTGTTGTACTGGTGCGCCATACATACAATTTTCAACGATCCAGTACGGGCATAATCATAATCCGCCAACACATTTTCCAGTTCACCTTTCGTTTCGACATGAATTGTTTCATTTAATAAATTATCGTTTCTGGGAGTCGTAATGACAGAGCCGCACATCAATAGAGATAGTAGTCTTTTTAATAAATAGGTTATAAATTATTTAATATCTGTTTTATCCGTTCTAACTGCTCTCGTTGGGAAATATCCGTATTTATAACTCCCTTTATATCTGCTAAAGTTTTGCATATTTTTTTCTATCATAGTCTGCCCAATCTTTACACTGAAAAATCAAAGATGATTGGATAAAATCAGATATATCATCAATGGAGTTTTGCCGTTCTCTTTAACAATTTAATATCTTTACAGTTGTAGAAATATTTTTTTCTATTCGCTGAAAGTTTTTAGAGTCAGTAATCACAAACTCAAAGTAATTGTCGAAATTATATTTATAACAACTTGGTGGTCCTCCAATTTTTATGATTTTGGATATAATCCATCCATTAAATTCAATATCCTGCTCAAATACATATGTCGAGTCCGCATAGTTGTAACCTAATGTTAGAACGCGATTATTAGGTAGCGAGATATTCAGATACTCCATAAGTGCGATATTTTGTACCGTATCAACTCCGCTGCGGTGGGTTATGTGCAAAAAGAAAGTGTGGAGTTGTTCGTTTATCTACCGAGAGGTTCTGGAATACCTATGTGCAAATAAACAATACCCCACACCGACATAGTATATATCGAGAATGATATATGCCTATATACGGTGACGAGCGTTGCGTTATCCCTGCACACTTGAATTTTTCCAGATTCCTCGGTAAGGATTAGCGAAACACTTTCACTAAACTAATATGTCTGCCGCCCGTTCGGGACAGCGTCACAAAGTTAGGAAATGTTTCTCAATATGCAACACTCTCGGGGTATTGCAGTTGCAAAGTTCCATAAAACAAAGTTTTCATGCAATAGCGGCTCGTATGGAATCAAAACTTTGTTATTTGTAATTTGGGATAACCGTTTTTGCCGTTTGCGCCTGCATAAATTCTTCATCGTCCGTTTGCGGTCTTTCGTAATGCGCAACATGAGCGGATGTTCTCCGTTGGCGAGGGTCTTGCTTTTGAAACAAATAACTGAAATAGCGGCGTCCATAGCCTTTTGGCTGTTTACACAGGCCTGTGTAAACCAACGTAAAAACGGGAACGAAAGCCTCGAACGGGCCAATCGACAGCAAAAGAAAAAGCCCCTGCTTTACAGCAGAGGCTTCGGGGAAAAATGTTTTGTCGGGGTGACTGGATTCGAACCAGCGGCCACACGCCCCCAGAATTAAATTTTACTTTTCCCAATAAATTTAACGAACTATATTCCATTGGATTTACACACATTCAGAGAGTTGCAGTTTGCCATTATCGGTAGTTGTTGCGATTTCGCGTGTTCCACGCATCATTCGCCTACCCAGCCGCAAAAATACTTCGGAACGATCTTTTCGGTCAAAATGATTGGATTTATACTTTCGCTATAGGAATATCATTTCCCTGAATATTCGATTCACATTATGCAAATCGAATAATTATGCCCTTTTTCGCCGACACACAACTGATTCCCGAGAAAATTACGCCGTGAGCAAAATATTAAAAAATATCGAGATTTTAATAAAAATCTCGATATTTTTAATTTATTCATATTTCGAAAAGAATTTCTTCGAATTCGGAACTTCTGATATAATTATGTTGTTTCTTGTTTACTGCAACAGAAGACAGAAATCCCAATTTCACAAGACCTTGCAGATCGCTTCGGGCCGTAAAATTCGAGATATTGAATCGGGTTTCCATCTCTTTGACCGTTAGGACACTCTGCGGCTTGTCGGATACGATCTTCAATATAATGGCCTGACGTTCGTTGACCGACGGGATTTTAATAAAATCGGCAGTTTGATACTGTTCCGACAATTTGTTTTTTATGTAAAGTTTCAAGGATTCGTACGCCTCGGACATTACATGAAGATTAAACGAAATGAAATAAGTCAAATCGTTTCCATCATTTTCCGTATAGAGGAACGCTTTCTCATATTGGCGTTTCTTGTGGTAGATGATTCTCGATATAGATAGATATTCAGTCATCCAGTAACCTTCTCTCAACATATACCAATACAAAAGAGCACGGGCCGTTCGACCGTTTCCGTCACAGAACGGATGAATATAAGCTAACAGGAAATGAATCAATGTTCCTTTGATAATGGGATGCACGAAGTTTTCACTTCCTTTTTCATTGAATAATTTGCATAATAACAGTATCAACTCCGGAATCTCAGTATAAGGCACAGGAAAGTGGACAACCTCTCCCGACAAATTATCGACGACATAGATGTCATCGTTCGTTCTGAAGCGTCCTTCGTCTTCAGAGTTGTCGAGCGTGTTCTGCGTCATCAGTCGGTGAATAGTCAGCAATCGTTCCGGTGTTAGTTCCCATTCCCGATTTTTGCAATATGCTGAATCGTATTGTAATTGTTCAGGATCATCTGCTCCGATTTATTGCGAGGCTTCGTGCCTTTTCGGAGCATGTCCTTGGCTTTTTTACGCGTAGTGGAGGCTCCCTCCATCTGACTGGAGGCAATGGCTTCTTCCATTAGAGAACTGACCAGATAACGATGCTTGTCTTCGGCAGGTATCGGAGAATTCGCTCCGAGTGTTCCTCCAAAGTTCATATCGAAATAATGCAGCCTCTCTTGTGTCGCATTGGTAATATAATAATGAAATTTATATTCTTGAAATACGAATGGAATACTGATGAACGATCTCCGCAACTTGATTAGCTTCCATAATTTCTCATGCGTGATACCTTTCGGGATTTCGAGGTGCTTCACTTTATCCCAGTAAAGGCATTCGTTGTTTATCCGTTCTATGATAGGCGGGAATCTACAATCATTTAACAGATTGATAATATCTCTGATATTATGGATATCAAATGCAGGGGGCTGTTCGATCATAATTACATAGCTTTATTCCAGTTTCAAATATACTAAAATATCGAGATTTTTGCAAAAATCTCGATATTTTTATTTATACCAATCCACAATTCGCACCAAATCCATATTTACGTAGTACTACATCCGCGTGTCGTATGATATTTAGATAATGACCTATAACTTGTGCATCACCGCAATTCTTCCGGTCCGGTGATACATCACAAAAGAAAAAGCCCCTGCTTGACAGCAGAGGCTTCGGGGAAAATGTTTTGTCGGGGTGACTGGATTCGAACCAGCGACCACACGCCCCCCAGACGTGTACTCTAACCGGGCTGAGCTACACCCCGAACTTTTCGGAGTGCAAATATACGCATTATTTTAATTCTTCGGCAATTTCGGCGATATTTTTTTGCCGCCAACAATGTTTTTTTACTAATTTTAAGGCCTCAACAGCAAATATATGAGCAAACGCCAAGTTGCATTTATAGCGTTATCAATCAGCGTATTGATTCTTCAAAGTTGCAAAAGCGACCGAAGTGGATACAATCTCGGCGAAATCGTGTTTTCGCCGGCCCACGCCGCAAGATTCGAAATCCGCGCCGCCGAAAACGACAATACAGTAATCAGAATCAAGGACCCGTGGCAGGGGGCCGAAGGCGTCGAGAAGCTCATATACGTCTCTTTCGACGGAAGCGAAGCCCCGAAAGGATTCGAAGGCCAGACGGTTCATGCTCCGATAAGGAGAGCGGTCTGCATGTCTTCGAGTTACGTTGCCATGTTCGACGCGCTGGACATGGGAGACAGAATATGCGGGGTCTCGGGCGGCGGATTCATATCCAGTCCCGCAGTAAGACGTGGCTTGGATTCGGGTCTTGTCAAAGACGTGGGTTATGAATCGGGGCTGGACTTCGAGTTGATAGCGTCGATGAATCCCGACATAGTGCTCATGTACGGAGTTGCCGACGACAACGGCGCCGTGGCAAGGAAATTAGAGGAGTTGGGCATCCCATATGGCTATATAGGCGACTATATGGAAAACAGTGCGCTCGGGAAGGCGGAATGGATGGTGGCTATCGGCGAGATGTGCGGAGCAAGAGAGCAGGCCGAGGCGCTGTTCGAAAAGATTGCGTTCCGGTACGATTCCGTCCGAAGCCTCGCTGGCGGCACCGCGAACCGTCCGAAAGTAATGCTCAATGCGCCGTACCGCGACGTGTGGTTTCTACCCGCGCCGGACAGCTACATGGTCTCGCTGCTCGAAGATGCCGGAGCGGGAGTGTCCCTCGCAGCCGAGGGGGCGAAAAACATGAGCCTGCCTGTTTCGGGAGAAAAGGCGTACACGCTGCTGTTGCAGGCCGACGTATGGCTCAACCCCGGGGCCGCCCGCTCGCTCGACGAACTCGCCGCCGAAAACTCGCGGTTCATGGACACCCCGCCAGTGAAAAACGGACGGGTGTTCAACAACAATCGCCGGACGACAGAGGCCGGAGGCAGCGATTTCTGGGAATCGGGCACGGTAAGACCCGACGTCGTGCTCTCTGACCTGATACGCATCCTCCACCCCGAACTGTCGGACAGCACCGACACGTATTATTACATGCGCCTCGAATGAACCGCCGTAGCGCCATACTAATCGTTACGGGAATACTGCTCACGGCAGCGGCCTTCTGTGCGGACATCGTATTCGGATCGGTAAGCATCCGGCTCCAAGATGTTCTTAGCGCTGTTTTCGGAGGTCAGGCGGACGAATACGCAAGCCGGATAATCATGCGGTTCCGCATCCCGAAGGCAGTCACCGCGCTGCTGGCAGGAGCGGCGCTCGGGGCCAGCGGTCTGCAAATGCAGACTCTTTTTCCGCAATCCTCTGGCAGGGCCCTACGTGCTGGGCATCAGCTCCGGTGCGACGCTCGGCGTCGCGATTTTTCTGCTTGGTGCACCGCTGCTCGGACAGGACAGCCAATGGATTCGCGACATAGGCATGACCGGTGCGGCATGGACCGGCGCGGCATGCGTGTTCCTTATGATAACGGCCGTAAGCCGCCGCATAAAAGACATAATGGTAATCCTGATTCTGGGAATGATGTTCGGCAGCGTAGCAGGGGCCGTGGTGGAAATTCTGCAATATTTCAGCGCCGAATCGGCAGTCAAGTCGTTCGTGGTGTGGACGATGGGTTCGTTAGGCGGAGTTACCTCGGCGCAAACGGCAATTATGGCTCCGGTCATAATAATAGGTCTGGGCATGTCGCTTCTTTCGGTCAAGTCGCTGAACCTGCTGCTGCTCGGCGAAAATTACGCACGCAGCATGGGCCTCGACCTTTCGCGCAGCAGGGCGGCGATTATGGTCAGCACGACGCTTCTGGCCGGAACGGTCACGGCGTTCTGCGGGCCGATAGGATTCCTCGGACTGGCCGTTCCGCACATCGCACGCATGATACTGGCTCGGGCCGACCACCGGACGCTGATGCCGGCGAGCATGATAATCGGGTCGCTTCTGATGCTGCTTTGCGACATGGCCTCCCAACTGCCAGCCAGCGGCATGAACATACCCATAAACACGGTAACCGCGCTTGTAGGCATACCGGTGATAATCACTGTGATAGTAAGAAACCGCAAAATATTTTAGAAAAGGCCATGAACCCCGCAGGCATATCGCTCAACCACCTGACGCTCGGTTACGCCGAGAGGATTCTTCTGCAAGACGTGTCCGTTAGGTTAGACGCAGGAGAGTTCTGTGCGCTCATCGGACGCAACGGCGCAGGGAAAAGAGCACGTTGATGAGGGCCATTTCGGGAATAGGACGAATCGAGTCAGGAAGCATCGAGATAGCCGGAAGCGACATCTCGAAAATGAGCGTCGGACAGATAGCCCGACAGGTGGCGTTCGTCTCCACGGAGCGCATCCGCGTAACCGACCTGAAAGTCGAGGATGTGGTTTCGCTCGGCCGTGCGCCGTATACAGGATGGTTCGGGCGGCTTGCGGACGAGGACAGAAAAACCGTCGCGAAGGCTCTGGACGCCGTAGGGATGAGCGATTTCGCAGACAAGGATATGGATTCGCTCAGCGACGGAGAGTGCCAGCGGGTGATGATAGCCCGCGCTCTGGCCCAAGACACGCCTGTAATACTGCTCGACGAACCGACCGCCTTTCTGGATGTGCCCAACCGTTACGAGACCTGCCTTCTGCTTCGCAAGCTGGCACGCGAGCGGAACAAGACCGTACTGTTTTCGTCGCACGACATATCAATCGTAACGCGCATCTGCGACTCGGCCGCACTCATAGCCGACAGGCAGCTCTACCATGGTCCGATACGACAGGCTCTTGCAGCAGGGCATCATGCAAAAACTCTTCGAAGGTACACCTCTGACACTCGACAGAGAAACCGGAAACGTGGATTTATCGTTATAAAAAAGCGGTGCATCTGATGCGTTTTTTTGTGCGAATTAAAAATCCGCTATCTTTGCACCCACTTCTCCGAAAGAGGACGGCCCATTCGTCTATCGGTTAGGACGCAAGATTTTCATTCTTGAAAGAGCAGTTCGACTCTGCTATGGGCTACAAAAGAGGCGCACCGCTTGCGGTTGTGCCCTAATATTTTGAATAATCAAATTAAAAAACATAACAATGGCAAACCACAAGTCATCGGAAAAAAGAATTCGTCAGACCCAGACCAGAAGACTGCGCAACCGTTACGTGCACAAAACTACCCGCAACGCCGTGAAGGCTCTGCGCGGCACGACCGACAAGAGCGCGGCAGAGGCTCTGCTCCCGAAAGTTACCGCCATGCTGGATAAACTCGCGAAAGTCAATATCATCCACAAAAACAAGGCGGCCAACCTCAAAAGCAGCATCGCCCTGCACGTAAACTCTCTTTAAGCATCAGAGAAGGCTTCGCCGAGCCGAAACGCAGACAGGCCGGACGAGAGAATCGAAACAAAGGCTGCTCCGCCGATGCGGACGGCTTTTTCAAAAAGCGGACCCAAAAAGTCGTTCCAGTCCGCTCCGAACAAAAATGCAGAACGACGCTATACGGTGGATGTAGCTCAGTTGGTTAGAGTGACGGATTGTGGTTCCGAAGGTCGTGGGTTCGAACCCCATCTTCCACCCCTTGAAGGTCTTGCGATTCAGTCGCGAGACTTTTTCTTTATATTCAGGTCCATAGCATCCGGACGCAATCACACATCCGCGGCACTAAAAACGCCGCGCCGATACCTTTTTTCAACAGCTTCCCCACTCGGCGTAAAACGCCAGTATATAAATACGGTTTTCTCCCGCAGTGCGGATTAATGCTTTCGCGCCATAGTTGTGCAAATAAAGAAGCGTGCGCCGAAAAGTATGTTTCGGCGCACGCTTCCGCTTAACGAAAGCGCCTTTTATTTCAAGGTCATCTCATCTATAAGATAACCGGCACCGCCAATCTTGTCGATAGCAAAGAGCACGAAGCGAATATCCACCGAGATGTTGCGGCACACGGAGGCATCGAACTCTATGTCGCTCATTGTGCTGAGCCACGTGCGGTCGAAGTTGAGTCCCAGCAGCTCGCCCTTTGCATTGAGTATCGGACTGCCGGAGTTTCCTCCCGTGGTGTGGTTGGTGGCTATGAATGCAACCGGCACCGTATAGCGGCCGTCCAGCTCCACGCCCCAGCGTCCGTAATCCTTCGCGGCATAGATGTCGCGCAGGGACTGCGGTATGTCGTAATCGTAAATCTGCGGATTGTCCTTTTCTATTATGCCGTCCAGCGTAGTGTAATGGCGGTGATATACGGCATCCGAATAGTCGTAGCCGCCGACATGCCCATAAGCCACGCGCAAAGTAAGATTCGCATCGGGGTAGAACGGACGTTTGCTGTCGAATTCCATGAGCGCCCGCATGTACGGCCGATACAGCGCTGCAATAGAGGGCACCGCGCTCAGATTGCGATACGCAACCGAGGCCGAGGTGAACGGAGTATTCAGAAACGAAGCATAGAGAGCTATCATCGGGTCGCTCTTCGCCGTTTGTTCAAGCGCTTCGGCCGAAGATGCCGCACGCTCGAAACTCTCGCGGCTCGTCAGAACGCTGTTGTCGAACAGATAATCCACGTATCCCTGCACTCCGCCGTGAGCGGCAATCTGCTCATTAAGATACGCATGCCCGTAACCGGCGGGAATGTCGGCCACGAACTCCTCTATCATGCGCACGGCCGTGAGACGGTCGATTCCCTGATTATAGTTCTTGTAGAACTCCGCCATGTCTTTTGTCTGCGATTCGCTCAACGCACCTTTTTTCGCCGCGGCATAGACGGTGCGGGCCGGCCGGTTCAGGCTCTATGGCATAAAACCGATTCGGTGTAATACTCGCGAAGGAAATAGGCGTCGGCCCACTTGTCGTACTGTGCATGCAGGCTGTCCAGAAGATGCGCGTACTGCGGTTTGTCCGCAGCCCATTTCTGGAACTCGGCCTCGTAACGGCGTTTGTTCTCTACCGTTCCGAGCCGCGCGAGGCCCTTTGCTTTCGCCCTGCCATTTTTTTCCACGCATTGGCAATGCCGGCATGCTTGGAGGCGTACTGGATGCGAATCAGAGGGTCGGACTGCTGAGCCTTGTCGATGATGTCCAGACGAATGGTGCGGAGTTTTATCTTGGCGGGATTCGAACGGTTCAGAATATAGTCAGCCGCATCCGAGATGACATACTCCTGCGTGGTACCCGGAAAACCGTAAACGAACGTGAAATCGCCCTCCTTGACCCCTTTGGTGCTTATATCGAAATGTTTCTTCGGACGGTAAGGCACGTTCTCGGGCGAATACTCGGCCGGAGCGTTGTTCTTGTCGGCATAAATGCGGAATACAGAGAAATCGCCCGTATGGCGCGGCCAAATCCAGTTGTCCGTATCGCCGCCGAACTTGCCTATCGACGAAGGAGGCGTTCCCACAAGACGCACGTCCTTGAACACTTCGTAGACGAACAGAAACTGCTGGTTGCCGTAATACAGCGATTCTATGCGAGCCTGATAGCGTCCGCCCTCGCAGGCCTGCTCGACAAGCCGCTTCTGTTTCTCCTTGTCCTCGCCGACCTTGTCGGTCACATCCTCCATGCGGACCAGAAATTTCACTTCCAGACCCTCGGCCGGAAGCTCCTCGGCACGGTTCATCGCCCAAAAAGCCGTCGGTAAGATAATCGTGTTCAAGCGAGCTGAGCTTCTGTATCGCGCCGTACCCGCAGTGGTGGTTGGTCAGAAGCAGCCCTTGGTCGGAAACCAGCTCGCCCGTACATCCGCCGCCGAAAAGCACTATGGCATCTTTGAGCGAAGCCTTGTTGATGCTGTAAATGTCTTCGGCCGAAAGGCGGAATCCCTTTGCTGCGCATATCCTTTATGCGGGTCCCTATGAGGCTCGGCAGCCACATGCCTTCGTCCGCCGCCGCGGAAAGGCTCACGGACACGGCCAGTGCAAAGAGTAAAAATCGTTTCATTCCAATCATTTTTTTTCAGGTCTATTTAAGTTCTTTCGCAAAATTCCTTCAACTCGGCATAAAGCCTCTGCACCGGCAGGCCCATGACATTGTAGAACGAGCCTTCGATGCTCTCTATGCCCGCGTATCCTATCCACTCCTGAATGCCGTAGCTGCCGGCCTTGTCCAGAGGGCGATAACGCCGCACGTAATACTCTATCTCCTCCGCATCCAGCACTCGGAACCGCACCGACGATTCGGCCGAAAAAGTGCGGCGGCCGGTCCTGTCGCGAAGCGTAACGCCGGTTATCACCTTGTGCATGCGCCCCGAAAGCTGTGAGAGCATCCGGCAGGCATCCTCCTCGGAGACCGGCTTGCCGAGTATGCGCCCTTCGGTTACGACAACGGTGTCGGCCGTAAGCAGAATATCTCCCGAAAGAAGTTCATACGGATAACTCTCGGATTTGAGAGCCGAGAGGTACTGCGGAACCTGCTCGGGGGCAAGATTTTCCGGCCAACGCTCCTGAACCTCGAACGGCCGAGCCGGCTCGAACTCCACGTCGAGCCCCGCGAGCAGCTGCCGCCTGCGCGGCGAAGCGGAGGCGAGAATCAGCCGGCGGCCGGAAAGCATTTCGCTAAGCAACATAACAATCCGTTTTTATTTTATCATAAAATCGAGCAGCGTGCGGCCTTGCAGGTTCGCGGTGATGCGGTCGCCGACACTCACCGGACCCACGCCGGCCGGCGTACCCGTAAATATGTAATCCCCTATTTTGAGCGTCACGAACCGCGACACGTAGCTTATAATCGTATCCACGTCGAAAATCATATCGGCGCAACACCCCTGCTGTCTCACCGAACCGTTGAGCATCATCTCGAAACGCAGCCGGCCTATATCGCCGCCCAACTCTTCGAGCGGCAGGAACTCGGCAGACACGGCGGCCGAATAGTCGAACGCCTTGCACATCTCCCACGGCAGCCCCTCGTCGATTGCGCGGCGTTGCAGATCGCGGGCCGTAAAAATCGATGCCGAGCCCCACCTCGTCGTAATAACGGTGCGCGAACTTCGGGTCTATGTATTTGCCCACGCGGTTTATCTTCACCACCAGCTCCGTTTCGTAATCCTCCTGACGGCTGAACGTCTGGAATGTAGAACGGCTCGTTGTTTCGCAGCAGAGCCGTGTCGGGTTTCATGAAAAAAATTGCGGCTCGGACGGTACCGCTCCGCCGATTTCGGCCACATGCGGCCGGTAATTGCGTCCTATGCAGATGATTTTCATCCCTTTCGAAGTATTTTTGACCATTTCGGCGGCGAACCTGTCGCTCGCACCCTCTCCGCCGACGATTTCGCGCAGCTGCTCGAAATCGCGCAGCATGCGCTCTCGGGCCTCGCCGCCGCGAAGAATGGCGCGAAGCTCGCTCTCTGCCTGAGAAACGTCGAGCGACGACTCTATTATCTCTGCAACGGCCCTGCGGCCGAGTATCAGATTCACCAGCGATATGAATTTTATTTTCAGAAGATGCCGGCCCGCCCATATCTGCAAAGCATCGGTACGGTAGCAAACCACCTCGGGCGTGCCTATGAGCGCCGTTTCGAGCGTTGCGGTTCCCGATGTCACCACAGCCGCCTCGGCATAGCGCACAGCAGGATAGGTCTGCGAACATACGTAGCGCACCGAACTGCCGGCCAGACATTTGTCGTACAGCGCCTTGTCTATCCAATCCACCGCCGTGACGACGAACTGATACTGCGGGAACCTGCGGGAGAGAGCCGCCATAAGAGGCAGATTGTACTCTATCTCGCTGCGCCTGCTGCCGGCCACGAGAGCCACAATCGGTCTGTCGTCCAAAGAATTGGCCTGTCTGAATTCCTGTTCGGTCGGCATTTCGGCCATGCGCTGTCCGACGGCATCCACCAGCGGATTGCCGCAGAACACCGCATCTATGCCGTGCTTTTTGAAATACTCCACCTCGAACGGGAATATGATGAAGAGCCTGTCCACATACTTCTTGATGCGCTTTATACGCGACTCCTTCCATGCCCACACCTTCGGGGAGATGTAGTAGAACGTCTTGATACCCAGCCCGTGGGCATACTCGGCCATACGGAAATTGAACCCGGGATAGTCGATGAGCACGAGCACGTCCGGCCTGTAAGCCGCAATTTCGGCCTTGCACTCCCTGATTTGCGACAACACGGTGCGCAGATTGGCCGCCACCTCGATGAAACCGAAAAACGAAGCGGTCTTATAGTGCCGGATAAGATTTTCGACTCCGCCGACCTCGGCCATGCGGTCGCCGCCCCAGAACCTGAACTCGGCCTGCGGGTCGCTCTTGACGAGTCCGCGCATAAGATTGGCGCCGTGCAAATCGCCGGAGGCTTCCCCCGCAATCAAAAAGTAACGCATAAAAACACTCTATTTCAATAAATCGGGTCGCAAGGCGCGGGTCCTTTCCAACGCCTGCTCTTCCCTCCATTCGTCTATTTGGGCGAAATTGCCCGAAAGCAGCACGTCGGGCACCCGCCAGCCGTTGAACTCCGCAGGGCGCGTATATACGGGCGGAGCCAGCAAATCGTCCTGAAAACAATCCGTCAGGGCCGACGCCTCGTCGCCTATCGCCCCGGGAATGATTCTCACCACGCTGTCCACGATGACCGCAGCCGCCAGTTCGCCGCCGGTAAGCACGTAATCGCCGATGCTTATCTCCATGGTAATCAGATGTTCGCGGATGCGGTAATCCAGTCCCTTGTAGTGTCCGCAGAGAATTATGATGTTATCCAGCGTGGACAGACGGTTGGCATGATGCTGGTTGTACTGCACCCCGTCGGGCGAGGTGTATATCACTTCGTCGTAATGCCGCTGTTTTTTAAGGTCTTCTATCGCACGGAACACAGGCTCGGGTTTGAGCACCATGCCCGCCTCGCCGCCGAAAGGATAATCGTCCACGGTGCGGCGCTTGTCGTCCGTATAGTCGCGCAGATTGTGCACGCATATCTCCACCAGTCCCTTGTCCTGCGCACGCCGCAGTATCGATTCGCCCAGCGGCGAGACCAGCAGCTCCGGAACCACGGTTATCAAATCTATTCTCATAGCGGAAGCAGATGCGAAAAACGCTCCCTGCGGGAGTCGTGTATGAATACTATGTCCTTGTCATCGTCCCCACGCAGCGGCACAAGCCGGCCGCGACAGAGCGTATAGCCGGCATACCCGCGCCGAGTGAAGAAATCGATCATCACGGCACGCTTGTCCCCGCCGGTCTCTATCAGCACGGTGGGACGGTGACGCTCGATAACAGAAGCCATCTCGGGGATTGCCGCGACCTCGTAACCCTCGATGTCGCATTTTATGAAATCTAGCTTTTCCAGAGAGCCGAAAAGTTCGCTTCCGCGGCGCATGGAGGCGTCGAACTCGACCCCTGCATGCGTTCGGGATGTATTCACGCCGTCGATGACGAAATTCCGGCCCGTACCCAGATACCCCGACTGTGCGGCCGAATCGTTGCCCATCACTATCTTCTTATCCTCGGCACCCAGAGCGCAGTTGTATATCGTAATGTTTTCAGCCCCGCGAAGATTGCGCCTCAGCACGCCGCAAATCTGCGGCACCGGCTCCACGGCATAGACGTGTCCGTGCCGCGCTATCCGGACGAAAACATAGGAGTAATAGCCCAGATTGGCGCCTATGTCTATTACAGTGTCGTCCTCGGACACGAGATTTTTCAGAAAATAAGGATACTCGAACGCTTCCGACATCCGGCCCAGTCCGGTCTCGTAGCACAGGAAGAACATGCGGCTGACCACTCTCAGATACATGTCCAGCGAGAGTGTACGATAAAGCATGCGTTTTACAGCGGCTGCGGCTCCCATAGCTCTAAAAGTTCACTTCGCGGTTCAACACCTCGGTTATGAAAGGATTGTAGAGGGTTTCGTGCCCGATAGTACTTTCGGGGCCGTGACCCGGGTAAAAACGCACGTCGTCGCCCAGAGGTATGATTTTGTCGAGTATGCTCTTCATTATCCAGCCTGTAATCGCCGCCGGGAAGGTCCGTGCGGCCGATACCTCGCGGAACAGCGTATCGCCGGTGAAAAGCACGCGGCTCTGCGGTTCGAAAAAGCATACGTGCCCGGGGGTATGCCCGGGGGTGGATATAATCCGCAGTTCCGTCTCTCCGAACCTGAAACTGTCCATGCCACTAAGGTCTGTGTCGATTTTTTCCGGCATCGGTCCCGCCTTCACTCCGAACACCGAAGCGGAAGTCTGTGCATTGCCCAACAGGAAAGCGTCGTCCGAGTGCATGGCGAACGGCACTCCGAAACTCTTTTGCAGATAGTCCACGCCCAGCAGGTGGTCGAAATGCCCGTGCGTGTTTATCGCCGCCACTATTTTCAGCCCTTTCTCGGCCAGAAAGCCGGACAGAGCCTCGTTCTCCTGACGGCAGCTGCCGCCTGCATCTATTATCACGCACTCCGAGGTGGAGTCCCAAACCGCTATTGTGTTCTCGCAAATCGGATTGAACTGAAATACCGCTACGTTTATCATTTACGACAAAATGAGTTTATGTTGGACAAATATACGATTTTTTTCGCGGGATTTTTGCATATGCGGCCGTAGTGTAAACCATCTTGCGCAATGAAACACTTAGTTTTCAGGCTGTCGGCCATTCTGGCCGCGGCCGCATCGCTGTCTTGCAGCTCGCTTCTGAAACTGTCGGTCGATACCGGCAAGCCGCTGCCCGAAGAGGACCTCTCGGCCCGCGTCCAAACCCGCGGATTCTACTCCGAAATGTCCAACATAGCGGTGGCGGCTGCCGACACCATAGCCGCCCATGCCCCGTGCGACGAAATACGCATCCGCGCCCTGCGCTGGAAGATACGCTTCACGCGGGCAGCCGTTACGGCCGTAATGCAGAGCATCCCGGAAGTGGCCGTGGCCGATACGTGGATTCTGTGCCGCACGATCGACGAAACGTTCGCCGCCATGCCCGACTCGCTGCTTTTCGGACCTCTGTCGCCTCTGGCCCGAAAGGCCGCAGACAGTCTGCACAGGCGTGCGGAGGCTCTTGCACGCGGGGC
Source organism: Alistipes putredinis (assembly GCA_022009915.1). GTDB lineage: Bacteria > Bacteroidota > Bacteroidia > Bacteroidales > Rikenellaceae > UBA940. Next base: position 896,911 of record CP091730.1, on the reverse strand, counting down.
GTTCAACGACAAACGATACCGGCGTCTCGAAAGGTTCGTGGACATCTGCATGACTTCTCTGCCCGAGCAGGGTTCGCGGTTCGTCGAGCCTGAACACCACTTCCGCATGGCTCGACTATCTGAAAACCTGCGGCGAAAAACGCGGCTATACCTTAGGCACCATTCCCGAGGTGATGGCCGACATGAGCGACAAGATAAACGGTGCGGGCGAGCAGATGGCGAGCAGTCTCGGCTGGTCGGGCGAGATAATGGCTCTTCGGTGGCGGCAGGATTCGCTGCGCGACAATCTGAAAAAGCCGCCTCGATTCGATAGGCAGCTACGCCGGCAGAACGGTCTCGATGTTGGAAAGCCTGCCGCAGATGTCGGACGAGATGATTGCGTCGATAGAAAAAAACGACTTACGGCCATAATGCACGCGCTCGACGACAGCATGGACGACGCCTTCGAGCAGGTGGACATGCAGCGCGAGCATCTGCAACGGTTCGTGGCCGAGCAGCAGAACCTGCTGATGCAGCAGACCGACACTATCGTGCAGCACGGCATCGCCTCTGCCTCGCAGGCCGTACCGCGTATCGTGAACCGGATAGCCGCATGGACGATAATAGCCGCGATAGTGATTTTCGGCATGCCGTTCACCGCAGGATTTTTTTCGTCGGCAGCCTGACCCAAAGAGTGCGCTTGCGGAAAAAAAGGAGAAATAAATTTCGTATATTCGCGCTGTAAACGAATATCTAATGGCACGAAAGAAAAAAAGAACTGCCCCCTGATTTAAGGGCTCGAAATAACGGCCCTTGCCGCCGAAGGCAAAGCGATGGGCCGCCACAACGGACAAGTGGTGTTCGTTCCCATGACCGTGGTGGGCGATGTAGTGGACGTTCAGATACGCAGCTGCCACCGCAGATTCATGGAGGGGGACTGTCGTGCGCTTCGTGAAACGTTCCGAGCAGCGTGCCGAGCCTTTTTGCGAGCATTTCGGCGTATGCGGCGGCTGCAAGTGGCAAAAACCTGCCTTATGAAAAAGCAGCTCGAATTCAAACGCAGTCAGGTCATCGACCAGCTCACCCGCATAGGCAAGATAAAACTGCCGGAGGTCCGCCCGACAATCGGTTCGAAAGCCACGCGCTTTTATCGCAACAAGCTCGAATTCACCTTCTCGCCCAAACGCTGGCTGACATACGAGGAGATAGCCTCCGGTGCCGACATCGAGCCGGCTCCGGCGCTCGGATTCCACGTTCCGGGCATGTTCGACAAGGTGATGGACGTAAGCAAATGCTATCTGCAAGCCGAGCCGTCCAACGCCATCCGCGACGAAATAAAAAGGTTCTGCATCGAGCACGAATATCCGTTCTACGACATCCGCCTACACACGGGCCTCATGCGCGGCGTAGTGATACGCACCGCCTCGACTGGCGAGGTGATGGTGATAGTGGTGTTCGCCGAGCAGGACACGGAGCGAATCGATGCGCTGATGAAACATCTGGAAAGCGCATTCCCGCAGATTACCTCGCTCATGTACATAGTCAATACCAAACTCAACGACTCGCTTTCGGACCAGACACCCGTTCTGGCCGCCGGCCGCGACCATATCATGGAGCGCATGGAGGGGCTGGATTTCAGGGTAGGGCCCAAATCGTTCTACCAGACCAACTCGGCACAGGCGCTCGAACTCTACTCGGTGGCACGCTCCCTTGCCGACATATCGGAGAACGATACCGTCTACGACCTTTACACCGGCACCGGCACGATAGCCAACTTCGTGGCGCAAAAATGCCGCAAGGTCGTTGGCATAGAGTACGTTCCAGAAGCCATAGAGGATGCGAAGACCAACTCCCGCATAAACGGAATCGGCAATACGGAGTTTTTTTGCCGGCGACATGAAAAAGTTCTCGACGACGCTTTCGTGCAGCTCCACGGCCGCCCCGACGTGGTGATTCTCGACCCTCCGCGTGCCGGCGTGGATGCGGACGTGATTGATGTCATTCTGCGTGCCGCACCCGACAGAATCGTCTACGTGAGCTGCAATCCTGCGACCCAAGCCCGCGACGTGGCACTGTTGGATGAAAAATACGAGGTCACTGCCGTACAGCCGGTGGACATGTTCCCGCATACGCACCACGTGGAGAACGTAATAAAATTGGAGAAAAGACGTTAGACTCTATAAAAAAACCATTCAACGAACGACGTTTATGAAAAAAATTGCTTCTTATGGCGCTGCTTGCGCTGCTCGCGCTGCCAGCCGCGGCTCAAACCGACCCCGAGAGCCAGAATGTAATCAACGTAACGGGAAAGGTCGAAAAAGAAAATCGCCCCGGACCGCATCTACATCAGAATCGTAATCAAGGACAACGACATCAAGGGGCTCGATGTCAATCAAATCCAGTCCAAAATGATTGCCGCTTTGAAAAAGCTCGGCATCGGCACAGACACCGACCTGAAAGTGGACGACATGGACAACGCCCTGCGCAAACGCAATCAGGTGCAGACCACCAAATCGTACCAGACTCATGGTCACCAGCGCAACCCAAATGGCACAGGTGTACGGCGCTTTGGCCGACCTCGGCATTTCGAACATGAGCGTGACCAAAGTCGATAATTCGCAAATGGAGAAATATCGCCTCGAAGCCCGCCGCGAGGCAATCCGTCAGGCCAAGCAGAATGCCGAAGTTCTGGCCGAGGCCATAGGCCAAAGCATAGGTCCGGCAGTCTACATATACGACAACGGCCGATATTCCGACATGCCCGTAATGTTCGCCTCGCGTGCATCCAACAAGATGTTGGCCGTTGAGAGTGCGGCAGCCGACGATACGGAGGGCCCTTCGCTCGAATTCCGCGAAATCACCCTTTCGCACTCCGTAAACGTGCGCTTCAAACTCAACCAGTAGACACCATGGAAAAGACATATAAGTTCGTTTACAGGCATTACGACTCACTCTCCGAGCTCTCCGCTCAGGACAGAGAGGTGGTCGATGCAGCCCGAAAGGCCTGCGAGAGGGCGTATGCACCGTATTCGGAGTTCAGAGTCGGTGCGGCGGCCCTGCTGCAAAGCGGCAAGATAGAGACGGGAGCCAATCAGGAGAGCGAAGTGTTTCCGGCCGGAATGTGCGCCGAACGTTCGATGCTCTTCGCCCATCAGGCCACCGACCCGCAGGACAAAATCGAGGTCGTAGCCATAGCTTCGGACCCCGACCAGAGGGAATGCTATCCGTGCGGGCAATGCCGTCAGGTGCTTTTGGATACTGAACGAAGACAAGGCTCGCCCATTCGCATTATGATGTGCTCGGGAACGAGCATCAGCGAAGTCAGTTCGGCCAAAGACCTGCTGCCGTTCCAGTTCGAACTGTAAAAAGCGACCGGAAAACCATAAAAAAGACGACTTGAAAAAAATCAAGTCGTCTTTTTTTATTCGAGCTACCGGACATCGACCGAATCCGGAACCTCCGGTTCCACCCACAGGCCGCGTGCTTTAAGCAAAGGTTCTGCGGCTCGGTTCCTGCCCTCTGAAAGCCTTGTACAGGGTCATTCCGTCGGCTGCACCGCCGCGTGCGAGCACTTCGCTGCGGAACTTGCGTGCCAGTGTGCGGTTGAACAGCTCGCCGCTGTCCTTGAAGTACTGGAAGGCATCCTTGTCCAGCACCTCCGCCCATATGTAACCGTAGTATCCGGCCGCATAGCCGCCGTTGAAAATATGACTGAAATATGGATACCTGTAACGGGGTTCGATTTGAGGAATCAGGCCGCGCTTGTTCCGCAAGGCGAACATTTCGAACGCCGCCACGTCGAACGGAGCATACTCCTGCATGGAGTGTATGTCCATATCCGAAAGCGATGCTGCCAGATACTCCACGGTGGCGAATCCCTGATTGAACAGTTTGCTGCTTCTCAGACGGTTCACATGTCTGTCCGGAATGACATCGCCGGTCCGATAGTGCAGAGCGTAGCTTTTCAGCAGCTGCGGCTCGAAAGCCCAGTTCTCCATAATTTGCGACGGCAGTTCGACGAAATCGCGTTCGACGCCGCCGAGTCCGCGGTAGGGGACATCCTTGAAGAAATTGTGCAGGGCATGGCCGAACTCGTGGAAAAAACGTTTCGGTCTCATCGACGGTCAAAAAGCGCCGGCGAAGAACCGGCAGGCCGCGAGAAGTTGCATACGATTGATACCACCGGCGAGATGCGCACGGAATCCTTATAGCTCTGGTCGCGATAGGTTCCGCACCACGCGCCGCCCGCCTTGCCTTCGCGCGGGAAGAAGTCGAGATACAGCACGCCGAGATGCGAATTGTCGTAGTCCAGAACCTCGTATACCATACATTCGCTATGATAGACCGGAGCCTTCACGGGGCGGAACGTAACGCCGTAGAGCCGGTTGCTGAGTTCGAATATGCCCGATTTGACATTTTCCAGCGACAGATAGGGGCGCACCGACTCCTCGTCGAACGAGTATTCGCTGCGGCGCACCTTCTCGGCATAGTACCACCAGTCCCACGGCTCGAACGTCCCGTCGTCGCCCTCCTCGCGGGCCTTTATGGCTCGCATGCTTTCCAGCTCCCTGCCGGCAAGTTCGAGTGCGGGAGTCCACAACTCGTCGAGCAGCGCATAAACGTTTTCGGGCCGCGCCGCCATCCTTTTCGCCAGCACGTACTCGGCATAGCTCCCGTATCCGAGTAGATGAGCCTTTTCGGTACGCAGGCGGACCATGTCGTTTATGATGCCCGTATTGTCGTATTTAGTGGTATCCGCACAGCGGTTCACGTATGCCTCGTATATCTGCCGGCGCAGGTCGCGCGAGGTGGAATAGGTCAGAAACGGTATGCGGCTGGGATTGTGCAGCGTGAAGACGAGTTTGTCTTCGCCCAGTTTAAGCTGCTCGGCCTTGTCTCTGGCCGCCGATATGACGCTGCTGGGAAGCCCCTCCGTGTTCTTGGAGGTCAGAATCAGTTTGTAGTCGTTGGTCGCGGAAAGCAGATTGGCGCCGAAACGCACTTCGAGAAGCGACAGTTCGCCGTTTATCTCTTTGAGCCGAGCCTTGTCCGAAGGCGAAAGCAGGGCGCCCGAACGCACGGCATCGTCGTAAATCTTCTCCAAAAGACGCAGCTGCAACGAATCCAGTCCCTGCGAGGCGCGGTTGTCGTAGACCGCCTTGACGCGCCCGAACAGCACACTGTCCATCGCCACACGGTCCAGATGCTCGGAGAGCACGGGCGAAAATACGCTCCTCTATCTCCTGCAACTCGTCGTTCGTTTCGGCCGACGTAAGCATGAAAAATACGCTCGAAACCGTTTCGAGCATCTCTCCGCTGCGGTCGAGAGCCACTATGGTGTTGTCGAACGTGGCGGGTTCGGGATTGTTCTTTATGGAGTCTATTTCCGCCGTGTGCAACTGCATGGCACGCTCGAAAGCCGGCATGAAGTGACGAGGCTCGATTTTATCGAATGGCGGAACCCCGAAAGGCGTATCGAAAGGTTCGAAAAACGGATTTTGAGAATACGAGTTCATATTTGCGTTCTTTTCGTTTACGGAATCGGCCGCGGCGGAAGCCGCAAAAACCATACAAATGCCCGCGAGTGCTCCCAGAAGCCGGTTCCTTGTCCGCGGAGCGACCGAACCGCCCCCGCGTCGGCGGGCAACGAAAAGCGCTGCGACAACCGCTGCGGCTGCCAGAGCGCAGATTATTTGCAGAATCAAAAGCGTAGTGTGCATGACATTCTAAATTTTTTCGTTCCTTTGCGTTTTCGAAGTGCAAATCTACCTTTAATTTCGCAGCTATGCAACTGTTTTACGCTCCGGACATAACGAGGCCCGTGCATACGCTTTCCGAGCAGGAGAGCATGCACTGCATAAAGGTACTTCGCATGGGCGCGGGAGATCCCGTCCATTTAACGGACGGTGCGGGCGCTTTATTTCTCGGAAGCATCGAAAACCCGCATCCCAAGCACTGCACGGTGCGGATTACCGATACCGTCGAGCAGTTCGGACGACTGCCATACTCACTGAGCGTGGCAATCGCACCGACAAAAAACATAGACCGTTTGGAGTGGTTCGCCGAAAAGGCCACGGAAATCGGCATCGACCGCATCATTCCCGTCGAATGCTCCCGCAGCGAACGGCGGACGCTGAACACCGAGCGGATAGAGAGAGTGGTAGTCAGCGCGATGAAGCAGTCCGTAAAGGCATACAAACCGGAGATTACACCGCTCACCCCTCTGCGCGAACTCATCGTGCGGCCTTTCGACGGCACGAAACTCATCGCCCACTGCGACAAGTCGGCGGACCGGATTCCCATCGGCCGCGCGGTGGTAAAAGGAGGCGACGTTCTCATTTTAATCGGTCCCGAAGGGGATTTTTCGCCGGAAGAGATTACCTTTGCACGCGAAAACGGTTTTCGGGACACGACTCTCGGAGACCAACGGCTAAGAACCGAAACGGCCGCACTTTACGCCACAGCCGCCGTTTCATTGGTGAACCAATAATTCGAACAGATGACATTTCTTATTTTCGCACTGATTTCCGTCGGGGTATTCGCCGTTCCGTCGAAAGGCAAGGCGCATTATGCCGCAGCGGTAATCGGCGCAGGCTCTCTTTACGCCCTGACTGCGGCGGTGTGCGCGATTGCAGGAAATCCGCTCACGGGAGCGCCGCCGATAGACGGTCTGAGCGCCCTGTTTCTGATAATAATATCGATAGCTTCGGTAACAGTCACGCTCTACTCGCGCGGTTATCTGGCGCACTATGCCGACAAAAAAACCGCAGCCCACTTCTCGCTCCACTATACGGCGCTGGCCACGATGTGCTTTTCGATGATGGCCGTAGTCTGCGAGCAGAACGGCTACCGGTTCCTGTTCTTCTGGGAGCTGATGACAATCAGTTCGTTCGTGCTCATCATGTTCGACGCCGACAAGGCCTCGACGCGCCGTGCCGCCATAAACTATCTGGTGATGATGCACATAGGTTTCGTGCTGCTCGTCGCGGGGTTCGCAACCCTCGCAGGTGCTGGATGCGACGTCTCGCTGAGCGGCATGGAACGGTACTTCGCCACGCACAGCCCCTATGCCCTCTTTACGGTTTTCCTCATAGGTTTCGGCATGAAGGCGGGCATATTTCCGCTTCACGTATGGCTGCCGGAAGCGCATCCGGCGGCGCCCGCCCATATCTCGGCCGTAATGTCGGGCGTGATGATTAAAACGGGCGTCTACGGCGTAATCCGCGTACTTTCCCACATACATACCGAACTGCACGCCATAGGCCTCGTTCTGCTGGCCGTCGGTGCCGCGACAGGACTTTGGGGCGCGATTCTGGCGGCCCTGCAAAAGGACATCAAACGGCTGCTGGCATATTCGAGCATAGAGAACATCGGAATAATATTCATCGGGCTGGGTGCCGGAGTGTACGGATGCGCCACCTCGAACGGCATACTCGCCCTGTGCTGCATGGGCGGCGCACTGCTCCATACGCTCAACCATTCGCTTTTCAAGACCGCGCTCTTCATGGGTGCGGGCAACGTATATACACAGACGCACACCACCTCCATGGAGGCGCTTGGCGGACTGTCGCGCGAAATGCCCGTAACGGCAGCCCTGTTCCTGCTGGGTACCACGGCCATAAGCGCCCTGCCGCCGCTGAACGGATTCGTATCCGAATTCCTCATATACCTCGGCCTGTTGGAAGGAATCGGCCCGACCGCTCCGGCACTCGCCTCGGCAGGAGCGTTGGCAGCACTGTCGCTTATCGGAGGAATAGTGATACTGGCCATGTGCAAACTCTACGGAATAGTGTTCTGCGGCCAGCCGCGTTCGCATGCGGTGGCCGAGGCCGTCGAAGTCGATACGCAGCGCATCGTCTCGTTCGCACTGCCCGCAGCGGGAATCGTGGCCGTCGGCCTGCTTCCGGCACTGTTCGCAGTTCCGATACTGGGGCTTGCCGAAACGCTGCTGCCGGCAGAGGTGAGCATCCCCGTTCAGAAAATCGGTTCGATTGCCGACTCGCTTATCGGAATATCGTCCGTCGCACTATCGCTCATCGTCCTTTCGGCGATTCTGTATGCCTTAAAGGTGCGGGCGCTGAAAAAACGCACCGTCGGCTCTTCGCCCACATGGGGCTGCGGCTTTACGGCGATAAACGAAAAGATGCAGTACACCGGCGAATCGTTCTCCGAAGGGCTTCAAAACATCGCCTCCAACATCACCTCCGACTCCGGCGACGGCAAGGCGGTGGACCGCAGAGAGATATTCCCGACGCGGCACTCGTTCGAAATCAGCCACAAGGACAGGGTGGACAACATGCTGTCGCAGTGGTGGCTCTCGGCTCTTAAAATCATAAACCTGCGCGTGGCACGCATGTCCAGCAACAAAATCAACCACTACATTCTCTACGCTCTGGTATTCCTGCTGCTGGTATTCGTTCTCTCCGTTCTAAACATCCTGTAAAAAAATGGCCGAAACCATACTCAACACGCTTATCATACTGTGCATGGCGCTATTTCTGCCGGGCATAATAAACCGCACCCGTGCGCTGCTCAGCGGCCGCAAGGGTCCCAGACTCACGCAGCACATCGACAATGCGGCGGTGCTTCTGAAAAAAGGCGCCGTCTACTCTCCGACCGCAGGACCGCTGTTCAAGGCCGCGCCGGCGCTGTATTTGGCCTCGTCGCTGCTCGCGCTTCTGTTCGTTCCGGTCGCCCACTTGCAGCCCGTACTGTCATTCGAGGGCGATGTAGTGATGTTCGCCTATCTGCTGGGACTCGGAAGAGCCGTTCTGATTCTGGCCGCAATGCAGACAGGCAGCAGCTTCGAGGGCATGGGAGCCAGCAGGGAAGCGCTTTACGGCGCATTGGTCGAACCGGCGCTGTTCATCACCCTCGCCACGCTGGCCCTTATCACCGGTCACACCAGCTTCGCGGAAATATTCTCCGAATGCGGAAGATTCGACGCCTCGATGGCCATAATAACGGCTATAATGGCATACACGCTCTATAAAATCCTCAACGTGGAGGCCGGACGCATACCCGTGGACGACCCGCGCACGCATCTCGAACTGACCATGATTCACGAAGTGATGGTGCTGGATTACAGCGGGCCGGATTTGGGAATGATACAGATTGCAGGCTGGATGAAAACGGCGGCGATAGCGACCGTTGCCGGCAATGTAATGGCTTACGACCTGTGTTACAACCCGATAGCAGCGGTTCTGTTCACCTGCGCGGTGGCAGTGTGCGTGGGAATCACCGAATCGTTGCAGGCCCGCGCCCGACTCGTCCGCAACACTACCTACATCCTCTCCATTACGGCTGTGGCCGCAGTGATATTTTTCGTAGCATTCCTTCTGCTCGGTAACTTCCCTTCGAAATGATATTCGCACTGATAATACTCTACGTAATAACGCTGGTTTACATGTCCGTAACCGAGCGTTTCCGCACCTATGCCCGAATCATCGGCCTGCAAGGCTGGATTCTGCTGGCGGTGGCTCTGCTGAGGCTGCATACCGTAAACATTCCGGAGATGCTGTTCATCGTCACCGAAACGCTGGTATTCAAGGCCGTAATAGTTCCCATGCTGCTGTACAGGATAATCCGCCGCAACAAAATCGACCGCATCGCCGGAGCGGGAGCCAGCCAGTTCGGTTCGCTGCTGGGCTCAATGCTCGCACTGGCCGCAAGCGTCACGGTCACCTACTGGGTGGCGGACAACTCCACGGACATGCTGTTTTTCGGGGCGGCCCTCTACGCACTTCTGAGCGGACTCGTACTCATCACGCGCCGCAAGAGAATTTTCGCCCACATGGTTGGGTTCCTGATAATCGAAAACGGAGTGTTCCTCTTCTCGATGGCAATCGGAGTGCATATGCCGATTCTAATCAACATCGCAATCCTGCTGGACATTCTCATAAGCGTGCTGATGCTGGGCATGTTCATCACGCGCCTCGGAGAAAGGCTGCACACCGACGACACGGACGCTCTTACACGAATCAAAGACTGACGACACACGATGACAGCGATAATCTACATAACAGTTGCATTTCTAATCGCGGGGCTGCTCTCGGCAGCAAAGACGCACCGCGCCGTGGCTATGGTCGCCGCCGTTTTCTACGCCATGCAGGCAGCGGCCGCCGCAGCCGTGATATTCTGCCTCGCCGGACAAAGTTCGGCCATGTTCTTCACTTTCGACAGGCTCGGAACACTGTTCTTCACTCTTTTGGCAATCGTCTCGCCCGTAGCGTTCTGCCATGCGCAGTACTATATCTCGGCAGGCTCGATACACGACGTCAGACTGTTCAACCAGCTTCTGATACTGCTGTGCTCCGCCATATCGGGCGTGTATTTCGCATCGAACATCGCCGTGACGTGGATTTGTTTAGAAGCCACCACGCTCTGCGCCGCCGGCGTAATATACCACCGCCGCAGGGACGAGAGTCTGGAAGCCACATGGAAATACATCTTCGTCTGCTCCACAGGCATCACCATGGCCTACCTCGGAATACTTCTGCTCTGCGGAACCGCGGCAGGCGAAGGACTATCCTACGAGGGTCTCAGAATCGCAGTAAGGGACGGCAATCCGCTCTATCTCAAAATAGCCTTCCTGCTGGTTCTGGCAGGATTCAGCTGCAAGCTCGAAGTTTTCCCGCTCTACCCTATCGGCGTGGACGCCAACTATGCGACGCCCGCACCGGCGGCGGCTCTGATATCCACCGTACTGGTAAACGCAGGCTTCGTGTCCGTGTTCAGGATATACGAGGTGATAGCCGCCTCGCCGGTTTTCGAGTGGGCAGGCAACGTGATGATACTCACCGGTGTCATATCTCTCATGTTCGGAGCGATATTCATCCGCAGGGCGACGCACCTGAAACGTTTTCTGTCCTACTCCACGGTGGAAAACATGGGCATCGTACTCATAGGGCTCGGAATAGGCGGTGCGGGAGTTGCCGCCGCCGTGCTGCACGCCGCGGCTCACACGTTCGTAAAATCGGGCATGTTCCTGCTCGCCGCGCAAGCCGGAAAGACTTACGATTCATACCATATAAACTCCATGACCGACTTCATGAAAATCAACCCCACTGCCGCCACAGCGATGCTCGTCGGGGCCTTGATGCTCATGGCCTTTCCGCCGTCGCTGCTGTTCGTTTCCGAGCTTGGCGTGCTGGGACAAATGGCCGCACAGGGCCGCTGGTGGCTGCTGGGAACGGTCGCGCTGCTGCTGTGCATAGCCGTTTACGGTATCTGCAACACCGTATTCAAGATTTGCTACGAGCATCCCGAACATCCGCACAGGACTTTCGACACTCCGAAAGCGGCATACACGTGGAGCGCGATGGCGCTTATCGCCATTGCGATGATTCTGGGGGCATACCGGCCGCAGTTCTTCATGGAGATTATAGAAACCATCGCAAACTTTTTAGAGGGCAATGAACTGGCACATTACGGACAACATCTCCAAGAGCATACCGCTCGGCGCCATACCGGAAGTAGAATACGCCGACCTTTACCAAGAGGCGTCGCGGCTTCTTGCCGATGCCGATTACCACATAGCGCACTATTTCGCAGTGCCGCAAAAGGACAATTCGCTGAGATTCTTCTTCATCATGCTCGACGACGCGGCGCATCGGGTGATGACGTGCAGTTTCGTATCCGACTACTGGAACGCCGAACTGCCGTCGCTTACGGCCGTATATGCCGGAGCGCACTGTTTCGAGCGGGAAATCGCCGAACGCTACGGCATCCGATTCACCGGCCAGCCGTGGGACAAACCTTTGAGATTCGCCTCCGACAGCATCTTCCGCGGCCGCAGCATAGACGACTATCCGTTCTACCGCATGGAGGGCGAAGCCCTGCACGAGGTGAACGTCGGTCCAATCCATGCAGGGATAATCGAACCCGGAGCTTTCCGATTCATCTGCAACGGAGAGAAGGTGCTGCATCTGGAAATCGCGCTCGGATACCAGCACCGCGGCGTAGAGCAAACCTTTACTGCTACCGACAACCGGCTGCGGCAATGCCTGATAGCCGAATCCGCCGCAGGAGACAGCTCGGTGGCAGGAGCTACGGCAGCCAGCATGGTCATGGAGCGTCTGAGCGGGCGCAGTGCGGAGCACGGCTACGAGACGACGCGCACAATAGCTCTCGAACTCGAACGGATAGCCACGCACATAGCCGACACCGGAGCCCTTTGCACGGACATCGGCTACCAACTCGGGCAGGTGGCTTGCGAAGCGCTCCGAACAGTAACCATAAACACCACCCAGATGTGGTGCGGCAACAGGTTCGGCAAGGGAATAGTAAGACCCATGGGCTCGTACTACCCGCTTACCGAGGAAATAAAAGGTAAGATTCGCGCAAACATAACGGACGTAAGGCGCAGATACGAGGAGGTGGCACGCGACATAAAGAGCCTGCCGTCGCTGCTGGCGCGATTCGAATCGTGCGGTACGGTCGCAGCCGAGCAGATGCGCAGCATAGGCGGTGTGGGAACGGCGGCCAGAGCGAGCGGTCTTGCACGCGACATACGCGCTTCGCACCCATGGGGGACATACTCTACGACGATAAGGCATACGCCCGTGACAAAGCAGTACGGAGACATCATGTCCCGCCTCACGGTGCGCAAGAACGAAGTGTTGCAGAGCGCCGATTACGTTCTGTCGCTACTCGACGAGGCCCCCTCCAAACTCCCAGAACCGGATTACAGGACGCCGCTGGCCGCCGATTCGCTCAGTTTCGCGTTGGTCGAAGGCTGGCGCGGAGAGATTTGCCACGTCGCCGTAACGGACTCCCGCGGCCGCATGAGCCTGCTACAAGATAAAGGACCCCTCGATGCACAACTGGCTGGCGCTGGCGCTGGCAGTGCGTTCGGAAGGCATATCCGATTTCCCGATTTGCAACAAGAGTTTCAACCTGTCCTACTGCGGACACGACTTATAGAAAATACTCCGAAAAGATGTTCTTCAACCAGATAAGAGTAATGCGCAGCCACGGCTCGCAGTATATAAAGGATTTGACACGCGTCTCTCTGCCCGACACGTTCCGAGGCAGACCCGTTCTCTCGGAGGCGGACAAAGAGGCGGTCGCGGGCTGTGCAAAGATGTGTCCTGCCGGTGCGATTACGGCCACTCCGTTCTCGCTCGATTTGGGACGATGCCTTTTTTTGCGGCGAATGCGCCAGACGCTACCCGCAGGCGGTACGCTTTACGGACGACTACCGGTTAGGCAGCACGTGCCGCGAGAATCTGATAATAACGCCGCAGACCGAAAAAGTGGATTTCGCTCCGCAAAACGTGCGTAAGGAGATTGTCGCCACCTTCGGGCGGGCGCTCAAACTACGGCAGGTGAGCGCCGGAGGAGACGGCAGCTGCGAGATGGAGCTCAACGCCACGGGCAACGTGAATTTCGACTTGGGCCGCTACGGCATCGAGTTCACGGCCTCGCCGCGTCATGCCGACGGAGTGGTCGTCACAGGCCCGATTACCAAGGCCATGGCCGGACCGCTCGAAATATGCTACGATGCGATTTCCGAACCCAAGATAACGATACTTGCAGGCAGCGAAGCGATTAGCGGCGGTCTTTACGAGGACAGTCCCGCAGTGGACCGTTCGTTCGTGAACCGGCACCGCATAGACCTCTACCTGCCCGGGGTTCCGCTGCATCCGATGACATTCATCGAAGGGGTCATGAACCTGACAGGCAACAGAAAATTCGCAAGATGAAAGAACTTTGGACGATATTCGCGACGTTCTTCCGCATCGGCGTCTTCACGTTCGGAGGCGGATACGCCATGATTCCGCTTGTACAGCGCGAGGTAATAGATAAAAAACGCTGGATAGAGCGCGAGAACTTCCTGCAACTGCTCACTCTCGCCCAGTCCGCCCCGGGACCGATAGCGCTCAACGCAGCGGTATTCGTCGGCTATAAGGTACGAGGCTACTGCGGAGCGGTGGCGGCCGTGCTGGGAGTGGTGATACCGTCGTTCGTCATCATGCTCGCCGTGGCGATGTTTTTCGCGCAGATGCGCGACAACCGCTTCGTCAATGCCGCATTTCTGGGAATGCGGCCGGCCGTAGTGGCACTGATAATCGCACCGATAGCCGGCCTGTCGAAAGGCATGGGGGCTTGGAACCTCGCCGTGGCTGCCGCCGTAGCCGTCGGAGTGTGGCATTTCGGGCTCTCGCCGGTGCTTCTCATCCTTGTCGGAGCGGCCGTAGGAATCGGCCTGAAAATCTACAAAACGGGAAAGGAGAACATAAGATGATATACCTGCAACTGTTTCTCAGCTATCTGAAAATCGGATTTTTCGGATTCGGCGGCGGATATGCCATGCTCTCGCTCATACAGAACGAAGTGGTCGCACGCCACGGCTGGATAACCGCCTCGCAGTTCGCCGACATAGTGGCCCTGTCGCAGATGACCCCCGGGCCGATTGCCATAAACAGCGCGACCTACGTCGGATATACCGTAGCCGGATTCTGGGGCTCGGCCGTAGCCACCGCTTCGGTATGTCTGCCCTCGCTGACGCTGATGCTGCTCATCACCCGCTTTTTCATAAAAACTCAAAGACAACAAATACGTTCAGGGTGCCCTTGCAGGGCTTGCGCCCGTGGTCATAGGCATGATTGCCGCGGCGGCGCTCATGCTTCTGTTTCCTGAAAGCGAGCAGGGGCGCAGCTTCATCGACGCATGGAGCTGGATTATCTTCGCCGCAAATCTCGTCGCCTCGATGTTCAAGGTGAACCCCATTCTTCTGATAGTCCTTTCGGCTGCGGCGGGCATACTCATATACGCATTGTAGAGTTTCTTCGGGGAAGGGATGCGGAAGGCCGCGGACCATTTTGTTTTTCACGAATAAAAACTTAACTTTGGTCGTGAAAAATAACCGCCGTCTTAAAAAAACGGAACAACTACAAATGACCTACGCATACGATTCGACGGCCATTTCCCCGTCGGGATATTTCTCGAATCCGGCAACCTGCCGGCTACGGCCGCCGTCCGAAACGGGAACCGGATTATAATATTGAAATCCATTCACAAATCACTTTTTATATTTATGAAACGCTTTTTTTACAAATTTTCTGCGCATCGCTGCTGCTCAGCATGCTCTGCTCGGGGCAGGTGCGCGCTCAGGTAAATGCCGTATTCATGGGTAATTCGATAACGCGCCTGTGGAACACGTACCACGGAGACTTCGTTTCTGACGCCCAACGGATACCTCGGCAAAGGTATCGACGGCCAAGTTACGGCCCAGATGCTCGGCCGTTTCGGCACCGACGTAATCAACAACAAACCCAAAGTGGTGGTCATCATGGCCGGAATCAACGACATCGCCCAGAATCAGGGCTACATCGCAATCGAACAGATTCTGGAAAAACATCGCCACCATGACAACTCGTGCAAAAGAAGCCGGAATCAAACCGATTCTCTGCACCACGCTTCCCGCATCGGGATTCGGCTGGACGACCAAAGTGCCCGAGCCCGCCCCGATAGTCAGAACGCTCAACACGCTCATCGAGCAGTATGCCCGCGAAAACGACATCACGTTCGTGGACTACTACTCGGCCTTCGTAAACACCATAGGCGGCATGAACACGGCTTTCTGCTCCGACAGGGTACACCCGCTCGAATCCGGATACGAACTTTTGGAGCAAATCATACAGCCGTATCTAATCGATGAATTGAAGTAGGATACCAAAAACAGACAGAGATGAAAAGATTCATATACAGCCTATTTGCAGCATCCGCACTCGTAGCATCGATAGCCGGCTGCACCAAAGACAAGACCGAAGAGGAGAAAATTCCCTCGATAATAGTAGACAAACTCATGCTCAACGCCGGTCCCGACGCCCAGACGTTCGCCGTATCGGTGCTCGGCAACGTGGACTGGACCATTACTTCGTCCGCCGACTGGTGCTCCGCATCTCCGGCCTACGGGTTGGGCGACCAGAACCCGCACGATGTAGTCGTATCGGTCACCGCAAACACCGAATACGATGACCGCACGGCGACGCTCACGGTCAAGGGCGACGGAATAGCGGAGGAAATTACCGTAACCCAGAAAAAAACTGGGCGCACTGCTCATCACCCAAAAGCAGCTACGAGATTCCAGCCGTCGGCGACTACCATAGAGGTTCAGATAGCCAGCAACCTCAAATACAAGATAGTGATGCCCAACGGCGTGGACTGGATTAAGGAAATACCCTCCTCGCGTGCCTTGGACACCGAGACTAAATACTACGCCATAGCTAAAAATGAAACCTACGGTCCGCGCAGCACCGTCATTCGCGTGAACGAAGTGGCTTCGGGCGCCGCCAAGAGCGAGAGCATAACAATCTCGCAGGCGCAGAACAACGCCGTGCTGCTCTCCACTCCCACATTCGAAACGGGTGCCGAGGGAGGAGACATAACGGTGAAGGTGAAATCCAACATAGAGTTCACCACCGAAATACTCTGCGACTGGATTGTTTCGAACGACTCCCGCGCCCTGACCGAAAGCAAACTCGGCTTCAAGGTGCTGCCCAACGAATTCTTCGAACAGAGAGAGGGCAAAATCGTAATCGTGAACGACGTATGCAACGATACGGTCACCGTCATCCAAGCGGCTTTCAGGCTCGACGAAATCACATTCTCCGACCGCAGGCTCAAACAGATAATGCTGCAAGACTACGACACCAACAAAGACGGCAAGATAGACTCGGACGAGGCTGCCGCCGTAACACGTCTGGAACTCTGCCAGCCCAATAAGTCGGGCATCAGAACCGGCATGGCCATCAACTCGCTGGGCGGCGTCGAATATCTGCGCAATCTGGAATATCTGGACATGGCCCGCAACTCGGTTGCCAAAATCGACCTGAGCGCGAACAAGAAACTGAAATATCTGGACTGCTCGCTCAACAAGGCCGAGCAGGTGGTGGTTCCCGAGTCGCTCACATATCTGGACTGCTCGCACAACCTTTTGGAGAGCATCGAAGTTTCGGCTCTCGCCGACCTCGAATATTTGGACTGCGGCGAGAACCACATCACGACCCTGAACGTTTCGGCGAACTCCAAGCTCCGCACTCTGGCCTGCTACAACAACTACAAAATGACCGCGCTCGATTTGAGCGGCAATCCGGAACTCGAAGAACTGTTGTGCTATACCAACAAAATCGAAAAATTGGACGTCTCCGGATTGAAGAACCTGCGGCTTCTCAACTGCGTCTACAACAACCTTTCCGCACTCGACCTGAGCGCGAATACGGCTCTTGTGGCCCTGTATTGCAGCGGCAACAAGCTCACCTCGCTGTCTGTCAGCGGAAAAAGTTCGCTGCGTTCGCTCAGCTGCGACAACAACGCCCTGACTACTCTCTCGGTTACGGGCTGCTCGTCTCTGCGCACGCTCTACTGCTGGAACAACAAACTCACCTCGCTGAATGCCTCGTCGCTCACCTCGCTGGAATTCCTCGGATGTGCGCACAACAACCTCAGCACCCTTTCGGTTACAGGCTGCACCGGTCTGCGCGGCCTCTACTGTCAGGACAACCAGCTCGGCACCCTCGACGTGAAGAGCAACACGGCGATAAACAACATCTACTGCCACGACAATCAGATAACCTCGCTCGACCTGAGTGCGAATACGGCCCTCACCGGTCTGCACGCAGCTAAAAACAAACTCGCAGAGCTCGACCTGACGGCCAACACCTCTCTTACCACGATGTACGTCACCGGCATGCCGACGCTCTCGATAATAAGACTCTGGGACGAATGCGACACCGAGAAGAAATACTTCTACAAGGATGAGTCGGCAAGCTACGTCGGCGGCGCGAACGGACATATCGTAAAGGCCACAATCGTCTCCAACGGCACCAGAGCCGCCGAGACCGGACAGGGTATGCAGTGGAGCAAAGGCGACAGAATAAACGTAATGTCGGCCCAAACTCCCGCGGCTTCGGAATACATACTCATCTCGGGCGAAGGAAGCGCCACCGGCTCTTTCTCGGGCAGCAAGGTGGACGGCAGCCCGCTGTATGCCGTATATCCGGCATCCGCAGGCGGCTCGATAGCACAAAACTCCATGTCGATTACCGTACCCGCATCCCAGCAATACTCCGACGGCTGGGGTTCGAACGTGATAATGGTCGGCAAGAACCTTACGCAGGGCGGCGACATTCAAATGCAGCAGCTCAGCGGAATCATCCGCCTGAACATCACGGGTAAAGGCACCATTACCAGCATCAAACTCGAATCCACAAACGGCGAGGCGATAGCCGGAGCCGCCACCGTTACGCTCGACGGCAACACTCCCGCACTCAGCATGCAGGCGGGCGGAGCCACGAGCATTTACGTAAACGGAATAAACGCTGCAATCGGCACCACGGCCACCCAGATTTCCATTCCGGTGGCACCCGTCAGCATCTCTAATCCGAAAGTCACGATTTACGACAACTCGGGCTACGGCATGACCCTGATTTCCGACGCAAAGCTCGACATCAAGTCCGGCACCGTCTACGAGTTCGCGGTTGCATACACCCCGCAGGAAGTGGCGAAAATAGATTTGAGCGAGGCGGGGCTCTCCAACTGCTACATCGTTCCGCACGCAGGCTCGTACAGACTTCCCTGTCAAGAAAATCGACGGCACGACCCTGACCGGCGCCAAGGCCGACTGGGTTTGGATGAGCGACGAGTCTCTCATCTCGGGCATAAGCTACGACGGCAGCGTCATTTCGTTCAACGCTTCGGCAAATAAAGGAAACGGCCTCGTGGCTCTCCTCGACAAAGACGGCAACATCGTTTGGAGCTGGCATATCTGGTGCACCGACGCTCCCCAAGCCCACAAATGGAACCGCAACACATGGCTGGACCGCAACATCGGTGCGACTTCGGTAACTCCGGACGACGTAAACTCTTACGGTATGCTTTACCAATGGGGCCGCAAAGACCCGTTCGTAGGAGCCAATACGGCAGGCAGCACGGCAGGTCCGGCAGAGAAAAACGGCATTCGATGCCGACATGGTAGCCAAGACCGTCGTAAACGAATCCGTAGTGGGCGCAGGCAACGGCTGGGCTAACATTCCGGGCCAAACCACCGTCGAACAGGCAACCCGATACCCGATGTGTCTATACACTTACAAGTATTCCAACGGCGTGGTAACCAATCCCGCCAATGCCTATGGAGGAGCCACTTCCGGACAAACCTACGGAACTTCGAATCCGACAATGGCCGACTGGTGCGTGGGAGCTCCTACCGACCGCTGGTACAACAAGAGCGTAACGGCAAGCGGAAAGACCGACTGCGACCCGTGTCCGGCAGGATACATGGTACCGACCGCGGCACAAATGAACGACGACTTTATCGGAAGCAAATACTTCACCTCCGCAGGCAAATCATCCGTAACCAACGGCCGCAGCTTCACTTTCAACGGCACCACGGCATGGCTGCCCGCAACCGGAGTCCGTTTCTCGGCATACGAACCAGTGGGCGCTAACAAGTTCATAGGCAACACCGCCGTATACTGGAACAGCGGCACCGGTTCGACCGCGAGCATAGGAGCATTCATGTCCTTCACCAGCGGAAACATAGCCGCCACCTGCGGCGCGGTAATGTGGAAAGGATTCGCATGCCCCGTGCGCTGCGTAGCCGAATAAAAACTATTTTACCGTACACAAAACGGGACGCGAAGATTTCGCGTCCCGTTTTGTTTTCCAGCATAATTATTCATAAATTTGCGTAAACCCGACAGCAGCATGAAGCAAGCCGAACTCATAGCACCGCTCTTCGAAATCGAAGGCTCCGTGCGCAGCATCGCACCGATAGGAAACGGGCACATAAACGACACGCTCAGAGTCGCCACCGACCGCACTTCATACATCCTGCAACGTATCAACCACTCGATTTTCGGCGACGTGGCGCTGTTGCAGCGAAACACGGTACGCATCACGGAACACATAAGAGGCATTCTTCGGCAGCGCGGCGAGAAGGACATAGACCGCAAAGTGCTTACGGTCGTTCCGACCAAGGACGGGAAAACGTTCGTCAAGGACGGGGAGAATTACTGGCGCATGACGCTCGAAATAGGCAACTCGACGAGCTACGACACGCTCACTCCGCCCCTTGCGAGAGCCACCGGTGCCGCATTCGGCGATTTCCAGAAAATGCTCTCCTCGATACCGGAAGGCAGCATAGGGGCCACAATCGAGAATTTCCACAACATCGCCTTCCGCATCGGACAGCTCGACGACGCCCTGAAATCCGACCCGCAGGCCGTGCGGCCGGAGTAAGGGAACTTTCCGAAGCGCTGCTTTCGCGCAGCGGGCAGATGCTCTTCGCCGAGCGTCTGAATGCACAGGGGCTAATGCCCAAACGCATAACGCACTGCGACACCAAAGTAAACAACGTCCTGTTCGACCGCGACAGCGGCGAACTGCTCTGCGTCATCGATCTCGACACCACCATGCCCGGATACGTGCTCGCCGATTACGGCGATTTCATCCGGACTGCCGGATGTACGGCGGCGGAAGACGAGCCGGATACTTCGAAAAATAGGGTTTGCCCAAGATATATTCGAGAGCTTCACCGAAGGGTATCTCTGCTCGGCCGCGGAGTTTCTTACCGAGTGCGAAAAGGACAACCTCGCACGCGGAGCCGCCCTGATGACATACATGCAGGCCGTAAGGTTCCTTACCGACTACATAGCCGGCGACACCTACTACAAAATCGCATATCCGGAACACAATCTCGTTCGGGCCAGAGCGCAATATGCCCATCTTTTAGGCATAGAGAGCCGCCTGCCCGAAATGCAGCGATTGATCGACAACTGTCTAAACAACCTATAATCCAATGAAAAAAAGGTTTTCTTCGCAGCGTGCATCGCACTGCTTTGCGCCTGCACCTCGCCGCAACGAATGATAAAAACCCCAGCACCGCCGCGTCCCGCAGGGCAAAGCGACGTACTGGGCCTGACGTGCGAAAAGCTCGATACGGTCCGCGTCGGATTCATCGGTCTGGGCATGCGCGGCCCCGGCGCCGTGAACCGTTTCACGCACATAGACGGAGTGAAAATAACGGCACTGTGCGACCTGCTGCCCGAGCGGGTGGCCGAAGCGCAGAAGATTCTGGCCCGACAGGGACTGCCCGCAGCGGCCGAATACAGCGGCGAGGAGGGGTGGAAAGAGTTGTGCAAAAGAGATGACATCGACCTCGTATATATAGCCACGCCGTGGCAGAAACACGTTCCGATGGCCGTTTTCGCCTTGCAGCAGGGCAAACACACGGCCATAGAGGTTCCGGCAGCCACGAATATCGACGAATGCTGGCAGTTGGTGGATGCGGCCGAAAAGAGCCGCAGGCACTGCATGATGCTCGAAAACTGCGTATACGACTTTTTCGAACTAACCTCGCTCAACATGGCGCAAAAGGGACTTTTCGGCGAGATTCTGCACGTCGAAGGGGCCTACATCCATAATCTAGAAGAGTACTGGGGATGCATATCAGGGCGACTGGCGTCTGGATTTCAATCGCAAGAACCGCGGCGACGTATACGCCACCCACGGCCTCGGTCCCGCATGCCAGGCTGCTCGACATACACCGCGGCGACCGCATGACATATCTGGTAGCCATGGACACCAAGGCCGTAACCGGAGCTGCGATAGTCGAAAAACGCACCGGAGAGCCTTGCACCGACTTCCGGAACGCCGACCACACCATGACCATGATTATGACCGAAAACGGCAGGACCATACACCTGCAACACGACGTGATGACCCCGCGACCGTACAGCCGCATGTACCAGATTACCGGTACGGCGGGCTTCGCCAGCAAATACCCCGTGGAGGGCTACACGTTCCGGCCCGAGGCGGGAGAAGGCGGCGCCCTGCCCGATTATGAAGCGTTGGACATGCACCGATTCATCACCGGAGCGCAGAAAGACTCAATCATGGCCATGTACAAGCACCCGATTCACCGCCTGCTCGAACCCACGGCCCGCAAGGTCGGAGGCCACGGAGGAATGGACTACATCATGGACAGCAGACTCGTATACTGTCTGCGCAACGGCCTGCCGCTCGACCAAGACGTATACGATGCCGCCGAGTGGTCGTGCATAGGCGACCTCACGCGGATATCGCTCGAAAACGGCAGCATGCCGGTAGAGATTCCCGATTTCACGCGAGGCGGCTGGAACAAGATAAAAGGATACGAACACGCTATGGCGAAATAATAAACAGCAAAATGATTATGATACTTGATTTCGAACGGATTCCAGAATCGGTAATGGAGAATTTCAAGGGCGGCGAAAAATGCCTCTCCGCCCGCATGTTTACTGACGAGCGCAACCGCATTTTTCAAGGGGCAAAGGCTCGCAGAGGGCGCCTCGATAGGCATGCACAGGCATGAAAACGACTGCGAAATGATTTACGTCATAAGCGGCAAGGGGCAAAATCGTTTCGGACGAGGGCACGGAAAGAATCGAAGCCGGACAATGCCACTACTGTCCGAAAGGCTGTGCGCACTCGCTGGTAAACGATTCGGCGGAAGATCTCGTATTCTTTGCCGTGGTAGCCGGACAGTAAAGCACACTTCCAAAAAAGAAATAACCCTGCGGCGATTGCATCAGGCCGCAGGGTTATTTTTTCATGTTACGCCCCGTTACAGAACGCGCAGCGTGAATATGAACTCAATCCCCCATATCGCGCAGATATGCCGAGATAGTGCCTCCGTGCAGCAGGACGGCATTCTTGACGATAGCGAGCCCCAGACCCGTTCCGCCGAGTTTGCGGCTGCGGCCCTTGTCCACTCGATAGAACCGTTCTATAATGCGCGGCCGGTGCTCCAGAGCAACCCCTCCCCGTCGTCGGCAAAGGCTCATCGTAACGAAGTTCTCGTCACGCCGGACCAGAGATATTTCGATGTTCTCTCCGCCCGAATAGGCAAGAGCGTTGTCCATAAGATTGCGGAACACGGACAGCAGCATGGAATGGCTTCCCTGCATCATTATTTTGTCCGGCAGCGAGGTCGTTACCCGAAACCCGCGCTCCGATGCGGCAACGGCCGTATCGCCTATGACTTCCGAAATAACATCGACTAAATTCAGCGGCTCTTTCTCTATCATCTGACCTCCGTCGTCCAAACGTGTCAGAGTGGAGACGTCACTCAGCAGACTGCGACAGGCGGACCGTCTGTTTGTAGCTGTTCTCCACGAACGTCATAAGAATCTGCGCCTGCGAAAGCCCCGGGTTTCTGATTATGGTTTCCAGATAGCCCTGAATGCTGCTTACCGGAGTTTTGAGTTCGTGGTTGATATTCTGCGTGAGCTGCCGCTTTATGCGAATCTGCTCCTGCTCCTGTTGCAAAAGAATGTTCTGCTCGCTCTCCAAATCCTCTTTGGTCTGACGAAGGCTGGGTGTACAGCCTCACTATATGTTTCGAAATATCGCCGAGTTCGTCATCCGGAAAAGACATGTCTTCGTCTATCGGCAGTCCGCGGTCGGCCCTGTCGGCAAAAAGCCTGAGACGTGCCATATTGCGGTCGGATTCATGCTGAAAAACATATCCGACGACACCTATCGCAACGGCCAGCGCCGCAAGAATCCACCAGAAGTATCCGCCGGCAAGAAACATATCCCTATTCCGTAGCTAAACGGTATGCCGGATTCAACTCTCACATCCCCGAACTGCCGGAAAGCAGACACGCAATCATGCGATGGCGCTTCCCCGTAACATATCTCGGCCGAATCGCAAGACACCCTGACGCTCAGACCCTTTATGTCGTCCGCATCGTACAATCCGAGAAAATCCTCTATGCTGCCGCCAGCCGCCACCGAAGCGTACACTCCGCGGTTTATGCCCTGCAAAAAAACGTTTCCGCGTTACGTTCGCAGGCATCGCGCCCGCTTTTATAGCGATACGCCGCAAAGACAGAGGCGCAAAGCACGAACATGAGAACCAGCGCCCCCGACACACGCACCTTGAACGGCGTGCGGGTCTTACTCTTCGAATCCGTATCCATATCCGAGACGGGTTACGATATGCGAACCGTAAGGGGCGATTTTCTTACGCAGGCGCGTGATATTCACGTCTATGGTACGGTCGAGCACCACAACGTCGCTGTCCCATATCCGGGACAGAATCTCCTCGCGCGAATATATGCGGTTGATGTCGGAAAGCAGCAGGGCCAGAATCTCGAACTCCTTTTTGGTCAGCTGCACGGGGTGACCGTTCACGGTGCAGCGTTTTTTGGAGATATCCACCGTCAGATTGTCGAACGCGATGATTTTTGTGCTGCGCATCCGCCGCCTGAACGGCTCCGCGGCGCAGGACGGTGTTCACTCTCGCGCAAACCTCGCGAATCGAAAACGGCTTGGTGATATAATCGTCAGCTCCGATGTTGAGTCCGGTCACTATGTCGTTTTCATTGTCCTTGGCCGTACAGAAGATAATAGGTACACGTGCGGTGGCTGAATCGCGTTTGAGCATCTGGGCCATCTTGAATCCGCTCATGCCGCCCATCATCACGTCCAGCAGAATGAGCTGGTATTTTCCCACGCCCATTTCCAAAGCCTGCTCGGCGCTGTATGCCACGTCCACGTCGTATCCCTCGACCTCCAAATTGAATTGCAATATTTCGCAGAGCGACTCTTCGTCGTCCACAACAAGTATTCGCGCCCTATCCATAGTAAACCAGAAAATTTTTCACTGCAAAGAAACGACAAAAACACAGTTCCGCAAACCATGAAGCACTATTTTTAACGACTTTTAACGACATTGTAATACCTGCCCGATTCGTGCCCGCACATGGCGCGGGTCCGCCTTCCGGCGGCCGGAAGGCAAAATGATTAGCTCGCGGAATGCCGTACCGCATTCGATCGCGAAAGCGGAGCGTCGAAGCCTGAATCTATTTCACTACGAAACGATTGCGGCAGATGAAATGCGGATTCAGAAGCGACTCTTTGTTATAGGCGAACTTCGCCTGCTCGGGCAGGGTCTTGGTCGTTCCGCCCGTCTCGCTCAAAATCACTTCGCCGGCCGCAGTGTCCCACTCGTAGGTGTCAGAAGTGCAGACATAGTAATCGATACTGCCCTCGGCGAGCATGCAGAATTTGTAGGAGCTGCCCTGCTCGACGATTTGAAGGTCGGGATGATCCCGTCTCAACTCGTCTATATAGCGCATGGTAAGCTCGTTTTTGTGCGAACGGCTGACGCCCACCCTTATCGGTGAATTGCAGCACTGCACGAGCGGCAGTTCGCGGGCCGAATCGTATATCTCCTCATAGGGTGAATTCGGCCGTGCGGTCGGGCGCCACATATTCCTTGAAAAAGGAACCGAACCCCTTTTCGCAAAAGTACATCTTGCGGTAATAGGGAACATAGATGACCCCTATGGCCGGCCGCGACGAAACCATGAGTGCGATATTGACCGTAAATTCGTTGTTGCCCTTGATGAACTCCTTCGTACCGTCGAGCGGATCCACCATCCAGAACATGTCCCAGTCCTTGCGTTCGTCGAACAGCATCTGGCGGCCCTCCTCGCTCAGCAGCGGAATGCGCGTCTGGGCCAGATACTCTTTGATTAAAGAGTGCGAAAGGCGGTCGGCAAGAGTAATGGGAGTGTTGTCGCTTTTGAGATTTATGTCGTAGTCCTGCTTGCGCGAATATATATCCAGAATAATCTCTCCGGCACGCACCGCGGCGTTGTAGGCTTTGGGCAGGAGGTATTCGCGTTGCTGCCGTGTAAGTACGAGTCTGTTGTCCATGTCGTTTATTTGGTTTGCAATTCGAAACATATCATACGTCCGTCCTGTGCTGATGCGTTTACCACTACCGGACCTTTGTAGCGCTTTCCGTTCATGTCGGTCCACACTCCTTTGGGCAGACGGACCATGCGCTGCGGGCTTTCGTCCAGCGGCGGAGCGACGAGGTACCTGTTTCCCAGCATGAACTGGTTGTCGCAGTCGGCGAATCCGCTGCGCGGGAACTGGTACTCCATATGCCTGACGACAGGTTCGGCGGTGCGGTTCGACTCGGCGACCGTGCGCGAGACGTACTCGCACAGCGATGCGCGGAGCAGAAGCGTGTTTTTAAGTTGGGCGTATAGATTTTTATCCGAAATTCTCCACGGGGCGTAAGGTATGCGCGGCGAGGGGCATCATGGCAGCAATCTGCATGACGTGCAGCAGTTGGTTCTGGCTTTCGTATCTCCACTCGGCAGCGGGCGTATATGCCGCATCCGTGGCGACCAGCGAGGAGTTTATCACGTCATTCAGGAAATCGTGCAGCGACGAGGCTCCGGACGCATCGCATGTCACGGCGCAGGCAACGGTTTCATGAACCCTAAAATTTTTGCCTAGCTCCCGCCACACGTTCATAAAACCGGCAGCTTCGGCTGGCGGCATTCCGGCCGTCTGCATGGCCCGACAGTCGAAGCGGAATCCGTCTACACCGTACTGCGTCTCGATTCGGTGCAAATCTTCGAGCATCTTCTGCCTCGACCGCAAGTCGGTTATGTCCACAACCGCATGTATTCCGTCGTCGCATTTGACGAGCAACGGCTCCGCATTCCCGTCCGTCAGCAGCAACCATTCGTCTCGGCAGGTCACATAAGCGCGCCCCGAAGCCGGCAGATAGGGAGTTACGGTAAGCATGACTTTGAATCCGGCCCCGTGGAGCGCATCCACGAAAGCCTTCGGGTCGGGATAGAGCGTGCGGTCGAAATCGTAATCTCCGCCGGACGTGCGCCAGCCGTCGGCCAAAACGATATATCCGGCAGGCAGGCCCTCGCGGACAATCCTGTCGGCATAATCCGAAACGGTCCGATAGTCCTGCATGCACCCTATTTCGAGTTCCGTCTCGTATATAAGGCCGGAGAACAATTCAGCGGAACATGTTCCGGACAGCTCTTCTTTCATGTTATTGTGACGGCAGGCCAGATACGCTTCCCTCAGCGTGCGGCCTCCGCGACGGATTTGCAGTTTTTCGTCCGATGAGCTGACTGCAAACGTCTTGCCGTCGAAATGCACCTCGACCGGCGACGAACTCCACAGGTAGCGTCCCGACGATGATATGAGCATCGGCACCTTGTCGCAGTCCGCCGAACTTTCGGCCGTATTCACCGAGAAAGATTGAAGAAAAGGCTCGGCCGGAGTGCGACCGACGAAAAACGCCCCACCATTTTTCCCCTCCGAGAGGTTCTATCTTGACTGTATTCTTTTCCGCCGCCCAGACCATGCCCGCCGTTATGGCGAACGCAATCAGCAGTCCGATTCGTTTTGACATCGACACTCGATAATTTTTCAGGTAGGCAAGTTAGCAAGAATTTACGACTTGGAGAAATTTTCCATTAATGACCCTTTATGCGGATAAAAAGGATAGACGAACGGTTCAAGAAGCGTTTTACCGAGCGGATACGGCCCTGCAAGGCTTCTAAGGGCCGAAATGGAAAGCATTCCAACTGCCGCCATGGCCGCATAGAGCATACACAGGATGAGCAGAAGCGTGATTATCAAATCCCAGCGGCGGGCGAGTACGGACAGCAGCGTAGCCACCGCAGCGATACACAGAAGCAGGTATACGGTTATACGGGCGTTGCCTATGCGGAACGTTCCCCCGCCGGCCGGACCTGTGGCCAGCGGAGTGGGCACGGCGGAGAGTTTGAGCCCCGGAATATCGCTCAACTCTGCAAGCATGCGGGCTATGCAGTCCTCGCCGTCGGAGAATCCTCCGGTACTTATGGCGTAGTCGCGGTCTATCATCGAAATCCTGCGGCCGTATTCGCCCGCCACTATCTCCACAGCCGTGTCGCAGCCGAACGCGGCGGGGTCTATGACCGGTGCCGACACGGCGCAGACCATACCGTCCGTACAGGATTCGAACTCGGCATCCATTCGCAGGAGCGCCTCACGTGCCAGACATGTACGGGAATCTATGACCAAGACCCTGCCGAACGACGATACGGCAATGCCGCAGTTGAGCGCCACGCAGAGCGGTGCGGCACAATCGGCAATCACCAATCGGCGATATCGTCTCTGGCGCGAACGCAGAAGCATGCGGAGGGACTCGCACGGCAGTTCGGCCGAAACGGGGACGTTCACCCGCGTCATGGAGTAGCGGTGAAGCGTCTTCGGCGAATGTTCCTCTGCCAGCAAATCGGCCACGACCACCACCTCGTAATTGTCGAAATCCAGACCCATGAGCCGCTCCAAGCCTTTTTTTGCGTAGGCATACCTGCTACAATAACCGAAACGCCGTGCTCGGACGAGGGAACGCCGCTGCGACCCCTCATGTTTCGAAGCACCGTGTCCTTGCGCCGCGAAAGGTTCAGCGCTCGCACTCCGAGGCCGGTTTTAAGCAGGCGCACCGCGCACCACAGCATGGCCAGAACAGCGATTACATTGACTACGACATCCATCATGACTCTATCCAAGCATTTTCTTGTACGAATTTACCAGACTCTCCATGTACCCGCCCAGACGGGAATCCGTTTCGGCCGATTGCAGCGCCGAGAGCGAACGGGTCGAGTACCCCCTCCGCCGCAAAGGAACTTGTAGAACCGCCGCCGCTGGAAAAAAACGACATTCCGGCAACGCTCTGCACGACGCATTTGCGCGTCATGGAACTTTTCATGATTGCCAGCGTGTACAGGGGCGGCGTCGTGCACCGCTCCGTTCGGACTGTCGAGCTGCGCATAGAGAATATTCTGCGCCTCCTCTATGCCGAAAAAACGGATTATGTAGATACCCAGCAGTTTGAGATTTTCATTGTCAGAGCATATCATCGGCTCGTAAGCGACTGGGATGAATCCGCGCCACAGACGGAGCATTATCTCGGAGAGAACCCGATGCGACATTGCGCCCGAAAATTCGCGGACGGCGGCAATCGTCTGTTCGGGTGCGGAACTTATCCGTATAATCAGGGCGAAGAGCGACACGTAGGCATCCGGCGAATCTTCCAGACGCTTGATGCGCGGAAGCAGAGATGGTCTCGCTCCCGTAAGAGACAAAAAGGCGCATGTAACGCACCCTGTTCCACGAACGCGAACGGGCTATTCGCCTGACAAGAAACGCATCCACACCGTTGTCCGTAACGATTTTGTGCATGGCCGCGCAGTCATAGCCGCAGTTCATCTCCGCGAAAGCGGCTATGGCCTCGGCCAGAATCATCTTGCCGCGCCGGCCCCTGCTCTGCGGAAACCGCACTTCGCCACGGCCGGCATCAGGACCGGACAGATACTCGGCGAGAGCGAGCAGATACGCATCCTGCAACCGGTCACGTCTCCGCCTCCGGCTGCGTTCGGACGCCCCGTACATAAGAGTCCGGACAGCGGCGGCCGCATACAGGGCCGCGCATGCGGCGATTATGGCGAGTACGGCCGCGTTCATGGTCCGAATCTGTTGAGGTATCTGGCCAGCCGGCCGCGAAACCGGTTCATGTCGCAAGGAAGGGAGAAAAACTGATCCACGCCGCTTTCGTAAAGGCTCATCACGCACGACTCGCATTGCGACCACGACAGTACGAATATGGCAGGAGAGCCTATGCTGCGCTCCGGTATCGTATGGGCCAAATCGCTGCCGTCCAGAAAAGGTTCGGTGAAAAGCGACACTATTATTCCGTATGCGCCCGTAGCGGCCATGCGTGCGAAGGCCGACCGCGTCGGGGCCACGTCGCACTGCACTTTCATGTCGGACATCAACGTCCGCAAAACGGAGACATGAAGCCTGTCTTCTCCGGCAAGAAGTATTTTCATGACGCAATCGAAAAAAAAATTCGTCGGGGCGCGGCCTCGAACGTGTTTTTCTGTCAGGGAGGCAAAAACAAACTGCATGCAAAAGATGCCGGCAGTATCATAAAAAGACGCGAAATATTTGCGGCAAAGAAAAAAAGCCGTATCTTTGTCTCCCAAAATCCATGTAAACGCATTGTAATAATGTACGTAATTGTAGAGATAGCAGGTCAGCAATTCAAGGCTGAGAAAGGTCGCAAAAGGCTCTATGTTCACCGTCTTAAAGAGGACGAAGGCGCCTCGGTGAGCTTCGACAAGGTTCTGCTAACGGATAACGACGGTCAGGTCAAGGTAGGCACACCTGTTGTAGAAGGGGCCTCGGTAAACGCCAAGATTCTCAAACACCTGAAAGACGACAAGGTCCTGGTGTTCAAGAAGAGAAGAAGAAAAGGGTATCAGGTTCTGAACGGACACCGTCAGTATCTCACCCAGATACTCATCGAAGAAATCGTTGCTTAACTTAAAAACTGAAAAGAGATGGCACACAAAAAAGGTGTAGGTAGTTCGAAGAACGGCCGTGAGTCCGAAAAGCAAGAGACTCGGCGTAAAAACTTTTCGGCGGTCAGTACGCTAAGGCGGGCAACATCATCGTTCGTCAAAGAGGTACGGTCCACAATCCGGGTGAAAACGTAGGCATGGGCAAAGACCATACTTTGTTCGCTCTGACGGCAGGCACGGTGGAATTCACCAAAAAAAGGCCTCGAGGCAAATCCTATGTAAGCGTAACTCCTCTGGCGGAGTAAGCATTTTTCCTTCCGGAAAAGTTTCGGTCAAACGGAGCAGCTATTGCTGCTCCGTTTTTATCGGCCGAAAAAAACTGAACGGCAGGCTCGGCGGACACGGCTGCTCGTTCCGGAAACGGCAGGGAATGGCGCCGGATTTTTGAATATACGGCCGTTTTTTTCGTAATATTGCATGTTTGTTCCTAAATAAAAATTTATACTCGCACCCGTATGAAAGTTATGAAGTTCGGCGGAACGTCGGTAGGAGATGCCGATGCTCTCGGCAGGGTTAAAAGGAAATAGTGAAATCATGCACCGAGGATGCAGTCGTGGTGGTCTCGGCATGCAGCGGCATCACCGATTTGCTGCTCTCGACCGCACGCGCGGCCGCATCGTCCGACGAAAGTTACACGGAGGGTTTCCGGCGCATAGCGGACCGCCACACCCGAATAATCGCCGACGCGGTGCTGCCGCAGAATCGCGACTCCGTCAGCCGGACGGTCGGCGGCATGCTCGACGAACTTTCAAAGATTCTCAACGGAGTGTTTCTCATCGGCGATTTGTCCGACAGGACGCGCGACGCGATAGTCAGCTACGGGGAAAGGCTCTCGTCCGTCATCGTCGGCGGGGCCATTCGCGGAGCACGACACCTCGACGCCCGCACGGTCGTAAAGACGCATCCATACTACGGCAAGCATGCAGTGGACCAGTCTCTGACGCAACGTCTCATACGCGAGAATCTCGGCCCGCTGAACGGCATTACCGTAATGGGCGGTTTCATCGCCTCGGATGCGCGGACGGGCGACGCCACCAACTTGGGCCGCGGCGGGTCGGACTATACCGCTTCGCTCGTGGCGGCGGCGCTCGGAGCCGAAGTGTTGGAGATATGGACCGACGTGGACGGCTTTCTGACGGCAGATCCCAAAATCATAAGCAACCCCTACCTCATCGAACGCCTTACGTTCGTCGAGGCCATGGAACTTTGCAACTTCGGAGCGAAAGTCATCTACCCTCCGACGATTTTTCCGGTATACCACAACGACATTCCCATACAGGTCAAAAATACGTTCAATCCGTCGGGCGAAGGTACGCGCATCAGCTCCGACGCCTACGGAGAGCGGAGCGAACGCAGCAAGGTGATAAAAGGCATCTCCTCGATTAACGACACGGCATTAGTCACGATTCGCGGTTTGGGCATGGTCGGCGTGATAGGAATCAACAAGCGTATATTCCGGGCGCTTTCCGATTGCGGCATAAGCGTGTTCTTCGTCTCGCAGGCATCGAGCGAGAACACCACATCCATAGGCATGCCCAATGCCGACGCACCGAGAGCCGTGGAGGTTCTCTCGCACGAATTCGCCGAAGAGATACGCATGGGCGAAATCAACGAAATCCGCACGGACGGGAATCTGGCCACCGTGGCCATAGTGGGCGAGAGAATGCGTCATACATCGGGCGTTGCCGGACGTCTGTTCGACACTCTGGGCCGCAACGGTATCAATGTAATCGCATGTGCGCAGGGCGCCTCGCAGACCAACATTTCGTTCGTAATCGAGCTCGAACACCTGAAAAAAGCCATAAACGTCATACACGACTCGTTCTTCCTGTGGGAATATCAGGTACTCAACATTTTCCTTGCAGGGGTTGGGACCGTCGGCGGCAGCCTGCTCGAACAGATACGCCGTCAGCAGCCGCGCTTCATGGCGGAGAACAAATTGCAGATACGTGTGGTGGGCATATCCAACTCCAAACGCTACATAACATGCCGCGAAGGAATCGACCTGAACGACTACGCACATCTTCTGGAAAGTTCCCAGACCGTATCTTCGCCCGAGGCTTTCCGCGACCAGATACTGAGAATGAACATCTTCAACTCCGTGTTCGTGGACTGCACCGCAAGCGAAAGCATAGCCTCGCTGTACCGCACGCTGCTGGAACACAACGTATCGGTGGTGGCGGCCAACAAGATTGCGGCCTCTGGCAGCTACGACGTCTACCGGCAGGCTCAAAGCCACGGCCCGCGAGACGCGCCGTGAAATATCTGTTCGAGACGAACGTAGGTGCGGGGTTACCGATTATCAAAACCATAAACGATTTGCGGGGCAGCGGCGACAGCATTCTGAAAAATAGAGGCCGTGGTTTCGGGGAACGCTCAACTTCATTTTCAACGAGATGAGCGAAAGCGTACCTTTGAGCGAGACGATACGCAGGGCCTGCGAGGCCGGTTACGCCGAACCGGATCCGCGCATAGATTTGAGCGGCACGGACGTGATTCGCAAACTGGTGATTCTCTCGCGCGAGGCGGGCTACCGCATAGAGCAGCGGGACGTGAAAAAGAATCTGTTCATCCCCTCGGAGTATTTCGAAGGCTCGACGGAGGATTTCTGGCGCAGAATCGGAGACTTGGACGCAGAGTTCGAGACGCGCCGCAAAAAGGCTCGAACAATCGGGACGCAAATGGCGTTTCGTGGCGCGTATGGAAGGCGGCAAAAGCCGACGTTGAACTCAGGGAAGTGGATGCTTCATCGCCATTCTACCAGCTCGACGGCAGCAACAACGTGATACTTCTCACCACCGAGCGTTACAGGGAATATCCGATGCAGATAAAGGGCTACGGCGCAGGTGCGGACGTTACGGCCGCAGGCGTATTCGCCGACATAATAAGCATAGCGAACGTAAGATAAATAGCCGGACAAGTGACAAGCAGCAAAAATTCCGTTATGACAAAGAATATGCGAAAGACGATTTTGACTCTGCTGGGCGTGCTGGCGTTCGCAGAGAGTTTCGGACAGTGGACCACCAACACACTGCGCCGCAAGGATATTCCCCGCACGCCGGTGGATACCGTAGCGACGAAGCGGGACGATGTAAAGATAGTCGTC
The DNA here is from genome assembly GCA_022009915.1 of Alistipes putredinis. Classification (GTDB taxonomy): domain Bacteria; phylum Bacteroidota; class Bacteroidia; order Bacteroidales; family Rikenellaceae; genus UBA940. Next base: position 863,593 of record CP091730.1, on the reverse strand, counting down.
TACGCCGACAACACGTTTTCATATCTGTACACGGCGGCCGAAGAGTTGCAGCAAAGCGAAATATACCGCGAACATTGGGACACGGCAAATGTCTTTTCCTATAAGAGCATAAGCTACCAGAGCCTGCCCGAGACCGTGGACGTGCGGCTCATCGGTTCATTGGACGAGTTCCGCGTTCCGCTGACCGGAACCATAATCTCGCGTTACGGCCCGCGCGGACGGCGCAACCACAACGGCGTGGACGTGCCCCTGAAAAACAGGGAGCACCGATTGCCGCAAAGCTTTTTCGACGGACGGGTGCGTTACTCGCGATACAACAGCGGCGGATTCGGCAATCTGGTAATAGTGCGTCATCCGAACGGTTTGGAAACATATTACGGACACCTCTCGCGCCGCAACGTAAAGGCAGGCGACTGGGTGGTGGCCGGCCAGATAATCGGATACGGCGGAAGCACAGGCCGGAGCCGCGGTCCGCATCTGCATTTCGAAGTCAGATACTGCGACCAGACATTCGACCCGCAACGGATAATAGATTTCCAGAGCGGCAGTCTGCGCTATCAGACTTTCGTCTTGGAAAAATCGTTCTTCAACATACGTTCGCGTGCGACCGAAGGTCTGGAAGACGGCGACGACTTCGACGTGAATGCCTTCATCGCCCAAAACGGAGGCAAGACCGACGAAGAGATAAGCGCTGCAATCGCCCAAGAGGAGAAAAAAGCCGCAGAGCCGGTAATGGCCTACCACACGGTCCGTTCGGGCGAAACCCTGTCGTCGATTGCACGGCGCAACGGAACCACCGTAGACAATCTGTGCCGCCTCAACGGCATGACGCGCAATTCGGTCCTGCGCATAGGACGCAAGTTAAGGGTAAAATAGACCGCAGGAGCTACCTCTGCCGCTCGCGGCATTCGCGCATCTTCAACTGAAAACACGGTCGCGGTCAATCGTCCGGTTGCCGTGAGTCTTGTTGTCTGACACGGGAAACGGTGTCGAAAGCCTTTTTTTCGTCTATTCAGGGAAGTAACGCATGTATTGGGTGCGGTAATACATCCCGCCGTCCTTTGCCGCGTGGGCATTCATCCTCGCACGGAAATCCTCTATCGAACGGTAGCCGTGTCCGTTCATCCAGTCGGCTATGCCGGCATTGATATCGGAGATGTATCCTATACCGTTGTTATAAAGCGCTGTGCACACCTGAACCGTCGTCGCTCCGGCCAAAAGGGAGCGAATCGCGTCCGCATGGTCATGCACGCCCGTCGAAACCGAAATATCCACGCCCTCGACCTTAGCACTGCACAGAGCCACGGTGCGAAGCGATGCACGAAGCTCGGCCGGAGCGCTGAGCGGGTCGCCCGCCGTAAGCTGCATGGTGTCGATTTGAATCTGCGGTTCGAACATGCGGTTGAACAGCACGACGCCCTTTACGCCGCGATCCCGCAGCGAGGTTATCACATTCAACGGATTGGTGAAATGCGGCGCCAGCTTGACAGCAACGGGAATCGCAGTCACAGATTCGGTCACTGCGGCGGCTATGTCCAGATATGCGGATTCGATTTCGGCACCGCTCTGCTCCGGCGAAACAGGTTGCAGAAAAATGTTGAGTTCTATGGCGTCGGCACCTGCATCTTCGAGAGCTGCGGCATACTCCGCCCAGCGGCCCGCCGTGTGGCAGTTGATGCTGCCTATGACCGGAATGTTCACCCGCTTCTTCAATTCCTTGACAAGGTTTATGTAACCGTTCACATAATCGCCCTCCATGTAGCGGTTCAGATACTGCTGCGCCTCGGGATAGTCGGAATATTTTTCCAGCGAGGCGGCCTGCCCCGCAATCTGCTCCTCGAAAACGGATTTGAGCACTACGGCCCCTGCGCCCGCAGCCGCGAGTTCCGCCACGGAATCGGCCGATGCGGTAAGGGGGCGAACTGCTCGCGATAACCGGACCGGACAACCGCATGCCCATATAGGAAGTCTCTATCGATTGTGCAAAGCCTTTTCGGTCGTTCATACGTTCGATTTCATTGTTCTACTCTATGCAGCATTACAATTTTGCTGCCGAAGAGTAGTCGCGCGCCCCGAAAATCAGCGACCCGATGCGCACCATGGTCGAACCGCACTCGACGGCCTCCGCATAATCCGATGTCATTCCCATGGATACGGTGTCGAACCGCTCTCCGAAAAACTCGGCGGCAAGGCTGTCTTTCATTTCTCTCAACCGCGAGAACTCACTGCGAATCACGCTTTTGTCGTCCGTATTGGTCGCAACGCCCATCACGCCGCGAAAAACTATGTTTCCGAGACGCTTCCATTCGCCGCCGCGCAGCCACTCCACGAGTTCGCCGTACTGCCAGCCCTCCTTGCTGCTCTCCGAGGAGATGTGTATTTCCAGCAACACGTCCACTGTCCTGCCATGTTTGGCCGCCTGCGCATCGAGAGCGGAGAGCAGCGAAGCGGAATCCACGGAGTGAATCATGCTCACGAATCCGATGATGTACTTTATCTTGTTAGTTTGAAGGTGACCTATCAGATGCCACTGTATGTCGTCGGGAAGCACCGCATGCTTGTCGCGCATCTCCTGCGGACGGTTCTCCCCGAAAATACGCTGGCCCGCATCGTATGCCTCGCGCACCGCCTCGGCGGGGTGGGTCTTGGATACTGCGACAAGGGTTACGCCCTCGGGCAGCGATTCTCTAAGCGAAGTTATCTTGTCTGCTATCGGCATGTCTAAAACTGTTTTATTACTTTTCCGGCTTCGGACCTGAGTTCGAATCATATTCTGTCCCGCACAAGGAAATAGTATGCGGCGAGTCCGACCCACGAGGTGCACAGTATCAGGACGGCTATCGCAATCCGCCACACGAGGCTTATGGAGGTCTTCAAGGCAAAGAGTTCCCCAGATGAAATAAATTCCGCATAACGCGCCGAGCAGGTACACCACCTCCATTATAGCACCGCCCAGAGAGGTCATCAAAATGAACATTGCAAAAACCGTATTTAATGGATTCGACTTTGTGCAAAAATTAAGAAAAAACCGTACATTTGTCGAAAATGAGTCAGTTTATGAAACGATTTTCGATACTTTTTAGCCGCCCTGTGCCTGTATTCCGCTCCCGACGCCGAGGCGTGCACCAACTTCATAGTCACGCGCGGAGCCTCGTCGGACGGCAGCGTCATGGTCACCTACGCCGCCGATTCTCATCAGGCTCTACGGCGCTCTGTACAAATACAATGCCCCGCGGCGCGGATACAAGGCAGGGACGATGCTGCCCGTCTACGAGTGGGACACCGGCAAATATCTGGGTCTCATAGAGCAGGTTCCGCAAACCTACTCCACGGTCGGCAACATGAACGAAAAGCAGCTCATCATAGCCGAGACCACTTTCGGAGGGCGGTCCGAACTCTACGACAGCACCGGCATAATGGATTACGGCTCCTTGATATACATAGCCTTGCAGCGTGCCGCCACAGCCCGCGAAGCAATCGGAGTGATTGTAGATTTGGCTTCTCGGTACGGATACTGTTCGTCGGGCGAGTCGTTTTCGATTGCCGACAAAAACGAGGCATGGATTATGGAACTCATCGGCAAGGGGTGCCGCATCATTAACGGAGAAAATGCCGACAAGGGTATCGTATGGGTGGCTCGGCGCATTCCCGACGGATACGTAAGCGGTCATGCCAACCAGTCCCGCATAGCGCAGTTCCCGCTCGACGACCCCGAAAACTGCATGTACGCGCCCGACGTCATAACTTTCGCCCGCGAAAAAGGCCTCTACGAGGGGTCGGACGAAGATTTCAGCTTCTGCGACACGTACTGCCCGCTCGATTTCGGCGCACTGCGCGGCTGCGAAGCCCGCGTTTGGAGCTTTTTCAATCGTGTGGCCGACGGAATGTCGGCATACACGGATTATGCGATGGGCTACAATCCCGAAAACAGAATGCCGCTTTGGGTTAAACCGACCGAAAAGATAACGCCAAAACAGCTTTTCGACTGCATGAGGAACCACTACGAAGACACTCCTATGGATATGCGCAGGGACATCGGCGCCGGAGGACACGCCCTGCCCTACCGCTGGCGTCCGATGAATTTCGAAGTGGACGGAGTGCAGTATCTGAACGAACGTGCCACGGCCACACAGCAGACCGGATTCTGGTTTACGGCCCAAGCCCGCGGGTGGCTCGACGACCGCATCGGCGGAGTGCTCTGGTTCGGAGTGGACGACGCCGCGACTTCGCCGCTCACGCCCATATATTGCAGCACCTTGCGCGTGCCATGGTGCCTGTCGGAGAATAACGGACACATGACCGAGTACTCCGAAAGTTCGATGTTCTGGCTCGTAAACCGCATCGCCAACTTCGCCTACCTGCGCTACGACGCCATAGGGGCCGATGTGCGCAAGGCCGTGGACGAATGGGAGAACGCAAGAATCGAGCAGATAGATAGAATCGATGCGGCCGCCTCCGAAATGAAACCCGGCAAAGCGGTGAAATACCTCACCGACTACTCGGTAAACACGGCTCAGGAGCTGTTCGACCGATGGTCGGCATTGGACAAATATCTGCTGGTCAAGTATATCGACGGCAACGTGAAGCGCGAAACCGAAAACGGATTCGAAGACAACGGCTACGGGCGCAACATTCCAGCCCAGCCGCTCTTCCCGGGCTACGGCGAGAAGTGGAAACGCGCTGTTGCGGCCGGCGACGACGGAACATTGAAAGCAAAGTAGAAAAAAACACACATATATTGTTATGACAGAGAAATACGATATCGCAGTAGTGGGCAGCGGACCGGGTGGATACGTCGCCGCAATCCGCGCCGCACAACTCGGAAAGAAAACGGCCGTAGTGGAGATGGCCGACTTGGGAGGCGTGTGCCTGAACTGGGGCTGCATCCCGACGAAAGCCATGCTCAAAAGCGCACAGGTATATCACTATGCGACCTCGGCGCAGAGCTACGGAATAGATTTGGAGGGCACTCCGGTGGCAAATGCCGAAAAAATCGTGGCACGCAGCAGAGCCGTGGCCGAAACCATGAGCAAGGGCGTGGCCTTCCTGCTGAAAAAGAACAATGTGGACGTGCTGCACGGCAGGGGCGAACTGGCAGGCAAGGGACGGTTGAAAATAACCTCCGAACAGGGAGAAAGTCTCATCGAGGCGGAACATATAATACTCGCGACAGGAGCACGGCCCCGTCAGATGCCTTTCATGCCGGTGGACGGCCGCCGCATCATATCCTCGCGAGAAGCGCTTACGCTCACCGAGCTGCCGCAGAGCATGATAGTCTGCGGTTCGGGCGCAATAGGCAGCGAGTTCGCCTATCTGTACGCTTCGCTGGGCGTGAAAGTCACCGTGGTAGAGTATCTGCCCAACCTGATGCCGCTGGAAGACGAAGAGGTTAGCGCTGCCATGGAGCGGGCATTCCGCAAGATGCGCATAACGGTGATGACCTCCACGGCCGTAAAAAGCGTAACGGTTTCGGAAGAAGGCTGTACGGTAGAGGTCGAAGGCAAGAAAGGGGCTCAGACGCTCTCGGCGGACGTGGTTCTGTCGGCCGTGGGCATAAAGACCAATACGGAAAATATAGGACTGGAAACGGTCGGCATACAGACGGTCAAGGACAAGATTCCGGTGGACGAGTTTTTACAGGACGTCGGTCGAAGGCATATATGCGATAGGCGATTTGGTGCCGTCTGCGGCACTGGCGCACGTAGCATCGGCCGAGGCCATTTGCTGCGTGGAAAAGATTTGCGGGCTCAATCCCGAACCGGTGGACTACTCCACTATCCCCTCGTGCGTATACACCTCGCCCGAAGTGGCGTCGGTGGGTCTTACGCAGCGGCAGGCCGAACAGGCGGGATACAAAAATCAAAATAGGCAAGTTCCCGTTCACGGCATCCGGCAAGGCTACGGCGGCAGGCCAGAGAGACGGGTTCGTAAAAACTCATTTTTCGACGAGGACTCCGAACGGCTGCTCGGCGCCCACATGGTCGGCATGAACGTAACGGAGATGATTGCCGAGCCTACGCTGGCCAAAAAGTTAGGCGCCACGGCCCACATTCTGGCCCGCACGATACACTCACACCCGACCATGAACGAAGCCGTAATGGAAGCTGCCGAAGCTGCGACGGGGGCCGCAATACATTTGTAGAATGCACAAGTCGGGTTTCGTAAACATCGTGGGCAGTCCGAACGTCGGGAAGTCCACGCTAATGAACGCTCTGGTCGGAGAGAGGCTGAGCATCATAACGTCCAAGGCACAGACCACGCGCCACCGCATAATGGGCGTGGTCAGCGGCGAGGATTTCCAGATAGTGTACTCCGACACGCCGGGCATTCTCCGGCCGAACTACCGGTTGCAGCAGACCATGATGCGTCAGGTGCAGGGAGCCGTGCTGGATGCCGACGTGATTCTGTACGTCACCGACACGGTGGAGAAGGACGTGCAGCAGCGCGACGGAGAGATTATTGACAGAATCAAAAACAGCGGCATACCGACAATCGTCGTCATCAACAAGATAGACCTCGCCACGCAGGAGCAGGTCGAGCAGCTCATACAAAAGTGGCACGAGATGCTGCCCGATGCCGAAACGGTCGCCGTCTCGGCACTTAATGGATTCAATGTCGGGGGACTGTTTCCGCTAATCCTGTCGCTGCTTCCGGAAGGCGAGCCGTATTTTCCCAAAAGATACGCTCACTGACCGAAGCCTGCGGTTTTTCGCATCGGAAATCATCCGCGAAAAGATACTGCTCAACTACGACAAGGAGATACCCTACTGCGTCGAGATTTCTGTGGACGAATACAAGGAACAGCCGGAAATAGACCGCATATCGGCCACCATATACGTCAGCAGACAATCCCAAAAGGGCATTATCATAGGCCGCGGCGGCAGCATGCTCAAAAAGGTCGGCACACAGGCACGCCTCGATTTGGAGCGTTTTCTGGACAAGAAAGTGTTTCTGCAACTGCAAGTCAAAGTCTCCGACGGCTGGCGCGACGATGCGGCATCGCTGCACCGCTTCGGATACGAGGAGTAAAGCAAATTTTAGGGTGTTTTGCCGAAACGGAAATTATCCTTACATTTGGATTTGCCAAGTATGTTAAATGAAAAATAGTATTATGAGAAAATTGAAGATTAGGGATTTGACCCTGCGCGACGGGCAGCAGTCCGCTTTCGCAACCAGAATGAAGCAGGAGCAAATCGACAGAGTGCTCCCATACTATAAAGATGCGAAGTTCTATGCCATGGAAGTATGGGGCGGAGCGGTGCCCGATTCGGTGATGCGCTATTTGGGCGAAAACCCGTGGACACGTTTGGAAAAAATCAAGGCAGCCGTAGGCGACGTATCATTTCTGACGGCCCTTTCGCGCGGCCGCAACCTTTTCGGATACAGTCCATACACCGACGAAATCATCGACGGTTTTTTTGCCGCAACGCCATAGAGTCGGGATTGGGCATCATGCGCATTTTCGACGCCCTGAACGACGTGGACAATGTAAAATCGACCGTCAAATACGTCAAACAGTACGGAGGAATCGCCGACTGCGCGGTATGCTACACCATAGACCCGAAGTACCCGCCTCTGTCGCTGTGGGACAAGCTGCGCGGCAAGAAAAACCCGCAGCCCGTATTCACGGACATGTATTTTCTGGACAAGGCCCGACAAATGGCTGAGCTCGGAGCCGACATGATTACGATAAAGGACATGAGCGGCCTTATCCCTCCGCGCCGCGTTTACAATCTGGTAAAACGGTTCAAGGACAGTCTGACGGTTCCGGTGGATTTCCACACCCACTGTACTCCCGGGTACGGTCTGGCGTCGGTCGTTTCGGCCATCGCCGCTGGCGTAGATATCGTCGATACCAATATCTGGAACTTCGCGGGAGGTCCGGCGGCACCGGCAATCGAACTGATATACATCTTCTGCAAGAAAATGGGTGTGGAAATAGACATCGACATGCAGGCCGTAGCCAAAATCAATGCCGAGCTGGCCGTCATACGAAAGGAGTTGGAGGCTTACGACGCCGTGAAGCAGATTCCAAAGCCGTTCAACCCTCTGACCGACTCACTGCCCGCCGAGATAGATGCGGAATTCGACCGTGCCGTGAAAGCCGCCGTCGAGATAAACGAGGAGGCCCTGATAGAGGCTTGTCATAAGATAGAGGCCTATTTCGGATTCCCGAAGCCCAACAAGGTCGTTCAAGAGGCCGAGGTCCCGGGCGGCATGTACACCAATATGGTCGCACAGCTCAAAGCTCTCAAAAACGAGGATATTCTGCCGCAGGCCATGGCGCTCATTCCGCGCGTAAGACTCGATGCCGGTCTGCCGCCTCTGGTTACGCCCACCTCGCAAATAGTCGGAGCGCAGGCAGTGAACTGCGCCATGGACATCAAGAACGGCAAGCCCATGTATACCACCAAGAGCATACAGTTCGTCAATTTAGTGAAGGGCGAATACGGACATACGCCCGTAAAGATAAATCCCGAATTCCGCATGCAAATTGCCGGAACCCGCGAGGAGACGCCATACGACACCACCAAATACCAGATGCAGCCCAACCCCGTATTGGAGAACTGCGGCGGAGTGAAACTGGCCGAAAACGAAAAGGAGGTCCTGCTTCTGGAACTCTTCCCGCTCGTGGCAAAAGATTTTCTGACCAAAACCAAATGCGAAGCGCATGCCGCAAAGCAGGCTGAAATCGAAAAAGCGAAATCCGCCGAGGAGGCTGCAAAGCCGAAGCCGGAACCCATAACGGGCCAAACGGTGAACGCTCCGCTGCCGGGCCGAGTGCTGCAATACTTGGTAAAGGTCGGTGATACGGTCAAAAGCAGGTCAGGATGTGTTCATTCTCGAAGCCATGAAAATGGAGAACAACATATCGTCCGACTACGACGGCGTGGTAAAACGCCTGTTGGTCGAAACGGGAACAGCCGTCGCCAACGATGCTCCGGTAGTAGAATTGGAGTAACGCGGCGCTCCATTACTCCGAACCGAAACACCCCGTACATATTTCAGTACGGGGTGTTTCGGTTTCTGGCCCACCAGTCCGACCGCATACGACAGGCGCTCGGAATACGGATGTCAAGACAACAAAAAAAGCAGGGAATGCGGCATCGAGCCTCCCCTGCTTTGTTTCGGTCTTAATTAAAGACTACTTGAAATAGCGGTTGTAAAGGCCCTCGAACCCTTTTTCCGTGACGGGCCTCGTCTTTTGGCCATCTCGTGAACGGTGTCGTGAATGGCATCCAGATTGTGCTGCTTGGCCAGAGTGGCGATGCGTTTTTTTGTCTTCGCACGCGCCCGATTCGGCGTTCATTCTCTTGTAGAGGTTGGTCTTGGTATCCCAAACCACCTCGCCGAGCAGACTCGGCGAATTTGGCGGCATGCTCGGCCTCCTCCCATGCGTAACGCTTGAAGGCTTCGGCCACCTCGGGATAACCCTCGCGGTCGGCCTGACGGCTCATCGCAAAGGTACATGCCCACCTCGGTGCATTCGCCCATGAAATGGTCTTTGAGACCCTGCATGATTTCGGGATCCGCACCTTTTGCCACACCCAGAACATGCTCGTCTACGAACGTAAGACCGCCGTCCTTTTCCTCGATTTCAACGAATTTGCTTGCCGGAACACCGCACATGGGGCATTTCTCGGGAGCTGCGGGACCCTCATGGATATAACCGCATACCGTACATCTGAATTTCTTGTGCATAATTTTCCGTTTTATTTATTAAGGTTTAATTCCGTTTGTTTTCAAGGCACCTTGCACACAGGCCCTTGTAATTGATATTCATGCTGCGAATCGAACTTCCCTGCGGAGCGCAGGCCCTCCACGGACCGTCATCGCTCACCGGAATATCCGTTATGCAACCGCACTCGTCGCACATGAAGTGCGCATGAAGCGATATGTCGGCATCGAACCTCTCGCACTGACGGTCGATGTCCATGGCCGCTACCGCACCGTGCCCGACCAGCAATTTCAGCGTATTGTAAACAGTGGTACGCGAAAGTGTCGGAATGTCGTCGATGAGCGCCAGATAAATCTCGTCTACGGTCGGATGCGTAGAGTGGGTCATCAGGTAGTTCATGACGGCTATTCTCTGGACGGAAGGTCGGATTCCGTATTTAAGCAGATAATCGCGTGTCGATTGCATAATTGTAATAAATGTAATTTTATTTCGACTACAAATATATGGCTAATTTTTATTACCGCCAAATTTTTACGAGTTTTCGTTATATGGGTTCTATCTGATTCCCCTGCGGTTCAGGCTCGGCCGAATAGCGGCGGGCGTTTCGACGGTGCTGCGCGTATGTTTCGGCGAAATTGTGATAGCCCGAGAAATCTTCGCGTGCGCAGAAATAGAGGTACTTATGCTTCGAATAATTCAACACGGCGTCTATCGCCGCCTTCGAAGGCATACATATCGGGGTGGGTGGCAGCCCTTTATATTTGTAGGTATTATAAGGCGAATCTATTTTCAGATGCTTGTGAAGTATTCGGCGCAGCTTGAAATCACCCGTAGCGTATTTCACCGTCGGGTCCGCCTGCAACAGCATGCCCTTGTGCAGACGGTTTATATAAACGCCCGCGACGACAGGCATCTCGTCGGTCTTGCGCGTCTCTGTGTAAACTATCGAGGCAAGGGTTACGGCCTGCATGCGCGTCATGGGTATTTGCGCCAGAAGCCTGCGAACGCCGAGGCGTCCAGAACCTGTCCCATTCGCCTTTCATGCGATTCACGATTTGCAGCGGCTCGGTATTCCAGTACATCTGATATGTGTCCGGAATGAAAACGGCGAACATTTCCAGCGGAGAAGCGAATCCGAGGGCCTGCGCCACGGAGTCCGAAAGCAACACGGAGGCTATCTGCGACGAATCGGCCTCGATTTGCGAAGCCAGACGGGCAGCCAGCTGCTGGGGGGTGCGGGCGTTGTTTATAACCACGTTTTTCGGAGTCTGCTGTCCCAAGCGCAGCATTCGGGCGACCTGTATGCAGTTCATCGTATCGTGCAGAATATATCTTCCGGGCCTTACCGCCTCGTCCATGTCCAGCCCTATGCGGCGGGCATAAAAAAATCGAAGAAGGGCCGGAACCGGATTCTGCCGTCCGAAAAACAGGGAATCGTGCAGCGCGGAATATGTCGAACGAGAGGGCACGAGCAATTCGCCGCCGACCTTTACGCACGGCGACTTGGCGGCGACAAACACGCCGCATGTGAAAGCCGCGAATGCGAGCGCGAGCGCCGAAATAATGGAGATTACAATCCTTTTTGCTTTTTGGGGACATAATAAATCGGGGAAAAATACATGCAAATATATATAGTTTTTCTAACTTTGACATTCATTAGAATTCCATATCATGAACGTCAAGATCAGAAATTTCGTATTGTGCCTTCTGCCGCTCGCCGCTCTTCTCGCCACGCCGTGTTCAGCACGCGGCAAAGAGCATCTGCGCCTGCTTTACTGGAACATTCAAAAACGGCATGTGGGCCGACCAGTGCCGCAACTACGACCGATTCGTCGAGTGGGTCGAAAGCATGTCGCCCGACATATGCGTGTGGTGCGAAGCGCAGTCCATATACAAAAGCGGCACGGCCGAAAAACTCGACCCGAAGGAGCGCTACTTGACCGACGGCTGGGCAGAACTTGCCGCACGCTACGGACATAAATACTGGTACGTGGGCGGACACCGAGACAACTACCCGCAGGTCATCACTTCGCGCTACCCCATCGAAAATGTCCTGCGAATCGTCGGGCAGCGCCCCGACAGCGTGGTGTCGCACGGAGCGGGCTGGGCGTGTGTCGAAGTGGCCGGCAACAGAATCAACATCGTGACGCTGCACACTTGGCCGCAGGCTTGGGCCTTCGAGGCCGCGAACCGCGAACAGAGCCGCGCCGAACACGGAGGCGACGCCTACCGCCGCATGGAGATAGAATACGTCTGCACGCATACGATAGGTACGCAGCCCGATGCCGACAAACAGTTGTGGATGATGATGGGCGATTTCAACTCGCGCTCGCGCAAGGACAACTACATTTACGGCTATCCTGACAACGACAGCCGCCTGTGGGTTCACGACTACGTATTGCAGGACACGCCCTATATCGACGTGGTGGCCGAAAAGCACGAGGGCGAGTTCCGCAGGCTCGACGGCCGGCAAGTCGAGGATAGATTTCGTATACTGCACACCCCCTCTTTTCGAATGCGTAACGAACGCCGATGTGGTTTACGACACCTACACAGAACCGGTGCGCGACTCTCTCGGCCTCTCGAATTTCTACTACCCCTCCGACCACCGCCCCATAGTCGTGGATTTCGAATTGGAAAAACGGAAGGCAAGCTCCCGCAAGAACTGATATAATCTCCACCCATATAGAAAACGATAACCCCAAAAACCTAACTTACTCCAATGAAACGATTATTTGTTATCGCGCTATTGTCTTTCATGATGACGGCATGCGCAAAATCGGACGAGAAGGCGGTCGCAACGACCATTGCATTCACACAGAGCGAATTCGTTTTCAATGTCTATTACAACTCCGACGGTACTGTCGATGCAGACCGAATCGCCGCACGACCGTTGGCGCAATTCGTGAAAATTTCGCCTAAGGCGTCTCGCGAAAAGACCCTTTTGTGGAAGTCGAGCGACAACGAAGTGGCAAGCGTCGATGCCGAGGGTATGGTTACGCCGCTTAAAGAGGGCGAGACGACCATCACCGTTTCTGTCGATGACGCGAGCGGTTCATGCCTGATAAGGTGCGTCAAGTGCATCGATCTGAAATCTATATCGTTCCTCTCTCCTGCCGAAATGGAGAACGGCAGGCCCGTGCTTCGAATCTTTCAGGGCGACAAGATATATCTGCCCATAAAAAATCGAACCAGCCGAGGTGACCGAAGAGTACGTTCGCAAGTGGTCTTCCGACAATAAGGAGGTCGCTGCGGTCGATGAAGAGGGCAACGTTACGGCTGTCGGCCCGGGCGAGACTTTTGTTACGATAACCCTCACCAAAGCAGGAGATGATGGCTCGGAGGAGATGCATGCCGAAAGCTGCAAAGTGATCGTTGCGGAGCAGAAAACTTTCGAGCTCTGTTATCAAGCAAGCAGCACCTTTACAAGAGGAACATATCGGGACGCATGGAGTTTCGAAAACCACGACGGCTACCTGTATGCCTGCGCCGACGGCAAGAATATTTACCATGTCGGCAGCGAAAAAATTAATGGAAAATATACAAGGATTGTCTACAAGAATGGCGAGGAGTTGTACCGCGTAAGCGAAACAGGCGAGATTACCGCATTCTGCGCACGGCAGGGCCATGTGGCAATCGCCATTCAATCCACATTGATAACGATAAATCCCGACCGCACGGTACAGCGGCAACCGATTGTCGTCGTGGACGAGAACAAACAATGGAACGGTGTGATTTCGACCTCGCACAACAGACTGTCGATAGCCCTTGACGGAACCGTCTACGCCTTGGTCCGTGTCGATGACGGCAGCGGATCCGTCGCCGCAATGACCCGCTATGCGACAGACGGTACGGTGTCGAGTTATCGGGTGCCGTACAATATATCGGCATCGTCGCTCATAATGGATGAGAATGACAGTGTATTCGTTTTCGTGCATGACCTCCAAAAACAACTATTGAACACCTACGGGTTCGACGGCAAGGCACTGTCGATAACCGGCTCGATGAAACTTGCGGGAAATGTCAGCTCGCTTTCGTGCTGTCGCAGAAACGGTTCGGTCTATATTATGTGTTTGAGCGGATTTACGGACAGGACAGGCAAAATATTCCGCGATTACGAACTTTTGTATGAGACATCGCCGGATTACAAATACAGGGGAACCGCAATCGATGTGTCGGCAGACGATGACATATTCTACTGCTTCGACCGCAAGATATTCCGGTATGCGGACGACGGCCCGATTCAAATATCTTCCGTAGACGGCGATATCTCCTACTTTGCATTGAATTACATCGATTGACGGCCATGGCTGTCCCCCGCTTGCGCCGAGAACGTCTCTGACAACGGCCGGCTCCGACGAAATCCTCGGCAACATATTCTCGAAATTTTTGCATCGGAAAGTAAAAGTTCTGCATGGTAAAAGCAGGCCAATAAGACATGCTTTACATATACGGGTTCCGTGCAGGAGAATCGTCTCGTATCTCGAAGGCGTGCACGCGTTCGAAACAGCCAGCCTGATGACAAGTTTATTTATCGGATTTCCGGAAGCCGGATGAGAAATAAATAGCTTATTTATGACATAAAAAGTTGGGAAATGTATTTTTTTATCCCTATTTTTTTGCATCGGGTAAGTCTCATACGACCAGCTCCTGCCCAATCCCCCAGGTGCGGAAGCGAGCAAGGGTACGGCGGTCGTAGCGGTGCGATATGAGTCGCTTACCCAATTTTTTTCATAATAGATAAGTTTAAGGTTAGTGAGACGGAGCCGCTTTTCGAGCGGTTCCGTTTTTTTTGCGTCGATAGTTGCTATGCAGAGGTTATCGTCCGATATATAAATTTATGAGAGATGCTTGTTATACTGTGTTAATATTGTCAGTTTCGTTGTAGATACGCGGCAAATTATTTTCCGACAGGATGTTATCGATATGAAGAATTTCTTTCAATTTGCTTTTTATTCGTTCCTGTTCGTTGCTTTCGGTGGTCCTCAGTCGCTCGTAGGGGATGCCGTAGAGTTCTAATATGCGGTCTTTCATCATGTCACGCTCCTTTTGTCGGGAACCGTACTTGTGATGTTCGTGTCCGTCAACCTCGACAACGAGTACTGGCTGTTTGCCGACCTTGTTGTAAATCAGAAAATCGACGTGTGTAAGGCCATTCCCTGCATATCGGCGTTCGACGTCGTTGAGTAGTGAAAAATCTCGAATCAACATTCGCAAAGGCAAATGGCATACGACGTCAAGATGCCGCATTGCCGCATTGTTGTGTAAAATATTATCAATCAAGGCATAGGTCAGGTTTTTCGGAATCGTATTCGGAAACCCGTTTGCGCGTGGCCAGATAAGTCATTCGGGCCTCGGTGTACTGCTTATAGAGATAGTCGAAAATCGAATGGATTTTGCTTTCGGTAACGGTGAAGTTGTTGTATTCTATGTAAGCCAGCAAATCGCCGATATTGCCGTTCTTTTGCTGTTTGTTGCCGGTCACGACAAGACAGAATCTCTGTTTGGCCCGAGATACGGCGACGTTCAGCAGATTGGGATTGTCGGCAAAATCGGAGATTTGATTATCGACGATGCTCATGACGATCGCATCCTTTTCGCGACCTTGGAATTTATGCACCGTTGCGATGTCTACCGATACACCGATTTGTTGTCGCAACGCATCGACTTGTGCATTGTAAGGAGCTATGATGCCGATATCCTCGGCCTTGTATGGAAGCGTCGGCAGTACTTCCTCGCGGATGACGTCGATTTCGCGTTGATTCACGTGGTTGCGGTCATGATTGCCTTCGACCGTTTTAACGGCGCAAATGACATCGGGTTCGCCGTTGTCGTGGGTCATGATTACGAGGTTGCCACCGTAGAATTTTTTTGGTTACAGAAATCAATGATTTTCGGATGACAACGATAGTGCTCTTTCAGCAGAGTTTGCGGAATGTCGGGGAATTGTACGGCAGACAGTTTCCAGAAAAACTGTTTCGGGCGCAGTCGTAGGATTGGGAGATGACGAATTGTCTGGATATTTCGTCGAGTTTGAGCAGAGCCTCAGGGGTAACGACATTCGGCAACTGCATAGAGTCGCCGACGATGACGGCATTTCTGGCAACAGATAATGCCAATGCACCGGTTTCGACCGACACTTGCGACGCTTCATCCATGATGACGTAATCGTAAATCGTTTTGGGCGACAGACTGCTACGGGCTGAAAATGTAGTGCTCAACACGATGGGATATTCGTTCAATACCTCCTGTGCATGGAAATAAAGATCGTCGGAACGAAAAATCGGCTTGGGATGGTCGGTTCCGTATTTTCGATGAAGCTCGTTTTTCAAATATTGCATCGACCGTCCGGAGAGCCGGTTCGTTTGTTCCACTGCATTCTGCGATGCGATGTAGGCTTCAATGCTGCAATCTCGGCACGCAATGCTTTGAGCCGTGCATGGTAAAGTTCCGCCTGTAAATCCGATACAATAGCAGATAAGTCGCGCCGGAAAAAGTCGCGCGATAGCCCTTTGAGCAGCCGATGACTGCGAAGCCGAATCGCAACCCCGCGAAATTTTTGTCGTATATTGCCTAAAAAGCCGGAGTGAATCGTTGCATCTTCGGCGAATTGTTGCAGATCGAACCACAGTTGGGTCAGGAGTGGAATACTACTGGTTTTTTTCGCAAGGTGATTCTGTAATCTGAATTCCCGATTTCACGCTCGAAGTGCTGCTGTTCCGTTTCCAACGCCTGCAATTCCTGCCGAGCAATTGCGAGTCGTTCTTGCTTGGCGAACAAATTATTCAATAGCTCAATCTGCCGATCTCATTCGTTCGAGAAATTCAGGTCGATTCACCTCGGCGGCATGCCAAGATGCAAGAGTTTTCGGATACTGCTTTTCGCGCTCTTGGTTTTCGATAAAGCGCTGTTTGTTGTCCGAATTGCCAAGCGGCGCAGCAAGAAAACCGAACTCGTATTTGATGAGTTTTTCCAGCACATTATCGGTTGCCGAGTTGTTGTTCGAGACGACCAACACAGTTTTTTTCCGGCAACGAGGATGTTGGCGATGATGTTCAGAATGGTTTGCGTCTTGCCTGTCCCGGGAGGGCCTTGAATGACGCTGATCGAATGCTCGAAAGCTCTCTGCACTGCTTTCAGTTGGCTCGCATTGCTGCCGAACGGGTAGATCAGCCGCTGTTTCGCATGGGTTTGAGTTTTGAAAAGATCGGGGGTTGAGGTAGGTTGCCAATGTCGTTTCGTCCGACACGAACCGCACTTTGTCGTACTGTCTGGCAAGTAGTGCCGTCCCGTCGTCTCCCGACAGGGCATTGGCCGCAGCGACTTGTTGCAGGTATCGGAAGACATTGTTGGATGCGGGATCTGACAAGCACGAACTGGTTATCTGCAAATCGGAGCCTTCGTAGCTTCTCTCCATGCCGTTCTCGAACCGGATATGCCAGTAAGTTTGCGTATCGTCCCTGAATCGGAATATCGCCCCGATGTTCGTCAATCGGCGCTCGTTATGGACTAACCTATAATCGGTCGGATTGAGCGTTTCGGGATTTCTCAACCACAATACTTTATCTGCACGATAGGCATACTCTTTCGGATTGCCTACGAAAGCGATGCTGTATCTGTTTGGCGCTTCGTATCGGCAACTCTCGATTTGGGCGGTTCTGATGCGACCGTCCATAACAATTAGATTCTGCGAGGTGTCGAACATGCAGGGGTAGTGTCGTCGATTTCTTGCGATTATTTATTCAATCCGAGTTATTTTTTTCTATCCTATAAGGATTATTTCTGGCAAAACATGGTGTTGTGCTGTAAAAACAACATTAGTCTGTATTGGAACGAAATGGGGTGTTATCCCCGACAATAAGCAGGATTATCCAAGTAAGTAATGGTGAGAAAAAGAATGATAATAGCACCCAGCCTATGGGGTCTCGGTGTCTGTTCTTCGCCATTCGATATGCGAGGTGTATGCGTGAGGTACGCTAATCCCAGTACAGCTGCAATCCCCAAAATGATTGGCAATACTTCCCACACGAGCGGGTCGACAGCCACGCGCCACGTTTGTGAAACCGAGCCTGTCATTTCAGCTTGTAGGACTTCAATTCGAATTTTTACCTTATACTTGCGATCTGGTTTTGTCAGCATTACATCACTCTTATAATAAGCATAATTGTCCCTATGCCCATATCCATTCAAAGTGATACTCTTTACCATCCCGGGTTCGATTGTGACGGACTTCGTAAAATCCTTATAATCGAGCATGTTATTGTTCATATCGTAATAAATCATGCGCCCTGTCACGCTTGAAACGGTGCGGTCGGTATTGTTCTTGAAAGCGACAGTAGCCTCGGAATTAGTCCAGTCATGAGAATAACTGGCGAGCGTAATATCATTCGCGCCAACCGGTGCGGTAGTAGATGCCGCCGCAGTTTGTCGAGAGGGAGCGGCTTGATGTGCATCGGTCGTCTTCGTGCTTCCTTGCTTCAACCTGTTTACTTCGCTGCGCAACTGCTTCACCTCCTTTTGGAGAGTTCTCCATTCGGTTTCGGTCACCATGAAATCGGATGAAGGTGTCGTGACAATCTCTTCCTCCGAATCTTCCGACTCGATAATTTCAGACGTGCTTTCAAAACGGATAAGTCCGGTAGCCCAAAAGATTGCCAGAACAATTATCACTGCAACAGCAATGGGCAACATTCTAACGAAGCAGCCTTTTTCGCTCTTTTTCCATCTTCGTTCGTATAATCTTCCCTCATAGTGTATTTGTTATTTATTATGATCCAAATGTCTATATCGCAAAAATTATAAAAAAATAAATGTACAAAGAATTTGAAGAAAGATGCTCCCCGAGACTAATCGACAAGATAGGCCGCCTTTCTGTCGAAATTCCATTCGTAGATATATTCGGCACCTTCGATGTCGATGACGAAAACCACGCGCTCTCCTTTAATCCGTGCGACGAGAACATAGCCCGATACGGATTCGCCGGGGTAAATAGTATTTTTGTTTCAAATATCCTAACTGCTTGATGTTCTTCTCTTCTTGCTGGGCTTGGCCGAAATCTGCCAAACGCCGTTGCGACGCTAACTTAGCCTGATAAGCAGCCGCAGCATTATAAGTCGTTGTATAATAAGTCGAGGAGATGCCATTGCTACTGTATCCCGTGGTAGTCGAAGTCGAATATCCCGCACCGGCGGATGCTATTCCTTCACAGAATCCCATGGCGATAGCAGCCCATGTTTGGGCTCGATTAACTTTTTCCATGTATTCATCGCATGTCCAGATTTGCAAATCGGTAGCGACCTTTTGATTGTCTACGGAATATGCCATAACGTTCAGTTCCGGTACGAATTCGATGGGTGTTGTAGAATTATTGGAGATAATCAAATCGATTCGGTGCCATTTGCCGTAATCCGTAACGACAGAGTTTGTCAAAGCGATAGTAATTCCGTTCTTGAAGTAGACTTCCCATGGCGTGCCATCCCGATAATCTACGAATCGTTCTGTAATTGACGGGGATTCCCAAATTTGTGTATCATCTGCAATTCGAAATTTCAGTGTATTCCCATTGCTGTCCGACAACAAGTAATAGTCGTGCACCGGTTCGCCGGCATCGTATTCGACAGTTCGGAAAGAACCGTCTTCGTAGAAGATTTTATATGTTCCGGATAATTTCCCCGCCAGATAAAAGGCGTGTGTCGTCAGTTTTTCCATCATCGTTATAACATGTGTATTCTCCGTGCAGTTTGCTGTTTTCATAATTGGATTCCTCCAAAAATATTACCGTTTTTGAAATAGGAGCGTATTTCTCCGTCGAAAACCGTTTTACCGTCATCAAGACTGTCAATAGAGATGAAATACCCTTCTTTGCGCAATTCTCCCGAATTGTAAAAATCCTTGAACTCCTTATGACTGGTCGAATCCGCAGGATAAAGAGCAATACGATAATAGTCCGCAAAAAAATAGCATTCTGCGCAATTTGTCCCAATCTATTGTAATAAAGCGTATCTATCCTTTCTTGGGCACAAGCCGCATAGCTCGTTATTATGGATATGAGTAGAAAAATTCGTTTCATTGATATAGGTCAGGTTTTCAGGTTATTGTTCTCTATTCGGTGAAGATTGTATTCGTCCGATTCTATTGGCTCGCACAGAACTTTTTACTTGCCAATACAAAATTTCGAGAATATGTTGCCGAGGATTTCGTCGGTGGTGATGCGGCCGGTGATTTCGCCCAAGAAATGGATGACGCTGCGAATCTCTTCGCTGAGCAGGTCGTTGGGCATATCGGCGTCCATGCCTTCGAGTGCACGGTCGAGGGCTTCGGAAGCAGAGCAGAGGGCCTGATAATGGCGCAGGTTGGACACTACGGCCTCGCCGTTGAGCGCAGCATGCGTATCCACGCAATCGCGCAATTTTTTTCAAGCAGGACATCCACTCCTTCGCCGGTTTTCGCGGATATGTAGACGGCATCCTCCAAAGGCCTTGTACGGGAGACATCGGCTTTATTGACTACACGGATAAGAATCTGGTCGTCGGAAACATCCACCGGTTCGTCCGGATTCTCGGGTTCGCACATCTGCAAAACGATACGGGCTTTTCGCACCGCCTGCATGGTCCTCTCGATGCCCATGCGTTCGAGCACGTCCGCGGTCTCGTGTATTCCTGCGGTGTCAATGAAACGGAATGCGACCCCGTCCAATACCACAGTCTCCTCTATCGCATCGCGCGTGGTACCCGCGATGTCCGAGACCATTGCCCGCTGTTCGCCAAGAATCCTGTTCAGCAGCGTGCTTTTGCCGACATTCGGGCGGCCTACGATGGCGACCCCCACGCCGTTCTTAATCGCGTTGCCCGTCGCAAAGGTCTCCCGCAGAGAATCCACCTTATGTTTTATCTCGACTATCATCCGGCGCAGCACGTCTCGGTCGGCGAACTCCACGTCCTCCTCCGAAAAGTCGAGTTCGAGTTCCAGCAGCGAAGCTATTTTAAGCAGATTCTCGCGCATCGCATCTAAAACGGCAGAATAGCCGCCCCGCATCTGTGTGGCGGCCACCGCGAGCGAGGCCTGCGAATCGCTGGCTATCATGTCGGCTACGGCCTCGGCCTGCACGAGGTCAATCTTGCCGGCCAGAAAGGCACGCGACGTGAACTCTCCCGCGCCGGCCATTCTCGCTCCGGCTTCGATAAGCAGCCTGACGATTTGCGAGACGATATACCGCGAACCGTGGCAGGAAATCTCCACGCAGTCCTCGCCCGTATACGAATGTGGCGCACGGAATACGGCAGCCAATACATCGTCCACAAAACCGCCCTGTCCGTTCTCTATATGTCCGTAATGGAGGGTTCCTCCGCGGGCATCCGACAGAGATGTCCTGCCGCGAAAGATACGACCGGCAATCGGCAGGGCTTCGCTTCCGCTGAGCCTGACAACGGCAATGGCGCCTCCGCAGGCGGAAGCGGGTGCGACTATGGTATCGTTATCGAGCGCCGTCATCTGTAAATTTCGAGGCGCTGTCCTACTCTCAGAGAGTTGGGGTTGCGCAGTTTGTTCCAATTTATAATCTGGCGGACCGTCACGCCGTACTTGCGGGCGATGGTGCCGAGATTTTTCGCCGCTGCGGACGCGATGCGTGACGGAGGTAAGATTGAACTCGCGGCGAGTCTTGTCGATGTTGGACGGTTTGAGGTACTCGGCCATGTATACCGTGTCCTTGGCCATAATCCGCTCTTCGTTATCTATATACTGCGATACGGCGTGCTGCGGCAACACCAGCGTGTAGCGGCGGTCCATGGCGGGAATAATATCCATCTTATACTGCGGATTCAGGCTGCGGAGTGTTTCGAGCGGCGTGTCTATGGTCGAAGATATCTGTTCGAGGTGCATCACTCGGTCCACCACTATCGTGTCCGTGGCCAGCGTAATGGGTTCTTCGATAACGTCTATGTCGTGCAGACGATGATAGGTATAGGCATACGAGGCGGCGATGAACGAGGGGACGTACCCGCGGGTTTCGCGCGGGAGATAGTCGTAGATGTCCCAAAATGTGCGTGCGCCTTCGCCCGCTTTTTTCATTGCCTTATTGACGTTGCCCGGCCCGCAGTTATACGCGGCGATAGCCAGAAACCAGTCGCCGTACATGCCGTAAAGGTCTTTCAGATAACGGCATGCGGCGCGGGTGGATACCACAGGGTCGCAACGCTGGTCCACGAACGAGGTAATCTCCATGCCGTAATGGCGGCCGGTGGTGTACATGAACTGCCAAAGGCCAGTTGCGCCTACTCTCGAACGGGCTACCGGAGAGAGAGCCGACTCGATTACCGGCAGCATGCGGAGTTCCAGCGGCATGCCCTCCGCGGCGAGCTGCTGCTCTATGATTGGGAAATAGTACCGCGAACGGGAGAGCACCTTGCCGACGGTCTGCTTGCGGGTAGTGGTATAGGCGATGATATATTGCTTCACAATCGGGTTGAACGGCATGGGTACTGCCGGAAACATCGCCCTCAACCGGCCCTCGTACACCTCGTCCGGAATATCGCTGCTAAGAGGCACCGAGTCCATCGTTATGAAATCGGCGAAAAACTTCTCGAATGTGCTCACCGTATTGTTTTCGGTCAGACGCGCCAGCATCGAATCGAGCGCCTCGGGCGTACACGTCGTCCCCGCGCTGTCGAACTCCACGTTCGAAATGACAGGCGGGCGGTGCACTTCCACCACATCGTCGCCCATCGTGTTCTCGGGGTCGTCGCCGTCCTGCGTAGAATCCGCCACCGGTGTGCGGTGCGTCTTTTTGCGTTTGTTTTTACCAGCTTTCTTCTTGTCGAGGCGGCTCGTCTGTTGAGAAACGGGTTCATCCGCCACCGACGACGCATGCGCCCCGCCGGCGAGTATCAGAACCGCAAGAATAGTAATTATATGTTTCATCTCGTATGTTTTATTTTCAGAATCTAAAATTCAGGCTCATGCCCACCGTGTTTACCTGACCGGCCTGCTGCATGTAGAAATTACCCATGTACGGTTCCAGATTCATGCTCAAATCGTCGCTGATGTCGTATGTCTTCATATGTGCGGTGACGTGGGCGTCGATTACCTGCAAAACGTAGAAGCCGGCGGTTAAGATTATACACAGGTCGCGATTTCGGCGGTACGAATTTTTGAGGTTTTTGAGATACTCGGCATCGTAGCGTCCGTTGAATTCGTCCTGTGTCTGGTCGTCGCCGTCCGTCAGCAGAGAGTAGGCCCGCTTGAAACGCTGGTAACCGCGGTTGTTGAAGTCCACGCAATATATCAGCGATGCCCCGCCTCCGATTACGATAGGCAGTTTCCAGTAGGTTTTGTTGTACAGCTGCCCCGCGCCCGGGCACACCATCGAAAGCGTCGTGGCCTTCTTCACCGCAGCCACATCCGAGGGATAGTTCACGCATCCGTCCACAAGGGAATATATGTAGGATACGGCTGCAAGTCCGAAAGCGAGCTGCCGGAAAGTGTTGTAACGTATCATGTCGCCCTGAATGCGGTTCAGTTCGTCGGTGCGGCTGCCGCCGTTGTACTTGACGATGTCGTCGTACTGCCGTTTGTAGTCCTTGTATGGTTTGTTGAGCCAAAGCCCCAGTCCGAGGCCCAATCCAGCCCCTCCGTAAATTATAGGCATCTTCCACGCCTGCCCGTTATACACCTGCGAAAGTCCGGGGGCGATGGCCGAAAAGGCAATCAGGCGCGAAAAGGGAATCGAGTCACGGAAAGCCTTGCTGAAACGCGGATGCGCTACCGTATCGCGTCTTTCGAGCCTCCGCAACTGCCGCTTGGACATCGCAAGACGCGCGGAATCCACCGGCACGAGTTTGGGCAAAAGCGTATCGGCTCCGGCTATGTACCGGTCCAGAAACTCCGCATCGCTCATAAGGAACTTGGCCGCAGAGGAGGGAATCTCGGTCATGCGCCGCAGCACCGTCGCAAGAACCGTATCGGCTGCGGTAGTGTCGGGCACTATTTCCAGCACCTTTTCCGCCGCCAATAGCGAATCGCCTTCCGCGACGCGCAGCACCCTGCGCTCCGAGAGCATGCTGTCGAGCATCTCCATGCGATAGGTACGGCCGTCGGCCAGCAGCGAGTCCATTATCGAAATGTAACGGTAAAGCGAATCCCCCGACATGCGGGACACATCGACGTTGCCCTTATTGACGACGCTCTTTTCGAGCACTCCGCTGCGAACGATTACCCTTTCGCCGACGGACGGCGTAACGCTCTGCGCCACGGCCGGAAGCCGAAGCACGCACAAAAGGAAAAACCAGAAATATTTTACCCGTTACGGCCCGCGACATCTCTTTATTCTAACGGTTTATCTTCTCGAAACGCTCCAAGAAACGCTCCACATCACCCTCGCCGTCGAACTCGATCACGATGCGGCCCCTGCCGTTTTTCGTATTCTTGATGCTGATGTTCTGCGAGAAAAAAATTTTTCAAGCTGCTCCACAAGCCTCAGATACGACTCGGGATACTCCTCTTCCATGGCGGTGTTTTTCGTCTTCTGCGAACGCTCGGCCACCATCTGCTCGGTCTGGCGCACCGAAAGCCCCTTTTTGAGACACTTCCGCAACAGAGCCACCTGCTCCTCGGCCGAAACGGCCGCAAGCGCCTTGGCATGTCCGAGCGACACCGCACCCTCGCGCACGGCCAGCTGCACTTCGGGAGGCTGGTTCAGAAGCCTCAGGTAGTTGGCTATCGTGGAACGCTTCTTGCCCACTCTCTGCGACAGGGCGTCCTGCGTAAGTCCGCACTCGTCCATAAGCCTTTGAAGCGATACCGCGACCTCGACCGCATTGAGGTCCTGCCGCTGGATATTCTCCACGAGCGCCATTTCGTGCAGATTCTGGTCGTCCACATCGCGCACATACGCCGGAACGGTTTTTCAGTTCGGCGAGCTGCGCAGCCCGCCAGCGTCTTTCGCCGCTGATTATGATATATTTTACCATTCTGCTCGGGGCGCACCGTAATCGGCTGGATGATGCCCAGCGTGCGAATCGAATCGGCCAGCTCTTCGAGAGCGGCATCATCGAAAATGCGTGCGCGGCTGTTTCGGATTGGGCACGATGTCGGAAACGTCGATTTCGTCCACTCCGCTCATGGAAGCGTGCCGCTGCGGGGCGTCCAGAGAGAAAATGGCATCGAGTCCGCGACCTAAACCTTTCTGTTTCATTGCTCGTATATCTATTTTTTTCTATTTCTCTTGATAAACTCCTTGGCCAGATTCAGATAGCTCACGCTGCCGCTGGCCGAGGCATCGTAAAGCATCACCGGTTTTCCGTGCGAGGGTGCTTCACTCAAACGTATGTTGCGGCTCACTATTGTGTCGAACACTAACGGCCCGAAGTGTCTCTGCACTTCCGCCACCACCTGATTGGCCAGACGGTTGCGGCCGTACATCGTCAGCACGAACCCCTCTATTTCAAGAGCGGGATTGAGCCGGTTTTTCGTCATCTTTATGGAATTGAGCAGCTTGCTCAGCCCTTCCAAGGCCAGATACTCGCACTGCACCGGCACCAGCACGCTGTCCGCGGCTACCAAAACGTTCACCGTCGTATAGCCCAGCGACGGGGGAGCAGTCCACGAAAAATAAAGTCGTATGCGTCGCGGACCGGAGCGAGCACCTCCTTCACCCTTCCGTGCGAATCGCTCATCGAGGCGAGTTCCGTGTCGGCGGCCACCAAGTCTATGCTGGACGGCAACACCCACAGATTCTTCAAATCTTCGCTGTGCAGAATCACCTCCGAAGCGCTGCGCTTGCCTGTTATGCAGTCGTATATGCCGGGGCCCTGTATTCCGAAGCCCAGTCCCGAGGTCGCATTCGCCTGCGGATCGGCATCCACCAGCAGCACTTTCTTGCCCAGAACGGCACAACTCGCGGCCAGATTTATAGCCGTAGTGGTCTTGCCCACACCGCCTTTCTGATTGGCCAGAGCGATAATCTTACCCATATTCGAATCTTTTTACACTTATAACGATTTTTACACAAAAATAGGCAAAATACTCGACATTTCATTCCCCTGCCGAATTATTCTGGCAGCGCCCGACCGGAAGCATCGGCCCCTCCGCGCCCCGCATTTCAAATTTTATTTGCTTTGCTTTCGGCTTATCGCTATATTTGTACCTTTGAAACTTTATAAAAAAGAATCGAGACATGGTTGATTTGAAGGGACGGAATTTTCTGAAACTGCTCGACTTTTTCGGCTTCCGAAATAACAGGTCTGGTAGATTTGGCCCAGCAACTCAAAAAGGACAAGAAAGAGGGTCGGGAGACCAAAACCCTTTGCGGCAAGAACATCGTCCTTCTCTTCGAGAAAGACTCGACGCGCACGCGCTGCGCTTTCGAAGTGGCCGCCTACGACCAAGGTGCGCACACGACATATATCGGTCCGACTGGCTCGCAGGTGGGCAAAAAAGAGAGCATCGAGGACTCCGCCCGCGTGCTGGGACGCATGTACGACGGCATCGAGTACCGCGGATACGGACAGGACATCGTCGAGACCTTAGGACGCTACGCCGGAGTGCCGGTGTGGAACGGTCTTACCACGGAGTTCCACCCCACACAGATGCTGGCCGACCTGCTCACGATGCGCGAGCACTGCGACAAGCCTTTCTCCGAGATAAGTTTCTGTTTTTTGGGCGATGCGCACAACAATGTGGCCAACTCGCTCATGGTCATCGCCGCCAAACTGGGCATGGACTATCGCGCCGTATGCCCTGCGCAGTGCGCTCCGAATGCCGAACTGGTCGGAATCTGCATGGAAATTGCAGAACAGTCCGGTGCGAAAATCACCGTGACCGATTCGATTGAAGCCGGAGTCGAGGGCTGCGACTTCGTCTATACCGACGTCTGGGTGTCGATGGGCGAAGCGGACGAAGTGTGGAAGCAGAGAATCGAGGCGCTCTCGCCCTATCAGGTGAACGACGCCCTGATGAAAGCCACCGGAAATCCCGACGTGAAATTCATGCACTGCCTGCCCGCGTTCCATGACCTGAAAACGAGAGTAGGCATGGATATAAAACGGAAATTCGGACTCGATGAAATGGAGGTCACCGACTCGGTGTTCGAAAGCCCCGCATCCGTGGTTTTCGACGAGGCTGAAAACCGGCTGCACACGATTAAGGCCGTAATGGTAGCCACCCTGTCGGGCGACTATCCGATGGAATAAACGTTTTAAGAAACAAGGCTATGACGACCGACGAAAATACGCAAAAGCCCGCGGAGGAAACCTCCCGTCCGTTCCCTTCATGGAGCGACCTGCTCGCTTTTCTCGGCATATTCCTTCTCTGCACTCTGGCGGGAGGGCTTCTGATTGCCCCCTTGATGAAGCTATCGGGGTCGGTTCCGGAGCAGGCGGCAGCGTTCGCAGGCTACTCGGTGCAATTCGCACTTACAATCGCACTGACGCTTCTGTACCGCCGCTCGCGAGGCGGAAAAGGAAAATTGTTCCGATTCTCCATGAAGTGGTTCAATGCGGCGCTTATCCTGTGGGGCGTAGTGCTCGTGTTCCTGATAGGGATAGTGATAGAACCGCTTTTGGACATATTTCCCGACTCCTACATGGAACTGCTGAACAATGCAATCGGTCAGGGCGGCTGGGCCGTCGCCACCGCCGTAATCGCAGCCCCGATAATGGAGGAGATGCTCTTTCGCGGAATCGTGCTGGAATCGGTGCGCAGCCGTTTCGGTTCGTGCCGCGCCATATTGATTTCCGCTGCAGCATTCGGTCTCGTCCACATCATCCCGCAGCAGGTGATAAACGCTTTTTTAGTGGGTATCGTACTGGGATTCATATACGTAAGAACTGAATCGCTGATTTCCGTAATCATCCTGCATGCTGTGAACAACGCGCTGGCATATCTGCAAACGACGGTTTTCGGACAGCAGGAACTCTCGGTAAAGGAACTCACGGGCGGAGGAACCTTGTATTGGGTAATATACGGCATTTCCGCGGCCGTTTGCATTCTGGCCCTTATACAACTGATACGCTACGCCGCAAAAAGCGAGACGGCACCGGCGGCAAAAGACAATAATAGCGTCGCAAACGACGTTGATAACCGGTAAAATACAACGAAAAAAGAAGATATGAACCGTCTGCTCAAAATCATACTTTGCTCGCTGCTGCTCGCATTCTGCTCATGCCGCGAGATAGTCAATCCGTTCGAAGGAGAGCAGACTCTCGCCAAGGTGGGGGAAAAAGACGCTTCGCAAGATGGACGTGGAACCCATTCTGCCCAAAGGGCTTTCAGCCGAGGACAGCATCCGGTTTTTAGAAACATACGTCGATAAATGGGTGCGCACCCAGCTCAAAGTGCAGGCGGCCGGCCGCATATTCGAAAACAGCGGGGCCGACATCGAGCAGCAGGTACAGCAATACCGCAATTCGCTTCTCACACGAAAGCTCGACCAGTATTGCATAGACGCGGTAAAGGATTCGCTCTGCACCGAAAAGGACATGCAAAGCTACTATGCGCAGCACAAGGGAGAGTTTACTCTCGACCGTGCGATAGTGAAAGGACGAATCGTAAGCCTTCCGAGCAGATACAGACAGAAAGCACAAATCAAGGAGCTGCTCAAAGCCTCTTCCGGCGACAAGCTCGAAGACCTCAGGGCCATATGCGCAAAAAACGGGTTCGCGCTCTCGGAGATAAACCAGTGGACGGACTTTTCGGAGATGCTCGCCATGCTTCCCGCAAAACGCAACCGCAGTTACGAAAACCTTCTCGGCGTCTCCGACGTTCAGGAACTTTCGGACGGGGAGCAGACATACTACTTCGTCATAACCGACCGCAGGCTCAGCGGACAGGTGGCGCCTCTGGAACGTGTTGAGGAGATGATACGCTGGGCCGTGATAAACCAGCGCAAGGCCGAAATCATAAAATCCTACGAAGACAGCATCTACAATGCCGCCCTCGACAAGCGAACCATTACCGTAAATATTTGACACCCGATGATAAGACATTCAACGAAATCCGTTCTGACAGCCCTGTTCGCTCTGGCGGCGGTGTCGGCGACAGCCCAGCAGGCCGTGGTCGCAGACAAGGTGGTCGCCGTGGTGGGCAACTCGCCCATACTCTATTCCGAGGTGGTGGACTACACGAAAACCCTTGCCGAGGAGTATCGCTCGCAGGGCTACACCTCCGAACGCGAACCGATGAGCGAGGCGTTGGAAAACCTCATGCTGCAAAAACTTCTGTACAATCAGGCACTGATAGACTCGGTGGAAATCAACCAAAGCGTGGTCCCGCAATATCTCGAACCGATGGTCCAGCAGCTCATCGACGAAGCGGGTTCGGTCAAGGAGCTCGAAAAGCAGCAGGGCAAACCGATATTCAAGATACGCGACGAGGTCCGCTCTCAAATCGAGGAAATGCTCTATGCCAACGCCATGCGTTCGACCATAGAGGATAAAATCAAGATTACCCCGGGCGAAGTGGACAAATTCTTCAAACGGATACACAAGGACTCGCTGCCGCTGATTCCCGAACAGTACACGTATGCGCAGATAGTGCTCTATCCCGCCTCGACGAAAGAGGCCAAACAACGCACGCGGGAGCGTCTTCTCGAACTGCGCGAGAGAATCATCAAGGGCGAAAGATTCGACGTTCTGGCACGCATATATTCGGTATGTCCGTCCGCCCGCGTAGGGAGGCGAGATAGGCCCAAGCCCCAAGCAGCAGTTCCTGCCTTCGTTCGCGGACGCTCTGGGCAAACTCTCGGTCGGACAGATTTCCAACGTCGTCGAAACCGAGCAGGGGCTTCACATCATACAGGCTGCTCGAAAAAACGTCCGGCGACATGTACCGGTTCCGGCACATTCTGCTGCGACCCTCGTTCACCACGGACGAAATCATGGCCACAATCCAGCGGGCCGACAGCATATCCGACGCCGTGCGCAGCGGAAGCATGACCTTTGCCGAGGCTGCCGCGAAATACTCCGACGACGCATATTCGCGCAAAAACGGAGGCATAGTGTCGAACCACGACTACATGGAAGCCCAAGGAGAAATAGACCCGAGCAAAACCACCACTAAATTCCTCAAAGAAGCCATTCTGCCCGACGACTACAAAGCTCTGCGCGGGCTCGGCATCGGCGAGATTTCGCCGGCATTCCAGACCGAAGACTTGCAGGGCAACGTCATAGTGAAGACGCTGCAAATGGTGGAAATCATCCCCACGCACGACGCCGACCTGACCAAAGACTACCTCATACTGCAACAGGCTGCGCTGGCCGAAAAGCAGGACAAGGAGTTCGAACAGTGGGTGAACGGCAAAATAGACGCCATGTACGTGCGTATAGACCCGTCGTTCAAAAAGGAGGATTTCGAAAACCGCCGCTGGTTCAAATAAAAGCCGCATATCATGACCCGACGCCCGATACTTCTCGCTTCGATACTCCTGCTGTTTTGCGCAGGCCTTCTGACAGGCCGGCCCCAGCAGGGAGAACCCGACGGCAAACGCCTGATAGACATAAAGGCGGGGGTCATGTATCCGATAAAGATAGCCGACTCGACAGCCGTTTGCCTTACCGGCGATGTTGTATTCTACCACAACGGCGCAGTGATAAGCTGCGACAGCGCGGTGCGTTACAGCGACAAGCGCATGGAGTGTTTCCGCAACGTGATAATCAACAAGGACTCGACGTACATCTACGGCGACAGGGCTGATTACAACGGAGAGATAAACATGGCGACGGTCTACTCTCCGCTGATTAAAATCATGGACGGCGACGCGGTGATGTACACCTACGAATTCCAGTTCAACACGCTCGACAACATCGGCCATTTCGCTGGCGGAGGCGTGCTGTACCAAGGGGATAACGTCATGGAGGCCGAGCGGGGCTATTACTACTCCTCTTCGCGTCAGGTGGTCTGCGTGCAGAACGTGGAGATTCGCAACTCGGAGTATCGCATGAAGAGCGACTCGATAGTCTACGACATGAACGCCAACGTGGCCGAGTTCTTCACGCGCAGCTACATGTGGAACAATAGCAACGACATACTGAGCGCGAACAGAGGGACATACGACCGCCAGAGCGCAATCTGCAACTTCACCTCCGACGCCTATGTATTGAGCGCATACCGCGAACTGTGGACCGACACCCTGCGATACGACAACCGCCAGAGTAACGCCGAGGCTCGCAGCAACGTCCAGATTCTGGAAAGCGAGCAGAAAAGCATGGCTTTCGGCGACTTCGCACGCTATACCGGAGCTCGCGGCGAGACGATACTGACAATGGACCCGTCGGTGCTCAATTATGACCGGCGACAGAACGGCGGCGACACGCTTTTCATGCGTGCCGATACGATTTACATGTTCGTAATCTATCCCTCGGACACCCGCGACTCGCTCAAATCCGCAGCCGAACAGGCGGTAGACCGTCTGGCGCACCTGCGATGGATAGACACGCTGGACACCGCACGCAGAATCTCGCTGGCCGATTCGATTCGCACGGAGTATCAGGCCCTGCAACACGTCTCGGACTCACTTAAAGCCGCGTCCGACAGCATCGTCGCAGAAATACTCGCCCTCATAACTCCCGATAAGAGCGAAGACTCGCTCCGCGTCGATTCCCTGCCCTCGCCGCACGCCGCCACGGACAGCATCGCAGCCGACATGACCGCACTTGCCGACAGTACGACAGTAGCGGCGGCCGACACCGCAAGGGTTACCGAACCGCCCGTGCCCGACACGGATTCCCTGACACCAGCGTATGTAAAGCAGTGGCGCCTGCTCGCCGACTCCATAGGGCGCATAGCCGACAGTTTGCAGACAGTCGAAAGCTATCTTCGTAAGGTACAGACCATTGCCGAGTCTCCCGCCGTTGCGGCGGATACCTCTGCGGCAGCCGATTCCGTCAAGGCCGACAGCACAAAAATCCTTACGCCCAAGCAGCTTTAAAAAAACTCGAAAAGGAGAAACGCCGGCAGCAGCGCATGGAAGCCAAGCGCCTCAAACGCGAGCAGAAACAGGTCAAACGGCGCGAAAGGCTCGCACGCCGCGGCATAGAATACGACATGCCTGTCAAGGCCGACTCCACGCTGCTCGACAGCATTCCGCCGATTCTTTCGGATTCCCTGCTGAGCATCTCCGCAGCCGAACCGGCGACGGAGAACACCGACACGATATCGCGCATCATACGCGGATGGCACAACGTCAAAATGTTCCGCAACGACATGCAGGCCGTGGCCGATTCGATGGTGATTTTCTCCGTCGATTCCACCATGCACCTTTACATCGAACCGATTATATGGAGCGGCGAGAACCAGATAACTTCCGAAGTGGTAGACATGTACACCGCATCGCAGGCGCTGGACCGAGCGGAGTTCACCGGCAATCCGATAATGAGTTCGCGGCTCGATTCGATTCACTACAACCAAGTAGCAGGCAAAACGATGCTGGCACGTTTCCGCGACGGAGAGATTGTCCGCAACGATGTGAACGGCAACGCTCAGGCAATCTACTATTTGCAGGAGGATGGCGACCCCGCGCTGCTGGGGCTGCTGGTAATCACCTGCTCGAACATGACATTCGAATTCGAAGACAAGTTCATCTCCTATATAACTCCGCGCGTAAGTCTCGACTGGCACATGTACCCTATGGACAAGATTCCGGCCGACCAACAGCTTACATTCTCATGGTTCAAATGGCAGGCAGACCGCAGGCCTTCGAAGCAGGACGTTTTCACCCGAACCGACATCAGAGAATCCAGACGGGAGGAGTACGAAAAGATACGCCAGCCGCGATTCCCCGTCTCGAAGAAAATAGATGCACGCCGCAAACGGCTCGTAGACAATGGCATCTGGGCCGACAGAACCGACCCGCTGCCCGAACACGCGATAGATTATATCCGAACGCTCTCGGCCTCCGAGCAGCAGTAATTCCGGAATTCGAACTCCGCCCTGTTTTTCCGTAACGAGGCTACCGTCCGACAGCGGCTCCGCTTTCGTTGCACAGTACACGGCAGGTTAGTAATAATTCAAGCCAAAGACGCAAAGACGGCTCTCTATTCGCACAGCGGTGCCATGCCGTCATATTCCGGCATATATTATCCTCGCGGAATCGGGAAACTTCATCCGTGGCTGCATAATACTATGCTGCCGGGAAAGCGGCGGGAATGCACTTTGGGCACGACCGCAAAAAGCGGCGGAAACCGATGTTTCCGCCGCTCTGTCGTTTTCTCTTATTCGAGTTTCTTTTACTTGATACGTTCGTAATACTCGCGGGTGCGGGTATCGACGCGAATCTTGTCGCCGGTGTTGATGAACAGAGGCACGCGCACGGTTGCGCCCGTATTCACGGTCGCGGGTTTGAGCGAGTTGGTTGAAGCCGTATCGCCCTTGACGCCGGGCTCGGTATAGGTGACTTCCATGTCCACGATAGGAGGCAGCTCGGCAGTGAGCGCGGTCTCCTTCTCGGTGTGGAACATGACTTCCAGAATCTGTCCGTCCACCATAAGGTCGGCGTTCAGAATCATGTCTTTCGGAATGGTTATCTCCTCGAAAGTCTCGGTGTGCATCAGGTGCACGCCCAAATCGTCCTCATAGGTGAACTGATAGGGACGACGCTCCACACGTACCGGTTCGATTTTTTTCGCCGGCCGAGAACGTGTTGTCCAGCACGCGGCCGTTTTCGAGGTTTTTTTAAGTTTGGTGCGCACGAAAAGTTCGGTCCTTATCCGGGTTTCACGTGTTGGAAATCGACTATCGAAAAGGTTTTTGCCGTTCAGACTCTATGCACATGCCGATTTTTTTATATCCGCTGTTGTAGCCATAAATATATGATTTTTAATTTTCGGTGTATTCCGTTAAAATGCAAAGTTAGTATTTTCCCTCCTAATTTCAAAAATCGCAGTGCCGAGCCTGCGCACTACCAAAGTTCTATGGCTCTGCTGCGGAATCCGTTATCGCGCATGTAGGCGAGAGTTCTGGGCAGTGCGAAGTGCATGTTCTTGAATGCCTTCACCGAGTCGTGGAACACTATTATGGAGCCGTTTTCAATGTGCTGCGTAACGTTTTTAAGGCACATTCTCGGCGAAAGGCGCGAATTGTAGTCTCGGCTTATGATATTGGACATCACTATCTTGTATCTCTCGGAGAGCACCCTCATCTGAGCCGGAGTGATTCGTCCGTAAGGCGGGCGCATCAGGTCGGTGTGCAGAAAATGGTTGGCGAAATCCACATCCTCCACATAACGTTCGAGGCTCATCTCCCATCCCTTCTGGTGACTGTAAGTGTGATTGCCCAATTTATGCCCTCCGTCTACGATGGCCTGCACCAAATCGGGGTACATTTCGGCGTTTTTCCCGAGACAGAAAAACGTCGCCTTGGCATCATACTTGTCGAGTTGTCCGAGTATCCACTCCGTCACCCCGGGCGTAGGCCCGTCGTCGAACGTGAGGTACACGCAGTCGCTGCCTTCGATATTCCAGATGATATCGGGCATCAGACGGCGGATTATTCTCGGCGGTTTAATAAGCATGCTCTTGTCGTAAAAGTTCGTATACGTACCGCAAATTTAATGACCTCGGGGCGTATTTGCAAATAACCGATAATTTCAATAGATTTGCCTGAACATCAAAAACTCTCTTATGAAAAAGACAACGCTTCTTTTCGCCGCTCTGGCGACGATGTTTCTCTTTACGGGTTGCTCCGATAAATCCTCCCGACAGCACAAGGTGCAGTCGCAGGGCGCAGCATATGAAGTAATTGTAGTCTGCTCCGGCGCCACGTGGGACGGTCAGGCGGGAGATACGCTCCGCAGCATCATGCTCCGGCCGGTGGACATGCTCAACCAGAAGGAGCCGCAGTTCGATGTACTCCGCTTCTCGCCCGACGGGTTTACGGGCCTCACGCAGCGTCACCGCAACATATTGGTGCTCAACGTCGGGGAGAAATACGAAGAGCCGAGCATCAGAACCGTAACCGACGTCTATGCCTCGCCGCAGTTAATAGTACAGATAGACGCACCTTCGCAGGCCGCCATGACGGCACTGCTGGACACGAGCCGCAACGACATCGTCAGATACTTCGAGACCGCAGAGCGGCTGCGCGATACGGAGAACGCTGTCAGATTCGGCGAGAAGGCAATCGACAAAGTCATAGGCGAGACCTTCGGCATATCGCTCAACATCCCGTCGGGGTACAAGATTCGCAACGCCCAGCAGGATTTCATGTGGATTTCATACGAAATGCCCACTTCGAGCCAAGGCATAATAATATACGCCTATCCCTACACCGGCAAGCAGGATTTCACTGAAAAGAACATCATCGCGCGGCGCAACGAATTCGTAAAACGCATCCCGGGGCCGTCCGAGGGGTCGTACATGACTACGGTCGAGGATGCCGCCACGATAGAATACAAGAAAAATAAACGGCACCTCGTGGGCCGAAGTCCGCGGGTTCTGGGACGTGGCCGGCGATTTCATGGGCGGCCCGTTCACCAGTTTCTCGACGCTGGACACCGGCAGCGGCAATGTCATCTGTCTGGATTTTTACGTATACTCGCCGCAGCTGCCCAAACGGAACTACATGCGTGCGCTGGAACACATAGTCTACTCCTATTCGCAATCGGCCGAATAAAGACAAACAAAGGACGCTGCGATTTTTCTCGCAGCGTATTTGTTTTCAGTCCCTTTTCAATCCGAACGATGAGACGTACCTTTGCAGGTCGTCTTTCAGGCGGCGGTAGAGGAAGCACTCCTTATAGTCCTGATTGTCTAACAGCACGTCTCGCACGCTGCGAAGCGAATTTCTGTAATTGCTGATTTCGTTGTTCAGAGCCACGCCCTGTTTGGCCGACGATGAAATCATGGCGGTAGTCATAAGCCGCAATTTGTCGCACACCGCACCGAGCATCACCATAACCACGTTGTCCATAAGCGTATGCCCGTGCATGTACAGATACGTATTGTCGGGGAACAGATCGTAACTCTGCAAGTCGCGGCCGAAAGACTCCACGGCCGGCGCGTGCTCGCCGTAATGTGCACGCAGCGCCTGCAACCGTCTGCCCACCTGACGTTCGAGCCATGCCAAAGTGCCGCGTCCGCCGTTTTCGATTTCCAGATAGTTGAGCTTGACGCTGCTTTTGAAATCGGCCAGCGTTATGATGTTCGGCGACTCCTGCCGAGCCGAGTATGCGTACCACAGGAACAGCGGATAGATGATTCTGGAATACTCGGCCAGAAAAGTCTCGAAATCGAATATCCGCGTATCGTTTTTTTGGTCGCTTTCGCACAGACGTTATGCAGCGACGGGGCGTAACACAGATAGTTCTCGGTGGCATACGTATAGGTATGGAACAAAAAAACGCGAATCGTTCACCATCCGCGACTGCGGCGTGGCCCGCCCGAAAATATAGTCGAAATCGCTGTCGGCGCACATGATAAGCTGTTCGCTGCTCGCGGGTATCATATTGAGCAGCACCTTCTTGCCCTTGGCCAAATCCTCGCGCACGGGCACCGACACCTCGAACGTCAGAGCATCGCTCTCGAAATCGTCCAGTATCCCGCGCCAGAAAGCCACGTCCTCGTACCCTTCCACGAAAGCATGCACCAGCCGCTGACCCCGCATCATGGGCAGCCGCTTCGGCAAAGACTGGGATACCCCCTGCTCCCACTCGGGCGTGCGGTACAATCTGTTTTTGGTTCTATACTTCATATCCTAAATACAAATATACATAATTTATTTTTTTCATGCCGGACCGGTGCCGGTCGCAAACCTGACACGGGGATTATCGTCCGACGGAAAGAAGAACGTCCGCCGGCAGCCTTTCCGTCCGCGCACCGGCCGTACTCCACGATTTTGCCGCCATGTGCCTTTGCAGCCCTATTCGCTCGCTTTAAGACCGGATATGACGGCATCGGAAAAGCCGCCCTTTTCCATCGCATCCAATCCGCGCAGCGTTATGCCGCCGGGGGTCGTCACCCGCTCGATTTCCTGCTGCGGCGTGCTGCCGTGCGCTTTGAGAAGACACACCGCCCCTTCGACGGTATCCATAACTATTTTAAGAGCCTCGCTCCCCTCTATGCCAAGCAGTCGGCCTCCCTGCGCCGAGGCGTCGATATAACGCAGCGCATAGGCAATGGCGCACGACGACAGTGCGGTGACAGCCCGAATCTGCCGCTCCTCCACTTCGTATACCGACCCGAGAGCTTCGAAAATCGAGCGGACCTCACCTCGGAACCTGTCGCCGGCTCCCTTACGGGCGATGAAAGTAACTCCGCGGGCGATTTCCACCGCCGTATTGGGGACTATGCGGAACAGCACCGGCGAGGGCGTGCCGAGCCACCGTTCCATCTGCACGAAGTCTATTCCGGCGGCCACCGACGCCACGGCCTGTGCGACAGGGTCGATATGCGGCGCTATCTCGCGCAGCACCTGCTCCATGAGCCACGGTTTGACAGCCGCGATTATCAGGTCGGCTCCCGACACCGCCAGCACGTTATCTCTTGTAAGCGTTATGCCCTCGGGCAGGGTCAATCCTTTTTTAAGGTGCGAGACCGTTATCCGCTGCGGAGCGACGACGCCCGCAGTCGCTATTCCCGCAGCAATGGAAGCACCCATGTTCCCGCCGCCGATTATCGCTATTTTCATCATGCCGTAAAATCGTATACTTGTCCGCAAAAGTACGAAATTAAGAGCTTGCTGAAAAAGCGGAAACCCCCTTTAAGCAGACGTGCGCACAAAAAACTGCGGCCTTTCTGAACGAAAAGCCGCAGTCATCAAGTTCGATGTACAGGCATCAGTCTTCCTGCTTGCCCTGAAAACTTATATCCTCGTAACGGTTCACTAAAAGCTGGTAGGTTATGTATCGGCCCGATTTGGAGCAATATTTGGTATATATCGCCGTAATGTCGGTCGCCGTGCCACTTGTCGGAATGGCTTTGTTCGCGAATTTGGCATAGCCGCTGCTTCGAACCACGAGCGGAGAGCCGCCTAATTTGAAGAGCACGGAACCGTAGTAGCGGTTCGTGCCGTCGTTGTAGGCCCACGTCGGAACTCCCGGGTAGCCGGGTCTCGCACTGTTGGCATAGGCAGAACCATTCTCGTCCGAAATCCACTGTCCGTTCTTGTAGGAATATGAGGTATAAGTATACGACTCCGTATTGCCGCGAAGCTGTTCGAGGAACGAAGGGTACTGGTTGCCGTTGTCCTCGCCCCAATAACTGGCAAGTCCCTTGAACCGCACTAAACGGCCGAGCAGAGCGTCGGAAAGGGTGGAAGCCGAAGTGACCACGGTCGTATCGGCGGCCGTAAGTCCCTGAATCTCGCCTTTGAACAGGTGCTGCTTAATCAGAATATCGAGGTCGATATTGGTGTTGTTGTAGCCGTCGGCTATATCCTCCTCCGAAGGCGGCAGACCCAGCGAGAGCATGAAACGATATGCGCCCAGACACAGACCCTGAGTCTTCACGTAAACGATTTGCCCGGGCTTGTATTCGTTGTAAAGGCCCGTTTTTCCGACTTTCACCTCGATTGCGCCCGTTTCGTCCTGCAAATAGAGGGTTCTGTACACGTTGCCCTGAGCGTCGCTGCTGATGACCTTGCCCTTGATAACATAGTCATCCTCGATTTCGACGCGGCCCGTATACGCATCGGCACCCACCGCATCGTAGAAAAATCTGCTTCACGGTGTTGATAGGCACTATATTGCTGAAATCGGCATCCGTATAGGTTTTTTGCGGAGCGGGCGAGTCGAATTTCTCGTAGCATCCCGTAAAGGTGCAGGCGAGCAGAATCAGCGCAGGGAATAATATTTTGTTTGCTTTCATATTTTACTCTTTTTTAGAAACGGAAATAGACGTTCAGATAATAGTTGATTCCGTACAGATAGAAGTACTTCGACGGGAAACGCTCGTAGCGCAGGGTTCCGTAGTCGTAATTGCTGCGAAGGCGCGTCTGCTCGTAACCACCGGTGCGAATGTCGGTGTTGTTGAGAATGTTCTTCACTTCGAGGCTGAATCCCAACTGATACTTGCGCTGTATGTACCAGAGCTTGCTGACATTCGCATTGAGCACGAATGCGGTTTTGAAACACTCCTGACCGCGCATTTCGTCTATCCACTGCCTGTACTCGGGCGTGATTACTCCGTCCGAGGGAGTGCGTCCTGCCAGAGCGGCGTCGGTACGGTAAAGCGGATTCATCGAAAGGTACAGTCTGTCGTAGATATTGAAGTCTATGCCCGCGTACCAGTTGTTGGACGAGCGGAACGAAAGGCCCACGTTGGCTGCCGTCTGCGGCGTACTCTCCACCTTCATGCCCTTCCAGTTCACGTATTCCGGACTGTCGCCGCCCATGATGATTTTCTCGCTGTTATCCACCGTCTGAACCACGTTCGGGTTGGAGGTGTACTGGAAGTCGCCCATGCTCAGGGCTCCGTTGAACGACAGTCCCCATGCGATGGGAACCTGAACGCCGAGTTCTATACCCATATGACGCTGGTCGATGCCGCTCATGGCGAAATTGGTGAACGTGCGGTTCACGTCATCGTAGAAACTGAGCACCTTGCTGCGGTCGTTCAGTTTCATGTAGTAGCCCGAAAAATGCAACTTGATGTAAGGCAACCGCATGTCGTAGGCGAGTTCGGCGGAGAAGGTCTTCTCGGTCGAAAGGCCCGGGGTCACGGTGTTGCGCGTGCGCGGCGACACGAAAGCGTTGTTGAACGTGGGCGCCTCGTTGAGATAGGCCACGTTCAGACCCAGCACATGCTGCGAGGTGATGCTGTAAACGGCACACACCTTGGCCTTGTAGGTGAAAAAGCCCTTTTTTTCTGCGAATCTCCGAAAGAATTGTCCCTGAACAGACCCTTGCGCATCAGACCCTCGCGCCACAACCTGTTGTAACCGCCTTCCAAGGCGCCCGACAGATTGAGATTGCCTCTCGAATAGTCGTAAATCGCCCACAGACGCGCATCGTGTACATGCGCATAATAGTCGTAGCCGTACTTGTCGCCCTCGTAGACGGCACGGTTGGGATGATTCAGGTCGTTCTGCATCGACTCGTAATCCGAGAAGTCGCGCTCTGCGAACTGGTCCACATCCAGCCAGTAATCGCCGCCCAGCAGGTCCTTGATAAGTTTGTAGTACTCGGTCTTGTTGTAGCGGTACGATGCGCCGTAAGTCATCTTGTGGCTCGGCGCGATATTGTAATCGAGCTGGTATTTGAGGTTCAGATCCTTCTGGTCGGTGTGACGCTCCTCGACGACGTACTTGGAACGGGTCTGCCCCAGTTGCACGCCCGACGGGAGAGCATACATCTCGTAAAGGTTCTTGTTGTTGCGGTTCACGTTGTAGAGCCTGTCCCAGTTGATTTGCGTGTACTGGGTCATGTTCTGCGTCCACACTTCGCGCAGCCAGCCCTCTTTCTGGGCGTTGGGGTAATTGCCCTGCGCGTCGTAGTAGCTCGGCAGGTTGCGGTAGTAGTCCGGACGCGGATCCTGCGTGTCGTACCAGTCGAGCGCCGAGTAGCCGTTCTTACCGAAGCGCAGCGATGCAGCGGCCGACATCGTAATCTTGCCGTTGGGAGCCGCATAGTTGTAGTTGAGCATCACCACCGGTTCGTGATTGTTGCGGATACGGGCATTGCGCATCTTGCCGTCCTGATAGCCCCAGTTGGAGTTGTAGAAGTTGTTGCCAAGCAGGTCGTACACCTCCTGAACCGAAGCGTTCTGCGCACCCCTCTTGGTCGGAGTTCCGAATACAGTCAGTGCGAGGTTATGGTTGCCGAAACGTTTTTCGACCGAGCCGAAGTAGCCCCACGCATTGTAGTAAACGCCGTCCACCCACATGTTGGAACCTTGGCGCGTGGAGAGCGAGAAGGCATACGACCAGCCGTTGTCCAAAAGACCCGAAGCATAGGTAGCCATTACGCGGAACATGTACGAGCCCGACGAATTGACCACGCTGGCGCGGAATCCCTTGCGCATCTGCGAAGCGCGGGCATTGATGTTGGTCGAGCCGTTCGCACCGCCGACACCGTAGCCCAAGATGCCCAGACCCGACACGTGTTCCTGATTTCTGGTGGCGTCGTTCAGACCCGTCCACAACGACCACGGCGAGTATCCCGTAAGAGCGTCGTTCACCAACACTCCGTTCAGATAGACATCCTCGCCGTCTATTCCGCGGTTTCTGAAACGCATCTCGCTGAACTTGTATCCGGCTATGTTGTCGAATACGTTCTTCGAGGCCGAAAGCGTGGGATTGCTCTGCTGGATTTCGACATCGCTTTCCATGTCGAACTCCATCAAATCGTCGCCGTTCTGATCGGCGATGTTCACCGTCGAAGCCATGGGCACGAAATTGATGTCCTTCATTCCCTGACCGACCCGAACCGTAATGGAAACGGGTTCGAACTCGTCCGTGACGAAGTCGAGCGTGTACTGTCCCGGGGCCAGAGACGGAATTGTGAACCGTCCGTCCGCATCGGTGTAAAACGTAAGGCCGGTTCCCTGCACGGTGACCTTCACTCCGTCTATCACGCTGCGGCCCACTCTGGTAACCACACGACCCGTAATACCTCCGTCGGCCGCATCGGTCTGAGCCGCGGCAAGCCCGGGCATGAATACCGAAGAGACCGTAAGAGTCAAAATGAGTAGTAGATTTCTTATCTTCATATTACATAAAGTTTATTTGCTGATTAACAGATATACGGGCAGGTGGTCGCTGTATCCGTTCTGGAAATTGTTGCCCACGAACGTGCGCAGCGGATAGCCTTTGTACTGTCCCTCTTTCTGGAACAGATACGTGGCACGGAAAATATTGCCGTAGAATTTGCCGTCTTCGGCACGCAGAAGCCGGAGCTTTCCTTTCGGGTCGGTCACCAGATTCTCGCTCACGACCATGTTGTCGAACAGGTTCCATGCGTCCTGATAGGCCAGCGTGCCCTTGCCTTTGCGGAACATGTCGAGGAACGGGTTGTAGAGGTCGCCCTTCTGCAAATCCTTGATTTTGGTCTTCGAAGCGCCCAGCACCTCGACCATGCTCTTGTCGGTCGGGTCGTCGTTCATGTCGCCCATGATGATGATTTTGGTCGCCGGATTCTGTGCGAGCACCGAATCGGCGATATGTTTCACCAGCGCGGCTGCGGCACAGCGTTTCGGCTCGGATGCCGCCTGACCGCCGAGACGCGAGGGCCAGTGATTGACCATGAAAAAGAACGGTTCGTCCTCGATTGTGCCCCACATGGTGACTACGTCGCGGGTCCTGAAATCGGGCAGGCCCTCCACG
This sequence comes from Alistipes putredinis, assembly GCA_022009915.1. Classification (GTDB taxonomy): domain Bacteria; phylum Bacteroidota; class Bacteroidia; order Bacteroidales; family Rikenellaceae; genus UBA940. The sequence goes on along the minus strand of CP091730.1, from coordinate 821,670 downwards.
ACGGTTTTGTGGGCACGGCTTCCTTCGAGTTTGAAGCGCGACGGACGGTACAGGAATGCCACGTCCACGCCTCGGGCATCGGGCGAATCGTAATGTACGATGCGGTAGTCGCCTTTGAGCAGTTTCTCGGCGGCCACGATGTCTTCCAGCACGTTGCGGTTCTCTATTTCCGACACTCCGATTACGGCCGGATAGTCTCCTACGGTGCGGGAAACGTCGTAGAGCACCTTCTCGATGTTATGCTGTTTTTTTCCAGTATTTGATTCCGTTCCACTTTTTTTCGAGCCCTGCGGCGTAAACTCCTCGTCGTGCACGTCGGGGTCGTTTATCGTGTCGAACAGATTCTCCAAGTTGTAGAACATCACCGTGTATTTACGCTGCGGAGTCTGGCCGAAAACCGTCATTGCGGCCAGCAGTGCGAGCGCGAGCGTCAGTATGATTCCTCTTCTATTCATAAAGTTCTTCTGATAGCGGTTGTAAAAAAACAGGTTTTTTTCACTTCGGATTCGTCACAATCCCCACAAATCGAGATTGTATCTGCTTTTCACGTCGTCGGATATGCCGGTAAAGAATTCGAATCCCGTAAGTTTTTCAATCTCCGTCACTGATTTGACGAAATCGCGGCTCACTTTGTCCGTATCGGGCGTGCGGTTTTCCATCCAGAACCCTATGCACTTGGCCGTGCCGTCATTCGGCAAAGCCCCCGTGCGGCCGTTCTTTGTCCGCAGCATCACTTTCCAGTAGGCCTTGGGTATCGCCCCGACCCGAACGTTGTTCTTCCAAATCCAATCGACGGTCTTATCCTCGGCCGTGGTTATCGCGCAACCGGTAATGACGAACACCGTGTCGCTGCAAATCTGCGTGCGCACGAGCGCTTCCAGATTCGCCCACAGATTCTGGTTCAGCCTGCGCATTCTGGGGCGTGCAGTTGGTCGGATAAAAAGTCTGCTGGTTCATCTCGACAGTCGCCTGACGGTCGGCCGACGGAATCTGATGTCCGCGGTCATAGCCTCGGATGCCGTACACCCTTTGATAGCCACCCGACACCACATCCATCTGCAAGCTCTGCGACAGGCTCGGGTCGTAAACCCACAAGTCCTGTCTGCCGGCACTTCCGCGATAGACATTGTGCAGCGGATAGGCCACCCAGTGCGAAACCTTGTAGGTGTGGTCGTAAAGCATCGTGTAGTTGCGCAGGCGCCGGCCGTTCACCTCGGTGTAATGGGTGAGCATGCTGTAACCTTCGGGCATATGCACGGGCGACGCGGGAATCTCCGTCCACTGATGGGCGGCAAGCGCCACCGTGTCGCCGAAAAAGGCACGAACCCACCGCTGGTATCGCCCGTTCCGGGCGGCAGCGGCACGACGGTCTGCGGCTTGTCGCATCCCGCAACGAAGATTGCGAGAAGAAGAATCGATAAGCACGCGAATCCTTTGAAAAACCTCATTTTACCTCCGTGGGATAAGTCTCTTTTTTTGACACTTATGGCAGAGGTGCCCGTTTGCACCCCTGCCAAAGCGTCGTTTCTATTCGTAGAACGTTCCGGTTTCGAAAATTATTCTGCCACGACCAACAAGTCTCCAAACATTGCAGCCGTGTTGCCAGTTGCGAACGTAAGAGTGGTTGCAGAGGTGGCCCCTGTTACAGTAAATGTGTATTGGTTGTTTTTCGAAAGCGTAGGAGTGGTTCCCGAAGCGGTTGTTTCAGACTTGATGGTCTGAGCCTCGGATGCCGTGCCCGCATTGTTGGCAGTAACGGTAAGTACGCAATTTTTCTTATTCCAACCGTCGGCATAGAACGTAATGGTCAGTGTCTTGGTTTCTCCCGCCGGAATCAAGTTCAGAGCAGGAGTGGTTATAGATCCACCACCCGAAGCCTTGCCGATTTTTAATGCAGTTCGTGCCCGGGTATATAGTTTGCAGCCCACTGTAACTTCCCGTAAATCCGGTTGTAGAACCTTTAAGTTCTGATATTACATTACCTGACGATTCGAGGCCATTGAAACTGTCTTCCCATACAGTAATGGCAGAGCCGGTACTCTGTGCTTTCTGTTTAATCGTTGCGGTAGCGGTAATCGACAGGGGTTTCGGTCAGAGTGACGTCCACGGTTCCGAGCAGCTTCACCTCCGAGCCGCCGGCAGCCGATGCGGTCACGGTAATTTCGGCCGGACCAGTTCCGGAAGTTGCGCTGAGGGTGAAGCCCGCGCCGGTGACGGCAGCCGTCCATGCAGCTCCCTCGTCCGTGGAGATGCTCAGAGTCGCCGTGCTCGATGCCTCGACGCCAAGCAGCACATCGCTGACTTTGAGTTCGGGAACGGTGAAGTCGGCTATGTCGGATACTTTGAGCGGAGTAATCTGGATGGTCTCCTTATAGATGTTGCCCACGCCTTTGAGCGTACCCTTTACTTTCGCATAGCTCTTCGAAGCGTATGTCCATGCGCTGCGGGTGTATGTTGCGATGCTTGAAGTGCCGTCGGTGAATTTCGGGTTCGAGCTTACCTTGCCGGCAGTTTCTGGCTCTACATTCTGGACTGCGATGCTGACACCCTGATAGTCGCCGGTAAGAACGTCTGCTATGGTCACGGTCTTGACGACAGCCTCGTTGCCCGAGCTGACGGTCTGAACGAGGTCGGTGCTCTTCACACCCTGAATCTGGCGAACGCCGTTGTTGGTGCCGAAGGTGGCGTTATCCAGCGAAAAGATAATCATGTCGCCCTCCTTGATTCCGGCATTCTTGATAAGAGCATCCTCGGCCGTGCCGTAGAACATGATTGCGGAGTTCTTCTCGCCGTTGTTGTCCGAAAGAATCATCACCGAGTATGCGAAGTTCTCGTTGCTGTTCTCGGCGCGGAAGTAACTACGCCCTTCACCTGCTTGTTGAGACCTACGGCAGTACCCATTTCGGCCTCTTTCCATGCAGCGACGAGCTGCGATACGGTCATCACCTCGGCGGGCTGCTGGCTGAGCGTTGCCACGCTCGCCTCCTCGCCCTTGTATATTATGTCCTTGCAAACCACGTAAGCCTGAACGGTGTGCTGGGTAGCCTCCTGCAAGCCGGTCCACGAGTAAACGAAATTAGCAGCGAGCTCGGCAGCCGTCTTCGTTCCGTCGAGATAGAAACCTACTTCGGTGATATCGGCCGCAGCACCTTCGTAAGTGTAGCTTCCGCTGCACTCGATAGAGGTGTAGCTCGCTACCGGAGTTTTGGTGGTCACCTCGGGTTTGGTGATTTCGACTACGGTCACATCGTCATCGGTCGAAACGGTCACGTCATCGATACGCACCTGCGCACCCGACACTGCGACGAACTTGACGCTCATCTCGGCAGCCGTCTGAGTAAGGGTTACGGGAATAATCATGTAATCCCATGCGGTGGATTTCTTGGTATATGTCAGTTCCTGCCATGTAGCCTCGTTGTCCACGCTGTAAGATATGGCGAGTTTCTCGTCGGTGTTGTTCGAACCAAGACCGATTTTTATATTCTTGGCTCCGCCCAGATTGACATTCGAGACGATGAGCGTCGGGCCGCCTTCATAGTTTCCGAAGAAAGCGTTGTTGCCGCCCGAAGCACCTTCGTATGCGCCATTGCTGGTGCCGGTCTTACGTACCGATACGTATTCGAAAGGAGCGCTGTAAGCTACGTTCTCAGCACCGAGACCCTCTTTGCTCCAACCGGTGAACTTGTCCACATTGGTATTGCTGCTCACTTCGGTAGCGCCGAAAGTCTCTTTGAGAAGGATGTTCTTGCCATTGACGGGAGCCTCCTTGGTAAAACGAGCTCCGGTAAGAGCTGCGACGTCCTCGGCATTACGAGGCTGAATCTGCATGTTCTCGTAGTAGCACGAAGCGATACCGGTGAGTTTGCCGTTGCCGGTCGAGGGCTTTTCGCCGGCCAGTTTGGAGCCTGCTTTCACGTATGCTATGACGGTTTCGCCCTCCTCGTTCTCGAACGTCACGCCGTTATAGGAGTTCGAACCCTGTCCGCCGTTCCATTTCTCGTAATCCTCGGTTTTGGTCTGTACGCCCGAAAGGGTGATGAGCTGGGACTCGTATTTCGAGATGTCCGAGATTGCGATTTCCACAGCCTCGACGGTTCCGGTTCCGGTCTTCTGGACGGTAGTGGCTTCGAGCTGCAAGAGTCCGTTGTAGATTTTCACCTTGCGGCCGGTCTCGCACGTAACCATAACTTTGTCGCCCATAACGAAGCCATGATTGGCTTTCGTGCTGATGCAGATACCGCTATTGGGAGTGGTGGCATCCTGCATCATCAGAAGGAAGTTCTGGACATTGCCGCCGTCGTTGTCCGAAATGACCGTACCGTTCAGAACGACCTGCTCGGTCAGTTCGATGTAAGGATTCTCCTTGTTGTCCTTGGTAGTCGAATTTTCGGCCATCTCGTAATACTTCTCGCGGAACTGTGCGATTGTCATGCCTTCGCCGGTCGAACCGCTGCCGCTCTGGGTGATGGCCACCTTGCGTGTGAGCGTAGAGATTGTCACGGTGATGTTGGCAACGCGCATTCCGCCATCGTTTGGTTCAATTTCAATCGAAACCATACCGTTGTTTTTGCCGCTGGCCGTGGTCACCTTGGCCCAAGAGGCATCACTTGAAACAGTCCACGAACGGTTCGACTCAACTGCGAACGAGAGAGTGACGCCGTCCTTACCGGCGCTCAGCGACAGATTGTTGTCCGTCTGGCCGGTTTCGGGACTGATAATGTTCAGTGTCGGCAGAGTGTCGTCCGTGTTGCCCTTGTCGTTGCAACTCGTGAACCCTATAACCGACAATAACGTTGCGAAAAATCGCAAACGCCTTGAAACCAAAGAGTTTTGTTTTCATAGAAGTTCTGTTTAGATAAATGTTATTTTTGATTCTTGTCTTCATTTCCGATGCAAATTTCTAACAAAAAAACGCAGAATCGGTTATTATTGTTATGATTTTTTTCTGTTTCAAATATAGTAAATTATTACTTGCCGGCAAAACCGATGCCATTAAAAACACATCCGCAACCTCCGATTTATCAACAACAATCCCCATACCGATTCTCCGAAAGAGTTCGATAACGGGGATTCTGCATGCAAACTTATCAACAAATGTCGATAAATTTCGGTTCGGGATTGTGGATAACTCAAAGAAGTTTTTCGAATTTGGCCGCCAGTTCGCCCTTGCTCACCGCACCGACCTGCTTGTCCACGATTTGTCCGCCCTTGAAGAAAAGAATCGTCGGGATACTGCGTATCAGATATTTCACGGCAATGTCGCCCTGCTCGTCCACGTTGCATTTGCCGACCGTGATTTTGCCGGCATACTGCTCGGCCAGTTCGTCCACCACGGGCGACATCATACGGCACGGACCGCACCATTCCGCCCAAAAGTCGATGACCGCCGGAGTTTCGGCAGCCAGCACTTCGTCAAGATTCTGAATCGTAATTTCTGTTACCATAAGTCGTATGTTTTTTGAAGTTCTTTACTCTTGTTCGCCGTCGAGACGCGACTACTTCACCGCAAAATCGTACCCCGACTCCTTCATCAGCGCGGTCAGCGGTCCGGTAAAGGCTCACCCTGAGCGACTTGGACTGCATGGGAAGGCATATTCCCGCCCCCTTGTCCTCAACGCGCACTTTGAGCAGGAGCTTGCCTTTGGATTTTTTGGCCGCCTTCTGGAACCTTTCGTTGAAATCCGCCGACACATCCTCGATAGGCACCGTCACCGTGAGCTCCCGCAGACGGGTCTCCTCCACGTCGCGCAGCTGCATGATGTCGAGTATCTGCACGCGGTAGTCCTCCCTTTTGTCCTGCGTGGGATTGCCGTTCTCGTCCTTCTTGAAATAGGTGCGGCGGGCCACCTTGCCCCGTATGTACAGGAAATAGTCCTTGTACATGAATATGCGGAATTTCTCGAAATCCTTGCCGAAGAGCATGAACTCGTGGGTGTTGCCCTCGTAATCCTCCAACTTGAAGCGGCCGAACTGCCCGCCGCTCTTGTTCATCATTATCTTGGTGTCGGTCACCATGCCCGCAACCGAAAAATCCTTGTCCTTCATCGCCTCCGTGTCCTCCAATTCGGCGAGCGAGGCGTTGCACAGCTTGTTTATCAGTACCGAATACTCGTCAAGCGGGTGGGCCGAAAGATATATGCCTATGTACTCGCGCTCCTTGTTGAGCGTTTCGAGGGCCGACCATTCCATGGCCACGGGCGATACTGGCTTGGTTATGTCCTGTTCGCCGCCAGAGGCTCCGAACAGGCTCTGCTGGGCGTTGAGCCTCTCGCTCTGAATCTTCGAGCCGTACTTTATGAGCTGTTCGAGGAACGTGGTTCCGGAACTGTCGCGCGAATCGCCTGCGAAGAACTTGCTGCGGTGGAATCCGGAAATCCCGTCAAGGGCGCCGGACATCGCCAGACCTTCGATGACTTTCCGGTTCACCATCTGGTAGTTGATGCGCTCCATGAAGTCGTATATGTCCTTGAAACGGCCGTTGGTCTCCCGCTCCTGTATTATATCCTTGACGGCAGCCTCTCCCACGCCCTTGATTGCCGCAAGACCGAAACGCACGTTGCCGGCCTTGTCCGAGGAGAACATGTGGTAGCTCTCGTTCACGTCGGGACCCAGCACCTTTATGCCCATTCGCTGGCACTCCTGCATGTAGAGCGTCAGGGTCTTGATATCCGAAAGGTTGCGGCTCAGAAGCGCAGCCATGAATTCCGACGGATAATGCGCTTTCAGGTAGCCGGTCTGGTATGCCACATACGCATAACATGTCGCGTGCGACTTGTTGAACGCATAGGACGCGAACGCCTCCCAGTCCGTCCATATTTTTTCGCAAATCTTCGGGTCGTGGCCCTTGGCGGCGGCCCCTGCAAGGAACTTGTCCTTCATCTTGGCCAGCACGTCTTTGAGCTTCTTGCCCATTGCCTTGCGCAGGGTATCGGCCTCGCCGCCAGTGAAACCGGCCAGTTTCTGCGACAGAAGCATGACCTGCTCCTGATAGACGGTGATGCCGTAAGTATCGTTGAGATACTCCTCCATGTCGGCTATGTCGTATGTCACCGGCTCGGTACCCTGCTTGCGGGCGATGAAGTTCGGAATGTACTCCATGGGGCCCGGACGATACAGGGCGTTCATGGCTATCAGGTCCTCGAAACGGTTCGGTTTGAGGTTGCGAAGATGCTTTTTTTCATTCCCGCGGACTCGAACTGGAACAGACCGGTGGTCTCCCCGCGGGCGAATACGCCGTAAGTCTTCTTGTCGTCCAACGGCACCGCATCTATGTCTATCTTCTTGCCGTGCACCTTCTCGATGTTCAGCAGCGCATCCTTTATTATAGAAAGAGTGCGCAGGCCCAAAAAGTCCATTTTAATAAGGCCGACGCTCTCGACCAGCTTGCCTTCGTACTGGACCACGCTCTTGTACACCTCGCCCTTTGAATCCTTGTCCTTCACCACTGCGATTGGCGCGAAAAGCTCCAAATCGTCCTTGCCGATAATCACGCCGCAGGCATGCACGCCCGTCTGACGCACCGACCCTTCGAGCTTTTTCGGCATATTTCAGCGTGCTGCGGATGAGCCTGATTGGGCGATTCCCGCTCGGCGTTCAGCTCCGGCGACTCCTGATAAACGAACTCGAACGGCGTCTGCCCTTTGGCGGGCGTTATTCTGTCGGGCACGAGTTTCGTCAGGCGGTCGCTCTCCGAAAGGGGAAGTTTCTCCACCCGCGCCACATCCTTTATGGCCAGTTTCGGAGCCATGCAGCCGAACGTCACGATTTGGGCCACGCGCTTTTTCGCCGTATTTTTTTCGGTCACGTAGTGCAGCACGTCGTCGCGGCCGTCCTCGTCGAAATCGACATCGACATCCGGCAGGGAGATACGCTCGGGATTCAGGAAACGCTCGAACAGAAGATGATATTTGAGCGGGTCTATATTCGTTATTTTAAGGCAGTACGCAACCACCGAACCGGCGGCCGAACCTCGTCCGGGGCCTACCGACACGCCCATTTCGCGAGCCGCACGGATGAAGTCCCACACGATGAGGAAGTAGCCCGGGAAACCCATCCACTCCACGGTGCTCAACTCGTATTCGAGCCTCTGTGTCACCTCCTGACTCAGATTCAGGCCGTACCGCACCCGAGCTCCCTCGTATGTCAGCCATTCCAAATAGCGGAACTGCTTGGCAATCATGAATTTTTCTTCAAGACCGGTCTCGGCCGCTATCTTTCCGAGTTCTGAAATATCGGCCGCAGCCGCGATACGATCGGTCACGCTCTTGTCCTCCAACTTTCTGGCGAACGACTCTTTCAGCTTGTCGAGGTCGAACGCGAAGTCCTCGGGCGGAGGGAAGTTAGGCATCAGAGGCTTGCTGTTCAGCGAATAAAGTTCCACCTTGTCGGCCACTTCGAGCGTGTTGGCCAGCGCCTGCTCGTCGTCAGGAAACAGCGCGTGCATCTGCTCGTAGCTTTTCAGATACTCCTGATAGGTATAGCGCATACGCTTGGGGTCGTCCAAATCGCGTCCCGTGTTGAGACATATCAGGTGGTCGTGGGCTATGGCGTCGTCTTCCATAACGAAATGCACGTCGTTGCTGCAAATGCACTTGACGCCGTATTTGGCGGAAAGACGCCGTATCTCCTTGTTCACCTCGACCTGATGATTGTACACGAACTCGTCGCGCGAATCGCCAGCGGGATGAAGCTGCATTTCCAGATAGTAATCCTCACCGAAAATCTCCTTGAATTCGCGCACCACCGCTTCGGCACCGGCTATGTCGCCGCGCATGATGGCCTGCGGAAGCTCGCCGCCAAGACACGCGGAACTGCATATCAGGCCTTCGTGATACTGCCTGAGAAGGCTCTTGTCGATACGCGGCTTGTAGTAGAAGCCCTCGGTCCACGAGTAGGAGACTATCTTGCAGAGATTGTGGTAGCCAGTCAGATTTTTCGCCAGCAGTATCAGGTGGTCGCCGGCCTTTTCGTCCTTGTCCCTTTCGAAACGGTTTTTCACCACGTATACCTCGCAGCCCAGAATAGGTTTTATACCCTCCTTTTCGGCTGCGTCGCGGAACTCCTTGACACCGTACATGTTGCCGTGGTCGGTGATTGCGAGCGCAGGCATGCCCAACTCCTTGGCGCGTTTGAGAATCTTACCGATGGCGGAAGCTCCGTCCAGAATCGAATACTGGGTATGTACGTGCAAATGAACGAACTGCGGCATAACGAAAAAGGGAAAATCATTTATAGCTGGTTACAAATATACCAAAAGCCGAGAAAAGAAAATCAAGTTCGCCCGAATTTTTGTTACGCGGCCGGCGCCGCAATCCGCATTCCCGCTTCGCCGCAGAGCGCAGGCCGTTTTTCTCGCCGAAAATTCATATCTTTACTGCCGTAACTCCTACGGCTATGAATGACTCCGAATTTATCACACTCGACGTTTACGGTTCGCGCATGGACGCGGACATGATGTGCACCCTGCTGCGGGAAAACGGGGTGGATTGTTTCGTCAAGGACAGCATCGTGAATACCGTGATGCCGTTCGTCCCCTCGTCGCTGGGGCTCGTCATCGCCCGAAAGGACGAACGGCGTGCCCGCGAAATACTGGCAGCAATGCACACCGAAGAGGATAAATAGGATATGGCCCGACGCTTCGCAGACGTACTGCTGCCGCTGGCGGCCCCGATGTACACCTTTTCCATTCCGGACTCCCTGTCGGAGCGGATAGGCGAAGGGTGCCTTGTGGCCGTACCCTTGGGTGCGCGGAAAATCTACACGGGCGTGGTGTGGCGCATGCACTCTACGCCTCCGCAGCACGAAACCGTCAAGCCGATTCTCGGAAACTCTATCCGGAGCGGGCGGTATCGGCCTCACAGATGAAGTTCTGGGAATGGATGGCCGAATACTACATGTGCCGCACGGGAGAGGTCATGCGCTCGGCGCTTCCGGCACGGCTCAAAGCAGAGGGTTTTTTTCGGCCGAAGAGTTCGAAGCCGACGTATTCTTTCCGCGCAAGCAGCGTTTCGTCGCACTCGGGCCCGAGGTGCGCGACCTCGAAAATCTCGACAGAATACTGGCCGCGATGAAGCGCAGCCCCAAAAGACGTGCGGCCGTACAGGATTTGGCAGCCCGTCTGGGGAAGCAATCCGTTCGAAGGGCGGGTGCCGAGAAATTCCGTCTCTCTGAACACCGAGCAGCTTTCGGCGCTCGAAAAACAGGGATATTGAGAGTGTTCGAAGACGAACCGTCGCAGTCCGGGGCAGCCGAGCTTCGAACTTCCCGCACTGACAGGAGCACAAAACGAGGCTTCGAAACAAATCGAGACCTGCTTCGCGGACAAGGACACGGTGCTTCTGCACGGTGTGATGAGCAGCGGCAAGAGCGAGGTTTTTCTCTCTCTGGCGGCGCGTACACTTTCCGCAGGCGGGGACGTTCTCGTCCTGCTTCCGGAAATATCGGTCACAGCCCAGTTCGTGCGGCGCGTGCAGCGCATATTCGGCGAGGACGGCGTAACGCTCTACCATTCCGGACTCACCGACCGAGCGAGGGCCGAGGCATACGTAAGAATCATGCGTGCCGGCACGCCGCAAATCGTCGTCGGTACGCGGTCCGCACTGTTCCTGCCGTTCCGTTCGCTGCGTCTCATCGTGGTGGACGAGGAACACGATTCCTCATACAAGCAGGCCGACCCCGCACCTCGGTATTCGGGCCGCGATGCCGCACTCATGCTCGCCAGAATCTGCGGCGCGAAAAGCATTCTGAGCAGTGCGACTCCTTCGTTGGAGAGCTACTCCAATGCTCTGGGCGGACGCTACGGTCTGGTGCGGCTGACGCAAAGATACGGCGACTCGCCCGCGCCGCGAATCGTGCTTTCGGATACTTCGCGGGCCGTTCGGCGGGGCGAGCGCAAACTGCATTTCAACAAACAGCTCATAGATGCCACGGCCAGCGCCGTCGAAGAGGGCCGGCAGGTGCTGCTGTTCCAGAACAGACGCGGACTGGCTCCATACGTGGAGTGCACCGAGTGCGGATGGAGCGCCCGATGCGAGATGTGCGGCGTTGCGATGACGCTGCATTCGGACGGTCTCAGATGCCACTATTGCGGCCGAACCGCCCCCTTGCCGGAGATTTGTCCGTCGTGCGGCAAGCGGACAATCGCGGCCTGCGGATTCGGAACCGAAAAGATAGAGGACGTACTCGCCCGTCTGCTGCCTTTCGCCCGCACGGCAAGATTAGACAGGGATACTGCCACCTCGGAGGCGGCATACCGCCGGACTGTGGACGACTTCGAAAACGGCCGCACGGACATACTGGTCGGAACGCAGATTATAACCAAAGGATTCGATTTCGAGCGTCTGTCGGTGGTCGGAGTGCTGAATGCGGACAACCTGTTGAATTTTCCTGATTTCAGGGCTTCGGAACGCGCGTTCGCAACTCTCACCCAGATTTCGGGCCGAGCAGGTCGGCGAAACGTGCGCGGAACGGTAATAATACAGACCTCGCAGCCGGAAAACCCTGTTTTGCAACAGGTGGTCGCAGGCGACTACGAGGCTTTCGCACGCGATGCCCTGCACGAGCGGGCCGTCTTCGGCTACCCGCCTTACAGCCGCATCGTGTCCATAACGCTCCGGCATGCCGACAGCCGCACGCTGTGCGATGCCGCGCAAGATACGGCGGCAAGGCTCAGGACGATTTTCGGCGCCGATGTTCTGGGTCCGCAGGCGCCGGCTGTCGAATTTACGGCAGGCAGACACAATTCCGTTATCATGGTCAAGGTGCGGCGCGATGTCCCGATGTCCGAAGCTCGGCGCAGCATCGCCTCCGCAATCGAAGCCGTGGCCCGCGACAAGAGATATAAGGGCATACACATAATACCGAACGTAGACCCCATGTAAAATGAGCATTCTGGCCGACCTTTTCTCGCTTTTCGTACCGGACGTATGTCCCGTGTGCGGCCGCCCCAAACAGCAGGGCGAGGGTGCGGTCTGCATCCGCTGCCAGTGGGACATGCCTCTTACGGGATACCAGAATGAAGCCGACAATCCTGTTGCGGAGAAACTGTGGGGCCTTGCCGACGTGCAAAACGCCTGCGCCGTGATGTTTTTCGAACATGAGGGCGGTCTGCGCGACGCGGTGCACTCTTTCAAATACGGAGGCCGCTGGAATACCGCACGGCAGATGGGGCTGTGGATGGGGCGTCTTTTGGCGGACTCGCCGCTGTACAACACCGTCGATACGATTGTTCCCGTGCCGCTTCATCCGCTGCGGCTTCTTAGGCGCGGCTACAACCAGTCCGCACTTATCGCCGAGGGCGTTTCGCGCAGCATGGGTGCCGAATTGAACACCTCGGTCCTGCGCAGAACGAAACACAACGATTCGCAGACGGGCATCCGCGGCCACGACCGCTGGGAAAAATGTGGAGGGTATCTTCAAGGTCCGCCATCCCGAAAGGCTCGCAGGACGCCACGTGCTGATAGTGGACGACGTCTTCACCACCGGCGCTACGGTATGTTCCTGCGCCGAAGCCATAAGGCATGCCTGCGTGGATTGCCGCATAAGCATCGCCACGCACGCCGTATCGCGCAGGAAGGAGGCAATCAAGGACTGAGAAGGATTTACAGAACCAGCACCAACGAACCGGCGCATATCAAAACGCCGCCGGCAACGGTTTTCCAGTCGAGCGGCTCGTGCAGGAATATCACCGAAAGTATGATTACCAGCACCACGCTGAGTTTGTCTATCGGAGCCACCTTGCTCACGTCGCCGATTTGTATGGCCTTGAAGTAGCACAGCCACGACAGTCCGGTGGCTATGCCCGAGAGCACCAGAAACGCCACGGTCTTCGGGGCCAGATCGCGCACCTCTTTAAGATGTCCGCCGAATGCGACTATTCCCCATGTGACGAGCAGAATGACGCAGGTTCTTATTGCGGTGGCGAGATTCGAGTTCACATCCTTCACTCCCACCTTGGCAAGTATGGCCGTCAAAGCCGCGAACAGGGCCGACAGCAGGGCATACAGTTTCCACATATTCGATTCGGGTTTGTTTATGGAATTACGGCCGCACCTTACGGTACGGCCGATTAAATACTTGACTGAACGACAGCGCTATACAGTCATTATCTCCTTCTCCTTGGCGGCGAAGGCTTCGTCCACCAGTTTGGAATATTTGTCCGTGAGCTTCTGCGAACTCGTCTCTCCCTCTTTGGCCTCGTCCTCGGGCATGCCGTCTTTCTGTGCTTTCTTGAAAGACTCGACCGCATCGCGGCGCACCGAACGGAGAGTTACGCGCGCCTTCTCGGCCTCCTCCTTGACCTGCTTTACGAGCTGCTTGCGACGCTCCTCGGTCAGAACCGGCATGGTAAGGCGTATGTGTTCGCCGTTATTGGACGGAGTGAGTCCTATGTTGGCGTTGATAATCGCCTTCTCTATCGGACCTATCATGTTTTTCTCCCACGGCTGTATGAGCACCGTCTTGGCATCGGGAACCGTCACGCTGGCAACCTGTCCGATACCCATTTGAGAACCGTAATATTCCACCGTAACGCCGTTCAGGATGTTCGTCGAAGCCTTGCCGGCGCGGATGTTGGTCAGCGAATCCTTCAAAAAATTCGACGGCTTTTTCATCTTCTCCTCGGCAGAGTCCAGAATCTGTTTGCTTTCCATAATTTCCTTTTTTATTTAGTTTGTATCTTTTTTCAGGTCGTCAGTCTATTCGAGCGCCTTGTCTACGGCTTTTTTTCACCTGCTGGAAATCCTGTGCGGAATAACCCACGCCTGTGAATACGACCACCCCGCTCTTGTCCACGACGAAATTGCGCGGAATGGCCCGCGTGGCGAAAAAGGTTCCACATCTTCTCGTCGGAATCTATCGCAACGGGAAAGGTATAGCCGCGTTTTGCGACGAACGCACTCACTGTTTCGCGGCTCTCGCCACGCGAAACGGGCAGAAAGACGAAATCGGGATTACGCATCTGCCGCCCGAGTCCTCCGCCTTTGATGTGGTTCAGTTCCTGTATGCAGTACGGACACCACGTGACCCAGAAGTTTATCAGCACCACTTTGCCGGCGAGTCTGCTCCGAGGCGAGCGTTTTCCCGTCCAGCATCTCGACCGTAAAAGCAGGCATCCTGTCTCCCGTCTTTACGAGAGTGGTTTTCTGATAAGGGTCCTGCGCCCTAAGTCCCGACGCGCAGAAGAGCAGGAAGACGATAATCGCGATTTTTTTCATGGCCTTACAAGAATTTAGTCTACGGAAACGACGGTTCCTATCTTTTCGCCGTTCAAAACCTTTGCCAGATTTCCTTCCGTGTCCATGTCGAACACCAGCAGGGGCAGGCGGTTCTCCTTGCAGAGGGTGAATGCCGTAAGGTCCATTATTTTGAGTCCGCGGCCGTACACCTCGTCGAAAGTTATCGTATCGAACTTCACCGCCGAAGGGTCTTTCTCGGGGTCGGCCGTATAGATTCCGTCCACGCGGGTGCCTTTGAGCATTATGTCCGCCTCTATCTCGATACCGCGCAGGGCAGATGCCGTGTCGGTCGAGAAGTACGGATTGGAGGTTCCTCCGCCGATGATTACCACATACCCCTCGTTGAGATACTCTATGGCCTTGGCCTTGGAGTAGTACTCGCCTATCGGCTCCATGCGGATTGCGGTAAGCACCTTGCATTTCACGTCCTCGGCTTCCAGAGCCGATTGCAGAGCAAGGGAGTTTATCACCGTGGCGAGCATTCCCATCTGGTCGCCCTTGACGCGGTCGAAGCCTTTGCTCACACCGCTCAGGCCGCGAAAGATGTTGCCGCCTCCGATAACTATACCTATCTGTATGCCGCTTTCGGCCGCCTGCCCGATTTGTCGGGCATACGAGGCCAGCACCTGCGACGAGTGTCCGTAAGACTGTTTGCCTTGCAGCGATTCGCCGCTGAGTTTCAAAAGTATGCGTTTGTATTTCATGTCCGTTACTGATTGATGAGTTTGTAGAGTTCGTCGATTTTGGGCGTCAGGATAATCTCGGTGCGCCTGTTCTGCGCACGGGCCTGCTCGGTCTTGCCCTCGGCCACAGGCAGCGACTCGCCGCGTCCAGCCGCGATTATACGCACGGGGGCGATGCCCTCGTTTTCCAAAAGAAGCCTGACGACGGTAGTGGCACGCTTTGCGCTAAGGTCCAGATTGTCTTTGAGCTGTCCCTGCCCGCGGTACGGGACATCGTCCGTATGCCCCTCCACCATCACGTTGATGTCGGGGTTGGCAGCCAGCACCTCGGCCAAATCCCTCACGGCCTTGGCTCCGCGCGGGTCTATCTCGAAACTGCCGGAACGGAACAGCAGCTTGTCGTCCATCGACACGTACACCTTGCCGTCCCGAACCGAGACGGTAAGCCCCTTGCCTTCGAACCCGAGCAGTGCGTCGGCCACTAAACTGCGGAGCGACTCGATGCTCTGTTCGCGTGCGCTGAGAAGCTGTTCGAGTTCGTCCACACGCTGCGAACGTCGGGCCAGCTCGCTCTGGCTCTGCTCCAACTGCCGCAGCATTCTGGCCGCTTCGGCCGAACCGTCGGCCAGAAGTTTGGCATACCGGCCATTCAATTCGCGCGTCTGCGAGGCGAGACGGGCCGTATCGGACGCCAGAGCCTCCGTCACCGAGAAAAGACTGTCGTTTCGGGCTTCGAGCTTGTCCATATGTCGGGCCGCACGGTCCAGTTCGGATTCGTAGCGCATCACCTGCGCACGCATCGAATCGTACTTGCGCGTAGGTACGCAAGACGCTATCGACAGGCACAAGACACACGTCATCAGTATTTTATACGCTGTTTTCATCTTCGGCATTCTCTTATCAAAGGCGAAGATACTGTTTTTTCTGGAAATTGAGCAATATTTTGCCTACCTTTGTGAACCGCAAGAGAATCGGACGGCAATGTCGAGACCAGTTTATCGTTTTCTGAATGAAATAAATAGCCCGTCGGAGCTGAAAAAACTCACGCTCGACCAGCTGCCGCTTTATTGTGCCGAGGTGCGAGATTTCATCGTGCGCTGTCTGGCCGACAACTCGGGTCATCTGGGCGCGAGCCTCGGGGCCGTAGAAATCGCCGTCGCGCTACACTACGTCTTCGACACGCCCGACGACCGTCTCATCTGGGACGTAGGGCATCAGGCCTATGCCCACAAAATTCATAACGGGCCGACGCGACGATTTCCCGACGCTCCGCAAAAAGGGGCGGCATCGGAGGATTTCCGCGCCGCAGCGAAAGTCCCTACGACGCTTTCGTGGGCGGACACGCATCGGTCTCCATATCGGCCGCGCTTGGTATGGCCGAGGCGGACAAGTTGCAGGGTTTGGCCCGCAATGTGATAGCCGTTATCGGCGACGGAGCCATGACCGGAGGACTGGCCTTCGAGGGGCTCAACAACGCGGGAGCGGCCAAAAGCAATCTGCTGGTCGTGCTCAACGACAACCGCATGGCCATCGACAAGAATGTCGGTGCGCTGAAAGACTATCTGCTCGGCATCACCACCTCGCGCCGTTACAATAAAAATCAAGACGCGGCTCTGGAACGCTTTTCCGCCGCATTCGGCTGTGCACCGCTTTCTGCGCAAAACCGGAAACGCCATAAAGCACGGGCTTTTGCAGCAGAGCAATCTGTTCGAGAGTTTCGGATTCCGCTATTTCGGGCCGGTGGACGGCAACGACATAAAGAGCATGGTCAAGGTCCTGCGCGACCTGAAAGAGATTCCGGGGCCCAAACTGCTACACGCCATGACCGTCAAGGGCAAGGGGTATGCTCCGGCCGAGAAGAATCAGGCTCTGTGGCATGCGCCAGGGCGGTTCAATCCGGAAACCGGCGAGCGGTTCGAAGTTTCGGATGCGTCTCTGCCGGACAAATATCAGGATGTCTTCGGACAGACAATAATAGAGCTCGCCGAACGTGACTCCCGCATCGTCGGAATCACGCCGGCCATGCCGTCGGGCTGCTCACTGAACATGATGATGGAGCGCATGCCCGACAGATGTTTCGACGTGGGCATCGCAGAAGGACATGCAGTGACTTTCTCCGCGGGTCTGGCGGCGGAAGGGGCTCGTTCCGTTCTGCAACATATACTCCACATTCATGCAACGCGCCTACGACAATGTCATACACGACGTCGCATTGCAGAATCTGGGCGTGGTCATGTGTCTGGACCGAGGCGGACTCGTGGGCGAGGACGGCGCCACCACCACGGGGCTTTCGACATCGCCTATTTCGGGTGTATTCCCAATATCGTGATAGCTTCGCCGCTTGACGAACTCGAATTGCGCAACATGATGTACACGGCCTCGATTTCCGGCCGGCCGTTCGTAATACGCTACCCCCGCGGCAGAGGTGCGGGGACCGAGTGGCGTGGAGCGGAGTTCGAGAGCATGGCGATAGGCAAGGGACGGCGGCTTCGCGAAGGAAGCGGCGTAGCCGTACTGACTTTGGGTCCGGTCGGCAATTCTGCGGCAAAGGCCGTCGAGGCTGGCAGCCGCACAAGGTATCGACGCCGCGCATTACGACATGCGGTTCGCCAAACCGCTGGACGAAGAACTGCTGCACGAGGTCGGCCGAAATTTCAGCCGCGTCATAACGGTCGAAGACGGAGCGCTTCGCGGCGGAATTGGCAGCGCCATCCGCAACTTTCTGGCCGACAACGGATACGATTGCACGGTAGTACGGCTCGGCATTCCGGACCGTTTCATCGAACACGGCTCGGTTGCGGAACTTACGGCCGAATGCGGCTACGACACCCGCTCCATTCTCGCAGCAATCGAGGGCTGAACTATCGCAAATCGCCCCTCCCCGCTCGCAAATTCCGATGCGGCATCGTTGCATTCTCTCCGGCCTCCACACCCGCCCGCCGAACGACAGCCCGAACCGCACCTGCATTTCCGCAATACTGCATGGAAAAACGGCAAAAAAGCACTCCCCTCGCCGCAAGTCGGGTCGAGGGGAGCCGCCATATCATGAAAAAGCCCGTGGGTCATCCGGCTGCTACACGGCAAGGGCCTGCTCGATGTCCGCTATAATGTCGTCAGCATCCTCTATGCCGACCGAGAAGCGGATAAGGTCGGGAGCCACGCCAGCCTGACGGAGCTGCTCGTCGGAGAGCTGCCGGTGCGTGTGGCTGGCAGGATGCAGCACCGAAGTGCGTGCATCGGCCACGTGCGTGACGATTGCAGCCAGACGCAGCGAATCCATAAAGCGTATGGCATCCTCGCGGCCGCCTTTCAGTCCGAACGACAACACGCCGCAGGAGCCATGCGGCAGATACTTTTGCCCCAGATCGTAATACTTGTCGCCTTTCAGTCCGCAATAGTGCACCCAAGCCACCTTGTCCTTGCGCGAATTCAGATACTCGGCCACCCGCAGGGCATTGGAGCAGTGGCGCGGCATGCGCAGATGCAGCGTTTCGAGGCCGATGTTGAGCAGAAAGGCATTCTGCGGCGAGGGCGAAGAGCCCAAGTCGCGCATCAACTGCGCCGTAGCCTTGACGATATATGCCATGCGGCCGAAGCTCTCGGTGTACGTCAATCCGTGATACGAAGCATCGGGCGTCGTAAGGCCCGGGAATTTCTCGGCATGGGCCGTCCAGTCGAAATTGCCGCTGTCCACTACCGCTCCGCCGACGCTGGTTGCATGACCGTCCATGTACTTTGTCGTCGAATGGGTCACGATGTCGGCGCCCCACTCTATCGGACGGCAAGAAATCGGGGTGGCGAACGTGTTGTCCACGATAAGGGGCACGCCGTGCGAGTGGGCTATGCGGGCGAACTTCTCGATGTCCAGCACCGCGACGCCCGGGTTGGAAATCGTCTCGCCGAAAAGAGCCTTGGTTTCCGGACGGAAAGCCGCGGAAATCTCCTGCTCCGAACTGTCGGGATTGACGAATGTCACATCTATGCCCATCTTTTTCAGCGTCACGCCGAAAAGGTTGAACGTTCCGCCGTAGATGTCCGTCGCACTGACGATATGGTCGCCGGCCGAGCAGATGTTCAGAACGGCGTAAAAATTGGCTGCCTGTCCCGACGAGGTGAGTATGGCTCCGACTCCGCCTTCCAAAGCGGCGATTTTCGCCGCAACGGCATCCGAAGTGGGATTCTGCAATCGGGTGTAGAAATAGCCGCTGTCCTCCAAATCGAAAAGACGCGCCATCTGTTCGCTCGTATCGTATTTGAACGTTGTGCTCTGAATGATAGGCAAGACCCGCGATTCTCCCTTGCGGGGCTGCCAGCCGGCCTGCACGCATAGGGTGCCGAGGCCGAATTTGTTGTCCTCCATGTTTTTCTCAGTTGAAATAATTAGGAAGACAAATATATGAAATCGCCGCAAAACGAACAAAAAGTGGCCGAACCGTAACTGCAAAAATCCCCGTCGGAATCATTCGACGGGGATTTTTAGATTTCGTCCGAACGGGATGTCCTATTCGGCCTCAGAGCCTGATGTCGTCGGCTCGATTGAACGGGCGGAATCGCTGCCCGTTGCGCCGTCGCGCCTCTCACGACAGGAGCGGATATAATCGCGGATGGCCGTGTAACCGTCCACGATGCCGGCAACCGACTGCTTTACGAAAGCGATGCGGGAGACAATGGACGATACGACCGAATCGAACGACAGAAGCCGGTGCGAGCGAAGCTCTATCCTGTTTTCGGAACGTGCGATGCGAAGCCTCAAAGCTTTCGGCGCGCCCTGCGCAATTCGCCTATCGAACTTATGGCGGCGTATTCGGAATTAGAGTGCAGTATCTTCATCGTCGTCATCGTTTTTTTCAAAAAAACATTCTGCTGAACATCCGAACCATGCTATTGACAATCAGTCTGTCGCGCAGCAGGAAGGCAATCAGGGAGATTATCAGAAACGCACCCCCGACAATCACCAAGGCCCAGAGCACGGATCCTGTCGCCCGAGCAATCAGGACCGTCAGCGCAGCGATGAAACACATCATTGCGACGGACCCGAACAGCAGAGACAGAAGAATGCCGAAGCCGCCGCTGAGCAGGACCGAAAGATTCTCGACCAGCGACAGTTTGAACGAGTCGATGCGCATATTGACATACGAAATCAACTCTTCGGACAAAGTGGGTTTATCCTTTTTCGCTCATTGCCGCTACTCCTGAACCGGTTCGGCAGGTGCCGAATCCGAATTAACACCGCAGTCTTTCAGTTTTTTTCCTCTGCCAGCGAGCGAAGTTCCCCGCGCAAGGTTTTTGCCGTCGGAAGGCGCCAGCAACAGCGCCGCGGCCGCTCCCAGAGCAGGCTCCCGCGACAAAAAGCGGTCAAAAGTGCAAACGAATCTTTCATAGGCCGAAATTTTATTTACCCGTTTTCCTTTTTTTCAGAAAGATGCTCCAAGTCGAAAGGCCTGTCGGACCGGTGTCCGTCCGCGCCTCGGAGGCTCGAAGCATCCATGACAGAGCCAAAGATACGGATTTCCGGTCTAAAAACAAAGCGAAAATCCCGAATCTACTCGCACATACGCATCTTGCGGCACCCTTCTTTCGCTTTCTCGACGCCTTCGTCCACCATCCGGCCAATCATCTTGCGGGTGCGTTCTCCGCTCTGCGGCGCCAGCAACAGAGCCACGGCCGCACCGATTGCCGCACCGCCCAGCAGTGCGCACAAACTGTAACACATTTTTTTCATCTCGTTTCGCTTTTTTAATGTTTGAAACATAAAACTACGTACAGAGTCTGCAAGCAAGTTTGATTCCAAATATTTACTAAATTTGTAATCGCGATTCCGAAAAAAGATGTTCGACAGAAATACCACGCTCGCCTTTTCGGGCCACAGGACATATCCGGACGGGGACGGCGACAGAGCCGCGCTCAGGAGTGCCGTCGAGAGGTCCTACCGGCAGGGCTACCGTACTTTCCTGTGCGGCATGGCCGACGGATTCGACCTGTGCGCAGCGGAAGCGGTGGCGGAACTGAAAGAGCGCCATGCCGACGTGGTACTGGTCGGAGTGGTGCCGTTCGACGGACATCGGAGTACAATAAAAAACGTCGGGCGGTACGACTCCGTGACGGCTTCAACCGACGTCATCATAACCCTCTCCCGACGTTATTACAGCGGATGCTACTACCGCAGGGACGACTACCTCGTCATGTACGCTTCGGCCCTTATCTGCTACTGCGACGGCTCCGGCAACGGAACGCGCTATACGGTCCGGAAAGCCGAGCGGTTAGGCCTTGCGATAGAAAACCTCTACCGCGGATAGCTATTTCTTCTTACGGTTTTTATCGTGGCTCTTGGCATGGCTGCCGGTCGCATTCTTGTCTACATCCGACACCACGTCGAGCGACAGTTCCCGTGCGCATCCCCTCTGGTACATGCCCACGCGCGTGGAATCCACAGTGTCCTGCATGGCCTGCCACAGGAAAGGCTGCGCATGGAGATATAGCCGTCATTAATCTTGTCCGCCAGACACCGATAATAAGACCTCTGCTGGTCGCGGGTCATGCCGCGCGGCAAAATTCCGCGTTTTACCAGATGATTGTACGGGAAGAGATGACGCATGTTGTGGGCGTCGGTGGTTATATCCGCGACGATTGAGGTTACGACCACCTGCGAAATGGTGTCGTCCGCGGCCGGATAGGTAACCAACACCCCGTAATTGGGGTAATACTCTTCGAGAGTGCCCACCACGCCGTCCGTGAAAACCATATACTCGGCATCGGTCATGTCGTTGAGATAAATCCACTGTCGGTATGCTTTCAGACGGTCGCGCATCTGCTGACGCTGCGATGCGTTCCACTCCTTTTTGCCGCCGCAAGCGCACAGCGCCGCCGCACATACTATCAAAAGCAACAGATTTTTTTTCATAATCGTTTTTGTTTTGGTTTTTGCATATGCTGCATTACGCAAACAAGGTGCCAGAAACTGCGGCACGGCACCCGCACGGATTTTGAAAAAAGAGGCGCAGTACATAAATTTGTAGACCGTAAAAAAAGAATCCCGCACCATGAGCGCAAAAGACAACGACTGGAAAGCGCGTCTGGGAATGGTATACTCCACCAATCCCGACTTCGAATATAGAACCGAGCAAAAGCAGGAACCCGACACGCTGCCGCCCGAAAAACAGGACCTGCGCGTCTGGCGCGAAAGCAAGGGACGCAACGGCAAGCCGGTAACGCTGGTGCGCGGCTTTATCGGCTCGACGGAAGATTTGCAGAGTCTCGGACGCATGCTGAAAAACAAATGCGGCGTGGGCGGTTCGGTCAAGGACGGGGAGATAATCATTCAGGGCGACTGCCGCGACCGCGTCACGCAGCTTCTGGTCCAAGCCGGATACAAGGCAAAAAAGGTGTGATGCGATGAGGAGGCTGCATGCCATACTCGCCGTGCTGGCATTGTGTCTTGCCGCCGAGGCATCGGCCCAGTATTACAGGCTGGGGCGATTCTCCGGCTTCGGTCCGCTGGCGGCAAATCAAGACCGAGTCCGTGCGGATGATATACCCCGAAGACGGCAGCAGGCAGGCCGAGAAAATGCTTTTTTTCTTGGATACGCTCCGCAGCAGCATAGGTTACGGCTATCGGCACGGGCCGATGCACACACCCGTGGTGATGCACACCCGGAACATGCGCTCGAACGCCTTGGTAATGTGGGCGCCCAAACGCATGGACATAATAGCGGCGCCGAGCATCGATACCTATTCCGAGCCGTGGCTCAAACAGCTCGCATCACACGAATACCGCCACAACGTACAGTACAACAACATCAACCGAGGCCTTATCCGCATTCTGGGCTACGTGCTGGGACAGCAGGCTCCGCTAATCGGTCTGGTGCAGATTCCAATCTGGTACATAGAAGGCGACGCCGTAATGGCCGAAACGCAGATGAGCAGCTTCGGCCGCGCCCTGCAACCGTCCTTCACGCTGCGCTATCGCGCCATGGACGGCATTCCCGAACGCCGCTGGCAGATAGACCGCTGGTTCTGCGGCTCTTTCAAGCATGAGATTCCCGACCACTACCAGTTAGGATACCAGATAGTGCGTTACAGCCAATGCCTCTACGGCATGGAAATGTGGGACGACGTGATTCGCTATTCCGCCCGCAATCCGTACATGATAAACCCCAAGGCGGTGCGGCTTCGCAGGCATTACGGCACCTCGACCGGAAAACTGATGCGCGAGACTTTCGACCGGCTCTACGCCATGTGGGATTCGCTGCCCGCGAACGAAAACTCCGCAACGATAATCGCGGCTCCGGAAAAGAGCTACACGGAATATTCGCATCCCGTGCCGATTGGCGGCGACAGCATCGCAGTCATGCTGGAAGACATGGACCGGACCAACCGGATAGCGGTCGTCGATGCCGCAAACGGCAGCCGCACCGTGCTCGCACATACAGGCCTCGTAAGCACGCGGCCCATACTCTACAAAAGGACGCTCTACTGGACAGAGTACCGAAGCAGCACGCTGTGGGAGCAAAAGGTTCTCTCCAACCTCTGTTCGCTGAATCTGGATACGCACCGGAAAAGGACGATACGCTCGAATGACAATCTGCTGTACCCCACCGCGACGGACGACGGCCTGTTTTGCGTCGATTACCGTCCGGACGGGACCTACGGCATAAAACGTCCTGCGGAAAAGCTGCGCATCATCCAGATGCCCGATTCGGTATCGCTCCACGGTCTGGCATGGGACGACATTACGCGCCGACTCTACTTCATCGCACTCAGCGACGGCGGCATGTGGCTCGGACAGGCCGATGCCGACACCGGACTCTGGCTCCCCGTGACCGAACCGCGCCACATCTCCCTGAGTTCGCTCCGCGCAGGCGGCGGACGTCTCTACTTCGGCTCCATAGCTTCGGGGTTGGACGAGGCGCACATGCTGGACATAGCGAGCGGGCGGCAGTTCCGGATAACCGAATCGGAATACGGCTCGTTCTCGCCCGCTCCGCTTGCCGACGGAAAAAAGGCCGCCATCACCACCTATACAAAAGACGGCTACATGCTCGCGGTGCAAAACATCGACTCCCTTTATCGGGTGCCGGAGGGCAATCTGCCGGTAAATCGCGTAAACGCTCCGCTGCCTGAATGGGACGTTCCGAATATAGACACCATACGCACGCCTCGGGCCGCAGAGCACGAATCACGACGGTTTGCAAAGGCGCCGCGGCTGTTCAAGCCGCACAGCTGGATGCCTTTCGCGTTCGACCCGTACACCATCGTTCCCGAAACGGACGGCTGTTTCGCAGGCGCGACAGTCATGTCGCAGGATCTGCTCTCCTCGTGTTCGGGGTTTTTGAGCTACGGGTACTCCACAGACAGAGGTTCGCGTCTCAGATGGCGCATCGAATACTCGGGGCTCGGTCCCGAGATAGGCGTTTCGGGACAATGGGGCGGCGGTACGGCTCCGTTCTACGAAATAGACACCGTCGCGGCGCTGCCCGCTCACAAACACTACCTCGACCTTTCGGCCTATGTCTCCGTACCAATGCTGCTGAGTTCCGGCCACCACATCCGCCGCCTGACTCCGAGCGTCGATTACACCTATATAAACGGTTACACCCTGCGTGGAGGAAGATATGCACGCGGCGTACATCGTCTTACCGCATCGCTGCAATTCTCGGACTACGTGCGTCAGGCAGCCCGCGACTTTCTGCCACGCTGGGGATACGTGCTGCGCGTCTCGGTCAGCGCCTCCCCGACCGACCGCGATTTTCGAACGCTTGGAAGCATCTTCGCGGCAGGCTATCTGCCGGGCATCGCCGCACATCACTCGATAACCATACGTGCCAACTGCCAGAAGGAGTGGGGTGAGGGCAAGTACGGTTTTCGGCGCAAGGAGCTGTTCCCTCGGGGTGTCGTCTACGACTTCTCGGCCGACAGATACGCTGCCGCGAGCCTCGACTATCGAGCTTCCGCTGTGCTATCCCGACTGGGGAATCCCGTCGGTGGTGTTCATAAAACGCATAAGATTAAATCTTTGGGGCGACTACGCCTATGCGGACTTGCGGCATGCCGGCCGCAGTCTGTACTCTTACGGCGGCGATGCTATTTTCGACATCTGCCCGTTCCGTCTGCCCTCGCAGGCCACGACCAGCGTCAAGATTACCGTGGCCAAGCCGAGCGACAGGGCCGGCGTGACGGTCTACGGAGGAATACAACTCTCGCTGTAATCAAAGCAAATCGGCTTCGTAGAGCAGGATGAGCTGTTCGAGCACCTTGTCGCGGTCCTCTCCGTCGTACTCGTCTTTGAGATTCTGACCGAATATGCGTGCGATGCCCTGCCAGAATCCGGCCACGAAACCGCCGCGGAATTCCCTCACTATCTGATACGAAGTATACTCGGTTTCGCGGTCTATGAGCCTTACGAGCATCCGGCCCTGCGAGGTGGTCATGTGTCTGAGCACCGGCGTATACTCCGCCATTATGCTGCGTTCGACGCGACGGATGTAGGCCCGCTGCTCCTTTTTGTCGGTTATGTCCATCAGCTCGCGTTCCATCTCGGCCATCTTGCTTTTCGCGACCAGAGCAATCGGATATACCTTTTTAAGGTCTCGAATCATCTTGGAGTACTTGCGCAAATCGGCCCTGCGCCTGAAAACAGTATATCGGTTTGGCGGTAATGACCTGAACAGTGTCGCCGCCCGCAATGCCGCTGTCCACGCGGCTTACGCCGTGGCGTGAAGTCATCTGCGGCATGGCCTCGACAAAAGCAAGCAGAGCGACCACCGACAGACACACACGTCTGACGGCCCGTCTTCCATTCGTAAAAAAGGCCGACCGCATCCCGCCGCTCCTGTGCAAAATGCCGTGCGCGGCGCATTTCGCCCGACACCCGCTTTTTCGTTTCATCGAATATACATATATTTGCGCACAAGTCAAAGGTAAAAACGAAAGTTTCAAACAATCAAGTATGCTCAAAAACCGGAATAGAACACGAAAGCGAGATGACGGTCTCGGCCTCGAACACCGCAGCGGCGGTAGGTTCGGGAGACATGGACGTGCTGGCCACGCCTGCCATGATTGCGCTTATGGAGAATGCGGCCATGCTGTGCGTGGCGCCATTTCTGGCTGACGGACAGACCACCGTCGGCTCGCAAATATCCTCGACGCATCTCAAACCCACGCCCTCGGGCGGCAAAGTGAAAAGCCGTGGCGAAGGCTGATTGAAATCGACGGCCGCAAACTGGTTTTTCGACGTCAGTGCAGCGGACGAGCAGGGCGTCATCGGCAGCGGAACCCATACGCGCTATATCGTGGACCGCGAAAAATTCATGGGCAAACTGAAATAAAGCGGCGGCATTCTTAAAAATATTTCAAAAAGTCGTACCTTTGTATTCGGAAAAAAACCGACGAGACATTTCAAACTCAAAAACCAAAATACTTATGGAAGACGCTATTGCGATACTTACGGGCGGCGGCCCCGCACCTGGCATGAATACGGTTGTGGGCAGCGTCGCCAAGACATTTTTGCAGAAAGGCTACCGCGTAATCGGTCTGCACGAGGGTTACACCGGACTGTTCAACCCCGCACCCCGCATGGTGGACATCAACTACCCCATGGCAGACGACATCTTCAACCGCGGCGGTTCGTTCCTGCAAATGAGCCGTTTCAAACCCACGCAGGAGGACTTCGACAAGAATTTCAACCTTAAATTCTTTACGGACAACAACATCAAGGTCTGCTTGTAACCGTCGGCGGCGACGATACCGCCTCTACGGCCAACCGCATCGCCAAGTTCCTCGAAGAGAAGAAATACCCCATCGCCAACATACACGTTCCCAAGACAATCGACAACGACCTTCCGCTGCCCGACGGCACTCCGACGTTCGGTTACCAGTCAGCAAAGGACAAGGGTGCTGTCATCGGACGCGCCGTATACGTGGACGCACGCACAAGCGGCAACTGGTTCGTACTTGCGGCCATGGGACGCAGCGCCGGCCACCTCGCATTCGGTATCGGCACCGCCTGCCACTATCCGATGATAGTAATCCCCGAGATGTTCGACAAAACCGAAATCACGGTCGATAAAATCGTGAATTTGGTGGTTTCGTCCATCGTAAAGCGCAAAATCATGGACATGGATTACGGTGCGGCAATCATCTCCGAGGGCGTATTCCATGCACTGAGCGCAGATGAAATCAAGAAGAGCGGCGTACACTTCACCTATGACGAGCACGGACACCCCGAACTCGGCAAGGTATCCAAGGCGCACATCTTCAACGAGATGCTCGAAAACAAACTCAAACAGGCTCGGCATAAAGGTAAAGAGCCGTCCGGTGGAAATCGGCTACGAGGTTCGCTGCCAGACTCCCGTCGCATACGACCTCGTATACTGCTCGCAGCTGGGCATGGGCGTCTACAAGCTGTTCAGCGAAGGCAAGACCGGATGTATGGTGTACGTGAACGGAACCGGAAACGTTTCGCCTCTGTACCTCAAAGATTTGCAGGACCCTGCCACCGGCAAAATTCCGCCCCGTCTGGTGGACATCACATCGGACAAGTTCAAATCGGTCATCGACAACATTCTCTGCTATATAACGCCCGACGAT
This sequence comes from Alistipes putredinis, assembly GCA_022009915.1. Taxonomy (GTDB): domain Bacteria; phylum Bacteroidota; class Bacteroidia; order Bacteroidales; family Rikenellaceae; genus UBA940. The sequence goes on along the minus strand of CP091730.1, from coordinate 794,168 downwards.
TACGAGGCTGCAAAGAAATACGTCGCCAATCCCGAACAGTACGATTTCCGCAAGATTCTCGGTTGGGACTAAAATACCGGCCCCATTTATTTACAGAACAACGGAGGCCCTCACAAGGGAGCCTCCGCTGTTTTTTATTCCTGCGACGCATTCACATCGTCCGCCCTGCACCTTTCCATACAAGCGCTATCGGCAAAAGCGCCGGACCTCAACACGCACGGGCCGGCCGCAGCCTTATGCCCGACATACACAGAGCCTGACCCGAGATTCGGGCATTCCGCAACATCGGCACGGCAGTACAGCGGAATTTTTTTGCAGCGATTTTGCAATACCGTCTTTTTTAGGGATTATTCAATTTTTTTATTTTGATGCGATTTTTTTGTAACTTGCACCCGATTATACGATTATAGGTTTTTTCCAAAAAAATAGTTACAGTTATGAATTCGATTGACACTTACGATTTTAATGGCAAACGCGCCATTATCCGTGTGGATTTTAACGTGCCCCTCAACGACAAGTTCGAAGTTACGGACGACACCCGCATCCGCGCTGCGATTCCGACAATCAAGAAAGTTCTCGCCGGCGGCGGTTCGGTGATTCTGATGTCTCACTTGGGACGTCCCAAGAAAAACAACGACGAGAAATACTCGCTCTCGCACATCATCGGAGCCATAGAGGCCCGTCTGGGTGTGAAAATCAAATTCGCAGGCGACTGCATGGGCGAGAAAGCCGCACAGATGGCTGCCGAGCTCAAAGCAGGCGAAGTGATGCTTCTGGAAAACCTCCGTTTCTATGCCGAGGAGGAGGGCAAGCCGCGCGGTCTGGCCGACGATGCCACCGACGAGCAGAAGGCCGAGGCCAAGAAGCAGGTCAAGGCATCGCAGAAGGAGTTCGTCAAAAAACTCGCTTCGTATGCCGACTGCTACATCAACGACGCATTCGGAACCGCGCACCGCGCACATGCCTCGACGGCGCTCATTGCCGACTACTTCCCCGAGGACAAGATGTTCGGATACGTCATGGAGGGCGAGCTGAAAGCAATCGACGGCATCATGCACAACCCGCAGAGACCTTTCTGCGCCATAATCGGCGGTTCGAAAGTATCCACCAAGATTACCATCATCGAGAAACTCATGGAAAAGGTGGACAGCATCATCATCGGCGGCGGTATGACCTACACGTTCTCGGCGGCTCAGGGCGGCAAAGTGGGCAACAGCATCTGCGAACCCGACATGTTCCCCGTAGCTCTGGAAATTCTCAAAAAGGCGCAGGAGAAGGGCATCAAGATAGTCACTTCGCCCGACGCGCTGATAGCCGACGACTTCTCGCAGGACGCCAACACGAAGACCGCTTCGGTTCGCGAGATTCCCGACGGCTGGGAAGGCGTGGACATCGCCGAGCAGGGCAAGAAAGCCTTCCGCGAGCACATTCTGGGCTGCAAGACCATTCTCTGGAACGGTCCCGTGGGCGTATTCGAAATAGACAAGTTCTCGACCGGCTCCAAAGCAGTCGCAGAGGCTATCGTGGAGGCTACCTCGAAAGGCGCATATTCGCTCATCGGCGGCGGCGACTCGGTTGCCTGCATCAACAAATTCGGCATGGCCGACAAGGTAAGCTACGTTTCTACCGGCGGTGGCGCACTTCTTGAATACATGGAGGGCAAAGAGCTTCCGGGCGTAAAGGCTATCCGCGGATAGAGAACTCCCGAGAATCATGAAACGAACATTTATATTGGCAACTCTCGCACTTATGGCTTGCGGCTCTGCAAACAGGAACAACGGCGAAAAGGCTATCGACATCTCGAATTTCGAGACGTCGGTGCCCCCGTCCGAGGATTTCTACCGTTACGTCACCGGCGGCTGGCAGAAAAAGAATCCTCTCAAACCCGAATTCGCACGCTACGGCGCTTTCGACCGTCTTCGCGAAGACAACGAACTGCGCATAAAGGAACTGTTCGCATCCATGTCCGAGAGCAAGGCCGAAAAAAAGGCAGCATAGCACAGAAAAATCGGCGACCTGTACTCCATGGGTCTCGACTCTGCGAAGGCTCAATGCCGACGGCGCCGCTCCGATAAAGGCTGACATGGCCGCAGTGCAGGCTATCGGCTCGCCCGAACAGCTGGCCGCCGCAGTGGCTTCGATGCACCGTACGACAGCTTCGCCGCTTTTCACCCTGTTCGTAGACGCGGACATGATGAACAGCGCCGTAAATATCGCATACCTGCATCAAGACGGAATCGGAATGGGAGACAGGGACTACTACTTGGATGCCGAAAACGAGAATATCCGTCAGGCGTACAAGGAGTATATCGCACGTCTTTTCACCCTCGCAGGATACACCGGCGAGCAGGCCGCAGCGGCCGTCGATGCAGTGATGCGAATCGAAACGGCCATTGCCGAAGCCTCGTACACCAACGTGGAGCTTCGCGACCCGTATGCGAACTATCACAATCTGAGCATCGGCGAACTCAAAAAACGTTACGACGCTTTCGACTGGGACGCATACCTCGCAGGCATGGGACTGTCGCAGCTCGCGCAAATCAACGTCTGCCAGCTCACCACGATGGATGCCGTGAACAAGGTCGTAAAAGAGACCTCGGACGGGGACATGAAATACTACCTCGTCTTCAATCTGCTCAACAGCGCGGCACCCTATCTGAGCGACGACTTCTCGTCCGCACGTTGGGAATTTTACGGCAAGACGCTCTCCGGACAGCAACAGCAGCGTCCGCGCTGGAAACGTGCGCTGGGTGTTCCGAACTCGATTCTCTCCGAGGCCGTGGGCGAAATGTACGTACAGAAGTATTTCCCCGCAAGCAGCAAGGAGAAAATGGTGCGCCTTGTCGGCAATTTGCAGGAGGCGCTGGGCCAGCATATCACCTCGCTCGAATGGATGAGCGAGCAGACAAAGGCCAAGGCCCTTGAAAAGCTCGCCGCGTTCCATGTCAAAATAGGCTATCCCGACAAGTGGAAAGACTACTCTTCGCTGGAAATCGACCCTTCGCTTTCCTACTGGGAGAACATCAAACGCGCTACCGAATGGCAGTCGGAGGATGATTTGTCGCAGGTCGGCAAACCCGTGGACAAGGACAAATGGCACATGAGCCCGCAGACGGTGAATGCCTACTACAACCCTACCACCAATGAGATTTGTTTCCCCGCAGCCATTCTGCAACCGCCGTTCTTCAATCCGGAAGCCGACGATGCGGTGAATTACGGAGCAATCGGCGTGGTTATCGGTCACGAGATGACCCACGGATTCGACGACCAAGGACGCCAGTTCGACAAGGACGGCAATCTGGCCGACTGGTGGACCGAACAGGACGCCGAGGCATTCTCTGCCAAAACAGGTGTTCTTGCCGGGCAGTTCGATAAAATAGAGGTATTGGACGGTCTGCATGCTAACGGCCAACTGACCTTAGGCGAAAATATCGCCGACCAAGGCGGTCTTCGGGTGGCGTACACGGCCATGAAAAACGCACAGAACGGCGTCGAACCCGCTCCGATAGACGGCTTTACCGCCGACCAGCGTTTCTACCTGTCCTATGCCACTATCTGGGCGCAGAACATACGCGACGAGGAAATCGCCCGTCTGACCAAGATAGACCCGCATTCGCTCGGCGAGTGGAGAGTAAATGCCACGCTGCGCAACATAGACACATTCTACGAGGCGTTCGGCATTACGGACGGCGCCATGTTCATGCCCGAAGCGGAGAGGGTGGTCATCTGGTAAACGATACGCATATCTCGAAAAAAGAGAGACTTCGGAGCTTCACGCTCCTGTCTCTCTTTTTTATTTTCGACGAAAAAGGTTGCTTATTAGACTGCCCGACACTAATTTTGTCAGACCGGCGGCGACTGCCCCGCAAAAACATCGAAACAAAATCTCGAACAGAAGATATGAGAAAAACGCTTTTAGTAATTCTATCATTGTGCTGCGTCTCGGCGGCACACGACACCTCGGCCCGAACACCGGCTTCGAAAGCCAATTACGCATTGGCCGAACAGTTCTCGCCTGCGAAAAATAAGCCGCATGGTCTACTCCACGGAGGTAACCCCGAACTGGTTCCGCGACTCGGACAGATTCTGGTACAGCTATCGCACCGGTGAAGGTACGAAGTATTTTTTTGGTGGACCCTGCCGCCAAAAAGCAAACGCGAACTTTTTCGACATGGCAGACATGGCCGCACGCATAACCGAAATCACGGGCGACCCTTTCGATTCCCGACATCTGCCTTTGAAAGGACTCGAACTCAAAGATGACAAATACTTCACTTTCGAAATCCGCAGCACAATAGACGAGGAAAAGACCGACGAGAAAACGGGCAAAAAGAAAAAAGAGAAAAAGGTTTTCCGCTTCCGTTACGACATCGATTCCGGAACGCTCACAGACATTTCCGAAGAGGAGAAGGAAAAAGACTACCCCGGCTGGGCTAACGTCTCGCCCGACGGCCAGTGGGCCGTCTACTGCAAGCGTTACGACCTCTACTGCATGGACCGCGAGAATCTTCTCAAAGTCATGAAAGACGAAAAAGACTCGACCGTAGTCGAACACCGGCTCACGACCGACGGAGAGCGCAAGTTCTCCTACGGATACACCACCTATGACCCCTATGCCACCGACGAAGAGATAGACAAACGCAGCGGCACAGGCATCGTATGGTCGCCCGATTCGAAGCACTTCGCATTGGTCCGCCGCGACAACCGCAAGTCTGAAAGACATGTGGGTCATCTACTCTCTGGCCCAACCGCGCCCCAAACTGGAAACATACCTATATCAGATGCCCGGCGAGGAGGGTTCGACGGCCCGTCTCTACCTGTTCGACTTCGAGGCCAAGACAAGCAGGGTCATCAAGGCCGGCGCTTTCAAGAACCAGACGATAGACATACAGAGCAAAACCGGCACCAATGCCATGCGATACGACAAGCCCTATAAGCACATCTGGATGGGTGACGAAAACACCTTCTACTTCACGCGCACCAGCCGCGATTTGAAACGCATAGACCTGTGTGCCGTAAACGTGGATGAGGATTCGTGCCGCACGGTCGTTGCCGAGAAGATGAACACCTACATCGAGACCCGAGAGCCGAGATTCATCAACGGAGGCAAAGAGCTGCTGCACTGGTCCGAACGGAACGGCTGGGCGCATATCTACCGGTACGACACCGACGGCAGACTGATAAACGCCGTAACGAGCGGCGAATTCCATGTGGAGGACATCATAGGCACCGACGACAAGACCCGCACCGTGTTCTTCACCGCAAACGGCCGCGAGAGCGGAAATCCGTACTACACCTACGTATACAGTGTCCGCTACGACGGTTCGGACCTCAAACTACTGTGCGACGGCGATTTGGAGCACAAAGTATCCATTGCGGACGACGCGCGGTTCTTCGTGGACAACTTCTCCCGCGTAGACACGATTCCCGCAAGCGTACTGCGCAACGGTCGCGGACAGAAAATCATGACGCTCGAAACCGCCGATTTCTCGCAGCTGCTGAAAACGGGCTACAAGTTTCCCGAAAGATTCACGGTAAAAGCCGGCGACGGCGTAACCGACCTGTACGGCGTCATGTACAAGCCTTTCGACTTCGACTCCACGCTATGCTACCCTATCATCGAGTACGTATACCCGGGGCCGCAAACCGAGGCGGTGAACACGGCATGGAGCCGTTCGATGAACCGCGTGGACAGGCTCGCCCAAATCGGGTTCGTGGTAATCACCGTAGGAAACAGGGGCGGACACCCCTCACGTTCGAAATGGTACCATAACTACGGTTACGGCAACCTGCGGGATTACGGGCTCGAAGACAAGAAGGTAGCCGTCCAGCAGCTTGCGGCGCGGTACCCGTTCATCGACGGAGAAAGGGTCGGCATCACGGGACACTCGGGCGGAGGATTCATGTCGACGGCGGCGATACTCAAATATCCGGATTTCTTCAAGGTGGCGGTATCATGCGCGGGCAACCATGACAACCGTATCTACAACCGCTGGTGGAGCGAGACGCACCACGGCGTGAAGGAAAAGATAGGCGAAAACTCGGACACCACGTTCCTTTACAGCATCGCCAACAACCAGCAGATAGCAAGCAACCTGAAAGGCCGCCTGCTTCTGGTGACGGGAGACATCGACAACAACGTCCATCCGGCCAATACGATGCGCGTCGTAAATGCCCTGATACGGGCCAACAAGCGGTTCTACATGCTGGTACTACCCGGGCAGCGCCACAGTTTCGGCGACATGAACGAATATTACTTCTGGCGCATGGCCGACTATTTCGGCCAGCACCTGCTCGGCGACTGCCAGAGCAGCGTGGACATTCCCCAGCTCAACAACGACTGACAGCAGGAATAACAAAAAGCCCGACCGTGCAGGAACTTTCCTCTCGGTCGGGCTTTTTTATTTCCGCACGGGCCGCCGGCCGTGCCCGTATGGAATACTGTCGGGATTATTCCGCATTTTTTTCACATACTTGTCGAGCCACGAGAAGAACTCGCGCTGCCATACGATTGCATTCTGCGGCTTGAATACCTGATGCGCCTCGTTCTCGAACTCCACCAATTTGGCATCCAGCCCCATGAGCCTTGCGGCTGTGAAGGCTTCAAGGCTCTGGGTATATGGCACGCGGAAATCCTTCAAACCGGTGATTATCAGTATCGGAGTATCCCAGTTTTTCACAAGACGGTGGGGCGAGTTGGCATACGAGCGTTTCGCAGTCTTATCGTCGCTCCAATACGAGCCGCCGTAATCGTTGTTCGGGAACCACAGCTCCTCTGTGGCGCCGTACATGCTCTCGAAATTGAATATGCCGCAATGCGCTATGAAAGCCTTGAAACGCTTCTGGTGCACGCCCATGAGATAGAACGAAGAGTATCCGCCGTAGCTGGCACCCACGCAGCCCATGCGGTTTTCGTCCGCCCACGGCTCCTGCGCAACATCGTCTATCGCACTCAGGTAATCGCGTATGTTCTGTCCGCTGTAATCGCCCGAAATCTGGTCCAGCCACTCCTGACCGAACGACGGAAGTCCGCGACGATTGGGCGCGACCACCACATAACCCTGCGAGGCCATGAGTTCGAGATTCCAGCGATAGCTCCATTCCTGACTTACCACGCTCTGCGGACCGCCCTGACAGTACAGGAGCAACGGATATTTCTTCGCGGGGTCGAAATCGGGCGGGAACACGACCCATGTAAGCATCTTTTTGCCGTCGGAAGTAGTCACCCAGCGTTTTTCGACCTTGCCCAGTGCGATGTTGTCGTAAACCGGTTTATTCACCTCGGTTATCTGCGTCAGAGCGCCGCTGTGCAAATCGACGTCGAAAAGTTCCGTGGCCATGGATATTTTGGTAAGGGCTGCCACCGTGCGGCCGGCGCTGCGCACGAAGGAGTTGATGTCGTGGTCGCCCGAGGTAATCACCTCTACGTCTCCGCCGTTCAGACCCACGCGGCAAATCTGATGCGTGGCCTCAATCGGAGCGATGAAATACAAAGTCTCGTCGTCGCCCCAAACCACATTCAGAGCATTGTAATCGAAATCGGCCGTAAGGTCGGTAAACGTTCCCGACGCAATGTCGTAGACGAACAGACGCTCCTTGTCGCTCTCGTTGCCCGCACGCCTCATGCTCCGGAACGCGATGCGTCTGTCGTCGGGCGAGAAGACGGGGTATTTGTCGTACCCCACCAGTCCGTCAGGAGCCGACGGCATTTTGCATATATTGACTGTCAGGCCGCTCGCGGTATCGTAAACGTATATGTCCGAATCGGTGGATACGGCGTATTCGAGACCCGTGAGCTTCTTGCAGGTATATGCCAGAGCGGTTCCGGCATTGTTCCACGCTATTTCGTCCGCATCGAAGTACGGAGCCAACGGAGCGTCCCACGGCTCGCCCTGCATTATATCCTTGTCGTCTTTCAGAGCATAGCCGTTGAATCCGGCCACGAAGATGTGCAGATAGCTGCCGTCGTCCCAATAGTTCCAGTGACGGGCCATCAAATCGTCGTACACCTTGGCCTGCGACTTGTCCATATCCTCGTATATATCCGAAGACTTGGTGCTGACGACCTGCACCCGCTTCACGTAAAAGAGCTTGTCGCCCGACGGCGCTATGCCGAAACTCTCGATGCCGCCCTCGACATTAGACACCTGCACGGGCGAACCGCCTGTAACAGGTATTCTCCACAACTGCGTATCGCCGCTTCTGTCCGAAAGGAAATAGAGCATCTGCCCGTCCGGACCCCATGCGGGCGAAGAGTCATTGCCGCCGTCATCGGTCAGACGCGCCGTATTCTCTTCCGCGGTTCTGATGTACAGAGACGAAATGCCGCGGTTGTCGGCCATGTCGTAATACGTGACCGCATAGACCACATTGCGTCCGTCCGGCGACAGTGCCGTCTGGCCTATGCGTCCCATCTTCCACATCACCTCGGGCGTAAACACTCCGGCCGCCTTCTGCTGCTCGGTAAGCGAATTGTCTATCTTCGGTGCTCCGGGCCTCTTACCGGAGGCGCATCCTGCAAGTATTCCCATAACGGAAAGTGTTAAAATAACGAATGTCTTCCTGTTCATATTCCTGTTCTTCTTTATTCAGTTTTGCTTATTACATCGACAACGGTATGGAAACTGCCCGCCGAAATCTCCTGCGCTCTATCTGGGGTCATCCACTCGGCCTGCGTGATACCCTCCTCGGTCTGCGGGACGAGCTGCGGACTCTCTGGATAACGCATCCTGTACCATGTGGTGCGTTTAAGCTCCCAGCGGCCGGTTGCGCGGAAAAAATAGAAATGCAGCGTGGTGCATATGAAATCGTCCACGTCTATGTCGGACAGCTTCAATCCGCACTCCTCGCTCACTTCTCGCGCGGCGCACTGCGGCAGCGATTCTCCTGCCTCCAAATGCCCTTTTCGGCAAATCCCACCGGCCGTTGCGGTAGATGAGCAGCCACTGCCCCTGCGGATTCCTCACCACTCCGCCGGCCGCCTCGACCCACGTAAATTGGGAACAGAAATCCTCGAACACTCTCTCGTATTCGGGGTTTACGACAGTAACCATGTTGCAATCAGAGAGTTGCTCCAACAGTCTTTCGCGCGTCAGACGCTCTCCCTCTCCCAGCCGCAAAGTTTCACAGGCCCCGTTTTGTTTTTCGGCTGCAAAAACCGTAACTTTATCGGCGAAATATAACGTATACATACTTTTTCATTATGAATTCGACAGCGGCATCCATCGCACGAAGTTTATTGCAAATTAAGGCAATAAAACTCAGTCCTGCAAATCTTTTTTTACATGGGCCTCCGGCTGGCATTCGCCCATCTACTGCGACAATCGCACGGTTCTTTCGTTTCCCGAAGTCCGCAGGCAGGTCTGCGGGGCGTTCTGCGAACTGATACGCACGAAATATCCCGAGGCCGAGGTCATCGCCGGCGTGGCGACAGGCGCCATAGCGCACGGCGTACTCGTGGCCGAACAGTTGGACAAGCCTTTCATATACGTCCGCTCGGCACCCAAGTCGCACGGTCTTGCCAACCAAATCGAGGGACGATACGAAAAAGGCGCCAAAGTGGTCGTGGTCGAGGATTTGATTTCGACCGGCGGCAGTTCGCTCAGTGCGGTAGCGGCACTCCGCGACGCCGGATGCGAAGTACTCGGAATGACGGCCATATTCACCTACGGCTTTCCTGTCGCCGAACAGAATTTCGAGCAGGCCGGCGTAAGTCTCGACACTCTGAGCAACTACGACACTCTCATACAGCTCGCCGTCGAGCAGGGATACATAAAGGAGGAGGAACTCGATTTCCTGCGCCGGTGGCGTAAAAACCCCTCCGAATTCTAACCCACGAAAGAAATGGAAAAATACGAAAGCAAACAACAGCGGATTCTCCGCCCCGCACAGACCATTTACGATGCGGTGTGCGATTTCCGCAACTACACCCCGATGCTTCAAAAACCGCGTGGAGGGGTGGAACGCAACGGAAGACAGCTTTGCTCGTTCAAGGCCAAAGGATTCGACATAAGCCTCAACATAGTGGACAAGCAGGCGCCGAAGTACATCAAAATCAAGGGCGACGACTCCGTACCGATGGATTTCACGTTCTGGTTGCAGTTGCAGCCCGTCGCCGAATACGACACGCGCATGCGTATAGTGCTGCACGCCGACCTGAACATGATGATGCGGATGATGATAGGCAAAAAGCTGCAAGAGGCCCTCGACCAGATTGCCGCCCAAATCGCCGAAGCATTCAACAGATAGCCCTGCACCGCAAAGGGCTGGCACACTTCGCATTTTCGGCAGCAGGCATGCCGGCGGTCGATTTCCAGACCAGACGTCTGCTTAACGACGGCCATACGGTTGCGGGTCTTCCGCGAGTCACGGGAGACGGTTACTACGAAAGCGTCGTTCCCGACCCAGATGGGAATACGGTGGAAATAACGGAAAGCGCGACATCATACAATTAAAAAGGAGAATACCGTTTGCAGTATTCTCCTTGTTTGTCGATGTACTTCCCGCCTATTTTATTTCGCCGCACGCTTGCGGTCGGTTTCGTTGAGAAGTATCTTGCGCAGACGCATGGCCTTCGGTGTAATCTCGACATATTCGTCCTCGCCGATGTATTCGAGAGCCTCCTCCAACGAAAAGATTACGGGCGGTGCTATGCTCACCTTGTCGTCCGAGCCGCTGGCCCGCATGTTGGTGAGTTTCTTGCTCTTGCACAAATTCAGGCAGATGTCGTTCTCGCGCGTGTTCTCTCCGACCACCTGTCCGCAATACACCTCGTCGCCCGGGGCTACGAAGAATTTTCCGCGGTCCTGCACCTTGTTGAGCGCATAGGCATAGATTTCGCCCGTCTCCATGGCAATCAACGAACCTGTATGCCGCATTTCAATCTCGCCCCTGTACGGTTCGAAGCCCTTCAAGCGATGCGTAACAACAGCCTCGCCGGCCGTAGCCGTAAGAAGATTGCTGCGAAGTCCGATAAGTCCGCGCGAAGGTATTTCGAATTCGAGCCGAGTGCGGTCGTCGCCTATCGCCTCCATATTCATGAGTACGCCCTTGCGCTTGGTAGCCATTTCGATGGCCTTGCCCGAATGCTCCTCCGGAATGTCTATCGTAAGTTCCTCGATAGGCTCGCACTTCACCCCGTCGATAGTCTTTATTATGACCTTGGGCTGCCCTACCTGCAACTCGTATCCCTCGCGGCGCATGGTCTCGATAAGCACCGAAAGATGCAGCACGCCTCGGCCGTAGACGATGAACTTGTCGGGCGTATCGCCCTGCTCCACGCGCAAAGCCAGATTCTTTTCCAGCTCCTTGTCCAGACGCTCCTTGATATGGCGCGAGGTTACGAACTTGCCGTCGCGGCCGAAGAAAGGCGAATCGTTTATGGTAAAGAGCATGCTCATGGTCGGCTCGTCGATTGCTATGGGAGGCAGCGGCTCGGGATTCTCGAAGTCGCAAATCGTGTCTCCGATATCGAAGCCCTCGATTCCGGTAACGGCGCAAATCTCGCCGCACTGCACCTGCTCGACCTTGCTTTTGCCGAGGCCGTCGAATACCATAAGCTCGCGAATCTTGGTTTTGACCATGGTTCCGTCGCGTTTGGCAAGGGTAACGGGCATGCCGGCCGTAAGGGTTCCGCGCGTGAGCTTGCCCACGGCGATACGACCCACATACGGAGAATATTCGAGCGAGGTGATGAGCAGCTGCGGCGAACCTTCCACATACTTGGGAGCGGGTATCTCGTCCAGAATCACATCCAGCAGCGGTGTTATGCTGTCGGTGCGCTCCTGCCACTTGTGCGACATCCAGCCCTGTTTGGCGCTGCCGTACACCACCTTGAAATCGAGCTGCTCTTCGGTCGCGCCGAGCGTGAACATGAGGTCGAACACCTGTTCGTAAACCACCTCCGGACGGCAGTTGGGTTTGTCCACCTTGTTGATTACCACAATGGGTTTCTTTCCCAGCGCCAAAGCCTTCTGCAACACGAAACGGGTCTGCGGCATGGTTCCCTCGAAAGCGTCCACGAGCAGAAGCACTCCGTCGGCCATGTTGAGCACACGCTCCACCTCGCCGCCGAAATCGGCATGGCCCGGAGTATCTATGATGTTGATTTTATATCCGTTGTAAACGACCGAAACGTTCTTCGACAGAATCGTGATGCCGCGCTCGCGCTCCAAATCGTTGTTGTCCAAAATCAAATCGCCGCCCGAAGACTGCTCCCGAAGCAAATGCCCCTGATAAATCATCTTGTCCACCAGAGTGGTCTTGCCGTGGTCCACGTGGGCGATAATCGCAATATTGCGTAATTTCCGCGTATTTTCTTCCATTTATCATTCTTGCCGCGGTTTTTCCTTAACCCCGCGGCCTCCTTTCACTCTACAAAAATATCTTCCGCCTATCTTCTGCGGCGCAGGCCCGGCATATGCGGCATGCCTTTCATTCCGCCACCGGCGACAGCCTTCATCATCTTGCGGCTCTGCTCGAACTGTTTCATGAGCTGGTTCACCTCGGCGACGCTCGTACCGCTTCCGGAAGCGATGCGGGTGCGGCGCGAAGCGTTTATGATTGCAGGGTTCTCCTTTCGGAGGGCGTCATCGAACCTATAATGGCTTCGGTGCGTTTGAACATGTCGTCCGAAATCTCGACATCCCTCAGAGCCTTGCCCATACCCGGAATCATCGAAAGCAAATCCTTCATGTTGCCCATTTTCTTGATTTGGGCAATCTGGTCCAGAAAATCGTTGAAATTGAACTGGTCCTTGTATATCTTCTTTTTGAGCTGCCGCGCCTGCGTCTCGTCGTACTGTTCCTGAGCGCGTTCGACGAGCGAAACGATATCGCCCATACCCAGTATGCGGTCGGCCATACGCTCGGGATGAAACACTTGGAGGGCATCCATCTTCTCGCCCGAGGAGATGAATTTGAGCGGTTTGTTCACGACCGAACGAATCGAAATGGCCGCACCGCCGCGGGTATCGCCGTCGAGTTTGGTCAGCACCACACCGTCGAAGTCGAGGCGGTCGTTGAACTCCTTGGCGGTATTGACGGCATCCTGACCGGTCATGGCATCCACCACGAACAGCGTTTCGCACGGTTTCACGGCAGCCTTGATTGCCGTAATCTCGCGCATCATCTGCTCGTCCACGGCAAGGCGTCCCGCCGTATCGACTATGACGGTATTGAAATTGTTGCTCCGAGCGTACTTCACGGCGTTTTCGGCAATCTGCACCGGATTCATGTTGCCTTCCTCCGTGTAGACCTCGACGCCCACCTGTCCGCCCAGAATCTGCAACTGCTGAATAGCTGCCGGACGGTAGACGTCGCCTGCGACGAGCAGCACCGAGCGACCCCGCTTGGTTTTCAGATAAGAGGCTATCTTGCCCGAGAACGTGGTCTTTCCGGAACCCTGCAAACCGGCGATGAGAATCACCGTAGGAGTGCCTTCCAGACGTATGTCCGTGGCCGTTCCGCCCATCAGGGCCGCCAGTTCGTCCCGCACGATTTTGGTCATCATCTGGCCGGGCTTCACCGAGCGGAGCACGTCGGCTCCGAGAGCCTTTTTGCTTGACTTCGTCCGTAAAATTCTTGGCAACCTTATAGTTCACGTCGGCATCGATGAGCGCTCTGCGAATCTCTTTGAGCGTCTCGGCGACATTTATTTCGGTGATGCGACCCTCGCCCTTCAAAAATCTTAAAAGAGCGTTCCAGTCTGTCGGTCAAATTCTCGAACATAAGCAAAAAGATATGTTTAACAAAGTGCAAAGGTACGAAATAATTGCGTTCCGACAACCAACATTTCCCGCATCCGCAAATAATTGTATACGTTTTTGTATTACATTTGCGACCGCGTAATACGAACCTTGAACATGAAAAAAAGTCTCGTCTCGCTGGCTATGGGAACCTTCGGGCTCGGAATAGCCGAATTCGTGATGATGGGCATCCTGCCCGACATCGCCTCGTCGCTGAACGTCTCCATACCTACGGCAGGGCACCTCATCTCGGCGTATGCCATGGGCGTGTGCGTCGGAGCCCCGCTCATCGTGCTGATAGCCAGAAAACGCCCCCTGAAACAGATACTCTACGGTCTGGTCGCCCTGATTATCATCGGTAATATCGGAGCGAGCCTCTCACCGTCGTTCTTCTGGCTTTTCACGATGCGATTCGTCTCGGACCTGCCGCACGCGGCATTCTTCGCCGTAGGCTCAATCCTAGCCGAAACCGGTCGCGGACAAAGGCAAGGCCGCGGCGGCCGTCGCGCTGATGGTTTCGGGCATGACCGTAGCCAACATGCTCGGCGTTCCGCTGGGGACATACGTAAGCGGGCTCCTGTCATGGCGGCTCACATTCATGATAGTGGGAGCATGGGGCGCCGTCGTAATGTTTTTCATAGGCCGCTGGGTTCCAGTCCTGCCGCCCATGCCCGACACCGGCATAAAGGGCCAGTTCCGGTTTCTGCTGTCACCCGCACCGTGGTTCATCATCATGGCGACGATGCTTGGCAACGGAGGGATATTCTGTTATTACAGCTATGTCAATCCCATCATGACGCACGTGGCCGGATTCTCCGAAAGCATAATGCCCACAGTAATGGTGCTGGCCGGCTGCGGCATGGTGCTCGGCAATCTGACAGGAGGATACCTTTCGGACAGGTATACCCCGGAACGCATCGCAGCAGTGACGCAGGCAGTCGCATGCGCGGCACTGGTGGCGGTATTTTTCCTTGCAGCCTACCGCATTGCAGCCGTGGCGCTGATGCTCGTCTGCACCGCCTCGCTCTTCGCACTGTCGGCCCCGCAGCAGCTGCTCATCCTGCAAAACTCGCGCGGCGGGGAGATGATGGGGGCCGCATGCGCACAGATTGCCTTCAACATGGGCAATGCACTCGGCGCATACTGCGGCGGCCTGCCGATAGAGTCCGGCTTGGGATACAACTACGCCGCACTGCCCGGCATAGCGTTCACCTTCTGCGGGTTCTTGGTCCTGTTGCGCTTCTGCAAGCTATACGGCAGAAAAAAAGGGCATTGTAGAACGGCATTTTGTTGGAGAAGTCGATATTATAATATAAATTTGTTCCCGACAAGCCTATCCAGCGCCATGAAAAAATTATCGCGACCGCTCTGTTTGCCTTTCTGGTTCCCGCGCTCGCAAAAGCCCAAGAACCGTCTTTTCCCAGACACGAGATAAGAGTGGGAACCGGTTTTCTGCCGACCGACACGGACAACGTATGCGACATGACCGGCTCGTACTACTCGGACTATTACTATCAAATCTTCGGCGGAGACTACGTCCCCGGCTCCGACCCGAGCCAGATTATCGAACAGAGCCGCTACTACTACGGCGGACTGCGCTCCACGTGGGCCTTTTTCGGCCGGATACAGCTATTCGGTGTACAAGTGGCTGCACGTGGGTGCGACCGTATCCTATCACAACGTAAGTCGCGAAAAAGTTCGAAACGCTCACTCGCAGTTCCGTATCCAAAATGCACCGAAACTACGTTTCGATTATTCCGACCGTAAGATTCAGCTACCTCAACCGCCGGTATGTCAGACTCTATTCGGCCATCGGCGTGGGGTATTGCGCAGCCATAGTACGCGACTTCGACCGCCGCACGCGATTGGAGAACTTCGCAGCGTACGACATCACGTTTTTCGGCATCTCGGCGGGCGGCAGGCTCTTCGGCAGCGCAGAAGCGGGCTTGTACACCGCCGGATTCTTCAAATTCTCGATAGGTTACAGATTTTAGCGAAACGACGTCATGAAAAAGATACTCCTCGCAACACTCTCCGCTCTGCTGCTCGCCGCATGCACCGCGGGCGATTACGGCTACTACGAATCGATAGGGCCATATTCCCCATACAACCACAATGAACCGCCCGCAAAAACTCTCACGGGCAAACTCATATTCGACTACGCTTTCGGGACGTTTCTCTCGGTACCCGAACTTCTGACCCAGGTGTTCAAACTCGACGAGTGTCTTTCGGCCGCACCTGCGGACAGCGCGGCGATTTTCAGCCGATACTTCTACGATTGGGACCTCACCTCCTCCGCCGGCATATGGAAAATAAGCCGCAAGGAGCAAATACTTATAATATACACCGAAGGAAAACTTCTCTCCGACCCCTCGGCCGACTGGAACGTATACTGCAATTTGGAAGGGCTCTACATCATGCGAGACAGCTGCCGCATAAAACACTCCGATACAGGCAGCGTCCGCATCACCATAAAGGACGGCAGGTTTGCCGAAACATTCGGCGGTTCGGCAGAATTTACGGTCGAAAAGCGCTTGAACGAGTTGAGCACGAGCCGTCCCTATCTTTTCGACCTCCGCGGCACCGGTGCTTTGCATGGCATACAGAATCCCTGCTTTCGAATCGACTACTCCACGGAAAACTTTTTAAGACAGACCGAAACGTTCTGGAACGGGGCAATGAATATTACTTGTACAAACTCGAACAAGGCTGCGGACGATGTCAGGGCATCCGCCTGGGGCGAAAGTCGCGTAACCATAACTTACAAAGGCATCACAGACGAGTGGGTATATATTCCGCAGAGATACCGCATGTAACAAAAAAAGAGAGCGGCTTACGTCATGTAGGCCGCTCTCTTTGGTGACTCCGACAGGATTCAAACCTGTAACCTCTTGATCCGTAGTCAAGTGCTCTATTCAGTTAAGCTACGGAGCCTTGCGTTTGCGAGCACAAATATACGAACAATATTTTAATTCTACTCTTTTTCCGAGATTTTTTTCTCCGAATTCAATTTTTTTCCCCGCACCGCATCCATGTACGGATGTTGCTGCATGCGGGGTGCAAAACGTTCCGACCATTCGGCCAGCCTCCGCATCCGAAAGCACATTAATCTGCTCTGTGGTAAAAAGATAAAGACCCAGAATCTTATCCGTGTTGTTCTGCCACAAAGCCTCGTCGAGACTGTCGATTTGCCTTTCATACGCTTCGGCCATTTCAGTCGTCGCTTCCGGCTGTGCGAGATACCATGCCAGAATACTGTCCGCGGCAAGCATGTATGTCCTGTATGCATCGTTGGACGGAGTACCCTGCACGACGCAACCGGACTCGCCGCAATCTATCTTGACGGTCCCCTGCTCGACGTAAAAAGAGACCACTCTGGCTCCCAGCGAATTGCATATATTGGCGTATACCGGATGCTCGATTGTTCCGCGGAAACCGATACGGCCCTGACCGTCGGACTTTCCTTTGAGGTAATAGTGACGAGTGTCGTCGCTCGGAGTAAGGTAGTACGTTTGCCGAGGCGCAAGCCCCGAACATTTCACGGTAAACCGCACCCCGTCTCCGCCGCAGCCCGCGAAAAGGACTATGAAAACCGCACAGGCGATATATCCGAAAATCCGTTTCATCGTCCGCCGCCTTTTATTCGAACAGCTCCGCGAGTTTGGCCTCCAACTCCCCGCCGCGCAGATTGCGTGCGACGATAGTTCCGTCGCGGGCAATCAGCCACGAAGCCGGAATACTCTGCACGTTATACTCCTTTACGGCAGATGAACGCCAGCCCTCCGACGAGCAGACATTCATCCACTTCATATCCTTGTTTTTTTCAAAGTGGATTTCCATTGCTCCGCATCCTCGTCGAGCGAAACGCCGTATATCTCGAAACCCTTGCCCGAATACTTTTCATACGCGGCTTTCAGATTGGGCAGCTCGCCCATGCAGGGACCGCACCACGATGCCCAGAAATCGAGCAGCGTGTACTCGTTGGCGGCAACCGCATCGGCAAGAGCGACGGTCTTGCCCTGTGCATCCTCGCCGGCGATGTCCACGAATTTCTGCCCCACGTCCGTGCGACCCATTTTCTCCAAATATTCCTTCAACTCGACAAGATATGGATGCGACTGCATATTCTCGGGAAATTCGGCGAGTTTGGCTACGGCCTGCTCCGGACTCATGTTCCCCCGACGCAGCCTGAACGAACAGAACGACACCGAAAAATATTGTCCGCATTGGCCGAGATGGTCGAATCCATCAAAACGGTTTCGCGCAGCTGCAACTCCGCACGCCTTCCGGCCGAAGTGTTCCGGTCGTAGAACTCGTTCACTATCTCCCCGATTTGGGTCATGTAACGCTTCGAGGCGTCGTTGGCGGGAGTTCCCACGGGTTCGGTATCCGAGAGGACGACCGTTCCGTTTTCCAGAAACATCGAAGCTACGTACTCGCCCTCCGAATCCTGCAAGAAAGCCAGCCTGCGGTAAGGCGACGGTGCCGGAAAAAAATCCACCTTGCCGTCTTTTTTACGGTTTTGCGACCCAAAACCGTGTCGTTAGTCACCAGAGCGATTTCGCCAGACAGATTCGGGACCGTTCCCGTTACACGATACTTTACGCCCTCTTTCGCGCATCCGCATAAAACCGCCGCGAGAATTGCGGCCGACATGATTCTTTTCATATTCCTATATATTATTCGTTTTTTTCACTCTGTCGGGATTGTTTTTTTCAGAAACGTCTCCCATGAGGTGCACGAAGCGTGTCGCCTGAGTTGCCGAGGTGCGGGCTGCGCTATGGGCGAACCGGTTACGAAGTAGTGGCAAAGCGCCACGGCAAGTCCGTCCGTAGCGTCGAGACGCTTGGGATTGTACTCGATACCGAGCATGTTTTTTTAAGCAACTCGGCCACTTGGGTCTTGGAGGCGCCGCCCTGCCCCGTTATGGATTGCTTGATACGCCTCGGGGCGTACTCGAAAACCCGCTTGCCGCAATTAAGCGCCGCAGCCATCGCCACGCCCTGCGCCCGTCCGAGTTTGAGCATGCTCTGCACGTTCTCCCCGAAAAAAGGCGATTCGAGCGCCACCTCATCGGGGTCGTACTCCCGTATGAGTTCGCTCACGCGCCTGAATATATATCCCAACTTGGCATAAGTGTCGCCCGTGCGATGCAGGTCGATATCCCCGAGCACCTCGGCCGAAACCTTGCGGCCATTCACGCGCAACACGCCGTAGCCCATACGGTTGGTTCCGGGGTCTATGCCCATGATTACTCTTTCGGCGGCGGTCGCAGACATTACTTCTGTTGTTCCTTGACTATTTTTTCGAGTGCCAGAACACGCTTTTGCAAATCGGGCAGATTGCGGTATACGGCATTGGAACGGTGGAACGACATTCCGGGCATGGCCGGATAGCCCATCATCGTCACTCCGTCGGGCACATTGTTGGATACTCCGCTCTTGGAGCCAATCTGAACCTTGTCGCCTATCGCTATGTGGCCGGAGATTCCCACCTGTCCGCCTATCATGCAGTGCTCCCCGATTTTCGAGGAACCGGCGATGCCCGCCTGCGAAGCGGCAACCGTGTTGCTGCCCACCACCACGTTGTGGCCTATCTGTATGAGATTGTCGAGTTTCACTCCGCGGCATATGCGCGTAGAACCCATGGTGGCACGATCGATGCAGGTGTTGGCACCTATCTCCACGTCGTCCTCTATCACCACGTTGCCGATTTGCGGAATCTTGGAATACTCGCCCTTTTCGTTCGGTGCGAATCCGAATCCGTCGGCACCGATTACGCATCCGGCATGCAGAATGACGTTATTGCCAATCTTGCAGCCCTCGTATATCTTCACTCCGGAGTTAATCGTAACGTTATTTCCTATCTCGACGCCCTGACCGATGTACACGTGGGGAAATATCTGTACCGACGAGCCTATTTTAGCACCGCTGTCTATCACCGCGAAATCACCCACGTAGCACTCGCCGCCTATACTTGCGCTCGGGTCTATGGAAGCCTTGTCGCTTATACCCGTCCTGCGCGGCTTGCTGGCGGCATAAAGTTCCAGAAGTTTGGCGAAACTACCGTATGCGTCGGGCACGCGGACCAAAGTCGCCTTGACCGGCGAGACGGGCGTGAAACTTTCGTTCACCACCACTATCGAAGAGAGCGTGTCGTATATGTAGTGTTCGTATTTCGGATTGGCGAGAAAAGAGAGGGCGCCCGCGCACCCTTCTTCGATTTTTGGCGAATGTATTCACTACGGCATTCGGGTCTCCGTCCACCCGTCCACCGAGAAAAATCCGCTATGACTGCTGCTGTAAACTGCATGACGCTGATTATATGTGTTTCAAATATTTGGATATATCTATACCTTCGGGCAAAAATCCCGACACGTCGCCTCCGAATCCGAGAATCTCGCGGATGACGCTCGACGAGACCGCGGCGTACTGCTGCGGCGTGCATAGGAATACGGTCGTTATCTCGGGATACAGCGTGCGGTTTATAATCTCCATGTTGTGTTCGAACTCGAAGTCCGAACCGTTCCTTATTCCGCGCACCAGAACCCCGATGCCGTTTTTGCGGCAGAAGTCGCCCGTAAGTCCTTCGTATGCGCATATCCGCACCCTGTCCTGTCCGCGGTAAACGTCCCGTATCAAATCCAGTCGGGCGGATACCGGCAGCAGCCCCGTCTTTTCGCTGTTGTGCCCTATGGCGACGACGACCTCGTCGAACAGCCCGAGGGCCTGCTCCACGACAGCCCGATGTCCCGTCGTGAACGGGTCGAAAGAACCTGCGAATAGCGCTGTTTTGTGCATCCTTGGCTTCGAAGTTTACAGGGCTAAGGTAAGAAAAAAAATCCAACTTGGCGCACCATGTGCCAATAATCGCCTCCGGCACCTTCGGCGGCGGCATGGGAATCAAAGTAATTTTTCCTATTTTTGCAGTGAGGAACTCCCGTCTGCACTGCCGGCCGGATGCGGCGCTGCGGTTTTGCGGACGACGGGGTCACGTACTTGAAGGCATAAAATTCGGACTATGAAAGAGGAATACAAACCGTATGTGGAGGCTCTGATAGAGCTGGCCATAAAAGAGGATATAGGCGACGGAGACCACACGTCCCTTGCATGCATACCCGCTTCCGCTCACGGACGCATGAAACTGCTCTGCAAACAGAAAGGCATACTGGCCGGAGTGGAAGTCGCAGAAATGGTACTGCGCAGGCTCGACTCCGAGGTCGGAATGGAAAAAGTCCTTTCGGACGGCACCGCAATAGAGCCGGGCGACGTGGCGTTTTACGTAGAGGGCCGCATCCAGTCGCTCTTGCAGGCAGAGCGTCTGCTGCTCAACATCATGCAGCGCATGAGCGGCGTTGCCACGCAGACGGCTTATTACGTGGGATTGCTCAAAGGCACGGACTGCACCGTACTTGATACGCGCAAGACCACGCCGGGAATGCGCGTGCTCGACAAGATGGCCGTCAAAATAGGCGGCGGAGAGAACCACAGAATCGGCCTTTTCGACATGATTCTTCTGAAAGACAACCACATAGATTTCGCCGGAGGAATCACGCCCGCCGTAACCAAAGTCAAGGAGTACATGGCTGCTACGGGCCGCAACCTGCCCATAGAAGTCGAAGTGCGGACCATGGAGGACATCGCCGAAACGATGACCCTGAGCGGCATAGACAGAATAATGCTCGACAACTTCTCCGTGCCGCAGACTCGACTTGCCGTCGCCAAGATAGGCGAATTCTGCAAGATAGAGTCCTCGGGCGGAATCACCGACAAAAACATCCGCGAATATGCCGAATGCGGCGTGGACTACATCTCGGTAGGGGGCACTGACGCACCAGATAAAGAGTCTGGATTTGAGTCTGAAAGCCTGTCAATAAAACACGAAACAGGACATGAAGAAATTTCTTTCGGCGGCTCTGGCCGTCATGGCAGCAGCAGGTATGAACGCCCATAATCCTTTCGACTACGGTCATATACGCCGCGGAGTATTTTTCGCAGCGCAGCGTGTACGGTCTGCGCTCCATGGCCGACGGCGAGCACTACACCACCACTCTCGACGGGAACATTCTCAAACACAGCTACCGCACCGGCGAAATCGTGGACACGCTCTTCAAGGGCAAAGGCCTGAAATTTTCCGACTACGCCATAAGCGGCGACGAAACTAAAATACTGCTCACCACCGACGTGAAACCGATTTACCGCCACTCTTTCACGGCCCGCTATCTCGTTGCGGACGTGGCCACTGGGGCCGTATCGCCCGTGTGCGACGTGGAGGGGCAGCGTCTTGCCACGTTCTCGCCGGTCGGCGACAAGGTGGCTTTCGTGAGCGGCAACAATCTGTACATCACTGACCTTGCGACAAAACAGACCGTCCGCGTGACCGATGACGGACGTTACAACGAAATAATAAACGGAGCGCCCGACTGGGTGTACGAGGAGGAATTCGGATTCTCGCGAGCATTCGCCTTTTCGCCCGACGCAGGCAAAATCGCATACATGCGCTTCGACGAAAGCAAGGTCCGCGAGTTCACTATGACCAAATTCGAGGGCGAACTCTATCCCGTGCAGTACTCCTACAAATACCCCAAGGCCGGCGAGAGCAATGCCGTGGTAGAACTGTGGGTGTACGACATCAAGACGGGAGAGAAAACGAAAGTGGACGTCGGGGAGCAGACCGACCAGTATATTCCGCGCATCGGCTGGACACCCTCCGGCGAGCTGTATTTCTTCCGCGTCAATCGTCTGCAAAACCTTTTCGAGGTCGTTCTGGCTTCGGGCCGCGTAATATACTCCGAGCACTCGCCGCGCTACGTGGACAGGATAGACGACGGAACCGTGACGTTCCTTGCCGACGGCGACAGATTCATCGTAAAGAACGAAACCGAGAGCGGCTACATGCACCTTTATCTGTACAGTATCGAAAAAGGCCTGCTGCGTGCCCTCACCTCGGGAGAGTGGGAAGTCACGCAACTGGTCGGCGTCGCCGGCGATAAGGTCTACTACGTCTCGACCGAAACCTCGCCCCTGCGCCGCAATCTGTACAGCGTCAAGCTCAACGGCAAGGGCAAACGGCGTCTCACGGAACAGGACGGCACATATCGCATTGTCCCGAGCAGCGGCATGAAATATTACATGAGCTACTTCTCCTCCTCGACCGCTCCCCTGCACGTAACGCTGCACTCGGCCGACGGACGTCTCATCCGCGACATGGAGGACAACTCGGCGCTTCGCGAGCGCCTCAGCTCCATGCAGTTAAATGTTCCCGAGAAGGAATTCTTCACTTTCGCCACCGAACGCGGCGATACGCTGTACGGCTACCTGAAAAAGCCCTACGGCTTCGACCCCGAAAAACGCTATCCGGTACTCATGACCCAGTACAGCGGTCCGGGTTCGCAAAGCGTTTCGGACAGCTGGGGCATCGGCTGGGAGGACGTACTGGTACAGAACGGGTATATCGTGGCATGCGTGGACGGCCGTGGAACCGGTTACAGAGGCGAAGAGTTCAAGAAATGCACATACCGCAATCTGGGAGGCAAAGAGACGGAAGACCAGATTTCCGCCGCGCGATACATAGGTTCGCTGCCTTTCGTGGACGCTTCGCGCATCGGCATCTACGGTTGGAGTTTCGGCGGATTCATGGCCCTGAACTGCATTTTTGAAAGGGGCCGACGTATTCAAGATGGCTATTGCTGTGGCTCCGGTGACCTCGTGGCGTTACTACGACACCATCTACACCGAAGTGTACAACGGCCTGCCACAGGACAATGCTGCGGGATACGACGACAACTCGCCAATCAACTTCGCCGACCGTCTGCAAGGCAGACTGCTGCTCATCCACGGCTCGGCCGACGACAACGTACACGTACAAAACAGCATGGAGATGGCCTCGGCCCTGATTCGAGCCGGAAAAACAGTTCGACATGATGATTTATCCGGACGACAACCATTCGATGGTGCCCTCCGGCGTACACAACATACGCGAGAAAAATGGTCGAATACACGCTGAAAAAAATCTGTAACGGCGCTCCGACCCAAAAGGCACACTGCGTTCCGGCTCCGCAAAAACAGCGGAGCCGGAACGTTTTTACATATACCGATAGCAGAAATACATCTCTCCTGCGACAAGGTTTACATCCGGCATAAGACGGATGCGACAAATGCGCAGGGTTACGTCGAAATAAAAAATACCGTGGGCACATCTTCGAAACCAAACGAGCAATTGTCGGGCAAGACGATTAAAAGATACGAATATCCTGCAAGATAGAATTGCGCATCCTGGATTGCGAGCCGATCCCCAAACGGGGCCGGCTCATTTCTTTTTGCGTATACAGGACAATATCACATATTCGTGCAACCGGCATTCGGAACGTTCATTTTTTTCGACACGCAATGTCCTCGGCCACTGATTATTTTGTCGAAATTTATATTTTTCGAATTTTTTTATCTATCTTTGAAAAACAATGATTCACTAAATTTACCTTTATGCAAACGATTATTCCCTGTTTTCTGGATTATCCCCGCCGCAGCCTCTGTGTGCGCTGGGATTCGCCATGTATTTCTACCGAGACATGAAACGACGCAGCGAAGGCTCCGAACGCATGCGTCAGATTGCTCTTCACGTCAGGCAGGGGTGCAATGGCCTACCTGCGTCAGCAGTACAAGGTGGTAACCGTGGTGTTCGTATGCCTCGCTCTGTTTTTCGCCTTTCTGGCCTACGGTCTCGGCGTGCAGAATCCGTGGGTGCCGTTCGCCTTTCTTACCGGCGGATTCTTTTCGGGGCTCGCAGGATTTCTGGGTATGAAAACCGCCACTTACGCCTCTGCACGGACGGCCGCCGCCGCACAGCAGTCCCTCAACAAGGGTCTTACGGTGGCATTCCGCAGCGGAGCCGTCATGGGGCTTATCGTCGTGGGACTCGGACTGCTCGACATTTCGCTGTGGTATGTGGTTCTCGACAGGTTCAGCGATGCCGACGGTGCGCAGAAACTCGTCGTCATGACCACCACGATGCTCACGTTCGGCATGGGAGCCTCCACTCAAGCTCTCTTCGCAAGGGTCGGAGGCGGAATATATACCAAGGCCGCTGATGTGGGAGCCGACCTTGTCGGCAAAGTCGAAGCGGGCATCCCCGAGGACGACCCGCGCAATCCGGCGACGATTGCCGATAACGTGGGTGACAACGTGGGCGACGTCGCAGGCATGGGTGCCGACCTCTACGAAAGTTACTGCGGCTCCATTCTGGCGACCTCCGCTCTGGGTGCGGCTGCCTTCGGGATGGATCAGGGCGATTTCGACATGCAAGTGAAGGCGGTGCTCGCCCCGATGCTCATCGCCGCCATAGGAATATTCCTGTCAATAATAGGCATCTTTCTGGTACGCACCAAAGAGAACGCCGACATGCGGCATCTGCTGCGTTCGCTCAACCTCGGGATAAACGTCAGCGCGGTTCTGATAGCCGCCTTGACGTTCGTCATACTCTACGTACTGGGCATAGAAAACTGGCTCGGACTGTCGTTCTCCGTGATAACAGGTCTTGTCGCGGGAATCGTTATCGGCCATGCCACCGAGTACTACACCTCGCACTCCTACAAACCCACCCGCCGCATAGCCGAGAGTGCGCAAACCGGTTCGGCCACCGTAATAATATCGGGCGTCGGTCTTGGCATGACTTCGACCGCGGTTCCGGTAATCACGGTCGGAGCGGCCATCATACTGTCGTATCTGTGTGCGACGAATTTTAATCTGGCCGAAATGCTTACGGCAGAAAACATTTCGCTGGGACTCTACGGCATAGGCATAGCGGCCGTGGGTATGCTCTCGACGCTCGGCATAACGCTGGCCACCGACGCATACGGTCCCATTGCCGACAATGCGGGCGGAAACGCACAGATGAGTTCTCTGGGCGAGCAGGTAAGACGCCGAACGGATGCTCTGGACGCTCTTGGCAACACCACCGCAGCAACGGGCAAGGGTTTCGCCATAGGTTCGGCCGCACTGACCGCTCTGGCGCTGCTGGCCTCGTACATAGAGGAGATAAAAATAGGTCTGCAACATATAGGGCAGAACACCCTTACGCTCGCTTCGGGACGCACGGTACAAGTGGCCTCGGCGACGATTCCCGACTTCATGGAGTACTATCAGGTGAATCTGATGAACCCCAAAGTGCTGGTGGGACTTTTCATCGGTGCGATGATGTCGTTCCTGTTCTGCGGTCTGACGATGAATGCCGTCGGCCGCGCAGCTCAAAGCATGGTCGAAGAGGTGCGCCGCCAATTCCGCGAAATAAAGGGAATACTCACCGGTCAGGCCACGCCCGACTATGCCCGCTGCGTTGCTATTTCGACACGCGGAGCACAACGCGAAATGCTGCTTCCGTCGCTTCTGGCGATTCTCGTGCCGGTGGCCACCGGACTGCTGTTCGGCGTTTCTGGTGTACTGGGCCTGCTGGTAGGAGGTCTCGGTTCGGGTTTCGTTCTGGCCGTATTCATGGCCAACAGTGGCGGAGCGTGGGACAATGCCAAAAAATTTATCGAAGAGGGTAACTTCGGCGGCAAAGGTTCCGACAATCACAAGGCGACCGTGGTCGGCGATACGGTCGGAGACCCGTTCAAGGACACCTCTGGCCCTTCGCTTAATATCCTTATCAAGTTGATGAGCATGGTATCCATCGTCATGGCTGGACTGACAGTCGCATACAGCCTGATGTAGCAAAGCCCGACAGAGAAAAATATCCCTGCAAGAGAAACACTTCCTGCGGGGATATTTTTGCCATAACCGAAGATTCGCGTCTAATATTTCAAATCCATCAGCCGGTCCTTTACTCCGGTATAATAACGTTTGAAATCGTCCCAGCGATAGTACGGCGCGGCAGACTGGTCGAGCGACGGCAATCGCTGCTCGCGCTCGTTGTACAGAACCTTAATCAACACCTCGCCCTTGCGGTTGCGGTACAGAATCCACTGTATGTTGGTAGCCATAGGGTTGGCATTGAAACTCTGCCACACCTTATAGACCTCGGCAGGGTCCGCTTCAGTCACCCCCAGACCGTCCAACTCCATCACCGCGGCAAGAGGAATGGTGTTCTCGCCGTGCGCGAAACGGAAGAGAGCATCGTATGGCGCCGTTCCGTCGATAGCCGCCTGCGAGGAGACGAGCATCTGTTCGAGCAGCTTCTTGATGATGCTCACGGCCACATCGCCGGCCGGCACGGACCTCGCCTTGACAAGATACTCTTTCAGGGAGTGCAGCTCCCACTGGTCGAATTTCTCCTGCTCGTCGAAATACCCCAGAAGCGAGACGGGGCAATCAATATCGGGAGCAATCATGGCAACCGAAAACATGTCGTACATGAAATCCGCCGCATCGGTGCCGAGACACTTTCCGCCGTCCTTGAAAAGCGAGGCTATAAAACGGTCGTGCGATTTGGTCCGAGCAAGCTGTTCGAACGGCTGCTTATAGGCACCCTGTGCGATATGCGCCCTATGGTCGGAATATCCCGACACGGCCAGAAGCGGCCGGTAACGGTCGCTGGACTGCATGCTCATCTCGATATTAGGATTCAGCCCTTTGAGTTCGGACATGAACGAAGCCATGCTCACCATGCTGCGCGGCACGGTGGTGGATATGGCATCCACCCTGCGGCCTTTGCCCTTGAAAACTTCGGGAAAATTGCGGAACATGCGACGCGCTATTTCGCGGTGCTGCCGCTCGCCCAGAGGGGTCAAATCGCCCCATGTGCCGTCCATGTAGTCGTACAGATATTTCAAATCCTTTTCAAGGCGCAATCCTGCCGTGGTAAGGCACCCTTTTTCACGTGCACGGGCAAGCTCTTTCAGCAGCCGGTCCGCGACCTTGTAGGAGATATAGGTGCGCGAGCCGTGCCGTGCGATATGATTGACGAAAAACGGCCGGAATCCCCTCGGGGCCGGCGTATAATTCTGCGGCATGTAATAGTAAGGGGTGTACGGGCCGCAATAGTAATCGGGATTCGCCCTCAGAAGGTCCCTTATCGAATCCTGCGCTCCGGCAGGGACGAGGACCAACGAAGCTAAAAACAGGAACAGGATTTTTTTCATACGCACCATATTTACAGATTACGGGCCTCTTCGAGCCATGCTTCGGCGCACGCATCGCTGGGCATGCGCCAGTCTCCGCGAGGCGAAAGCGAAACAGAGCCCACCTTCGGGCCGTCGGGCATGGCGGACCGCTTGAACTGCTGGGCGAAAAAGCGTCGCAGGAACGTCGTAAGCCAGTGTTTTATCGTATTCTTGTCATAAACGCCCTCGAATGCACGCTCCGCCATGAAGCAGAGCTTGGCGGGCGAGAATCCGAAACGGATGAAGTTGTAGAGGAAAAAGTCGTGCAGCTCATACGGGCCGACAAGCGATTCGGTGCGCTGTGCTATGTCACCCGCCTCGTCGGCCGGCAGGAGTTCGGGACTTATCGGCGTGGCGACTATATCGAGCAGGTAGTCTTTCGCCTTCGCATATTCGGCACGAGCGGCGGCAAACCGCACAAGATGCTGCACCAGTGTTTTCGGGACACCTGCATTTACACCGTACATGGACATCTGGTCGCCGTTGTAGGTCGCCCAGCCGAGCGCAAGCTCCGACAAATCGCCGGTGCCCACGACCAGTCCGCCCGTCATGTTGGCCACATCCATGAGTATCTGCGTGCGCTCGCGAGCCTGTGCATTCTCGTAGGTCACGCTGCGGTCGCCGTCGGGCAGCCCTATGTCGGCGAAATGCTGCTCGCACGCCTTGCGGATAGAGATTTCGCGCAGGGTCACACCCAGACTGCGTATCATGCCCACCGCATTGTCGTAGGTGCGCGAAGTGGTGCCGAAGCCGGGCATTGTAACGCCCGTAATGCCGCGTCTGTCGAGCCCCAACTTGTCGAAAGCCTGCACGGTTACCAGCAGAGCGAGCGTCGAATCCAGTCCTCCCGATATTCCAACCACAGCACTCGCGGCACCCGTATGCCTCAGGCGCGAACAGAGTGCGGCTACCTGAATGTCGAAAATCTCCTTGCAGCGGGTATCCCTGTCCGCCCCGTCTGCGGGAATGAACGGATGCGGTTCGAACCGTCTGTCGGGCAGCGCATCGCTCTGGGGCGCAGGAATGATTACGCGCCTGAAAGCAGGACAGCGACCGTTGTCGCCGAACGTATTCTTTCGGCGGCGTATATTCATGAGTTTTTCCAAATCCACCTCGGCGTAGGTTATCCCGTCTTCGAGCGAGAAGCAGTGGCTCTGGGCGATTCTCGCACCGTTTTCCGACACGATTGCATCGCCGGCGAATACCAAATCGGTAGTCGATTCCCCGAATCCAGCCGAGCAGTACAGGTAAGCGGATACGGTCCGCGCCGACTGCTGGTCGATGAGCGAAAGCCGGTAGGCGTGCTTGCCGGCCAGTTCGTTCGAGGCCGAAAGGTTCACAATCAGGTTGGCGCCGCCGAGAGCCGAGAAAGACGACGGAGGGATGGGCGCCCACAAATCCTCGCATATCTCCACCCCTATCGTCGCATGTCCGTATTCGAACACCGTATCGGTCCCGAACGGGACCTGCTGTCCGCACAGGGTCACGCTTTTCACCTGCGCCCGCGAGGCCGATTCGAACCAGCGCGTTTCGTAAAACTCCCCGTAGGACGGCATATACGTCTTCGGAACGACTCCGTAAACGACGCCTCGGCTGAACACGACCGCCACGTTATAAAGAGAGTCGCCGACTGCAAGGGGCATTCCGACCACGCACACGGCATCGCACTCCTTCGTTCGCTCCACTATGCGGTCAAGTGCTCCGAGAGCCTCGCAAAGGAGCGTCCGCATGGAAAACAAATCGCCGCACGTGTACCCCGTGATGCTCAGTTCGGGAAAGACAATCACTTCGGCGCCGCTCTGCCGGGCCTGCCCGATGAGCCTTATTATTGCATCAGCATTGGCCCGAGGGTCGGCGAGCCTTACGACGGGCACAGCCGCCGCCACTTTGGTAAAACCGAATTTCATAGCTATAAGATACTGTCACCTACCCTCTAACGGACGGCATCGAACGAACATGCCTTTCCGCCGAAAGGTAAAATTATCGAAATACAAATATAACGATTTTTCTGTTTTCCGGCATCTTATGCCATATCGGGCGGGCTTTGCCCGCCCGTCATGTTACCTGTACCCGAATTTCAGACTCGCGCCGGAATCGCCGACAAGTACGGCAGCTGCGGTCGGCACTCCGTCCGAATCCGTTTCCCAAGTTATGTCGGCCGCAAAAGACTGCTTTCCGTTGCGCGTCTCAACGATTCGGCTGACGAGCGAAACGGAACTCGACTTCGCACAAAGGCGGAGCATCGGCGCCCACGGCTTGTTCACGAAAGGCATCAGCAAGGGAGCCGCCCAAGACATACCCCGTAACCGCCCAGTTCAAATCCATGTTGGTAGAGGAGACATTGCTGCGTGTCCCGTAGACGAGCTCCACCGTACAACTTCCGTTCGCATCACGGTATTCTATCCCCGTCAGGTTCCCGTCCGTCCAGACGAACGTGCCGCCGAAGTCCGCACCGTCCGCCGAAAGCGAACATCCGCCGAGACGTCCGTCCGCATACTCGTACACGACCTCCGAAACGCTCCCCGGACGCATGCCGTCCCAATAAGCGTAACCGACGCATACGCCTTTCCCGTCGAGCTTATAGCTGACTTGCGACATGGCATCGGGACCTTCCTTCTCGGGTATCGTGATTAC
Organism: Alistipes putredinis; assembly: GCA_022009915.1. Lineage (GTDB taxonomy): Bacteria > Bacteroidota > Bacteroidia > Bacteroidales > Rikenellaceae > UBA940. The sequence continues at coordinate 763,695 of CP091730.1, read as the reverse complement.
CCTTTCCGCATATTCTATCGGCTCCGTGCCTGCCGGCTCGGACTCTGCGCGATAAGCATATCCTACAAGTACATTGTCGTCGGAATACCGGAATTCATCTATCGACCTTTCGCCCGTTTTTCACATCCGCATATTCTATGCTCCCGACAATCTTTTCATCGTCCGAACGGGTGGACGAGCCGTTCTCGTTTTTCGCTTTTCTGACAACCGAGCAGCAGCGCTGCAACTAAAACAGTAGTTTTTAATCCGTATGTTCATAAGTAATTTTAGTTTAGGTATTAACAGTCGCAAATATAATACAATTAATTATTATACAATACGCGCAATCGAAAAACTAATGCGCCGACAGCCAGTTTTTCGCCCATGCCGCATTCGGCCACGAGTTCGACCGAAAGATTTGCCGCGCCCTGCATGGCCTGCACCACAATCTCGCGCACCTGAGCCTCCTCGCTTTTTAAGCATGTCCACGACTATTTCGTCATGCACCTGCAAAAATCATGCGCGATTTCAGGCCGAGCTGTTCGAACCGCTCGTGCACGCGCGTCATGGCCAGCTTCATGATGTCCGCGGCACTGCCCTGTATCGGAGCGTTTATGGCGTTCCGTTCGGCAAGAGCCCGAGCCACGGCATTTCTCGAATTGATGTCGGAAAGATAACGCCTGCGCCCGAAAATGGTGGTCACATATCCCTTTTCGCGTGCATGCACGGCCACCTCTTCCATATACTCCTTGACCCTCGGATAGGAACGGAAATAGCCTTCGATTATCTCCTTGGCCTCGCTGCGCGGCAGACCTAACCTTTGGGCGAGCCCGAAAGCCGATATGCCGTAAATGATTCCGAAATTAGCCGTTTTGGCCCGCCGGCGCTGTTCGTCGGTAACCTGCTCTGGGGCGATGCCGAAAAGTCTGGCCGCCGTCGCCCTATGGATGTCTTCGCCGCTGCGGAACGCTTCTATCAGATGCTCGTCCCCGCTCAGATGCGCCATAAGGCGCAGTTCCACCTGACTGTAATCGGCCGAAAAAATAAGCCGGTCCGGCCCCGAGGGAATGAATGCCTGACGGATTCGGCGCCCCATGGCATCGCGAATCGGAATGTTTTGCAGATTGGGATTGGTCGAAGAGAGCCGTCCGGTAGCCGTTACTGCCTGATTGAAAGAGGTGTGGATACGTCCGGTCTCGGGATTCACCAGCTGCGGAAGAGCCTCGACATAGGTCGAAAGCAGCTTCTTCACGCCGCGATACTCCAAAATGAGCGGTATTATCGGATGACGCGGAGCGAGCATCTGCAAATACTCCTCGTCGGTTCTAAATTGCTTGGTCTTGGTCATCCGGGGCTTACCGTCGATAAGCAGCTTGGCGAACAGCACCTCGCCCAACTGACGCGACGAATTGACATTGAGGTTCGGCTCGCCGGCCATCTCCCTCACGCGAGCCTCCATATCCTTCAACTGCGCTCCGAGTTCTACGGCATACTCGTTCAGAAGACCGCTGTCTATCTTCACTCCCGTAAGTTCCATGTCGGCCAGTGTCCGTATCATCGGCTCCTCAATATCGAAATAGAGCGAGCGCATGTCCTGCCGCTCGATGAGTTCCCACAATACGGCTTTGAGTTGAAGGGTGACGTCGGCATCCTCGGCGGCGTATTCGGCCACCTTGTCCACGGGCACCATGTCCATGGTCAGCTTCTTGGGCCCCGTACCTATCAGCGTCTCTATTTCGACAGGCGCATAGTTGAGATACCTGCGCGAAAGGTAATTCATGCCGTGGCGCGATTCGGGATCGAGCAGATAGTGCAGAATCATCGTGTCGTACAGCCGGCCGCGCACCTCTATGCCGCACCGCCGGAGCACGTTTATGTCGAACTTCACGTTCTGGCCGATTTTAGCCTTGCTCTCATCCTCGAAAAGCGGCCGCAGAACAGCGAGCAGCGCCTCCCTGTTATCGTCGGTAAACGGCATGTAGTAAGCCCTGTGCGGCTGCGCGGCGAGCGAAAAGGCCCACGATGCGGTCGCGGAAGACATCCAGTCCGGTGGTTTCCGTATCGAAACAGAACTCCCCGAACGCGCCGATTTCCTCCACGGCACATGCCGCCTGTTCCGCAGTGGATGCCACTATATATTCGTGCTCTACGGTTCCGACCGTAAGCATGTCCGGCTCTGCCGGTTCGGACGGTGCAGTAACGCCAGCCACCGGCCGTACAGCGGATTCAGGAATGTCGAAAAGCGACCCCTGTCCTTTCAGGGCTGCCTCGCGCTTGCGGTAGGATTTCTCGATTGCCATCGTCGCGAGCCTGCGTCTGAGCCGCCTGACGGGGCGCCTCGTCGGCCGCAGTCTCGACATTGCACACGACCGCCGCATTGAACGGCGAGGAGGCATTGGTCTCCATTTCGCGCAAAAACATATTGAAACCCAGCTCGGCATATATTCTTTTCAGGGCCGCGCAGTCGGGGTTCTCCATTCTGAAATCCTCGGCTTCGAAATCAATCGGCACGCCCGTATCTATGGTGACAAGACGTTTGGAAAGAAGCAGCTGCTCGCGGGTGGAAAGTATGTTTTCCCGCTGTTTCGGCGGCAGACTGCCGGCAGCCTCGATTATCCGTTCGACGCATCCGTAGGTATTGATGAGTTTTATCGCACCCTTTTCTCCTATGCCGGGCACACCCGGGACATTGTCCGAAGAGTCGCCCCACAGCGCCAGCACGTCTATGACCAAACGCGGGTCGTCGAATCCGTAATGAGCCTTTATGCCGGCCATGTCCACTATCTCCACCCCTTCGCCCTTGCTCTGCTTGTATATGACGCTGCGCTCCGTTACCAGCCTGGCCGTAATCCTTGTCCGGGGTAACCATGAAAACGTCGAATCCGTCGGCGGCAGCCTTGACCGAGAGCGTGCCTATCACGTCGTCGGCCTCGTAGCCGGCCACTTCGAGCGTGGGGATTCGCATGGCCTCCAAAATGCGTTTTTATATAAGGTATGCCCTGCCGTAATATCCTCCGGCGTAGCCGTGCGGTTGGCCTTGTAGAGCGGATACAGCTCATGCCTGAAATTACCGCCCTTAGGGTCGAACGCCACCCCGAGATATCCGGGACGCTCGCGCGAGATGATGTCGCGCAGAAATTTCGTGAATCCGAATATCGGTGCGGTATTAACCCCCGCCCCGTTGTGCATGCTGCGGCCCAGAAAAGCGTAATAACTTCTGAATATCAACGCATAGGCGTCTATGAGAAACAGTTTGGCCATAAGGAAAAGTCTTTGCAGACAAAAATAGTCAATTACGGGCCAAAAAGCAAAAAGCCGTCCCCACGCCTTTTTCCGCATTTACGGGCCGCGTTCGGACTTTCCGTGAGAGCGGCCGGCATTTCCGGATATCATATAAAAAGACGGGGACCTTTTTCGGGTCCCCGTCCGTCATGTCTCCGACAACCGGCGCATCCTACTCGTTGTCATCGGCCCGCCACTGGGCGCAGGAGGTCGCCGTTTCGTAAAGTTCCACGGCTTCGAGTTTCACGGATGCCGGAAGTCTGTTTTTCAGGACTTCCACGAAATACAGCAGCATGTTTTCGCTCGTCGGCTGGTAGGGAGTTTCGATAATGGAATCGTAACGCGCCCTGAGTTCGTCTATGAACCGGCCGTTGCTTAGGGTCCGGCGAATCACCATCGCATGGTCGAATCGCGAGACTATGTTCTCGACGACGATTCGCTTCAAGTCTCCGAAGTCCATCACCATGCCGCATTTCGGGCTGCCGGCATCCGCAACGGGGCTTCCGCTGACGGTGACCTTCATGCGGTAGGAGTGGCCGTGGATATGGCGGCAGGCGCCGTCGTAACCTTCCAGCGCATGGGCCGTCTCGAACGAGAACTCCTTCGTTATGCGAATTATGCTGCCCATACGGCTAATCCTCCAACTCCGCCACGTAAACCTGACGATTGAACACCTCGGCCAAAGAGATGAACGTCTCGGTCGAGGCTATGCCGTCCACTTTCAGTATGCCGTCGAAGATGGTGTGCATCATATGCTCGTTGTCGCGGCAATATACCTTTATAAGTATATTGTACTGCCCCGTGATGAAATAGCAGTCCACGATTTCGGGTATATGTTTTAGCATGGCCACCGTAGCGTCGAAATAGGACGGGTCCTGCAACTTGATGCCGATGATTGCGCAGACGTCGAAACCGAGCGTTTTGGGGTTCACCATAAGGCGAGTTCCGTTGATTACGCCGAGTTCGGTCAGTTTCTTGACTCTCTGGTGTATGGCTGCGCCCGAGATTCCGCATTCGCGGGCAATCTCCAAAAACGGCATGCGTGCGTTTTTCATCAGGTAACGGAGTATCTTGTGATCCGTTGCGTCCATTTCGACTTTTGGCATGGTTGAAAGCTGTTTAGAGTCCGTTGTCGTTCGTTATTTGAGTACTCCGAGCTGCTTTCCGATTTTCACGAAAGCCGCAACGCACTTGTCGAGCTGCTCGGTGGTATGTCCGGCGGAAACCTGTACGCGGATACGGGCCTGTCCTTTCGGAACTACCGGATAGTAGAATCCCGTAACGTAGATTCCCTCGTCCAGAAGTTTGGCTGCGAACTCCTGCGAAAGGTTTTTGCGTCGTAGAGCATCACTGCGCAGATTGCCGACTGTGTGGGCTTTATGTCGAAACCGGCAGCGAGCATCGCCGTGCGGAAGTGCTCGACATTGGCGGCCAGACGGTCGTGCAGTTCGTTGCTCTCGCCCAGCATCTTGAACATCTCGATGCTCGCACCGACCACCATGGGAGGGAGCGAGTTGGAGAACAGATACGGACGCGACCTCTGACGCAGCATGTCGATAATCTCCTTGCGTCCCGTGGTGAATCCGCCCACTGCGCCGCCGAATGCCTTGCCCAGAGTTCCGGTGATGATGTCCACCTTGCCGCGCATGTCGTACAGTTCGGTCACGCCGCGGCCCGTAGCTCCGACGACACCGGCCGAGTGGCTTTCGTCCACCATCACCAGTGCGTTGTACTGCTCGGCCAGAGCGCAAATCTTGTCCATCGGGGCCACGTTGCCGTCCATCGAGAACACGCCGTCGGTCACGATGATGCGGAAGCGCTGCGCCTGTGCGAGTTTGAGCTGCTGTTCGAGGTCTTCCATGTCGGCGTTCTTGTAACGGTAGCGAACCGCCTTGCAAAGACGCACGCCGTCGATAATCGAAGCGTGATTAAGAGCATCCGAAATGATAGCGTCCTCCTCCGTGAGAAGAGGCTCGAACACTCCGCCGTTCGCATCGAAACATGCGGCATAGAGAATCGTATCTTCGGTTCCGAAATAATCGGCTATGGATTTTTTTCGAGTCTGTTTGTGCAAATCCTGCGTTCCGCAGATGAAAACGCACGGACGACATGCCGAATCCGCGGCTGTCCATCGCCTTTTTAGCGGCCTCTATCATGCGTTTGTTGTTCGACAAACCGAGATAGTTGTTGGCGCAAAAGTTGAGCACGGTTTTTTTCCGCCCACCTGAATGTCGGCCCGCTGCTCGCTCTCGATAATGCGTTCGGTCTTGTACAGACCCGCTTCCTTGATTGAAGCCAGCTCCTTTTGGAGATGCTCCTGCATTTTTCCGTACATAGTGTTGTTAAGTTGAAGTTTTAATATGTAATTGTCGCTTATAATCTGTTAGCAAAGTTACGAAAAATATCACGATATGAAAAAAATCTCGCGTCGCAAATGCAAAATTTCTTTCCGCCGGTCTTATTCTACATGATTTCCAGCTCCGCCCTGCAAATGTCCCGCATATCGGCGCGAAGACCGAAACGGTAGCAGCCGTCCGCTTCTGCCATACCTATGGATATGGTTTTGCCGGCCTGTGTCTCATGCAGGAAGTTTACGTCGAAACGCAGCGATTCGGCGTTCTCTATCACGGGCCACGGCAGAAGGTCGATCATCATCTCGATATAGCGCATGGTTCCGACATGCCCGTTGAAGTCTATGTCGCTGTATACGACATCGTGCTCCCTTACGACGGGCATCTGCATGGCGCGTATGCGTTTCGGGCCGTCGAGAGGGCTCGGCACCGGCTCCATATGCCTCACGGCACTTTCGAGGCCGCTCAAATCGACCGGCGTACGTTTTTCCACATCGAGCATAACCCATGCCGACACGGCGGCGCCTATTCCCCTGCCGTCGGAATCGGCGACGGTGAAGTTTCGCGTAGTGAGCAGGCGGCCGTATTCGCTGACCCACGTCGAAACGACGAGTCTTTCTCCCGCACGCGGCATACGGGACATCCGCAGCGCAAATCTCGAAAAGCACCCACGTGCAGGCATTCCTGTTCAAGTCCCCACGCCGAACCCGAGCGCATCGGCATCCATACCGGCCGCCGCCAGAATCTTGTCCACGAGCGACACGAGCCTTATTTTTAGACGTGTAATCCACGTCCTGCAATCCTACCGTAAATTCGTAATGTCTCGGCATATCGTAAAAAATCTTTTGCTGTCCGGTTCAATCGGGACAAAGATAGCGATTCTCCACAAAAAAATCCCGTTCCGACCTCCGCTCGGCGCCGTCGGTCCCTGCGATATAAAAAATATCACGAAAGCATTTTTTTCGTAAAAAAATTCAATGGAGCGGTTCGTTTTCGGATTTTGTTCGTATATTTGCGGTTGGAAAACGAAATCCGTACAAAACAAAAGAACCATGACGTATTCGCCGTTTTATTATTACTTTTATTTTTACTGTGAGAACGGTCGGGGTTTGATTTGTTAAACATAAAAACGGAAAACGATATATCGAAAATATGAATCCCGACCTCGAATGAAAGGTTGGGATTTTTTTATGGGAAAAAGCACGACGATGAAAAGCATAGCCATACAGGGATACGAAGGGAGTTTCCACCAGATAGCGGCGTTCCGCTACTTCGGACGCGACATCGAGACAGTCGCATGCGACACGTTCCGCCAAGTCGCCGCGAGCGTCAAGAGCGGAGAGGCCGATGCCGGCGTCATGGCCATAGAGAACTCAATCGCTGGCTCCATAATCGCCAATTACAGCATCTTGCAGGACGCCAACCTGCAAGTGGCCGGAGAGGTGTATCTGCCAATCAAGCAGAATCTGATGGTGCTGCCCGAAACCGAGTTGGAAGACATCTGCGAGGTGCAGTCCCACCCGATGGCCCTCTTGCAGTGCGTGGATTTCCTGGACACGCATCCCGACTGGAAACTGATGGAAAGCGACGATACGGCCCTGAGCGCACGCATAATAGCCGAAAAGAAGCTGCATGGCACGGCGGCAATCGCCAGCCAGCTCGCGGCCGAGCTGTTCGGGCTCAAAATCATCGTTCCCGAGATAAACACAATAAAGAACAACTACACGCGCTTCATGATTCTCAAACGCCACGACCATCATATAGCGCCCGATGCCAACAAGGCATCGATGTACTTCAAGACCGACCACCGCTCGGGAGCGCTGATGCGTGCGCTCTCGCAGCTGGACGGAGTGAACATGTCGAAATTGCAGTCGTATCCGATTCCCAGCGAACCGTGGCACTACCTGTTCCATATCGACATAGAGTTCGATTGTCTGGACGACTACATTATAAATCTGGAACGTCTGCAAAGAGTAACCGAAGAGGTGCACGTCTACGGAGTGTACCGCAACGGACTGAACACCGAAAAGGATAATCATTAAATACGACAGGAAAATGAAAAAAGTCGAAATCGCTCCCGCAGGGAGACTGGATTGCATCAAGGAGTACTACTTCTCCAAAAAGAACCGTGAAATCGCACAGCTCCGCGAACAGGGCCGCGACATAGTGGCTCTGGGCATCGGCAGCCCCGACCTTCCGCCCTCGCCGAAGGTAATCGAACGGTTGGCCAAAGAGGCCGCCCGCCCCGACGTGCACGTGTACCAGCCCTACAACGGAACAAAACTTCTGCGCGAGGCTTTCGCACAGTGGTACGAGAGATACTACGGCGTAACGCTCGACCCCGCGTCGGAAGTGCTGCCGCTCATCGGCTCCAAAGAGGGTATCATGCACGTCTGCATGACCTACCTCAACGAAGGCGACAAGGCCCTTATCCCAAATCCGGGCTACCCCACCTACCGAGCCGCCGTAACGCTTTCGGGCGGAGTGTGTCTGGAATACAAAGGCTCAAAGCCGAAAACGGCTATCTGCCCGACTTCGAGCAGTTGGAGAAAGAGGATTTGAGCGGCGTGAAGCTCATGCTCGTCAATTATCCCAACATGCCGACCGGAACGCGCCCGACTCGCGAACTGTTCGAAAAGCTCGTCGATTTCGCCTCCCGCCACAACATACTCCTCATCCACGACAACCCGTACAGTTTTGTGCGCAACGACGTCCGCCTGAGCATCCTCTCGATACCCGGGGCGAAAGACGTCGCAATGGAGATGAACTCTCTGAGCAAGGGCCACAGCATGGCCGGATGGCGTGTGGGCGTACTGACCGGCAAGAAAGAGTGGATTTCCGACGTCCTGCGCTTCAAGAGCAACATGGATTCGGGTATGTTCTACCCCATTCAGGCCGCTGCCGCAGAGGCGCTGGCTCTGGGCGAGGAGTGGTTCACCCAGGCTCAACGAAACGTACTACTCGCGCGAAGAGAAGGGTTACGAACTTCTCGACGCTCTCGGATGCACCTACCGCAAGGGGCAGGCCGGCCTTTTCATCTGGGCTTCGCTTCCCGAAGACTATAAGGGCGACTGCTTCCAGTTCTCGGACGAAGTGCTCGACAAATGCGACGTATTCGTCACCCCGGGCGGCATATTCGGAAGCGAGGGGACGCGCAACATACGCATCTCGCTGTGCGTGACCAAAGAGCTGCTGCAAAAGGCTATCGACAAGGTAAAGGCGAACTTCGGAAAGTAATGACTGCTGCGGTAATAGGACTCGGACTAATCGGCGGTTCGCTGGCCCTCAATCTCAAAGACAAGGGGCTGTGCGACACCGTAATCGGCGTGGACAACTCTGCGGACAATGCCGAAAAGGCGCTTTCGCTGGGGATAGTCGATGCCGCGGTATCTCTCGACGATGCCGTGCGGCAGGCGGATTTCATAGCCGTAGCCACTCCCGTGGATACGATTCCCGTTATCGTCACCAAGATACTGAACAAAGTCACGCCGAAGCAGGTGGTAATGGATACCGGCTCCATAAAGCAGGAGCTTTGCGAGATAATCGGCATGCACCCCAACCGAGGCCGTTTCGTCGCCACCCACCCGATGTGGGGAACCGAATACAGCGGCCCCGAAGCCGCGAAACACGACGCCTTCACAGGACGGACTGTGGTGATTTGCGAAAAGGAGAGAAGCGACGCCGACGCGCTGGCCTTCGTGGAGAAGATATATGCCGCGCTGGGCATGCCCGTAAGATACATGAGCGCCGAGGAGCAGGACCTGCACTCGGCCTACGTGTCGCACATCTCCCACATCACCTCTTTCGCTCTGGCTCTGACCGTATTGGAGAAAGAGCGCGAGGAGGAGCACATCTTCGACCTCGCAGGCGGAGGATTCGAGAGCACGGTGCGTCTTGCCAAGAGCCTGCCGCAGACATGGGCGCCGATATTTTTGGGCAACAAGTACAACGTGCTGGATGTTCTCAGGGAGCATATTCATCAGTTGCAGATTCTGCGCCGCATGCTCGAAAAGGACGACCGGCAGGGACTGATAAACGCAATGCAGAAAGCCAACACCATAAAACGGATATTGAAATGACGGGACGCGAATCCCGAAACAAACTACTTTTACGACAATAACGAAAGCAGATGGAAAAACTTCGTACTGGGGAGCCAAGCGCCCCCTAATCATATCGGGCCCGTGCAGCGCAGAGACGCGCGAACAGACGCTCGACACATGCGTAAGACTGGCCGCAACGGGCGTGGTGGACGTCCTTCGGGCCGGAATCTGGAAACCGCGCACCCGGCCCGGAACCTTCGAAGGCGTGGGGCTCAAAGGGCTTGCATGGCTGTCCGAAGCTAAACGCCTGACGGGTCTGCCAATCGCCACCGAAGTGGCGTCGAGCAAGCATGTGGAAAGTGCGCTGGAATTCAGCGTGGACGTACTCTGGATAGGCGCACGCACCACCGTTAGTCCGTTCGCCGTGCAGGAAATCGCCGAAGCGGTAAAGGGTACGGACGTAAAGATTCTCATCAAGAACCCGATGAACCCAGACATTTCGCTCTGGGGCGGCGCCGTCACGCGCTTTCTGAACATGGGTATAAAACCCGAAAACATCGGTCTGATACACCGCGGATTCTCCTATTTCGTACACAGCAAGTACCGCAATCCGCCCATGTGGCACATGATTCTGGAAATGCGCAGGCGCTTTCCCGACATGATGATGATTTGCGACCCTCGCACATCTGCGGATGCCGTACATACTTGCAGGAAATTTCGCAAACGGCCGCCGATTTGCGCTACGACGGACTGATAGTCGAATCGCACATCTGCCCCGACAAGGCTTTGAGCGATGCGGCGCAACAGTTAGTGCCCGACGAACTGGAACATATGATACGCAGCATTTCGTGGCGCAAGGACAGCGTCGAAGACCCCGAATTCGTAAAGAAACTCTCCGTCTACCGTCAGGAGATAGACCAGATAGACTCCGAGCCTGTTCGAACTGCTGAGCCGACGCATGGACATCTGCGAGAAAAATCGGCGAGGTCAAACGGGACAACGACGTTGCCATCCTGCAAAGCAACCGCTGGGGCAATATCGTGGACAAGGTGCTTTCGCAGGCCGACAAAGTCTGAATCTCAGCCCCGAATTCCTGAAAACCGTTCTCGAAGCCATACATATCGAGAGTATCAACCGACAGAACAAAGTGATGAACGCCTGACAGGCCGCCGCGAACGCAGATGCACGCCAGATTCCCGTCCGTTTCCGAATACAGGGCCTCGCTCGAAAGGCCGGCGGAGCCTGTTTCGCAGCATCGAAATAGAGGAGGTGTGCAGAGACGTCTACGGAGAAATAGAACTGCGGAGCGGTAACAGCGCCGCAGTTTTTCGTATCCGCACCAAAGAGTCGGCAGGCAAGACAATGTGTCTGCGATGCTTCCGCAAGGGCAATCCGCACCTGCCTGCGGTCTACCGCTACCTGTCCCGATGCGGCTCGCCCCTCGTATCTCCGTGCAGGTATTACGAGCAGGAGATGTGCGTGGCCACGCTCTCCGATGCCCGCTACCGCTATTACGACGTGGTGCTCTCGGAATGGGTGACGGACGCACCCTGCAACAGTGCGTGGCCTCGGCCGCAAAGCATCGCGACAAGAACGCGCTCGAACGGCTCGCCGGCATTTTCGACAGGATGTGCGCACGACTGCTCAAAGAAGAGTGGGCGCACGGCGACCTCAAACCCGACAACATCATAATCACACCCTCCGGCCACGGGCGGCTGATAGACTACGATGCCGCATACGTTCCCGACTCGGGATTCGACTCGACGCCGGAAATCGGCACTCCCGCCTACCAGCATCCGCTGCGCGACACCGGCATGTACGACAAGCACATCGACGACTACCCTAGTGCGCTGCTCAGCGCCAATCTGCATCTGATAGCATTGGCCCCGCATCTGATGCCGGACAACGACGAAACCCCGCCGCTGTGCGCCACTAAAAATCTTTTTCCGGCGACACGGCCATGCTCGACACCGCCCTGCGCTTCTTCGCCGAGGAGGCCGACGCCCGAAACTATCGTCTCTGCAAGCTGCTCGCCTCCCCCACTCCGTACATAGAGAACATCGAAGAGTTCTTCGCCGACCCGCGGCCCTGCCGGCAGAAGCTGCACCCGTTTCAGAGAAACGGGCTCTGGGGCTATGCCGACGAAAACGGCCGCATAGCAATAGCCCCGTGGTGGGACGAGGCGTTCGATTTCCGCGGCTCGGCAGCGGTCGTAAGGCTCGAAGACAAATACCACTGCATCGACGAATGCGGAAGAACGATTATAAACGGGAAGCGCTGGGACTGCATGAAGTTGCAGGGCGAAGGATACGCGGCAGTAAAATCGGAGGGCAAATGGGGGATATATCGGTCTCGAAGACGGCCGGCCCGTCACCGAAATCAGATACGACAGAGTGGGCCGCGTCAGGGACGGCAGAGCCGAAGCGACGGAAGGCGGGAAGACCGTTTTTATCGAATTTTCGGACCGGTAGATTGTTTTTTCATCCCAAAAAAACGCTATTTTTAGCGCGAAGAAGAGAAGAAAGACTCATGTATCAAAACAGCATAACCAGAACGCACCGCACGGCATTCGTGATAATGATAGACCAGTCTGGGTCCATGCAGGAAAGCGTGCTTTTCGGAACGGAACGCATGACCAAGGCGGAAGGCGTCGCCCTTGCAGCGAACACCTTCATCGACGAAATCATCAGCCGCAGCCGGCGGGACGGAGGCATATACGACTATTACGACATAGCGGCAATCGGCTACTCGGGCGACGGCGTATATTCGCTTCTGGACGGAGAGCGGAGCTTCACGCAGCCGTCGCGTCTGGCGGCCAGAGAGGTTCGCAAGACCAGTCGGATGGTTGTCAATACACTGCCCGACGGAAAGGAGATAATGACCGTCTGCCAGCACAACGCATGGATTCAGCCGCGCTCGGTGGGCGGCACGCCGATGTACGAGGCCTTCTCGAAAGTTCTGGAAATGGTAAGCGCATGGTGCCGCAAGACCTCCAATGCCGACAGCTATCCTCCGACCATAATAAACATCACCGACGGCGAAGGGTCGGATGCGGACGGAGAGAAGATACGCGAAATAACCGCACGTATAAAGACAGTGAAGACTTCGGACGGCAACGTGCTGCTGTTCAACATGCACTTGTGCGGCGAACACGACTCGGTCGCGCCGTCGGTGCTGTTTCCATGCGACAGGAGCGAGCTTCCCGACAGACGGTATGCGCGGCTGCTCTACGACATATCCAGCCAGATGCCCGAAGCGTACAATCCGCTGATAGCGGAGATTCGCGGCGGAGGCCGGCCTCCCTACAAGGGCATGAGCTACAACTGTTCGCTGAGCAACATCGCCGACGTGCTGAACATCGGTTCGGTGAGCATAAACGTAATGTAGGGATGAGCGTTTCGATAAGCCAGTACATAGATGCTCTGGAAAACCCTGCGGGACGATTCCGCACGCTCGGCGGGATTTTTCCGCTTCGGAACGCGGACGGAACTCCGAGCCTCAGGGCCCACAGGCGGTACGTCGATTTCGACATACTGACGCCGTCGGGCCGTGCAGTATTGAGAGCACCGCTCGGCTCCGAACATTCGCTTTGCGAAATGCGCATACTCGCGGCGCGTCTTGCCAGAATGCGTTCGCCATACCTGCTGCCTTTCGAGTTCAGAGAGGCCGAGATGACCGTTTTCGACGCGTCGATGAATCCGAGGCAGATAGACGTCTGCGTGCAGATGCTGCCGCCGCACTCCTCTCTCGAAGAGTTTCTGCAACAGCAATCCGCCTCCGGCTCCACGGCTCAAATCGAACGGATAATACCGCAGCTCACCGAGCTCGTATTCTGGGCGCACAAGAACTCGATAGGTCTCACGCCTTCGGCTGTCGTAGTGACCCAAAGCGGCAACGGTCCTGCGGTGCGCATGGTGTCGATTCCCAAGATAGACCTCAGCTCGCAGGTAATCGCAGCCACGCTCGCGACCCTGCTCATGCCGCACTCCTACGCGCAGTTCGGCCGCCGGATTCTTCTGCATCCCAGAGCGATGGCCGAAAGCGCCGGAATCATTTCGGCGGCACTGCGCGGCACGGCATACGAGGAAATAGCCGCAATGGCCTCGGGTTGCGACCGTGCGAGTCTCGATGCGATTCTCGGACATGTCGGCGCGTACACGCACGAGGACTTCTGCAACATGGGCAAACTGCTCGCCGCCAACCCCGCGCCGGCACTGCAACCGATATGCGATGCGGCGCAGCACGAGGCCCCGGACATATTCTCGCACTACTACTGGACGGACCGCACCGGCGAAGACATCGTCTGCGTAATGGACAGCGACGGATGGAAATACGTAGATGCGCAGGGGCGGCCGGTTTTCCCACAGACATTCCGCTACGCCATGCCGTTCCGCGAAGGTCGGGCGGAAGTGGAGACCGAAACCGGCAAGGGGCTAATCGACCGGCAGGGACGGTACGTACTGCCGCCGGAGTACGAGGAGGTGTCATGGGACGAGTATCACGGCGTGGCGGTCGTGATGCGTTACGGCAAGTGGAGCCTTAAAAACCGCGACGGAAAGCCCGTGGGGCGCGAGCATTTCGATTATCTGGGCGACTTCTCCGAGGGCCTCGACGTAGCCATGCGGGACGGCAAGTGGGGATTCGTGAATCTGAGCGGTCAGGTGGTCGTACCACTGAAATACGACGATGCGTCCAGCTTTTCTCGGACGGAGCGGCGCGGGTATCGGAAAAACGGACGGGAATTCACAATCGACCGCAGCGGCCGGCAGACCGATTCGAAAGGAAGCGGCGATTTTCACGGTAAGGGGTAAAGGCCGGATAAAAAAACCGCTCAAAAGAGCGGAAAAACGACTTTAAGCGCATATTTTCGCTCCGTATCGCTTCATTATCGGATAAATTTGCAGCCTCTTTTTGCTTATATCGCGAAAAAGCCGTATTTTTGGCTACTTGAATGCAGTGTCCGACAGGCCCCTGCAATGGAATAACGAGGATTAAAATTAGACGCATATAAAATGGCAGAACAGAAAATCATCTCCGTCAATATCGAGAACGTGATGAAGAGTTCGTACATCGACTATTCCATGTCGGTCATCGTCTCTCGTGCGCTTCCCGACGTAAGGGACGGACTAAAACCGGTTCAGCGCCGCATCCTGTACGGCATGAGCAACGAACTGAACCTGACATCCGACAAACCGCACCGCAAATCGGCCCGTATCGTCGGAGACGTAATGGGTAAGTTCCACCCTCACGGCGACAGCTCCATTTACGAAGCAATGGTGCGAATGGCTCAGGACTGGAACCTGCGCTATCCGTTAGTGGACGGACACGGAAACTTCGGTTCGATGGACGGCGACTCGCCCGCCGCAATGCGTTACACGGAGGCAAGACTTCAAAAACTGGCCGACGAAGTGCTCGCGGACATCGACAAGGACACGGTCGATTTCACGCTCAACTTCGACGACACAATCAAGGAACCCGTGGTCCTGCCGTCGAAAAATTCCATTGCTGCTGCTCAACGGTTCGAGCGGAATCGCCGTCGGCATGGCGACCAACATGGCTCCGCACAACCTCTCGGAGGTGTCCGATGCCATTTGCGCGTACATAGACAATCCCGACATAGAAATCTCCGAATTGCTGCACTACGTCAAGGGGCCCGACTTCCCCACAGGCGGCATAATCTACGGATACGAAGGCGTCAAGGAGGCTCTCGAAACCGGACGCGGGCGCGTGGTCATGCGTGCCAGAACCGAGATAGAGCATACCGAAAGCGGCCGCGAGTGCATCGTAATCACCGAAATGCCGTACATGGTGAACAAGGCCGAGACCATTCGGAAAATCGCCGACATGATAAACGACAAGCGCATCGAAGGCATTTCGTATATCAACGACGAGAGCGGCAGGGACGGTCTTCGCGTGGTGATTATCCTGAAAAAGGATGCCGTGGCCAGCGTCGTGCTCAACACGCTGTTCAAGAACACGCCGCTACAATCGAAGTTCGCGGTGAACAACATCGCGCTGGTGAACGGTCGTCCGCACTGCTGAACATAAAGGACCAGATAAAATACTTCGTCGAGCACCGTCACGATGTAATCGTGCGCCGTGCGCGTTTCGATTTGAAGAAAGCGCAGGACCGGCTCCATATCGTGCTGGGTCTTCTCATCGCGCAGGACAACATCGACGAGATTATCTCCATAATACGCGGTTCGGAGACTCCGGATGCCGCACGTCAGGCCATGTCCGAACGCTTCGGACTGTCCGACCTGCAAACGGCCGCAATCATCGAGATGCGTCTGAGAGCGCTCACCAAACTCTCGCGCCACGCGCTGGAAGCCGAACGCGACGAGCCTGGAAAAAAACAAATCGCATATCTTACCGAGCCTGCTGTCCAGCACCGAAATGCAGATGGGCGTAATCAAGGCAGAAACGCTCGAAATGAAAGAGAAATACGGCGACGAGCGCCGCTCCGAAATCGTATTCAGCGCCGAGGAGTTCAACCCCGAGGACTTTTATGCCGACGAGGAGATGGTAATCACCATTTCGCACATGGGCTACATAAAGCGCACCCCGCTGACCGAATACCGCACCCAGAACCGCGGAGGCGTAGGCGTCAAGGGCAGCGCGACCAGAGACGAAGACTTCATAGAGCACATATACGTGACCACGATGCACAACACGATGCTCTTTTTCACCGAAAAGGGGCGTTGCTTCTGGCTGAAAGTGTATGCGATACCCGAAGGCGCACGCTCCTCGAAAGGACGGGCGATTCAGAATGTCATCCAGATCGAGCCGGACGACAAGGTCCGCGCATACATAAACGTGCGCAGACTCGACGACAAGGAGTATGTGGAAAAACAACTACATAATAATGTGTACCAAAAACGGTACGATTAAGAAAACCCTGTTGGAAGCCTATTCCCGACCGCGTCAGGCCGGCGTGAACGCCATAGTTATCCGCGAGGACGACCAACTCATCGAAGCCAAGCTGACGAGCGGAAACGCACAGGTGATGATTGCCTCGCGCAGCGGCAAGGCGATACGCTTCTATGAAAACACGGTAAGGCCAATAGGTCGCGTGGGTGCGGGCGTAAGAGGAATCGCACTCGAAGGCGACGATTGCGTAATAGGTATGATTTGTGTAGAGCCCGAAAGCGGGCAGGATGTTCTGGTGCTCAGCGAAAACGGCTACGGCAAACGGACCGACTTGGAAGAGTACCGAATCACGAATCGCGGCGGCAAGGGTGTCAAGACCATAAACATCACCGAAAAAGACCGGCGATTTGGTGTCGATTCAGGCCGTGACGGACGACAACGATTTGATGATTATCAACCGCAGCGGCATCACAATCCGCACCGCCGTATCCGGAATCCGTCTTGCAGGACGTGCAACGCAGGGTGTGAGAATAATCAACCTGCGTGATACGGACTCCATCGCCTCCGTAATGGCCGTGCCCAAAAGCGAGGAGGTGCAGGCGGAGAGCGCCGAGGGGCAAACGACGACAGAAGAATAGAGACGTGAAACTATACGAAAAAACAATTTTATTATAAAAAAAGACTATGAAACGTATTTTTTGCAGTGGTGTCGGCGATGCTGTTGTTCGCTGCACCGATAGCAAACGGACAGGACGGAGTCACGCCTCCGGTCGAAAAGTTTAACAAGGCGGCTGCCGAAAAACGCGTAGCAAAATCCGAGGCGGACATCGCCAATCCCAAAAAGCTGTCAAGGCTTCCACTTGGGTGAAACGCGGCGACATGTTCTACGAAGTCGCAACGCAGCCCACGAGCGGTATTTTCCGCGAGCTGGAAGAGTCGATGATGGTCCAGTCGCAGGGCGAAGCTCCCAAGGCAGAAGTCGTAGTGGACGGTACGAAATACACCGAATACACCTACGACCACTTCAAGGCCTATGCCAAGGACGGCCGCGTAAAGAGTTTCTTCGTTACGACCGAAGTGACTCCCGATGCACTCGGGAAAGCCGCACAGGCATACGAAAAAGCCTATGAAATCGACCCCAAAACCGAGAAGAAGGTCGTCACAGGAATAAGAAACCTGATGAACGCCTATTTCGAAAGAGGCAACAACTACCTGACGATGGGCGACTACGCCAACGCTGCCGACAACTATTATAACGCATACAAGGTCGGAGAATTCCCCGCCGTCGCAGCCAAGGACACCAACGCCCTCTACAACGCAGGTTACTGCTATCTTGTAGGCAGCCAGTATGCAAAGGGTGCCGAATGCTTCGAAAAAGCGCTCGAATACGGCAAGGAGGACAAAGGCGACGTTTACTACTACGCTTTCCTGTGCGAATTCCAGAACAACGAGATAGACAAGGCTGAAAAGACCATCAAAGAGGGTATAGCAAAATATCCGGGCAACACGAACATCATCGAAGGCCTCATCAAGCTCTATGCGTCGGTGGACAAGAACCCCAACGAGATTATTCCGCTCGTTAAAGCCGGTATAGAGAAAGACCCGAGTAATCCGCTGCTGTACTACGGACTGGGACTTATCTACGACAAGCTGGGCGACCTCGATTCCGCTATCGCCGAGATGCACAAGGCCCAGACCCTCAAACCGAACGATTTCTACATTCTGGTAAACCTCGGTCTGTTCTACTCCAAGAAAGGCGACGCCCTGAACGCGCAGATGAACCAGCGCGGACAATGGTCGGGCAGCGCGGAATACAACGCTTATCTCAAAAAGGTGAACGACGAGTATGCGAAAGCACTCCCCTATCTGGAAAAGGCATACGAAATCAATCCGGCCGAGAAAGTAACCGTCGAGATTCTCAAAAGCCTGACGTTCCGTCTGCGCGACATGGACGGCATGCAGGCCAAATACGACAAGTACAAAGCCATTTACGATTCGATGCAGTAAGGCTGAACCGAACCGGAATAAAAACGGGCTGTCTGATTCGACAGCCCGTTTTCTATTAAAACGCTCGCATCAATAAAAACCGGTAGCGCGTCCAAGAAGGGTCAATGCTTTGCTTTGCGAAACTCGCCTTTACGGTCGAATTTCAGCACCGCTTCGTTGCTCAGCTCGACACTGTATCCGCGTTTCGACCGCTCGATTTGTGTTACGAAAGTCCCCTTCGGATACTTGCGGCCGACATACTGCCGTATGCCTTGCGGAATCACCGCCTCCGGAACCGGCGAAAGCCCGCAATCGACCTCCGTCCAACGGCCGCCTCTTTCGAAAGTCACATAACTCTTGTCCGTAAACATGACTTCGTACTCCACCGGAGAACCGAAGTCTTTCTCGCCTATGACATAGGCCACCGTGCGTGTCGAGAAATGCTCGGTCACGAACTTCGCGCTCTCGGGCAGAATGGCGACACGTCTGGAAACAGCCTGCGCAGGCGCCCACGCGACGAGCATGGTCGTCAATGCCGCCGCGAAAACAAACAAACACTTTTTCATAGTCAATAGATTATTGGTTATATCCGAGCCGTAACACATGCAATTCGTATGCCCGCAGCCGGTGCGCCGATTAAAAATGGCGCAGAGATAATGAAATTTACGACGGAAACACTATCTTTACAACCTAAAAACGCTACTCCTACATGAAAAAGACATCGCTATACTTTTTCCTTCCGATTCTGCTCGCCGCACTGGCCTCCTGTACCAAAGATGCGGACACTGATCCGGTGACGCCTCCGCAGCCGGCACAGAAAACCGACATCTGGCTGTATGCCGTACAACAGCAGACCAGAGCGGGCATCGAACAGAAAGAGGACGGCTACTCTTCGGTATGGCAGTATGCGGACCGCATCGGAGTATTCGTAAACAATATGTGGAGAATCGTGGAAAACAACACAGTCTTCACGATAGACAATCTGCGGCAGGGTCAGACCACACAGCGCGGACGGTTCACGGCCGCAGTCAAGGACACCGCCGACATATTCGCATACTACGCATACTACCCCGCTTCGGAAGGCAACGCAGACCCGCATGAGATAATCGCGTCTCTCGGATATATCCAAAACGCACAGTCCGACGGTCCCGACCCTGCCGCCAACTTCATGACGGCACGGCCCGTTTCGACGGCCGAAGTTTCTGCCATAGGCAGCGACGCTTCGGGCAGCAGCATCGAACTGTCGTTCAGCAGGGCTTTCGCGCTGTGGAACATAACCCTCGACAATATTCCGGACGGGGAAAAACTCGAATACGTCACCGTAAGCTCCAAGAGCGGCAGGGTGATGGCCGGCAAGTTCGCCACCGACATAACCGATAGCGAGCGCTTCGACGACAACGCTCCGGTTACGGCCGCGGACTTCTATATGGGTTCGCCGGCCATTAAGGCTAATATGCCGAGCGGCGGAAAGAATGCATGGATAGTCCTCGCCCCGAGCACGCAGGCCGACGAGGGAGACGGGTACACGATTCGCGCAGTAACGCAAACGGGCGTTGCCACGGCCAGCGCAGTCGGGTTCGCCCCGAAAGCCGGAGGCATATACGCCGACACGCTCACGCTTTCGCGCATGAAACGATACATTCTGTTCGAGGATTTCGGTGTAACGGATTTACAGACGCCGGTCTACATGGATGATTACAATGCCTTCTCCCGCATCGGGACATCGGGAGCGGACGTCGAGTACTCTTCGGGAGCGGCTCGGATAATGGCGGACAAGACGGGCGAAGGTGCATTTGCGAGAATAGATGCGGGCGATGCGCCTCGCTCGAAAAGATAAACGTGAAAGGTATCGGAACGGCGGCCCTCTGCTTGGACCACAAGGGTTCGGAGATAAAAAAATATCGGTAAGCGGCGACGGCATTTCGTGGAAGGACGCCGGAACGCTCACGCCGCACACGGACTGGACATCGACCGAGGTGACCCTGCCGGCATGGAGCGGCTCGCAGCTATGGCTCAAACTCGCCGCGCAAAGCACCTCCGCCTCGGTGGACAACATCGGAATATACACTTTCGCCGAAAACGTCTCGACGCTGGTTCTGGACAAGGACAGCATAACGGTGGACAATACGGTGGACAGGTACGTCGCAACTGTTCGCGCAGACAGGGACTTCACCGTCCGGGCGTCGGAGCAGTGGATTACGGTTCCGCAAGGCACCGTTGCGGCAGGCGACAACGTATCGGTAACCCTCGGCTTCACGCAGAATTCAGGCACTGTCCGCAGCGCGGAAGTATACTTCACCACTACGGACGAAACCTGCACCGACACGCTGAAAATAAGCCAGATGGGACGGCCTTTCCATACGGGGCACAAGATGCTGAGTTTCGGGTTCTCGAAGAAAAACAACCCTGCACTCAAAGAGGACATCGTCCTTTCATCCGACGGTGACGGATTCAGCGGGCGCATTCCCTACATAACCGACGTGAAGAACCTGATACCGACTTTCTCGTCCAGCACCATGAGCCGCGTCACGGTAAACGGCAAGGAGCAGACAAGCGGCGTTACGGCTCTGGATTTCACCGGGAAAGTCACCTACACGGTCACCTCCGAAAGCGGCGACAGCACGCGGTACGAAATATCGCTCATCCATTTCACCGGACTGCCCATTCTGTACATAAACACCGCCACCGGCAACCCCGTCGCCAGCAAGAGCAACTGGGAGGGTGCAACGCTCCGTATAGAAGGCGGCCCCGACTTCGACGGATATCCGCTCGGGGAAATATACGTCAAGGGCAGGGGCAATTCGAGCTGGGGAACATTCACCAAGAAACAATCCTACAACATCAAACTGCCCGAAAGAAGCAAGATGCTCGGGATGCCCAAGCACAAGAGGTGGAGCCTTATCGGCAACTACCGCGACAAGACGCTGCTACGCAATCAGGTATCTATGGAATTGGGCAGAAAGACCGATTTGGCATGGGTGCCGCGCGGCGTACAGGTAGAGCCTCGTGCTCAACGGCACGCACCGCGGAACGTATCTTCTGAGCGAACAAATCAGAATCGACAAGAACCGCGTGGCCATAAACGAGATGCAGCCGACCGACACCGACCCGCAGGCAATCGAGGGCGGATACGTAATGGAGTGGGACCAGTACGGCGACAGCGACGTCAAGTCGTTCTATTCGCAGTACGTCACCGGAACGCTCACCAGCGGCAAAAAAAGCAAAATCAACGTCAAGATACCCAGCATCGAGGACGGCAATTCAGCGCAGTTCGCCTACATAGAGAATCATTTCAGACAGGCCGAAGAGGCTGTCTGCAACAACGGCGGAGACTTTTCCGAAGCATACGACAAATACATAGACATCAACTCGTTCGCCGACTTCTGGATGGTGTACGAAATATCGGCCACACCGGAACCGGCACGCGGCCCGTACAGCTTCTACATGTACAAGGACAAGGGAGACAGCCATTTTTACGCGGGTCCGCTGTGGGACTTCGACTTTCTGTCTTACGTTCAGTCCACAGCCACTGCTTGGGTGAACAAGAACGCCGGCTGGTATCGCTTCCTGTTCACCGACCCCGAGTTCATGGCCGTGGTCAAAAGCCGCTGGAACAGCCACAAAGCCGGATTCTACGAGGTGCTCGGAAAGCTACATAGAGACCCAACAAAAATACCTCGAACTATCGGCCGAAGAGAACTGGAAACTGTACGATTTGGCCGAAAGGGGTGAAAACGGAGACGAACACATCTCGTCCGAAGCGGCCATCTCGCGAATGAAGACCGTTTTGAGGCAGCGTCTGAACTGGATGGACTTACAGATAAACAGCTGGACATCCAATACCGCCTCGGGCGGTATAGACCCAATCGACAAGGACTCGCAAGACAAGGACAAAGACGGATTCTGGAAATAACGAAATTTAGACGACACGGTCATGAAACGATACATCGCAATACTTGCAGCCGCCGTACTGGCTGCCGCCTGCTCCGAAAAGAGTACGGATGCCGGAAGCGGGAATTTCACCGTCAGCGTCAGCGCCACGCAAGCTGACGTTACACGCACCGTAATGGACGACGGAGTTTTGGGCTGGACAACCTCCGACGCGCTGGGCGTATACGCCGACAAGATACAGCAGAACAAGCACTTCGTCATAAACTCCTCCTGCGACAGGTTTTACGGAGCATTCGTTTTCACCGGCAGCAGCTACACTTCGGCCACCTACCGAGCCTACTATCCGTACCGGTCCACATCCAGCGGAACGGTAATATCCGCCACACTGCCGGCCGTGCAAAACGGCCCGTGGGACAGTAGCGCCGATTTCATGGTCTCGGAGCCGCTGACGGCCGCCTACACCGAAGACCCCGACAAATTCCCCGAACTGGATTTCAGGTTCAAATCCTCGGGACACCTGTTCGGCATCGTGAAGCTGACGTTGCAGGACGGCCCCAAGGCAGAACTCGAAAACGAATCCATATCGTTCGTACAGATAAAGACCGGCGGCACTCCGCTTGCCGGCGATTTCCGTTTCGATGTCGCAAAGCCCGAAAACGGAGCCTCGTTCACGAGCAGTGCGGATTCTGTCCGCGTGGTATTCTCCGGAGGAAATGCCCCGTCGCTGGCCTCTCCCGTCACCGTCTATGCGGTGGTAAGACCCACACTCTCGCCCGTAACGAACATGACCGTTACCGTTACCACGACGGGCGGTACGGCCTCTTTCAACTCTTCGCAGTCCGTAAGCATCGCACGCGGAACGATAAAGGAGCTGCCACCAATCACCGTTTCCGAGAAATGGGAGCGCCTGCCTTCGCTGAACTCTCGGTTCACGGATGCGGCATTCCTTGCCTACATGCTCGAAAAACTTCGACAAGAACAACGACGGGTTCCTTTGTGGCCGGCGAGACTGCAAATGGTCGGCAGCATAAACTGCGCTTCGCTGGGCATATCGTCGCTGAAAGGAATCGAACTGGCAGAAAACCTCGTCTCGCTGGATTGCAGCGGCAATTCGATTTCGAGTCTCGACCTTTCGGCAAACACCAAGCTCCGCGACCTCAACTGCTCGGTGCCTTCGCTCGGAACGCTCGACATATCGGGATGCACCCAGCTGCAAACGCTCGACATAAGCGGCACGGCGATACCGGCGCTCGATTTGAGCGGCTGTCAGTCGCTGCAAACGCTGACGGCCAACGCCTGCGGCCTGAAAACGCTCGATTTGAGCGGAAACCCTGTCCGTAAGAACAATCACCATAAACAACAGCGCCACTGAAAAAATAATTCTCAAAGGCTGCACCGCACTGAGCACCGTGAATTGCATAGCCGACAAACTCACGCAGTTGGACCTCGGCGGCTGTTCGTCGCTTTACACCCTGTCGTGCTACGACAACACGGCACTGGACGACATAAACCTGAGCGGCTGCACCACCCTCAACGGAATATGGTGCCGCCAATGCGCACTCACCTCGTTGGACATCACGTCCTGCACGGGTTTGCAGACCATATACTGCCAGCGGAACAAATTGAAAAGTCTGGACACGAGCAAAAACACGATGCTCGGATGCCTCTATTGCCACACCAACGATTTCACTACGCTGGACGTAAGCGGAAACCTCAATCTTTCGACTCTCAACTGCTCCTCCTGTCCGTCCCTTAAAACAATATATCTGGCTTCGGGACAAAGCATCGCTTCGATGACATACGACACGAACGTAGCCAAAATAAGATACAAGTAACCGTGACAGCGAAAGCAGCATACAGCAGCATCAGGTTCCGCCGTTGGAGCAGAGCCTCGTATGCCGTATTCGCAAGCCTGCACCGAGCGGTCAGCATCGGCCGCATCTCGGCCGACATCGCCGACGCATCGCTTTCTAAAAAGCGGGAACACCATTATCTCGGAACGCACTGCGGAGAGCTGTCGCAGAGACGAAATGCACGACACGCCCCCAAAGGAAACCCCGCTCGAAAGGACAGCTGTATTTATGCCCGAGGAGCCGTCTTGCCCCGAAAAGAACTCAACTTATACTAATCTTACGGTCGGGAGCTGCCGCATGCGGCGTTCCCTGACCTTTTTCATTTTATATCCATGCTTGAACAACTGACAAGACAAACGCTCGAAGGGAGTCCTATAACTCCCGAGCAGGCAAAAATTCTGGCCGACTGGCCCGACAAAGAGGAGTTGTACGAGGCCGCACATACCATAACCGTAAAAAGAGCCTCCCGCCGCTTCGACACCTGTTCGATAATCAATGCCAAATCGGGCCGTTGCCCCGAAAACTGCAAGTGGTGCGCCCAATCGGCGCACTACAAAACCTCGGCCGAAGTCTACGACTTGGTGGACAAACAGGAGTGTCTGCGGCATGCCCTCTACAATGCCGAGCAGGGCATCGGCCGATTCTCCATCGTTACCAGCGGACGCAAGCCGACGCCCTCGCAAATAGACAAAAATCTGCGAGGCGGCAAGATACATCGCCGACAACTGCCATATCTCCCTTTGCGCTTCACTCGGACTGCTTTCTTACGATGATTTGGTCAAATTGCGGCAGGCGGGCATCTCGCGCTACCACTGCAATCTTGAATCGGCCCCCTCGTACTTCCCCGAGCTATGCACGACCCACACCCAGCAGCAGAAAATGCAAACGCTCCGTGACGCTGAAAAGGCAGGCATGGACATTTGCTGCGGCGGCATTATCGGCATGGGAGAAAGCGAGCAGCAGCGCATCGAATTCGCATTCGCACTTCGGGAGTTGGGCGTAAAATCCATACCCATAAACCTTTTGCAGCCTATAAAAGGCACTCCGCTCGAAAATGCGGCACCTCTGACCGAAGAGCAGATTCTCACCTGCGTGGCCCTTTTCCGATTCATAAACCCCGACGCATATCTGCGGTTCGCAGGCGGACGCGCACAAATGAGCCAGAGGACAGTGGCAAAGGCCCTGTACATAGGAATCAACTCGGCAATCATGGGCGACATGCTCACGACACTGGGCAGCAGCACCGAACAGGACAAACGACTAATAAAACAGGCAGGCTATGAACTCTGACACAGCATTCGACAGGGAGCATCTGTGGCATCCCTACACATCGACTTCGAACCCGCTGCCCACGTACAAGGTGGAAAGCGCCGAAGGCGTCAGAATCCGTCTGGAAGACGGACGACAGCTCATCGAGGGAATGTCGTCGTGGTGGTGCATGGTGCACGGATACAACAATCCGGTACTCAACGAGGCGCTGAAAGAACAGGCGCGGCGCATGTCGCATGTCAGGTTCGGAGGGCTCACGCACGCTCCGGCAATCGAACTGGGAAAGCTGCTGCTGAGCATCGTCCCTCCCTCCATGAGCAAGATATTCTACGCCGATTCCGGTTCGGTGGCCGTGGAGGTGGCGATGAAAATGGCAGTGCAGTATCAGGTCGCACGAGGCAAAAAAGGACAAAAACCAATTTCGTCACGATACGCAGCGGCTATCACGGCGACACGTGGAACGCCATGTCGGTCTGCGATCCGGTAACCGGCATGCACTCTATTTTCGGTTCTTCGCTGCCGATTCGATACTTCGTGCCCTCGCCGAGCTCCAAATTCGGCGGAGAGTGGAATCCCGACGACATGTCAGCCCTGCGCCGCACGCTCGCGGAACACTCCGACGACATCGCCGCAATGATTCTGGAACCGATAGTACAGGGTGCCGGCGGCATGCGGTTCTACAATCCCGAATACCTGAGACAGGCTGCCGAGCTATGCCGGAAGCATGACGTACTGCTCATTTTCGACGAAATCGCCACCGGATTCGGGCGCACGGGAAAACTCTTCGCATGGGAGCATGCAGGAGTGCAGCCGGACATAATGTGCATAGGCACGGCCCTGGCGGGGGGTTACATGACTCTTTCGGCGGTGCTGTGCAGCGACATGGTGGCAGACACAATATGCAGCGGCGAACCCGGCGTATTCATGCACGGGCCCACGTTCATGGGCAACCCGCTGGCATGCGCCGTGGCGAAGGCCTCGACCGAACTGCTTCTGAAAAGCGACTGGCAAGGCAAGGTGCAGGCCATAGAAAAAGCAGGCTCAAACGACAGCTCGCACCGGCGGCCGACCTGCCGCAGGTGGCCGACGTCAGAGTACTGGGTGCAATCGGAGTGATAGAAACGAAATCGGAAGTGGACATGGCATACATGCAGCGCCGATTCGTGGAAGAGGGCGTATGGGTGCGTCCGTTCGGAAAACTCGTCTACATAATGCCGCCGTTCGTAATCTCGCCCGAGGACTTGACCGTACTCACCTCGGCGCTGGTGAAAAATAGTGGGAGAACTGCCGCATGGAGAGTAGACTTGCGCAGGAGTTGGAACTTCTCGACCGCAACGGCGAGTTGAGAGTACTGCCGTCGGCCCTGCACTGCGGGCGGTATATCGAAATCGACGGCCGGAGGCTGCTCAACCTGTCGTCCAACGACTACCTCGGACTTGCGACCGACAAGGCCCTTCGGGACGAGTTCTTCGGCGCATGCCCTGCCGCCGAAATGTCGATGAGCGCGAGTTCGTCGCGGCTTCTCACCGGGAACTTCGAGGTGTACGAGAGCTGCGAGAGGCTTCTGTCCGAAATGTTCGGAGGCCGCAGCGCCCCTGCTTTTTAGACAGCGGCTACCACATGAACAGCGGCATCCTGCCGGCCGTAAGCACGTCCCGCACGCTTATCGTAGCCGACAAAGGCTCGTCCATGCCAGCATAATCGACGGCATGCGCCTCAGCCGCGCCCAGACGCTCCGCTACCGGCACAACGACATGCGGCACCTGACCGCCATCGTGGAACAGAACAAAGACAAATTCGACGAAATAATCATCGCCACCGAAAGCATATTCAGCATGGACGGCGATGCGGCGCCTTTGGCCGAAATGGTCGAACTCAAACGGCACTTCGAAAACGTCTATCTATATGTGGACGAGGCACATGCGATAGGCGTGTACGGGCCCACGGGATTAGGGATGGCCGAACAGCTGGGCGTGATAAAAGACATAGATTTTCTTGCCGGAACGCTGGGAAAAGCGCTCGCTTCGGTAGGAGGGTATCTTATTTGCAATCCTACTGTCAAACGATACCTCGTAAACAAAATGCGCACGCTGATTTTCACCACGGCACTGCCGCCGATAAACATACACTGGACCCGATTCATTCTCGGCCGCATACGTTCGATGAACGACAAACGCGAACATCTTGCCTGCATTGCCGGCAGGCTGAGGGACGCGATGCGTGCCGCCGGCCGCACGAGCGTTTCTACCAGCCACATCGTTCCGATGGTCATAGGCGGCAGCAACGAGGCCGTAGCACGGGCCGCCGAACTCAGAGAGGCGGGATTTTACGTCCTGCCGGTCCGTCCGCCGACGGTTCCGCAGGGGACCTCGCGCGTTCGGTTTTCACTTTCGGCTGCTGTTACCGACACGGAGATGGACTCGATAATAAACGCAATCGGGCTATGAAACAGGAATTCATAACACGCGCCGGCAAAGAGCGGCTGACGATTCTTTTCGCCGGCTGGGGCATGGACCCCGCACCGTTCGAGGCATACGCCTCCGAAGGCAGCGACCTTATGATATGCTACGACTACGGCGACATGTCTTTCAATGCCTCCATCCTCGACGACTACCGTTCGGCACACATAGCGGGATGGTCGATGGGCGTATGGGCAGCGGACATGACTTCCGATAAAATACGGCTGCCGGCAAAATACACGGCGATAAACGGCACGCCATGGCCGTTGGACGAAAAAAGGGGAATCCCGCCGGCCATTTTCTACGGTACGCTCGAAGCGCTCTCCGACTCTTCAATAGGAAAGTTCCGCCGAAGGATGTGCGGCGATGCGGATACCCTGCTCCGGTTCACGAAAACCCTGCCGAATCGCAGTATCGAAAGTCTCCGCGCGGAGCTCTCGGCAATAGCCGATGCGGCGACAGGATACAATCCCGCAGTCGGACTGTGGGACGAAGCCTACGTCGGGGAACAGGGACCTGATTTTTTTCCCACGGCAAACCAGAAAGAGGCTTGGCGTCAAATCGGCTGTACGGTCAAGACGGTCGATGCGGCGCATTACAGCGAAAAAAATATTCGAGGAGGTATTGCTATGACGGACAAAAACACTCGTAAAACAACGGTTCTCGCGGGCGGCGCAGACCTACGACACGCAGGCCGTGGCGCAGCACAGAATCGCTCGGACACTGGCGCAGACTCTTGCGGTATTCGACCCGAAAAACAGAAGGGCGCATTCTTGAAATCGGTTGCGGAACCGGCTTTCTTACAACCGAACTGCGAAGGCTGCTCAATCCGAGGTTTCTGGCCGTGAACGATTTGTGTCCGCAGATGCTCTCGCGGCTTCCGGACGTAAAGGCCGATTTGGAGATAGCCGGCGACGCCGAAACCGTCTCCTTCCCTTCCGGGCTCGACCTGATAGCTTCGTGCTCTACGATACAGTGGCTGGAAAATCTGCCGCGCTTTTTCGACAAGTGCGCAGATTCGCTCTCTTGCGGCGGACTTCTCGCCGTTTCCACATTCGGAGAGCGCAACATGCAGGAGATTGCACGCCTCACGTCGAGCGCACTGCGATATTATTCCACAGAGGAGCTTTCGGCCATGCTCGCCGAGCGGTTCGAGGTCTTGCATATGGACCGGAACAGTTTCACGATGAGGTTTTCCACGCCCATGCAGGTCCTGCATCATCTCAAAGACACCGGCGTTACGGGCACTACGGTCAGAGTGTGGACACGCAGACTCGCTGGCCGAATTCGACAGCCGCTACCGCACCGAATTTTCGTGCGAAGGCGGCGTAAGACTGACATACGAACCGATATATTTCATAGCACGCAAAAAATGAAAAAAGGAGAAATCTATTTCGTAAGCGGCATCGACACCGACATAGGTAAAAGTTATGCCACGGGCTACATAGCCAAAACATGGAACGAACAGGGCCGAAGAACGATAACCCAGAAATTCATACAGACCGGAAATACCGACGTCTCGGAGGATATTTTGCGGCACAGACACATCGCAGGCACCGCCCTGCTGCCCGAAGACCTGTGCGGCGACACCATGCCCGAAATCTTCACCTATCCTGCATCCCCGCATCTGGCCTCGCGCATAGACGGACGCCCTATAGACTTCGCGAAAATCGAGGCCGCAGGACAAAGGCTCGCCCAGCGTTTCGATGCGGTGTTGGTCGAGGGAGCCGGCGGCCTTATGGTGCCGCTGACGGACGAAATGCTGACAATCGACTACATCGCCCGAAAAGACCTGCCGCTCATACTGGTAACGTCGGGCCGTCTGGGAAGCATAAACCATACGCTGCTCAGCCTCGAAGCAATCAAAAACCGCGGCATAAGACTGGAAATACTCGCCTACAACCTGTTTCCGGAAGACGGCGACAAGATTATCCGAGACGACACCAGAGAGTATCTGACCGACTATATGTCGCGCCACTTCCCGCAAACGCGGATAATAGACATCCCAAAGATTTGACCTGCGGCGCCCCTCTGCCGTCTTTCGGCGGCGGGCTTCGGAAACGAAAACGGCGGACTTATTTCAAAGTCCGCCGTTTTAAGTAGCGCGAGAGAGACTTGAACTCTCGACCTCATGATTATGAATCATGCGCTCTGACCAGCTGAGCTATCGCGCCATAACCCTTTAAGCGAGGGCAAAGGTAATAGAATTTATCGTTTGCACAAAATCTTTTTTCAAAAATTACCCTTTCGCCGTCCCGAACGCATCAGTTTTTCATATCTCGTCCTTGTCGAAACCGTAGCCGAGACGTTTTCCGGTCTGGGTTTTGGAGCTTTCGAAACGTGTATTGAACTGCTCCACGGTAACGGTTTTGGATATTTCGTAAGGCGGAATAAGCGCGTCGAAATCGAGTGCGCACTCTATGGCCGCCTCCACGACCGCACCTATGGTCTGCTTGCCGAGTGTCGTGAGTCCGAAGCCGTCCACTCCGAACGGCAGCCTGCGACTGCCCTCCGTGAAGATGAAGCCGTTGCGATTGACGAAAATCCGGCCGATGAGATACCCCTCGTCGCTGATGCGATTGTATTTGAACGAATCGGAGAGGAAGTTATATATGTTGATGATTCCGCAATAGGTATTGTCCTTGTCCTCGGAAGCATGCGAAGTGCCGCGCACCGGATGATTGGCTGGAAAAATTGAACACGCTGGTCTGCATCGAGAAAAATCAGAATATCGCTGGCTATCTGAATCTGAGCCTCGAATTTGCCGCGGTCGCGGTACTCTATCCGCACCCGTTCGTCGATTTTGCCATCCAGTTCGTCGTCGAGTTCGGAGTCCATTTCATGCAGAATCTCCTTGACGAGCGTCAGTGCGGCGAACGTATTGTCGAAAACTTTTTGTCCGAGGTTGGACTTTTGGGTAATGGCCCGAATGATATCGGCTCTAAGCCCCGTATCGCTATCCATATATTATTCCGAATTGGTTTTACAGAAGTCTGATTTGCTGGCCTTCGCTCAAATCGCCGGAAGCGAAGTAGTGGTTCAGGGCCTGCAATTTTTTGAGTTTGATGCCGTAGCGCTGCGAAATGTCGCGCATGGTCTCGCCGCGGCGCACCGTATGCAGCACATGTCCGTTGTCCGAGCGGCGGTTTTTGGGATTGACATACACGATGTCGCCGGCCTTGACGTCCTCGAATGCCGCAAGGTCGTTGAACTTGCGCAATTTGCGCTCCCCAATCGAGAACACGGCCGAAATATGCGCCAGTGAATCGCCATCCTGCGCGATGATGAACTTGCTGCCGTTGTTCAGATAAATGTCGTACCCCTCATGATTGTATATGGCCACGACATAGTTGTCTATGTCTATCCTGCGCGACGGTTCCGCCGAGGCAGTGTCTGCGGCAGGTTCCGCCTTTTCGGGTCTGTCTTCGACTTCGGGCAGCTCCTTGCCTTGGTCGAGCAGATAAAGCTGATTGTCCTCTATGATTTTGATAAGCAGTTCGGGATATTTGGGATTCGTCGCATAGCCCGCCTTGCTCAGGCCGTAAGCCCATCCCTTGTAGTCCGTGGGGTTGAGCTCGAAAAGGGACTGGTAGCGCGGCGACTTGTCCAAAAACTCGGCATGGTCGCGGAACGACTCCTCCACCGTAGCGTATTTCCTGAAACACTCCTGCGGAGCATCGTCGTCGTGCCTTATGGTTTGGCCTGTCCAGTCGCTCTTGCACTTTATGCCGAAATGGTTGTTGCCCAAACGCGCCAGACGGCTGTTTCCGTTGTCGGATTCGAGCATCGCCTGCGCCATCTTGATGCTCGCCGGAATACCGTAAATTTCCTGATCCTCGATGGCATAGGCCTTGTATTTCTCTATATACTGCTGCCGCGTCATGTGCTGTGCGTTCACCCGAGCCGCCAAGAGCACGGCGCAAACGACGAGGGCCGCATATCCGTAAGATTTCATATCTGCGAAAAGTTTGTTCGGAAGACAAAGATATGAATATTTTGAAAAATCGGCACAGCGCCCCTCGACTATTTGCACACCGGTGTCGGTATTGGAAAATATTTTGCTACCTTCGCATAACGAATCAT
This sequence comes from Alistipes putredinis, assembly GCA_022009915.1. Taxonomy (GTDB): domain Bacteria; phylum Bacteroidota; class Bacteroidia; order Bacteroidales; family Rikenellaceae; genus UBA940. The sequence goes on along the minus strand of CP091730.1, from coordinate 731,632 downwards.
AACCTTTTGAACACTATGTTTACAGAAAACGCTAACGCAATCTTCACTCGGGTAATCGAAGATTACCATAAGCACGACGACGTGGACACGCCGGTGAATAATCCGTTCGAAGCCGGCAGCATCGAACATCTGCTGTACATGAAAAACTGGATAGACACCGTACAGTGGCATCTGGAAGACATAATTCGCGACCCGAACATCGACCCCGTGCAGGCTCTGAAAATAAAACGCCGCATAGACGCCTCCAATCAGGAGCGTACTGACATGGTGGAGTACATAGACAGCTACCTGCTTGACAAATACAAGAACGTGGAGGTGCGTCCCGACGCGAAAATCAACACCGAAACCCCTGCTTGGGCAATCGACCGCCTTTCGATTCTCGCCCTGAAAATATACCACATGCAGCAGGAGGTCCTGCGCACCGATGTCGATGAGGCTCACCGGACGGCATGCCGCAAGAAACTCGACGTGCTCCTGAACCAGCAGCGGGATTTGAGCACGGCCATCGAAGAGCTCATCGCAGACATAGAGGCAGGCCGCAAGTACATGAAGACCTACAAACATATGAAAATGTACAACGACCCCGCTCTGAATCCGGTTCTTTACGCGAAAAAATAGAACGGCTTGAAATCCGTATCGCACATACTCGCAATACGTCTTTCGGCCATGGGAGACGTCGCGATGACCGTATCCGTAATCGGGGAGCTGCGCAAAAGCTATCCCGAGCCTGCGCATAACGGTCCTCACCCGCGGGGCTTTCAGGGTCTTTTTCCGCGACATCGAGGGAATCGAGTTCCTGCCGCTCGAACTCGGCGGACGCCACAAAGGTTTCTTCGGGCTGCTCAGACTTGCTGCCGACGCAAAAAAAGCGGGCGTGGATGCCGTGGCGGACCTGCACGACGTGCTGCGAAGCAAGACGTTGCGGCTCGCACTGCGCATTGCCGGATGCCGCACAGGCAAAATAGACAAGGGCAGAAAAGAGAAACGGAAATTAGTGAAGGCGGGCTACAAGAACTCCCGACAGCTGACTCCGACCGTCGAGCGATACCGTAAAGTATTCTCTGACATGGGATTGGACATCCCCACTCCGAAACCTTTCGCCCATATCCCGAGACCGGTTCCGCAAGCCATAACCGACATTGCGGGGCACAAGGACGGGGCGTGGGTAGGCATCGCACCCTTCGCGGGGCACGAGGGCAAGGCCTATCCTATCGGACTGGCTGAAAAACTGGCATCGATTTTGGCCCGTAATTGCAGCCGAGTATTTCTGTTCGGCGGAGGCGACAAGGAAAGGGCGCAAACCGAAAAGATAGCCGAGGAGCACGAGAACATCGTCTCGGTGATAGGCCGGATAAAGCTCGGCGAAGAACTGGACCTGATTTCCAATCTGGATGCAATCGTCACCATGGACTCTTCCGCCCTGCACATGGCCTCGCTCGTGGGGACCCGTGCCGTTTCGCTGTGGGGAGCGACTCACCTTTATGCCGGATTTTACGGTCTGGGACAGAATCCTTCGGACGCATTGCAGACCGACATGGACTGCCGGCCCTGCTCCATTTACGGCAATCGCGCGTGCCGTTTCGGAAACTATCCCTGCATGCACGGGATACGGCCGGAAACGGTAGCTGCCAAAGTTCTGAATGTCAGCGAGGAGGTGTTGTTGTGATAAAATTCACAGTAAAAATGACTTTTCTAAGGAATAAACCTTATATTTGTAGGGTCAAAAAGCAAACTCAATTAAAATATATCAGACAATGAATATTCCATCAGAATTGAAGTACTCGAAAGACCACGAGTCGGTGAGAGTAGAAGGCGATGTAGCATTCGTAGGCATCACCGATTTCGCTCAGGGACAGTTGGGCGATATCGTATTCGTAGACGTACCGTCGGTCGGCGAGACGCTCTCGCAGTATGAAGTTTTCGGTACTATCGAGGCCGTAAAGACCGTATCCGACGCATTTTTTTGCCCGTCGGCGGCGAGGTTCTCGAATTCAACGAGGCACTGGACGCAGATCCCGCATTGGTGAACAAGGACCCCTATGGCGAAGGCTGGATGGTCAAAGTGAAGATGAGCGAACCTGCGCGAGCTCGATACTCTGCTTTCGGCTGCCGAATACGAAGCTCTCATCGGATAACGAATAGGCAAGGATTCGAATAAAAACAGAAACGATATGGGAAAAAGTAACAGTTATCGGCGCTGGCAACGTGGGTGCAACCTGTGCCAATGTAATAGCGAGCCGCGGAATCGCCAGCGAGTTGGTTCTTATCGACATCAAGGAGGGATTCTCGGAAGGCAAGATTCTGGACATGTATCAGGCTTCGGCCCTGTACAACGGCGGAACGAAAATCACCGGCGTAACCAACGACTACTCTGCAACGGCCGACTCCGACGTGGTGGTAATCACCTCGGGCATGCCGCGCAAACCGGGAATGACCCGCGAAGAACTCATCGGAGTGAATGCAGGCATTGTAAAGAGCGTCATGAGCAGCGCCATGAAATACTCTCCTAAGGCAATCTTCGTCATCGTCGCCAACCCGATGGACCCGATGACATACCTTGCACTCAAAAGCAGCGGACTGCCCAAAAACCACATCATCGGTATGGGCGGCGCACTCGACTCGTCGCGCTTCAAATGCTACCTCAGCAAGGCTCTGGGCGGAAACATCGGCGACGTGGACGGAATGGTTATCGGCGGACACGGCGACACGACGATGATTCCTCTGATAAGCAAGGCATCCTACAAGGGCGTTCCCTGTAACCGAATTCCTCGATGCAGACACTCTGGCCAAGGTTGCAGCCGACACCATGGTAGGCGGCGCCACTCTGACCGGCCTGCTCGGCACATCGGCATGGTACGCTCCCGGAGCAGCATCGGCATCCGTCGTAGAGGCTATTCTGTGCGACCAGAAGAAGGTGATTCCTTCGTGCGTATATCTGGAAGGCGAATACGGACAAAACGACATCTGCATCGGCGTTCCTGCCGTTATCGGCAAAAACGGCGTAGAGAAAATCGTTACCGTACCTCTCACCGACGCCGAGAAAGCCAAGTTCGAAGCATCGGCCGCGGCCGTCCGCAAGAATATCGACGTTCTCAAAGAGAACAAACTGGTATAACCGAACAGCATTACTCGCAAAAGAAGAAAGTCCGGCGCCCGAATCGGGGAGCCGGACTTTCTCTTTTTAGAACAGGAATCCGATATTGAACGCAAAACCGTCGTCCCGAACTTTGGCCGACCGAGACTCCTTATCGACAGAGATTTTTGTTCCGTACCTTGCCGAAATAGGTCGTGTAGCGGATATCGAAGAAGAACTTCTTGATATCGAATCCTATACCGAACTGAGCAGCCACTGCCGAATCGTTGAACTTCACCCGAAAATCGCTGTTCGAGCTCTTCTCGGAGTCCGACAGACGGAACACCGGCCCGCCGAAAATACGCAGAGCCGAGATGTTGAATCCCACGAGCACCGGAAGTTCTATACGGTTCACAGCAACGCTCGTGCGGGAATCCCCTGACATTATAGTTGTATTTGAATGAGTGGTAGACAAGTTCGGGTTGAATCTGCAAGAAATGCGGAATGCTCAAACGAGCGGCGATTCCGACCTGATAACCCACGCTCGAAGGGCGCGAGCCTTTATCTCGGTGTCATTCACCGTTATCCGGTCGAGCGAATAGGTATTCACCGCAACACCGCCGCGGAATCCGATTCTCAGCGGTCGTGAGGCCATCGCGGAAGAGACTGCGCAAAAACGCGAAAAATCAGGGAAATAGTCAAAAATCTTTTTCATAATAACAAGTATTTTAAAGGGTTGAACCGAGGTTCGGAAATAAAACTTAAAAAGTTTCTTCTCTTCCCTCTCTCGCATTATGAAAAAGCCGTTCTTACAGCAGCGGACTGAGCAGCCGCGCCAGAGACTCGTATGTCGCATGCAGTTGGGAACGCCCGTTCCACATCTGCGGCGTGATTCGAATGCTGTGCTGCAAATCGTCTTCGAAAGACTCGGTAAGACGCTTTGCTATCTTTCCGTCGTACATCACCGCCGACACCTCGAAATTATCCTCGAAGCTGCGTATATCCATGTTGGCCGAGCCGACCGACGAAAACTCCCCGTCGATAACGAGCAGGCTTCGAATGGTTGAAACCGGCATTGTACATATACACCTCCACGCCTGCGTCGAGCAGTTCGGGGACATAGGAGCGAGTGGCCCAGTAGACCAGACGGCTGTCCGAACGCAAAGGGATTATGAGTTTCACCTTAACGCCACTTAGCGCCGCCACCTTCATCGCCGTCAGCAGAGCCGCATTGGGGATGAAATAAGGCGTGGATATGTAAATATGGTCTTTCGCCTTGCTTATAGCCGAAAAGAACGCCTGCATGATTGTCGCCCAGTCCGAATCCGGTCCGGAAGAGGCTATCTGCATTGGAGAGACGGTCTTCACCTGAGTCGGGGGAAAGTATTTGTCCTCGGTCAGTAGTCTCCCGCGGACGAAATACCAGTCCGAAATGAACACCGCCTGCAAAAGCCTGACGGCCTCGCCCTCTATGCGCAGATGAATGTCGCGCCACGGACCGAATCTGGTACCTTTCACATAGCGTTCAGCAATATTTATGCCACCCGTAAATGCTATTTTTCCGTCCACGACGACTATTTTCCGGTGATTGCGGTAGTTCAGATGCTTGGTCACCCACGGAAAAGCCACCGGCAGAAAACACTCCACCTCTATTCCCGCATCGCGCATACGTTTGACGAACCGCCGCTTGGGGTGCCAGGCTGCCCACGTCGTCGTATATCAACCGCACCTCCACGCCCTCGGCGGCTTTCTCCGCGAGAATGCTCGCGACTATCCGTCCGATGCTGTCGTTCTCGAAGACGTAGTATTCCAGATGTATCGACGAACGGGCACCGCGCAAAGCCTCGAAAAGCGAATCGAACGTATTGTCTCCGTTGTCGAGAATCTCGACCTCGTTGTGCATGGCGAGCAGCGCCTTGTTGTTGTTCAACAACAGCTTGATGATTTCTATATTGTTGCTTACGTCGTCGTTGTGCCGCAAATCGGGATTGCAAAGGTCGCGGAGCTGCCGGCGGCACAAAAGGTCTATGTGCGAATAGTTCAGAAGCGTCTTGCTGCCGAACATCTTCTCCTTGCGGTGGTTGCGTCCGACAGCCAGATAGCAGATTATGCCTATGAGGGGCACGAGGGCAATCACGGCAATCCACGCGAGAGTCTTCACCGGCTCCTTCTTGTCGTGGATTATAACCGCTATCGCGCACACGGTCAGCAGCGTATAGAGTGCCGACAACGTGGTCTCCATCCACCCAATCCCCAGCGGGGCAACCAACGGTATGTACTGATAACCGGGCAAAGTCCGCTGCATTCAAATCCATGCCGCAAAAGGCGCACTTGCGGCGCCCGAAAACGGCCTAATAGTATTTCACCGTCCTGCCGACGATGACGCTCAGCAGGTTGTTGGCCAGCGAACTGGCACCGATTCTGAACAGACGAGGAGTGAGCCACTTCTCTCCGAGAATCGTCTCGACGATAGTATAGTAAAGCGCCGCTTCTTCTGCCGTCCTCACGCCGCCCGCTGCCTTGAATCCGACCATTCTGCCGGTCTTCTCGTAATAGTCCTTGATGGCCGTACACATGACCACAGCAGCCTCGGGAGTAGCCGCAACGTCGATTTTGCCGGTAGACGTCTTGACGAAATCCGCACCGGCCATCATCGCAAGCAGCGACGCATCGCGAATGGCTTGCGGGGTTTTGAGCGCCCCCGACTCGACTATCACCTTCAAAACCGTATCGTCGCCCATTTCGGTGCGTATAGCCACGACGGTATTGGCCATGCGTTCGAATTCGCCGCCGAGCAGTTCGCCCACGTTTATCACGATGTCCACCTCGTCGGCACCGCTCTCGACGGCCATGGCCACTTCAAGAATCTTGACTTCCAGGAAAGTCTGCGAAGAAGGGAACCCGCCCGCCACACTGGTTATCGCGATATTCGAACCGCCCAAGGCAAGCCCCACCACATCCACGAAAAGCGGATATACGCATATGGAAGCCACATCCGGAATGCCTCTGAACTCGGAGCCGAAACGCACGGCCTTTTTCGGCAAAGGCCCGCACCGAAGCATCCGAATCGGTACAATTGAGCGTAGTGAGGTCTATCGCGCTGTAACACATTTTATAAACCTCTTCCGTTCTGTTTTTCACGGCGAGTTTCTCGATACGTGAAACCTGTTCGGCCACCTGCTCTGCCGACATCGCCGGTGCATAAAGACCGAGTTTGCTTGTGTATTCCATAATCCGTCAGATTTTTATTTCGTCCGAATCGTACAGAGAGACGGACGGGAAGTTTTTTGCAAGTTAGATATTTTTTATGTCAAATGCAACTACAACTTGTCGCCGTAGGCCAAATCGCCGGCATCGCCCAGCCCGGGAATGATATACGACTTGACGGTAAGCTCCTGATCCACCGAACCGCACCAGATTGTCACGCCTTTGGAGGGCATATGCTGCGATACGTACTCCACGCCCTCTTCACTGGCAATGACCGATGCCACATGTGTGTGACGGGGAATTCCGCCCTTCTCTTTGAGAGCCTCGTATGTCAGCACGAGCGAGGTGCCGGTGGCGAGCATCGGGTCCACTAACAAAAGCACCTTGTCGTTCAAATCGCCGCACGAGATGTACTCCACCTTGACCTTGAACGAGCCGTCCTTGCTGTACTTGCGGTATGCCGACACGAAAGCATTCTGAGCGTCGTCGAAATAGTTCAGGAAGCCCTGATGAAACGGGAGTCCGGCCCGAAGAATCGTAGCTATCACTATCTGGTCGTCGAGCATGGCCACCTCGGCCTCGCCGAGCGGCGTTTCGACAATGCGGCGGGTATAGCCGAGAGTCTTGCTGATTTCATACGCCATTATCTCGCCCACACGTTCCAGATTGCGCCGGAAACGCATGCTGTCGGTCTGCACTTTCGCATCGCGCATCTGCGCTATGAACTTGTTCAGAACGGTGTTCTGCCTGTCAAGAATGTTTACCATAAATTTCGTTGCCGTTAGTAATTATTAGGGTTTGTTGAAATCAATATAGAAAGTTGTTGAACGGATACCTCCCCTGATGTATTTCACGAACCATACCGTAAAGGTCCGTCCGCAACTTGTCGATTCCGATTTTCTCGGCAGCCGAAATGAATATGCACGGCGTATTGGCCCGCGCAATCCAACTCCGTTTCAGTTCGTCCAAAGACACGTTCTCGCGCGTGGCGGGCGTCAAATCGTCCTCGTCCTTCGGCGTGTACCGGTAGGCGTCGATTTTGTTGAATATCAGAAACACCTGTTTGTCGGCCGCACCTATATCGGCCAGCGTCTGCTTGACCACCGCAATCTGGTCTTCGAATCCGGGATGCGAAATATCCACCACATGCAGCAGCAAGTCGGCCTCGCGCACCTCGTCGAGCGTCGATTTGAACGACTCGACAAGCTCCGTGGGCAGCTTGCGGATGAATCCGACCGTATCCGAAAGCAGGAAGGGCAGATTCTCCAACACGACCTTGCGCACGGTGGTGTCGAGCGTGGCGAAGAGTTTGTTCTCGGCGAAAACGTCGCTCTTGCTCAGCAGGTTCATCAGCGTCGATTTGCCGACATTGGTATATCCTACCAGAGCCACCCGGACCATCGAACCGCGGTTTCCGCGCTGCACGGACATTTGGCAATCTATCTTTTTGAGCTCCTCTTTGAGCAGCGCGATACGGTTACGCACGATACGGCGGTCGGTCTCAATCTCCCTTTCGCCCGCTCCGCCGCGGGTTCCCGTACCGCCTCTCTGGCGTTCGAGGTGCGTCCACATTCCGGCCAGACGCGGCAGCATGTACTGGTATCGGGCCAGCTGCACCTGCGTCTTGGCATAGGCCGTCTTGGCCCTGCTCATGAAAATATCCAGAATAAGGCTCGTTCTGTCGAGTATCCGGCACGGCAGCTCCTTTTCGATGTTGCGCTGCTGGGACGGGGAGAGTTCGTCGTCGAAAATAACCACGTCGATTTCTTTGTCCTTGCAATAAAGTGCCAGCTCCTGCAACTTTCCGGGGCCCAGATATATGCGCGAATTGGGCGTCGGGATTTTTCTGGGTCACACGGCCGACATTCTCTATGTCGGCGGTCTCGGCCAGAAATTCCAGGCTCGTCGAGATATTCGTCGGTCTGCTCCGCCGTGCTCTTGTCGCTTATCACGGCCACGAGCACCGCACGCTCCCTGTATTCGATACTTTGTCGTATGTCTATCATTTAGAAACAGCGCTTATAAAAAAGGGTATCTTGCAAAAAAGACACCCTTTTGACTATAATTTCACCTCTTTCGCACTTCCGGCGAAAAGACCGAAAAACCATTAATTGTGCAGAACGAAATCCACCGGCAGGATATACTTCACACGCACCGGAATATTTCGCTGCTTACCGGGAGTCCATTTGGGAGACTGGGCAAGGATACGCGAAGCCTCTTCCGACAGAGAGCGGTCCGGCGACTGCAAAACCTCGATGTGGGTCAGCGTACCGTCCTTCTCTATTACGAACGAAAGGGTAACCTTTCCCTGAATGTTGTTTTCCTGAGCGATTGCCGGATATTTCAACCTGCTCTGAACCCAGTTGCGGAACTTATTGAGGTCGCCGCCCTGAAACGAAGGCATATCCTCTACGAACAGAAGAGGAGTGTCGTCCTCTTCCTCCTCCTCTACGAATACTTCCTGCTGAACGATGACCACGTCTTCCGAAAAATCGTCGAAACTGAATTCGGTGGTAATCTTGGCGTCGTTTTTCACCACGTTGATGAAGTCCGAGAATACCTCGATGGTCTGTTTTACGGGCTGGGGCGGCTTCTGCTCCTGAACGGTGTTTATGATGACCTCCTCCTCGGCAGCCACGACTTCGGTTTCGATTTTCTCTACGTCCTTGTCCTTTTGACCGATGGCGAAGGCAATGATTACGATACCGAGCGAAATGACGAGTCCGATTTCGAGAAACAATCCTTTCTTGTTGTTCAAATCCGCCTTTTGGTGATTTTTAAGTTCCATATTTACATGTTCTTTTTATAATAATCGAGATAAAACCGTACCGGTTGCACCTACAAATATACGAAGAATTACGAGTATTTGCCCAAAAAAATCGCGTTTTTTTAAGCTATATTTGCACTCATCGGGGGCCGAACCGGAATACGGTCGTGAAGCCCCGCCTCCGTCTATTTTTCTTTGCGATGAAACCATCTCTATTCGGACAAACGCTCTCTGAACTCACCGCCTCGGCCGCAGCGCTGTCGCTGCCCCGTTCACGGGCCGGCAGGCTCGCCCGATGGCTGTACGGCAAAGGAGTGGCCGAGCCCGACGCTATGACCGATATTCCGGTCAAGGGGCGGCAGCTTCTCTCGGAGAATTTTCAGGCCGGTCTTCGGGCACCCGCAAACGTAAAGGTTTCGCAGGACGGAACGAAAAAAATATCTTTTTCGAAACCTCGCAGGGGAAATACATAGAATCGGCATACATACCCGACGGGGAGCGTGCCACGCTATGCGTATCCTCGCAGGCCGGCTGCCGCATGGGCTGTCGCTTCTGCATGACCGCCAAACAGGGATTCCAGCACAATCTGTCGGCCGGCGAGATTCTGAACCAAGCCGCCTCCATTCCCGAACGGGAGCGCCTCACCAACATAGTCTACATGGGCATGGGCGAGCCGCTCGACAACGTGGACGAGGTACTGCGGTCGCTGGAAATCATCACCTCCCCATGGGGCTGGGGCTGGTCGCCGACACGCATCACCGTCTCGACGGCTGGCGTGGCACCGGCGCTGGACAGATTCCTCACCAGCACTGCCGTTCATCTCGCAGTCAGCCTCCACAACCCGTTTCCGGACCAGCGGGCGCAGATAATGCCGATAGAAAAGGCGTATCCGATAGAGGAAGTGCTGAAAATCATCCGCCGACACGATTTCTCGCACCAGCGGCGCGTGAGTTTCGAGTATATCGTCCTGCGCGGTCTAAACGATACGCCGGCACACGTAAACGCCTTGGCCAGACTCCTCAACGGTCTGAGCTGCCGCATAAACCTGATACGGTTCCACGAGATTCCGGGCTCGGAGTTCGCGAGCGGCGACATGCAAAACGTAACGGCATTCCGCGACGCGCTGAACCGCAAGGGAATAATCACGACCATTCGCGCCTCCCGCGGACAGGACATCGACGCCGCATGCGGCCTGCTCTCCACAAAACGGATGCTCGAAAAACCCGAATAAATAATTTATCGCTACCTTTGCCGCCATGAACAACAAGAAAATATCCCTACTGATAATCATTCTGCTTATCGCGGACCAAGCGGTCAAATTCGCGGTCAAATGCAACATGACACTCGGAGAAAGCATAACAGTTTTTCCGAACTGGTTCCAGATTCTGTTCGTCGAGAACTCCGGCGCGGCATTCGGAATGCAGCTCGGAGGCAGTTACGGCAAACTCGCACTCAGCCTGTTCCGCATCGCGGCCGTATGCGCACTCGGGTGGTACATCAACTATCTCGGCAGGCGCAAGGCCCCGACGGGCGTCATCGTCGGCATGGCCCTTATTCTGGCCGGCGCTCTGGGCAATATCATCGACAGTGCGTTCTACGGCCTCATATTCTCCGAAAGCACCTTCACGCAGGTAGCCACGCTGTTCCCAGCGGGCGGAGGATACGCCGGACTGCTGCACGGCAAGGTGGTGGACATGCTCTATTTCCCGCTCTTCACGATAGAGAACATGCCCTCGTGGCTCGGTTTCCTGTCGGGAGCCGACGGCTCGTTCACGTTCTTCGCACCTGTGTTCAATATCGCCGACAGCTACATCACCGTCGCCGTATTCTACCTGCTGATTTTCCACTGGCGGTATTTCAAGTAATATAACATTCACCGAATCGGAAAGCCACCTGCGGCGTGCATGAAGTTCCATGCACGCCGTTCGTTTATCGCATCCAATCCGGAAAAACATTTGTTTTTCTCATTTTATATCCGTAGTCTAGCAAAACAACCCAACCGGCTTTTAATACACTCGGATAAAATCATGAAGACCAAATTGATATTTGTTATAGTCGCGGCGTGCGTATGCTTCGCATGTTGCAACAAATGGGACGAACATCAAGACGACACGATAAAACTTTCAGCGACCGAGTACACGTTCGGAGCCGAGGGCGGCGATTTCGAGATTACCACAAAAGGCGAACATTGGGGGAACGGCTATGCAGAGGACAAAAGCTCCGGCAGACTATATTACGGAGAGAAAGTCATGGAAAAGGAACTCGACGGGGAAGAAATTCCGGACACGGAAGACCGCCAGTCATACTTCAATCCTCATACGGTTATCGTTCCGGACACAATCAAAGGGCCTTGGTTTCGGGTCGCTCGGCCGGAACTCAAAAAACTGGTCATCCACGTTAAGCCGAATACGACGGGCCAAAAAAAGAGAATTCTTTTTGGGACTTCCGGACCACAATTACCGCGGAATAGTAAAAGATTACACAGAAAGCGGCACAATGACCGGCACTCTCAAAAAACCGAAAATACGGCGGCTGTAAAAGGCCGCCGTATTTCATTCCTGCAATACGTAATCACGGTAAGTGACAGGGAAATACATCCCGACAGCAGCCGGACCCGAAAAAAGCGAATCCGCCCTTCGTCGCATCCCTTTTCCCGAACCGCGTCTCCGTCATTTAACCTTTTCGGAAACGGGGCGGGTGCTGTGGATATATATTTCATGCGAAAGAGGCGCCACCTTGCGCATCATCTTGACCATTCCGCAGTACTTGTCGTGCGTCAGGTTAAGCGCACGGCTCACGCGGCCCTGTTCGGCAAGCGTCTGGCACTCGACGGTATAGACGATATTGACGGCCGTAAAAACGCTTTCGGCCACAAGCGTGGGAGTGGAAATCTCGCCGCGGCATTCTATCTCGAACGACTCTGGCCTTATATCCATCTTCTTGAAAATGGACAGGGCTGTAAGCCCCGCGCACTTGCCCAAAGCCATAAGCATCAACATCTTGGGATTCATCTTCTCGCATTTGATGTCCGTCACGAAATCCGTCCCCTTCATTTTCAACACCACCAGTTCCATAGTCTCGATTGTTTCTTGCATATACCTTTTTCGCTAGAATCGTTCCATAAAAACGTTTCGGTCGAAACACATCGAGTATTTCGGCCGAAACGAACGTTACCGCGGGCTGTTCGTTATTCTACAACTGCCCTTCTATGTTCCAAACGAACGCCCTGAGGCCCTGCATTCGGGTAACCTCGTCCAGCTGCCTCAAATCCTGCAATATCTTCTCCACCTTTTCCTCGTCGATAATCGTAAGGATGGATGCGTTCATCGAAGGCCACGCATGATTGCCGTAATGAGGTTCGCCGTCGAAAGAGCCGCGCCCTTCCGTAAGCGCCCATTTGGTGAATCCGCGGGCACCGTTGTCGTCCATAATCTTCATCACGCGCTCGGTAAGCGCCTGATTGTACGATATAAATAGTGCTTTCATCATTTTACTAAGCGTTTTCTTGTGCCATTTTGCGTTGTTTCTTCTCCTTCTTTTCTGCTCGCGCACTCCGAAGCTGGCATAGATTGTCGGAACCACCAGCAACGTAAGGAACGTGGAGCAGGTAAGACCGCCGATAACGGCCACGCCCATAGGCTGCCACAACTCCGAACCGTCGCCCCAGCCCATCGCCATCGGCACCATACCGAAGATGGTGGTAAGCGAGGTCATGAGCACCGGACGCAGACGGCTCTTTCCGGCAGCTACCACGGCGTCGAGCATCGAAGTTCCGCGCTCGATAAGAAGGTTGGTGTAGTCCACCATCACGATACCGTTCTTGACCACGATACCCACCAGCATAATTGCACCGATGAGTGCTATCATCGAAAGCGGCGTACCGCTTATCCACAAAGCGATGAACACGCCCGTGAATGCGAACGGAATGGAGAACATGATGATGAACGGCATTTTCAGACTCTCGAACTGCGTAGCCATCACGATGTACACCAGAATCACGATAAGAACCAGAAGCGTCATCAAATCACGGAACGAATCCTGCTGATCCTCGACCGAACCGCCGACTTCCAGATACACGCCCTCAGGGCACCTCGTAATCGGCCACGAGCTGATTAATCTGCTCGACCACCGTACCCAGAGCCACGCCCTTGCCGAGCGATGCCTCCACGGAAACTACACGCTGACGGTTCTCGCGCTCGATTGTCGGAGCGGCGAACTCCTCGGAGACGGTGGCCACCTCTTTGAGTTTCACCGGCTGCCCCATGGCTCCGTACAGGACAATGTTCTCCACATCTTCGATAGAAGTGCGGAACGGCTCGGCATAACGCACCACGATGTCGTACTCATCGCCGTCCTCGCGGTATTTGGAAGCCACATAACCGTTTATCCTGTTGCGCACTGCCTGCGAGGCGGTTGCGCTGTTGAGTCCGAAATAGGCCAGTTTCTCGCGGTCGAACACTACGTTCATCTCCGGACGGAGCGCATCGCGAGACAGCTGCACGTCGCGCGCCCCGGGAATCTGGGCGACTTTCTGCTGCAAATCCAGAGCCACGGCGTTGGTTTCGTCTATGTCGTAACCGAACACTTTAAGTTTCACGTTGCTCGAACCGCCCACGCTGCCGGACTGTCCGCCGGGGGTAACGGTGAATTTGGTCACCTCCGGAATATCGGCCAAATCCTGACGCAGCAGGTCGGAAATTTCGTAAATGTCCCTCTTACGCTCCGACAGACGCGGCAGACGCAGACGATAGGTCACGATGTTGGAACCGTTGTCGCCAGGCTGCCGAGAAGAGGTTGTCGCTGCTGCTGGCTCCGGCGGTAGCGGCCACCAGACGCACTTCGGGATATTTCTTGTAGATGATGCTGTCTATCTGACGGGCCACGCGAGCCGTATAGTCCACGCCGATATTCTGTTCGAGTTCGACGGTGGCCGAAATCGAACCGTTGTCCTGTACGGGGAAGAACTCGGTCGGGACCAGATTCAGCAGCAGCAAAGATGCGCCGAACAGGGACATGGTGCACGTAACCACAGTCGCACGGTGCCTTACGGCCCAGTTCAGAAGTTTGGCATACCAGATATCCAGATTGTCGAGGAACTTGTCGATAGGCTTGTATATGATGCCGATGCCCTTGTAGGTATGCACGCCTCCTTCGGGATGAAGAATATAGGCCGAGAGCATAGGCGTAAGCGAAATTGCTGCACAGGTCGAAATGCTGCACACGATAGATACAATCCAGCCCAGTTCGCGGAACATGATGCCGGCCATACCCGAGAGCATCGTGAGCGGCATGAACACGGCCAGAATCACGAGCGTCGTGGCGATAACCGACAGCCACACCTCGTTGGTCGCATATATGGCCGCCTCTCTGGGCGAGGAGCCTTTCTCTATATGGGTCGTGATATTCTCCAACACCACAATCGCATCGTCCACCACCATACCGATTGCAATGGAGAGCGACGAGAGCGAGATGATGTTGAGCGTCGAGCCGGTCGCGAACAGATAGATGAATGCCGTCACCAGCGAAATAGGAATCGTAAGACAGATGATGAACGTGGCTCGCCAGCGTCCCAAAAAGGCCATGACCACCAGAATCACGAATATGAACGCATACATCACAGAGTCGCTCAGCGAATTGATGGAGTCGATAATCGACTCGGAACCGTCCACGATGATATCTATGTTTATGTCGGGCGGCAAAGTCTTTTCGATGGAGGGCAGGGTCTTGTTAATCTCCTTGATTATATCGACCGTATTTGCTCCGGACTGCTTCTGGACAATCACGGTAACGCCGCGCTTGCCGTTCACGCGCACGTCCTGAGTGGCCTTTTCCAGCGTATCCTTGATTTCGGCCACATCGCTCAGGTAAATGGTCTTTCCGCCGGCATTCGACACGACGATTTTTCTTCAATATGTCGCTGCTGTCGAACTCGCCGTCAGCCTTGATGTTGAACGTATTGTTGCCGATGTCCATCGTTCCGGCAGGCACGTTTACGTTCTCGGCGGCAATCAGGCCGCCCAGAGCCTCGACCGTCAGGTTGTAGGCCTCGAGTTTGGTCGGATCCACGTTGATTTGAATCTCGCGCTCGGGTGCGCCGGCAATGGTCACCGCACCCACGCCGCCGATGCGGTTGAGCACATTGACCATCTTGTCGTCAAGAATCTTGTTCAGTGCCGCATAGCTCTCGTCGGCCGTAACCGAGAGAATCATTATAGGCATCATCGAGGAGTTGAACTTGAACACTGTCGGCTGATCCACTCCGTCGGGGAGCAGCGTCATGGAGCGGCTGACCACGTCGCGCACGTCGTTGGTCGCCTCAGTAAGGTCCGAGCCCCACTCCATCTCCAAAGTAATCATCGAATAGTTGTCCTTCGAAGTGGAGGTCAATTTGTCGAGATTGCTGACCGTGTTCAGCTGGTCTTCCAGCACGCGCGTCACGTTGGTCTCTATGTCAGTAGCATTGGCACCAGCGTATACCGTAAACACCGTAACGGCAGGCATCTCCATTTCGGGGTACTGGTCAATGGCCAGATTGCGCAGCGAAAACAGACCGAATATCACTATGGCCACGAATACAAGACACGTGGACACGGGTTTTCGCACCGCGGTTTCGTAAATTTTCATCGTCTCTTCCGTTTAGTTGTTTCTCACTTCGACCTCGGTACCGGTATTGAGTTTGGACAGGGACGTAACGGCCACCTGTTCGCCGACCTGAACGCCGGACAATATGTCAATCATTCCATCGACCGTGCGTCCGGTATTCACCACGCGGCGCTCTGCTACGCCGTCCTTGATGACGTACACCACGCGGTCATTGGTCCCGACCTGACGCATAATGGCGATGTCGGGAACCATCACGCCCTGCTTGTCGCCCATGTTGAAAGTCGTGCGGGCGGACATTCCCGGACGGAGCACCTTGTCGGAATTGGGAATTGCGACCTCGACGGTGAAGGTGCGCGTCGAAGCGTCCATTGCGGGATAGATGAGCGACACCTTGCCTTCGAACACCTTGTCGGGGAAAATATCGGCCGTAAGGCGCACGGGCATGCCCACCTTCACGTTGGGATAGTACTGCTCCGAAATGCCGACCGTAACCTTCAAGGGATTTATCTGCATCAGTTGCAGAATGGGCTGCGTACCGATAAGGTTGCCGGCCTCCTCGTTGCGGGCCGTAACCACTCCGTCTATCGGCGAGCGGAGTTCTATGTTCTTTTTAAGGTTCGCAACCACGTCGCGCTGCACCTGAACCGAAGTCTCCAACTGTTCGAAGTCCGACGACGAGATGCCTCCCGTATCGTACACCTTCTTGGTACGCGCCAGATTATTCTCCAAATTCTGCAAGGTGACGAGCTGCTGCGAATAGGTAATGGGGTCCATCTTGACCAAAAGCTGCCCCTTGCGCACGTTGTCGCCCACGTCCACAAGAATCTGCTCGATGCGCAGACCACTCACAGCCGGCGTAATGTTGTTCTGCTTGTAAGGCTCGATATTGGATGTGAACTCGACGTTCTGCTGAATGGTTTTCTCCTCTGCGACTGCGGTCTTGACCAGAATCTTCGTCTGCCAGCCTGTCCGTAGTCGTGTTTTTTTCGTACCGCATCCCGGCAATATCAGAACAGCAAGGGCCGAGAGTGCATAAATCAGGTTTTTCTCATATTCTCAATCATTTAATATTTTTAATCTATTTTCTCCGTTCCTATAATCTGGTCGTAATCGGCCCGCGCCGACAAGTAGTCGTAAATCGCCTGCGAATAATTCAGAAGCGCCTGAGTCAGCGAAAGTTCGGCCGAATTGAGTTCCAGTATCGTTCCGGCTCCCGCATCGTAGCGGGTCTGCGTAATGGCGTAGGCTTTGCTGGCCTGCTCTACTGTCTTCTCGTTGGCCGTCATGGTCTGACGGGCAGTGTGAAGCGTGCTTATGGCATTGCTGACCTGCACTTTCATGCCTTCGACGGCATAGTCGCGTTGAAGGTCGAGCTGGGCCATGTTGTTCTTTATCTGCTTGTCCTTGTTTACATTGGTAAGGCCGGCGAATATGGGAATGGACAGTCTGGGCGCCGAAAGTCATAGGCCACTGGCCCCACAGCGGACCGGTCACCTTCGGCGAAGAGGCTCGCGTGTAGCCGGCGTTGTACATTCCGGAGGACTCTCCGCTCGAAGAGCCGCCTTCGCCCATCATGGAGCCGAAATTGAGGTTCACGTCGCTCAAATACCACGAAATGTTACCGAATGCGGCCAGAGTCGGCATACGCGATGTGCGGGAGAGTTTGAGCTTGCCTGCGCAGAAGGCTCCTTCTGCAAATCGAGAGTGCGAATATCCGTATTCTGCGACACGTCGGTCGAAAGGTCGGCGCTCTGCGCCAGAACGTCGGCCTTGAAATCGTCGAGCGTTCCGGTTACGGCTATGTCCACATCCTCTGGAATGCTCAGATACATTTTTGAGCATGAGCTTGGACACCCCGATGGACTCGCGGGTCTGTATAATCGTCGGTTGAAGGTTGCTGAGCTGCACCTCGGCCGTAAGCAAGTCGTACTCCGAGGCAAGGCCGGCATTGTACTTGTTGCGGGTGTCCTCGACAGTCTCCTTTATGGTCTTCTCGCTGTTGAGCAGAACTTCCAAGGACTGCTCGGCGAGCAACACGTTATAGTAGGCTTTCTTGGTTTCGTTTATCAGCGTCAGGCGGGAGCCTGCGTGCGCTCTCGACAGCCATCTCCTGCTGCGTGCGGGTCATCTTCAAGGTGCTGTACACCGCAGGGGCGAAAAGGGGAATCGTGATGGAAGCCGCCGTGTTGATAGTGTTGTCGGCTCCGAGCGAGATTCCGTTTTTCTTCGACATGGTCTGCTTGACCGCACTGTAAGAATACTGGCTATTGACAGAGACCTGCGGCAGATGGTTGCCGATAGCCTCGCGTCTGACATACTTGTAGCGCTCGATTTCCAGATTTGCGACCTTGATGGTCGGGTTGTCGCTGAGTGCGATTTCGAGTGCTTGGGTCAGACTGAGTTCAAGAGTCCGGCCCTGTGCGAACGCTCCCGATACCGTAATCAGGGCGAAACACACCGTAAACATCATCATCTTTTTGTTCATACTCTAAATATATACTGTTTTTTATCGTCAATCCGTCCGGCCGTCCTGCACCGACGACCTGTATTTCCGATGATAGGCGTCGATAAGCTCAACCCCCTTGACCGTAGCTATGCCCCGGAAGAAATTGATAGCCATGTACTCGAACGCTTCATCCATGGAAATATTATTATGCAACTTTATTTTGTTCATCGCAATAAGCATCAGCGTGTTCGCGAAGATTGATATCGAAAGGTCTATTTTCATGTCCCGACGAAACAGCCCCTCGCGGATTCCCCGCTCGAAAAGTTCGCGCATCGCCTCGTATCCGACCTGAGATATCTGCTCCTCGACATACTGAGCCACCTGCGGATAAAACCTTTTTGCAGGTTGTTTCTAATCCTTTCGTTGCGCTCGCGATTTGCCTTTCCATTGTGCTGTTTGTCTATAAGGAAGAATATCACCGCCACGACATCCGGAAGCCGCTCGATTTCCTGCCACATCTTTTTCCTGTTTCTCGACGAAAAGATGCCGCATACACTCTTTGAGCAGCGCCTCCTTGCTGTCGAACATCTCGTAGAGCGTCCGCTTGGACATGCCGAGTTCGGAGGCGATGTCGTCTATGCGCACGGACTTGACCCCTTGGGTTTCGAACATGCTTGCCGCTCGGGCAACTATGTAATCTCTTTTCACCATTACGCAATGCAATTATTTCCGGCTGCAAATATACGTACAGAAAACTTATAAACAAAAAGTTTTTAATTTTTACAGTTTATTTTCGGCGTTTCACCGCCATAAATTGCCGATTCGACTATATATCAACAAATTCTTAATACCGCATCGGTTCCTGTTCGTCTGTTTTCCTGCGGCGGCATTTTTCAGTTCGGGCCTGAAAACGGGTCCGCAAAAAAACATTTCCGCAAGCGTCCGCCGGCCCGCATCAGGCACTGACGCATAAAAATATAAAGTCTCCGTTCATATCGATTCTGCGCTCACTTTTTCCTATCTTTGTGAATCATTACACGCACCGCAAAAATGCAAAAACTATATCGAAACCGAATCGGGAACGCTGCACTATACGGTCGCCGGCAGCGGCGCCGACGTGGTGCTGCTTCACGGTTGGGGATGCAGCATCGACATCTGGAAAGGCGTCGTCGCAGACCTTGAACGCGGATTCCGCGTCTGGGCGATAGACTTCCCCGGATTCGGTCTAAGTCCGGCACCCGACACGGCATGGGGCATCGAAGAGTACACGAAAAACTTCGAGCAATTCGTCAGCGCGGCCGGCATCGAGAATCCGATTCTCATAGGCCACTCCTTCGGCGGGCGCGTGGCGATACGGTACGGTGCACGCAACAAGACCCGCAAAATCGTGCTGGTGGATGCGGCCGGCATAAAACCGCGCCGGAGCATCGGCTACTACGCGAAAGTCTACTCGTTCAAGCTGCTCAAAGCCGTTTTGCCGCTCATGATAGGCCGCTCGCGTGCGGAGAAGGCAATCGAACGGCGCCGAAACAAAAGCGGCAGCAGCGACTACCGCGCTCTCAACGGGACGATGCGCGGCACGTTCGTGCGGGTGGTGAACGAAGACCTGAAAAAATTCATGCCGCTCATCTCGGCACCGACGCTCCTCGTCTGGGGCGACAAGGACACGGCCACCCCCATGCGGGATGCCCGGATAATGGAGAAGCTCATTCCGGATGCCGGTCTGGTGGTATTCCGCGGAGCCGGACATTACAGCTTTTTAGAACGGGCCGCAGAATTTTCGATAGTGATTAACAACTTCTTACACAACGACAAATGACCTATCTGGCAATCAAATCCGCGGCGCTGCTCTGCATTGCGGTCTATGCGGCGCTCAGATTCAAATACGAGCTGCAAATGATGCAGCAGAACTCCTACCGCACGGCACGTTATCTGCGCTGGCTGAAAAAGCGACCTGAGCTCGACGGTCCGCGCCACCGACCTCATGCTGCTGGCCGTGCTGCTGCTTTTCTGGAACAATATCTGGGCCATTGGCGGAGTCGGCGCCGTGAGCATACTCAAATCGGCAAAGGAAATCGGACGCAAATATAAAAAGCCGTTAGTGTTCACCGCCCGCGCAACGCGCATCTACATCGTGGAACTGCTGCTTCTGATTCTGCCCGCTGCCATGATGCTCCTTGCGACGATAACCGTATCGGCCGCATACGCCATGGCCGCAGCGGCATTGAGCCCCGTTTTCGCGCTAGCCGCCCTGTGGATTCTTCTGCCGCTCGAAAAACTCATAAACCGACACTACTGCAACGACGCCCGACGCATCCTGCGCAGCATGCCGGAACTCACCGTGATAGGCATTACGGGCAGCTACGGCAAGACCAGCACCAAGCACTATCTGTACAGGATACTCTCCGAAAAGTACAACGTGCTGATGACCCCGGGCAGCTACAACACGACGCTGGGCGTAGTGCGCACCGTGCGCGAACAGCTCAAACCGTATCATCAGGTATTCATTGTCGAAATGGGCGCCAAACAGAGGGGCGACGTGCGGGAAATCTGCCGTCTGGTGAACCCGAAAATAGGCATAATCACCGCCGTGGGAGAGCAGCACCTCGAATCTTTCGGCTGCATCGAAAACGTGCAGGCCGCCAAGTTCGAACTCATAGATTCGCTGCCCGAGAACGGTACGGCCATTCTGAACGACGACTTCGAAATGATAGCCTCCCGCAAGGTGACCAACGTAAAGAACGTATACCGCTACTCGGCCACGGGACGGAATGCCGATTTCAAAGCGGCGAACATCCGCTACGGCCGCACTTCGAGCACTTTCACGGTCGAGGGTACCGACGGGACCGAAACCCCGCTCGAAACACGCCTTCTGGGCGAGTGCAACATCTCCAACCTGCTGGCCGGCTACATTACGGCAAAGGTCATGGGCATGGATGAAACGGACATACGCTATGCCGTCGCCCAAGTCGCCCAAGTAGAGCACCGTCTTTCGGTAAGACACGCCGCAGGCGGCATAACCGTAATAGACGACGCCTTCAACTCGAACCCCCACGGCTCGAAAATGGCACTGGACGTACTCGGTTCATTCACCGGCGGCAGACGCATAGTCATTACCCCGGGCATGATTGAGCTGGGCAAAGAGCAGTACAGGCTCAACAGGCAGTTGGGCGAGTACATGTGCGGGCGCTGCGACACGGCCATCGTCGTGGGCCGGTACAATCGCGACGCGATAATCGAAGGTCTGACCGGCGGCGGATTCCGGCAGCAGGACATAATAGAGGCGGATACGTTCGCAGAGGCCACCGCACGCCTGCGGGAGATAGTGCGCAGCGGCGACACGGTACTCTACGAAAACGACCTGCCCGACACATTCAAATAAGTAACGAACTACTCAAAAGACATACACACAAAATGAAGACTAACGTTGGCGTATTTTTCGGCGGCCGCAGCGTGGAGCACGAGATTTCGGTAATCTCGGCTTTGCAGGCAATGGCCGCAATGGACAAGAACAAATACACGGTCTGGCCGGTTTACATATCCAAGCAGGGCCGCTGGTACACGGGCGAGGCGCTTTTGCAGGCCGAAAACTATCGCGACACGGGCGCTCTGTGCAAACGCTGCACCGAGGTTTACCTCAAACCCGAATACGGCAACAGTACGCTCTACAAAAGCCGCAAGCCTCTTGTAGGACGCGATGCGGTATGCAACATAGACGTCATAATACCGGTTCTGCACGGCACCTGCGGCGAGGACGGCATATTCGAGGGCATGGTCGAGATGACCGGCATCCCGTATGCCGCATGCAACCCGCTCTCGTCGGCGAACGGCATGGACAAAATCACAATGAAGATGATTCTTCGCCAGAGCGGCATTCCGGTGGTGGACTACACGTGGTTCACCGACCGTCAGTGGGGAACGGACAAGCAGCGGTTCATCGACGAAGCGGAGAAAACCCTCGGCTACCCGATGATAGTGAAACCCGCCAATCTGGGTTCGAGCGTGGGCATATCGCAGGCTCACGACCGCGAGCAGCTGACGGCCGCAGTGGACACCGCCTGCCAGTACTCGACCCGCATAATAGTGGAGCACATGATTACCGGCCTCAAAGAGATAAACTGTTCGGTGCTGGGTACGGCCGACCGTCACCGCACCTCGGTGTGCGAGGAGCCGCTGCGCAGCGGAGAGATTCTGAGCTATCAGGACAAATACATGAACGGCGGCAAAAAGCTCCAAAGGCATGCAAAGCACCCACAGACGCATCCCCGCCGAACTGCCGGACGAGGTCACCGAACGCATACGGCACTATGCCGCCGAGACGTTCCGCGTGCTGTCGTGCATGGGCGTCGCCCGTGTGGACGTGATGATAGACGAGACCGACGGACAAATATACGTAAACGAGATAAACGCAATCCCGGGTTCGCTGTCGTTCTATCTGTGGGAGGCTACGGGACTGAAATTCTCCGAGCTCATGGATGAGCCTGGTATGCCTCGCGCTGCAACGTTCGCGTCATCTGGCCGGAAAAATCAACAGCTACGACCAGAATATCTTCAACATGGGAGGCGGCGCCAAAGGCGGCAAATTCATGAAATAAGAGCTATAAAAAAGAGACGACCCATCTTTAACTCAATATCATTATGAAACCGCTCAAAAGTTTAGCCCTCGGCCTGCTATTTGTGGTGGGAGGGGGAGTTTTAAGTGCAGAGGCACAGGACATCATCACTACGAAAGATGCCGAGGAGATAACCGCCAAAGTACAGACGATTACTCCGCAGGGCATCACCTATCTCAAATGGGACAACCTCGACGGCCCGACTTATTTCATCGACTCTTCGGACGTTCTGTTCATCAAATACAAGAACGGCACCAAGGAGGTATTCACGGCCAAACAGAGCGCTGCCAAAGAGGCATCGGCCAAAGCCGGAACAGGCGGCGGCCTGACCGCAGGCGGAATCAAATTCCAGAGCGACATCTCTTTGGGTACGATTTTTCGGCGCGGACTATGCAGGTCCGACACTCGACATCGCTCTTGGCGCACGAATCGGCCGATACTTCTTCATCGGCGCACAAACCGGACTCAGAAGCATTATCGAAACAGTAGACCTTCTTTATTATGGTTACGGAGACTTGGTGAGGGAGGAACCTAAAACATTGTTCGAAGGATACATTCCCCTTGAAGTAAACATGAAAGGCTACATTCCGGTGTCCGAAAAAGTGCGTCCATACATCAATTGCTCCTTGGGCGGATTTTTCGGGGTTGCGGACTTGGACGGCCTTAACGGCTTTTCCTGTCAGGTAGGAGCCGGATTGGAGATAAACCGCGTATCGATAGGCATCGGATACAACGGATTAGTAAAATACGGCACTTCGAATCTCGGTTATATAAAAATAGGAATCAGATTGGGCAAAAACTAAACAATGTGCCTTGCGACAAAATGGCGGCAGCCCGTAGAATCGGACTGCCGCTGTTTTATAATCTTGTCGGCGACATCGAAGGCAAAGCGAGAAAAATCATTCCGCGGGCATTACAAGTTCGCCCGCCCCCTTGCATCGCATTCGGCTTGGTGCCGATAAAAAAGGTCCGGAAGAGACTGTCTTCCGGACCTTTTTCTATGCTGAAAACCGCTCGAAACTATTTCGCGTTGTAAGCGGCCATCTTCTCGATGAGCATGAGCACCTTGTTCGAGTAGCCCCACTCGTTGTCGTACCACGAAACGACCTTGACGAAAGTATCAGTAAGAGCGATACCGGCAGCCTTGTCGAAGATGGAGGTGCGGGGATCGCCGAGGAAGTCGGACGAAACCACAGCGTCTTCGGTGTAACCGAGAATGCCTTTGAGTTCGCCTTCCGAAGCCTCTTTCATGGCAGCGCAAATCTCGTCGTATTTAGCAGGCTTTGCCAGATTTACGGTAAGGTCTACTACCGAAACGTCCAGAGTCGGAACACGCATCGACATACCGGTCAGTTTGCCGTTCAGAGCGGGAATGACCTTGCCTACGGCCTTTGCGGCACCGGTAGACGAAGGAATGATGTTGCCGCTTGCAGCACGGCCGCCGCGCCAGTCTTTCATCGAAGGACCGTCTACGGTCTTCTGGGTTGCAGTGGTCGAGTGAACGGTGGTCATAAGACCGTCGGTGATACCGAATTTATCGTTGAGGACCTTTGTCATAGGAGCCAGGCAGTTGGTGGTGCAGGATGCGTTGGAAACGATGGTCTGACCGGCATAGGTGTCGGTGTTCACACCGCATACGAACATCGGGGTGTCGTCCTTCGAAGGAGCCGACATAACCACGTATTTTGCACCGGCTGCGATATGCGCCTGAGCTTTCTCCTTGGTCAGGAACAGACCGGTAGACTCGACGACGTACTCGGCGCCGACCTCGTTCCATTTCAGGTTTGCGGGGTCTTTCTCTGCGGTTACGCGGATAGCCTTGCCGTTTACGATGAGCAGGCCTTTCTCAGCGTCGAAATCGATGGAGCCCTTGAACTGGCCGTGCATCGTATCGTATTTGAGCATGTAGGCCATGTAATCGACCGGTACGAGGTCGTTGATGCCCACAACTTCGATTTGTGCGTTCTCGCACGCTGCACGGAATACCAAACGGCCGATACGTCCGAAACCGTTGATACCAATTTTTAATCTTTGACATAATCCTTTTTATTTATAGAAGTTCAACTGTTATTCAATTAACATCGCACCGCAAAAAAATAGGTATCTTTCAGATATAAAACAAATCTTTCTTAAATATTTTTTTAATAAAGCATTTGACTCCTATTCTCCTGCGGCATTGGCCTTTGCCCTTTTTGCCATGGCGGAGGCGAATACGAAATCGTTCAGTTCGCGGTTATCGCTGCCCAGAATATCGCCTTTGGTGCCCTCCCACCACTTCTTGCCCTCGTGGATGAATATGATTTTTCTCGCCTATCTCCATGACCGAATTCATGTCGTGGGTATTTATTATGGTAGTGATTCCGTACTCCTCGGTTATCTCCTTTATCAGGTTGTCTATGACCACCGAAGTCATCGGGTCGAGTCCCGAGTTGGGTTCGTCGCAGAACAGGAATTTCGGGTTCAGCACTATGGCTCGGGCTATGGCCACACGTTTTATCATGCCGCCGCTGAGCTCCGAAGGATACAGTTCGTCGGCTCCCGTCAGATTCACCCTTCGCAGGCAGAAATCCACGCGCTCCTTCTTTTTCGGCCTCGCTCTGATTAGTGAACAGGTCCAGCGGCAACCGCACGTTTTCCGCCACGGTCGATGAATCGAGCAATGCACCGCCCTGAAAAATCATGCCGATATTGCGCCGAATCTCCTTTTTTTCGCGAAATCCAAGTTTGTTGAAACACGTATCGTCGTACCAGATGCTTCCGGAGTCGATGTCGTGCAGGCCGACCAAACATTTGAGCAGCACGGTTTTGCCCGAGCCGCTGCGACCGATAATCAGGTTCGTCTTGCCGCGCTGGAACTCGGCGGAAATGTCGTCGAGCACCGTCCGGCCGTCGAAACTCTTCACTATATGCTCCGCACGTATCATATAAGCAGCAACTGTGTGAGTATTAAGTCGAACAACAGGATAATCATACTGCTCGCCACGACGGCCTGCGTGCTTGCACGACCGACTTCCAGAGAATTGTCCCTCGCGTTATAGCCGTAGAACGCCGACACGGACGTCACGATGAATGCGAATACCACCGATTTTATGAGCGTGTATATTATCGAGTACACCTTGAAGTCGGACAGAAGCCCCTGCACGTAATCCTCCGTCAGCATGATTCCCGTGATGTCGGCGACCGCATAACCGCCCGCACAGCCTATGAATATGCTCAACACGGTGAGCATCGGGGAAAAAAACACGGCCGTTGCGACTATTTTCGGCAGAATGAGGTAGCTGGCCGAATTCACGCCCATGATTTCCAGCGCGTCTATCTGCTCGGTGATTCGCATGGTGCCTATTTCGGACGCGATGTTCGAGCCGACCTTGCCGGCAAGAATGAGCGCCACCACCGTCGAACTGAATTCCAGAATCATCGTCTCGCGTGTGGCGTAGCCTATCATGGATTTAGGTATGAACGGCGATTCGAGGTTGATGGACATTTGCAGCGCGATGACAGCCCCCATGAACACCGAGATGATAATCGTTATCACGACCGAGTTCAGGCCCAGAGCTTCCATCTCGAAGAGTATGCGGCGCATGTAAATGCGGGCTTTCTCCGGTCGGGAAAAGACCTTTTTCATCAAAAGGCAGTACTCGCCCAGTGTCTTCAAGAATTTCATCGGTCGTCCTCCGGTTTCTCCTCCTTGTACTCGACATAGTCACCCACATCCTTGCGGACGCGCTTGGGCTGCGCAGGAGCGCTCTGCCGTATGGTGACCTCACCCTCCTTGCGCGGTCCCGCTCCTCCTTCCCGCGTGCGGGTGCCTTTGACCCAGTCGCTGCCGCCGGAAAAGAGCGAACGCAGCACCGACCCCGCTCCCCATAAAATGAAGTAGAAGAAAAAGAACTATGCAGAATATTATTATCCAAATTATGCCCATAAACCGAAATTGTATACGGCAAAGATAAAAAATATATTCCACGGGCCAAACATCGAACGCCTGACAGCGGCGGCAAAGCCGGATTTTCGGGTCGGACATAAAAATTTCAAACGAGAAAAAGCGGGGCGATGCAGCAAAAAAAGGCGGGCGGGAGATGTTCCGAAAAGGTTTAAGTGTAGCACATGCGGTCCAAAAAGCACGAAAAACTGTGAAAAAAATTGCAGCATAGTCTCGGAATGACAAAAATTCATGCTACCTTTACATCGAGCAAGGCTCCACGCGGTGGCCGACATACGTAAACAAACGACTTTTTATACCGTGCCTTAAACTTATGCTCTCTTCGGAAGAGGCGGTTCGGGGCGGTCTGAAAGTTGTCGGTTTTTTGTTTTTGTTTCGCACGCCTTACCAAATACATTCTGCACCGGCAATTCTGCCGTTTTCGGCAGCTTCCTTTCTTGGGGAGCTGCCTTTTTTGTACCGCGTCGAGCAGGCCGCAGGCTGCAAATGAATAATATGAAAAAAACGCGGGGAAAAACGGATTGGAATCGAGGAATGCAATCCCCGAATCGTATCTGTAAAAATCGGAGCTTCTGAATTTGGGAGCGCGATGCGTTTTGCACCCGGTTCTCAGTTCGCCATGCCGACGCCAGCGGACGGATGAAGGTCCGGATGAACGGCCGCGATACGCCGATAGTCGGCTATGGCGAGACGAAGCGCCCGTGCGGCTGAAATGGTATTGGTATAGATTTGAATCCACGAGAGCTGCGCCGAAAGCACGTCCAGAACCGTAAGCTGCCCTTCGTTATAGGCGAACGTGCTGAGAGAAAGGTTTTCGGCCGCTATGCTCAGGCCGTCGTAGGACTGGCGCAGCTGCATGGCGCTCTCCACAATCACGCTCCAAGCGTCGCTCTCCTGACGCGCGATTTCGTCTTCCAATCTCAGCATTTCCAGCCGTGCGCTCTCGGCAAGGGCCGAAGCCGACAAAATGCTGTTGCGTCTTTGCCCCCAGCCGAAAAATCGGAACGCTCAGGCGCACGAATGCGTATCCGTCCACACGGGTGGAACCGGTAAGATTGGGCGAGAGGGTGTTCCATACACCGGTAACTCCGGCCGAAACGCTCGGATAGAAATCCGCCCCCGCAAGATGCACGTCGTACTCCCTGCCGCGAATCTGCAAACGGGCGGCCATATAGTCGGGGCGGGTGCGTAGAATCTCGTCCACGCTGCGGCGCACCGGCAGTCTCACCCATGTCAGGATACTGTCCGCGAGGGCGACGGCCGCAGACGGGTCGGAACCCATGAGGATATTGAAATGGTGCAGCGAAGAGAGGTATATGCGTTCCTGCGTGCGAAGGGAATACTGCGCCTCGTTCTTGCGGGCGCGGACCATCAGAACGTCGCTCTTGCTTATGTATCCGTCCTCGAAACGCGAATCGACGACCCCGAGCAGGGACTCGATGATGCCGACGTATCTTCGGGCCGCTTCGAGCAGTGCGATGTCGGCCGCAAGGTTCCAGTAGCCGTACTCGGCCGCATAGACAGTCTGCAACCCGGCATCCGACGTGCTGCAAAGCGAGATTTCGTAGTCGGTCTGCGCCCTGCGGTAGGCATTTCTGACCTTGCCGCCGGCATAAACGGTCTGCGACACCGTGGGCTGCACGTTAAAGGAATACGGCTTCGCAAGACCCGCATCGGTTCGTGAACGGCGGAAATCGGCCTCGAAACCCGCCGAAGCCGAAAGCTGCGGCAGAAATCCGGCCTGAGTGCGCCGCATGTCCCGAAACGAAGACTCGGAAAAGCCTCTCGGCGATTTTCATATCGTAATCGTACCGCAGGACCGCATCGCGGTAACTCTCGACGGTAATCGGCTCCTGTGCCCGCAGAGGACAGAGGCCGCAGAACAAAAAGCAGAATAAGCAGGATTCCGGACATCGGGCTAATGTTTTTCCGAAGGTTTTATCTTGAACATCACGGCATAGCAGGCTGGAAGCACCAGCACGGTAAGAAGAGTGGCCACCAGAAGACCGCCCATAATGGTTGCAGCCATGGAGCCGAACAAGGCATCCGGCAGCAGCGGAACGAGTCCCAGTACGGTAGTTCCCGAAGCGACGGCCACGGGAAGCGCCCGAGAACGGGCGGCAGATATCAACGCATCGTATGGCTCCTGCACGCGGGAGGTCTCCTCGATGCGTGAGACGAGAACCACGGCGTTCTTTATGTTCATTCCCACAAGCCCCAGAAGCCCGAGCAGCGAGAAGAAGTCGAACATCTTGCCCGTTATGGCAAGACCCAGCACCACGCCGACGAAAATCAACGGCACCATAAGCAGTATGACTATCGGCTTGCGGTAGTCCCCGAAAAAGCAGCAGCAGGACCGTGAAAATGCCTAAAAAAACGTCACCGGCAGTCCGGCTGCAAGCGCTCTGTTGGACTGTCCGCGGTTCTCCTGTTCGCCGAAAACCTTCATGGAATAGCCCTGCGGAAGATGCACCTCGGAGACTATGCGCCGATGCAAGTCCTCGTAAAGCCGCACGGCATTCTGTCCTCTGGCCGGATCGCACTGCGCACACATTACACGACTGCGGTTGTAGCGCTTTATCACCGGCCGCTCGAAGCCCAGTTCGAACCTGTCCGCCACCTGTTCGAGCGAATAGACCTTGCCGCCGGAAGAGAACATCGGCAGCGAACGCATGTTGCTCAAACTGTACCCCTGCATGTTCTCGTCTTTGAGCAGAATGGGCAGGAACTGGTCGTCGCGGCGGAACTCTCCCAGACGGTAACCCGAAGTGGCCAGATTCATGTATTGGGCCATGGCGCTGCGGGAAATCCCCAGCCGAGGCCCCTTGACCTGCGAATACACCGGCGTCCAGACAGGTATGCGATTGCCCCAGCTGCTGCGAACGTTGTTGGTCCTGCCGTCGGCGTGCATAATGGCAAGTGCCCGAGAAGTCAGCCGAGCCAACGTATCCGCATCGTCGCCGACGAATCCGAACTCTATCGTGGCGGCCGGCACCGGAGAAAGTTTGAAAAAGCGACGATGAAATCCACACGTCGGGAAACTCGCTGCGCACATAGTCGTTGAAACGCCTCTCCACGGCCTCGGAATACTTCCTGTCGTGCAGCTCCACCAGAATATTGGCGAAATTCGGAGCGGGCCCCCTCGAACTGCTGGCAAGATAGTAGCGCGGGGGAGACGCCCCCATGGCGGACGAAACGGTCTTGACCTCCGGCCGGCTCATGAGCCACCGCTCCATATCCTCCACGCACGAGGACATGTCCTCTATGTTGTATCCGTCGGGAAGCGTGCAGTCGGCCCTGAAATAGGGTTTGTCCAAAGTGGGGAAAAAGTTCTGCGGCATGACGCTCATAAGCGCCAGAGAACCGGCGAACAAGACGTAAGCCCCCGCAAGAACGGGAAGCGGATGCCTCAACGTAAAACGCAGCGTCCGGTCAAAAAACCGGAAGAGCGCCGTGTCGTAAACCTGTCCGCGACGCGGCATGGCGAGCATCCTCACCCCCATGAGCGGCACCTGCGTAAGCGAAAGCGCCCAGCTGAGCAGCAAAGAGACGGACAGCACAGCGAAAAAGCGGCTTCACAATCTCCGCCACGGACGAATGGGCCGTATAAAGAGGCAGAAACGAAAATATCCCTATCAGCGTGGCGCCGAAAAGCTCCCAAGACACCGACGAGGCCCCCTGACTCACAGCCGTTCTTCTTGCGATACCCGCCGCCATAGATTGTCTGGCATTGTCCGTCACCACTATCGCATTGTCCACAAGCATGCCCATTGCGATGATGAATCCTGCGAGCGAGGTTCTGTTCAGTCCCTGTCCCGCGACCTGCATGAGCAGCAGCGTGCCGCCGATGGCAAGCAGCAGTGAGCTGCCAATAACCACGCCGGAACGCAGGCCCATGGCCAGCACGACGACCGTCACGACGATTGCCACCGACTCCGCGAGATTGAGCGCGAACATGCCGTTCGCCTCGCGTGCGATACGGTCTTCGGGATAAAGCTCCGTAAGTTCCATTCCCAAAGGCATTCCGGCCGTAATGTCTTGCAAACGGCGCGAAACCGTCCGGCCGGTTTTCACCACGTCGCGGGATGCGTCGGTGGAGATGCCGATACCGATGCCCTTCACTCCGTTTATGCGCATCAGCACCGACGGCGGCCGCAGATAGTCCACCTGCACCTCGGCGATGTCCGAGAGGCGAATCTGACGGCCGGACGGCGTGGTGAGTATCTGATTCTCTATATCCTCGACAGAGGCATAGGTCGAAGTCTCCGTTATCTTTATCTCCATCTGACCGGCCAGCTTTTCACCCACGCTGACAATGGCGCTCTGACCGCTCATGACCGATATTATATCCTCGGGACGCATCGCAAAGCCCGCCAGTTTGCTGCGGCTTATGTAGACGTTCACCACCGGCGTCTGCTCGCCGAAAAGCGTGACCCTCTGAACTCCGGGCACCGTAACAAGTTCGCGTTTTATGAGCTGCGCCTGCCGCCTGAGCTCCGCATAGGAGAATCCCTCGCCGGCCGACAGACCGTAGTATATGCCGAACACGTCGCCGAAGTCGTCCGCCACCTCTACATCGGACACGGAGACAGGAAGCCGGCCCTCGACATTCAGTATCTTGCGCCGAAGTTCGTCCCACATCTGCGGGATGCGGCCGGCGGCGAGAGCCGGATCGAGTTCGACGGTTATTTTGGCGAATCCGTAGTGCGATTCGGACATAATCTTGTACACGTGCCCCATGGACTGTATCTCGCGCTCCACGGGTTCGGTCACGAGCTGCTCCACCTGCTCGGGTGTCGCGCCCGGATATTTTACCGTAACCACGGCGGTCTTGATTGTGAAAGGAGCGTCCTCCTTCTTGCCGAGAGTGAAAAACGAAATCGTCCCGCCGACAATCATCACCGCCATAAAGAATGCGATTACGCGACCGTGACCGAGCGAATACTCCGTAATATTCATAGCAGCGCCCTCCCCTATTTCAATATTTCGACACGTTCGCCCTCCGACAGCCTGTACACTCCGGCGGACACCACCCTCTCACCGGCCGACAAACCGCCCCGAACCAGCACCATGTCCTTGCCGTACAGACTCGCCCAGAGTCACCTCGACGAGCCGCACCCTCTGCTCCGAATCCACAACCCAAACATACCGGCCCTCCCGTCCGTCGGGTGCGAAAACCGATGTCAGCGGCACGGCGACCATATCCTTCAACTCGGGGTTGAGCACCCGCATGACCACGATGCAGGTCATACCCGGGGAGATGATGTATTTGGAGGGAGAATCGAGCCGCCCGTCGTCCAGCGCAAGGGAGACCGGCACACCGGTTCCGTCCGACGACGTGGGGACGTAGTCTTTCAAACGCGCATTGAAAAAAATACGGATTTATAGTTGTCGAACTCAACCGAAAAACCTCGCTCCCGACAGCGACAGCAGGTATATGCCGCTTTCGGGCATGGTGAATTTCACGGTGCGCGAAGTCGGATTCACGATTCTCACTATCGGCTCGCCGGCCTGCACCCTCTGGTAGGTATCGACATACTTCTTTTTCGACTATTCCGGCAAAAGGCGTCCGCAATTTGGTATCGGCGAGCACGTCCTGCGAATTTTCATAGGCGGCCCGCGCATTCATGTAGGCAGTCTGTGCGACCTCGTACTCGCTTTTGGACACCGCCTGACGGGCAAGCAGCCGCTCCATGCGCTCGAACTGCGTCTTGGCCGTCGTGAAGGCCGAACGCTGGGCGTCGTATTGGGCGATAGTCCCGCGGATTTATCTGCGCCACCACCGTCCCCTTCGCCACGCTCTGCCCCTCGGTAACATCGAATGCGACGACCTGTCCCGATACCTTGAACGCGAGATTCGTCGCATCGTCCGCCACGGCCAGAGCCGCGAAATCCTTGCTTATCATATCCACCGTATGGGCGGTGTAGACTTTCACGGGCCGCACCTGTTCCGGGGCAGAATGGCGGCCGGTGCAACCGGCCAGCAACAAGACGACTGACAGCACTGTTTTCGTTCGCATAAAATCAAGGCTTGATTACCGTGGTAATCAAGCCAATTCCATGCCAAAAACAGGACAAGCGCTACTTCTTCCTTATGTCGCGGCAGTTGAGTTTGTCCAGTATCACCCCACCCTGCAAGACCACAACACCGGCCTTGGCGCGGAGCATGGTGACAAGAGTCGTCGCATCGACATTGTACACCGGAATTTCGGGCCCGTCGGCGAATCTCACCGAATCCTCGCCTTCGCCGAGCGGCGATGCGGTAAGGCACACCACCCTGTCGCCGTTCTTCTGCGCCCTGTCCGCGAGCGCGGCGAGCCGTTCAGCGCACCACGGCCGGACGCCGTCCAAACGCACGGCGCTTATCATGTATACGGTTCCGGGGTCGGTAATTATACTCTCGGTGACATCGTCCTCGCCGGCGAAAACGGCAAATTCGCGCAGCGCCACATCGTCGTCGTCCGTCTTGCCTTCAATCCTGTCCACATACTCCCAGCGAACCGTATCGTACCATTCGGTATCTCCGATGCCGAAATTGCGCAACTCGCCGCTGGTCCGGTCGCGATACACGAGCGTTATATCGTCGTGCTCGCCGCCTCGGTACATCCGTTCGTAAATATTCACGCCTTTCTTGAAAGGAAGAAAGTCTATGAGCGGCAAATGCCTGTAACAGTACGCGCCCAGACCGAACGCGAAACACATTACGAGAAGCGTGGTGATATATTCCCTGCGCGAAATCGGCCAAATCCGGCCCTTACGGGCATCCCACCAGACGTAAAACGAAAGCGGCCACAGGACGAGGTTCTTGAAGAACGTCTCCCACGCCGTAAGTTTCACCGCGTCGCCGAAGCAGCCGCAATCCTCGACAGTGCCCCACCCCGCCATGTAAAACGTCAAAAGCGTGAAGAAACTCATCGTGGCGAGCGAAAAAATCGATATGAGCGGCGTGCGCACCTTGAAAAGCAACATGCAGCCCATCATGAGCTCCGCCCCGCAGAGCCATATCGAAAAAGCCGAAACGGTATTGGTTGAGGGTTTCGAAACCGAAACTGTTAAGATACTCGGTTATCTTTATCGCCGTACCCCACGGGTCTATGGTCTTGGTGAATCCGGAGAAGACGAATGTCAGTGCGAGTATTATGCGGCAGGCATCGGCCAGTATGCGTTTCGGGTTCCGAGTCATTTCGAAATAAAGGTTGAAATGCAAAGTTACAAAATATCGCCGATTCGCGACACGATACGCTCGAATATGCTCTCGGCGCTGGCCATGGCTCCGTTCTCGCAGGCGCAATCCACGACCCTGAGCGAGGGGTCCTTCTCGGCCGAATCGAGATACACCTGCCTTACGCGGCGTTGCAAATCGAGCGAAGATTCGTGTATGTCCGCCCCGCCATGCAAATAGTCTCTGTCTGAACCGGTTCTGGCAGCCGAGAGCCTGCTTTCGGTGAAAGAGAAAGGAACGTCCAGAAACAGCGACAAATCGGGCTGCGGAATACGGTAATACCCGTACTCCAAATCCAGAATCCAGCGTCTGAGCCTTTCGCGCTCCGCCGCATCGTCAATCTTGGCGCACTGATAGCCTATATTGGAATACACGTATCTGTCGGCGATGACCCAGCCTTCCGAAAGCCACCCGCTGACCGTCTCGGCAGCCTCGGCCCTGTCGCCCGCATAAAGAAGCGCAACCAAATAGGGATTCACCTGCGAGAGTTCGCCAAGTTCGCCGCGCAGAAACCGAGCTATCAAATCGCCGTACACAGGGGCATCGAACCGCGGGAAATGTATGTAGCGGCACCTGTGGCCTCGTGCGGTCAGGTACTCGCGCAACATGTTTATCTGAGTGGATTTGCCGGCCCCGTCCAGACCTTCCAACACTAAAAAAGGCATAAATATCTGTTTATCGGAATACTAACAATTCTTATCGCAGCATTTTCACCGCCCGTCTCACTCCGTCGGCAAGAGCCTCGACCTCCTCGCGCGTATTGTATATCGCGAACGAGGCACGGCACATGCCGCCGACTCCGTAATGGTGCATGACCGGTTCGGCGCAGTGCATCCCCGTCCGCACGGCGATGCCGAGCTTGTCTAAAATCATACCCATGTCGTAGTTATGAACCCCCTCGACGCCGAACGAAACGATAGGGCCCTTATCGGTCTGCGAACCGTAAATACGGAGCCCGTCGATTTGCGAAAGCAGCCGTTCGGCATACTCCCGAAGCGTGTTTTCATGCTCGGAGGCAGCCTGCGAGGTCGATGGAATCGAGATAATGCACCGCCTCGGCCATACCTATGGCGCCTATGTAGTTGGAGGTCCCGGCCTCGAATTTGAGCGGAGGCGCGGCAAAGGTGGTACCCGAAAAAGATACTCTGTCCACCATGTCGCCTCCCCCCATGAAAGGAGGCATCTTTTCGAGCAGTTCGGCACGCCCGTAAAGCACGCCCGTTCCCGTGGGGCCGTACAACTTATGTCCTGAAAAGGCATAGAAATCGCAGCCTAATGCTTGCACGTCGGTTGGCATATGCACCGCCCCCTGACAGCCGTCCACAAGAACCGGCACCCCGAAAGAGTGAGCCGCATCCGTTACGGCCTTTATGTCGGGGCACGTGCCCAGTACGTTGGAACACTGCGTAACGGCCACTATTCTTGTACGCGAGTCGATTAGGGACGGAAGTTCTTCGATTGCCAGACGCCCGTCGTCGTCGAACGGCAGCACGCGCAGTTCGGCGTCCTTGCGCTCGCACAGCAGCTGCCACGGAACGATATTGGAGTGGTGCTCCATTTCGCTGACAATCACGTTGTCGCCCTCACCTACCGACATTTCGCCGAAACTGTAAGCGACCAGATTCACGGATGCCGTCGCTCCCGACGTGAAAACTATTTCCCGAGCATCGGCAGCCCCGATTTTATCGCACATGGTCTGCCGCGCCGCCTCGTAAAGCGAAGTGCACTCCTCGGACATATAGTGCACCCCACGGTGTATGTTGCCGTTCAGCTCCCTGTGCAGACGGTTCACGCAATCTATGACGCGCTGCGGTTTCTGGGCCGTGGCGGCGTTGTCCAGATAAACCAGCTCCCGCCCGTAGACCGAAGTTCGAAGAATCGGAAAAATCCTCTCTTATCTTATTTACGTCCAGCATCTTATAATTTTTCTATTTTCGCATCCGTAAGTTCGTGCATAAAATCGCGAAGTTCGCTGCCGCGGCATTTGCCGATTATCTCGTACACGAATCCCGAAAGTTGCAGACGGCGGGCGTCCTGCAACGATATTCCGCGCTGACGCATGTAGTATACGGCCATGTCGTCGAGCTGTCCTACGGCGGCTCCGTGCGAGCACTTCACGTCGTCGGCATATATTTCGAGCTGAGGTTCGGTATAGATGCGTGCGGCGGGCGAAACGAGAATATTGCGGTTGAGCTGTCCGGCATCGGTCTTCTGGGCATCCGGCGCCACATAAACCAGTCCCGAAAACACACCCACGGCATCGTCCGACGCAATACCCTTGACTATCTGGCGGCTTTTGCACTCCGGCGCGTTATGCCGCATATTAACGGCTATATCGGCATGCTGGGTGCCGGTGGCGACATAAAGGCCGTAAAGTTCGGTTTCAGCTCTCGGAGCATTCAAATCATTACGAAGATTATATCTGGAAAGCGAACATCCGAGGTCGCACAAAAGGTATCGGCAGCGGCTGTCTGCATCCTGCACCATATACGAGCCGGTCACGACGGCACTCCGTTCTCCGAGAATGTTGATTTCGGTGAAATCGAGTTCGGAACCTTCGCCGAGCACCGTTTCGCGCACGGCATCGATTAAAAACCGCGTATGTCCGCCCCCGCGATGCACGAGCGAAATATCAATCGCCGCATCCCGTTCCAGTACTACGAGCATGCGCGAAAAGCACATCTGGGCCTCGTCCTGCGAGCCGTAACGGTCGTCAATAATCAAACCGCGTTCATAGCGCACCCCTGCAGGGACGTATACGAACACTCCGTCCTGCATAAATGCGCTGCTCAGGGCGGCAAGCGAATCCGTGTCGTTGTCGGCGACAGTGTTGTAATATTTCCGCAAAAGCTGCGGGAAGCGCTCCATGGCTCCGCGCAAAGAGCCGTAGACGATTCCGTTTTCGAGTTGCGTGCACTCCGTCTTGCAGAACCCGTTTTCGACCTCTATGCTCAACGCCGCACCCGACGGCAGAGCCTCGAACGGCTCGATATTCTGCGGCACGAAATAGGTCTCGTACTCCGCCTGCGAGAACAGTTCGCCGAGCGGAGTGTGGCGGTACCTCTCGTCTTTCGATGCAGGAATTCCGCCGAGCATGAACGAAGCGATGAAATCGCTCCGACGGGAATTGACCCAGCTCTCGAAACCTTCGCCGATAAGTTCCGACTGCGCCAAAAAGAGTTCCGACAGGGCATTAGCGGACGACTTTTCCATAATCCCTACCGATAATCGTTAATCAACCAATCGTAGCCCTGCTCTTCAAGTTTCAGAGCCAGAGACTTGTCGCCCGAGTATATGATGCGGCCGTTGTAGAGCACATGCACGAAGTCGGGAACGATGTAGTCCAGCAGACGCTGGTAGTGGGTGATGACCACAGTTGCAGTGTCAGGCCTGCGCAGACGCGCCACACCGGTAGCCACGATTCTAAGGGCGTCTATATCCAGACCGCTGTCGGTCTCGTCTAAAACGGCCAGCTTGGGTTCGAGCATGGCCATCTGGAATATTTCGTTCTTTTTCTTCTCGCCTCCCGAAAATCCCTCGTTCACCGAACGGTTCACGAGTTTGGAATCGAGTTCCACCACGGCGGCCTTCTCGCGCATCATTTTCAGAAATTCGCTCCCCGAAAGCGGCGGCAGTCCCAGATGCTTGCGTTTTTCGGCCACGGCGGCCTTCATGAACGAAGCCATGCTTACGCCGGGTATCTCGACTGGATACTGGAATCCCAGAAAAAGGCCCTCTCTGGCACGCTCCTCGACACTCATTTCCAGCAGGTTGCGGCCACCGAACGATACCTGACCCTCGGTAACCTCGTATTTGGCACTGCCGGCCAGAACGGATGCGAAAGTACTCTTTCCCGAACCGTTCGGCCCCATTATGGCATGCACCTCGCCGGCCTTCACGCGAAAGTCCAATCCGCGCAGAACCTCTTTTCCAGCCACCGAGGCATGAAGATTATTTACGTCCAAAAGCATATGTCACGTTTTTCATTCTCACTAAAACAACCCACGCGGCCTTCCCGACTTACGGAAGGCAGTTTCTGGGCCTCCACGGCGAACTCCATGGGCAGTTTGTCCAGCACTTCGCGGGCATAGCCGTTCACGATGAGGCCCACGGCATCTTCGGTGGATATACCCCTCTGATTGCAGTACATGAGCTGCTCTTCGCTGATTTTCGAAGTGGTCGCCTCGTGCTCCACCACGGCCGACGGATTGCGGACGTCCATATACGGGAACGTATGCGCACCGCACTTGTCGCCGATAAGCAGCGAATCGCACTGCGAAAAGTTCCGCGCACCCTCGGCTCCGCTGTTCACTCTCACCAACCCGCGATAGCTGTTCTGGCTGCGGCCGGCCGAAATGCCCTTGGACACAATCCTGCTGCGCGTTCCCTTGCCGATATGAACCATCTTGGTTCCGGTGTCCGCCTGCTGGAAATTGTTGGTCATTGCCACCGAGTAGAACTCCGCGGCCGAATTGTCGCCTGCAAGAATACAGCTCGGATATTTCCACGTGATGGCCGAACCGGTCTCCACCTGAGTCCATGACAGCCGCGCGTTGTCGCCCTTGCATATTCCGCGCTTGGTCACGAAATTGTAGATTCCTCCGCGGCCCTGCCTGTCGCCCGGGTACCAGTTCTGGACAGTCGAATATTTGACCTCGGCATCACGCATGACCACGATTTCGACCACTGCTGCATGCAGCTGGTTCTCGTCGCGCCGCGGTGCGGTGCAGCCCTCCAAATAACTCACATACGCTCCTTCGTCGGCAACGATGAGCGTGCGCTCGAACTGTCCGGTTCCAGCGGCGTTGATTCTGAAATAGGTGCTCAGCTCCATGGGGCATCTCACCCCTTTCGGGATATAGCAGAACGAACCGTCGGAGAATACCGCTGCATTCAGAGCGGCGTAGAAATTGTCCGTATAAGGCACTACGCTGCCCAGATATTTCCGTACCAGTTCGGGGTAATCCTTCAAAGCCTCGCTCATCGAGCAGAACACTATGCCCTTTTCGGAGAGCGTCTGCCTGAAAGTGGTCTTGACCGACACGGAATCCATCACCGCATCCACGGCAACGCCCGAAAGCGCCAGCTGCTCTTCGAGCGGAATGCCGAGCTTGTCGAACGTGGCTTTGAGCTGGGGGTCTATCTCCTCGACGCTCTTCGGACCGTCCGTCACGGCTCGTGGAGCGGCATAGTAGATTATATCCTGAAAATCTATGTCGGGAATATTCAGATGCGCCCATGTCGGGGGCGTGAGAGTCTTCCAGTGGTGAAAGGCCCGCAGGCGATAGTCGGTCATCCACTGCGGCTCGCCCTTGATGGCGCTTATGCTGCGGACAATACTCTCGTTCAGCCCGCGCGGCAGCGTATCGGTATGGATATCGGTCGTAAAGCCGTACTTGTACTCCTGCGAAGCGATATCCTCTATTATCTTGTTATCCTCCATCTTGTGCATCGGACAGGTCGAGCGGCAAAGTTACACACTCTGCTCGGAGAGCACAAATTTTTAGCCAAAAACGTGGTTCCGTCTCTCGGAAACTGCCTGTCCGACCCCCGCGGTCCATGCGCCTTACGACACGCCGGTATCCGCTACGCGCCTTGTCCGTCCGGATGAAAATGGGCGTAAATCTTTGCGGCTTTCGATTTGCCCGCCGTCTCGACGAGCGATGCCATGTCCGCACGCCGCACGGCCGCCACGGTCTTGAACCGTGCGAGCAGTTTTTCGACCGTTCCGGCACCTATGCCGTCTATTTTTTCCAGTTCGCTGTGGATGAAGTCTTTGGAACGTTTGTTTCTGTGGAACGTGATGGCGAAACGGTGCACCTCGTCCTGAATGTTCATAAGCATGCGGAACAGCATGGAGGTGGGCTTGATTCCCACGATGCGTGGCGGGAAACCGACGAGCAGTTCAGACGTGCGGTGGCGGTCGTCCTTGGCCAGCCCCGCAATGGGAATTTTCAGTCCCAGTTCATCCTCCACGACCTGCCGCACCGCCTCCATCTGTCCTTTGCCGCCGTCGGCTATTATCAAGTCGGGCAGCTCGGCCCCTTCGTTCGACAGACGGGTGTAGCGGCGGCGGACCACCTCCTGCATCGAGGCGTAATCGTCTATTCCATCGACGGTCTTGATATTGAAATGGCGGTACTCCTTCTTGGACGGTTTGCCGTTGCGGAACACCACGCACGAAGCAACGGGGTAGGAGCCCTGCAAATTGGAGTTGTCGAAACACTCTATGTGACACGGTGCGCGGTCGAGGCCCAGTTCCTTGCGCATGGTCTCCATGATTCGCGAAGCATGCTTCTCGGGAGAACGAATCTCCATGTTTTTCAGGGTTTCGAGTCTGAAAATACGTGCGCCGCGCTGCGAAAATTCCAGCAGTTTGAGTTTGTCGCCGCGTTTGGGCACCGAAAACGCAACGCCCGGGAACAGCCTCTCGTCAGGCAGGAACGGAACCACCGCCTCACGCGCAAGTCCTCCCTCCACCTGCTCGGCTATGTGCTGCATGGCCAGAGAAAGAATCTGCACCTCATCCCTGCTCCACACCGGTCGAAAGCGGAACGGTAAAAGTATTGACCACGCTGCCCGAAACGATTCGCACGAAATTGCAGTAGGCCGTATCCTCGTCCACAAGCAGCGAAAAGACGTCCAAATCGCCGATTTTACTGCTGACAATCACCGACTTGCTCGAATAGTTTTCAAGCTGCTCCAACTTCTGGCGATACCTCTCCGCCTCCTCGAAAAGCATCTGCGAGGCGGCCTGCATCATCTGCTCTTCGAGCCACTGGCGGGTGGAGCGCAAATCGCCGCGAAGAATACTCTTGACGAGCGTTATCATCTCGTCGTAATCCTGCTGCGACTGATAACCGGCACACGGGGCCTTGCACTTGTGGATGTGGTATTGCAGACACGGACGATACTTGCCTCGGTCTATGTTTTCCTGCGAAAGATTCAGCGCACAGGTACGGATAGGGTAGAGGCCGTGCAGAAGGTCGAGCAGTGCGTGCTGCATGCCGACAGAGGCATACGGACCGAAATAGACCGTTCCGTCATGGAGCACGCGGCGTTGCGAAATTATGCGTGGGAATCTTTCGGCGGTAACGGCTATCCACGGATATGTCTTGTCGTCTTTAAGCAGTACGTTATAGCGCGGTTGCAGGCTCTTTATCAACGAGTTTTCGAGCAGCAGTGCATCCGACTCGCTGTCCACCACGATGTGCTTTATATCGACTATGTGCCGCACCATCACACGCACCTTGATGCTGTGGTCGCGCGAATCGACGAAATAGGACGAAACGCGCTTGCGCAGGCTTTTTGCCTTGCCCACGTAAATCACCGTGCCGTTCTTGTCGAAAAAACGGTAGACCCCCGGAAGCAGCGGCAACCGGGCCACTTTTTCTTTAAGCCGTTTTTATGCGCTCGTTATCCATTTCCTTTTGCAAAAAAATAGGTTAAATTGTAAATATTTCTTACTTTTGTGTCTTTGAAGAGACAAGTAAAAACGACTCATATGCTCGATAAAATCAACCGTCTAATCGAAAAGGTCGAGGCTTTTAATGCAAAAAACACTCCCGAAATCGAGGAGTTCCGCATAAAGCTGCTCGGCAAAAAGGGCGAACTCAACGCTCTGCTCGAAGAGTTCAAAAACCGTTGCCCCGGAAGCCAAACGCGAGATAGGCCAACGCATAAACCTGCTTAAAACCGCCGCTCTGCAACGCATCAACGAATTGAAGGAACGTGCGCAGATGCAGGACGGGGCAGGGCAG
Source organism: Alistipes putredinis (assembly GCA_022009915.1). Classification (GTDB taxonomy): domain Bacteria; phylum Bacteroidota; class Bacteroidia; order Bacteroidales; family Rikenellaceae; genus UBA940. The sequence continues at coordinate 689,998 of CP091730.1, read as the reverse complement.
AGCGCGGCCATAGACGACATGACCCGTCCGGCCCTTGCCGCTCCGTCGGGAGGACGTCACCCTATTTCGATTACGCGCGGCAAAAATCATCGAGATTTTCGACCGACTGGGCTACACGGTCGCAGACGGACCCGAAATAGAGGACGACTGGCATGTCTTTTCGGCCCTCAACTTCCCGCCCGAACACCCTGCCCGCGACATGCAGGACACGTTTTTCATCGAGAAGAACCCCGACATTCTGCTGCGCACGCACACATCCTCGATTCAGACCCGCGTAATGGAGACCCAGAAGCCTCCCATTCGTGTAATATGCCCGGGAAGGGTATTCCGCAACGAGGCCATATCATACCGCGCACACTGCATATTCCATCAGGTGGAAGGACTGTATATTGATGAGGGCGTCTCGTTCGCAGACCTCAAACAGTCGATTCTCTACTTCGCCAAGGAGATGTTCGGCGAGAGCTCGCAGATTCGCCTGCGCCCCTCGTACTTCCCGTTCACGGAGCCTTCGGGCGAGGTCGATGTATCCTGCAACCTTTGCGGCGGAAAGGGCTGCAATGTCTGCAAGGGAACCGGCTGGCTCGAAATCATGGGATGCGGAATGGTAGACCCAAACGTGCTCGAAGCATGCGGAATAGACAGTAAGAAATACAGCGGTTTCGCATTCGGCATGGGTATTGAACGTATCGCGATGCTCAAATTCGGCGTCAAGGACCTGCGTCTGTATTTCGAAAACGACGTCCGGTTCCTGCACCAGTTCGATTCGGTACTCTAAGCCGGCCGCAGCGGCGAGGCTGCATTTTATTCCTGAACAGAAAAATGAAAGGCAGGATTGTCAATACGGTAATAATAGCGCTGACCGTACTCTCTTGCGGAGTACGGAAACCTGCCGTCGTTCCTCCCGCCGACATAATAGAATTCGACTCCTCGCGCCTTGCGACGCTGTACTACACCGAAGCGCTGAAAAAATCGCTCATAGAAGACAGTCTCGATGCCGCCCTGCGTCTGCTGGACAAGGCCATACAGGCCGACTCCGCGCACGCTCCGTCGTATTACGAGGCGGCGAACATACTTCTCGGACTCGGACGTGCGGACGAGGCGGCAGTGTACGGCAGCAAAGCCTACGCACTGGATTCTCTCAATACATGGTACAGGAATCTGCGCGGAAGGCTCTACATACAGAACGAACAGTACTATCCGGCTCTCGAAATATATCGCGACCTTGTGCGCGAAGACCCGTATAATCCGGACATATACAGGCTGTTGTCGGCTCTTTATCTTCAAGAAAACATGCCGCTGGCCGCCATATCCGTTCTGGATTCGGCAGAGTACAAAATCGGTAAAATACAGCAGCTTTCGCAGATGAAACGCGAACTGTTGGTCAAAAACCGGACAAATAGACAGGGCGATAGCCGAAACCGAAGCCCACGTGGCGAGTTTCCCTTACGACGAGGAGGGGTATCTGGTGCTGGCCGACATGTACGGATTCGGCAAGAAGGATTCGCTTCAACTCGCCACACTCAAACGCCTGCTGGCCGAAAATCCCGAAAGCATAGACGCTCTTCTCTCGCTTTCGGAATACTACCAGAACAAGGGCGACACATACGCATTCATGCTCACGCTCGAAAGGCTCTTTGCCGTCGAGGAGTTTCCGGTAAGCGACAAAATCGCCATCTTCTCCGAAATAACCGGCGACAGAGATTTTTACAGAGACCATCTGCCGCAGATAAACTCCCTGATTCTCGGGCTGGTAATGCAGTATCCGGAAAATTACGAGGTGATAGAGGCCTATGCAGGACATCTGATTGCGATGGGGGAGATAGAGCACGCCCTTATGATATTCAAGTCGCAGGCTCGAAAAGCCGGACCCGAGCATCGAAATCTACAACTCGATTCTCGAAATTGAGGCTTTTCTGCAAAGGCCGGACTCGGTAGCCAAATACGCTCTACTGGCTCTCGACGATTTTAGGGACGATGCCGGCATTACGGCCGACATTCTGCTCCGCCGCGGCTCGGCGCTTCAATACATGGAGCAGTGGGACGAGGCTCTGAAAACATTCAGGCAGGGAATCAAAAAACGCTCCGACAGACTCGCTGAAATCCGTTTTCGCGGGGTGCGCGGGAGACCTTTTCCACTTGCGCGGCAACAGCCGAAAGGCGTTCGCCTACTATGAAAAGGCGCTGCGTTACGACGCAGACAACGCAATGACGCTGAACAATTACGCATATTACCTCAGCGAAAACGGCGAACAGTTGGAAAAAGCGCTCGCCATGTCCGAGCGTTCCAACGCTCTATCGAAATCCAATCCCACGTATTTGGACACTCGGGCGTGGATACTCTACAAACTCGGGCGTGCCGCCGAAGCCAAACCGCTCATGCAGCAGGCTTTGTCGCTCGACCGCAGCAGCAGCGCCGTACTGCTTGTGCACTACGGAGACATTCTCGACGCTCTGGGCGACAGATTCATGGCCGTAACTTACTGGAAACGGGCAAAAGAAGTCTGGTTACGACGCTGCGGAAATAGACAAACGCATAGACAAAAAATGAAGACTAAAAAAATAATAATTCTGTTTCTTCTACTGCTTTTTGCCGGAACCCTGACGGCCCAAAACTCCATAGAAGAACTCAATCGTCTGATACAGAGCTATACAAACGAAATAAACCGCTCGGAACAGCTGCTGCAAAAAAACCACAAGAACGCATCGGCCACCCAAAACAAGTCTCAGTTTGGTCGGAACCTCGCTTCGCAACCGGCGCGGCATTGTCAATTCACTCGACAAACAGATATCCATACTCGACAAAGACATAGCCTCGAAAAACAAGGAGATAAACCGGCTCGAAGAGCAGATAACGCAGCCTTTCGCGGACAGTATGCGCAGATGATTCGTGCAGCATACAAGAACTATCTGACCAACAGCGCAATGGCCTTTCTTTTTCGCATCGCGCGACTTCAATGACGCTACACTTCGCATCGAATACATGCGCCGCAGCAACAAGGCCCGCGAACTGAAAGCCGCCGAGATAGATTCTCTCGCATCGAGTCTTAAAGAGCAGATAGGACGAGCTCGACGCCAAACGCGAACAGTTGGACAAGACCAAACAGAGCCGCACGAGCGAAATAAAGAAACTCAGCGGCGACGAGGCACGCTACAAAAAGCACGCTCAAAACCCTGCAAAACGACGAAAAGAAAATCCGCAATCAGATAATCAAGCAGGAGAAGCAGCGCAGGGATGCACAGGCCAAAATAGACAAAATCATCGCCGCATCCAGCAAACAGACCAAAACCTCGGCGCAAAGGAAAACCGACGTCATCCTTACAGGAAAGTTCGACCAGAACAAGGGTCTGCTTCCGATGCCCCTGCGCGAAGGAGTGATTACCGACCACTTCGGGGAACATCCTCACCCAACGCAGAAAGGCGTTAAAATCAACAACAAGGGCGTGGACATAACAGGCGAGAGAGGTTCCGCAGTGCGGTGCGTGTTCGACGGTACGGTCGTCAGCGTAAACACCATACCGGGCATGAAAAAACGTAATCATAGTCAGCCACGGCGACTACTTCACCGTATACTGCAATCTGGTGAACATAAACGTGAAAACAGGAGACAAAGTAAAAATAAACCAGCCTATCGGGTCCATTTCGCAGTCCGACAATCCGGCCGAATACGTTCTGCATTTCGAACTGTGGAAACAAACCTCGCGTCTGAATCCCGAAGCATGGCTACAAAAATAAAAGCACACTCTAACATATGCCATCCGTAAAATACTACAACGACGGAAGCGATTTCCGCCTGCCGAGCAAAAGAATCGTAACCGCATGGCTGCGGGCCGCCGCAAAGGCGGAGGGATACGAGACGGGAGACATAAACTACATATTCTGCTCGTCCGAAAAACTGCTCGAAATAAACCGCCGCTTTTTGGGGCACGACTACTATACGGACGTAATCACGTTCGATTACAGCGACCTCAAAGACTCGAAAACAGTCAGCGGAGAGATTTACATCGACACGCAGACCGTGAAAGACAACGCCGAGCAATACGGCATCACACCACTGCACGAGATGCACCGAGTGATGGTTCACGGCGTGTTGCATCTTTGCGGCTACAAGGACAAAACCCCTTCGGCATCTTCGCGCATGCGCTCAAAAGAGAACACGTACCTGAAAATGCTCTCCAAAATGTTCGTAAAACCGGCTGCCGAATGACGCTCGATTACGACATCATCGTAGTAGGCGCAGGACATGCCGGATGCGAGGCCGCCGCTGCCGCAGCACGTTTGGGTTCAAGGACGCTGCTGCTTACGATGGATATGACCAAAATGGCGTCCATGTCGTGCAATCCGGCAGTAGGAGGTGTGGCAAAAGGGCAAATAGTCAGAGAGATAGATGCTCTCGGCGGAGAAATGGGAATAATCACCGACCGCTCGACGGTACAGTTCCGCATGCTCAACCGCTCGAAAGGCGCCGCAATGTGGAGCCCGAGAGCACAGTGCGACAAGGCACGGTTCTCGGCACTATGGCGTAAAAACGCTCGAAAATATCCCGAATCTGTACATTTGGCAGGACAGTGCCACCGAACTGCTCACCTCTTGCGAAAAGAGCGCGGAAGGGGTTGAAAAGGCCCGAATTTACGGTGTAAGAACCGCTTTCGGAGTCGAGTTCCGTGCAAAGGCCGTAATTCTTACCGCAGGAACATTTCTCGGCGGACTGATGCATGTAGGCCGAAACAGCACGCAAGGGGGTAGGGCAGGGGACAGCGCCTCTTACGGAATAACCGAACAGACTCGTCGTACTGGGGTTCGAAGTCTGGAAGAATGAAAAACAGGAACCCCTGTGAGAATAGACGCCCGCACAGTAAATTTCGAAGCCCTTACACCTCAATACGGAGACGAGAATCCTTCTAAATTTTTCGTTTCTTCCTGATACAGAGCCTGTTAAATATCAAATACCTTGTTTCTTGGTATATACCTCGCCGCAGATTCACGACACACTGCGAACCGGTTTCGCCGATTCGCCGCTGTTCAACGGAACCATACGCGGCATAGGGCCGAGGTATTGTCCGAGCATAGAGGACAAACTCAGGACATTCGCCGGCAAGGAGTCGCACCAGCTCTTTTTGGAACCTGAGGGCGACGACACGAACGAATACTACCTCAACGGATTCAGCTCTTCGCTTCCGTGGCAGGTGCAGTTAGAGGCTCTGAGGCAGATAGAAGGTCTTGAAAACGTGCACATCTACCGTCCAGGATATGCGATAGAGTACGACTATTTTCCGCCGACGCAATTATACCATACTCTGGAAACTAAAATTGTAGACAGTCTTTATTTCGCCGGTCAGATAAACGGGACTACCGGCTACGAAGAAGCTGCTGCACAGGGTCTTATGTCAGGAATAAATGCGCATCTGAAAATAAACGGCAAAGAGCCGATGATTCTTCGCCGCGACGAAGCGTATATCGGAGTTCTGATAGATGACTTGGTGACCAAAGGCGTGGACGAACCGTACAGAATGTTCACGAGCAGGGCCGAATACAGAATTCTGCTCCGACAAGACAATGCCGACTTGCGGCTCACGGAAAAAAGGATTCGCAATAGGGCTTGCAACTAAAAAGATACGATATTTTCACGCATCACTCTCAGAATTGCTTAAAAAAACTTTCTCACCTCCACCAGTACGCAACCGTGCGAAATAGAGAGTTATTTGAAAAAGTGAATTCGGCTCCGATTACGCAAAGCAGAAAAGCTCGCTTATCTGCTTGCACGCAATGAAATAACGCTTGAAGGTTTGATTGAGAATGTTTCGAGCTCGATAAATTCGTTCGCGAAAACGAAATATCGAAAGAAATAATCGAAGAAGTCGAAATACAAATCAAATATAAAGGATATATAGAACGCGAAAAAGTTGATTGCGGAAAAAAACTGCGCAGATTGGAAGATATAAGAATAAAGGAAGATTTCAATTACAATTCCTTCCAATCTCTCACTATGGAGGCACGCCAGAAACTGACTAAAATCAAACCTACCACGATAGGGGCAGGCGTCGCGTATCCCGGGTGTATCTCCGGCCGACATCAATGTTCTATTGATTTATTTCGGAAGGTAATGTTCCACGTGGAACATTTCAAATATTATTATTCAGATTAACATTCCAATAAAAACATTACAACAAAATAAGAGCCGTCTGAAAAAAATTCAGACGGCTCTTATTTTGTTCCACGTGGAACAATTACTACTTATTCATCTTCGACCATGAATCTTTCAATGTAACTGTTCTGTTGAAAACAATATTGCTTTCCGTCGAATCAGTGTCGAGACAAAAAAATATCCCACACGTTCGAACTGATAGTTTTTCTCCCAACTTGGCTTTTTTAACGACGGTTCGATATACGCTTTCTGAACTATCAAAGAATCCGGATTCAGATAATCGAGGAAAGTCTTACCCTCTTCGACATCATTCGGATCTTCCTTGCTGAACAGATTACCGTAAAGTCTTACTTCGGCTTCAACTGCATCAGCAGCCGAAACCCAATGAATAACTCCCTTAACCCTGCGACCGTCGGAAGAAGAACCTTGTCCGGACTGCGGGTCGTAAGTGCAATGAAGTTCGACTATGTTTCCGGACTCATCCTTTACGACCTCATCGCATTTTATGAGATAAGAGTAGCGCAGACGAACCTCGCCGCCTGGGCAAAGACGGTAATATTTTTTCGGCGGATTCTCCATGAAATCGTCGCGGTCGATATAAATCTCGCGACCGAAAGGAACCTGCCTTGTACCGGCGCTTTCATCCTCGGGATTATTTACGGCAGTAAACATCTCCTTGCGGCCCTGCTCGTAATTGGTTATAACCACTTTCAACGGATTCAAAACAGCCATACGACGCTGGGCATTCTTATTCAAGTCCTCGCGAACACAGAACTCCATAAGTTCCAAATCTATAACATTGTCGCGCTTCGCAACTCCGACCTTTTTCGGCAAAAAAGCTCTGACAGATGCCGGCGTATAACCCTTTCGACGAAGTGCGCAAATAGTCGGCATACGAGGGTCATCCCAACCGCTAACTATTTTATTTTGAACAAGTTGCAGCAACTTTCGCTTACTCATCACAGTATATGTGAGATTCAGCCGCGCAAATTCGTACTGATGCGACGGGAAAATCCCCAACTGTTCTATGAACCAGTCGTAGAGCGGACGGTGGACGTCGAATTCAAGAGTGCAAATCGAATGCGTGATTTTCTCTATCGAATCGCTCTGGCCGTGGGCATAGTCATACATCGGATATATGCACCACTTGTTGCCAGTGCGATGATGCTCCGTATGCAGAATACGATACATTATAGGATCGCGGAAAAAGCATGTTCGGATGCGCCATGTCGATTTTTTTGCCCGAAGCACCTTTTCTCCGTCGGCGAACTCACCGTTTTTCATGCGCTCGAAAAGATCGAGATTTTCCTCCATGCTGCGGTTTCTCCACGGGCTTTCGGTTCCGGGAACCGTAACGGTTCCGCGGCCCAGACGTATCTCTTCCTGCGTCTGGTCGTCCACATAAGCCTTACCCTTCTTTATCAACTCGACAGCCCACAGGTACAACTGCTCGAAGTAGTCCGAGGCGTATCTCTCTTCAGCCCATTGGAATCCGAGCCAGTTGATATCCTGTTTTTATTGAATCTACATATTCGGTATCCTCCTTTACCGGATTGGTATCGTCGAAACGCAGGTTGCACTTTCCGCCATACTTTTGGGCAAGGCCGAAATTGAGGCAAATGCTCTTTGCATGGCCTATATGAAGGTAACCGTTCGGTTCCGGCGGAAAACGTGTCTGAACCCTTTTTTCTCCTTTCGCAATAGACTCTTCTATAATCTCTTCCAGAAAATTTCTGGATTTCTGCGAAGATACGCTTTCGATATTCATACTGTCAAATTTTTGTCTTTACTACTTCACGATGGTCATCTCATCCAACAGATAACCTGCATCGGCGAACACGTCTATAACCCAAAGCACGTAGCGTATATCGACGTTTATGCAACGCTGCAATTCGGGTTCGAATACTATGTCGCCGCTCATTGCCTCCCAGTTGCCGTCGAATGCAAGACCGATAAGCTCACCTTTCGCATTCATTACCGGAGAACCTGAATTACCGCCTGTGATATCGTTGTTCGAAAGGAAACAAACGTTCATACGGCCATTCTCGTCGTATCCTCCGAAACGCGATGCGGCATAACACTCTTTGAGTTTCTCGGGAACGGTGAACTCCATCGGATTATCCAAATCCTCCTTGTCCACGACACCTTTCATCGTCGTGTAGTAATTGTACGTCACGCCGTCGGCAGGAGAGTAGGGGAGTACCTGACCGTATGTAAGACGAATCGTGAAGTTGGCATCCGGATACATGAACCTGTTCTTGTTCATATTCAGAATGCCTTTCACATACGAACGTCTCGCGTCGGAAACCTCCTTCATATATCCCTTGAACTGACTTATCAACTCCGCACGACGATTGTTAATCGATTTGTATGCAACGTATGCAGGATCATCTTTAACGGTCTGCTCATCGAGCGTAGGAATAGCCGCCTCCAACTTCTCGCGAGTGGCGAAAATAGAATTGTCGCACAGATAATCAACGTATGCGTGAGTCGAACCGCCGAAACGTTTGTCTATAACCTCGGCATAAATGTCGGGAAAGCTGCTCGGCAGGGAATATTCTCCTTTACAATCTCGAACATTCTCTTGGCTACGCGGCGGTCGGTCGGCTCATTATAATCCTTATAGTATTTCTCAGCAAGAGCCTTTGCCTGCTCAACTGTCTTCATATCAGACAAGGCAGTCAGCGCCGCACGCGAAAAACCTATCATCTCCACGCCGCGCGTGAAAGCCTCGTAGAGATAGTTGTTGTAGCCCTTCAAGACGGACTCCTTTTCCACGGCATCCTTTATTCTCGGAAGAGCATTAGCATAGTTCTCGTCGCCAGAAGCGTCAGCCCATTTCAGGAAAGCCTGCTCTTCGGCCTGTTTACGCGCCTTTACGCCGAGTTTTTCCACTCCGCGGTTCATACCTATCGAATTCTTCCAGTAATTCGAAGAACCGGCGTATTTCGAGGCATACTGGATGCGCACCTTATCGCTGGCCGACATGTCCTCTTTGAGGATTTTCTGACGCTCGCCGCGAACGAAAATACGGTCGGCATTCAATATATCGGTAGCCTCTTCGAGCTCGTAAGATGTCATGTAACGCGTAGTAGACCCGGGGAATCCCATAATCATGGTGAAATCGCCCTCCTTGTAACCTTTCTTTGATATTTTAAGGTGCACAGGAGCCTTGTAAGGCACGTTGTCGGCAGAATACGCGGCCGGCCGGTTATCCTTGCCAGCATATATGCGGAACATCGAAAAGTCGCACGTATGGCGCGGCCACATCCAGTTGTCGGTATCGCCGCCGAATTTACCCATCGACGAAGGAGGGGTACCTACAAGACGGACGTCGGTAAACACTTCCATGACTATGGCGAAGTACTGGTTGCCCTCGAAATAGCTCTTGACGATAACGGTCATGCCGGGGTTTTCGGCCTCCAATTCCTTTACTATCGCATTTATGTTTTCGTTTACGATTTTTTCACGCTCCTCCATACCCGCAATATCGGGTACGTTGCCTATCACGCGGTCGGTCACCTCCTCTATGCCGCGAATGAATTTGACTTCGAGCCCGGGTGCCGGAATCTCCTCCGAGCGGTTCATAGCCCAGAATCCGTTTTTCAGATAGTCGTGTTCCACGCTGCTCAGAGCCTGAATCGAAGAGTATCCGCAGTGGTGATTGGTAAGTACGAGACCCTCCGACGACACTACCTCGCCGGTGCATCCGCCCCCGAAAATCACGATAGCGTCTTTCAGCGAATTGGATGAGGCGCTGTAAATATCCTTTGCCGAGAGTTTAAGCCCCATGGACTTCATACTCTTGATATTCATCTTTTCGAGGTAAGGCAGCAGCCACATGCCCTCGTCGGCTCTCGCGCCTGCGCAAACCGCACAGAACAGCAATACAGTCAAAAATTTCTTCATGATTACGTCGCTTTATTTTTTTTCGGTTATTTACTTTTCAATTCAATCATAGCCCTTATGCTCTTTTCGGCGAGCCTACGCACGTGCTCATCGACCGTCACCTCGTTGGTCTCATCGAGCAGAACGTCGTAAATCTTATTCAAGGTCACCATCTTCATGAACTGGCAGTCGTTGCATCCGCATGTCGAATCGACGGCTGGCGCCGGAATGAATTCCCTGTCTGGGTACGCAGCCTTCATCTTATGGAGTATTCCCGATTCGGTCGCAACGATATATGCAGGCGCATCGTCGGTAGCGCAATAGGCGAGAATTGCAGCAGTGCTTCCAACCATGTCGGCGATATCGACTATATAACGCCGGCACTCGGGATGCGCAAGAACTTTCGCCTGCGGATGCAGACGTTTGAGTTCAAGTATTCCTTCGAGCGAAAACTCCTCGTGAACATGGCACGCGCCGTCCCATAAAATCATGTTCTCTCGGCCGGTGATTCTCTTTATATATCCGCCGAGATTCCTGTCCGGTGCGAATATCAGCTGCTGCTCCGGCGGAAACGACTCCACCACCTGCAAGGCGTTCGACGAAGTGCAGCAAATGTCCGTAAGGGCTTTGACCTCCACGGAAGTGTTCACATATGAAACCACCTTTGCATCGGGATACAGTGCCTTGAAGGCTGCGAAATCCTCCGCTTTGCAAGAACGCGCCAGCGAGCAGTCCGCCTGCAAATCGGGAAGTAAAACTTTCTTGTCCGGAGAAAGCACTTTCGCAGTCTCCCCCATGAATCTGACACCGGCGAAAACTATTATGTCTGCATCGGTATCGGCCGCCTTGACGGAGAGGGCCAGCGAGTCGCCGACAAAAATCGGCAATGTCTTGCACCTCGGGGCGCGTATAGTAGTGTGCGAGAATGACCGCGTTCTTCTTGTCTTTGAGTTCGGTGATTTTGCGCACCAAGTCTTTTTCTTTATCGCTCGTCATAAAAAATTCCTTTATTCGAAAAAAACGGTTATCGACATTTCCCTTATCATTTTTATTCCTTATTATATATTAAATTTAATAATATAAGAATAAGAATAATAGGTGTTCAAAATGTTCATATCCCCGTTTTTTTACGGAACGTAAAAAAATAGTTATAAAAAAACTTATGCTGCAAAAACATGCGTTTGTTTTACGGTTCCTATCAGGCTGAATTAACATGCTTTTTACGGAGAGCGGCCCTTTTGTTTTCAACTTTCGTTTTACAGGTTATCAACATATGCACACATTGTGTTTTTTTCAACACTCGGCAGGTTTTTTTCGTGTCGGTAAAAAGTGGAGAAAAAAATCCATAACTTTTCATAACTCCGTTTTGTCGAAAGTTGCCGACAGCGAATCGATTGTTTTGAACACTTTTTACAACTTGCCGACAATCTTTTCAACTATCGCGTCGTAGTATTCCCTCACCTGATGTACGGTTTCCGATGCGGGGGTTCCTTTTTCTCCGCACTCCATTACAGACTGTATTATCGGAATATCACCGAGGAAATCGACTTTTTCCTCCTCGGCCAGAATACGCGCCCCGCCTTTGCCGAATATGTAGTATCGGTTCTGCGGCAGCTCTTCGGGGGTGAACCACGACATGTTTTCTATTATTCCGAGTACGGGAACCTCTATTCCCTTCGTTCTGAACATCTCTATTCCGCGTCTTACGTCCGCTACGGCGACCTGCTGCGGAGTGGATACTATCACCGCACCGTCGAGCGAAAGGCCTGCTGCACTATGGCAAGATGTATGTCGCCTGTTCCGGGAGGCATGTCAATAAGCAGAAAATCCAGTTCGCCCCATGCAGTCTGTCTGAGCAGGCTGTCTGAGCGCGGAAGTCGCCATAGGCCCGCGCCAGATGAGTGCGTCGGTGGGTTTTATGAAAAATCCTATCGACATTATTTTAACGCCTGCACTCTCGGCCGGAATCATCATTTCGATTTCACCGTCCTTTTGTGCGGCCGGCATATACCTCTCGACGCCGAACATCTTCGGCTGCGACGGCCCGTAAATGTCGGCGTCGAGTATTCCTACTCTGTATCCCTTTCCGGCCAATGATACTGCCAGATTAGCCGTTACGGTGCTCTTGCCTACACCGCCTTTGCCGCTGGCTACGGCTATGATTTTGTCGATGCCGTTGATTTTTTTGCTCTGCTCTGTCTTTTGTGCGGCCTTTTTGAGGGCGTCTGCCCCTCCTTGACGAATACGGAAATCGCAGTGTCGCTGAAATTCTGCCGCAATATGTTTTTCGACCTGTCTTTTTATGGATGCCGCGAACGGGTCGCGTTTTCTCTTGAAAAGCAGCCAGACGGTTATCTTATCGTCCTGTCTGTCGATTCGTTCGACTATTCCGCTTTTCACGATGTCTTCGCCGGTCTCCGGATGAGTGATGCCGGACAGCAAATTTTCTATGTTTTGCATCTGAATGCTCGTTGTTTGTGCAAATATACTCATTCTTTTGCTATATTTGCGGATAATACTATACATTAACGATAAATCGAGATAACCTTATATGAACAGGAAGTTTTTATTTTTTTGCGTTTCGATTCTCACCGTTTCTTCGGCGTTTGCGCAGAGCGATACCGTTTATGTACAAAGGGTTACCAAATCGGGTTTCGAGAACAAAGGAAGTGAAGGCTTGGGGAGGCGACTGCCTATGCCGAAAGACAGATGCAGAAACGTTTCGAGTGGGGAGTCAAGGGCGGCATCAATACGAGCGGCATTACAAATAAATCCCAGACGGCGTTCACCCAAAGATTCGAGGGAATAGGCATATACGATGTCAAAAACACCAATAAGGGTGTGGGCTGGCAGGTAGGAGCATTCGGTCGCGTCAATTTCAGCGAGTTCAATTTGCAGCTCGAAGTTCTTTACAGCAACAGCAGGAGCATCAACACGATGATGACTTTATCGGATAATCCAGATGCAGCAATCACCAATGCGGTTACTTTCCACAATATAGACATTCCGCTGGAACTCGGCTTCAAGTTCTCGATTTTCAGAATCTACTTTTGGTCCGCAGTTTTCGATTCCTCTCCCTTCAAGCGTTGATTTCGACAATGCGAAGGCGAAAAGAATTCATGGATGGCACCGATGGCGGTTATGTCATAAACAAGGTCGATTTCAAAAATCCGAACATATTTTTCCATTGGGGTGTATCTTTCGAATTCTGGCATGCGGTAATCGACATAAGAAACGTCGTGCCGTTCGAAAAATCGCGTCAGAGATTTTACATTCACGACCGTTGCAATTCCGAATCCATGCGACTGAATTCGTGGCAATTCATGCTCGGATTCAGATTCTGACGATTCTTAACTTAATATATTATAGGTTTACGCCGGATATTTCGTTCGGCAGCGATAGAAAAAAACGAGTGCGGAATAAACCGCACTCGTTTTTCGTAATATTCTCATGTTTTTTTGTTGTGTTTTGGGCTGAAAGTTTAGAATCCTACTCCGAACCCGACGCTGAGCATGTTTATTTTCAGGACCTTTGTCTTTTTTTGGGAAAAGACTGCTCAGGTTGTAGTTTCCCATTACGTATACTTTTTTGAATCCGATTCGTGCCGTTACTCCGCCGGTAAGAGGGGCCGCGTAGATGCCGTGCAGTTTGTGTTTGGGTGAGGAATATTTGGTGTGGTCGCACATGTTCAGTGAGCCGTAGACGCCGGCCGCGATAAAGAACTCGTTGGCTATGGCGGCTTCTATCAGCACCGGAACCCATATTCCGAATGAAGTGAACTTCGATTTTTTGTAGTTCGTCGTCTCTGTGTCGATAGGCTCTGGATGAATCATTCCGCCTGTTTTCCGAAGTGTCACAGGCTCGGCGAAACGGTAATTGTTGAACTGCAATCCCATAGCCATGACCACTCCGAGGGTTTTTGCGCGGTTAAGTGCCAGCGATGTGGAAAGTAAATTCAGATTTATCTGGGTCGATTTGCCGGTATTGAGTTCGATGAATCCCTTTTTCGGTATCGGGATATGCGTCGTAGGAGGAGCGCGCGACGATGTTGAATCCTAATTCGAAAAGGCCCAAATGGCTGGAATAATATCTGTTGCGGTCGGTTTTGCTTTTTCGAGAGCAGGGAATGTTCATCGAAAAGCAGTTTGGGGCTATGTTAAATTCTATGCCGCACACGCCGAGCGTCACATTGTCGTTTTTCTTCTGTCCGATTGCAGTAGTCTTCCCGTCGTCTGCCTTGAATCGTGTTTGCGCTGCGGAGCAAACGGTGCAGGCGATGACTGCTGCAAAAGTGAGGAGTATTTTTCTCTTTTTCATCAGTCGATAATTTATCGGAAAAACGCCATGTCGGGTTTCCGGTATATGTTTCTCGTATTTTAAGACGGTCGAAAGAGCGAAAGGTTACACTGTCCGGCGTTTTTTCAAGGGAAAAGCGACATTTGTCCCGCTTCGGAGTGGAACGATACCCTGTGATGCGGCGTGATGCCGAGACGTGCGATTGCCAGTCGGTGCTGACGGGTTGGATACCCCATGTTTTTATCCCAGCCGTATTCGGGAAATTCGGCGGCGAGTTTTCTCATCAGTTCGTCCCTGTGCGTTTTCGCCAGTACCGACGCCGCGGCTATATTGGCGTATTTCGCGTCCCCTTTCACCACGCATTTATATGGAATCGAGAGCGTGGTGCGGAAACGGTTGCCGTCTATCAGCAGATGCTGGGGCTGCACGGCCAGTCGCGATACGGCAAGACTCATACCCTCGAACGATGCGTTGAGGATGTTTATCTCGTCTATGCGGGCGGCAGACACCTGCTCTACGGCCCATGCGACGGCCTCTTTTTTTCTATTATTCCGCGCAGCAGTTCGCGGTTCTTGCGGCTCATCTGTTTGGAGTCGTTGAGCAGCGGGTGGAAGAAGTCGGGCGGCAAAAATCACTGCGGCGGCGAATACCGGTCCGGCGAGGCATCCGCGTCCCGCCTCGTCGCATCCGGCTTCGATTGCGTCTTTTGAAAAACAGGTTTCAAGCATGGCGAAGATTTCTATTTCTTGCTTTTTTGGCAAAGATAAGTTAAATTACATATTTGGCGTTTTGCTATAAAACCGTTATATTTGAGAAAAATATACGAACCTATGAAACGATTCCTCTTCTTGTGTGCCGCGGCGCTTTTCGCCGTTTCGTCTTCGGCCGATACTCCGAACTGGCAGAATCCCCGTGTATTCCAACAGGGACGAATGCCCATGCGTTCGACGTTCTATCTCTATCCGTCCGCATCGCAGACGAGAACGGATACATATGCGAACTCTCCGTTTTACCGTTCGCTTGCCGGACGGTGGAAGTTCCATTGGGTCGAGGACGCGCAGGGTTATCCCGAGGATTTTTTTACGCCGTGGATTACGACGACTCTTCGTGGGGTACGATTCCTGTTCCTGGCATCTGGGAGATGAACGGATACGGAGAGCCGGTATACCTCAACGTGGGATATGCGTGGAGAGGCAATGCCCCAAAGAATCCGCCGACAGTGCCGATAAAGGAGAATCATGTCGGTTCGTACAGACATTCGTTTACACTGCCGTCCGACTGGCGCGGCAAGGACGTGTTCATACACTTCGGTTCGGTGACTTCGTGTATTGAACTGTGGATTAACGGCAGGCGTGTCGGTTACAGCGAGGACAGCAAGCTGGAAGCCGAATTCGACATTACGCCGTATCTCAAATCCGGAGAGAATCTGCTGGCGGCCCGCGTGATGCGCTGGTGCGACGGGTCGTATCTCGAAGATCAGGATTTTTGGCGCCTGTCCGGCATCGCCCGCGACGAATATATCTATGCCCGCGATAAAAAAACGTATGCTGGATATTCGCATCACACCCGACCTTGTCGATGATTTTTCGACCGGAACCCTCGACGTTGCGGCCTCTTTCACGCGCGGAGTCCGCAGTGCGGAGTTTTGTCTTTGGGATGGCGGCCGATTGGTCGAAAAGAAAACCGTCAGGCCTGCGGCCGACGGAACGGCCGGATGTTCGTTTTCAGTCGAAAATGTCGAGGCATGGAGCGCGGAATCGCCATACCTTTATAAACTTACCGTCGAGGTGGGCGACGGGAGGCGCGTGACGGAAGCCGCCGCGTTGAGCGTCGGGTTCCGCAAGGTCGAAATACGCGACGGACAGCTGCTGGTGAACGGACAGCCGATTCTCATAAAGGGAGTGAACCGACATGAGATGAACCCATGGCGCGGCTATCTGCTCACGCGGGAGGATATGCTTCGCGACATACAGATAATGAAGGATTTGAATATAAACGCCGTCAGGACGTGCCACTATCCGGACGATGCCTTGTGGTACGAGTTGTGCAGCCGCTACGGTCTGTATGTTCTGGACGAAGCCAACGTGGAGTCGCACGGAATGGGCTACGGCAAAGAGTCGCTCGCCCACAGGGAGGATTATCTGGATGCCCACCTGTCGCGCAACAAGCGAATGGTGCTCCGCGACAAGAACCACCCGTGCATAATAATATGGAGTATGGGTAACGAAGCGGGCTTCGGCGAGAATTTCAAACAGGTTTACAAATGGATTAAAAGTTACGATTCTTCCCGTCCTGTGCAGTACGAGCGTGCGATTTTGAATCCGGAAACAGATATTCACTGTCCCATGTATTCGTCTTACGATTATTGCCGCAAATATGCGGAGAGCAATCCTGATAGGCCGCTTATCATGTGCGAGTATGCCCATGCGATGGGCAATTCGGTCGGTTGTCTGAAAGAGTATTGGGATATGGTTCGTCTGTATCCCAAGTTTCAGGGCGGATTCATCTGGGATTTCGCGGACCAGGCTCTTTGCCGCGAAAACGAAGACGGAACGCTGACGTATACCTATGGCGGCGACTATCTTGCCACAGACCCCACGGACGAGAATTTCAATTGCAACGGAGTGATTGCTGCCGACAGAACGCTTCATCCGCATGCACGCGAGGTAGCCTACCAGTATCGTCCGCTCCATACCTCCGCGCACTGATGCGGTACACGGAAAAAGTGAGGGTTTTCAACGAGAATTTCTTTATCGGGACCGACAACTTCATGTTGGAATGGACGCTTGCGGCCGACGGCGTTGTAGTCGAAAAGGGCTGCATGGAGAGTTTCGACGTAGCACCGCAGAGCAGTTCGGTGCTCGACCTCGGCTTCGATGCTTCCGGGTATGTGGAAAGCGGAAAGGAGATTCTGCTTACAGTATATTATTCGTTCAAAAAACCGGTTCGGGCGCATAATGCTCCGACGGGTATAAAGTATGCGGCGTATGACCAGCTGCGCCTTTCGGATTACGATTTCCGTGCCGTGGCGGCTTTCGACCGTTCCGGCGGCAGCGTGACCGTGACTCGGGATGCGGCGTGTGTCGCTGTTTCGGGCAAGGAGTGGAATATTCGTTTCGATACGGTTTCCGGATTTATGACCGAATATGCCGTCGGGGGAGAAAATATGCTCTCCGAGCCGGTGAGGCCATGTTTTGCGCGTGCATGCACGGACAATGACAAAGGTGCCCGCCTGCACTTCAAGTATAAGATATGGAGACACCCCGTTTTCGTACTCGAATCGCTGGATGCCGTGTCGGACGGTCCCTGTGCGGTAATCAAGGCTGCATATTCGATTGAGGGGACTTCCGCCCGTCTGAGCATGTCGTATACCGTGAATCCGAAAGGCGAGGTATATGTATCTCAAAGGCTGGATGCTGCGGAAAAATGAGAATCTTCCGGCCATGTTCCGTTTCGGGGTGCGCTTTGCTATGCCGGGCCGATATTCGACGGTGGATTATTACGGATTGGGCCCGTGGGAGAACTATTCCGACAGGAGCAGTTCGGCTCTGCTGGGTCGTTATTGGCAGAGTGTCGGGGGAGCAGTACCACCATGGTTATGTGCGACCGCAGGAGTCGGGTACGCATTGCGAACTGCGCTGCTGGGCCGTGAGCGGTTTGAACGGTTACGGTTTGGAAATCGTCTCGCCCGAATGTTTTTCCGCCTCAGCATTGGAATACTCTCTCGAACAGATGGACTGCGACGGACCTTTGGCAGTAAGACACTCTTCGGAACTCGTCCCCTCGGGCGACACTTACGTTCATGTCGATATGCGGCAGATGGATCTTGGCACATCCAAAGCTGCGGACCGATGACTCACTGGAAATATATGCTGCCTTACGGCGATTACAGCTTCGAGTTCGTCGTCCGGCCGTATTCCCGAGATTGGATGTCCGGCGATTTTTCAGAGGGAGCGAAAGGAATAATCCAGTAAAAAAATCGTACTTTTGTATCTGGATATGTCGGTACGGTTTTTTTCAAATACGAGCATCCTTTCACTCTGGAATGCGGCGAGGTGCTGCCGTCGCTTACCGTTGCCTATCACACTTTCGGCCGGATGCGTGGCGATAACGCCGTTTGGGTGTGCCATGCGCTTACAGCCAACTCGGATGTGGCGGATTGGTGGCCCCGTACGGTCGAAAAGGACCGGTTTTTGGACCCTGAAAGGTATTTTACGGTTTGCGCCAATATCATCGGTTCGCATTACGGCACCACCGGCCCGTTGAGCATCAACCCTGAGACTGGAGGGCCCTATTACGGAGATTTCCCGTTCGTAACCGTTCGGGATATGGCACGCGTGAACCTGCTCTTGGCCGGACATCTCGGAATAAAAAAGGTGCGTGCGCTGATAGGCAGTTCGATAGGCGGGTTTCAGGCTTTGGAAATGGCGCTTCTGGACCCTGATTTTGCCGAGCGGTTGATACTTGTCGCAACGGCGGCATGCGCGCGTCCGTGGACCGTCGCCATAAACGAGTCGCAGCGCATGGCGCTCGGAGCCGATGCTACGTTCGGGGGAGCGCGACGAGAATGCCGGAATGGCCGGAATGAGTGCCGCACGGTCGATAGGACTTCTGTCGTATCGCGGTTCGCTCGCCTATAACGCCACGCAGCAGGAGAGCGATTCGGTCGCCAAGCGCGACGGATACCGTGCTGCGACATACCAGAGACATCAGGGCGAAAAAAACTGTGCCGCAGGTTCGACGCCTATTCCTATTGGACCATATCGAAGGCTTTCGACACGCACGACGTGGGCCGCGGCCGCGGCGGAACGCAGGCGGCACTGCACTCGATTGAAATTCCGACACTCACGGTAGGTATCACTTCGGACATCGTGCTGCCGGTAGCGGAACAGATTTTCCTTTACAGGCATATTCCGCATAATGAATTGCATCTGCTCAGTTCGGATTTCGGACACGACGGTTTTCTGGTCGAAGCCGACAAACTGAACGCCATACTTAAACCATTCATAGAAAAAAACACATCGATAATGAACCTTTCATCGACCGTTAATGTTCTTCTTCTGGGTAGCGGCGGCCGCGAACACGCTTTCGCCCTTTTTCATTTCGCGCAGCCCCAGACTCGGCAAACTTTTCATCGCACCGGGCAATGCCGGAACGGCATCGCTGGGCATGAACGTGAATATCGCCGCAACGAATTTCAGCGCCATCAAACAGTTCGTTCTGATGAACAACATAAATCTTGTGGTGGTGGGTCCGGAAGATCCGCTGGTGAAAGGCATAGCGGACTTTTTCAAGGACGACTCCGAATTGCAGTTCATTCCGGTCATAGGACCCGGCGAGGCTGGGGCGAGACTGGAAGGCAGCAAGGATTTCGCCAAGGAGTTCATGATGCGTCACAGCATCCCCACGGCCGCATACAGAAGTTTCAGCAAGGAGAATATAGAAGACGGGTATCGTTTTTTGGAGACGCTTTCCGCGCCCTATGTCTTGAAGGCCGACGGACTTGCGGCCGGAAAGGGCGTCGTGATTCTTTCCGATTTGACCGAAGCTAAGGCCGAACTGTCCCGAATGATAGACGGAAAGTTCGGTGCGGCCGGCTCGCGTGTGGTGATAGAGCAGTTCCTCAGCGGCATCGAATGTTCGGTATTCGTCGCCACGGACGGGAAAAACTACAAGATACTGCCCGTCGCAAAAGACTACAAGCGTATCGGCGAAGGCGACACGGGACCCAATACCGGAGGCATGGGAGCGGTATCGCCGGTGCCTTTCGCAGACAGAACGTTCATGGAGAAGGTCGAGCGGCGCATCGTCGTCCCTACCGTAAAGGGATTGGCCGAAGACGGCATAGACTATAAAGGATTCATTTTCCTCGGATTGATGAACGTCGGCGGAGAGCCTTACGTGATAGAGTACAATGTCCGGATGGGGGATCCGGAGACCGAAGCGGTGCTCCCGCGGATACAGAGCGATGCAATCGGCATGTTCGAAGCCATCGCTTTCGGCTCTTTGGATAAGTACGAGCTTTCGATTGCTCCGCAGTGTGCCGCGACGGTGGTTTGCGTATCGGCCGGCTACCCTCAAAGCTATGAAAAGGGATTCGCCGTTACGGGTCTCGACAGTGCGGAGAACAGCATCGTGTTCCACGCAGGAACGGCATTGGAAAAGAATAACGTCGTAACGGCAGGCGGTCGGGTTTTGGCCGTAACTTCGCTTGCCGACAACATGCAAGAGGCTCTCAGTCTCTGCTACCGTACAATCGACGGAATAAATTTCGAGGGCAAGACGCTGCGTCGGGACATAGGCAAGGACCTTATGTAGTCTTGTCGCGGGTCCGGCTAAACGTTCGTAGCGTTTTTTGAAGCACACCGTATTGTTATGAAAACATTCGACGCAACCCGCAGGCCTCTGGCCGTCCAACTGCTTGTCGCCGTGCCGGTGTGCACGCTGGCTCTCGTGCGCCATTTTCGTGCGCCGAATGCTTTGGAGACGACCGGAATGAGTTCCATGCCGTGGGCTGCGGCGATTTCCGAGTGGGCAGCGGCGTATCCCGTATGGAACACGGTCTGTATTGCGGCGTGTCTGTTTTTCGGAGCGGTTTTTCTGACACGCATAATGTTGCAATACTTCGTGATTCGCACGCGCAACTATGTTCCGCTTACACTATATATATATATAGCCGCGTTCGTCATGCCCTCGCAGACTCTCGTCGGCGCTCTGTGCGGGTTGATAACGACGCTGGGGTGTTTGCAGGCCGCCCGTTCGTTCCGAAAGGGATACTGTTTCGACGCGGTCTTCCGATGTTCGCTGCTGTTCGGGCTGCTGCCGCTGCTGTATGCCCCTATGATTATCGTGGTGGTCACGGTTCCGGTTCTTTTGTCGCTTCTCAGACGCAGGTGGCGGGAGCTGGTGTGCGCGATGTCAGGACTGCTGCTGCCTGTTTCGGCTGTCGGCTACATCTATTGGTGCAGAGGCCGCTCGGTCGGTAACATGCTTTGGTATCTGTGGCAGGAGGCTGCCGGCTACGACTACTCGGTGCCGTTGCGCGATATTCCTTTTTCGGTGTCGGCCGTTCTTTTTGTTATCGCCGCCGCCGTTGCGGTTTCCGTGGTCGTATTCTATAATTCGCGCATGGGCATGCGGGCCAGACCTTATAGAATAATGCTTTTTTTCTGCGCGATGCTCGTTTTGTCGTCCGCAGTGTTTTTTATGGGAGGCAGCAATGCCGTATCTTTTTCCGTGCTGTCCCCTGCTGTGGCCGCTGCGGTATCGTATCTTGTTTCGTGCGGCCGTAACCATCTGAGCGTCGCGGCTTATTACGCGGTTGCTGTCTGCATTATAGTATCCGATATTGTCCAGCCTGGCGTTTTTAAGCCGAGAGAAAGTGGCGGCAAACGCCGACTTTCGGGGGCGGAAACTTTTTTTGTTCGATTATACCATATAATATTTGGACTTATTATTGTCGCAATAAGTCTTAATATATGCGCTATTCGGACATGTAAATTGGCCTATTAATCTTTTGTAATATCCTGATTTTTGCGAAACTTATATGCGCAACTACTTGCCATAATGTCTGCTTGCATGTTTTTTTATGGCTGATAATCAGGCGATTGCTTTTTCTTAATCGCTGATTGTTAAATAATTGTGATAATAAGAATTTTTAAGTATCGTCTCGATATAATTTTCGAGTGCAATCGCATATTTCTAAATACGAAAAATTAATTGTATATTTGTTAGGTAATGCAAATTGAAAAAAATCCTGAAGTTTGCATTTGCAATTGCAACTACCAAGTACGAACGAAAAAATTGTATTATGAAAAACTCTGCAAGCATTGAGGCTTATCAGCCCAAGATTGTCAAGTACTCGCAAAATCAGCGGGTTGGAATCCAATCCATGAGTCTGACCAGACACAGCGTCGGATTCGTAGTCAAAGGTACCAAGTATGTCTATTACGGCGACATCCGTCAGACTATTTCGGCCGGCGATATTTTCTTCTTTTCGAGCGGAACCCATTATACGGAAGATGTTCCGGATGGCGGCAAACCTTTCGAGCAAATCGTTTTCTACTACACTCCGCAGCCTGCTGAGCAGCATTCTCTCGCACCTGAGCATAAATTACAGGATGAAAATCGGTTATACGCATAACACATTCCAGATAGAGAAGCACAAGTATCCTCATGCTTCATGTCATGCGTGGGGTACGATGAGGAATTTTTTCATGACGGCCAATCAGTACATAAAGGACAATCTGTTTTCCGACGACGATACGGCCGAAAACATCAAGATGACCGAACTGATTTATCTTATCGTCTCGCAGCACGAGTGCTGCATCAAGACCAAAATCATGGAAAGCGTGGACGAAAACAAGGACAATTTCGAACAGATAATCTTCAAGAACATTTTCAACGACATTTCGGTCGAAGACCTTGCCGAGCGCACCGGCCGTTCGATGACGTCGTTCAAGAAGGAGTTCCGGAAGATTTTCTGCGAGCCTCCCCACAAATGGTTCATACAGCAACGTCTGTTGCACTCGCGTCTGTTGCTTATCTCGACTTCGCGTTCGGTGGCCGAAATAGGCGACGAGTGCACTTTCCCCAATACGTCGCATTATATCAAACTCTTCAAAAAGGAGTTCGGCTTGACGCCTGCGGCTTACAGAACCAGATACCTGAACGGCGACATACGGGAACACGACAGCCGTAAGCAAATCATGAACATGGCGATGTAATGTCGTCGCCGTATGACATGAAAAAGGCTCTCACCGGACGATGAGAGCCTTTTTTGCCGCCTTTATTCTTTTTTTCGCCTCTGGCGCGTTTTGCCGCCAGCAGCGTATTGCGCATGAGCGAGATTATCGTCATCGGTCCTACTCCGCCCGGGACTGGCGTTATGTACGAGCATTTGGGTGCGACATTGTCGTAGTCCACGTCTCCGACCAGACGCCAGCCGCTTTTGGTCTGCGTGCTGGCCTCGCGCGTGATTCCAACGTCGATTACCACGGCGCCCTCCTTGACCATGTCGGCGGTTACGAAGCGCGGTTTGCCGAGTGCAGCGATTACGATGTCGGCAGATGCTACCGTTTCTTTAAGATTGGCCGTCCGGCTGTGGCATATCGTTACGGTGCAGTCCCAGCCCTTCGCCGAGAGAAGGTTGGCTATGGGACGGCCCACGATGTTGCTGCGTCCTATGACCACGCAGTGTTTGCCGCGTGTAGGGATGTCGTAGTATTTGAGCAGGGCGAGTATTCCGTCCGGAGTTGCGGAAACGAATGCCGGAAGCCCCAGAATCATGCGTCCAACGTTCTGCGGATGAAATCCGTCCACGTCCTTGCGGTAGTCGATAGCCTCGATTATGCGTTGTTCGGAAATATGTGCGGGCAGCGGCAGGCTGGACTATGAATCCGTCCACCTCCTTGTCTTCGTTCAAATGCTCGATGTGTGCGAGCAGTTCCTGTTCGGTGGTCTGTTCGGGCAGCCGGAGCACCGTTGAGCGGAATCCGCATTCGGCGCAACATTTCTCCTTGTGTCCGACGTAGGTCTGGCTGGCACCGTCGTTGCCGACCAGAATGGCTACCAGATGCGGCGCCCGTTTGCCGTTTGCGATGTCGGAGGCCACCTCCTGTGCGATTTGCCGGCGCAGGTCGGCCGCTACTTGTTTTCCGTCGATTATCGTCATCTTGATTTATCTTGTTTGGTTTTGGTTCAGCAGGTAATATACGGTCTGTTCCATGACCGGAACCGACATGCAGTCTTTGAGTATCACTTTCTTGTTCGTATCCAGAAGATAGACCGTAGGAATGGCTTTCAGGTCGTAGAGGCTCCTTTTTCGCGCATGGCCAAGCTCTTGTCGTAGCCGTTAATCCAGTCGGACGGCATGTTGGGGGCGTAGTTGCGCCACTCGGTCAGATCCTCGTCGGGATATATGGCCAGAACCTTTATCGTGCCGTCGGCAATCAGGGCGCTGAGAAGTCGGGAGGCGGATATGTTTTCGCGGACCTCCTTGCAGGCCGGACATCCCGGGTTGTTGATGAAAATTATCGTCATAGGTGCCCGAATGCCGTAAAGCGTTCCTTGCGCACCCGAAGCCAGCGTATAGGTGAAATCGGCGGCCTGTGTCCCGACGCGGTTTTTCAGTGCCATTTTGTAGAGTTCGCGGGGACGAATCTTTTCGTAGTCCTGCAAAATGCCGCTGCCGATTTGTGATTCGAGTACGACGATGAAGAGTTCCTCGTTGAGCAGCGGAGAGTTGGGGTCGTAAAGATACTTCTCGGCGAGCCCGCACAGGTAATCGTACATCGGTTTGCTGACTTCGGCCCGTTCGAGCATGGATTTCAGCGATTTTGCCGCTATGTCGTAAGGAACATTCGAGACTATTTGCATATATTGTGCGAAAGCGGATTCGGTAACCTGTTCCGAATCTACGAACGTGCTGTCCGCAAAGTCGAAATCGTCCCAGAAATGTTCCGCGTAGAATTCCGCGGCTTCCTCCCCGTTGCCCAGCATTTTTCGGCGCCTGCGGTATTCGGAATGCCGCAGCGGGGGTTTGCTCGCTTTGCTGTGGTTTGGCGGGTGCGGTCTTTTCGCCGGTTTTGTTCTGGCGGCCGTTGCATGATACCGCCAGCAGCATTGCGAGTCCGAGGATTGGAATATGTCTCATGTTCATGGTGTCGTTTGTCGTGTTTCTGTCGGGCCGGCTGCGGATTTTTCCCGCTGCCGCAAAAAGTAGTATAAAAAAACGTTAAATATCATCGGCCGGCGAATCTCTCCGCTATTCTTTCGTATCCCTCTCGTGATGGATGAATGCCGTCGGCGAACAATTTTTTTCGTTTATCCGGCCGTCCCTGCCGAGCAGTTTTGCGCCCGGGTCGGCGAATCCCACTTTCAGTTCCGCTGCAAGACGTGCGATTTTTTTGTTCAGACTTCTTGATGCGCGGCTCCATTCCCCTGCGCGGCAGGATGCCGAAAAAGCTCTATTTCCGCTTCCGGCCGGCGCTTTGCAATGGCGCTTGTCAGTTGTTCGAGGCCTTCGATTATCTGCTCGTCGCTGTCATGTACCGAGAGGTTGTTGGTGCCTATCATAATGACTATGCGGTCGGCGGTAATCGAGTCGAGTCTCGCCGTGATATACGCGCCAGAGCACGTTTTTCGATACGGTCGTAACCGCAGCCCAGATTAAGGGTGCCTTCCGGCATGTGCTCATTCCACGAATCCGACCCCCTTTGAATCGGAAAGTTTTCGATGCCGCCCCACTGGTGGATTATCGAATTGCCGACGAGCACGAGCGGACAGTGTCTGCCGCGAGCTTGTGCGAGCAGCGTGCGGTGGCGGGCGTTCCAGTCGTAGAAGTCGCGGGATTGCGTAACCGGACGTGTCGTGGAGGTAGTCCCCGTGGGTTCGTCGAGGATTTCGCGCAGCTTCTTTTCATAAGCGTCGGCGTATGCCACCATGCCGTAATCCGAAGCATGGATGCCTTCGACCGTGGCGTCCTGAGGCAGATTTATCTCTTCATTGGTCAGCAGATAGAGGTTTTCGACGCCGGCATCGAGAAGCTGCCGGTAAGCCTCCCTCTGGGTGCTGTTGGCGTGTTTCTGCTGCCGGTCGAAATAGTCTATCGCCTTGGAGTGCGGATATCCGAGGTGGTCGGCCAGAAGTATCGGCGTGTCGGGCCGCACGGAGCGAAGCTGCATGACTGCGGCGACGATGGTGTCTTTGAGCATCTGCCGTGTCATGGAGTGGGAGTTGGGCAGGGCGTCTATGATGTATGCGGCTGCGTCGGTTTCGCCTATCAGCGAGATGACCGAGCCGTCGAAGAAGGCGTTGCCCGAGAATCCGAGATTTATTACCGTTCTGTCGAGCCGCCGTTGCAGGATGTTGGTCCAAGCCATTGCCGGCCGCGACGCGCAGGCGCCCTGACATATCGAGGTGCCGTAGGCGACAATAGGCGGTTCGGCGTCGAGCGGCTCGAAAACCAAATCGTCCGTGCCCTCGGTGCCTATTTCCATCCATGTTACCGTGTTGTACAGCGGCAGAAACAGAGTGTAGGTGTGCGGTTTGGTGTCGCCGCCGAAATTCAGCGGTCCGAATTTGTAGGTTATCGTGTCTGCGAAGGAGTATTTGCCGCCTATCCATATCTCCTCGCCGTGCCGGTCTTTGGTGTACAGGTCCACGCCGCTCACTCCCGTTGCGGGCATGTGCGGCATCGCCTTGCCTCCCGAAACGGTATAGCGGACGGTTATGCGTTCGGCCGAAGTGGTGAACTTTATGCTCTCTCCGGCGCATTGCTTCGACAGCCTCCACACGGCGGGTCTCAGTGCCGCCTGTGCCCGGTCGGGGAAGCGGTGATACGGGTTTTCTCGCTGCTCGCCGGTCCACCACTGACCCTGAACGGTCGGAAATCCGGCTTTCGCAGGGTCGTGCCATACGGGTTGCGCCGCAAGGCCGGCATATAGCAGCGTCAGGGCGCACGATAGAAGAAAGGTTCTGCGGTGTTTCATGTTCGATTAGAGTTTTTTACAGCGTTTTTTGCCGTGTTCCGGCCGGAGTGTTCTACAAGAACAGCACCTTGTCGGAATCGTCGCCTGCTGTGTGCGGAGCGGGATAATCGGCGGCATACCCGAGCGCTACGACGCACAGCGGGCTCCACGAAGCCGGTATCGGCAACAGCTTTCGCAGGTATTCGGCGGCGGTGCCCATGTCGGGTGCATCCTTTTTGCGCGGGCGGCCGTTTACGTGCACCCAGCACGAGCCGAGACCCTGTTCTTCGGCGGCGAGTTGCAGAATCGTTGCCGATATGGCGCAGTTGTCCACCCATAAATCGGTCAGTGCCGTGTCTCCGAGCACGATAACGGCCATGGGGGCATTCTTGACGAAAGCCGAGCCGGAGTCGCGCATCTGCGAAATCCGTTCGAGCATCGTCGGGTCATCCACGACCATGAAACGGGAAGAACGGGTGTTTTTTTGGACGAGGGGGCCGTCAGGGCGGCTTCGAGTATTTTTGTCTATCGTCTGTCGGTCCACTTTGCGGTCGGTGAACTTGCGCACGCTGCGGCGGCGGAAAAGGATTTCGGAAAGTGTCATAGTGCGATGAGTATTTGTTCTGCAAATTTAATTTTTTTCAATAACAATGCCAACGGTGCCGTCGTCCTCGGTACTAATGAAATGTATAATATTGTTATGATAGATAAAATGTATAACTTTGCGGAGTCGAGAATTCGGCAGACATATTGAAAGTGTTTTTCGCACAGTCCTTATATGAAAATGTGGAAGTTTTCAAAGGTAAGAGGACAACGGACGACACTCATTCCTTGTTTAGACGATGGGGGATGGCACGTACTGTGTCAGACTACTCCATATCTATTCGGGTGTGGGGTATTGTATCGTTTATTCTTACCGGGTCATTCCACAACCTTCATATAGATAAACGGAACCAGACTCCACACTTTCTGTTTTCATTACGATAACCGGCCGTATTCAGGAGTTTGGACGGCAGCTTTAACTTAAAGTTTTATGAGAAAATTTTTTCTGATTTTGCTGTCCGCACTTTTTGATGTGCGGATGCGAGGCGGATTTCGACGGCTCGGGCAGCGGCGGCGGCAGCGGGACAGTCGATGACGGCTTGTTGAACAATCTGCTCGAACGTGTACAGCGTCTCGAAAATCTGTGTTCGCAGGCCAACACCAATATCGCCTCGATGCAGACGATTCTGATGGCGTTGCAAAGCAACGACTGCGTTACGGGAGTGGCACCGGTAGTCCAGAACGGAGAGACAATCGGTTACACCATTTCATTCGTCAAGAGTGCGCCGATAACTATCTATCACGGCCAGAACGGCAAAGACGGAGTGGACGGTGCGGACGGTAAGGACGGCCGAGCACCGGTTATCGGCGTTCGACAGGATGCGGACGGGCTTTACTACTGGACACTTGACGGGGAGTGGCTTCTCGACGCCTCGGGCAACAAGATGAAGACAGCAGGCTCTGACGGCCAGAAAGGCGACAAGGGCAACGACGGAGGCTGACGGTAAGGACGGCATCACCCCGCAGCTTTAAAAATCGAGAACGGCTACTGGTATGTTTCGACCGACGGCGGCAGGACATGGACCAACCTCGGCAAGGCGACCGGCGAAAATGGTAAGGACGGCGGCGATTCGATGTTCTCGTCTGTCGAGATAACGGAAAGCTCCGTAAAGTTCACACTGACCGACGGAACGAGCTTCTCGATACCGAAAGATGCACCTTTCAATATAACTTTCGCCAATACGGATACGATTAGTTGCGCACCGGGCAGCACTTACCGTATAGCCTATACGATTGAGGGCGCGAGCAGCTCGACTTCGGTAGAAGCACTGGCGCAGGACGGATTGAAAGCCTCCGTCGAGCGTACCGACGAATCGAGCGGATTCGTAGTGGTTACGCTGCCGCTTTCTATCGTCGAACGCAGCACGGTCATTGTGTTCGCAAGCAACGGCAGCGGCAAGATACTGATGAAATCGCTCAACTTCGTTTACGACGGTAGCGGCGTATTGATTATCACTGCCACCGAGCCTTTGTCGGTAGGTGCCGAGGGCGGTACGGTCAGCGTTTCGTTGCACACCAATTTGAACTATCGTGTCGAAATCGCCGAGGACGCTGCATTGTGGCTGCATGCCGTACCTGCTACGCGAGCAGCCATGCGTGAGGAGACATTGACTTTCTCCATCGACAAAAAATACGGAAGCCGAGCGCCGCGGATTGGTCTATCTTATCGACCTTTCCGACGACAGCATCGCCCAGACGCTCTGCATCACCCAGTCGGGCGACGAGGCCGCGCTTTCGGAGATTGTACATTTCAACGACCAGAACTTCGAGAACTACGTGGTGGCCAACTATGACCTCGACGGCGACGGCAAAATATCGAGGAGCGAGGCTTTGAAAGTCGTTTCGCTTAATGTTTCCCGCCTATCCATCACCGATTTGACCGGTTTGGAGTGGTTCAAGAACCTTACAGAGTTGTACTGTAATTACACCACCTTGACAAGTCTCGATTTGTCGGCGAACCGCGCTCTTGTCTCGCTGAATTGCAGCAGTACAAAAAAATTACCGAACTCGACCTATCCAACAATACGGCATTGGAGGAGCTTTCTTGTAGCAGCGGTAACAATTATTGGATATCACTTCAATCGCTTAATGTCAGAAACTGCGCCAAGAGCCTGCGTACACTTAAATGCAGTACCCAGAATCTTTCGACAATCGACCTTTCCGGCTGTCCGGAACTGACCGTACTCGATGTGTCGAGTAACAAACTGCAAACGCTCGATATTTCAAAAAACAAGCAGACTCACCGACTTGAATTGTTATTCTAATAATCTTAAAAGCCTCGATCTGAGTGCCAACCCGCTGCTCAAAACCGTGAAAATACCGTGTACGTCTATCGAACTCGGATCCAGTTTCGAGACGTTCAGAGTTAATGTTTCCGGATATACCGAAGCATCTTCGCTTAGCGTATCCGCATTGGGACTTAAAAAATTGACTATTTTCAGTTCTGGTTTGCAGAGTCTGAACCTTGTGGGGTGTCCCGATATCGAGGACCTGTCTGTCGCTCAAATGAACATCGAAAAGTTGGATGTCTCGATGCTTTCTAAGTTGAAGACATTATGTGTTGATTGGTGTCCCAATCTTTCCGCTTTGGATTTGCGCGGCAATCCCGAATTGGAGAAATTTTCCGGTTCTTCATGTTCTTCTTTGAAGGATTTGGACATTTCTGTCAATCCGAAACTGACAGAGCCTGAATTGCAGCGGCATGGCTACGCTTACGACGCTGTTCATGGATTCGTCGCAGCGCATCCGATACATCACCTACGACCGCAGCACTACATATATTCCGGAGCAGACGGAGATAGTTTACCGTTAGAACCGGCATGAGTGCGGCCGCATTTCCGCGGCCCAAAAAGGAAGCGATGTTGCAAACCGCCGGTTTGCAACATCGCTTTTTCTCGTTTTTTTATTTGATGCGCACGGTTGGAGGGCGCTGCAAAAAGTCCGATTGTCTATTTTCCGCGGAGGCTCGGAGTGGCGTTCGGAATGAAATCGTTAGTGGAGTTGTTCGTATCGATTAATTTGCCGGTTTCCGCATCGCGTTTGCGCTGTACGCTATAACCGTACCTCTGAGCGTCCATGTCTATATTCTGCGGAGAAGCATACGTCCAGCCGGCATCGAGTGTCGTCGAGAACTGGCGTGTCTGGTTTACACTCGGCACGGTGCACATCACGGCATCGATAATCCATTTGTTGGGGACTTTGTAGGCCAGAGACAGGGTCTGTTCGAAATCGCCGGCAAGCGTATGGTTGATATATTCAGCACCCGCCCAGTTATAATCTTCGAGGAACTTTTCCATTGTCATCGTAGCAGGCGGCATGGCAATGGCGTAGCTTTGGAAACCGCGGTCATGAAGCACCAGAATAGAAAGCGTATAACTAAACCATATATCTATATTCGGTACTTCCGGAATATCGATGTCGATGGTGCTGTTGGTCGATTTGGTGTACCATTCGTAATCCGCCTTCGAAAGATCGAGTCCGTTGGGATTCATCTCGACGGTCGTGCCGGATGTTCCCGTGTATCCCTCTTTGTAGTTGAGACCGTTGGAGGCAATGACGAGCGACTCTCCGGGTTCGAGCGGATTGTCGGTGCCGGATCCCGGGATGCACATCACCACGCCGGCCTCGCAGTATTCGTCGATAATAGGCTCTTTGAACTCCTTCCATGTAGATCCAGCATTAGGGTTCTTGGACTCGATGATCAGCAGTCCGTCCGCATAAAGCAGCTCGTCCGTATTGTTGGTAATCAGGAAATACTGGTCTTTGTTCTTCGTGTTGGTCTTACCGGTGGAAGGAAGCGGCGTTCCTGTGAAGTAAATCTCCTCTATAAGCAGTTCGCCCGGCTCGACATTGCGCCAGCTTTGTGTGATACCGACACTCGCAATCTCGTTTTCACCGTTGCCGGACATCACTTTAACGACCGTTTTTCTGTCCTCGGAGCCGGTGTTTTGAGTCAGATTCAAAGTCAGCACACCTGCATCCGCCGAGGCTGTGAGCCAAGTGTCATCGACGACGACCGAATATGCCAATGCTACCGGTATTTCGACTGTCATTTCACCTCCGCGGGCGCGCGATTTAATTGTAGACGACACCGGATCTTCGGAAGCGGACGGGTCGGACTGCATTACGGATAATTGCTCCGACAGCGAGCCGCAGGCAATCGTAATCTGTGCAATACGCGAGAATGACGGAGCGCTGTATGCGTCGAACGGCTCGGCGGTAATGGTTATCGTAGCGTCTCCCTTGCCGTTTGCGGGAGCTACCGTATACCAGTCTTGGTTGTCGGTCGTAACCGTCCAGTTTCCCGATGCCTTAAAGGCGATTGTCTGCTCGCCTCCTTCGAGCGGCAGGGTGAAATCCTTGCCGCCGCTTTGGCTGAGTGTCTCGATGGTCAGGAAATCCGGAGCATCATCATTGGAGCAGCCTGCAATCGTTCCGGCTGCCATCACCAGGAGCACTGCGCTCCGAAGTGATTGAAAAAAAGTTGTTTGTCTTCATCATAATACTTTTGTTATTATTGGATTGTATATATATTTCAAAAATCTGTATCCGAGAGAAATCTCTGCGGCAAGCGATAATCCGTAAGAGTGGAACAGCTGCCGGTACAGCAACGACATAAAGACGGCTCCTGCCCGTTGTAATCGGCGCTGCACCGACAATCGGGGCTGCAATACGAAACAGTCGTCTATGGTCCGAAACCGTGTATACGACAGATAGTCCGACAACTCCGGCATGACCGATGACGGGATTGAAAACAGGTTTGCAGGACAGGTGCGGTAATCCCCCGAAACGGCAGCCGAGAAAAGCCACGGTCCGGATAATCTCCGGTATCCGACTTGAACTCCTGCACGCAGCGAAGTGTGTGAAATTACACTTGCCGGATCGCGGTATTTCTCTTTATCCGATTCGACCTGCACCTCTGACGCTACCGTTACGCAATGACGGTCGTGATGCCACTCGGCAACGGCATTCAACGTCGCGCAATATCTGTGGCGGTCATACATGGTGTGTCTGTCCAATATCTTGAACTCTCCCATAAGCCCGTTGTCTATTACCGCTTCCTCACCCTGCCGTCTCTCGTAAATCCCGCCCAGCGACAGCGTATAATTCCACGCATCGCTTTTAGCATTGTAGGCCAGACCCGCTTCGCAACGGTCAGTCCAAAGCACGGTAATCGGAGCTTCGTTGATCTCGTGAAGCTGCCGATTCATTTTCAGTCGGGAGTAGGCGAGAGTAGCAAGAAAACCGTCTCTTCCGGTCGGGACGAGCGACAGCCGGAATCCGTAGCCGAATCCCTTGTGCCGCGTCTCCGTATAGGTCGTTCCGTCGAAACGTCCGAAGGTCTGTCCGAGTCCGATGTAGTGGTACTGCGGGGTAAAGGCGCCCGCTTCGTTGAAATAGCTTACGTCCATCATCTGTTTGTAAATCCGGATGTCCGCCGCCGTGCCGAGCGCATAATGCCGTCCTATCATTCGGCTGAGCGATGCCTCTATCTTCAAATCATTGACCTTGCTGCGCGGGCGAGGGTCGATGCGCCGATATTCGTGCAAGGCTCTGTAACCGCCGCTCACTCCGTACACCCACTTTCCGAATCGGCCTGCACAGCCGCCCGAGAATGAGTATAGTTCATGATGCACCTTGCCCTTTGCAGAACCGATAAGAACATACGGGTAGAGCAGTTCGTAGTCGGCTGTGGAATTCCAGTCCACGTTGTCGAGAATCCCGTTTTCATATTCGGCACCGATGAACGCGACCGACTTGCCTCCGAAACGGAGATAGGAGTCGGCGGAAAACAGACCTGTCGAGGCTCGGTCGCCCTGCCATACGGCAACGGCATTTTTTTCGTATCGGGACTTC
This sequence comes from Alistipes putredinis, assembly GCA_022009915.1. Lineage (GTDB taxonomy): Bacteria > Bacteroidota > Bacteroidia > Bacteroidales > Rikenellaceae > UBA940. The sequence continues at coordinate 656,742 of CP091730.1, read as the reverse complement.
CAGCCTGCGGTAACGGTACTTAACGATGTCTCGTACTGGAAATAACGGTTCGAGGTAATCTGTCCGTAGTGTCGGGCAAGCAACGCCGCCCTTTCGCCCAACCGTTCCGCAGTGCTTCGGTTGATATCGGTAGAGACCGTATCGGTCCGGGCCCATATTTGCAGGCTTGTCAGGAGCAGGAGCATCGATATCGCTAAATGTCTCATTGTGGCAGGTAGGCAAGATTCAACAATATCGTTTCATAATCGCCGGTAAGCGACAAGGCATCGCGATTGACCGAATGTCCGGCAAAACGGACACGCCGCACCGTACCGTCGGCAAGCGTAGCGGTGCCGTCGAACGAGAGCACATAGATTCCCTTTCGGAGCCTTATATGGCAGCGGTTGTTTATAAAGGCCGGCAGAGTGTACTCGTGGCGGGTATTGATGTTGCGGAGGAAAGTTCCTTCGAGCGTATAGTCGATTCGGAGTATCGCTATCTGGGCGCTGTCCGGCAGGCAGACCGAGAAATCCACCTCCGAATAGATATTTTCACCGCCGTCCACCTCGCATGATGTCAGGAAAAGTATCGCCGTCAGAAGAAGCATTGAATATATCGTTTTCATAATTTCAGATTTAGCTCCATGCCGAAATAGGGCGAGACCTCACGACGGACCTTGACTCCGAGCGGAGAGAGATAGGAGGGGGAAACATCGAATATCTTATTGGCGAACAGGGCCACCGTTATGCGGTCCTTGGAAAATTTCTTGGAAACTTTCAGATTTACACATAATTGGAACGGTATCCGCGTGTATCTGTACGAAACGGAGTTATAGGAGCGCACGAGCTGGTTTAGAACTCCGTTGTCCCGACTCGCATCTGTGAACGGATGCCGTTCGAGATTCTTGTCGATATACTCTATCGGTTCGGGATTCCGCCACTGCGACTGCGACCCGGAAAACCACAGAAATTGAAACGATGTCGAGAGAATCAACCCGAAACGCGGCACCTGCGTATCTGTCGAAAGATTGGTGTTGAACCTCTCGCGCAGATAATTGTCGATATCCTCGTAATAGCCGATATACGGATAAGCCTTTCCGCCCACAGAGGAGGATGGCCGGTAATACTCCGGCTGGCTGTTCTGGTAGACCGTGTTGAAATACGCCCCGCTTACACTGATTCGTGTGCGGATCGCCCTTATGCGCGGAGAGACCAGTGTAAATTCCACGCCTTTTTTCAGCGTGCGGCTGCCGTTCGTGTAGAACCCGTATGTAGTAAGCAGGGTGTCGGCGACATAAGGGATGTTCGACAGCTGCGGAGGCTGTCCTCCGAGTGTCGAGCCGATGATTGCCGTCTCGTCGTAATCCTTGTAGATATAGCGCACCGGAGTGTTGCTGCTGCGGAATCCCGAACGCATGTCCTCCCGGAAGAGCGTTACGTCCAAAGACCAGTCTCCCCACCGGGCTTCCACCGAAGCTTCGGCTTTATAGTTGCGGGCGGCATCGAGGCCGTAGTTGGTGCGGTCGATGCGGAAAACCGCCATGTTCACACGGCGCATTGCAGGATTTGCCGGCCAGTAGTTGAGCTGGACTATATCATACCACATTGCATCGGGATAGAGATGCTCGACAGTCGGGAACTTGGTGTGCGAGCCCCAGCCGCCGGACAAGGCAATGTAGAGCGGGCGGCCGCCGACATTGATTTTTGGAATCTCCACACGCATATTTATACGCGGATCGAATTTCCATTTTCCGCTGAGCCGGTAGCGTCTGTCGAGCCCGGCGAGCGTCATCGTGCGGATTCCGACCATTGTCTTTATAACAAAATTCCCAAAACGGAAAACGTTGTTGTTCTCCGCAAAGAGATGAAACTGGTTAATCGCCGGAATGTCGGCAAAGTTCCGGGGTCTGACGTTCATGTCCGCACTGAATGGGCGTGTCAGATCGAAAAATGGTCCCCTTGCCTCTATTTCCGGTATAATTCCATGTCGAGCCTGCTTTGAATCCGATATCGGCACGCTTTGACGATTTGGAGAAATTGGCAACGGCATTGGCGTAGATATACGTAGGCCTTCCGTCAATCGTAAGTTCGCTATCGTATGAAAACGGGACAATCGTCGCATCGTGCTCACCCTCCTGCTGTGCCGTACATACCGGAGTGTCCATACCCAATTCGACCAATTTCCAACGTTCGATTTTGTCGAGTTCTCCTGTATATGATACCGCAAGGTTCAACGAACGGAAAAACGATGTCTCGCGCATGCTGTACAGGCGCCCGTCTACCTTTGTAACAAACTTGTTGTACAAAGACTTGTATCGTTCGATAGGACCGCCAGTCCCATTGTCGAGGTCTCGATCCGACTTCTCGTTGTCGAAACTGCCCGTGTAGTCGGCACTCATGCCGACCGAATAGCGTAACGCCTCGGAGAATCGGCCGTGATAACCCGCACGCACGCTGCCGGTCAGACGCTTGTAGTTCTGGCGCGTGTTTCTCGGGTCGTTGTGCGTATCCAGATAACTCAGGTCGGCATTGAACGTCCATCTTCTATCCTTATTGCGCGACCATTCGAAACCTTTGCCAATCGACAGGAGATAACTGCTCATGTCGGCTTTGAAGCGTGCCTCGAACTCTTTGCCGCCCTGCTTGCGCTCGATTTTGACGAGTCCGCTCGTAAGGTCTCCATACTCGACGGAAGGAATGCCGCGTACTATTTCCACCGATTTTATGTTATCGGTCGATATCGAACGCATATCGACACCGGCTCCGACGAACGACGACCCGTATGTCGAAGAGACAGGCGATGCCTGCAAGTTCGCATCCATATTTATCGGTATGCCGTCTATCAAAAATTGAGTACCCAACGATGATGTCGAATAGGAAGAAATCGGATCGGCTTCGCGAAGCCGTATGGTTTGTGCAGCCTTAAAAGAGGGATCATGTGCCATACCGCCGGGAAGCAGTTCCAGAAGGTCGGCGAAACTCGAAGGTTGAATATGCTGGATTGCATCCTGTCCGATTACCGACGACGAGGTGATGCCGTTGCCCGCCTTGGCCGTAATGGTGACCTCCTCGATTCCGATGGCATCGAACTGCATTGCGATTCTGAAATATTGCCGGGGCGTCTCCGTGACTTTGATCCGGCATGTTCTGCTTTGACCTATATTTACGATTTCCAGTAGGTAATCACCTGTCCGGATATTGGCAAACGTGCAGATTCCGTCTGCGGATGACACCTGCCGATAGACCTTGTCGGTATGCTGGACAGAGGTCATGGAGCAGGCGACATATGCAATGGGCGATGAATCGAGACTGTCGATTACTTTAATGGTAACATCGGTTTGAGCCCGAACGGTCTGCGCGATTGAAAAGATAAATATAATATTATAAAGAGTAAAAAGACCTCACGATGGATTACTGAGTAATGTTTTTTTACGACGTGACAAAGGAATATATTTCCACATGGCGCGTCAATACCTAAATTTTAGGAATTCTCAGTGTATGATACGGCATTTTTAGCGATTGAAAAATCGAACCGGAAGGTCTACTTTTTGTTCGCGAAAAATTTAAGGTTTCGAATCAATTCGAACCGATACTTCGATTCAAATATATAAACGGAATGAAACGCTACATTTTACATTCGATTTGCGCAGCCGCGGTGTGCGGGGCGCTTTCTGTTTGCCGCTTGCAGCGGCAACTCATCGAAAAAGGCTGCGACCGGACAGAGCGTCCCGACGGAACAGGCGGACGTGCTGGAAATAGACGAACTGCTGGCCTCGGCCGACTCGCTCGCCGGTAAGACCGTCACGATCGAGGGCGTCTGTACCCATACGTGCAAGCACGGCGCGCGCAAGATATTCCTCATGGGCAGTGACGATACGCAGATCATTCGCGTCGAAAGCGGCGAGCTGGGCAGCTTCGATCCGCAGTGCGTGAACCGCATCGTGCGCGTCACGGGTACGCTCGACGAGCAGCGCGTGGACGAGGCCTACCTCATGGCATGGGAAGCGCAGGCGAAGGCGCAGACCGGCGAACGGCACGGCACGACCGAAGCCGGCTGCGATGCCGAGAAGGCCGCACGGCAGGAGACGGCCAATACCGTCGCGGAACGTATCGCCGACTTTCGAGCGAAGATTGCCGCCCGCAAGACCGCCGAGGGCAAGGACTTCCTTTCGTTTTACTACGTGACGGCGACCTCGTATGAAATTGAACAATAGCGTGCTGCGACGCTGGTGCCGCGTGTTGCACCGCGACCTCTCGTATTTCTTCGCGGGGATGGTGCTCATCTACGCCTTGTCGGGCATTGCGATGAACCACCGCGACACTTTCAATCCGAACTATTCGGTTTCGCAAACGCATCTGACACTCCCTGCTCCGCTTCCGCAGAAGGAGCGTTTCACGCGTGCCGACGCTGAGGCGCTGCTCGAACGCGCCGGCGTCGGGCAGAGGTACGTGAAGCACTACTTTCCCGACGGGCATACGCTCAAAATCTTCCTCGAAGGCGGCTCGTCGCTCGTGGCCGACACGCAAAGCGGCGAGGCGGTCGTCGAACGGCTGACGCGGCGTCCTGTGTGGAGCGCGCTGACGAAACTGCACTACAATCCGGGATCGTGGTGGACCGCCTTCGCCGACATTTTCGGCGGAGGGCTCATTCTCATCACGTTCACAGGATTAGTCATCGTGAATGGCCCCAAGGGGCTGCGGTGCCGAGGCGGTATAGAACTGGCTGCCGGTATACTCGTTCCGCTGTTATTCTTACTTATCTAATGACAAGGCATATGGAATCCGTTATCGAATGCCGCAATCTGACACATTACTACGGACGGCGTAAAATTTACGAAAACCTCTCGTTCGATGTTCCCAAAGGCCGTATCCTCGGTCTGTTGGGAAAGAACGGTACGGGAAAGACCACAACGATCAACATTCTGAGCGGGTATCTCGAACCCCGCAGCGGCGAGTGTCGTATCTTCGGAGAAAACATCCGCCGGATGCGGCCACTCACGCGTCGCCGCATCGGCCTGCTGATCGAAGGGCATGTGCAATACCAGTTCATGTCGATAGAACAAATCGAGCGGTTCTATGCGGCTTTTTATCATGCATGGAACAGGGATGCCTATTACGGACTGATGGAGAAGTTGAAAGTGGCTCCCGGGCAGCGCATCTCGCGCATGTCGTGCGGCCAACGGTCGCAGGTAGCACTGGGACTGATTCTGGCACAGAACGCCGACCTGCTGGTGCTGGACGATTTCTCAATGGGGCTCGATCCCGGTTACCGAAGACTGTTCGTCGAATATCTCCGCGAATTCGCCAAAGCCGAAGGCAAGACCGTGTTCCTCACCTCGCACATCATTCAGGACATGGAACGTTTGGTGGACGACTGCATCATCATGGACTACGGACGTATCCTCGTACAGATGCCCATCGACGAACTGCTCGGGACATTCCGCCGTTATACGTTCCCCTGCTCCGACAGGACTCCGCTTCCAGACGGGGACGGCATTTACCACCCGTCGATACTGAAAGGCCATGCCGAGCTGTATTCCTTCGACACACCCGAGCAGATACGGACAAAACTCTCCCATGCGGGGATTGCCTGCGAAACTTTGGAAGCACAGGCTCTGAGCCTCGAAGACGCCTTTTATCGGTTTGACTGGAAAATATTGATGACGCATATGTGGAAAGCTATATTATATAAGGAATGGATTAAAACCCGCTGGTATCTTCTGATCAGCGCCGTGATTTCGTGTGCTTTCGCGGGCTATGCCATGCTGAAACTGCACAGGGCTCTCGCTTTCACGGGAGCCGGACATATCTGGGAAGTGATGGTGACGCGCAACGCCGTGTTCATAGACCAGATGAAATACCTGCCGCTGATAGTCGGACTTCTGCTCGCCGTCGTGCAATTCGTGCCCGAGATGCAGCGCAAATGCCTGAAACTCACGCTTCACCTTCCGATTCCGGCTCTCGTGACATTGGGCACGATGCTCTGCTTCGGACTGCTGGCGCTCGTGGCCGTATTCGGAATAAACCTTATGATTCTCTATGCCGGCTCCGTACCGATTCTGGCCGTGGAACTGGTGGCGAATATCGTCGGCACGGCGATGCCATGGTATCTTTCCGGTGTGGCAGCCTATCTGTTCGGGGCGTGGGTGATACTCGAACCGACCTGGAAATTCCGCATTGTCGGTATCTTCATGTCGGTATTGCTGCTGCGCATCTTTTTCCTCGCACCCGTGCCGTGTGCTTTCGGCGGATTCTTTCCCGTACTGGTACTCGTCACACTGCTCTCGGCATCGCTCGCATGGCTCTCCGTCGTGCATTTCATGGCCGGGAAGGATTAACTCGTAAATCACTTCGGATATGACACGTTTTGCAAAACTGTTTTTTTGGTTCCTCGTCGCAATACTGATTCTGTGGCAGTTGCCGTGGGCCGTCAATTATTTTACGGTAAAACCCCAAAATACGCCTTTTACCCTTTATAGCGAGGTGCTGGGCGACTTCGTTTCGATGCCCAGAGGAGAAGACAAGGTCGAATACCTCGATCGAAAAGGCCGCTCCTATACCCGCCGACAGTTCGACTCGCTGCTGCCGCTCTTCTACGCGCGGCAACTCGTGGCCGATGGACGTTTCCCAGATTCGATTGCCGGTCGTGCGATTACACCGCGCGAAGCGCAGACAGGGAACGTTCGTATTTCGTTCGACACCCAAAAGAAGTGAACACGCCCTCGACAGGACTCGGATTTCTGATGGAATCGATGTCGGGCCGCGTGGATCTCGAAATGCCCTCGGATGCGTTCCGCATGACTGGCGACGGAATCGAGTTCGTCGATATGGAGACGAACCGTGTCGATATGCAGAAAAGCGAACGTTTTTCCCGGATGCTTGTGCGCAAAGGGGTGCATTTTCCCGTATATGCGTTCGCAGGGAACCCTACGGCCCGCAAGGAATACGACGAAGGTTATGTGTTGCTCGATGCCGACCGCCGGCTGTTTCATTTCAAGATGGTACAAGGCCGTCCCTATGTGCGAGCCATCCCGGTGCCACAGGGTGTCCGCCTCGAACATCTCTTCATCACCGAGTTTCGGAACCGTCGTACACTCGCGCTGATGACCGATGAAAACCACGGGTTCTATGCTCTTACGATGCCCGGCTACGAGGTCTGCCGTGTCGAAGGCGTCGTATTCAATCCCCGACGGGAGTCGATGTCGATTATCGGGACACTGCTCGACTGGACGATATGCGTCGAGGACGACAGCTCCGAACGATACTATGCCGTATCGGCCGATAATCTTTCGTTGCTCGATACATTGAGCTACCCGCATGCCGACAGGCATCTGCCGGGGCTGGTGTTTACTGCATCGGATGATAAGTACGTAAGGCCGAGAATTCGGTAATTTGTCCCGCCTAAAACGGGTATCCTTGTATAGCAGCGACAATACTTTTCGTTCGGGAAAGCGGATGCGAGTTCTTTGACGGCTTGATTGTAGCAGACTCCGAGCGCCCGTTTTATCCGATTTTATTCCTATCTTTGGCTTCGACTTAGATACTTCGCCTCGGCAAAAATGCAAATATAAATTTGCTTTTTGCACTCGGCTTATTCGTATCTTTGACTTCGCCGAAGATACTCCCGCTCGGCAATGTTCAAATAAATTTGACATTGCCATCGTTTATTCGTATCTTTGGTACAAATTCGCAGGAAAAATGGCAAAGAAACTCAAATACACCGTCGCGCTGATTTACGATTTCGACGGGACGCTCTCGCCCGGCAACATGCAGGAGTACGAATTCATTCCCACGGTTGGCAAAAGCAACGCCGAATTCTGGGACGACAGCCGCCAGCTGGCCATGAGTCAGGATGCCGACCCGATTCTGACATATATGGCCAAGATGATACACGAGGCCAGAAGCAAAGGACTGTCGCTGCGTCGCGAGGCGTTTCAGGATTCGGGCAAGAACATCGAACTTTACCGCGGCGTGCGGGAGTGGTTCGGCCGCATAAACGCCTACGGTGCGGCCAAGGGCATACGCATACTGCACTACATAAATTCTTCCGGAATCAAGGAGATTATCGAAGGGACGCCCATTGCTTCGGAATTCCGCAAGATTTACGCCTGCTCGTTCCTCTACGACGTGGACGGAATAGCCTACTGGCCGGCAGTGGCGGTGAACTACACCAACAAGACGCAGTTCATATTCAAGATAAACAAGGGTGTGGAGTCGGTCTACGACGGCAAGGCGGTCAATCGTTTCATCCCCGAGGAGAAACGCCCCGTGCCGTTCAAGCACATGATATATTTCGGCGACGGAACTACCGACATCCCTTGCATGCGGCTCGTGAAGAGTTCCGGCGGGCACTCCATCGCCGTCTACAATCCCGCCTCGGACGATGAACGCATGGATCGCAAGAGCCTGATTCGCGAAAACCGCGTCAATCACGTTTGCGCGGCGGATTACACCGAAGGCAGCGAACTCGACAAGGTGGTCAAGACCATCATCGACAAAATCGACGCCGACTACAAACTATCTCTGCTCGAAAAAATACGATGAAACTCATTTTTGCGACCAACAACGCCCACAAGCTCTCCGAGGTGCAGCAAATAGTGGGCGACAGTTTTACGCTGGTTTCGCTCGCGCAATGCGGAATCACCGGCGACATTCCCGAAACGCAAACCACAATCGAGGGCAACGCCTTGCAGAAGGCGCGTTTCGTCCACGAGGCTACCGGAGCGGACTGCTTCGCCGACGACACGGGTCTCGAAGTCGATGCTCTGGGCGGTGCTCCCGGGGTGCATTCGGCCCGCTATGCGACCGACGGGCACGATTTCGATGCGAATACACGCCTGCTTCTGGCCAATCTCGAAGGATGCTCAAATCGTTCGGCCCGTTTCAGAACCGTCATAGCGTTGATTCTGGACGGCCGCGAGTATCTTTTCGAAGGGGTGGTGAACGGCGATATTCTCGACAGGCCGACGGGCGGAGGCGGTTTCGGCTACGACCCCGTGTTCAGGCCCGAGGGGTTTTCCGTCTCTTTCGCGCAAATGTCCCCCGAACAGAAAAACGCCGTTTCGCACAGAGGCCGTGCCGTGGCGCAGCTGGAACGGTTCCTTAAAGACTACGGTAAACGAAAATAAGCATGAAGAAACTTTTACTTCTTATCGTATCCTGCCCGTTGCTGCTGCTCTCTTGCAGTGCTCCCTGACGGCAGGGGCGAACCGTGCGGAGCGAATCCGTCGGGCCTTGCTTTCGACGGACGAGAGCGGTGTTTTTAGTGGCCGCTCACAGAGGCGACTGGCGAGGGTTTCCGGAAAAATTCTCTGCCGGCAATCGAAAGCGCCATCGAAATGGGAGTTGATATAGTGGAGTTGGACGTGCAGAGAACCCGTGACAGCGTTTTTGATTCTTATGCACGACTCGCGTCTGGACCGCACCACCACGGGCAAAGGTCCCGTGAGCGAGTGGACGCTGGATTCAATCAAGACCCTCAGGCTTAGAAACGGTTGCGCAATCAAAACCAAGGAGGTCGTGCCGACGCTCGAAGAGGCTCTGCTTCTGGCCAAAGGACGGGTGATGATAAATCTGGACAAGGCCGACCGTTATTTCGACCAAGTGTACGCCCTGCTCAAAAAGACCGGAACCACGCAGCAGATAATAATGAAAGGCACGAAAAAGCCCCGAGAAAGTCGCCGAGCAGTTCGGCCGTTATCTGAAAGACGTGATATACATGCCGATTGTGAACCTCGACAAGCCGGATGCGGAACGGGACGTGGATGTTTTCGTGCAAGACATGCGCCCTGCGGCTTTCGAACTTCTGTGCGCCGACCGCAGCAACCCGCTGCCGGCGGCAATGCCCGAAAAGCTGCGTGGCAAGTCGCTCATATGGTACAATACGCTCTGGGATACGCTGTGCGCCGGATACGACGACGATGCGGCACTGAAAGACAGGGAGGCCGCTTACGGGTTTCTCATAGATACCTGCGGCGCACGCATTATTCAGACCGACAGACCGGCATATCTGATAGAGTATCTTAAAGACAGGGGCCTTCACGATTAACGGGGGCGGTTTATGAATATTTTGAAATTCTTTTACGATTTCTCCGTGGTGTCGTGGTTCTGGTTGGGTGCGGCCGTTCTGTCGGTGCTCTGCGCCCTTACGGTATGGAACGCACGGGCGAAAGAGGCCTGACGGGTATTTGGCCGGAAGACCGCATGTCTATTTCTGAATGTCAGTCGGTTCCCAAATCCTGCGGAAAAATCTGGAATGTCCAGACGTATGTCGAAAGGCCGTTCTTTTCATCCGAATCGCAATGCCATGATGAAGGGTTGAAGAACTGTTTGCCTTCGTCGTTTTTCTCGGACCGGCGCCATATACGAAGAATTTCCGTATCGGAAAGGACGAAACATTTCTCTTTTTGCGGGCATATAGGCGAAACTCGCCGTTCGTGATATTTTGCGTTTGCTGTCGAAGAGCGACTGTTCGGGGGCGATGTCCATTTTGCCGCCCGGAGCCAGAGTTCTGGAATCTCCGCCCGAGGATGACTTCATGACGGACACCGTAATCGTCCTGTCGGTCTTGTTTTCGACAATCCAGCTGATATCCGTCTGGTAGTCCGCTACTATACATCCGTGCATGCACAGTGCGAGCAGGACCGGAAGCGTCTGTTTTATGATTGTTTTCATGGCTTTATTCTGTTTGCTGTCCGATGTCTTCGGGGTGTATTTCCAGCGTCCAAATGTGGGTGTCCGGCTTCTCGAACCGGTAGGTCCAGCACGACGGGTTGAAAAAATGAAAACCGGCGGGATACTGTTTGCCGTAGTATACTGGTTTCCAGCTCGCCAGCGGTTTCCCGTCGATGTAAAGACTGATTTCTCCTCTGTAATTAAGGGCTTCGAATGACTGGGATTCATCGGTTTTCCGACGCGAGTAGTTGTATTTGTAGTCGTCGGCAACCAATTTCTCGTCTTGCGGAGCAAGGGAAAGGTCGTTTCCGGCAACGAGGAGCGTAAGAACGCGGTCCGTGCAGTTCTTTACGCTCCATGACGTATATACAGGCTTGCCTTTCCCGAAACAACCCGAAAGGCACAGGCACACGGCGAGCGGTAAAATCAAGTTTCTCATTGTTGCAGTCCTAAATCTTCCGGTGTTATGACGAAGGTGTAAGTCACATAAATGTCTCCGTCGTCCGACTCTCGGCCGCGTGTCCACGAAAATTCGTTGAAGAACTGCTTGCCGCCGTCGTTGCGCTGTGAATGTCTCCACGTCCGCAGCATCGTCTCGTCCGAGAACACGGAGCAGATGTTCAGCCTTGCAATTTCGTGGTCGAAAATGCTGTTGTAGTTTTCACTGGCTTTAATCGTGTGCGTCTTTCCTGCCGGCAATATTATGTATGTACCGCCGAGCGCGATGTTCAGACTTCATGTCGGTCTGGTTCTTGATATGGAACTTGGCCCCCGAATTAAGCGGAGGGTCGCAGACGAACATCGAGACTGCGATTATAAGCAGGGCTAACAGTTTGTTCATGATTAATATTTAGTTTTCGAAAGGAGTATCAAAGCTTTCCGTTTGCTCGCGCCGAACGGAAACTTATGGTCGGACAGTTTTTAATGGATGTATTTACAAATATATATGTTATTGTGGCGGAATCCAAATATTCCGGCTGAAAAAAATCGCACGGCGGCTAACTGCGCCTGCCTGCGGCGGAGTACATGCCGTACAGAGGCGTGGGTTCTCCGAAGCCGCCGGCAACAGGCAGAATTTGTCCGGTTATGTAGGATGCTTCCTCCGAGGCGAGAAACGCGACGGCTGCGGCGATGTCTTCCGGCCGGCCTACGCGCCCGAGAGGGACGTTTTTTAAGAATGTGTCCGAAAACTGCGACGACATGTTGTCCGCCACGGCGTCGGTTGCGGTCATGCCCGGAAGTACGGCGTTGCATCTGATGCCCGAGGCGGCGTATTGCACGGCTATGTCGCGGGTCAGGAAGTTGATTGCCGCCTTGGCCACTCCGTAGGCCGTGCGCGAGAGGTCGGGAATGGCGCCGCCTACCGAGGATATGTTCACGATGCTCCCTCCGCCCGTTTCCAGCATGCTCCGAACGGCGGCCTTGCAGGGTATGTAAACGCTTTTGAGATTGATGTTCACGATGTCGAAGAACGCCTGCGTGTCGCCCTGCAACAGGTCGAGGTCCTTTGCGACGTCGGTGTGCCCGAAGTTATTGACCAGAATATCCAACCGCCCTTCGCGTTCCAGCGTGTCGTCAATCATGGATTCGAAAGTTTCCGGTACGGTGGCGTCGAAGTATACGACGCCGGCCTTTCCGCCCTCGGCCTCCATGAGTCGTGCGATTTGCTTTCCGGCTTCCACTCGCCGCACCGCAAGATATACTTTCGCGCCTTCGCGCACCAGACGCTCTGCGCATGCCAGACCTATGCCTCGGGTCGAGGAGGTCACCAGCGCGAATTTATCGTCGAAACGTTTTTCCCATTGTGTCGTTCGTTTTTCTCGGACATCGGCAAAGTCCGTTCCTTAGCCGAAGGAAAAATCGAGCAAAAAATGTGAAAAATTTTTTTATTTATGTTCGAATATGATATTTTTTTGCTGCGTACAGGTTCCGGAATCTCTCTTGCAGAGAACGGATTAAATGGGAATGCCGTGCGATTCGGCAACAGTTCCCGCTGCTGTAAGTCTCGTTTCCGTGAAAGGAGCGGAAACACCCGATTCGGCATCTTTTGCCACTGACCTTTTACGGGTCGGGAAGGCGCCGGAAATTCGGTAGGAGACAAGTCAGAAGACCTGCCTGTAACGGTTTGAGATTGATACCTGCGGCGAACGGGTTAGAAGTCTGGGATGATGCTCCGGTATATTTTTCTACGAAATCCAGTCTTTCATCCGGACCTCTAAAAGAAGAGAGGCAAAACGTTTTCGGGCATTGCCGGACGGACTTACGTGTCCGCAGTCATTGCGTTTTTTCATTTCCACATCGCAGCACATACGGTCGAAAAACCGTCGGGCCGGCAGAGTGTCGGGCTGCAAAACGGCGTAAGAAGCGAACTTAATATATTGTTATGGAAATGAAAAAGATTTTTTTAACTTTTTCTTGTGCCTGACTGCGTTGGTCGGTTGTAACAACGAATACGACGACAGCGGCATAAAGGGCCGTCTCGATGATTTGGATACTCGTCTGACGGCCGTGGAAAAACGAATCGAGAGCATGAACGGGGAGATTTCCCAGATTCAGGACATCCTCTCCAAGGCCCAAAGCGGTAAGGTCATTACCGATGTGGTGGAGACATCTACCGGTTACGATGTGAAGATGAGCGACGGTACGAGCATATCCATTACCAACGGTAAGGATGGCAAGGACGGCAAGGATGCGGTGGCGCCTGTCATCGGCGTAAAGCAGGGGTACCGACGGAATCTATTACTGGACGCTCAACGGAGAATTTCTTACCAAGGCGGACGGAAAGACCCCGCTTGCCATAACGGGCCCGAGAGGCGAAGACGGCAAGGACGGTAATGACGGGGCGGCCGGCAAGGATGGCAAGGACGGCGTTACTCCGATCATTGGAATAGATGCCGACGGGTACTGGACGGTGAACACCGGCGACGGAGTGAAGCAGATTCTCGTAGACGGCAAGCCTGTCAGCGCGATAGGACAGAAGGGCGAGCAGGGCCAGACCGGAGAAAAAGGCGATAAGGGCGACAAAGGCGACAAGGGCGATTCTTTCTTTTCCAAGGTGGAAAAGGGGGAGACGCAGGTGACCTTCACGCTCTCCGACGGCAGTACGTTTTCCGTACCCATGCTCAGCGCCGACACCTATCTGCGTTTTGCCGACGATTCCGACGCCGACATATATTACGGTTATGGCAAAACTCTGGAAATAGAGACCAAGGGTATCCGTTCCGCGCTTATCACGGCTCCGTGCGGCTGGACGGCATCGGTGAATCTTTCGACTTCCAAGGTCAAGCTGTCCGCTCCGTTTTTCACCGAGACCGACAGTGAGTTCGAGGGCTATGTTTCCATTATCGGAGTTACCGACGACGGTTACACGCTGACCGCATCGAAGGTGGTTCGGGCCGGCATCAAAACTGCTACGCTTAATGAAGTATCGGATATATTGAGTACGGTGATAGAACCCCGAATCAGCGAGGAGACTCCTTGGAATCTGGAATTCGAACTGACCGAAAAGGTCGCCAACTACTCTACGCTGGACATTCCCAAGACCTTCACCAGAAAGGCCGTCGAGTCTATTAAGGTCGTCATGACGGAAGGCAGCGAGATATGCAGCGGCGGATCGTACGATCATCCTTACGACGGAGCGGTGGAGATAGTCGTTCCTGCCGGTCAGACCATCAAGTATATAGGCATGCAGCTCCCGTCCGGAGACATCACTCTTTCGGGCAGCGGAACCGTGACCGGAACCGGAGCGCTGAAAGCCGGTGGAGTCGTAACCGTCGGTGAGAATACGACGATCGAGTCTATGGCTATGGATAGGGGTAACATAATCAACATGGGCAATATCAAAGCTCTGAAAATCAGTACCGGCAAGGCCACCGAGATTCTTTCTTACGGAACGGTCGGCGAAATTACCGAGTCTTACGGAACGGCCGAAATCCTCTCTCCGCGACGCGTCTCCTCGGCATCGTCCAAATGGATATCCAAAGTAACGGAATATCTTCCCGCTCCCGGGCAGAATATCAACGGCGGATACGGTGCTCCTGCCGTGGCTCAGGGACTTGTCGGCAAGAAGACCATACTTACCTTGGGTATGTTCGGCGGTTATGTCGAGTTCCAGTTCGACCACACGGTGCCCAACTTCGCAGGAACCGACTTCGTGATACACGGCAATGCCTTTGCGACCGCAAACGAGCCCGGAGCCGTGCTGGTATCGTTCGACTCGAACGGCAACGGACTGCCCGACGACGAGTGGTACGAACTCAAAGGCGAGTCTTACGACAAGGAGACTACCGTCAAGAATTATGAAATCAAATACATCAAGCCAGATGTCCTCGCAGCCAATACGGCAATCCACTGGGTGGATAATCAGGGCGGCAGCGGCGATGTTCCGGCCCGCATAGGTTGGAGTTCCACCAATCATTGGCCCACATGGTTCGAGGGCGACACGCTCACGCTGCGCGGAAACAAAAATCGAAGTGCCTACCATGATGAAATACTCGATGGGTTACGGCTATGTCGATACCTTTACGCCGGATTACAACGATACGGTCGGAGGCGATGCGGATACCCGCGGTTCGAACAAGTTCGACATAAGCAATGCCATAGACAGCGAGGGCAACCCCGTTTCGCTCGTGGGCATAGACTTCATCAGAGTGTACAATGCCGTTTACGCAATCGATTCCAATGCCTCGTTCGGCGAAATATCCACCGAGGTCTGCGGAGCGATTTCCGTCAATCTTTCCAGAATCCCGCGCCAGAGCAGCGGTGTCAGCGGATGGACAAGCACTACGTTCTAATAATTAACGATATACTGATATGAAAATCAAATATTTATATATTACGATGCTGGCCGCTGCATTATGCGGCTGTGCCGAAGATTACCAGCCGGAGGTTCCGGCGGACGAATCCGGTTCGCAAACGGAGATTCCCGAAACGTGCATTCCGATGACGATAAACTTCTCGGCCGAGACCGAAGCAACGCGCACCTCGACAAGCGGGCTGTTCACGCATTGGGCCGACGGAGACAAAAATCGGCGTATTCTCGCCCGAAGCCTATTACGAGTGGGAGAACAGCTATATTGCAGGCAAGCTGTTCTACAATGCACCTTCCGCCAACATCTGCCTCGACGTCAAGAGCGGGTTCGGCACTCCGTCCGCCGTATTCGGAGCTTCGAAAATATATGACGGCGAGGTGATAAAGTATACCGGCCGCTGGGGCTGGAATACCAAGTACGACGTCCACAACTTTTACGCCTACTATCCGTATGCCGAGGCTTCGAAAGCCCTGACGCCTTACGGAGCGGTGCCGTTCGCCCTGCCTTCGATTCAAAAGCAGCGCTCGTCGGGCGATACGGAGCATCTTGCCGCACTCGATTTCCTGTATGCTTCGGCAAGCATGGATGCCCCCGAGGACATTGCCGACAAAACGCCGGTCGAGGGCGACGTGATATTCGATTTCAAACATGCGTTCGCGCTGTTGAAGATGACGGTTCGCAACGGCCTGTCCGACACCGTAATGATAACGGGTATCGAGGTTGCGTCCGAGGATGCTCCTCTGGCCGGAAACTGTACCGTCGATTTGAGCAGCGGAGCCGTGACTCCGGGCAAGACCATAGACGCTTCCGGCAATGTGGTGGACGGAGGCAGAGGATTCTCTTCGCAGGTTGAGCTTACGGATGAAGTCCGTCTTGCCAAAAACGGCACTGCCGTGCTCAACCTTATGGTTTTCCCGGGTGATTATACCGCTTCCGGACTTGAAATAACGGTGAAAACTTCGGCCGGAATCCAGACGTTTACATCCAAAAAGGTTCTCGAAAGCGGCGTAACCTATACCAAGACGATGGGTCTCACCACGTCGGGCATCAAGCCGCTGCCTACCTACGACTTGCAGGTAGTGGATTTCGAAAGCGCGAATGCAAGCGCCATGGCCTCGAATATCGGCGGTGCGAACTTCTATACCGATTTCGCAAGCTGGGAGGATTCCGCAACCGGACTGCTTTTCAGCAATAATTCCGGAACGTACACCCTGGCCGGTTCGAATTACATGTACGACGGCGGATTGTTCATATCGCAGTTCAATGATATGGAAACAGCCGGAAACGCAAATCAGTGCAGCGTCTATTATAAGGATGAGAATACGAGCTATGGAGGCCACCGCGGATCGAAGACGTTCTGTTTCGGATACGGATACAAGGATATCGTACCCAACGAGTACAGCAGCGACTGTCGTCCTCAGATGACTTTCTCCGATGCGACCAAGGAGGCGGTAATCGACCACATGTGGGTAACCAACAGCACCTACACGGCTCTGGCCATGATGAACGGCTACTTTGTGGCCACTAAGTTCAGTTACGAGAAGAAAAGCTATCTCAAACTGACCGCCACCGGTTACAAGGCCGACGGAACCGAAACCCAGACAGCCGAGGTATATCTGGCCGACTTCCGTACCGAGACTTCGGGCGGAATCGTCACCGAATGGATTAAGTTCGACCTCTCGTCGCTCGGGAGCGTGAATAAAATCGTGTTCAATATCGAAAGCAGCGACGTGGGCGAATACGGCTTGAATACTCCGGCGTATTTCTGTATGGACGACGTTGCCGTCAGGGTCCAGAAGTAGGAGAGCGGAGGAGTCGAACAGGCTGTCTTCGCAGGCATGTCCGCCGGATTCCGTTTCATGGAAAGCGGATGTCCGAAATATGAAATAAACGTTATTTGCCGATAACTTCGATGGGATACTCCCAAGACCGGTTCCGTACCGGTCTTGGGTTCCCTGTTTATAAAAAGAAATGGTTACATTTGCGAGCAGTCTCATGAAGATTAGGACTTACATACTGCCGATTCTTTCTGCCGCGTTCTTATGCGGCTGCATGAACTACGGGCCTACCGAACAGGAGGATTTCGACATCGGCGCCTCGCGGGGGCTGTTCGTGACCAACGAAGGAAACTTCATGTACGACAATGCGTCGCTGTCCTATTACGACATCGGCCGGAAAAGCGTCTCGAACGAAGTCTTCGTGCGTGCCAATTCGATGATTCTGGGCGATGTAGCCCAGTCGATGACCATTCGCGACGGCAAGGGGCTACATTGTCGTGAACAATTCCGGAGTCATATTCGTCATAGACGTAAGCACGTTCAAGGTGCTCGGCGTACTCGACGGCCTGACCTCGCCCCGCTACATTCATTTCCTGAGCGACAGGAAGGCTTACGTAACCGACCTGTACGCCCCTTTTCATCACCGTTTTCGACCCGAGCACGCTCGAAATCACCGGCCGCATATCGACCAACGGACACAAGTCCACCGAACAGATGGTGCAGTGGAACAAATACGTTTTCACGAACTGCTGGTCATACGACAACAAGATTCTGGTCATAGACACGGAGCTGGACGAAGTGGTGGACTCCATTGCGGTGGGTATTCAGCCCACTTCCTTGGCTCTGGATGCCAACAACCGTCTGTGGTGCATTACGGACGGCGGGTACGAGGGTTCTCCCTACGGATACGAAGCGCCGTCGCTGCACATGATAAATCCCGCCAGCCGCAGCATCGAACGCCAGTTCAAGTTCCGGCTCGGCGACAGCCCTTCCGAAATATGCCTCAACGGCAGTCGCGACACGCTCTATTTCCTGAATCGGGACGTGTGGCGTATGGACGTGGACGAGCAGCGGCTTCCCCTGAGACCGTTTCTGGAATACGGAGGCACGATATATTACGGTCTTGCGGTAGACCCCGTAACCTCGGAGGTGTACGTGGCCGATGCGATAGATTACGTGCAGCCGGGTGTCGTATACCGTTTCAGGCCGGACGCGACACCGGTCGATACTTTCCGCGTGGGTATAATCCCGGGCGCATTTTGTTTCAAGTAAAACCGACGACATGAAAAAGAGATTATTGTTCGCAGCCGTTTCTGTTTTCTCGCTGCTGTTGTCCTGCAACAAGGACGAAACTTTGGTCCTGCCGACCAAATATCCGCCCGTCATCACGCTCGACTCTCCCAGCGGCGTGTATGAAGTCAAGGCGGGACGTACTCTGACTATCGTTCCGCAGGTGAAAAACGGCGAAAATGCCGCTTATTACTGGATTATCGAAGAAGATACCGTCTGCCGGCAGAGCGTCTACGAGGCGACGTTCGATAGCGAACAGAAGGTTTTCGTCACGCTTGTGGTCGAAAATTCCGACGGCATGGACAGCGAACAGATGCGCATAGACGTGCTGGCGTTGCAACCGCCCGTCGTTTCGCTGCCTGTCCCGTCGCAGGGGTTGCAGGCACTGGCGGGCGCAGCGTATGTTTTCGAGGCGAGGGTCGAAAGCTCCCTGACAGTCGAATCCATGCTTTGGACGCGCAACGGCGAGGAGGTCGGCTCCGACTTGAAATACGAGTTCCGCAGCGATACCGCCGGAGTTTTCGAAATGGCCTTTTCGGCAACCAACGAGGACGGCACCGCAAGCGTTCTGTTCGAAATCTCGGTGCTCGAAACCCTGCCAATAAAGATTTCGTTTCCCGTACTCTCGTCGCACTGCGACCCGAACGTCCGAAGCACGGCCCTCGGCCGGAGCCTTTATCTGAACCCGATTGTCGAAAAACGTCTCTTCTCCGCAGTATGTCTGGGAGGTGGACGGTCAGACGGTTTGCACCGATTCGGCATTCGTCTACACTCCTTCTTCGACGGGGGAGACGACGGTGACGCTGACCGTTACCGAACGGCAGGAGAATGACGGAATCGTCGGCGTCAAAAGCGCACAGGCGAGTGTGAAGGTCCTTTGTTCAGAGCCTTCGGATGTAAAAACGCGCAGCAGGACCGCTCTCGTCGGCTCTGTGGAGCGAGGTTTACGAATATACGCCGGCGCCCGGGCAGTTCATCAACGAATCCAAGAGCGGATACAAGGGCGTTTCGACCGTGCAGCAGGCGTGCGATTATGCCGACCAGAGAATGAGAGACGAACGCTACGTTTCGCTCGGAACGTTCGGCGGATACATAATCGTCGGGTTCGACCACAGCATCGAGAATCGCGGCGCTTACAAGGGGTACGATTTCTCGATAAAGGGCAACCAGTTCGAAGGTTCGTCGGAGCCGGGCATCGTGTGGGTGATGCAGGACAACAACGGAAACGGACTGCCCGACGACGAATGGTACGAGCTGGCCGGAAGCCAGACGAACGTCACTCGCGGCTATGCCGTCACCTATTACCGGCCCATGGCTCCGCAGGCCGGCGTGCAGTGGACCGACAATGCGGGCGGCAGCGGTACGGTGGAGTACCAGCCGCTTTTCCATATTCAGGATTTCTATTATCCGGTTTGGGTCGAGCAGGATGTTTATACGCTTTACGGTACGCGTCTGGAACCCAATGTCTACATAAATCCGGACAATAATCAGTGGGTCATGGGCTCTTACGGAACTGGCTATGTCGATAACTTCGGAGACGACATGCTTTCCGACGACGGTAATCAGGAAGCCGGCCCAGCCAAGACATACTTCAAAATCGACAATGCCGTATATCCCGACGGGCGGAGCGTGAAGCTGGATTTCATAGACTTCATCAAGGTGCAGTGCGGCGTGCTGGCGCAGGCCGGCATTCTGGGCGAGGTTTCGACCGAAGTATTCGGATTTCAGGACGAGAATCTCGGCAGATAACGTAATGCGGAAGCGATGAAAAGGATTCTTGCGATTGTTTTGGCGCTGTCGAGCCTCGGGGCCGTCTCGGCTCAGGATGACGTGCTTTCGGGCGGGCGTTTGGATGCCGTCAGAAAGAGCGCCGACTATCGCCCCATGTCCGAGATAGGCGTTCAGCAGACGGTGCTGGATTCTACCGTCCTGCATGAAAGCGTCACCACCTCGATCGGCGACGTACTCGGACAGCATTCCACGATTTTCGTCAAGAGCTACGGCCGCGGGACGATGGCAACGGTATCCTTGCGCGGAACCTCGCCGTCGCATACTCAGGTGGCATGGAACGGCATGAAAATAAATTCGCCGATGCTCGGGCAGGTGGACTTTTCGCTCATCCCGTCATATTTTATCGACGATGCCAGAATATACCATGGAGCCAGCTCCGTCTCCCGCACCGGCGGCGGACTCGGCGGTGCCGTGGCGCTCGATACGCGGCCCGCGGCCTCGGAGGGGTTCGGATTGAAATATGTTCAGGGCATAGGCTCGTTTCGCACATTCGACGAGTTTCTTAAACTCGATTACGCTTCGGGGCGCTGGAAAAACTCCGTACGGGCGCTTCACTCCTATTCGAAGAACGATTTCAAGTATCGCAACTATCGCAAGAAGAATTTCATTTACGACGAACAGGGAAACATAACCGGTTACGAGTATCCCGTAGAGAGAAACAAAAACGGCGGGTTCCGTGATTTCCACATCATGGAGCAACTCGACTTCGACGGCGGACGGGCGGGGCGGTTCTTCATGTCGGCATGGTACATGAATTCGCGCCGCGGCGTTCCGATGCTCAAAGCCTCCTACCGCACCGAAGAAAAGAGCAAAAGCCAGCAGGACGAACAGACACTCAGGACCGTGGTCGGGTGGAACAAAGTGTCGGGGCGCTTCAAGGCCGAAGCGCGTGCGGGCTATACCTATACCGACATGCTGTATCGCTATCTTGGCGATACGGGAGACGGCCGGCTGTCCGAGATGGTGCATTCGCAAAGTTACGTTAATTCGTTTTTCGCATACGGAGGGGCGGACTATTTCGTGGGCTCGAAATGGATGTTTTCGGCCAACGTCAATCTTTATCAGCACATGGTGCGCAGCATCGACGAGGCGGTAACTACGCCCGAGGGGAAGAATGCGACTATCGGATACGATCAGGCCCGTTTCGAACTCTCGGCGCTCGTATCGGCGAAGTGGCAGCCCGTGGAACGATTGGGAGTGTCGTTGTCCCTGCGCGAGGAGCTTTTCGGCTCGGAGCCGTCGCCAGTGATTCCGGCCGGTTTCGTGGATTTTCTGCTGAGCCGCAAGGGGAACGTGAGATTCAAGGCATCCGTAATTCGCAATTACCGTTTTCCTACGCTCAACGACCTTTATTTCATGCCGGGGGGCAACCCCGAACTGAGGCCCGAACGCGGATTCTCCTATGACGGCGGAGTGTCTTTCGCAGTGTCGCACCGCCGTCTGGAATTGTCGGGCGAGGCCACAGCGTTCGATTCGCGCATAACGGACTGGATACTCTGGCTGCCCACGTTCAAGGGATTCTGGTCGCCCGTAAATGTAAAGAAAGTGCACAGCTACGGCGTCGAAATCAAGGGCCGTTTTTTTCGGTGGATATGTCTCACGGCTGGAATCTGGGCATGGACGGCAATTTCGGCTGGACAAGGGCCATAAATCACGGCGCCGCACTCTCGTGGGCGGACAACTCGATAGGCAAGCAGGCTGGTATATATCCCCGAATATTCGGCAGGTGTGATGGGACGGCTCGGATGGCGCGGTTGGGCGCTGACCTACAAGTGGAGCTATTACAGCGAACGGTTCACCACGTCGAGCAACGATAAGGCCACCAAGATAGGCCGTCTGGGCGCATATTTCATGAGCGACGTCTCGCTGTCCAAGACCCTGAGGTTCAAGAATGCGAATCTGTCAATAAAATTCGCCGTGAACAATCTCTTCGACGAGGAGTACGAATCGGTCCTCTCGCGTCCGATGCCGCGCCAGAATTACGGCCTGTATATCGACCTGACGCCATTGTTCGGAAAAATAACTCTGCGGGCGGCTGTTCCGTTTTCACGGATGCGAAAGAAACGGGCGGCATCTTTCGAAGATGCCGCCCGCTGTTTCGAGCGAGGCTCGTCAGCGGCCGATTTTGGCAAGACCGCCTGTCGAAGTCTCTTTGTATAGCGAAGGGATGTCGTGTCCGGTTTGCTTCATTACCTCCACCACGCGGTCGAAGCTGACCGTGTGGCGGCCGTCCGAGAAAGTGGCGAAAATATTTGCATCGAAAGCCCTTGCGGCGGCCATTGCGTTGCGTTCGATGCAGGGTACCTGAACCAGTCCGCATACGGGGTCGCACGTAAGGCCCAAGTGGTGTTCGAGAGCCATTTCGGCCGCGTATTCGATTTGGGCGGGAGTTCCTCCGAACAACTGGCAGGCCGCAGCCGCAGCCATGGCGCACGCAACGCCGACCTCGCCCTGACAGCCTACTTCTGCGCCCGAAATCGAGGCGTTGGTCTTGACCACGTTGCCGAAAAGGCCTGCGGTCGCGAGTGCACGCAGGATTCGTATTTCGAGAAATTCGCGCGATTTGGAGAGATGATACAGCACGGCGGGAAGCACACCGCTCGAACCGCATGTCGGTGCCGTGACTATCACACCGCCCGAGGCGTTCTCCTCCGAGGTGGCCAGCGCGTAGGCGTAAATCTTGCCGCGGCTTTGCAGATTGTCCGTATAGCCTTTGGCCTTGACGTAATAGGTCGCTGCCTTTCGCCTTACGCCGAGCCCGCCGGGCAGGACGCCCTCATTGTTCAGACCTCGCTCTATTGCCTGACACATCACTTTCCAGACTCCGCGCAGATACTCCCAAATCTCGGGGCCTTCGCACTTATCGACATATTCCCAAAAGGCGCAGCCTGTCGAGTCGCACCATTCCAATATGTCGGCGATTTTGGTTTTCGGATAGACGCTCGGTTTGCGCTCCTCCTCTGTGTGTTCCGAAGCGAGCGCCCCGCCTCCGATGCTGAATATGGTCCAGCTGTCTATGACTTTGCCGTCGCGAATGCCTTCGAAAAGCATTCCGTTGGGGTGGAACGGCAGGAAAACGGTCGGCTTCCAGACGAATTCGACCGGAGCAAGTGGTTCGAGCACCGAACGGATGGCCACGTCGGTAAGGTGTCCGCGCCCCGTGGCCGCGAGACTGCCGTAAAGCGTTACGCGGTAAGTCTGGGGCTGGGGGCATCTTTGCGCGAAGATGCGTGCCGCCTTGTTGGGCCCCATTGTATGACTGCTCGAAGGGCCGTTTCCTATTCTGTATAGTTCTCTCAGTGATTCCATGGTATCCGTTTTAGAGTGCCGCAAAGATAGAAATAAATAATGCTAAATGTCCCTGCCGGCGCCGGTAATTTCGACACCGCAGACGACTGCCGGATGCGCCCCTGCGTGGACTATTCCATCGGCCTTATGCGGATTTCGACGTTCGGAATCCCGCTTACGAGCGTTTTCAGCCGCGCCATGTCGGTCGCCTGCTCGACCTGACCGTAATGATACGGGTAGAATATCTTGGGAGCTATCGCCTTCACTGCCTCCGCAGCCTGCTCTACGGTCATGGTATACGGTTGATTGACCGGCAGAAAAGCGATGTCTATGTTTTTGAGCGCCAGCATTTCGGGCGTTGGTTCGCTGTCGCCGGCGATGTATATCCTCGTCCCGCCTATCGTGAGGACATATCCGTTGTCGCGGCCTTTGGGGTGAAAATCCGTGTGGCCGGCGGTCGTGTTGTAGGCCGGTACGGCCTGTATGTCGGCGTAGCCTACCGACAGGGTGTCGCCCGGGCGCAGAACTTCGCCGTATCCGAGATGTCCGAAGCACTCGCGCGTCTGCTTGTGTCCTCTTTGCTCAGAACGGCGATTGCGGCGGTGTCGAAATGGTCGTAATGGGCATGCGTGAGCAGAATCAGATCCGCTTTCGGCTGTTGCGAGTAGTCGGCATTGTCGCTTACGGGGTCTGTGTATATTTGCCGGCCGGCGAATTCGAAAGCCAGCGAAGCGTGGGCGAAGAAGGTGATTTTCAGGGCCTCGCCGGATAGTGTCGTCAGCGTGTCGGACGGATAGATCTTCGGGCCGGAGGCGGTGCTGCATGCAGTCATAATTAGAAGTATTAAAGCTGTGAAAAATCGTTTCATGATTGCAGAAATGCAATTTCGTACCAAAAATAATAATTTTCCGGCTCGAATGAAAATTCCGTATAAAAGAATCGGTGCGCACTCCTGTTGGGAAAGCGCACCTGAACTACTAGTACGATTATTTATTATGAAAAAAACTGTTTACCTCGGAATCTCAGGTCAGCGAGATTCTTTCGGTTAGCGATACAAAAGTAAAAATAAAACTTAAAACCAATACTTCTGCGAATTATTTTTTTACGGAAAAAAATGATTTTCGTGACATTTTTGTGAACGAAAAGAGCCTTTCGAAATCGGAAAGGCTCTTTTTTTTGCAGTGTTTGTCGGGGCTTTATTTCGACAGGCCGCTGACGATTTGGTACGTGTCGCTGGCGATGACCCTCTCCTCGTCCGTCGCGATGATTGCGACCTTGACTTTGGAGTCGGGCGCCGAGATAATCGTATCCTTGCCGCGTACGCCCTCATTGGCTTTTTCGTCGAACTGCACGCCCATGAATTCCAGACCGCGGCAGCAGTTGCGGCGGAACTTGTCGTTGTTCTCGCCCACGCCGCCGGTAAATACTATCATGTCCACGCCGCCCATTTCCGCGGCATACTGGCCGATGAATTTCCTTATGCGGCCCTCGTACATTTTCAGTGCGAGGACGGCCCTTTCGTTTCCGCTGTGCGCGGCGGCGTCTATGTCGCGCATGTCGGACGAAACACCGGTGATTCCCAGAACACCCGACCGTTTGTTAATCAGGTCTTTGGCCTGAGCCGTGTCCATGTTCTCCTTCTCCATGACGTAGAGTAGGGCGCTCGGGTCGAGATTACCGCAGCGCGTGCCCATCATAAGGCCGTCCACGGGTGAGAATCCCATTGAGGTGTCTACCGATTTGCCGTTCTGCACGGCAGTAATGGAGGCTCCGTTGCCTATGTGGCAGGTGATTATGCGCGAGGCGCCGAGATCTATTCCGGCCAGTTCGGCTCCGCGTGCGGCCACGTACTTGTGACTGGTCCCGTGGAATCCGTATTTGCGGACGCGGTACTGCTCGTAATATTCGTAAGGTATGGCGAACATGAAGTTGCGGGCCGGTATGGTCTGGTGGAACGAGGTGTCGAATGCCGTTACCTGCGGAACGTCGGGCAGCAGCTGGGCAATAGACATTATGCCTTCGAGGCTCGCCGGATTGTGCAGCGGAGCCAGTTCGCAGCAGTTGCGAATCTTGGCGATTACATCTTCGTTCACAAGGGCGCTGCCGTGAAAATACTCTCCTCCGTGCGCCACTCGGTGTCCTACGGCTCCGATTTGCGACAAGGACTCTATGACGCCGTACTTCGGGTCGGTTATGGCGTCGATAATCATTTGTATGCCCTGCGTATGGTTCGAAATGCGGCGGGCCGTTTCGAGGGTTTCTCCTCCTACCGGTTTGTGTGTCAGAAGTCCTTCGGGCAGTCCGATACGCTCCACCTGTCCTTTGGCCAGAAGCGTCGAAGAGCCGGCACCGGTCATTTTCATGACCTGATATTTTATGGAGGAACTTCCGCAGTTGAGCACTAATACTATCATAAGATGACGATGTTTTGAGGTTTACTTCTGGGCGGTCTGGCAGACGGTTATGGCGATGAGCCCTACGATGTCCTCCACCGAGCAGCCGCGCGAAAGGTCGTTGATGGGCGCCGCCATGCCTTGCAGGACCGGACCCACGGCCTGTGCATGGGCCATGCGCTGAACGAGTTTGTAGGCGATGTTACCCACTTCGAGGGTGGGGGAATACCAGAACGTTGGCTTTTTCCGGCCACCTTGCTGTCGGGGAGCTTTTTTTCGTCGCTACCGACGGTACAATCGCGGCATCGGCCTGCAACTCTCCGTCAATCTGGATTTCGGGAGCGGCGGCGCGTGCTATGCGCGTAGCTTCGACCACCTTGTCCACCATGGGATTCTTGGCCGAGCCTTTTGTCGAGAAGCTGAGCATGGCAACTCTGGGTTCGAGGCCTGCGATGTCGCGGGCCGTGCGGGCGGTCATCACGGCTATTTCGGCGAGCTCTTCGGCAGTCGGATTGGGATGTACGGCGCAGTCGGCGAAAAACCATAAGACCGTCGTCGCCGAACTGTTTGTCGGGAATGTCCATGATGAAAGCACCCGACACGACGCTGCACCCGGGTTTGGTCTTGACGTACTGGAATGCCGGACGCAGGACATCTCCGGTAGCGTTGTCGGCTCCGGCGACTTCGCCGTCGGCATCGCCCGCCTTAATCATTATGGCGCCCAGATAGAGCGGGTCCAAAAGCTGCTGTGCGGCGACTTCTTCCGTTACGCCCTTCGAGCCGCGCAGGGCGACCATGAGCCTTTTACGTATTCGTCTTTTTTTGGGTTGTTGCGAGGGTCGATGACGGTGGCCTGTCCGATGTTTCCGAGTCCGTATTCCGCGGCCAGTTTGCCGATTCGTTCGGGGTCGCCGAGCAGTATGATTTTTGGCGAGGCCCTGTTCGATAGCCTTGTCGGCGGCTTTCAGCGTCCGCTCTTCGCATCCTTCCGGAAGCACGATGCGGCTCCTTATGCAGGTCGCCTTTTTGTTTGAATTGTTCGATGAGATCCATCTGTGTATGTTTTGTTTTTTTGAATTTAAGTCGGATTCTCCGATTCCTGATTGACAGGGATGCGCAAAATTACTCTATTGAAACAGAACGGGCAAATATTGCGGGCGCCTTTTTTCGACAAATTTCTTCGCTCGGGTCAATCTTCGTATTTGTAGCCCACTCCCTTGACGGTAACTACGTGGCGTTCCCCGATTCGTTTGCGCAGGTTGCGCACGTGGACGTCTATGGTGCGTTCGCCAACCACCACGTCGCTGCCCCAGACCTTGTCGTAAATCTCCTCGCGGGTGAACAGTTTCCCGGGTTTCGACAGAAGCAGGCACAGCAGCGAAAACTCCTTGCGCGGAAGCACTATGCTCTCGCCGTTTTTCGTCACCACGTACCGCTCTCTGTCCACCGAGATGGTGTGTTCGCTCTGCGAGTCGGGCAGCAGAGGGTCTATGCGTTTGAGTATGGCCCTTATGCGGGTCATCAGCACATTCATCTTTATGGGTTTGCTGATGTAGTCGTCGGCGCCGCTGTCGAATCCCTCGATGAGCGACTGGTCTTCGCTGCGGGCCGAAAGGAAAACGATTACCGAGTCGGCGGTCGCAGGATTCGCCCTGAGCCTGCTTGCAGGTCTGGAATCCGTCCTTGCGTGGCATCATCACGTCCAGCAGTATCAAATGGGGGTGGGTGCGGGCCGCGATTTGCAGCGCACTCTCTCCGTCCGAGGCGGTGAACACTTCGTAACCCTCTTTGCGCAGATTGTAGCCGACGAATTCCAGAATGTCGGTTTCGTCGTCCACAAGCAGAATACGATAGCTCATTACGGGATTATTTTTCAATCGGCTACAAATTTAGATTTTTTTCCAAACCCGACCAAAGGGAATACCAAAATGTTGCCGTTTTATTAGGCGGATTGAGTTTTTTACGATAACTTTGCACATTGCCGCAGCGTTTTTGTTCGGCTCCGGCAACGAATTTATTTACAGAACGACAAAAGGCTATGGCTACCGAAAAATCTACTCAGCAGGTTCCGCAGCAGACCCCGCAATCCGCGGCGGAGGCGACGGGGACTACGTCTTCATCTTTTGCAGAACCGATTACGGACGAAAACATCGAACAGACACTTTCCGAGGAGCAGCAGACCTCGCCCGTGGACTTTTTCCGACGAGGAGGCGCGGCTTGCGGCCGAGGCGCTCGATACGGGCGAAGACGACGAGACGGACGAGAGCGCCGATTTGTCCGAGCAGCAGCAGAGCGAAGGTTTGGATTTGTCGTCGAAGAGCAAGACCGAACTGGTGGACATGCTCGAACAGCTGCTCGCCACGCGGCCCGTTCAGACTCTTCGCGGCGACGTTGAGGCCGTGAAGATTGCTTTCTACAAGAAGCACCGTGCCGAGGTGGAGGCGCAGAAGAAAGCCTTTGTCGAAGCGGGAGGCGCGGCCGACGAATTTTTCTCCGGCGCTCGATGCGCAGGAGCTCCGTCTCAAAGATTTGGTGGGCGAATACCGCCGCCGCAGGGACGAGTTCGTCGCTGGGTTGGAGAGCGCGAAGCAGGAGAATCTGAAAATAAAAGCTGGAAATAATCGAAGAGCTCAAAAAAACTCATCGACAGCGGGGGAGACTCTGGGACAGACGTTCGCCTCGTTCCGCGAGTTGCAGAACCGCTGGCGGGGAGACGGGTGCCGTTCCGCAGGCCAACGTCAAGGATTTGTGGGAAACCTACAACCTGTATGTAGAAAAGTTCTACGATTTCATCAAGATAAACAAGGAACTGCGCGACTTGGACCTCAAACGCAACTACGAGACCAAGATTTCTCTGTGCGAGCAGGCCGAGGCGCTGGTTATGGAGCCGTCGATTGTCGAGGCGTTCCGCAAGTTGCAGAAGCTGCACGACGAATGGCGCGAGACCGGACCGGTCGCCACGGAGTACAAGGAGCAGCTTTGGGAGCGTTTCAAGGAGGCCAGCACGCGCATCAACAAGCAGCATCAGCAGTATTTCGACGATATAAAGGCCGAACAGAAGAAGAATCTCGAACTCAAAAGCTCCCTGTGTGAGCAGGCCGAGCAGATAACGGCCGCGCCTCTTACCTCGCGCAAGGACTGGAACAAGGCGTCGGCCCGACTGTTGGAGATTCAGAAGATATGGAAAACCATCGGATTCGCGCCCAAGAAGGACAACACCAGAATATACGAGCGTTTCCGCGCCGCATGCGACAAGTTTTTCGAGGCCAAACGCATGTTCTACGTGCGCCTGAAAGAGGAGATGGAGCACAATCTGCAACTCAAAGTCGAGATATGCGAGGCCGCCGAGGCCGTGATGAACTCCGAGGACTGGAAGAAGACTGGCGACGAACTTATCGCTCTGCAAAAACGCTGGAAAGAGATAGGCACTGTGCCGCGCCGCTATTCGGATGCCGTGTGGAAACGTTTCCGTGCCGCATGCGACACTTTCTTCGAGAACAAGTCCAAGCATTTCGCATCCGTCGATGAACAGTACAAGGCCAATCTGGAAAGCAAGCGTGCGCTGCTCGAAGAAATGGCGGGCCGTGGCTTCGAGAATGTGGATTTCGAGACCATAAAGAATTTCCAGCGCCGGTGGAGCGAGATAGGATTCGTGCCCATAAAGAGCAAGGACGCTCTGCAAAAAGGAGTACAAGGAGGTGGTGGACAAACTGTTCGCTTCGCTTCGCGGCGGAGAGTACAGCCGCGGTATGGAGCGTTTCCGCGAAAAGCTCACCGCCATGAAGAATTCCGGCGACAGAAGGGTTCGGCAGGAGCGCGAAAAGGTCTGTACGGCAAGGTCCGACAGCTGGAATCGGAAATAGCGTTGCTGGAAAACAATATCGGCTTCTTCTCCAAATCCAAGAACGCGGAGGCGATGATACGAGACGTGAAGGAAAAAATCGCCCGCGCGAAGGCAGACATGAACGCCGCAATCGAGAAGATAAAACTAATAGACGAGCAACAGTAACATTTACTCTAAACATATATGTCAGAAGAAAAGAAGCAGACGAAATATATATTCGTAACCGGAGGCGTGGCTTCCTCGCTGGGCAAGGGCATCATAGCCGCTTCGCTCGCCAGACTGCTGCAAGCCCGCGGGTATTCGGTCGCCAACCAGAAACTCGATCCGTACATAAACGTGGACCCGGGGACGCTGAACCCTTACGAGCACGGCGAGTGTTACGTTACGGAAGACGGTGCCGAAACCGACCTCGACTTGGGCCACTACGAGCGTTTCACCTCGATTCCCACGTCGCAGGCCAACAACGTCACTACCGGCCGCGTGTATCTGGACGTGATAACCAAGGAGCGCCACGGCGACTATTTAGGCAAGACCGTGCAGGTTATTCCGCACATTACCGACGAAATCAAAAACAGGATACTGCGTCTGGGCCGCAAGGACACCTACGACGTAATTATTACCGAAATCGGCGGAACAGTGGGCGATATAGAGTCGCTTCCTTACATCGAGGCCGTGCGTCAGCTTCGCTACTCGCTGGGCTATAAGAATACGGCGGTGGTGCATCTGACGCTGATTCCCTACATGGCCGCTTCCGGCGAACTGAAAACCAAACCTACGCAGCACTCCGTCAAGGCGCTGTTGGAAAACGGTCTGCAACCCGACATTCTGGTGCTGCGCACCGAAAAACACCTTTCGGACGATATCAAGCGCAAGGTGGCTCTGTTCTGCAACGTGGACCAGAACGCCGTAATGGAGTCGATAGACGTTCCGACGATTTACGAAGTGCCTCTCAAAATGCACCAGCAGCATTTGGACGAAGTGGCTCTGGCCAAACTCGACCTGCCTGCGATACAGGAGCCGGATTTGAGTTCGTGGTGCGAGTTCGTGGCGCGGGTGAAGAATCCCGAAAAAACCATCGAGATGGCTTTGGTGGGCAAGTATACCGAATTGCCCGACGCCTACAAGTCCATATGCGAATCGTTCATACATGCCGGAGCGACCAATCACGTGAAAGTCAAGCTCAAATACGTCAATTCCGAACTTCTTACATCGGAAAGCATCGACAAGGCTCTTGCCGGAATGAAAGGTATTCTGGTGGCTCCCGGATTCGGACACCGCGGCATCGAGGGCAAGATTCTGGCTGTGCAGTACGCCCGTCAGAACGGGATTCCGTTCCTCGGTATATGTTTGGGCATGCAGTGCGCCGTAATCGAGTTCGCCCGCAACGTGCTGGGTATAAAGGATGCCGATTCGAGCGAGATGAGCACGACTCCCAATCCTGTGATAGACATCATGGAAGAGCAGAAAACCGTGCTCGACAAGGGCGGAACGATGCGTTTGGGCGCCTATCCGTGCCGTCTTACGGAGGGCAGCAAGGTATACGAGGCATACGGCAAGCAGCTGATTTCGGAGCGGCATCGCCACCGTTACGAGTTCAACAACAAGTATTTGGACAGATTCGAAGCCGCCGGCATGGTGCCCGTGGGCGTGAATCCCGACTCAGGGTTGGTCGAGGCTGTGGAGATTCCTTCGCATCCGTGGTTCGTGGGCGTGCAGTATCACCCCGAGTACAAGAGTACGGTGCTGAATCCGCATCCTCTGTTCGTGGCTTTCGTCAAGGCTGCGTTGGAATATGACGACAAGAAATAACTGATACAGACAACAACCGAGCGGCGGGCGGTCTTTCGCCCGCTTTTTTCGACAAAAAAGAGAAAGTATAGAAACCGATGGATAAAAAATCTATTATCGGCCTTGTGCTAATCGGCATAATCCTGTTCGGATTTTCGTGGTACAACGGCAAACAGCAACAGGAATTTCAAAGACAACAATTCGTTCGCGACTCGACGCAGGCCGCCCAAAAGGCGGAGGAGATTGCCCGCCGCATGTCGGATACGACTTATCGTGCGGCCGTTGCGGCAAGCTCCGAGCAGGACCGCCGGCACGCTCAGGCCGAGAGTATCGGCGGAATGCTCTCCGCTGCGCTCGATGCCCCGCAGCAGACGTTCACCGTATCGAACGAAGTTATGGACGTGGAGTTCTCCACGCTCGGCGGCAAGGTGTCGGACGTGACGCTCAAAGACTACGAGAGATATTACGGCGGCCCGCTCAGAATGTTCAAGCCCGAGTCGCAGAACTTCGACGTGAGTTTTTACATAAAGCGTTCATTCAATGACGCGCAGACTCAATACTGGTTCCTATAACTTCGTTTGCGACGCCCCGAGCGGCGAGTGGAGCGAAGGCGAGCAGAGCAAGAACGTGTCGATGCGCCTTTACGTCGATTCCACCGCATACGTGGAGTATCTGTATACCGTTTACCGCGACAGCTACATGATGGATTTCGACATCCGTTTCGTGGGCATGGCCTCGATGCTCTCCAATCAATCCGATTTCGAGATAGCGTGGAGCAGCATAGGTCAGCAGAACGAAAAGGGATTCGACAACGAGAACAACTATTCCACCATATCCTACAAGTTCCCCGATACCAAAAGCATAGAGAATCTGGGAATGTCGAAGGCCGGACAGTCCAAAAGCGAGGATGTCGAGGCCAAGGTGCAGTGGGTGGCTTTCAAGCAGCAGTACTTCTCGTCGGTGATGATTGCCGACGGCAATTTCCAAAAATGCCGCAATGAAGTACGATACCTACAAACCCGGCGAAGGCAAAAATCAAGAAATATTCGGCAAGGCTCTCCGTGCCGTTCTCGGCAGGGAGAGACCTCCTACAAGTTCAAGTTCTATTACGGACCCAACAAGTATTCGATTCTCAAAAAAATTCGACCTCAGTCTCGAACGCCTTATTCCTCTGGGCGGAAGCCTCGTCGGTTGGGTGAACAGATGGTTCGTGATTCCGATGTTCGATTTTCTGAGCAAATACATCGCCTCCTTCGGCTGGATAATATTGATTATGACCGTCGTAATAAAGGTCATCATCTCGCCGCTCACCTACAAGTCCTATCTTTCGTCGGCCAAGATGCGCGTCATAAAGCCCGAAATGGATGAAATCAACGCTAAGTATCCCAAGCAGGAGGATGCCATGAAAAAAAGCAGCAAGCGATTATGGAGCCTGTACAAACGTGCGGGAATCAATCCCATGAGCGGATGTATCCCCATGCTCATACAGTTTCCGATACTTATCGCCATGTTCCGTTTCTTCCCCGCCTCCATAGAGTTGCGTGGCGAGAAACTTCTTTGGAGCCGACGACCTGTCGAGTTACGATACGATTCTGAACCTGCCGTTCTCGATTCCGTGGTAAGGCGACCACGTGAGCGGTTTCGCGCTGCTGATGGCCGGAGCCATGTTCGTATATTCGTGGATAAACTTCAAGCAGAACGCCTCTTCGCAGCCCCAGATGGCTGGAATGAAGTTCATGATGCTCTACATGATGCCTATCATGATGCTGCTGTGGTTCAACAACTACGCCAGCGGTCTGTGCTACTACTACTTCCTGTCGAACCTGATTACTATCGCCCAGATGTTCGCCATACGATATATGGTCGATGACAAGAAACTGCACCGCCAGATGATGGAGAACGCCAAGAAACCGCGCAAGAAAAGCAAGTTCCAGCAGCGTTACGAGGCAGCAATGCGTCAGCAGCAGGAGATGATTCGCCAGCAGCAGAAAGCCCGCAGGTAGCGATTCGTCGATTGACCGCATATACGCCGGCCCGAATTTTTTTCGGCCGGCGTTTTTCGTTCGGTTCCAAGGACCGCTCCCCGCACTCCGTTTTGCATATCCGTCGTACCGGCCGGCCGATACGGCATGGTCAGATGCCGTAAATTGCGAAAAGTCTGTTTTTTAATAATGATTTTTTCTAAATTTGTCCTTATTTGTCATCCTCGCGTCTTTTTGTGCCATTATGATTCGTGCCATCCGTCGTGTTGCCATAGCAGTATTTTCGGCCGTTTGCGTCTCGGCAGGGGCTCAAAGCGTCGATTACGACTACTATCCGTATGCCCGCGAGGGAGGCCGACCCGCTGCCGCATGCCAATCCGGTTCTGTTATACGGGCCGGCTTCGACACACGACCTTTTTTCGGACATCGTAAGATTCCGCTCGCATCCCGTAAGGTTCAGGGTTCGCGGAACGGAGCGCAATGACGACGCTCTGACGATAGAGGGTCTGTCGTTGGACGATGCGGCCACCCACACAGCGCCGTATGGCGCTGTGTCCGCGCTCTATGCCTCTTTCTGCCGAAGCCGTAATGAGGCGCTCGTGACCGATGATGCAATCGGCTGCACAGGCAACGTATCCGTTTACTCCGCTTTTGCCGCGCGGAACGTTTCAGACATCTCCCGCATTACCGTAAGGCTATCGGACAGAGCCTATCGCATCGGAATCCGCGGCCAGACCGGTTTTGTATCCAAAAGCGGCAAATTGGAAGCGGAGTTGTCGGCCGACGTAAAATACGGACCGGATGCGCACGTAGGAGGCGTTTTCACTTCTGCGGCCGGCTATGCGCTGTCCGTGCGGCGTCTTTTCGATACGGGTGCCGACATAACGTTTTTCACCGCCGCCATGGCGAGCCGCGAAGGTACGCGCAGCGCGGCCGTAAGGGAGGTGCAGAGACTTTCGGGGGACAATCTCTACAACCCGCTGTGGGGCTATCGCAACGGGAAGGTCCTCAATTCGAGAATCCGAAGCGGGTTCATGCCGCTGACCGTTCTGTCGGCCCGCATACCTCTGAAAAAAGAACACGTCATAAACCTTGCCGCGGGATTCATATGCGGACGCTCGGGACAGTCGGCGCTCGCGTGGTTCGACGCCGCGACGCCCATGCCCGACTACTACCGCTATCTGCCCAGCGGCATGGGCCGCGAGGATGCGGCGCTTCTCGTCGAGGAGCAGTGGAGGACGGCGAACAGCCGTTTCACGCAAATCGATTGGGACGAACTCGAATTCCAGAACCGATACAGCGAAGGATGCGGGCACTATATCATAGAGCAGCGCATCGAGCGGCCGAGGCATTTCCATGCCCGCGTCGGTTCCGTCTACTCGCGCGGCCCCTTGACCGTCAGCTATGGCATACGAATCATGGCCGGCGTCACCGAACGCTATAAAATGGCATCGGATATGCTCGGCGCATCGTATGTCCTGAACATCGACCAGTACCAGACCGAAGACATGAATTTCGGAGCACATGTACGGAACGACTTGCGGCAAAAGGATTACAGGGTGCGCGAGGGCGACCGTTTAGGATACGATTACTCTATTCGCCAAGGTATAGCGACGCTGTACGGACAGATGGAATACCGCGGCAGGCGTTTGTCCGCCCTAATCGGGGTGCGGCTCGGCGGCGAACGTGTCGTGCGGGACGGACATTACGAAAACCAACGGTTTCCGAAAAAAACGAATCCTACGGAGTGTCCGCCCCGATAAGAAATGTCTCGTATGCTCGCGGTGCGAACGTGAAAGCCGTGTTCGGCCCGCTGCACACGGTGTTCCTTACGCTTGACGTCCGGCGGCAGCCGGCGGATTTCGACGACATGTTTCTCAATCCGGCCAAGAGCAACCTGACGCACGAGGACGTTCGCAGCTCGGTCCGGACGCGATTGCGGCTGGGTTACGATTTCAACATGGCCGGACGCATGAGACTGCAATTCTCGCTTTCGGGCGATATTGCGAGGGGCCGAACGGAGATAATCCGCTATTATGACGATTTGAGTTCCATGTTCTCGGATGCGGCGGTAAGTTACGGAATGCAGGCTCTGTGCGGCTGCCGAAATAGCAGCGCAAATAGATTTGACGCGGCGCCTTACGCTCGGACTTGCGGCAAGATACGGCTACTCAGGATATACGGAAGATGCTCGCACTTCGATATATTCGGATGCCGACGGTTCGGTGACGGCATCCGGAATGACATGCGGGATAAAGGGCAAAAGAGCGGGAAATACGCCCGATGCCGTGGCGATAGCCGAACTTTCGTACCGCAATCGGGGCTGGTGGGTAAAGCTCTCCGCCGGCTGTTACGCCGAACGGTTCGTTCCGGTGAACCCGCTGTTTTTCACGAGCCGCGTAAGGGGGCCTTGCAGTTTCGCCCGAAACGGCCGCAAAATTCGTTAGTCAGGAGCGTCTCCCTGTCGCCGCGACCGTGAATATACAGGCCTCGAAAACGTTCTTCATGAAAAAATCGGGCTATATCACGGCTTCGCTGTCGGTAAACAACCTGTTGTGCGACCGCGAAATAGTGTACAGTGCATACTCCCAGATGAGAATCCTGAAAACGGGAAGCGGAATGAACCGCTCGTTCGCTCCCGCACCGAATAAATATCTCTATGCCTACCCGCTCACCTGTCGTATTTCCTTATCCTACACGTTCCGATAAACCATGAAAAGAATCATCCTGTTCGTTCTTTCGCTCTGCATGGCCTGCTCGCACGGTTACGACCCTCCCCCGAGAGGAGAAGAGGCCATGCCCAACATTACCATAGCGGAGCTTATCGACCGGCTCGGCGGCGAGGCTGTCACGGTCTCTGACAGCGCGGTGGTGGAGGGGCGGGTCACGGCCACGGACATGGCCGGAAATTTCTACCGCGAATTCGTCATGGACGACGGCAGCGGCGCAATGGCGGTAATGGCCGGCGGATACGACCTGCACAGCGTCTATCCCCGAGGCATAAAGGTGATTGTGAAGCTATGCGGTTTGAAGCTGGCTGCACGCGACGGCGTTCTTCGCTGCGGCCTTCCTCCGGCGCCGGGCAGCAGTTACGAAATCGACTACATGCAGCACAGGGCCGTATGCGACCGATACATAGTGCGGACGGCCGATTCGTCCGCCGTAACTCCCGTTCAGACCGAAATAGGGGAGATAAACCGCAGCCTGTACGGACGTCTGGTCAGAATCCGGTCTCTGCATTATGCCGACACGCTGCCTGTGTGGTATTCGGAGAGCGACTATCTTGATACGTCGCTTCGAAAATTCAAGGACCGTGCGGGCGACTCCATATACGTCATAACTAATCGTTACGCCGTTTTCGCAGGTAAAAGGGTTCCGTCGGATGCCGCTTTCACGGGAATCCTGTACCATGACGGCAAGCGGCCCATGTTGAAGTTGCGCGATGAAAAGGATATTGATTTTCGTTAGTCTGTCGGTCCTTGCGGGCTGCGGTGCGGGAAAGCACGTCTCCGAAATCCGATACACTTCGGTGGCGGCGCTCAAAGAGCCTTTTATGCGGGCTATCCCAAGCGTATCACGGAGGATGTCACGCTGCTGCTGTGGGTCGGTTCGAGCGACCGGTTCGGCAACTTCGCCGGCAGCCTCGCCGCGCAGGACGCCACCGGAGGCATCGAGATAAAGGCGGACTGCAACGAACTGTTCCGCTATTTCCCGCAGCGTGCGCGGATAACTGTACGCTGTCAGGGTCTGTGGCTCGGAGAGTCGGGCGGCGGGCTTTGTCTCGGAGCGGCCCCCACCTCCGGCTTTCCTACGGACTATATCACGGAGGAGCGGATACCCATGCACGTGAAACTCTTCGGCGACCAGGCTGTAACAGCCCCTGCACGCATTACGGAGATAGATGCGCTCGACGCTTCGCTCATACACACTCTGGCGGGATTTTCCACGTGCAGTTCATAGACGAGGAAACTGCGCTTAGTTGGGGCGAAGAAGACGTGGCTGTAATCCGCCACATAGTAAACAAGCGTGGGGACACGCTGGACGTCTACGTGAGCGCCCGTGCGGAGTTTGCCGACAAGCCCCTGCCGACCGGCAGCGGATATATAGAAGGCATACTGAACTGTTACGCAGGCCGGTACTCGCTGCGGCCCGTATGGGACAGAGCCGCCGAAATGGATAATCCGAGATTTTAGAGTCCGAACATCCTTTTGGCCGAGGCGGAAGTTACGGCGGCCACTTCGTCGAACGAAGTGTTCTTGATGCTCGCCACGGCCTCGCAAACGTAGCTCACGTAGGCGCTCTGATTGCGTTTTCCTCTGAAAGGCACCGGCGGAAGATACGGACAGTCGGTTTCGAGCACGATGTCGCCGAGCTGCAAACTGGCGACAAGAGGAGCCGAGCCGCCTTTTTTGTAGGTAACCGTTCCGCCTATGCCGAAAAGAAAGTCGCCGTAGGAGCGTATGCGTTCGTAATCCTCTTCGGTACCGCTGAATGCGTGCATCACGCCCCGCATGCCGCGGCCACAGAACTCCGACAGCACCTCGCACATCTGGGGGCATGGCCTGCCGCGTGTGAATCACAAGCGGCAAATCGTATTTCAGGGACAACTCTATTTGGCGCCGCAGAACATCCATCTGCTCCCTCTCCCAGCGCTGGTCCCAATAAAGGTCCAGTCCGACTTCGCCGACAGCGTAGAAGCGCATGGGAGGCGAAGCGAGATAATGTTCGACCAGACTCAACTCTTGGGAATAGTCCGGATTGTCGTTAACCGAAGTGGGATGCAGTCCTATCATCGGCAGGCAGTAACCCTCGTGGCGCCTTGCCGTATCGAGCATCGCAGAGTGACTTTGCGAATCTATCGCGGGCATGAGCAGCGCCGTCACTCCGGCCGCTTTGGCCGCCTCTATCGCCTCTTCCCTGTCTGGGTCGAACGCCGAATCGTAAATATGGCTGTGAGTATCTATCAACATAGTTTCTCGTATACGTTACCGGGCAAAGCCCTTAAAAGTCCCGAAAACTCCATTTCGAGCAGCAGCGGAGCGAGTTCGGAGGTGCTCATTGCGCAAAGCGAACACAGCTCGTCGGCCGAAAGGCTCGACCGGTCCCTGAAACAGCCCAATATCCCGCGTTGGGCGTCGCTCAGCTCCTCGCGCCTGCTTTCGCGTGCGGGTTTCACGCTCCGGTCCAAATCCCAAGACAATTCGCGCAAGACATCCTCCGCCGAACACACCATGCGGGCCTTCTGCGAACGTATCAGGAGATTTGGCCCGAACGAAAAGCGGGTCGGTGGCCCTGCCGGGTATGGCCAGCAGTGTGCGGTAGTAGCCGTCGGCGAACGAGGCCGTGTGCATGGCTCCGCCGTCGGCCGCGGATTCCACGACTATCGTTCCCGCGCTTGCGCCGGCGATAAGTCTGTTGCGAGGAATATAGAGATTGCCGTTCTGTCTGGTTTGCGAATTGAGCCCGAGACTACGGCACCGCCCGCCTTAATCATGTTTTCGGCCAAGTCGCGGTTCTGTGCGGGCGTAATGTCGGGTAGCGGCGAAGCGATGAATCCGACGGTCGGAACGCCGTACCTGAGGGCGGCCCGATGCGCTGCGGAATCCACGCCGAAAGCCAGTCCGCTGACTATGCACAGGTCCGGCACGCGCTCGGCAAGGGAGCCTATGATTTTGTCGCACATCAAAAGGCCGTACTGCGTGACGCGGCGCGTGCCCACCACCGAAAGCGTCCGGCGCGAAAGCGATTCGGGATTGCCCTTGACATAGATGACGGCCGGATAGTCGCTGCACTCCCGCAAGAGCGGAGGGTAAAGCTCGTCGGACGAGGCTATGGCGGTAATGCCGTTTTTGCGTGCATATTTCAGCTCCCGCTCCGCATCCCTCAGGGAATCCCTGCCGGCGATGCTGCGGGCTATGTCGGCTCTCAGCCCGGAATCAATGAGTTGGGATTCAGATGCCGCGAAAATAGCCTCGGCGCTGGAAAAGTCGTTCAGCAGGCGTGTCGTGCCCGCCGGACCAAGACCGCGGACGAACGTGAGAGCGATGCCGTAAAGTGTTTCCGTTTCATTCATATCACGAACCTTATGTCTCCGAAAAGAAAAGCGCCGCAGCTTCCGTCCTCGAATTCGACGACAAGCTCTCCTGCGGGTTTCACTCCGCGCACAGTTCCGCATACCGTTTTCCCGTCTGGCAGAACGAAATGCGAGAGGCGGCCTATGCGGTACATAATCTTGCCGTAATCGGCCGAAAGGGTCTCGTACCGCCCTGCACGCAACTGCTCGTAACGCACGTCCAGAGCATTGCACAGCCGTTCGAGCACCTGCCGCAAGTCATACGTCGCACCCGTTTCCAGAGCCATCGAAGTGGGATTGGGAATCCACTCTTCGAATCTTCTCTGATTGACGTTTATGCCGATTCCCGCCACGCAGCGCCCGATGAATCCGCCTCGCAGGCTCTGTTCTATGAGAATCCCGACGATTTTCCTGTCGCCGATGTAAATGTCGTTGGTCCATTTTATCCGCGGGTCCAGTCCGTAGCTTTCGAACATGTCCGCGACGGAAAGGGCCACGCACTGCAAAAGCTGAAACTGCCGGCCGGCCTCCAAAAACGACGGTTCGAGAACCATGCTCAGCATCAGAC
The DNA here is from genome assembly GCA_022009915.1 of Alistipes putredinis. Lineage (GTDB taxonomy): Bacteria > Bacteroidota > Bacteroidia > Bacteroidales > Rikenellaceae > UBA940. The sequence goes on along the minus strand of CP091730.1, from coordinate 616,484 downwards.
TGCTGCCCTGTTCGCCGCTCCATGTGCTGCCCCTCTGTCCGCGGCCGGCCGTCTGGGTGCGTGCGACGATGACATCGCCATGGGAGTAGACGTCTTTGCGGGCTTCGTCGTTGGTCGAAGACAGCGTATCGAAAAAAACTGTACCTGAAATCCATCAGACGGCTACGTTAAAGTCGCGCAGAGCATCGTTGAGCGAAGTCTTGCGGTCGGTGGACTCCTTGCGGCGGCCGATTATAAGGCCGCACGGTACGCCGTACTCTCCGGCGGCGAAACGTTTGGGATAGGTTCCCGGAATGACTACCGAACGCGGCGGCACATAACCGCGGTACTCCACCGGTTCGGAGCCGGTGACATCTATAATCTTGGTCGAACCAGTGATGACGGTGTTGGCTCCCAGTACCGCGTCGTGGCACACGTGTGCACCCTCGACTACGATGCAGCGCGAGCCGATGAAGCAGTGGTCCTCTACTATGACGGGCGCCGCCTGCACCGGTTCCAGTACGCCGCCGATTCCGACGCCGCCGCTCAGATGCACATGCTTGCCTATCTGTGCGCACGACCCGACGGTCACCCATGTATCCACCATCGTCCATTCGTCCACATAGGCGCCGATGTTCACGTATGACGGCATCATTATCGCGCTTGGGGCGACATACGACCCGTAGTGTGCCACGGCCGGCGGAACCACCCTCACGCCCAAGGAGGCGAAATCGTGTTTGAGTTCTATCTTGTCGTAAAATTCCAGTTCTCCGGCGTGCATGGTGCGCATCTTGCAAATGGGGAAATACATCAGGACGGCTTTTTTCACCCATTCGTTCACCTTCCACTGTCCGTCCGCCTGCGGCGATGCCGTGCGCAGCAGTCCCTTGTCGAGCAGTGCGACCGTCTCGCGGACGGCGTCGGCATACTCGTCCTGTTTCAGCAGAGCGCGGTCCTCCCAGCATTTTTCGACGGCGAGTTCAATATTTTCGTACATCGCAGTAATTTGTTTAGAATATATGCAAAAGTAGTTTTTTTAAGCCGATATGAACAAAAAAATTTTTGTACTTTTTGCCCGCAACGGCCCGAATGTGAACATTTCAGGCCCGAATCGTTAAAACTGCCGACCCATGAATGCAAAAATTCTCGCTACCGGCGTTAGCGGCGCTCGCCATAACGGCGTCGGGATGCGACCATTACGGAAAAGTCAATATGTTACCCTACCCGCAAACGCCGCGAGAAGATGTCTCGGATACGTATTTCGGCCATGAAGTCGCCGATCCGTACCGCTGGCTCGAAGACCCCGAAAACGAGAACACGAAACGCTGGGTCGCCGCACAGAACCGCGTCACGTTCGATTACCTGTCGCAAATCCCCTGCCGCGACGCAATCCGCGCACTGAATAGAGGACCTTTGGAACTATCCGAAAGAGGGAATCCCGCAAAAAGGAGGGCGAGTACTATTTCGTGATGCGCAACGACGGACTGCAAAACCAGAGCGTGCTGTACCGCCAAAAGGGAATCGACGGACAGGCAGAGGTGTTTCTGGACCCCAATACGCTCTCCGAAGACGGCACTGTGGCTCTCGGTTTCATATCCTTCTCTCCCGACAGCCGTTACATGGCATACGGCGTATCGTCGGCCGGCTCGGACTGGGTGGAAATACGGGTGATGGAGACTGCCACCGGCAAGAACCTTCCGGACAGGGTGAACTGGGTGAAGTTCTCGGGTGCCGAATGGACGGCGGACTCCAAGGGATTTTATTACAGCCGTTACGATGCGCCGAGACAGGGCCGCGCTTATGCCGACAAGAACGAGAACCAGAAAGTCTGCCTGCACAGAATAGGAACCGCGCAGAAAGCCGACGTGCAAGTCTATCGGGACGACGCACATCCGCTGCGTTACTTTTCGGCCGAGCAGAGCCGCGACGGCCGGTATCTGTTCATAAACTCTTCGGAGGGGACTTCGGGAGCCGAAATCCTGTATCGCCGCACGGACTGTCCGGCCTCTTTTAGCACGCTTTGCAAGGGATTCGAGAACGATTACACCATAGTTTACAGCTCAGGCGACGTCGCGTATGTCTACACCAACGACTCCGCACCGAACTACCGGCTGGTCAAAATAGATTTGCTGAACCCGCAAAGCGTTACCGATGTCATTCCAGAGGGAGAGCACATGCTCGAAGGCGTGTCGCGCGTGGGCGGATACTTCATCGCCACGTATTTGGAAAATGCCGTGAACAAATGCTATCAGTATACCGCTGCCGGCGAATTGGTGAGGCCCGTCGAACTGCAAACCGAAGGTACGGTGTCGAGTTCGTCCTTCCGCACCGACGACGAGCATACCGAAACATTCTATTCGCTGACTTCGTACCTCTCGCCGGCGACCGTTTACCGCTACGATGCGCTCACAGGCGTTTCGGAACTGTTCTGGCAGCCTGAACTCAAATACGACCCGAAGGATTTCGTCACCGAACAGATATTCTTCGAAAGCAAGGACGGCCAGAGGGTGCCCATGTTCGTATCGCATCGCAGGAACATACGGCTGAACGGCAACAATCCTACGCTACTGTACGGCTACGGAGGATTCAACATTTCGCTCACTCCGGAGTTCAGCCCGTCGAACATATTTTTCATGGAGCAGGGCGGCGTGTACGTCGAGGTCAATCTTCGCGGAGGAGGAGAGTACGGCGAGAAGTGGCACAGGGCAGGCATGCTCGAAAACAAGCAGAACGTGTTCGACGACTTCATCGCTGCGGCCGAATATCTGATAAGGGAAGGGTATACGTCGAGAGAAAAAGCTCGCCATCTCGGGCGGCTCGAACGGCGGCCTGCTGGTGGGCGCCTGCATGACGCAGCGGCCGGACCTTTTCGCAGTGGCGCTGCCGGCGGTGGGCGTAATGGACATGCTGCGTTATCATCTGTTCACCATAGGGTGGGGATGGAGCGTGGAGTACGGAAACAGCGACGACGAGCGTCAGTTCGAATACATATACAAATATTCGCCGCTGCACAATATCCGCAAGGGCGAATGCTATCCCGCCACGTTGATTACCACCAGCGACCACGACGACCGCGTGGTGCCGGCCCATTCGTTCAAGTTCGCCGCCCAGTTGCAGTACGCTCAGGGCTGCCAGACGCCGATTCTGATACGCATAGAGACCAATGCCGGACACGGAGCGGGGAAAAACCCACCTCCAAACGTATCGACGAGGCTGCGGACAAGTTCGCATTCATGTTCTACAATACGAATTCAAACGTTAAGACAAAATAGATGAAAGTTTACAAATTCGGCGGCGCGTCGGTAAAATCGGCCGACGGAGTCCGCAATCTCAAATACATCGTCGAGGACTGCACCGAGCCTCTTTTTCATAATAATTTCGGCAATGGGCAAAACCACCAATGCCTTGGAAGAGGTGTTGGATGCGGTGATGAAAGGCAACAAGACACAGGCGTCGGCCCTGTTCTCGAAAATAGAGGAGTATCATAACTCCATAATGGCCGAGCTGTTCGAAAAGGGCGAGGTTCCGGCCGCAGTGCTCAAACTCTACAAGGAGTGCCGTGAGATAATCGGAGGGCTCACTCCGCAAAGTGCGGATTTCGAGCGTACATACGACAGCATAGTGAGCTTCGGAGAGCTTATCTCCACGACCATAATCTCCGAATACCTCAACCGGTGCGGTGTCCGCAACCACTGGGTGGACATGCGCAAGTGCCTGATTACGGACAACAACCACAAGTATGCCAACGTCGATATAGAAATATCGACCATACTGCTGGCCAAGGAGATAGAGAATGCCTCCGAGCACATCTTCATCGGTCAGGGATTCATCGGCGCCACCATAGGAGGTCAGACCACGACGCTCGGCCGCGAAGGGTCGGACTACTCGGCGGCTGTGACGGCCTCGATTCTGGATGCCGAGAGCGTATCCATCTGGAAAGACGTGGTGGGAATCCTCAATGCCGATCCCAAGATATTCCACGATACCACTTATATTCCGGAACTTACGTATCTGGATGCGATTGAACTCGCTTACAGCGGTGCGCAAATCATCCATCCGAAGACAATCAAACCTCTGCAAAACAAGAATATACCGCTGTACGTACGGCCGTTCGGCGACAAGAATGCACGAGGCAGCGTAATCAAGGGCTCGATAGACAGTCCCGTGGACATTCCCATTCTCATACTCAAACGCCGTCAGGTGCTCATGACGATACGTCCGCAGGATTTCTCGTTCGTCCTCGAAGAGCGTCTCGCCAAGATATTCACCCTGTTGGAGAGGTACAACATCAAAACCAATCTTATCCAGACATCGGCCGTCAGCATGAGCCTCTGCATAGACGATTCCCGCTATCTGTCTCAGGCTATGGATGAATTTTCGACCGAAGGATTCATGGTCCACTATGACACCGGCATGGAACTGCTGACCATTCGAGGGTATAACGAAAAAGCTGCTCGAACAGTACAGCCGCGACAACGATGTGGTGCTCCTTGCGCAGCGTACCCGCAATATCGTAAGAATCGTCCGCCGCGAAGGTTCCGTAATATACTGATAAACAAATGGGAATCATTGAGAGATTCCGCCTGTTCGGTCTGTCTGTTCTTGCGGCCGCCGTTTTGTGCGGTTGCAGTGAAGATGCGCCAGTAAACGACGTTCCCGACGTCACTTACAGCATATCCGTGGCCGAGAGGATGCTCGGTTTTCGGGCCGACGAGCCGGAAAGTAAAACCGTTGCTGTTGCGGCATCCGACGTTGCATGGGAGTACGAAGTGGTGCAGGACGGCCGGTGGTGCAATGCAACCGTAGGCGGAGACGAGCGGAATCCTGCAATCGAGGTGTCCGTAAAGGAGAATACCGGCGAGCAGAGCCGCACGGCCAAAATCTACGTCCGTCTGTTCGATGCTTCGGACAGCATCACCGTAACGCAAACCGGTATAGTTCCGTGCGTAGTTCCCGAACGGAACGAATACGACATCGACTCGCACGGAGGAGTCATAAACGTGGGCGTTACTGCCAATGTGGATTTCGAGGTGTCTTGCGACGCATCATGGCTGAGTGCGGACCGGACATCCGCCGAAGGCAAAGTCGTACTTGCGGTGCAGCCAAATGACGAGTACGAGCCGCGCAAGGCGGAAGTGGAGTTCGATTTCGCGGACGGCAGACGGGCCGCCGCCGTTACCGTGACGCAGCAGGCTGCCGTAAAGCCGGAGATTCCCGAAACAAACGATTATAAAATCGAAATTACGGACATATCGGGTGTCGAGGCGGCATCCGCTTCGCCTCTGTCATATATCAATGATGCGGACCTTACCACTGCATGGCAAACTCCGAGCGCGGGTACCTATGCGCCGGCCGAGATTCGCTTCGCCCTGTCCGAAACGCCTCGGGTCGATTACATGGTGTACTATCCCGCTGCTCCTTACGGACAGTTCGGTGAAGTGGATGTATACTGCACCTCCGCTGCCGGAATCGAAACATTCGTCTGCTCGCACGATTTCGGCATGAAGGATTCTCCGGACACGATTCGTTTTTTTCGGAAGACGGTATCGTATCGCCCCGAGCCGTAATACTCAAAGTCAAAAGCTCGCACGGACGTGAATCCACTCCCGCATCTCGACTGCTGTTGGGTGCCGCCGAGATAGAATTCTATCGCACGGCCGCCCTCAAACACGCGCTGGAAATATTCACCGATTACAGTTGCTCGGAGCTTCTGCCGAGCATCACCGCCGAAAGCCTTCCGCATATCACCGATACGCTTTTGCGCCGTATTGCCACGGGGCTTGCAGACGGTACGTACCGGACCGAGTACCGTATTGCCGAATATAAAGCATACCGCAATCCGACGAACGACAATGCGAGCTTTCGCACAGACCGGCCCTATTCGCGTTTCGACAACGTAACGGGAATGATGATTCCCGCAGCAGGCACTTACCGCGTCATGGTGAGCGACGTTCCCGACGGAGTGCAGCTCAAAATGTCGGTGGTGGATTACAACACCAACGAAAACGGCCAGAATTGCGACTACAATCTCAAAAAAGGCATCAACACGCTGGAAATACGGCATACCGGCCTCATATATATCCAGTATCACAGCGAGGCGTTCGCATCGTTGCCGCGCATTACCGTACATTTCCCCGACGCGACGGTGAACGGCTATTACGACATGACGGTAAACGACCCGCTGGATTTCAGAGAACTCATATACGACGCTCCGTGCGACCATTTCGATATGATAGGCCGCAGGGTGATGATGACATATCCCGTAACCGCGCTCAAACAGTACACCGTATCGGGCAAGCGCGCCAACGAACTGCTCGAACTCGCAGACACAATCATATCCCTCACCGAAGAGTTTCAGGGATTCTACAAGTATCAGGGCCGCGGCAGGTACAACCGTCTTTTGATACGTCCGATATACTAACGTTGGCACGGCGAACATGTACGCCACCAACTATTCGATTGCCTTCCGCGTCAGCACGGGAACCATTCGCAATGTCGCAGACCCGACCAGTTTGAAAAACAACATTTGGGGACCGGCGCATGAAGTGGGACACATGAATGCCGTTACTAAAAGCATGAACTGGGCCGGATGCAACGAAACCATGCCCAATCTCTCCGCGGCATACGTCGATTACATGATGAATGGCGGGCTGGAACGAAAGGCAACCACGCTGTTCAATACGCGCGAGGAGAACTCGCCGGCCAAAAGTTGCTATTACGACATGATTTATCGCGACTTCATGATTCCTCACCGGCCCTATCTGCTTGAAGGCGGATATACCGAAATGCGTTACGAGCGGGTGATTCCGTTTTTGGCAACTGCACCTGTATGCCTCATTCGTAAAAGGTTATCCGGATTTTTACAAGGACCTTTACAACCATATGCGCGATAATAATCAGGTGACCGATGCAGAGGCGCAGATGCAGTTCGTAAAGGTGGCTTGCGACCTGCTCGAAGAGAATCTCACGGAGTTTTTTTCGAGGCATACGGATTCCTTACGCCGTTAAAGAACTTCTATGCCGGAAGCCGCCTTATAAACATCACCGAACAGATGATAGAGCAGACTAAACAGCATATTTCGCAATATTCGGAACCGGCACTGAAAATCCAGTTCATAAACGAGACCAACATCGATGCTTTCCGCTCATCCGAAGCTCCGGTAGCCGGAACTGCGGAAATTCAGGCCGGCTCATACGTTTGCAAAGGCTGGTCCGGAATCGCCGTATGGGAGCCTGGCGGACGCGGACGGCAAAACACTGGCCTACTCTGCCAAGCCCGAATTCAAGTACGGCATAAATCCGCTTTTCTGGGCCGACATCGACGGTAACGCCAATCCCGCTGGGAATGAAAATACACAGAAATATTGCTATCTCAACCGTGGAGAGATTACCACCGCAACACCGGAAGGAGCGGTCGTATACGGCATCACGCCGACAGGCGAAAGAGTTGCCGCGACGGCGAACTGACAATGATGCGCAGACGAAGTCCCCTGAACGGATATTCTCCTTTTACAGTATGCGAACGGTCTATTCGGGTAGTCCCAGCAGATAGCGGGCCTGCCTTACGGCGGCATCTGTTACATTGCTGCCGCTGAGCATTTTGGCGATTTCGGCCACTCGGCTCTCGGTATCCAGAGCCTCGATTCCGGTTTTGCCGTCATGCTTGTAAACGCGAAAATGTCTGTCCCCTTTGGCGGCGACCTGCGGCAGGTGGGTGATGTTTATAATCTGGCAACCGGCGGCCATTTCGTTTATTATCTCGCCCATGGCATCCGCCACACGGCCCGACACGCCTGTGTCTATCTCGTCGAATATGACGGTGGAAATACCTGCACTGCCGGCCGAAACGGCTTTGAGGGCCAGCATCACGCGCGAAATCTCGCCTCCGGACGCAATTTTTTCGACGGGGCGCGGCGCCATGGTTTTATTGGCCGAGAACAGGAACTCGACCGTATCGCCGCCGTCGGCCCTGAGGTTCTCGCGCGGGGTGACGGACACGCAAAACCGGACGTCCTGCATTCCCAGACGCCGGAGCATGTCGCATACGGCGGCCTCGATGCGCGGGGCGGCCTTGCGCCTGTTTTCACTTATCTGCCGAGCCAGATTCGCGGCCTGAGCAGCAAGCTGTTTTTCCTGCTCCTCCAACTCCGAAATTTGCTCTGCGCATGACTCTATGGCGGACAGTCGTCTGGTGAAATCGCGCTGCAATTCTATGCTCGCCGACACTCCTCACTCCGTGCTTCTGCTGCAAGGCATAAATCATATCGAGTCTGCGAGACAGTTTCTCCGCCCACTCGGGGTCGGCTTCTATGCGCTGCGCCTCGTGTTCCGCTTCGTTTTGCATGTCGCGCAGTTCGAGAATCACCGAATCGAGCCTTCGGGCGAACTCCGTTGCCTTGGAGTACTGTTTGGCCGAAGAGACGAAAGCGTTGTAATAGGATTTAAGCCGAGGCAGGATTCCCGTTTCGTCTTCGGAAAGGCCGAATACGGTTTGTTGCAAGGCATCCCTTATGGCGTCGGCTCCGAGCAGCTCGCCGAGCTGCTCCTCTATCTGCTCCTGCTCGCCGTCGCAAAGCGCCGCGGCGGTAAGCTCCTGAGACTGAAAACTCAGATACTCCGCATCGCGTGCCGATGCGGCAGCCTGTTCGCGCAGGGCGGCCAGCTTTCGGCGTGCCTCGTTCATTGAGGCGAAAAATCCGGCGGTAGCGTTCCAGAACATCGTCGTGCGCGGCGACTCCGTCCACGACACCGATTCTGAAATCGTCGGCCCGAAGAAGCAGGTTCTGATGCTGGGAATGTATGTCTATGAGCTTGTGCCCGAGAAGTTTGAGCACGGCCTGCTGTACAGGCAAATCGTTCACGTAGGCGCGGCTCTTGCCCGAAGCGTTTATCACGCGGCGGATAGTTGTCGAAGGATTGTAATCCAAATCGTTTTCTTCGAAGAACTCTTCCATACCCAGCGACGCAAGGTCGAAGACACCTTCTACGACGCAGTTCCTTTCAGGGTCGCGCAAAACGCCCGCATCGCCCTTTTCGCCGAGCAACAGCCCCACGGCTCCGAGCAGTATGGACTTTCCGGCACCCGTTTCGCCGGTAATTATGTTGAGACCCGCCCCGAAATCCATTTCGAGACGGTCTATCAACGCATAATTCTCTACCGACAGATGACTTATCATACTTATTTTCGTTTGCGCTGCTCTCTGATGCGTTCTATCTCATCCGCTATGCGGCAGGCCGCCTGCTTCTTGTCTTCGAGCGGAAAAGAACGCATGCCCGAAGCATCCAATATGGAAATCTTGTTGGTGGCGGGACCGAAACATGCCCCTTTGTCGCGCAGGGAATTCAGTACGATGAAATCCAGATTCTTGCGCGTAAGTTTGTCCGCGGCGTTCCGCTGTTCGTTATCCGTTTCCAAGGCGAAGCCCACGAGGATTTTTTCTCCCTTGACGGCGCCCAGGCTCTGCGGCGATGTCGTGCGTGCGGCGCAGACGGATGCACATGTCGCCGTCGCTCTTCTTGATTTTCGTATCGCTCATCGTCTCGGGCGTATAGTCGGCCACTGCGGCGCACATGACCGCTCCGTCGGCTCCTTCGAACGCCTTGATCGCAGCCCGATACATCTGTTCGGCCGACAGTACGTCCACGCGCCTGACACCGTGCGGAGTCGGCAGGGGCAGTACGGCCGCTGATTAGCGTGACTCCTGCTCCGCGTTCGGCAATGCTCTGCGGCAATGGCATAGCCCATAGTGCCGGTGGAATGATTCGAGATAAAACGGACGGGATCTATCGCCTCGACGGTAGGACCCGCCGTAACGACGAACTCAGTGCCCGTCAGAGACTTTTTTTTTAAGAAAAACCGGTCCAGCTCCTCCGCAATATCCTCCGGTTCGGCCATGCGTCCCTTGCCGTCCAGTCCGCTGGCGAGCTCGCCCGAGGCCGGTTCGATTATATGGACTCCGGCACGGCGCAATGCGTCTATATTGGATTGGGTGGCGCTGTGGGCGTACATGTCCAAATCCATGGCCGGTGCGGCGAACACCTCGCATCTGGAGGAAAGATAGGTCGTAAGAAGCAGGTTGTCTGCAATCCCGCAGGCCATTTTGGCCAGAGTGTTGGCCGTGGCGGGAGCGATTATGAAAGCATCCGCCCAACTGCCCAGAGATACGTGGCTGTTCCACTCTCCGTTTTCGGGATTGAAGAATTCGACGAGAATAGGGTTGCGGCTGAGCGTGGCCATGGTGAGAGGCGTAATGAACTGCTTTGCCAGAGGCGTCATTACCACTTTCACTTCCGCGCCCCGTTTAACAAGCAGACGGGCCAGCACGGCAGCCTTGTACGTCGCGATACTGCCCGTTACGCCCAACAATATGTGATTGCCTTCAAGCATGCGGAATCGGTAAGTTTGTTCCAAAGACATTTGCGGGCCGGACTATGCCGGCCGCTTTCCGCCGCAGACTATTTTTTTCGGCGAGCTGTGTCTCCCTCGCGGAAATATATCTGCCCGTCGAGGAACTCCTCGGTCGCGATGATGACCGGCTTGGGCAGCCGCTCGTAGTAGCGCGAAATCTCTATCTGCTCGCGATTTTCGAAAGTCTCTTCCAGTGAGTCCTGAGTGGAGGAGAAATCTTCGAGCTTTGCTGACCAGCCTCCTGCTTCATCTCGGCGGCAATCTGGTTAGCACGTTTGGCTATGATGGCCACTGACTCGTAGATGTTGCCCGTAGGTGCGTCGAGGTCCACCAACTTGCGGGTTACCGTGTTGTTGGGGATATTACTTTTTTTCAGTTCCATTGAACAAAAATATTATCGTTTTTTTAATCATTTCCTGTTCATCCTCCGCAGCATCCTGTCGGGATATAAAAATCCTTGGCCTCTGCGTATATCTTATCCAGACTCTTTGGAGTATTCGCTCTGCGGAAATTCGGACACAAAGTTATAGTAATAGTCCATCAAATTCAAATATCTGTCCTTCTGAAACGAAGCGTAGGAGTTTTTAGCCAGCAGATATTGCGATTTGACCATCAGATACATGATTTCCTTCCGATGCGCCGACGTCGGATACTTGTCAAAAGCATTCTGCAAGGCTATCACGGCCGACTTGTACTTGCCCACCGTGTAGTATAGTTCGGCGTTCTCGAATGCCTTGTCGTGCAGTTTGGCCATCAGTTCGTCCTTCTTTTCGAGCAGCGACTCGCGCTTGTCGGATGCTGGGTAGCGTTCCAGATACTCGTTGATTGCTATGATTGCCTGCATGGATGTAGACTGGTCGCGCTGCGGGTCGGGCGAGGAGTAGTAAAAGCCCAGAGCGTACATGTACTCCACATGCTCGATGAAGACGCTGCCCGGAAAACGCTTCCTGAACGCGTCGCACGCCATGCCGCTGGCGTCGAAATACCCGCTCTTGTAGAGCGAGGCCGCGGTGAAGTAGGCCACGGAGTCTTCGCGCGGAGTTCCTACATACACGGGAGCCACCTGTTCGAGCAGAGTGCCGGCTTTCTGGTAGTTGCCCGTGGTGTTCTTGTCCGTTCCCTTTTTGGTCGCATAGTAATACTCCAATGCACGCCGGTATTTCAAATCGTAGTCGGAGCATTTGAGAAGTCGGTTATAACTCAGCGGCTTGTCTTTCCTGACGGCCTTTGCAGCCGATTTTTTTCGCCGGCGGCCCAACCGCATTCGGCTCCGATAACGAGCATTATCGAAACCGCGGCAAGACGTAAAATGATGTGTCGAAAACGGTTCATCTAATTATTCACACTTTTTTTAAGCCGCAACGCCTTACGAGGCACGTAAACGGCCGGATGCAACTGCGTAAGGCGCAAAAAAACCAACGCAAAGTTACACATTTTTAACGACAGCAAAAAATATATTGTTTTTTGTTATTCCGACCGTTTCGTATTGAATATTCAGGCCTGCTTGCGGATTAAGCGTTCCCGTGCCTCGGCCTTCCGACAGGATGCGTACTCTGGCCGGATTTACGCTTCGAAAAGCGCACTGCACGGCGGGGTCGAAAAAACGGCCAGCGCGGTCGGCGGTCCGTGTCGTTTTTGCGAGGGTAAGTATTTATACCTATTTATGCTCGAATCGAGCCAAAAAAACAGAGATTCCGCCGGTCTCTTTTCTGAAAGAAATCACTATTTTTGCACAATATTGTAAAAACACAAAAAAACATTCAATATTAGACAGCAATGGTTGATATATTAGACAGACTCGAAAAGAATGCCGGCGGCCCTATCGGTATGTACCAGAAATACAGCCACGGATATTTCTCGTTCCCCAAACTCGAAGGCCCAATCGGTCCGCACATGACTTTCCGCGGCAAGCCGATGCTGAATTGGAGCCTCAACAACTATCTGGGCTTGGCCAATCATCCCGAAGTGCGCGAGGCCGATGCCAAAGGCGCCGCAGATTTCGGAATGGCTGCCCCGATGGGCGCCCGCATGATGAGCGGTCAGACAAAATATCACGAACAGCTCGAACGCGAGTTGGCTGAGTTCGTCGGCAAGGAGGATGCGTTCCTGCTCAACTTCGGTTATCAGGGCATGGTTTCGATTATCGACTGTCTGCTCACTCCGCGCGACGTGGTGGTATACGATGCCGAGGCGCACGCCTGCATCATCGACGGTATGCGTCTGCACCGCGGCAAACGTTTCGTATTCGGACACAACGACATGGCTTCGCTGCGCAAACAGCTCGAACATGCCACAAAGGTGGCCGAGGAGAATCGCGGCGGCATTCTGGTAATCACCGAAGGCGTGTTCGGAATGAAGGGCGACCTCGGCAAGCTCGACGAGATAGTGGCCCTCAAAAAGGAATTCAGCTTCCGTCTGCTGGTGGACGATGCGTACGGATTCGGCACAATGGGTCCCGGCGGTCGCGGAACTGCTGCCCATTTCGGCGTCGTGGACGGCGTGGACGTGCTTTTCAACACCTTCGCCAAATCCATGGCCGGCATAGGCGCGTTCGTAAGCTCCCACAAATGGCTCATCGACTACCTGCGTTACAACATGCGTTCGCAGCCTTTTACGCCAAGAGTCTGCCGATGCCTATGGTCATGGGCGCTCTCAAACGTTTGGACCTTATCCGCAAACATCCCGAATATCAGGAAAAAAACTCTGGACGATAACCCGCGCCCTGCAACAGGGTTTCCGCGAGCGCGGTTTCGACATCGGCGGCACGCTTTCGCCCGTAACTCCCGTCTATATGAAAGGCGGCGTTGAGGAGGCTACCAACATGGTGGTGGACCTGCGCGAGAATCACGCCCTGTTCTGCTCCATAGTGGTTTATCCCGTCATCCCGAAAGGTGAAATCATTCTGCGCATCATCCCTACGGCTGCCCACACGCTGGAAGACGTACAGTACACGCTGGATTGTTTCAGGCTCGATTCGCGAAAAGCTCCTCGCCGGCGAGTATCAGAAGCCCATGCCGAACATGTCCGACATGCACTACGAGGAAGAACTCAAAAAAGCAGGTAAGTAATGAAAAAAACACTCGTACTTTGTATGGCGGCCATACTCGCGACGGGTCTCGCATACCCGAAGTCCAAAACCAAAATCGTAGCCCACAGAGGCTACTGGAATACGGAAGGCTCCGCACAGAACTCCATAAGTTCGATTAGAAACGCGATGGACGCATCGCTGTTCGGAACGGAATTCGACGTGTGGATTACCTCGGACGACGTGCCGGTGGTTTTTCACGACAGACGGACCAAGAACGGACTGACAATCGAGAAAACATCTTTTGCAGAGCTTCGCAGCAAAGCCGACAAACTCGCCAACGGCGAGACCATACCTACGCTCGCGGAGTATTTGCAGGCATGGAAACCTACCGGAACGAAACTGGTTTTGGAGATAAAGACCCATTCCGCACCGCAGCGCAACGCCGTGGCCGTGGACCGCATATTGAGTGAGGTTGCAAAAGCCGGAATAGATAAGGACGACATCGAATACATCGCTTTCGACTGGGGCATAACCACCAAACTCATAGAGGCCAAGACCGGTTCGATGGTGTCGTATCTGAACGGCGACAAGACTCCGCAGGAGGCTCAAAGAGGCCGGCGTGGACGGGTTCGACTATTCGGTAGACGTGCTCAAAAAGAATCCCGAGTGGATTGCCGAGGCTAAAAAGCTCAAACTCAACACCAATGTCTGGACAGTAAAGCCTGTGGACATGCAGCATTTCATAGATGCGGGTGTGGACTACATTACCACCGACTATCCGGCCGAGTTGTTTCTTAAACTCGGCAAGAAGAAATAGCGGCCGCTCGTGCGGGCAATAATAAAGCCGGAACGGATTTTTCCGTTCCGGCTTTATTATTTGACAGGATGGGTGCTAAAACACAAGTTTGAAAGTCGGAGCAGTTCTTGTCGCCACAAGTGTTCGGCAGCCCTGCTGTGCCGGTCGGCGAGCCTCTCGAATGCAGAGCAGCGGCAGGTCGTTTCGATACTATAAATGCTCTTGCCGCGGGCTATCCGATCCAGAAAACGGAGCTGCGATAAAATGAATTAATTTATCGCAGCTCCGTTTTCATAGAGCCTCTGCACTCGCGCGTCTTCGGCTACTCGGCGTAATCTATCCAGACTTTCATTTTGCCGGCATCTCTGTTGTCCCACACATGGTATGGGATGAATTTGAGGGTATTGCCACCGGTCTTGGCCTCTATGACCTGCACGCCGCCGAGAAGCGCCGCATCGAAACTGCTGGTGTATTTGGTGTCGGGTGTAAGCACGGCCTCGTCTATCTGTGCGTTGTCCGTATGTTCCAAGCAGTATACTATCGGGCCGCGCATCAGGGCTCTTTTTCCCTACGTTGGCTTTCACGCGCGGGTCGGCTTCCATGACCTCCACGGGCATGTCCAACGACAGCTCTACCGCATCGCCTTTCTTCCACGTTCTGTCGATTACGAGGTATCCGTTCTCAACCTCGGCTCCGCAGGTGTTGCCGCTTACCCGATAGGCGTAATTGCGGCACCAGCCCGGGATGCGGATTTTCACTGCGAAATCGCCTTTGCGCTCGGGGGTTATCTTTATATTCACCTCGCCCGACCACGGATAATGCGTGGTCTGCTCGACAGCCACCTTGCCGCATGCGAGTTCCACGGAGGTAGAACTGCTGATGAACATATTGACCCACAGTGCGTTTTCCGAAGTGGCATAGACGTAGTTTCCGATGGACGGAATAAAGCGGGACAGGTTGCTCGGGCAGCATGCCGTGCCGTACCACGGACGACGGTGGTGATTGCCGTAGGATTCGAGCGGATTGACATAGAAGAAGCGGTCGCCCGAAAGCGAAATTCCGGACAACACTCCGTTATACATGCAGCGTTCCATGATATCGACATAGCGTGCATCGCCCTTGAACATGTTCATACGCTGGTTCCACAGCACCATTCCAATCGAGGCGCAGGTCTCGCAATAGGCTTCGGCATTGGGCATGTCGTACTGCACGGTGAAGCCCTCGTTTGCTCCCGACGAACCGATGCCGCCGGTAAGATACATGCGCGTGTTCACCACGTCGTTCCACAGACGGTCCAGTGCAGCCAAATACTCGTCCGAGCCGGTTGCTGCGGCTACGTCCGCCATGCCGGTGAACATGTACATGGCCCTGACGGCGTGTCCGCTGATGTACTTCAAATCGCGAGCGGGCACTTCATCCTGAAAGTAGCCCTTGCTCTGGTGCGGCCAGACCACGTTGTCGTGTCCGCGCTGCTCCAATAGCCAGTGAGCCAGATGCAGATAACGCTCGTTGCCGGTCTGGCGGTACAGTTTCACGAGTGCAAGTTCGATTTCCTGATGCCCCGGCACCCACACGCGCTTGCCCTCGCCGAACGTCGCGTCGATATGGTCGGCAAAGCGTATTGCTGTGTTCAGAAGTTTGTCCTTGCCGGTAGCGTTATAATATGCGATGGCAGCCTCGATGAGGTGACCTGCGCAATACATCTCGTGCATTGTCATGTCGCTCCAACGCTTGTCTATTCCGGTTATTATGTAGTACGTGGAGAGGTAGCCGTCGGGCAGCTGCGCTGCGGCTATGCAGTCGATTATCTCGTCTACGTGCGCCTCCAATTCTGCATCGGGACAGTTCACGAGCGAATAGGCCACGCCTTCAATCATTTTGTAGACATCCGAGTCGTCGAAAAATATTCCCTTGAACTCGCCCTGCACGCGGCCGGCGGCGACTTCGAAATTCCGGATACGCGACGTGTGTTTTTCGCACTGGTCTATGCAGGCATCGAGCGTTACGGCTGCAAGGGTATCCAGTCTTGGAGTCCAGAAAGCATCCGAAATGGTGACTTTGGAGAAATCGACCGGAAGGTTTTTTCCCAATCTTGCGTTCTGGGAAAAAGCGGGTGTCGCAAACAATACGGCCGACGAAAGCGTCAGTGCTCCGAGAAAAAGATAATTTCATGAATTCTGATTTATTTGTTTCGGTTAATAATATATTTCGGGCTTCGGGCGATGTTTATGCTATCGAAACTCCGGCCGTTTTCACAGTCGGCGCTTCGCATGAAGCATCCAAATTGGTTGCAATATACTAAAAATTGTCCGATGAAAAAAAATCGGCCTTGGCGAAATGAAAAAACCGCAATGAATCCGATAAGATTCATTGCGGTTTCGGTATCGGGAAACCCCGCGCAAGCGTTAGTCTATCAACGAGAAACGTTTGTAAGCCACTACGGTAGCCTCTTTGTCTGCTTCCTTGATATACTGCTCTACGGAGAGCTTGTTGTTCTTCACCAGCGGCTGGCTGAGAAGAGTGTTCTCTTTGAGGAACTTGTTCACCTTGCCTTCGGCAATCTTGTCGAGCATGGCCTCGGGCTTTCCTTCCAGACGAGCCTGCTCGCGGCCGATTTCACGTTCCTTTTCGATGACGGCTGCGGGGCAGTCGGCGGCCGAAATGGATACGGGCGCCATTGCGGTGGCCTGCATGGCAACGTCCTTGGCAACCTGTGCGTCGATAGGCTTGTTGAAACCTACCAGCGTTCCGAGCACTTTGTAGTTGATGTGAACGTAAGGCTGCGCAGTAGGGAGCCTCGATTTTGCCGTAGTAGGGCAGTTCGACTTTCTCACCGGTCTGACCGCTCTTTTTCGGTAACCATGTCGGCAACCGTAAGACCTTCTGCATTCTTGGTTTCCAGAAGCGTAGCAAGGTCGGCAACGTCGCCGTTCACGGCTATGTCGAGAATCTGGTTGGCGGAAGCGGCGAATTCGGAGTTTTTGGCAACGAAGTCGGTCTCGCACGCAAGGCAGAGCATATAGGCTTTCTGTCCTACGATTTTGGTGACTACGACACCTTCGGTAGCGGTACGGTCCGCACGTTTGTCAGCCACGAGCTTGCCTTTTTCGCGAATAATATCTTTTGCCTTGTCATAGTCGCCTTCCGCCTCCATGAGGGCTTTTTTTGCAATCCATCATGCCGGCACCCGTCATCTTGCGGAGCTTGGCGACATCAGCAGCTTTTGATTTCCATAATTTTTTTCCTCCTTTGGTTAATAAAGTTAATTACTCTGCACTTTTCTGCTCGGCAGTCTCTTCCTGAGCCTGTTCGACAGTCTCGGCAGTAGCCTTCACGGCCTTTTTGATACGCGGCTTGGCCTCTTTCTCCTTCGGAGCGTCCTTCTCTTTGGCGGCAGCTTCGGCAGCTTCCTTCTCCTTTTCGAGTTTGCGCTCGTTCAGACCCTCGCCGATAGCCTCGCACATTGCGTCCAGAACTACCGCGATGGATTTCGCAGCGTCGTCGTTGGCCGGAATCACGTAATCGATGTTGGTCGGGTCGCAGCAGGTGTCCACCATGGCGAATACCGGAATGTTCAGACGGTTGGCCTCCTTAACGGCGTTTGCCTCTTTCTGAACGTCGATTACGAACAGAGCGGCCGGCAGACGGGTAAGGTCGGCGATGGAGCCGAGGTTCTTTTTCGAGTTTGGCTCTCTGACGCGAAATTTGGAGTTTTTTTCTCTTTTGGAGAAGTTGTCGAAATTTCCGTCGTTGGTCATTTTGTCGATGGTAGCCATCTTCTTCACGGCCTTGCGGATTGTCGGGAAGTTGGTGAGCATACCGCCGGCCCAACGTTCCGTTACATAAGGCATGCCGATTGCAGCCACTTTCTCGGCCACGATGTCTTTCGCCTGTTTTTTTCGTCGCAACGAACAACACGCGGCGTCCGCCCTTGACGATTTGTTTGAGTGCCGCAGCAGCCTCGTCGATTTTTGACTACGGTCTTGTGCAGGTCTATGATATGGATTCCGTTCTTCTCCATGAAGATATACGGAGCCATCTTGGGATTCCATTTTCCTTTCAGGTGGCCGAAGTGAGCACCTGCTTCCAATAACTGTTCGAAATTAGTTCTTGCCATTTTTCTGTGTTTTTTAATTTTTCTTTTGTTTTACTCTTTTCTTCAATCCGAAAAGGTAGCGCCGTTATATGGCGGTCCGTCGGATTTTTCCGCAGTCGGGCAACGTACCGGTAGCGCCCGTCGAAGGGCAGTCCTGCATGTTTTCGGGTGCGAGAAAGTTTCTTTCGGCCTGCGGCCGCTTTCGCGAATATCCGGCGTTCCCTTGCGGGAACCCTCCGAATAGATATTATTTCTCGCCCCTCCCGAACTGTGCAATAAAGGCAAACGCAGTATAGAATACTAACGCTTGCTGAACTGGAATTTGCGGCGTGCTCCCGGCTGACCAGGTTTCTTTCTCTCCACCTCGCGCGGGTCGCGGGTCAGGAATCCGTTCTTTTTGAGAATCGGACGAAGCTCTGCGTCGATTTCGCAAAGGGCGCGGGCGATGCCCAGACGTGCAGCCTCGGCCTGTCCCTTGATACCTCCGCCGTCGAGATTGATGGTGATGTCGTAGCTCTCCGTGGCGTTGATTACCAGCAGCGGCTGCTTAACCACGAACTGGAAGATGTCCAGCGGGAAGTATGTCTCCAACGGCTTCTTGTTGATGGTGATGGTGCCCTTGCCGGGTTTCACATAGACGCGAGCCACCGCGGCTTTCCTGCGTCCTACTGTATTGATTACTTCCATGAGTGAACTTACTTAATCTCGTTTAACTTAATTGTAGTTGGGTTCTGAGCCGCATGCGGATGCTCTGCACCTGCATAAACTTTAAGGTTTTTTTCAGAAGAGCCGCGCCCAGACGATTCTTCGGAAGCATGCCCTTGACGGCCATTTCCACGACTGCGGTCGGTTTTCTTTTCAGGAAACCGGCGGGAGTCTCGAATCTCTGACCGCCCGGATAGCCGGTGTGGCGGGTGTATACCTTGTCGGTCATCTTGTCGCCCGTGAGTTTGATTTTGTCGGCGTTGATTACGATAACGTTGTCGCCGCAATCTGCATGGGGGGTAAAGCAGGGCTTGTTTTTTCCGCGCAGGATTTTAGCCACCTGAGAAGCCAGACGACCCAAAACCTCACCGTTGGCATCGATTAAAACCCACTGTTTGGTTACCGTGCCGGCGGAAGCGGAGATTGTTTTGTAGCTTAATGAATCCACCTTGAAAAAAAGTTTTTTTAGTTAATACTTATTTTATATACTTCGTTTTTTTATCGACAGTTTTACGGGTTGCAAAGGTAAAAAAACATTTATCGAAAACCAAAAAAACTCTGTAAGAAAAAAATTATAGCGGAGCGGCAGTCGTATAAGCAAACATCTCACTATGACCGTATATCCGCAGCCGCGGATTCCGCCTCCTTTTTCGACCGTACATGCCTCAGAAACGGCTGGCGGACTGGATGAATGCCGTTTCGAAGTTCCGGATTGAGTGTCGATAACGCGCAATATTCGATATTAAATAAATTTATTTAATGTTTTGTGCTTCAAACTGTTGTATTTGTGGTATTATTACGCTTTATTTGTAAAAAACCCAAAAACTCCAACGGGGTGAAATTACGAGATTTATTTATTGTCACAGTCGCTTTAATGTGTGGTGGATGTACGAAAGACGAGCCGGAAGAATCTTTGCCAAAGACAAACAAACTGCATGAAGAGGTCGAGCAATATCATTATTGGGCCGGAGACGAGAAAGTCTTTTTAGAAGCTCAACCCGAAAAAAGTTTTATTTTGTTTCGAAGTTCCGACCGTTATTCATTGGTTGATTCTCGCAAAATGGATTACAGTGTTTTCAAAACATCAAGGCTCTCTGAGAACTACATGTTTCGCAAAGGACTTACGAGAGCCTTTTCGAAGCCGACAATATATCGTGGGCAATAGGAACAACAAGAGGATTCGACATTGATAACGAAAATATTCTTTACAGTGGTCAAGCGTACAAGAGTTCAAAAGGAACAGATATATTCATTTCTCATTTGTTTTACGTCAAATTGAAAAATGAGAAAGATTATCCGGTATTGGAATGTATGTCAGAAGAAAATGGCGTTGAAATATTGGGAAAAATTGAAAAAATGGATTTATGGTATAAATTGGCGTGTACACCATTATCCGATTGCGACGCTTTGTCGATGGCTGCAAAATTTTACGAAAGCGGTGTTGTCAGATATGCAGAACCTGATATAATGTTTGAAGCGCGTTCTTGCGGAAGACAACCTAATTCATATGTAGAATACCAGGCCCCAGCCTATACAGAAACGACTTCTGTACCAAACGATCCACTATTTCCCAATCAATGGTATTTGCATAATCCAGGAGGCTTGGACATAAATTATTTGGAAGCGCGAGAAATAACTCGTGGGGACAGTTGTATCAAAATTCTACTGAGTGATATATATCCGGTTGATAGAACCCATGTTGATTTGCCGGAACTATATGAGGCAGAAGATTGGTATGCTCCTGGAGTAGACGACCATGGCACATGCTGTGCCGGAATAATCGGTGCAAAAACCGATAATGGAATAGGAATAGCGGGAATTGCTCCTGGATGTAAATTGGGATTCGTAACAGTTCCGTATACATACAACGTGGGAAATGCGGAAGCTATTGCAAGTGTATTCCGTATGGTGCAAGGTCGTTACGATGTAATGTCGTGCTCTTGGTATATACCGTATGAAATATTTAGCGAAAGTCAGTGCATGTTAATAGAAGAATCAATTTTTATGCGTTTTCAGGACGGCAGATGGCATTGGACTTGTGACGTGGATTTAGGAACAGTGTATGTATTCGCCTCTGGAAATGATAACTCAAACGATATTTGTTATCCGGCTATAACATTTTCAGAAACAATTGCCGTAGGCGCGATGAAAAAAAATGGCAAAAGACACCCTAAGAGTAATTATGGCATGCAACTGGATTTAATGGCACCTGGCGAACAAATATTTACGACAACAGTAATGCAGGGAAACTCGGGTGAAGAATATCAATATACACAATTTTTCGATCGAACATCCGCAGCATGTCCACAAGTGGCAGCAGCTGCCGCCTTGATTCTTTCCATTAATCCGTACCTGCGATATGACGAAGTGGAATATTATTTAACATCTACTGCACAACCGTTAAGCGAAAATGAATATTATGTGGGGGCGGGACTTTTGGATATTGGAGCTGCGCTAAAAGCGGTTTTAGGAGATATGGGAAATTAACGATTCTTAAAATTTATGACTATGAAACGACTCCTACTTTTTGCGATTGTTTGAGCCGCCGCTTTCGGGGCTTGTACGAAAGATGACGGCGGAGGCAGTGATGCCGTCCGAAATGTCGAAATAGAGGTGCTGGCTTTCGATGGCGATTTCAGGCACATCAATGTCGATTCGGCGTACGTATACAATTTCGCTTCTCATTTCCAAAAAAATCAATATGCGACAAGGACGGCATTGCGATGCCAGAGGTGGATTTCTCGACCTCGGCGCTGATTGCCGTAACCGGAGTGTCGCCAGCCTTTGGCAGAGAGCATAACGCCAGCACTTTACGGAAAAAGACGGCAAGTATTTTTTTGAAAATAGATGTAAAGGTTTCGGAGTCGGAGTACGTGAAGCCGCGCAAATGGAGCCTTTTGCTGAAAGCTCCCGCGTCGGTGGACCCACGGATTGAGTGCATTGTCGAATATGACAAACCTTTCGACGCCTCTCAGATTCCCGATTCTACATTCGTATATGCCAGAGAAAATGAAGCGGGTGAAAGAAAAGTGAAATTGGAACCGACCGTGATTATGGATGACGCATATCTGGCGGTTGTCCGTAAAAGCGATACGGACAAGGTGAAGCGGGCCGTGAATGCGGACGATGTTTGTATTATTGCGGAAATCACGCATATTACTCCATCTTTCAATTATCAACTTCCCGACGGTGTATCTTACGACAGCTGCGACGGTATCGTGCTGAAAAACTGTTCTTATGAAAAAGTAATTGTTCCGCTCGGCGACACCGTGCTGTATGTCGCCCGCGGCGGATATTATGTACGTGAGTACGTGGATGGTCCGGTTTATCTGTTCTATCAACCATATGCACCTGTTGTTTTGAAATGCGCCTGCGGACAGTGGGCGAAAAAGATGTTTGAATCACTGGAATGTGAAGTACGTCGTGTCTCAGGTGACCACGACGACAGGATAAATATCGGATTCGGGAAACGAGCGAAAATCAATGTCTTGCAGGCGTACTATATGCTGGCAGCTGACGGTTATATGGCCGAAGACCACGGCAGCATACGGCACTTTGCGGTTTCTGCGAGCACTTTTGACTCCGCCGTAAAGCAGGTTTACGAGTAAGGAAGTATAGGCGACAGATATGAAAAAAGACATCGCGCGAAAGAACTCCTTTGCGCGATGTCTTTTTTTTGCAAGTATCCTATGCCAATTCTTTCAGCCGCTCTTTTTATGGCCTTTATCTTGGCTTCGGCGTCGGCTTGTTTGGCCCGTTCGTTGGCGACCACTTTTTCGGGGGCCGACGAAACGAAACGCTCGTTGCCGAGTTTTTTGAGCACCGAGGCGAGGAATCCTTCGAAGTATTTCAACTCTTCGTTCAGTTTCGCGGTCTCGGCCGCCACGTCTATCTTGCCGCTCATGGGGATAAAGTAGCGCGTGGTCTTGACCATGAACGCTTCGGCCTGAGACGGTTTCTCGCTCACCGTGCGAATCTCCGACAGACCGGCCATCTTGGCCAGTACGGGCGCGAGATACGACGGATAGTTCTCGTCGGCCATTACGTCGAGTTCCAGAGCCTCCCTGTTGGGAATATTCTTCTGTTTGCGAACGGCGCGGACTGCCGTTACAGCCTCTTGAATCAGAGCCATGTCGGCGAGCAGTTGAGGTTTGCCGGCGCCGGCCTCGGGCATGCGGCTCACCGTGATGCAGTCGTTTTCCGCACGTTCGGCGATGCTGTGCCATATCTCTTCGGTGATGAACGGCATGAACGGATGCAGAATCTGCAAGAGCTTTTTCGAACAGGCGCTTTACGCCCGCAAGCGTAACGCCGTCGATAGGTTCGCCGTATGCCGGTTTCACCATTTCGAGCAGCCAGCCCGAAAAATCGTCCCAGAACAGTTTGTATACTGTCATGAGGGCTTCCGATATGCGGTACGAGCCGAACAGTTCGTCTATGTCGGCGAGCGTCTTGTCGAGCAGAGCCTCGAACCACTGGACTGCAAGGCGGCTGCTTTCGGGCTGCGCCGCATCGTCGCTTCGCTTCCAGCCGCCTACCAGACGGAAGGCGTTCCATATCTTGTTGCCGAAGTTGCGTCCCTGTTCGCACAGGGCTTCGTCGAACATCAGGTCGTTTCCGGCGCTCGAACACAGCAGCATGGCCATGCGCACGCCGTCGGCGCCGTACTTGGCGATAAGGTCGAGCGGGTCGGGCGAGTTGCCTAACTGCTTGCTCATCTTTCGGCCTAACTTGTCGCGCACGATGCCGGTGAAGTATACGTTGGAGAACGGTTTTTTTCGCCACTGTACTCGTATCCAGCCATAATCATGCGGGCCACCCAGAAGAAAAATGATGTCCGGACCGGTGACGAGGTCGTCGGTCGGATAGTAATACTTTATCTCATCGTTGTCCGGATTGCGAATGCCGTCGAACACCGATATGGGCCAGAGCCACGAGCTGAACCACGTGTCCAGAACATCTTCGTCCTGCCGCAGGTCGCTTATCTGCAAATCGTCGTTGCCCGTCTTGGTCCGTGCGAGTTCGACAGCCTGCTCGGGCGTTTCGGCCACTACGAATCCGCCCTGAGGCAGATAGTATGCCGGAATCCTCTGCCCCCACCATAGCTGGCGCGAAATGCACCAGTCCTTGATGTTCTCCATCCAGTGGCGGTACGTGTTCTTGTATTTCTGCGGCACGAAGCGAATGGCGTCCTCCATTACAGCATCGGTCGCAGGCTTCGCCAAATCGGTCATCGAAAGGAACCACTGCATCGACAGCTTGGGCTCGATGGCAACGCCCGTGCGCTCCGAGTACCCGACATTGTTGGTGTAGTCCTCCACCTTTTCCAGCAGACCTGCCTGCCGCAGGTCGTTTTCGATTTGTTTACGGCAGTCGAAACGGTCCATGCCCACGTAAAGGCCCACCTTGTCGTTAATCGTTCCGTTGTCGTTGAATATGTCTATCGATTCCAGACCGTATTTCTCGCCGAGCATGTAGTCGTTCACGTCGTGCGCCGGAGTGACTTTCAGAGCGCCCGTTCCGAAAGCGATGTCCACATAGCTGTCCCGAATCACCGGAATGGAGCGGCCCACCAGAGGAACCGTCACTCGCGCATCCTTCGGTAGAGAGGCGTAGCGCGGGTCTTCGGGATTGACGCACAGGGCCGTATCGCCGAGTATGGTTTCGGGCCTTGTGGTGGCCACGATTACGAACCGGTCCGTACCCTCAATCTTGTAGCGCAGATAGTAGAGCTTGCCGTGCGACTCCTTGAAAACGACCTCCTCGTCCGAAAGCGCCGTCAGTGCCGACGGGTCCCAGTTCACCATTCTCACGCCGCGGTATATCTTCCCCTTGTTGTAAAGGTCCACGAACACCTTGATGACGCCCTGTGTGCGGACTTCGTCCATCGTAAAGCACGTCCTGTCCCAATCGCACGAAGCGCCGAGCTTGCGCAGCTGAGTGAGGATTATGCCGCCGTGCTTCTCTTTCCATTCCCACGCATGGCGCAAAAACTCCTCCCGCGTAAGCGAACTTTTTGTCGATGCCTTCGGTTTTGAGTTTGGCCACCACTTTGGCCTCCGTTGCGATGGATGCGTGGTCGGTTCCGGGAACCCAGCAGGCGTTGAGCCCTTTCATGCGTGCCCTGCGCACCAGCACGTCCTGCAACGTGTTGTTCAGCATGTGACCCATATGCAGCATTCCGGTCACGTTGGGCGGCGGAATCACTATGGTGTACGGTTTGCGTCCGTCGGGGACGGAATGAAAAAACTTGTGGGCAATCCAGTAGTCGTACCACTTGCCCTCTATGTCCTGCGGAGAGTATTTGTCTGCGATTTCCATGCGATTAACAAAAATGTTCTGCAAAGATATGAAATATATTCGACGAGAAAAATAGCGAAAGCCGGCCGCAGGCAGGTTCGTGGCGGCAGGTTCGATTTTTCGAGTCGAATATTGGGGAATGTATCCGCTGAAAATATTTTTGGGCACGGGGTTACAGGCGGGCGTCGGGGAAAAATCTCGCGAAAGAGGGGCGGCGACTGCTGTTTTTGCAGCCGCGTGTCATATTTTAATGCCATGCGAATCGACGCTCGCGACAATTTGTCATACGGGGCCGTTCTTTTTGCCGTTTTGCATTTTATTTGCAGGTTGATAAATCGAATTGACTATCTTTGCACGGATTAAAAAAACGAATATGGTGAAAAATAAAATAGAAATCGAAGATTTGTCCTCGATAACCGACCTTATGGACGGGAAGCATCAGGTGATTCCCATCGTATCGGGGGAGGACGAACTGCCTACCGAAGTGGACATGCCCGAGGTGCTGCCGATTCTGACGCTGCGCAGTTCGGTGCTGTTCCCAGGGTCGATAAGCCCGATTACGGTCGGACGCGAAAAATCCATAAAGCTGGTCCGCGACGTCGAGGCGTCGAAAGGCCTGCTAGGCGCCGTACTGCAAAAAGAGGTGGAAATCGAGCAGCCCGCTCCGGACGACATGTACCGGATAGGTACGGCCGCACGCATAATCAAGATTTTGGAGATGCCCAACGGCAATCTCACGGTCATACTGCACGGAATAGAGAAAATCGAAATACGCGAATACCTCTCCTCCGAACCGTA
This sequence comes from Alistipes putredinis, assembly GCA_022009915.1. Classification (GTDB taxonomy): domain Bacteria; phylum Bacteroidota; class Bacteroidia; order Bacteroidales; family Rikenellaceae; genus UBA940. The sequence continues at coordinate 590,374 of CP091730.1, read as the reverse complement.
CTTTACGGCATCGGTAACCGCCCTGAAAGACACTGCGCCCGACAACGGCAACGTCGAATTCGGTGCGCTCGTAGACTCGATTCGGGACGTGGCGCTGGGTATCGTGAACACTTCGTCGTCGGTTCCCAAGGAGGCGGCTTTCGCAATCAAGAACATCGACTCGCGCAGGGGGCTGATAAATTTCGTATGCTCGAACATGGATCTCTCGGATGCGGACCGTCAGCAGCTTCTGGAAGCTCCGGGCCTTTTGGCGCGAGCTCGCAAACTGCTCGAAATACTCATCCGCGAACAGCAGCTTCTCGAACTCAAAAACGAGATTCAGAGCAAGGTCAAGCAGGAACTCGACCGTCAGCAGCGCGACTACTTCCTGCAACAGCAAATGCGGACGATTCAGGACGAGTTGGGCGGCGACGGCTCCGACAAGGAAATCGAGAAAATGCGCGAAAAGGCCGCCAAAAAGAACTGGAACAAGGAGGTGGCCGAAATGTTCGAAAAGGAGCTCTCCAAAGTGGAGCGCCTGAATCCTGCGGTGGCCGAATACTCGGTGCAGATGACATATCTGCAACTGCTTCTGGATTTGCCGTGGAACGAAACCACCAAAGACAATCTGGACTTGCAGCGTGCGCGGCAGCAGCTCGACAAGGACCACTTCGGGCTGGACGAGGTAAAGGAGCGAATCCTCGAACACCTCGCCGTCATAAAGCTCAAAGGCGATTTGAAATCTCCGATAATATGTCTCTACGGCCCTCCGGGAGTGGGCAAGACTTCGCTCGGCAAATCCGTGGCTGCGGCTCTCGAACGCAAATTCGGACGAATCTCGCTGGGCGGCCTGCACGACGAAGCCGAAATCCGCGGACACAGGCGTACCTACATCGGTGCCATGCCCGGACGTATCATACAGACAATCAAGCGTTGCGGCTCGTCCAATCCGGTAATCATACTCGACGAGGTGGACAAGGTCGGACAGGGGAACCACGGAGATCCGGCATCGGCCCTTTTGGAGGTTCTCGACCCCGAGCAGAACACCACGTTCCACGACAACTATCTGGATACCGAGTACGACCTTTCGAAAGTCCTTTTCATCGCTACGGCCAACAACGCACAGGCCATAAGCCCTGCGCTTCGCGACCGTATGGAGATGATAGGCATTCCGGGATATATTCTGGAAGACAAGGTGCGGATAGCCCAGAACCACCTGCTGCCCAAGCAGCTGGCGGCGCACGGAGTGGGTGCCGAAAACCTCTCGATTTCCGACTCGCTGTTCGAGAGCATGATAGCCGAGTACACGCGCGAGGCCGGCGTGCGGCAGTTGGACAAGACGATAGCCAAGATAGTGCGTTACCGCGCGAAACAGATAGGTTTCGAGGAGACTTTCACGCCGCAGCTCTCGGCTGAGGAGATGAAAAAGATACTCGGCATGCCTCGATTCCGTCAGGACGAGTACGAGATTGGCGGCATGACCGGCATCGTCACCGGTCTTGCATGGACGGAGACCGGCGGCGAGATTCTCTACATCGAATCGGTCCTGACCCCGGGCAAGGGCGAGATGCACCTTACGGGCAATCTGGGCGACGTGATGAAGGAGTCTGCTACGATAGCGCTGGAATGGGTAAAGGCCCATTACGAGGAGCTGGGCATCGACAAGAAGATGTTCACCGATTTCGACATCAATATCCATGTCCCCGAAGGCGCCATTCCGAAAGACGGCCCGAGCGCAGGTATAACCATGGTGACTTCCATCGCCTCGACATACACCGGCCGCAAGGTCCGCGAGCGCGTAGCCATGACGGGCGAAACGACGCTTCGCGGCAGGGTGATGCCTGTGGGGGGCGTCAAGGAAAAGATTCTCGCGGCTCGCCGTGCCGGCATATCCGACATAATCCTGTGCGAGGACAACCGCAAGGACATTACGGAAATCAAGCCCGAGTATGTCGAAGGGCTCACGTTCCATTATGTGAAGACCAACGAGCAGGTTCTGGAACTCGCTTTGTAAAAAAATAGGGTGCGTGACCCGACCCGCTTAAAAAGCCGTATCGGATTTCCGATGCGGCTTTTTCGTGCTGTACGACGGTCGGGCAGTCTTGAATTCGTCAAAAATCAGTATCTTTACGACGTGAACCAAAGAAAGATATGAACTTATGAGTCTGGTAGCGATAGTAGGACGGCCCAATGTGGGCAAAAGCACGCTTTTCAACAGATTGGTCGGCATGCGTCAGGCCATAGTGGATTCCGTTGCGGGAACCACGCGCGACCGCCATTACGGCAAGACCGATTGGCGCGGCCGCGAATTTTCGGTCATCGACACCGGCGGCTATTCGGTCAATTCGGACGACATTTTCGAAGACGACATCCGCCGTCAGGTAATGCTGGCCATCGAGGAGGCGGACGTCATACTCTTCATGGTGGAAGTGTCCACCGGCATAACGGATTTGGACATGATGATGGCGGACATACTGCGTAGAACCGACAAGAAGGTCGTGCTGGCCGTGAACAAGGTCGATAACAACGAGCAGGTGTTCAGCGTGCACGAATTCTATTCGCTGGGATTAGGCGAGCCGATTTCGATAAGTTCCATGTCGGGAAGCGGAACCGGAGAGCTCATGGACGCTCTCTTGGATGCACTTCCGGCCGATGGAGCGGCTGCGCAGGACGACTCGCTGCCCAAAATCACAATCGTGGGACGCCCCAATGTCGGCAAGTCCTCGATGACCAATGCGCTGCTGGGCGAGGAGCGCAACATCGTGACCCCGATTGCCGGAACCACGCGCGATGCCATTCACACGCGCTACAACAAGTACGGACTCGATTTCTACCTGGTCGATACGGCCGGCATGCGCAAAAAGGGAAAAAACGATGGAGGATTTGGAATTCTACTCCGTGATGCGTTCGATTCGCGCGATAGAGAATTCGGATGTCTGCATTCTGATGCTCGATGCCGTGCAGGGTGTCGAGGCACAGGATTTGAACATATTCAACCTCATCGTGCGCAACAGGAAGGGCTGTGTAATCGTGGTGAACAAGTGGGACCTCGTGCAAAAGGACAACAATACGATGAAGGAGTGGAAGGAGTTTCTGGCGAAAAAACTCTCGCCGTTCAGCGACGTGCCGATGATTTTCACCTCCGTAATCAACAAACAGCGCATAATGGAGGTGTTGCAAACGGCCGTAAGGGTAAACGAATCGAGACGCAGGCGCATACCCACCTCGCAGCTCAACGACTTCATACTGCCGATTATCGAACAGACGCCTCCGCCTGCCACCAAAGGCAAGTACATCCGCATCAAATATGCCATGCAGCTGCCCACCGACACTCCGGCTTTCGCGTTTTTCGTCAATCTGCCGCAATACATAAAGGAACCCTACCGCCGATTCATCGAAAACAAGATTCGCGGACAGTGGGATTTCAGCGGCGTCCCGATGCAAATATATTTCAGACAAAAGTAACACACGGACATGAAATTCTTCAAGACTTTTCTGGCCAGCCTGCTGGCTTTCATCGTCGGATGTTTTTGCGATGTACATGCTGACGATAATGATTTTCGCCGGACTGCTCGCGATATTCTCCTCTCCGGCATACACGCCCAAAACCGATTCGGTCCTGCGGCTGAACGTGGGAACGGTAACGGATTCGCCGTCGGCCTATCCGCTGGGCAGCATAGACTTCTCTTCGATGAGCGTGCGCAATTCCACCTCGCTGCTCAGTGCGCTCAATGCGCTCGAATACGCTGCCACGGATCCCAACATAAAGGGCCTTTACATCAATCTGGACGACTGGACGCAGGTATCCGGTGCGGCGCTCGAAGAGCTGCGCGGCGCGGTGCTGCAATTCAAGTCGAGCGGCAAGTTCGTTGTCGCATACGGCGACAGCTACTCGCAGATGGAATACTATCTGGCTTCGGCCGCCGACAAGGTATACGTCAATCCGCAGGGCACGGTGGATCTTCACGGACTTACGATGCAGGTGATGTTCTACAAAGGTCTGTTGGACAAACTCGGTGTCGAACCTATCGTCATCCGCCACGGGACCTACAAGGCTGCCGTCGAACCGTACATAACCGACCGCATGAGCGAGGCCAACAGAGAACAGAACAAGCTGCTGGCCGAAACCGTTTGGAACTCGATGCTCGGCGAGATAGCCGCATCGCGCGGCCTTTCGGCGGAGAGCATCGACGAGTGGATAAACACGCTGTCCATAACTTCCGCGCGTGTCGCGCAGGAAAAGGGTCTTGTGGACGGACTTCTGTACAAGGACCAAGTGGAGGGCATCCTTTCGCGTTTAGTGTCCATGTCCGGCGATGATGATACGGATATGGCCCGAAAGATAGAGGAGGCCGCAGCGGACACCGTATCCGGCAATGCCGATTTGGAAATAGTGCAGTTCCCGCAGTATGCCGCATCGCTCCTTCCCGACATGAGCAAATCAGGTTCTGATAAAGTCGCTGTGATTTATGCCGACGGACAAATCGTAGACGGCGAAGGCGGCCAGAACGACGTGATAGGTTCCGAGCAGATAGCCGGTCTTCTGGCCGAAGCACGCGAGGACGACAAGATTAAGGCCGTCGTGTTGAGGGTCAATTCACCGGGCGGAAGCGCACTTGCCGCGGAGGTGATGTGGCGCGAGGTCGAGCTGTTGCGCCAAAGCAAGCCGGTGGTGGTTTCGATGGGCGCTTACGCCGCATCGGGCGGTTACTACATATCCTGTCCGGCGGACGTGATTTTCGCCGACAACTTCACGCTTACCGGTTCGATAGGCGTATTCGGCATGTACATGAATGCGGGCAAGGCGCTCAAAGACAAGCTCGGCATAACAGTGGACGGGGTGAACACCAACACCTATTCCGACATGGGCTCTGTATTCCGTGGCATGTCGGCTCCCGAAAAGGCGTATGCGCATAACATGGTGGAGCAGGTTTACGACACCTTCGTCGGACATGTCGCCGAGGGCCGTAACCTGACCGTGCAGCAGGTGGACGCCATAGGTCAGGGCCGCGTATGGTCGGGCCGCGATGCGATGCGTATCGGGCTTGTGGATGAAATAGGCGGACTGAAAAGCGCCGTGGCGGTAGCAGCCGACAGAGCCGGCATAGCGGCTGATTTCAGAATCGAGGAGATAACCGCTCCGCAGGATACTTTCTCCATGCTGCTCAACGCATTGGGAGGCGTAAAAACAGCGCTTGTGAAAAAAAGGAGCCTGGGCGAGGGATTCGAACTCTACGACAAGGTGATGCGTATCAAGCGTACCGAAGACGGCGTTCAGGCCCGCATGCCGTTCGATGCGGCGATATATTAAATAAACCGACTGACTGATTAAAAAAATTATTCGATTATGAACAAGAAGAAATTCCGGAACTGGACCGTCGCCGTGCTGGCCATTGCGCTTGTACTGTTCGTTTATTTCCGATTCTATTTCGTTTTCGGCGAAGGCGTCAAAAGCGGAGAATTGAACTATGTAGTCTATAAAGGCATGGTCTTCAAGACATACGAGGGCAAACTGATTCAGTCCGGCATACGCTCGAAGACGGCCGGCTCGATTCAGTCGTATGAATTCGAGTTTTCGGTAACCGACGAGGCCCTCGCCAAACGTCTGATGCTGTTGAGCGGACGAACCGTCGAACTGCACTACAAGGAGTATTTCGGAGCATTGCCTTGGCGCGGGTTCACCAAATTCATCGTGGACAGTATTGTCTCGGCACCATCCATAAACTCGGTTCCCGATCCGGTAACTGCGATAGAGTAAGAGTGACTTAAAAAAAACAGAGGGCCTCGGACCCTCCGTTTTTTTATTCTGTTCTAAATTCCGAATCACGGGAAATCACCATGAAAGACCATGCCCGTTTGCGAAGCGAGACCGAATGCACAAAAAAGCGTATGTGCCTATTCTGCTGACTTTCGATATCGAAAAGTTAGTTTATTTCGCGCAGTCGTCGCGGCGTATTATCTGCGCTCCCAGCGCATTCAGTCTTCCGTCTATGTCCTGATAGCCGCGGTCTATCTGTTCCACATTCTGTATCACGCTTACCCCGTCGGCACTCAGCGCGGCAATCAGCAGGGCCACTCCGGCGCGGATATCGGGCGACGTCATGCGCGTGGCCCGCAGCGTTATGTTGTGGTCATGTCCGATAACGGTGGCTCGGTGCGGGTCGCAAAGGATAATCTGCGCACCCATGTCTATGAGTTTGTCCACGAAGAACAGGCGGCTTTCGAACATCTTCTGATGAATCAGCACGGCTCCGCGGGCCTGTGTGGCGACGACCAAGAATATCGACAGCAGGTCGGGCGTAAGCCCGGGCCACGGGGCATCGGCGATGTGCATTATCGAACCGTCTATGAAACTTTCTATGCAGTAGTGCTCCTGACAGGGAACGAAGATGTCGTCCCCGCGCTGCTCGAAACGTATTCCCATGCGGGCGAACTGGGCGGGAATGATTCCCAGATTCTCGTAAGAAACGTTCTTTATGGTAATCTCGGAGCGAGTCATGGCGGCAAGCCCTATGAAGCCTGCCCACCTCAATCATGTCGGGAAGAAGTCTGTGCGTTGTGCCGCCCAACTCCTTCACTCCGTGAATGGTGAGCAGATTCGACGCGATGCCCTCGATTTTCGCACCCATGCGGCACAGCATTCTGCAAAGCTGCTGCACGTAAGGTTCGCAGGCGGCATTGTAAATCGTCGTGACGCCTTCCGCCAGAACGGCTGCCATGACGATATTGGCCGTTCCGGTGACCGACGCTTCGTCTAAAAGCATGTAGGTGCCTTTCAGGCGCGGACTGGACACCGAAAAAGAAGTTCTCCGAAGCATCGAAATCGAACCTCGCTCCTAACTTCTGGAAGCCTATGAAATGCGTGTCGAGCCTTCGTCGGCCTATCTTGTCGCCTCCGGGCTTAGGCAGATAACCCACGCCGAAACGCGAAAGCAGCGGCCCGATAATCATCACCGAACCGCGCAGACGTGCCGCACGCCGGCGATAGTCGTCCGTTTTGAGATAATCCAGATTTATGTCCGAAGCGCAGAACGTGTAGCTGTCTTCCGAGTTCTTTTCCACCTTCACGCCCATTTGGCGCAGCATGTCGATAAGCTGCAAGACGTCCTCGATACGAGGTATATTCTCTATCGTAACCGGTTGCGAGGTGAGAAGCACCGCGCATATTACCTGCAAGGCCTCGTTTTTAGCTCCCTGTGCGGTAATCTCCCCACGGAGCCTTCTGCCGCCGCGTACTTCGAATGTAGCCATGACAAAAATGTTTTTACAGAGGTGAAAATAGTAAAAAGAAACGAGAAATCAAAACCTCAGAGAAGACCTTTTCCGTGCATGGAAAAATATCCGCCCGAGCTGACTATTATATGGTCGAGGAGCCTGATGTCGAAAAGCGCGGCCGCAGCCGCAATACGCTCGGTCACCTCCTTGTCCTGCCTGCTCGGTTCGGCAGTGCCGGAAGGGTGGTTGTGCACCAGTATCATCGAATCGGCCAGCAGCATGACGGCCTGCTTTACGATTAGCTTGTAATCCACCACCGTGCCTGAAACTCCGCCCTGACTGACTTTCACCTTGTCTATTATTCGGCCGGAAGTGGTAAGGAACAATACCCAGAACTCCTCGTGGGGCAGTGCCGTGAGCGGTGCGAAAATCTTCACCACATCCTTGTCCGAGCCGACGGTCTGCACCTGACTGGATTCGGCCGTGCGGATTCTTCGGGCGAGTTCGGCGGCGGCCTCTATTCTGGCGGCACGCACAACGCCGCAGCCCGACGACTTGCGCAGTCTGGCGGCGGGTGTTTCGGCGATTTCACGTAGCCCCGAACCGGTCAGCAGGTCCGCTGCGACCTTCATGCTGTCGTCCGACGCATCGCTTTGCATGACAGCGCAAAGCAGTTCCTCGTCGCTCAGCACTCCCGCTCCGGCGGCTATTATCTTATCGCGCAGCGTTCTGTTCATTGCTCCCGTTCTTATACTCTCCAATCATGGAATCCAGACTGTCGAGAATGTATTCGCCCACCTTGTCGGCCATAATCTGCGAGACAGTCATCGACGCCCTTTGCTCCGCCTCCTTTTTCGAATCGCCCACGCCGCGGCTCAGTTCCATGCCGTCTATACATATCCTGCATTCGAATACCGGATGCGTCTTTGTGTATCCTTTTTCCGCGCACGGTGTCGAAATGCAGCGTCTGTCGCGACTTCTGGCTCCATTCGATAAGACGGCTTTTGTAGTCCGTCTCCTCGGCGAGCGCCTCATCGATGTCGAGGTATTTTTCGAAAATACGGTTTATCACTATGCGGTTCACCGTGTTGTACCCCTGATCGAGATACATGGCTCCTATCATGGCTTCCAATGCGTTGCCGTTGATGTGCTTCTGTACGACCGCTCCGCTCGTATGACAGATTACGTGGCGGGCAAGTCCCATCTGCGTCGATATCTGGTTCAAGGTATTGCGGCTGACGATTTTGGAGCGGCGTCGCGTAAGCACTCCCTCGTCGGCTTTCGGATAACGGCAGAACAGAAAGTCGGAAACTATCGTCTCCAAAACGGCATCGCCGAGATATTCGAGCCGTTCGTTGTTGAGGGGTGTGCCGTCCGACATAAATACGGAAGCCTGATCTGTGTAACAGAGCCAGCTTTGTATAATTCTATATTGTTCGAGTAACTCCGAAAATGTCGTTCGCTATTTTATAAAACTCTCTGTCCTTGGAAAAACGTCTTCTAAGTGGTCCTGTAATCCGCTCCAACATGACTGTTTTTCCTCACTTTTGCACAGAGACGACCTCGGACAGCAATGCCGAAAGGGGTACCTTTATTCGTATTTTTTTCAGAATAATCGAAGAGTTGTGTCCGCCGAATCCGAAAGTATTGCTCATGGCATACTTGACATCTCTTTTCTGAGCCTTGCCCAGCGTAAGATTGAGTTTGGAGTCTATCTGCGGGTCGAGTTCTTCGACATTGATTGTCGGAGGTACGATACCCTTCGTTATGGCCATGATGCAGGCGAGAGCCTCTACGGCGCCGGCTCCTCCGAGCAGGTGTCCGGTCATGGACTTGGTGGAAGAGATATTGATTCCGTAAATCGCATCGCCGAAGAGTTCTGCGATACCTTTCAGTTCGGCAGGGTCTCCGACAGGAGTGGAAGTTCCGTGAACGTTGATATAGTCAATCTGTTCGGCGGTTATTCCAGCCTCTTTCATCGCGTGTTTCATCGCGAGCTTCGCTCCCAGTCCTTCCGGATGAGGAGCAGTGAAATGGTAGGCGTCGGCGCTCATGCCGCCTCCGACCACCTCGGCGTAAATCTTGGCTCCGCGTGCTTTCGCATGCTCCAATTCTTCGAGAATCAGAGCGGCGCCGCCTTCGCCGATTACGAATCCGTCGCGGTTCACGTCGAACGGACGCGAGGCCGTTTTGGGATCGTCGTTGCGAGTGGAGAGAGCTTTCATCGTATTGAAGCCACCCACACCCGGCTGGTTTACGGCGGCTTCGCTACCGCCTGTAATCATTATGTCCGCCCTGCCCATACGAATCTGGTCGCATGCGTCGATAATGGCATGCGTCGAAGATGCGCAGGCGGATACCGTACAATAGTTCGGACCCATGAAGCCGTACTTCATGGCGATGTGCCCCGCAGCTATGTCGGCAATCATCTTGGGAATAAAGAAAGGGCTGAACCGCGGGTTTTCACCACCCTCGACAAAGCCCTTTACTTCTTGGAAGAAAGTCTCCAATCCTCCGATACCGGCGCCCCCATATACAACCGGCCGTCTCCTTATCGACGGCTTCGACATCAATACCCGAATCCCGCATGGCCTGCTCGGCCGACACGAGCGCGTATTGAGCGAACAAGTCGTATTTGCGAATCTCCTTGCGGTCGAAATAATCCTCGCCGTTGAAATTTTTCACCTCACACGCGAACTGAGTTTTGAACTTAGAGGCGTCGAAATGGGTGATGGGGCCTGCGCCGCTCACGCCGTTTTCCAGATTGGAAAAATACTCCTCTACCGAATTACCCAAAGGGTTAATAGTGCCGATACCCGTAACTACAACTCTTCTCGATTTCATGTTCTTCGTTTTTCGTTAAAACTGTTAAGTCTGTGTGAAAGTGTGCGATTGTCGTCGAATCCGAATGTTACTTATGATTTTCGATGTATTCGATAGCTCCGCCTACGGTGGTAATCTTACCGGCTTCCTCTTCGGGAATGGTGATACCGAATTCGTTTTTCGAACTCCATGATAAGTTCAACCTGATCCAGAGAATCGGCACCAAGGTCGTTAAAAGTTGCGGTTTCAACGATTTCGGCATCGTCTACTGCAAGTTTCTTCTTGATGATGTCCTTTACTTTTGCAGAAATTTCAGACATGATAATTTAATTTTAGTTAAACACTGTTTATTTATGATAATACTCGTATCCAAAACAAAATTCCGCACAAAAGTAACACTTTTTCTATTACTTTTGCCAAAAATAGTGAAAATTTTAGAACGGCCGGATTTTTCGAGCCTGTAAAATATTGATTATGACAAATATAGCTATCCTTGCCTCCGGCGCCGGCTCGAACGCCCGCCGAATCATCGAACACTTCGCGCAAAGCGACGTCGCACGCATAGTCACCGTCATCACGGACAACCCCGGGGCCGGAGTGTTGAAAGTGGCCGCCGAAGCCGGAATACGTGCGGTGATGCTGCCCAGAAAAAGAATCGCCGAAGCCGAATCTCTGCTTTTCGAGCTGCAAGCCGTAAAGACCGACTATGTGGTGCTGGCCGGATTCCTCAGACTGATTCCGTCCGAGGTCGTGAAACGCTACTCGGGTCGCATGGTGAATATCCACCCTTCGCTGCTTCCGGCATACGGCGGCAAGGGAATGTACGGAGGTCGCGTGCACGAGGCGGTGATGCGGGCCGGCGAGAAGGAGTCGGGCATAACGATACATCTTGTCAGCGAGGAGTACGACCGCGGCTCCATTCTGGCGCAATACAAGGTCCCCATAACCGAAACGGACACCGTGCAGACTCTGGAAGCGAAAAATCCACCGTCTGGAACACGAATATTTCCCGCAGGTCATCGAGCGGCATATCGGACAAATCGAAGAGTGCGACCGTAAATGATTACGGCCGCACTCCTTAAATATACAATTCTGTCCGCCTTACTTGCGTAGCAGATACCGGATTACGGCCCAGCCGCCGAAAATTTGCAGCAGCATGCCGGCCGCGCCTATGCGGAAGTCCTGCAATGCGAGCGTCAAATCGCCCTTGATAGCCCATTAGCCGAGGGTGCCGACAATCTGGTAGGACAGCACGACGAGGATCATAATCGGCAGCGAAACCCGTTTGTATCGCGCCGCGGCCGCTCCGGCCGCAGCGGCGAGCAGCACCGATTTGAGCAAAATGGCAGGCAGATTTTTCCACCGCCGGCATGCCGAACAGCGCACTGTTGATTAACGGAGAGAGCACCGCGGTAAGCAGACCGGCACGCCAGCCGTACTTGTAGGCGCCTACGAGCGTGAAGAAATAAATCGGCAGAAGGCGCATTCCGCCCTGTGGCACCGCATGGCACAGTTGCGGAAGCAGGATATTTCCGAAGACGAAAGCCGCGGCCACGAGATATGTTTTCGCACTGTCGTAGTGCAGCGAATAGAGTTTTACGGATGTCGTTTGCATGTTCTGGTAATTTAATCGAGTTTAATCAACTTGTAATTGCGGCTGCCCAAGCCTATCTGTTCGGCATATTCGAGCGTGTGCATTCCGTTGCGCGAGTCGATGCGTTCTATGAGGTGTATCTTGCCGTGGTCGGACGAAGAGCGCACCAAATCGGTGCAGGCCATGTCCAGCGCCACGGGGTCGAGCGATGCCAGAATGCCGATGTCGCCCATCTTTGGGTCTTCGGGCGCGGCCACGCAGTCGCAGTCCACCGACAGGTTGTTGGCCACACTTATATATATAATATGTTATCTCCGCAATGGTCGGCGACGGCTTTGGCCGCTTCGGCCATAGATTCCAGAAAGTCGTCCTGCGGAGGCAGTTCGCCCCACACTTTGTGCTGGTCGGTGGTTTTTCCGGCCGAATGAATCCACGCCTTGCCTTTCGAGGAGGCTATGCCTATGGAGATGTTCTTTATGGCGCCGCCGAAACCGCCCATGGGATGTCCCTTGAAATGCGAAAGCACCACCGTAAAGTCGTAATTCAGGTAATCCTTGCCCACGATGTCCTCTTTCAGATGACGTCCTCCCTCGACAGGCAGAGACACTTCGCCCTCGGCATCCATGATGTTCACCGGCGCTATGGCCGTGAATCCGTGGTCGGCCGCCGCTTTGAGATGGTTCTCGGTATCGGCTCGGCCGCCGCCGTAGGCCGTGTTGCACTCCACGATTGTCCCGCCCACTTTCTGCACCAGAGCCTTTATCAGGTCGGGATTCAGATAGTTGTTGTTGCCCGGCTCGCCTGTAGAGAGTTTGACGGCAACCTTCCCTTCGGCCTTACGGCCCAGAGTTTCGTATATCTTCACCAGATTTTCGGACGAGATTTCCGAAAACATGTACACTTTCGAAGGCTCAGGATTGCGTTCGGCCGAACTGCCGCATCCGCCTTCGGCAAGAGCGAAAGTCGATAAAAACAACATAAGACACAATTTTTTTCATTCCTTTATGCAAATTTAGAAATTTATTCCAACTCCTCCTATCGCCGTGGCTTTCGGCATGGGGGTATCCGGCGATTATTTCGTACCTCTGCGCAAGAAGATTCTCACCTCTGACCCATATTTCAATCCACTTCGCAGCCCTGAACGAGGCTCTCAGGTTCCACAGCACGAAATTCTCGGTCGTCTCGGGCGAAGTGGAGGTATACAGTCCCGAAACGTACTGCAAGCCGGTGGAGACCATCCAGCGCCCCTTTGCGAATGTCGCCCCTGCGTACAGTTTGTGCTCGGGTGCCGCCAGCACGGGATATTTCATGTGAAGATAGCCGTAAGACACGTCGGCCGACCACGCTGCCGAAATACGCCATGCCGCCTGCGCCTCCACGCCCGCATTGTCGATTTTTTTCCGGTATTCATGTTCAAGTTCGACGCACCCTCGCGCGGCACGGCCACAATCATGTTCTTGCCGTCTATGTAAAATACGTTCACTCCGTAGGACAGGCCGCAGGCCAGCGAGTGCGAAAAGGCCACCTCGTAGTTCCACATCGACTCGGGTCTCAGGTCGGGATTCGCCGTGCCGAACATGTACATCTCGCGCAGCGTGGGATAACGGAAGCCCTTGCCCGCCGACAGTTTCAGCGACATGTCGTGCGGCAGGCTGAACGACAGCCCCGCCTGCGGAACCCACTGCGAGCCGACGCGAGAGTGATAATCGAAACGTATTCCCGCATTCAGCGTCAGCCATCGCGCAATATTCTGGTTGTAATCCGCGTAACCCGCAATCTCGTGCTCTGTCCTGTCCACTATCTGAACGTCCTGCCCCGATTGCTCTCCCTGTACGAAATGGTTCCATGCCCGTCCGCCGAACCGGTACCAGTCGGCCCCGAACGTGAAGCGTCCGCTCGCGAAAGGCCGCACGCTCTGGTATACGGATACGCCCATCATATTGTCGCGCGAATTGAAGCGGAATAGCTTCGGCGATGCTCCCTGTCCGTAACCGTCGTTTATCCTGTGTCTGCCCCAGTTGTAGAAGAAACTCACGGTTCCGGCCGTTTTGTCGTAGTCGTTATCTACGGCCACCGACGTCATGCCGCGCGTGATGCGCTGGCGGGCATCCGTGAGCGGTGCGGTTACGGAACCCGGATTGGAAGCGTTGAAATGCGTCACGTTCACATCGGCCCTGACGCTCCATCTGCGCGATATTTCGTATCCCAGCTTGGCGTATCCTCCGCCCTGCTCGAAGCCCATGTCCCGCCTGTGTCCGTCGGTGCGGTTGTACGACGCACTGACGACGCTCGAAAAACGGCCGGTGCGTATGCGGTTCGTGGCCTCGGTCTGCAAGGTGCCGAAAGAGCCGTAGCCTACATTCACTCCTGTTCGCACGCCGCTTTCGTGCATGCCGCGCGTAACGATGTTTATCACTCCGCCCATGGCGTTCGAGCCGTACAGGACGGATGCCGGTCCGCGCAGCACTTCGACCCTGTCGGCCAGCAGCGACTGATAGGCGTCAGCTATGGGGTGTCCCATTATGCCCATGTACTGCGGATGTCCGTCTATCAGCACCATCATCCGTCCCGTCCCGCCGCTCAGGCCGCGCAGCGAAATGGAGCCTGCGGCCCCGCCGCTGACACCGTACCCCATGATGCCGCGCGAGGTGACGAAAAGCCCGGGAACCTGTTCCGAGAGAATCGGAAGCAGCGAAGGGTTCAGCGAATTTTCAATCTTGTCGCGTCCCACTACCGAAACCGTTACGGGCAGACGCCGCACGTCGGTGCGCATGCGCGTACCGGTTACCACTATTTCGTCTATCGGTCTTGCCGTGCGCAGGGTGTCGGAGTCCGCACCATGCAGACTGTGACAGAAAAACACGCACGATATTATTATTGCAAGTCTTCTCATACGTCGATTGTCTTCAAAAATTCCTCTATCCGTGTCAGGCACTGCCGTGGCGTGTCGGCATCCATGCACCGCTGCTCGACAGGACACATTCCCGTGCCTGCGCGGTTGATGATATGCGGTACGGAGATGCCGCACTGCACCGGCACGCCCGCCTGTCTGAAAAGCTCCAATGCCGAACTGCTTGCCACGTGTGCATATACGTTCGACACACCGCCCAAAATCATGAGTGCTGCGGCTCCTTTGCCGACCACCCTGTCCGCTACGAGTGCACCTGCGAGCGCTTCGGGTTCGTTCTTTAACAGCTCATACAAATCCTTTACGCCGCGCCTGTAAAAGAAACGCACGCTTTCGCCCTTTGCTATGACGCACGAACACTGCTTCTCGTCGAGCAGACCGACAATCCGGTCCAAAGACGCCCCTGCCGATATTTCTGTCCTTTCCTCCATATCTTTTTTCCAATCAATATCCGAATCTTTTCGCCGCAACCCGCATGCTTTCGACTATCTCCACTCCGAACGGGCAGCGCTGCTCGCAGGCACCGCACGCAAGGCAGTCCGACGCATGCTTTTCGAGCGAGCGGTAGTGCTCGCGGACCGTTTCGGGAACGGAGCCCTGCGCCGAGGCGAGGTTGCTGAATTTATTCACCGAGGCGATGTCTATGCCAGCGGTGCACGGTGCGCAATGACCGCAGTACATGCAGTGCCCTTTCCACGAGAATTTGTCGAGACCTGCGATAACCTTCGCATAGTCGCGCTGCTCGGCCGAAGCGTCGCACCATGCCGCGGCGGCTTTGATTTCGTCTCTGTTTTTGCATCCCACCATTACGGCAGCCACGGCCGGCCGGGTGAGCGCATACTCCAAAGCCTGCACCTCGGTCAGCGCACGCCCCAGCGGCGAACGCTCTTCGCTGAGCAGGTCCCCGCCTCCGAAGACCTTCATCACGTCGATGCCCACGCCCTCGCGTGCGCAGAAATCGTACAGTCTCTGCCGCTCGGGGTCTATGTTCTCCAAAGCCGAATCGTAGCTTTTCGTGTCGAAAAGCACCTCCACATCGTCGCTGGGCGGCAAAAGATCGTAGCACGGATTTATCGAAAACATCAGAACATCCACTTTTCCCGTCTGCGCGGCCCGCAGAGCCACCGTCGGGTTGTGGCTGCTCATGCCGATGAAACGAATCCGCCCTTCGGCTTTCAGCCGTTCGGCCATTTCGATTATCGGGCCTTCGAATACGGCCTTGAAATCCGCTTCTGAATCGACGTAGTGAATCATTCCGATGTCGAGATAGTCGGTGCCGAGCTGCCGCAGCTGCTGCTTGAACGAGCGCGAGGTTTTGTCCGCATCCCTTGTGCGCAGGTACTGTCCGTCTTCCCATACGGTGCACAGATGCCCCTGAATGACGAAATCATTGCGACGGCCGGCTATCGCAGCCCCGATGTTGGTCCGAAGCTCCGGATTTGGCGAATAGATGTCCACGAAGTTTATGCCCAGTTTTGCTGCATAGTCGAAATCCGAGACTACCTCCGCAGCCGTCTTGCCAATGAATCCTTCGCATCCGAGTGCGACGGCGCTCACGCGGATTCCGGTCCTGCCCAATATCCTGTACTCCATGGCGGCTATAAAATTCCCTTCCCTGTTTCAAATCCTCTACGAAGTCGTTTATACGCTGCATCTGGCCGGGAATGTTTATGCTCTGCGGGCAGTGCGGCACGCATTTCCTGCAACCGATGCAGTGGTCGGCCTGACGCAGACGCGGCACCGAACGGTCGTAGCCGACAAGAAACGCGCGGCGAGCCTTGCGATACGACGCATCCTGCGAGGAGGACGGCATGTTGCCTTCGTTGATGCACTTGTTGAAGTGCAGCAGTATGCCCGGAATGTCTAACCCGTAGGGGCATAGCATGCAGTATTTGCAGTCGTTGCACGGAATGGTCGGGTAGCGCAGCAGCTGTTGTGCGGTCTGTTCCAGAAACTCCCTGTCGTCGTCCGTCAGCGGGTCGAGCGGGGCAAAGGAGCGCAGGTTGTCCTGCAAATGCTCCATGTAGGTCATGCCGCTCAGAACCGAGAGCACCCCGGGGAAAGACCCAGCGAAGCGGAACGCCCACGAAGCCACGCTCGCGTCGGGACGGCGTTGTTTGAGTTTGGCGGCTATATGGTCGTGCACGTTCGACAGACGTCCGCCGAGCAGCGGCTCCATTATCACTGCGGGAATGGAACGCTTTTCCAGTTCCCCGTACAGATACTGTGCGTCGGTATTCCGCGTGTTCACCTCCTTGGCATGGTTCCAGTCCACGTAGTTGAGCTGTATCTGCACGAAATCCCAACGATATTTGTCGTGCTGCGAGAGCAGATAGTCGAAGACGGCCACATCGCCGTGATACGAGAATCCTAAATTGCGGATTCTTCCCGCCTCGCGTTCGGCGAGCAGAAAATCGAGCACCCCGTTGTCTATGTAGCGCTCTTCGAACTCCTTCATTCCGCTGCCCATGCCCACGCCGTGCAGGGAGCATGTAATCTATGTAGTCCACCTGCAACTCCCGAAGCGAGTTGCGATACATGGCAATCGACGCCTCGCGGCTCCAAGTCGAGGGTGCGAAGTTTGAGAGTTTGGTGGCTATGAAATACTTGTCGCGCGGATGACGGCTCAGCGCCACTCCGGTAGCGTGCTCCGAGCGTCCCTTGCAGTATGCCGGCGAAGTATCGAAGTAGTTCACGCCGTGGGCGATGGCGAAGTCCACAAGTTCATTGACCGTCTGCTGGTCTATCTCGTCGGCGCCGTCGCGGGCGCTTCCGCCCGAAACGGTCGGCCAGCGCATGCAGCCGTAACCCAGAAGCGACACCTTTTCGCCCGTCTTCGGATTGGTGCGGTAAGTCATTTTGTCAGTGGGTATTTCGCCCTGCGCAAGGTGCGAAGAGGCGCTTTTATCCGGACCGCAGCCGGCAAGGGCCGCAGCCGACACCGCCGTTCCGGCACCGAGACGGCGCAAAAATTCGCGGCGATTCATGTTCTTATCGTTTTTCTCTTTCATGTGCTTGCTCGTTAGATGGTTCTGTGAAGTTCGTGGCCTTCGACGTAAATGGCGCTGAACGGCCGCGCGGGACATAGATTCTCACACGCGCCGCAGCCAATGCAGCGTTCGGTGTTCACTGCTGGAATTTTCGGGGATTCGGGGTCGGCCGCATCCGAAGGCACCATAGTTATGGCTCCCGACGGACAGTGACGCGCACAGGCGCCGCACTCCACTCCGTCGTTCAGCGTCACGCAATTCTCGCGCACCCATACCGCATGGCCTATCTGGATCGCCGATTTCTCTGCCGCCGTAACCGGACGAATCGCACCGGCGGGACATACCTCGGAGCATTTCGTGCATTCCGGACGGCAGTAGCCGCGTTCGTAAGACATTTCGGGCTGCATCAGAGTGGCGAGCTTTCCCGACGGACGGAGCACCCCGTTCGGACACACCGACACGCAAAGGCTGGCAGCCGGTGCAGTGCGAAGTCATATTGCGAAGGCCTGCGGCTCCCGCCGGAACGATAGGAGTCTTGCGGTCGGGAATTTTCTTGTCCTGTATGACAGCCAGCCCTCCGTCCACTTTCTTCTCCTGTGCTCTCGCAATGGAGGTCGAGGCCAGAAAAGCCGCCAGCGACAGAAAACCGCGGCGCGAAATTCCCGCTTCGGATGCTGGGCTCTTGCTGTCGGAATCTTTGGCGGCAGGCCGATGGAACGTATACGAAATGGCTCCCTTGCGACATTTGCCGATGCAGTCCATGCACGCCACGCAGCGGCTGTAATCTATTCTGTGATTCTTCGCGTCGATGCACGAGGCCTTGCAGTTCCGCGAACAAAGCGTGCAGCCGTTGCATTTAGAGGTGTCTATCACCAGTTTGAAAACCGAGTATCGGGCGAAGAATCCGAGTACGGTGCCGACCGGACAAACCGTATTGCAGTACGTTCTGCCGCTGCGCCATGCCAGAACGCCGAGAATCGCCAGCGTAAGGGCTGCCACGGAGAATGTGGCTGCGCTTTTAATCCAGACGTCCGTGGTGTAGAATGCGTAGCTGTCGGCCCTCTCGGCGATGTATGCCAGAAGATTGTTGCCCCAGCCCCACAGCGGCGCCAGAATATTCTGCGCTATGCGGCCGTAGGCACTGTAAGGCGCCAGCAGAGCCACTATCGAACCAGCCCCGAAAACGAGCGCGGCGACAAACAGCGCCAGAACTCCGTAACGCAGAGCGCTTTTGGCCGGAGAGTAGGTGTAGCGGTTCTTTTTGCTTTTGCGGCCGAAGTAGGCGAAAATGTCCTGCATCACACCCAGCGGGCAAATCACCGAACAGTACACCCTGCCCAGCAGCAGGGTCAGCAGCACCAGCACGGCCACCACTACGAAGTTCAGAGCCAGCACGGCAGGCAGGAACTGAATCTTGGCCAGAAAACCGAACCATGCGTGCAGTGTGCCGGTAAAAGTCCAGAAACAGAAGCGTGAGCAGCGTGAAGACCGCGACGGCGAGCGTAATTCTGATTTTTTTCTCAACATAAGTCCAAATATTCGTTCGAATGTTTCGTACATGCAAAATTACCTTATTCGCTCCGACGACAGGATATACGTTTTTACGGATACTATTACCAAAATTACAGATTCGTATCCGGTCGCGCGGCCTGCCGTTCGAATATATTGAAATAAAGCGATTCCGCACGACAATATTACTATGATTTCGCTATATTTGCCAGAGCCGCAACGACGGAAAATAATTAAATCTTACGAAATCGCATAATGAATAATATGAAAAGACTGCTTCTTATCAGCAACTCCACGACGGCCGGAGAGCCATATCTCAAATACCCCATAGGCCGCATAGGCTCGTTTCTTGCCGGCGTTCGAAGCGTCGCATTCGTCCCCTATGCCGCCGTAACGTTCTCCTACGACGAGTACGAGGCCAAAGTGCAGCAGCGTTTCGACGAAATAGGCATAAAGGTGCATTCCGTACACAGAGCCTCTTCGCCCGAAAAGGCGATAATGCAGGCCGAGGCGATATGCGTGGGTGGCGGAAACACTTTCGCCCTTATCAAGAACATGCAGGAGCAGGGACTCGTCGGGGCAATCGCCTCGCGGGTGGCCGAAGGGGTGCCCTATGTGGGGTGGAGCGCAGGCAGCAACGTCATGTGTCCCACAATATGCACCACCAACGACATGCCTATCGTGCAGCCGCAGTCGTTCGGGGCGATAGGCGGAATCCGGTTTCAAATCAACCCCCCACTATTTGGATGCACACCCCGACGGACACGCGGGCGAGACGCGCGAGCAGCGCATCTTGGAATACATCGAGGCCAATCCAGACATGTATGTGGCGGGGCTTCGCGAGAGATGCATGCTTCATGTCGAGTGCGAGCGAATCGAACTCATCGGTCCGCGTCCCATGCGCATATTCAAAAAGGGAATCGAGCCATACGAAGTGTCGGCAGGGGACGACCTGTCGTTTCTTTTGTAGCCGGTCATGAGTTTCAATATCGAGCGCGGCCGGCAGGGCGAGCAGGCCGCGGCTGAATATCTTTTGGAGCACGGATTCGAGATTCTGCACCGCAACTGGCGCTCCGGACACTACGAACTGGATATCGTGGCCGTCAGGGACGGCGTGCTGCATGTCGTAGAGGTGAAGTGCCGGAAAAAAGGGACTCCCTTTACCGCACCCGAAGAGGCCCTCACTCCTGCCAAACAACGCTCCCTGCTGCGTGCCGCCGCCGGCTATGCGGCGCTTTTACCGCATCGAAAGCGATGTCCGGATAGACCTTGTAGCCGTCGAAATGGCCGAAAATTCGGAGTTCGAGATACGTTATGTCCCCGATGCGGTCATTCCGAGATGGTAAGGTTTGTATACTATACAAAAAAATCATAACTTCGCGGGCGGAAAATCACTCGTTTGTTTCGCATGTGGTGGTATAACTTAGGTATTCACGCTTTCGACGGCGCCGCTCGGATTCTCGCCTTATGGAAACCGAAAGCAGCCGCATGGTGCGACGGCCGCAAGGGCATTTTCGAAAGGATGCGCAGCGCCATCGACCCGAACTGCGACATAATCTGGGTGCATGCCGCCTCGCTGGGTGAGTTCGAGCAGGGACGTCCGGTAATCGAAGCGTTGCGCCGCACGCATCCCGAGTACAAGATACTGCTGACATTCTTCTCTCCGTCCGGATACGAGATTCGCAAAAACTATTCGGGAGCCGACTACGTTTTTTACCTGCCGACCGATACTCCGTCGAACGTCAGGCGCTTCATGGACATAGTCCGCCCGAAAAATCGCCATAATAATAAAAATACGAATTCTGGCTCAACTATCTCTCGGAACTCCGCCGCCGCGGATGCAGAACCTATATCATATCTTCCATATTCCGCCGCAACTCCATATTTTTCAAGCCCTACGGCTGGGCGTTCCGCCGTGCGCTGAAAAGTTTCGACACGCTGTTCGTACAGAACGACGAATCCGTCGAACTGCTGGCCTCAATCGGTATTTCGAACGTCGAAAAGGCTGGCGACACGCGATTCGATAGAGTGGCGGACATAGCGTCCAAGGCAAAGAAAATAGAGGAGATAGAGAAATTCGCCGCCGGCAGGAAAGTTTTCGTTGCCGGCAGCACGTGGCCCCAAGACGAGGAGCTGATAGTCCGTCTGGCTAACGAGCATAGGGACACCAAGTTCATAATCGTCCCGCACGAAATCGAGCCCCAGCGCATCGACCGCATGGCGGAATCCATACAGGGCGGTGCGGTCAGATACACCCGCGCCGGACAGTGCGACCGGACGGCCGAGGCGCAGGTGATGATAGTCGATACGGTCGGAATACTGTCGTCGGTTTATTCGTATGCCCACTACGCCTACATCGGCGGAGGATTCGGCGTCGGCATCCACAATACGCTCGAAGCCGCCACCTTCTCGCTGCCGCTCGCATTCGGGCCCAATTATACGAAGTTTCAGGAGGCCGTCGATTTGATAAGGCTGGGCGCGGCGAAAAGCGTCGATTCCTACAAGCAGATAGAGGAGTGGTTCTCGGCACTGCACGACGACGAGAATCTGAGAAAACGGCAGGGCGACCTCGCCGGCGAATACATCAGGCAGAACAAGGGCGCGACCGAAAAAATCGTCTCGCACATTTTCAGCAAGTAACTCCCCCGCCTGCGCTTGTCGGTTTCCTTTACACGGCAAAACCCTCTCGTCGGAAATACACGGCAACTGCGCCGCCCGTGTTCCGGAACTCCATGGTTATACAGAGATGGTTCGCATTCGATGGAATAGAATAAAAATTCTTATATTTGCACTCGTATGGTTTTTTCGCGCGGGAACTTATTCGTCCGGACGGTGCTTCTGCTCGTGGTTGCAATGCAGATAGCCGCATCTTTGCCGCATCATCATCACGGCGGGGACGGAAAGGCGTGTTTTGTCTTTTCGCACTGCATGGATGCGTGCAGCGGGGATTGCTGCGCGGACCACGAACACGGCTGCGAGGGCGAGTGCACGCGTAAAAATAGACGTGGCGCAGTTCTCGTCCGAAGATTCGTACAAATCGTTTTTCCATTGCGCATGCCTTGCCAACGACAATTTCGCCGTCGTGGACATTCTTCCGCAGCGAATGCCGTGCGTGTGCGGCTTGTGCGTTCAGGAAAAAGCGGGACATACCTCTTTCCATCGATATTTTCGTAAACTATCAGCGGCAGGCCATCCCTGTCCGCGCTCCGTCGTTCTTGTAAGCCGGCATGGGCTTCCCCGCAGGCCGGCAGACGAAAGAGGAAAATTACAGTCGAAACGAAAATTTTTTAATCATGAAACATATCATATTTGCGGTAGCGGTATGCTACTGCGTATTCATGGCGGGCTGTGCGTCCAAAAACGCTGCGAAAGAGCATCAGCACGGTCCGTCCTGCACCGAAAGTCACGAGGGACACAATCACGACGCTCATGACCATGAGCATGAAGAGCATGCGCACGACCATGACCACGACCACTCCTCGCACGAGGGACACGAACATTCCGAAGACGAACACGCCGGAGCGGCGCACGCTTCGGACGAAATTGTTTTCCCGCAGTCTCAGGCCGCAAGGGTCGATTTCGAAGTGTCGGAGGTGGCAGCTTCGGATTTCAGCAGCGTCATAAAGTGCAGCGGCGAAATTCTGTCTGCTCAGGACGATTTGGCGCTTCTGTCGGCTCCCGTTTCGGGAATCGTCCGCTTTGCCGTATCGCCTTTCGCCGACGGTTCGGCCGTTGCGGCCGGCAGTCCGGTGTTGTACATAGATTCCAAGTCGGTGGACGGCGGCGATGTCAGCGCGAAGGCGAAGGCGGCCTATGAGGCGGCCGAAGCTCAGCTTCAAAGGGCGCGGATGCTGCTGGACGATAAAATAATTTCGCAAAAGGAGTACGAGTCGGCCCTCAGCGAATATGCCGCCGCCAAGAGCCAATGGGAGGCGGTAGGCTCGTCGTCGGAGAAGGGTGTGCCGGTAAAATCTCCCGTGAAGGGATACGCGACGGGCGTTGCGGTCTCGGAGGGCGATTTCGTGCAAACGGGCGACATGCTGCTCGGTGTCGCCAAAAACAACCGGCTGCGTCTTGTGGCCTCGGTTCCGCAGAGATACTGTGCGGTTTTGCGCGACGTGAAGACGGCCAATTTCGTCGGCTCGGACGGTGAGGTACGAAGACTGTCGTCGCTGGGCGGACACCGCGTGGCCTCGTCGGTAGCCGCCTCCGCTTCTTCGCCTCTGGTAACCGTAACTTTCGAGTTCGATGCGGCCGCAGGCGTGCTCCCGGGTTCGTTTGCCGACGTATATCTGCTGGGCGAGACGAAACACGATGTCATCTCGCTGCCTTTGAGCGCTATTACCGAGTCTCAGGGCCACTATTTCGTTTTCGTGCAGGCTGGACGACGACGGATATGCACGCCGCGAGGTGTCGATAGGGGCGACTGACGGCGAGCGTGCGGAGATATTGTCGGGAATAGAAGAGGGTCAGAGAGTGGTGACCCGCGGTGCGGTGCATGTGAAGATGGCCGCCATGTCGGCGATTCCGCACTCCCATTCACATTCACACTAAACGTTTTTAGACCATGCTGAATAAGATAATACAGTATTCGCTGCGCAATCGTATTCTGGTGATGATAGTCGCCGGAATTCTCGCCGCAGCCGGAATATACACGGCACAGCGAATGGAAGTGGACGTATTCCCCGACCTGAACGCTCCGACGGTGGTGGTCATGACCGAAGCCGGCGGTATGGCGGCCGAAGAGGTGGAGAAGGTCGTCACGTTCACCATAGAGACGGCCCTGAACGGTGCTACGGATGTGCGCCGCGTGCGTTCGTCGTCCACGACCGGATTCTCGGTCGTATGGGTTGAGTTCGACTGGGGTACGGACATATATGTAGCCCGTCAGATAGTGTCCGAAAAACTGTCCACCATACGCGAGTCGCTGCCTTCGTCGGTTCAGGAACCGGTGCTGGCGCCGCAGTCGTCGATTCTGGGCGAGATGATGATTCTGGGACTTACCTCGGATTCCGTCTCGTTGCAGGATTTGAGGACCATAGCCGACTGGACGATTCGCCCGCGTCTGCTTTCGACCGGAGGCGTGGCGCAGGTGGCCGTCATCGGCGGCGACATCAAGGAGTATCAGATACTTCTTTCTCCCGAGAGGATGATGCGCTACGGAGTGTCGGTGGACGAGGTACTCACTGCCACTGGCGACATGAGCGTGAACGCTTCGGGCGGAGCGCTGTACCAGTGGGGCAACGAATTCATTCTGCGCGGCGTCATGGCCACTACTTCGGCCGAGGAGATAGCTTCGGCGGTGGTGAAACTCTCCGCCGACGGGCTGCCGATATGTCTGAGCGATGTGGCCGACGTGAAAATCGGTGCGGCATTCCCGCAGCTCGGCCTTGCTTCGGAGCGGGGAAAGCCGGCCGTGCTCATAACCGTTACCAAACAGCCGCAGACCAACACCATGGAGCTTACCGAGAAGATAGAGGAGGTGGTGGCCGACATGCGGCATTCGCTTCCGGCGGACGTGAACATATCTACCGATATATTCCGGCAGTCGCGTTTTATCGAAAGCTCCATAAACAATATCGGAGAAGCCCTTGTCGAGGGCGCCCTGTTCGTGGTGATAGTGCTGTTCCTGTTTTTGATGAACTGGCGCGTGACCGTCATCTCGCTGGTGGCCCTGCCGCTTTCGCTGCTCGGCTCCATTCTTGTGCTCGAAGCTCTGGGTCTCACCATAAACACCATGTCGCTGGGCGGTATGGCCATTGCAATCGGCTCTCTTGTGGACGACGCCATTATTGACGTGGAGAATGTCTACCGGCGGCTCCGCGAGAACCATCTTCTGCCGCCGGAGCAGCGGGAACCGAACCTTAAAATCGTATACGAGGCATCGAGCGAGATTCGCTCTTCGGTTATCAATGCGACGATAATCACGGTGGTGGCTTTCGTGCCGCTGTTTTTCCTCAGCGGCATGGAGGGACGCATGCTGACTCCGCTCGGGGGTGTCGTTCATCGTCTCGCTGTTCATGTCCATGGTGGTGGCAATCACCCTTACGCCTGTCATGTGCAGCTATATGCTCACCGGCGAAAAGGAACTCCGCCGCAGCGAGAAGGAAGCGGTGGTCGCCCGCACATTCAAGAAATGGTACGAGGCGGCTCTTGTGTGGTGCCTGCGCTGGAAGGGTGCCGTGATAGGTGTCGTCGCAGCTCTGTTCGCCGGTGCTGTCGTAGTGTTTACGACGCTTGGCAGCAGCTTCCTGCCTCCGTTCAACGAGGGCTCGCTGACCATCAATGTAGGAGCCATGCCGGGCATTTCGCTCGAAGAGTCCGACAACATGGGGCGCATGGTGGAGAATATCCTGCTTGAAATTCCGGAAATCAAGACTGTGGCCCGCAAGACGGGGCGTGCGGAGCTCGACGAGCATGCTTTGGGCGTGAACGCTTCGGAGATAGAGGCTCCGTTCGAGCTGGACGGCAGAAGCCGCGCCGAGTTCATGGCCGACGTGCGTCAGAGGCTCGGTTCGCTGCGCGGCATGAGCATAGAGATAGGACAGCCCATTTCGCACCGTATCGACGCCATGCTTTCGGGTACGGAAGCCGACATAGCGATAAAGCTGTTCGGCGAGGACCTGAACACGATGTTCATGCTGGGCAACAAGATAAAGAGCGCTATTTCGAACATAGACGGCCTTGCCGACATAACGGTCGAGCAGCAGGTCGAACGTGCGCAGTTGCAGATAGTTCCGCGCCGACAGATGCTGGCCCGCTACGGAATCACCATGAGCGAATTTTCGGAGTTCGTCGAAGTGGCCCTGGGCGGCCGCAAGGTCTCGGAGGTGTACGACGGCAGTGCCATGTTCGATTTGGTGGTGAAGGTTAATCCGGACAGCCGCGCCGACATCGAAAGCATAGGCAATCTTCTGATTGATTCGCCTTTGAGCGGCAAGGTGCCTTTGAGCCAAGTCGCCGACATCGTTTCGGGTGCCGGACCCAATACTATCAATCGCGAGAACGTCAAGCGCAAGATTGTGGTTTCGGCCAACATCACCGGCGACGATTTGGGCGGAGCGGTGGAGAGCATTCGTCAGGCTATCGAGAGTCAGGTTCCGATGCCCGAGGGGTATTACGTCGAGTACGGCGGCGAGTTCGAAAGCCGCAACGAGGCGATGAAGGTCCTTTCGTTCGCTTCGCTCATGGCCGTGATAGTGATATTCCTGCTCCTGTATCAGGAGTTCAAGAATGTCGGACTTTCGGTTATGGTAATGGTGACGATGCCGGTTGCAATGATAGGCGGCGTCGCTGCCGTGTGGATGACTTCGGGCGTGGTGAGCATTCCGGCAATCATCGGATTCATCTCGCTGCTCGGAATCGCCGTGCGCAACGGTATTCTTCTGGTGTCGCATTACGGCACTCTTCGCTCCGAGGGTATGAATTTGTACGACAGCGTCGTGCGGGGGTCGCTCGACAGGCTGAATCCGATTCTTATGACGACCCTCACCTCCGCTCTGGCGCTCATTCCGCTGGCACTTGGAAGCGACGTTTCAGGAAACGAGATTCAGTCGCCCATGGCCAAGGTCATTTTGGGAGGGCTCATCAGCTCGCTCGTTCTGAACGGTTTCGTCGTTCCGGCCATATACATTTTGTTGAACCGTAAAAAAGAGAATCATGTTTAAGAGTTTTATTGCACTGTTTTCGGCCCTCGCGCTCTGCGGAGCCTGCATCGCGCAGGACGGAGTGGCCCGAGTGGTGGCGCAGGTCGAGAGCAATAACATAGAGTTGGCTTCTTATCGTTCGCTCACCGAGGCCCGGAGCTTGGAGGCCCGTGTCGGCAACTCGCTGTCCAATCCCGAGGTGGAGTTCATACATTCGTGGGGCAGTCCCTCAGAGGCCGGCAAGACCGGCGAGCTGACCGTGACGCAGGAGTTCGATTTCCCTTCGGCCTATGCCCTGCGAGGCAAACTTGCGAAGACTAAGGCGCGGCAGTACGACAGCGAGTACGATGCCTTGCGCCAGAAGATTCTTTTGGAGGCCCAAAGCTGCTTTGTTTCGACGTAATAGCCATGCGCCAGCAGATAGAGGTTCAGCAGACCGTTCTTTCCCATGCTGAGCAGACGCTTTCCATTGCGCAGGAGCGGCTGGACAAGGGCGACGGTTCGATACTGGACAGCGAACAGGCTCGCATGCAGATGATGACGGAGCGAAACGCACTGAGACTGTTGCAAATAGATTTGGAACAGGCCCTCTCGCGTCTGGAAGTGCTCAACGGCGGCTGCAAGGTCGATTTCGAGGACACTCGGTTTGCCGCCCCGCAGCAGCTGCCCGACTTGCAAAGCGTGCTGGATGACTGGCGCACGGCCTCTCCGCAGCTGCGTGGAGCTCTGCTCGAACAGGAATCGGCGGAGGCGGAGCTCAGAGTGAGCCGTACCGAGTCCCTGCCCAAGTTCACGTTAGGATATAAACACGAGTATACCGCCTCGGAACGTTTTTCACGGCGTTGTCGCCGGCATGTCCATCCCCATGTTCGGCAATCGCAATAACGTGAAGCGCAGCAAGGCGCAGGTGCAGTACGCACGTTCGGCCGCCGAAGCGTCGCTTAGCGACATGACGACCGAGGTCGCATCGCTTTACGAGAAGACGCGGCTGCTGGCCGAAGCGTCGAAGAGCGCCGACGAGACCGTTCTCGGTCTCGAATCTTTCGCGGAACAGCTCGACAAGTCGCTGCGTGCCGGAGGCATGGGCATGGTGGAGTATTTCGTGCAGATGAACTCCCTGCTCTCGATTCGCAAGGAGGCGATAGACTTCAAGTTGCAGTACGTCAAGGCCTATGCACAGCTTATGGCCGTGAATTTGTAATGGAAAAATCTTGAAAGGATGAAAGGCAGAAGGTCGCAACGGCTTTCTGCCTTTTTTCATTTTACCGGATTCGAATTCGGAGTCGTTTCTTCTTTTTCGGCAGAGCCGGTACAGGCTCCTCTATTCTGTCGGCCGTGGCCTGCCAGCCTGAAACGCACCTTCTCCTTTTCCACACCCAGACGCAGTTTTTCCGCGGTGTGCGGCGTGTAGAATTCCCCGATAGCGCCGGCGATGCTCTCGGCCGAAACATCGGTTACGATGCCCGACACTCCGTCGGTCACGATTTCTGCCAGACCGCCCACGCGCGTGGCTATCATCGGAGTGTCGAAATTGTAGGCTATCTGTGTGACGCCGCTCTGCGTGGCGCTGTAATAGGGCAGCACCAGACAATCCGCGGCCGAAAAAGTACAGTTTTACGTCGGGGTCGGGAATGAAGGTCTGTCGCGGACTATTATCTCCTCTTCGAGACCCGCCTGCCGAATCTGGCGCAGGTAGCGTTCGCGTCCGCTGTAAAATTCGCCGGCCACCAGCAGCTTGCGCCCCGCGGTCCTGCCTTCCGTTTTCAACAGGCGCCATGCCTCGATGAGCATGTCGAGACCTTTGTAGTCGCGTATCAGTCCGAAGAACAGCATGTAGGAGATTCTCGAATCGAGCCCCAGCTTTTCGCACGCTTCGTCTTTTGAAATGCGTGCCCCCAGATTGTCGAAAAGCGGGTGGGGCGAGTACAGGGCCGGTTTGCTTTCGGTGAACAGCCGCAGGTCGCGGTGCACCTGTTCGGACATGTAGATGAATCCGTCGGCGGAATTTATGAAGTATCGCGTGAAGACGGTATCGACAAAGTGCCTTTCGTGCGGAATCACGTTATCCAACTGTACGAGAACTTTGGTGTGCTTGTTGCCGCGTGCGATGCGTGCTATGGTGCCGAAGCATGGCGCCATGAAAGGAGTCCAGTATTTGAGTATCAGCGCGTCGGGCCGCTCGCGCCTTATTCGCAGGCCGACTTTTATCCAGTTAGGTGGCCAGACGGTGTTTACGGCCCGCACGATGTCGATGCCTTCGGGCGCCTCGGATTCTCTGTACTGGCTTTTGCCCGGGAAAAAGGATTTTCGGATACTGCACCGTAAAGGTCAGCAGTCTGCACTTCGCGCCGCGCCCGACGAATGTGGCGCAGAGCCGTTCCATTATGGTCGCTATGCCGCCGCGGTATGGATATGCGGGGCCGAGCAGGGTTATCTTCTTCATTGTCGGTAATACTCTTCGAGGCCGCTTTTCAGAAAGTCCGCGTAGCCTTGCACGTCGAGATTGTAGCCTCGCGGCGGAACCAGCAAATCGCCGTCGTCGCTGAGCAGCAGATAGGCCGGTTGGGAACTTATTCCGTAGAGCGTGTTCACTATGTAGGAGTTTTTCTTGCCCATGCTTTTAAGCGTCTTGCCGTCTTCGGTCGGGAAAAAGTCTTCCTTGCGGAGCTTGGTCTTGTCGTCGCCGTAGAGGGCGATTATCACGTAGTCTTCGCGCAGAATCTTGTCCACCTGCGGATCCGACCATACTCTGGCCTCCATTTCGCGGCAGTTCACGCAGCCGTGTCCCGTGTAGTCTAAAAAAATACCGGCTTGCCAACCTTGCGGGCGTATTCCAGCCCCTGCTCGAAATCGAAAAAGCCTTCCAGCCCGTTGGGCAGTTCGAGCATGTCGGAATATTTGACATCGTTCCGCCGTTGTTCGGGTTCTCGGACGGTATGCCGTACAGTTGTGGCGCCGAGAACGAACTCCTGCGATGTCATGGGCGGCAGATATCCGGACAACGCTTTGAGCGGTGCGCCCCACATGCCCGGAATCATGTATATGACGAACGAGAACACCGCGATGGCCAGCCCCAGCCGCAGAACCGAGAGCGGCTTGTCCTTTTCGTCGTACTTGAACCGTATCTTGCCCAAAAGATAAAGTCCCAGCAGCGAGAATGTGGCTATCCATATTGCGAGGTAGACCTCTCTGTCGAGCAGCCCCCAGTGGTATGTCTGGTCGGCTACGCTGAGGAACTTGAATCCGAGAGCCACCTCGACGAATCCGAGCACCACCTTGACCGAGTTGAGCCACCCGCCGCTCTTGGGAAGCCTGTCGAGCAGCGAGGGAAACAGAGCCAGAAGCGTGAACGGCAATGCGAAGGCGGTCGAAAACGCCAGCATCGTGACTACCGGCTGCCATACCATTCCCGAAGTGGAGTTTATCAGAACGGTGCCGACGATAGGTCCCGTGCAGGAGAACGAAACGAGCACCAGCGTGAGAGCCATGAAAAAAGTGCCGGCCAGTCCGCCGCGGTCGGCCTTGCGGTCCGTATCGTTCACTATGCGGCTGGGCAGAGTGATTTCGAACGCTCCGAAAAACGATGCGGCGAATATCATGAATACGACAAAAAACAGTATGTTGGGTATCCAGTGCGTGGCTATCCAGTTGAAAATGTCGGCCGTCACGGCCTGACCTCCCACTATGCGCGTGATGAGGATTATTATTCCTATGGGGACGGTGTAGAGCGCTATAATGAACAGTCCGTAGAATACGGCACGTATGCGTCCGCGGGCTGGGCTGCCGCCGTTTTTAAGGAAGAACGACACGGTCATTGGCACCATCGGGAATACGCACGGGGTGAGCAGCGCGGCAAGTCCCCACAGTATGGCTTCTATGACGGACGCCCACAGCGAACCGGTTTCTTTCGGTCCGGCGCTCTGAGGCTCGATGCTCGCAGGCTTCCGCAGCGCCGTAGCCGATGTTTACGGAAAATTCGTATTCGGTCGGGGGCAGGCACTCGTTCGTTTCGGGATTGCAGGCCACCCATTCGACCGTTCCCGCCAGAACGCCGCCCTTGCCGTTCAGTTCGACCAACTGTGAAAAAATCGCCTGATTTTCGAAATATCCGACCTCCATGCCGAAAATATCGTCGAACACGCGCACCGGCTCCGACAGCGCCCGCATTTCGCCCACCGGCGTTACGGTGCTGCTCGGCGTCAGCGAGAAGCTCACGGGCACGGGGCCTCCGTCGTAAGGGCCCAAGTCGTAGAAATGCCACGGGGACTGGATGTCGGCGGTGAACCGCACCTGAAAAAGATTGTTTTTCCGTATGCAGAACCTCCGTCGTCCATTTTATCGGCTGCGGTATCTGTGCGAGAGCGATTTCGCACAGCAGTGCGGAGAAGAGCAGAGCCAAAATTCTTTTCATCGGTTTGATGCTTGATTAAGAATGTTACCAAAGCGCAAGTTACTAACTTTTTTCATTTTTCGGCGCCGGTGCGGTACGGATTTTGTCCTTGCGCAAAATAGTTGAACCTATAAAAATCGACAGGTCATGAGTAAATATCAAGTCAGCATCGAGCGGCTCAATGGCGCCGTCGGGCTGGAAATTTCCACGCTTTTGCAGTATTTCTATTTCCATACCCATTTGGAAGACAAGGGCTATAAATACCTTGCCAAACTTATGAAGCAGATTTCGATTGCCGAAATGCTGCATGTGGAGATGCTCGCCGAGAGAATACTGTTTTTGGAGGGCGAGGTGGAGATGAATCCGGCTCACCGGACCGTTCCCGAAACCGACGTGAAGCGTATGCTCGAAATGGCCATTGCCCTCGAAGAGAGCACAGTGGACAACTACAACAAGTGGGCTCGGGAGTGCAGTGAGGCTATGGATTCCGTTTCGCACAAGATGTTTCAGGATATAATCGCCGAGGAGGAGGTGCATCTGGACGATTTCCGCCGCGAACTGGACAAGATGAGAGCCTACGGAGACAACTATCTTGCCTTGCAATCTATCGCCGACGGCAAGAGCTCGGCCAAGGACGTTAAGCGGCGCAACGAAAAGAACGAATAGGCGGACTGCCTACTGATTTTCACGATTCCGCCCCTGCTGGAAAGACATCCGGCAGGGGCGGAAAGTGTTTTGCGTTGCGTTTATTTTACTATGTTCGGACGTTCGAGACCGTAGTCCTTGATTCTGTCCTCGCGTTTGAGAAGCAGGGCGAAGACTATGGAGAGCAGGCCGCACAGCGCGAAAATAAGCATCGGCAGCGTGTAGTCGTAGCTGGTGGTTACGATGCCGTCTATTTCCCTTTGGCCAGTGATGCAGTATTTGTCCAGCACGAAACCTATGAGCATGGGCACGAACGACAGGCCCCAGTTCTGTATCCAGAATATCATCGAATATGCCGTTCCGAGTTTGTTGAAAGGGATGATTTTTGCGACCGAAGGCCACATGGCCGAAGGCACCAGCGAGAATGCCGCTCCGAGAATCAGCGTCAGAACCACGGCAGCCCAGCTCTGCGTGAGCGTCGGTATGGCGAACAGCAGGTGTACGGCAGCCAGCATCACCGAACCTATTACCATAATCGTCGCTCCCTTGCCCTTGTGGTCGTAAATCGAACCGAACAGAGGTGTGAGCAGAATGTTTCCGAATGGCAGCAGTCCGGGAATGACGCCGGCGAAGTCGGGAGCCACGTCGAATTTCTGAATCATCAATTCGGTGGCGTATTTCAAGAACGGGAATACGGCCGAATAGAACAGGATGCAGAGAATCGTTATGTACCAGAATGCGCGTATGCGTGCTATGGCCAGTATGTCGGAAAACTTGAACTTGTCCTCTTCCGGATGCCCTTCGGCCTTCTCGGCCTCGCGGGTCTGGGCGTCGAGTTTCCGGTCCATGATTATGAATACCAGAAAAGTCATCAGGCCGATGCAGAGCAGCAGCAGGCAGAGCAGCAGCGGTGCGCTCGGGTGTCCCATGGCTTTGGCGTAGGGCAGCGAACCGAACATGGCTATTGCCGTACCTATGCGTCCGGTGGCCGTGTTCAGCCCGATGGCAAGGGCCAGCGACCGTCCGGAGAACCATTTGACCACCACCTTGTTGGCCGTGATGCCTATCATTTCGATGCCCACTCCGAGAACGGCGAATCCGAGCGTGGCCAGCAGGACCTGTTTCTTGATGCTGAAAATCGTCCATCCGAAAATGGTGGGCGAGACAATCTGGTTGCCGAAGTCGGTGGCGACGGCCGTGTATTTTATGCACGTTCCCACGAGCATTATCACTACGGCCAGAACGCCCGTGAAACGTGCCCCCTTGCGGTCGAGAATCATTCCTCCGAAGATGAGCATCAGCAGGAATATGTTGAAAAGGCCGTATCCGCTGGTGAAGATTCCGTAATCCGAGCTGCTCCACATGAGCTGCTGTTCGAGCATGGTTTTCAGGGGGGCCATTACGTCCGCCAGAATGTAGGCCGTGAGCATGGTGAACGATACCAAAAACAGTACGCTCCACCGCGCGACAGGGAGAATCCGAGATTTTCCTTTTTTTGATTTGCGTTGTCATTTATCGGGTTTCTTAAATTATTGTTTAGTGTTCGGGTTTGTAATATCGCACCAGAATCGAATAGGCCTCCTTTATGCCCAGGCTCTCCGGCCTTGCTCAAATCCAGACACCCTTTGCGCGTGTCTTTCATCATGATTTGGACTATGCCGCGGTTGAAGTATGCCTCGGCCATCGTCGGGTCGAGGCTCAATGGCTCTGGTGTAGTCTTCGAATGCCTGCGGCAACTCTCCCGATAGAGCCAGCAGCCCCGCCCTGTTGTAGTAGATATGGGGAAGCATCGGTTGCAGCTTGGCGGCCTTGTTCAGGTCGGCTATCGCCTCGTTGTAGTCGTAGGTGCGCGTTGCGTTGTTGTGCAGGCGGCTTTCGGGACCGCTCTCTATGGCGATGCGTCCGTAATTGCCGTTTATCGAGGAGATGAAGTCTATCATTTCGGCCTGCGTGGTCGCGCGGCTCAGATACAGGAAAGCGTTGGTGGGGTTTTGCTCTATGGCCCGCGAGAATATGTTTACGGCCGAGGTGTACTGTTTTTATCAGCGTCTGCGACACTCCGCGCAGGAACAGCGTCCGCCAGTCCTCGCCTCTTTCCGCCATGTCGGCGTAGCGTCTGTCTATGGCGAGCAGCGAGTCGGCGGCTATGTTGCTCCCCGACGTGCCGAATGTCAGCAGACTGTCGCCTATGCGGCCGGTGAAATCGTCTATGCTGTATGTGGATGCCGTGTATGTGAGCGTTTTGAGCTCGTCGGTCCGGCGCACCGAGTCGCAGCGCAGGGTGAAGGCGAACATCGGAAGCAGCCTCGAAGCGATGCCCGACTGCGAGGAGATGCGCGAGGCCGGTTTTCCGTTCAGAGAGGCGTCGAACGACAGCAGACGGTTGAATTTCTGCGAAGTGTCGGCGTATTCCGACACGGAGAACGTGGAGTCTTGCAGACGTGCGCGGTACTGGGCTATCTTGCGTTCGGCCGTCTGGCGGTCTTGCCTTGCGCCCTTGCTGTCGCGCAGCAGCTGCTTTATGTTCGAGCGGTTGATGTATGCCGCCGCGAAGTCGGGATACAGTTCGATTGCCCGCGAGTAGTCGTCCTCGGCCGCTTCAAATTCTCCCAAGCGCGTGAGCAGCAGCGCTCGGTTGAAGTATACCAGTACGTTGTCCGGCGAATAGAATGCCACCTTGTTATAGTCATCCAGTGCGCGGTTCAGGTCGCCTACCTCGGCGCGGACGATGGCTCGGTTGAAGTACGAAACGGAACTGGTCGAGTCGATTCCGATGATTCTGTCCCAGTCTTCCAGCGAACGGGCGGGGCGGTTCATTTCCGAATAGACCAGCGCCCGATTGAACAGCGAGGGTATGTAGGCGGTGTCGCACGCCACGGCACTGTTGAAGTCGGACAGAGCCTGCTCGTACATCTTTCGTGACATGAATACGCTTCCGCGGCGGTTGTATCCGTCCGGATTCTCGCGGTTCGTGCGTATGGCCTTGTCGTAATTCTCCATTGCCTGCACCGTGTCTTTGAGAAAGAGATAGCACGTCCCGCGGTTTATGTATGCGTCGGACACCTTGCTCTCGAAGCGTATGAAGCGGTCGAAATCGCCGATAGCCTTTTCGTACTGGCCGCTCAGCAGCAGCGTCACTCCGCGGCTGTAATAGGACCCGGGTATGTCCGGCCGCAGCTCTATGGCCTGATGAAAGTCGCTCAGGGCATCGTCGTAGTTGCCCAGCCGCGCCCGTGTGATTGCGCGGTACTGGTAAGCCATCGTATATACGGGATTTATCTCTATGGCCGAAGAGAAGTCCTGTTCGGCGCCGAGCAGATCGTCGAGGTTGTATTTGGCTACTCCGCGCAAGAAATATCCTTCGTGCGCTTTTCTGTCCACGGCCAGCACTATGTTGAGGGTGCGTATGGCTTCGCGGTACTGGTTGTCGATGAGCTGTCCGCGTCCCACCCAGAAAAAGTAGGCCTTGTCGTACTGCGCCGCTGCGTTTTGCATGCAGCACAGGCACAGAACCAGAAGTAACGGGCGGAAGAGTTTGCGCATGACTGTTTTTCGACAAGTGGATATATTTCGACCCAAAGATAACGCAAAAAATCCGGTTCGTGGTATATGCCGCCCGAATCGGAGTGCGTGCGCCGCGCGATAAGACGCTCCGGCCGAAAGACGTTTTTCCGGCCGGAGCGTCGTGTAGCAGAGACCTGTAATACGGTTCCGAGTTACTTCCGCGTTGCAGGGGATTGTCTTTTGATTCGTCCCGCTCGCCGCTTGCTCCGTCGTTCACGCTCGCCGCGCTTCATTCGGACGAAAAGCCATGTTATGGCCTTGTCCGTGCTTCCGCCGTTTTTTTCATAGACGACAACGCGGCATACGGCGGATTTGCCGCCGGCGGAAACGGTGATGCCGGCCGAACCTTCCGATACGGCCGTAATCACTCCCTGTTCGGTAACCGAGGCCACGGCCGCATTGTCGCTTTTGTAGAGAATGAGGTCTACCGTGGCTTTTTCCGGCAGAATCGCGACTTCGAGCGTGAGCGCCCGACCGACTTCCAGAGTCGTCTCCGTAGGTTTCACCGAGATGCTTTCGACCGGAATCTTGTCTTCCGTCTTGTCTTTGCCGCACGACCACAGTCCGAGTGCGGATACGGCCAGCAGCGTGAAAATAGTCGATAGTTTTTTCATGATATTAAAGATATGCAATCGAATCCGTTCCCTCAAAAATTCGGGCTACTTTTTGAAAAAAAGTGTGCTCCGATTTCGACGTAGCGGTTCTGAAAGCGGCGGAATAAGCCCTCCGAGAGGTCTTTGTGCGGCGGGCGGATGGCAAAAACAGCGCCGAAGTTGGAAAAATCGGACGAAAGTAAATATCTTTGACTGGTTTTTTTCCGTTTCTTAATTTTGCATATGAAAAAAACGTGGATGTAGTTTTAGGATTGCAATGGGGCGATGAAGGCAAAGGCAAGGTGGTCGATGTGCTTACCCCTGATTATGAGGTTGTCGCAAGATTTCAGGGAGGTCCGAACGCCGGACATACCCTCGAATTCGAAGGACAGAAATACGTGTTGCGCTCCATTCCCTCCGGTATATTCCAAGGTGGAAAGGTGAACGTCATAGGCGGAGGCGTAGTGCTCGATCCGCTGCTGTTCATGGAGGAGGCCGAAGCGCTGGCTGCGAGCGGGCACGACCTTGTTTCGCGGCTGTACATCTCCAAAAAGGCGCACTTGATTCTTCCCACGCACCGCATCCTCGATGCTGCATACGAGGCGGCGAAGGGAGACGGAAAAATCGGAACAACGGGACGCGGCATCGGTCCGACCTATACGGACAAGGTCAGCCGCAACGGCGTCAGGGTAGGGGACATATTCCTCGATTTCAAGAATATTTACGCCAAGGCCAAAGCCCGTCACGAGGCGATTCTTCGCTCGCTTGATTACTCTTACGACATCACGGAGCTTGAACGCAAGTGGTTCGAAGCGGTCGAATACGTCAAGAAGTTTCGCATCATAGACAGCGAAAAGGAAATTAACGACATGCTTCGCAGCGGCAAGAGCATTTTGGCCGAGGGTGCGCAGGGCACGCTTTTGGATGTGGATTTCGGTTCGTATCCGTTCGTCACCTCTTCCAATACGGTGTGCGCCGGAGCCTGTACGGGTCTGGGCGTGGCCCCGAATCGCATAGGCGAGGTGTACGGTATTTTCAAGGCCTACTGCACACGCGTGGGCAGCGGTCCGTTCCCGACGGAACTGTTCGACGAAACAGGGGACAAGCTCGGACGGATAGGCCGCGAGTTCGGAGCCGTCACGGGTCGCAAGAGACGCTGCGGCTGGCTGGACATGGTCGCGCTCAATTACGCGATTACGATAGACGGAGCCACGGCCCTGATAATGATGAAGGGCGACGTGATGAGCGATTTCGACACGATAAAGGTATGCGTGGGTTACATCCTCGCCGACGGCAGCGTCATCGACTATTTCCCGTATTCGATAGAGGAAGGCATCCAGCCCGTTTATAAGGAGTTCGAAGGCTGGAAGTGCGACATCAGCGCGGTGCGCCGCTACGAGGATTTCCCCGCACAGTTCAAGGCCTACGTCGAGTTTATCGAAAAGAGCACGGGCGTGCCCGTCAAGATAATATCGGTAGGCCCCGATCGCGAAAGCAGACCGTAGTCAGATAGGAAAAAAATATTATATAAACGAAATTTTATATGAAAAAAGGGTTAAAAATCGTAGTGCTTGCCAAGCAGGTTCCCGATACCAGAAACGTGGGCAAGGATGCAATGACGCCGGAGGGAACGGTCAATCGTTCCGCGCTTCCGGCCATTTTCAATCCTGAGGACCTGAACGCTTTGGAGCAGGCTCTCCGTATTAAGGACGAGATTCAGGGAAGTACGGTGCATGTGGTGACCATGGGTCCTCCGCGTGCGGCCGATATTATAAAGGGACGCCATGTTCCGCGGTGCCGACGGAGGCGTATTGCTCACCGACCGTAAGTTCGCCGGCTCGGATACTCTTGCGACATCTTACGCTCTGTCGTGCGTGCTGAAAAAGTTCGGCGCGGACATTATCGTGGCAGGGCGGCAGGCCATCGACGGAGATACGGCTCAGGTAGGTCCGCAGGTTGCCGAGAAACTCGGCCTTCCGCAGGTTACCTATGCCGAGCAGGTGGTGAGCGTGGACGAAAAAGCAAATCGTCATCAAGCGTCGTTTGGAGCACGGAACCGAAGAGGTCAGGCTCTCCGCTGCCGATGGTGATGACCGTGAACGCATCGGCGCCGGACTGCCGTCCGAAGAACGCCAAGCGCATCATGAAGTACAAGTACGCCATGACTGCCAGCGAGGCGGCCGCAGCGGCAGGAAGCGACGCCGCACAGCGTGTGGCCGGCAAGGAGTACTTGCAGATTATCGAATGGGGCGCAGCGGACGTGAATCCCGACGAGCAGCAGCTCGGTCTCACCGGTTCGCCCACCAAGGTAAAGAAAATCGAGAATGTGGTGTTTCAGGCCAAGGAGGCCAAGAGACTGACCGGCTCGGACGAGGATATTAATTCGCTTATGGTCGAACTGATTTCGAGCCATACGCTCAGTTAAACATGTAAGGAGCAAAGAGACTATGAATAATATATTTGTATATTGCGAAATAGAAAAACGGTAAGGTTGCCGACGTGAGTCTGGAACTCCTTACCAAAGGCCGCGAGACTGGCGGATACTTTGGGCTGCAAGCTCGAAGCGGTGGCTATCGGAAGCGCTCTGGGCGGACTCGAAAAGGAACTGGCCAAATACGGCGCCGACACCGTTTGGGTTGCCGACGATGCCGAGCTGGCACCGTTCCGCACCCTGCCCCACTGCGCCATAATGTGCGGACTAATCGAGCAGGAAAAAAACCGCAGATAGCTCTGTTCGGAGCAACGTGCACGGGCCGCGACCTCGCGCCGCGCGTGTCTTCGACCCTGCACAGCGGTCTTACGGCCGACTGTACGAGTCTTGTAATCGGCGACCACACCGACGTCAAGAGCGGCAAAGAATACAAGAACCTTCTCTATCAGATTCGTCCGGCGTTCGGCGGAAACATCATCGCCACGATTATCAATCCCGACCACCGTCCCCAGATGGCTACGGTCCGCGAGGGCGTGATGCGCAAGGAGTACGCCGCTAAACCCGCTGCGGGCGAGGTTAAACAAATAGACTGGAAGTGTTTCGTAAAGGACAGCGACTGGGCGGTGAAGATTATCGACCGTCAAATCGAGGAGCGCAAGATAAACATCAAGGGCGCGAGCGTAATCGTTGCGGGAGGTTACGGAATGGGTTCCAAGGAGAACTTCAAGCTGGTTCACCAGCTGGCTGACGTTCTTGGCGCCGAAGTGGGTGCGAGCCGTGCCGCCGTGGATGCCGGATTCACCGAGCATGCGCGTCAGGTGGGCCAGACCGGAGTTACGGTCCGTCCCAAGCTCTATATCGCATGCGGCATTTCCGGACAGATTCAGCATACCGCAGGTATGGACCAGTCGGCAATGGTGATTTCAATCAACACCGACCCCGAGGCTCCGATTAACAAGATTGCGGACTTCGCAATCACGGGCGATGTGAACGACATCATCCCGAAAATGATTAAGTATTACAAACAAAAACTCAAAGTAATGGCAAATTTTTTTCTTAGATGACAAAGGATTTGCGAGCTTCACATGAATCATCCGCTGATGCGGAAAATCGTGGAGCTGAAAGAGAGAGGTTTTGCGGAAAAGGACAAGTACGACTACGCTCCGCAGAACTACGAAGATGCCATGGACTCGTATCGCCGCGTGATGGAGATTGTCGGCGAGGTGTGCGGCGATGTGATTGCCCCCAACGCCGAGAGTGTGGACCACGAAGGGCCCAAGGTGGTCGGCGACAGAGTGGTGTATGCCGAAGGTACTTCAAAAGACCTCGAAGCCATTACCAAAGCCGGCTTGGGCGGACTGACGCTGCCGCGCAAGTATGACGGTCTGAACTTCCCGCTCGTATGCTTCGTCATGGCCAACGAGATGGTGGCGCGTGCCGATGCCAGCTTCGAGAATATCTGGGGTCTGCAGGACTGCGCCGAGACGCTCAACGAGTTTGCGAGCGAGGAGATAAAGCAGAAATTCCTGCCGCTGGTTGCCGAAGGTGCGACCTGCGCCATGGACCTGACCGAACCCGATGCCGGTTCCGACCTCGGTGCGGTGATGCTCAAAGCCACTTGGAGCGAGGAGAAACAGACTTGGCTGCTGAACGGCGTGAAGCGTTTCATCACCAACGGCGACGGCGACATTTCGTTAGTTCTGGCCCGTTCGGAAGAGGGAACCAAGGACGCCCGCGGTCTTTCGATGTTCGTATACGACAAGCGCGACATGGCCGTCAAGGTCCGCCGCATAGAGAATAAGGCTCGGTATCAAGGGGCTCGCCCACGTGCGAACTCGTTTTCACGGACGCTCCGGCGCTGCTGGTTGGCGACCGCAAGATGGGCCTTATCAAATACGTGATGAGCCTTATGAACGCCGCACGTCTGGGCATCGGCGCCCAGAGCACTGGTCTTTGCGAGGCTGCGTACCGCGAGGCGCTCAAATACGCTCACGAACGTCAGCAGTTCGGCAAGCCTATCGTGCAGTTCCCTGCCGTCTATGAGATGCTTACCAACATGCAGGCCAAACTGTTCGGTGCACGTGCGCTGCTCTATGAAACGACCCGTTTCGTCGAGATTTACAAGCAGTACACCCACATCAGCCACGAAAGGGATTTGACCGCCGAGGAGCGTGCCGAGATGAAGTTCTACAACAAGCTGGCCGACGGATTCACCCCGCTGCTCAAACTCTTTTCCAGCGAGTATGCCAACAAGCTGGCCTACGATGCGATTCAGATTCACGGCGGTTCGGGTTACATGAAGGATTACCCCTGCGAGAGAATCTATCGCGACGCCCGCATCACCAATATCTACGAGGGAACTTCGCAGTTGCAGGTCGTAGCCGCAATCAACCATATAGTAAAGGGTACGTATATGGACCAGATTAAGGTTTACGAGTCGAAGAACTACGGCGAGACGTTCGCCTCCGAGTGCGCTTCGCTGGTCGAGCTGCGCGAAAAACTCGAAAGTGCGATAGCCAAGGTGGAGGCCGTGGAGGCGGAGCACAAGAACGGTGGATTCCGCGATTTCCATGCCCGCCGTCTGGTTGAAAGCGCAGGCCATATCGTGATTACCTATCTGTTGATGGGACAGGCCGTGGAGTGCGAGGATTACGTTACGCCGGCAAAGGTGTTCGCCAAGACTGCCCGTGCCGAGATTGCCGCAGCGACGGAATATATAGCCGGCTCCGATTGGAGCGATGTGGAAATGTTCTCGTCGATTATCGGAACTCAGGCCGAGTAGTCCCGAAAAGTCTCGAACGAAAAAGGCGCCGAAAATTTTTCGGCGCCTTTTATTCGATTGGAAGTGCGGTCCCTCGATGTCGAACCGGAGAGAAGAGCCGCCCCATTGATTGACTTCGAAATTCTGTCGGAGCAGGGACTTCCCGTTCTGCGTGACGCTTACGGAGGCCTCGAACGGCGGCGAGTGCTTTATCGCATCGTCCGAGGGCATGGTGTTGGCAATCACGTATACGTATATTTCAAGACGGCTGCACCTCGGAGCGCTCACGTGCGAGATGCGCTTCGGGTCGTAGTTCTGCGGTTTTTTTCGCGTTTGAGTTTCCCGTCGCTCGGCTCGTATATGCAGTCCCTGACGCCGGCATAGTCGGCAAGAGTGCCGTCCGGTGCATAGCATGCTGCCGTGATGAATACGTTGTAGCGCCACCACTCTCTGAAAGAGCTTTCTACGCTTATTTCATATGTGCCGTTGTTCGTCATCGCTTCGTGCCTATGGCAGCCCAAAGTTATAAACTATTGTCAAAAATCTTTGCAATTATTCGAATAATTATATAACTTTGCACCCCATTGTATAGTGATAATCAGGTATGAACAAAACCTATTCCATAAAGTTCGGAGGACTTGCGACGGGGGTGCATCATTTTGATTTCAAGGTGGATGATACTCTGTTCGGGATGTTCGAGGGCTCTGGAATCAAGGGCGGGAGTGCCGATGTCGCTGTGGATTTTACGCGCGGAGCCTCCGTTTCGGAGGTCCGGATTAAAATTACGGGGAGCGTGGTTACGGAGTGCGACAGGTGTCTGGAAGACTGTACTCTGCCGGTCTCGTATCGCGGGCTCCTGCTGGTCAAGTTCTCCGAGGAACCGCATGAGGACGACAGGGGATATAATATGGCTCAATCCTGCGGACACGGAGATAGATTTGACGCGGTACATTTACGAAAGCATCGTACTCAGTCTGCCGTATCAAAGGGTGCATCCGTCGGACGTACACGGCAATCCGCTCTGCAATCCGGACATGCTGGGACGTTTCCGGATAGTTTCCGAGCAGGAGTTCGACGACATCGCGTCGCACGTGGAGAACGACGAGCGGTGGAGCGGACTCGAAGAGTTGAAGAAAAAAACATGGACTGAAAAAGAAAAAGAATAATAACTTAATAAAAAAAGAACGACAATGGCACATCCTAAACACAAGGTCTCGTCCACTCGCCGAGACAAGAGAAGAACCCATTACAAGGCCGCTGTTCCCACCGTGGCTACATGTTCGAACTGTGGCTCCGCCGTACAGTATCACAGAGTATGCCCCTGAGTGCGGTTTTTACAGAGGTAAACTGGCTGTCGAGCAGAAAGCCGAGTAGGCTGAATCGCTACACCGATGATTAGGTTGGGTATAGATGCCATGGGCGGCGATTTCGCACCCAAGGCAGTGGTTTTGGGCGCAATCGAAGCGTACCGGAGCGGCGTGCAGTCGCGTATCGTGCTGTTCGGTGATAAGGCGGCAATCGAGGGCATCCTCGCCGAAGAGGGCTGTCCGGCCGATGCGTTCGACATAGTACCCGCATCCGATGTGATTACGATGTCGGACCATCCGGCTCAGGCTTTCAAGAACAAGCCCGATTCGAGCATTGCGGTCGGATTCGGATACCTCAAAGCAGGTAAAATCGACTGTTTCGCAAGTGCAGGCAGTACGGGAGCCATGCTCGTGGGTTCGATGTATACCGTAAAGCCCATAGAGGGCATCATTCGGCCGGTAATATCTTCGCATATTCCGACAGCCGACGGCAAAACGGCGCTCATTCTCGATGTCGGGCTGAACGTGGACTGCCGTCCCGACGTACTGTTCCAGTACGGTATCATGGGCGATATCTACGCTAAAAGCGTGCTGGGCATAGAGCGTCCGCGCGTGGCTTTGCTCAACATCGGCGAGGAGAAAGAGAAAGGCAACCTTATTTCCAAGGCCGCTTACGAGCTGATGGAGGGCAACGACAAGTACGATTTCGTCGGAAATATCGAGGGCAAGCATCTGTTCTCCGGTAAGGTGGCGGACGTTATCGTCTGCGACGGATTCGTAGGGAACGTGGTGCTCAAACAGGCCGAGAGACTTTTACGTAATCATGCAGAAGATGGGTATTCCCTCGAACAAATTCCTCGACGGACTCAATTACGAGTTCGTGGGCGGAACCCCTGTGCTCGGAGTGAATGCCAACGTGATTATAGGCCACGGCTGCTCGAATCCCAAGGCGATTTGCAGCATGATTCAGCAGTCGGAGCGTACCGTGAAGGCGCACCTTGTCGAGAAGTTCAGAGAGACCCTGCAATAGTCCGTTCCGCTGACCGTACAGAGTCGGCGAATAGCGTGTGTGCGGGAGGAAAGAATTCGGACCGGCTCGCGGCACGGACCGCATAATGGGGTGCGGTGTTGCGGTTGAGAGATGAAAAAAGAAGAACTTCGGCAGGCGTGTCCGGCACGGAAAACCGAAGACTTTTATGGTTCCATAGTTCAAGGGATAGAACGGAAGTTTCCTAAACTTTAAATACAGGTTCGAGTCCTGTTGGAACTACGAAAATTATAGAGTAGGCGATGCAATTTCATTGTGTCGCCTGTTTTTGAGGCCCCGGGACGAGAACCTGAGTTCGAGCCGACGCTGCGG
Organism: Alistipes putredinis; assembly: GCA_022009915.1. Taxonomy (GTDB): domain Bacteria; phylum Bacteroidota; class Bacteroidia; order Bacteroidales; family Rikenellaceae; genus UBA940. The sequence goes on along the minus strand of CP091730.1, from coordinate 546,659 downwards.
AGCGAGAGCAGGGGCGAATCTGGGATTTGCATCTGCCGAGCCGCGAGGAGGAAAATGAGCAGTATTTCGAATACTGCGAAATTAATCCTGTTGGAACTACGAAAATTAGAGAGTTGGCGATGCAATTTCATTGTGTCGCCTGTTTTTTTGAGGCCCCGGGACGAGAACCTGAGTTCGAGCCGACGCTGCCGCAGCGAGAGCAGAGGCGAATCTGAGATTTGCATCTGCCGAGCCGCGAGGAGGAAAATGAGCAGTATTTCGAATACTGCGAAATTAATCCTGTTGGAACTACGAAAAATTAGAGAGTTGGCGATGCAATTTCATTGTGTCGCCTGTTTTTTTGAGGGCCCGGGACGAGAACCTGAGTTCGAGCCGACGCTGCCGCAGCGAGGGCAGAGGCGAATCTCGGATTTGCATCTGCCGAGCCGCGAGGAAAGGGGGGCTCTGACGGACGTTGCGGCAGGGAAGTTGTACCGCTCGCGGTGCAGTGCCTGCACTCGATTTGTGAATTGCGGAAACGGGAGTAATGCTGCGGATTCTGGCGGATGTGCGTTGTCGAAGGGAGGGTGATGGGCCGAAAAGTGAGTAAATCGGGCTGTTCGGATGCTTTTTTGCGGGACATATCTTGCTATTCGGCAAAGTTTCATTATCTTTGGACGAATTTTTTCGATAACACTGGATATAGTATATATGTTGCTGTATACTAATGATTTGGAGCAGATAGAAAATTTGGGGATGTCCGTTTCTCGCGTAGAGAGACAGTTGGAGAATTTCCGCACCGGATTCCCTTTTTTGCATGTTCGCAAGGTTGCCGACGTTTCTGACGGTATTGCAGTGCTTTCCGCTTCGAGCCGCGAGAAGTACAGACGCTTGTACGAAAGTGCGTCGGCCGGAAAGAGAATTGTCAAGTTTGTGCCCGCTTCGGGTGCGGCTACGCGCATGTTCAAGGAGTTGTACGAATTTGTCGGAGAGGGCAGGCGCACCGCCGCCGTGGACAAGCTGCTGTCTCAAATCGACAAGTTCGCCTTTTATCCGCAGCTCGAAAAACTGCTTCCGGCCTCGGCTGACGACAGACAGATTATAAATGCCATAATAGGCGACGGTCTGGCCTACGGCAGCAAGCCCAAGGCGATGGTGCTGTTCCACCGTTACGGCGACGGTTCCCGCACGGCAATCGAGGAGCATTTGGCCGAGGGTGCGCAGTATGCGGCGGCAGATGGTGTGGCAAGGCTTCATTTTACCGTTTCACCGGAGCATAAACAGCAGGTGGCGGAGCTTTTTGAACGGCGTTTTGCCGCAGTACGAAAAACGCTACGGCATCAGGTACGACATATCTTTTTCGGAGCAGAAGGCGAGCACGGACACTATCGCCGTGAATCCGGACAATACTCCGTTCCGCAACGAGGACGGTTCCCTGTTGTTCCGTCCGGCGGGACACGGGGCGCTTATAGAGAATCTGAACGCCATAGATGCGGACATAATATTCATAAAGAACATAGATAACGTAACCACCGAGTCGCAGAGGGGCGATACCGTGGAATACAAGCAGGTGCTCGCCGGCCTGCTGCTCGATTTGCAGAACCGTTGCCACGAGATTCTCCGCGGAATGGATGCCGGAGAAGCGGATATGGCGCAGGTCGCACGCTTCATCGAGCAGAGGCTTTGCGTGAAGCTGCCGGAGGAGTATTATGCCGAGATGCTTCGTTCGATACTCGACCGGCCAATTCGCGTATGCGGCATGGTACGCAACGACGGAGAACCGGGCGGCGGTCCGTTCTGGGTCGCGAATCCGGACAAGACCGTATCGCTGCAAATTGCCGAGTCGTCGCAGATTTCGCCTGAGGATTCCGCCCTGTTGAAGCAGGCTACGCATTTCAATCCGGTGGATTTGGTGTGCGGCGTGAAGGATTACAAGGGCCGCAAGTTCGACCTGACGAAATTCACCGACCCCGACACCGGTTTCATATCGGAGAAATCCAAGGACGGACGTCCGCTCAGGGCGCAGGAGCTTCCCGGGTTGTGGAACGGAGCGATGGCGCGCTGGAATACGGTGTTCGTTCAGGTGCCGATATCTACGTTCACGCCGGTGAAGGTAGTGTGCGATTTGCTCAGGCCGCAGCATCAACCTGTCGAAAAATGAAAACAAAACGATAAATAAGAGTCATGGAAAACAAACTTCAACAATTAACTCAGAAACTCTACGACGAGGGTCTGTCCAAAGGACGCAGCGAAGCCGAAAAACTGGTAGCCGATGCTCAGGCCAAGGCCAAAAGCATAATTGCCGACGCACGGGCCGAGGCGGAGGGTATCGTCAAGGATGCCCGCAAGGCTGCCGAGGATTTGCAGAAAAACTCGCTTACCGAGATTTCTCTCGCAGGCCGTCAGGCCGTGAACAAAAATCAAGGAGGAGATTAACGGCCTTATCGTGGCCAAGACCGTTTCGGACGGCGTGTCGCAGGCGAACATGGACGCTTCGTTCATCAAGGAGATGCTTCTGGCCGTTGCCGGAAACTGGAACGGCGCTTCGTCGGACAAGGTGTCCCTCTCGGCGCTTCTTCCGGCCGAACGGCAGGCGCAGTTGTATGCTGCTCTGGCAGGTCTCGGTGCAGCAGCTGCTGGATGCCGGAATCGAGGTGGGTTACAGCAAGGATGTAAAGAGCGGATTCAAGGTCGCAGCCAAGAACGGCGGATACTATATCAGCTTCTCGGACGAGGATTTCGATGCCCTGCTGGGCGAGTATCTGCGCGAGAAGGTTTCCAAAATCTTGTATCAAGCCAATTAAGCGATGTTCGGCAGACAGTATTACAGCTTGGTGGCCGGACTTCGGGAGTATACGCTCGATGCGGATGTCAAGGGTTTCGATGCTGCGGGGATAATCGACGAGATTCGCACGCAGCTCTCTTCGTCGGACCGCAAGACGCTCGACCTTTTCTATACGTATTACGATATAGAGAACATTCTGGCCATGCGTGCAGCCCGCAGCCGGTTTTCCGAGCTCGGCAACTTCACGCGCGAAGAGCTTGCCGCACAGTTGGACAAGCCGTCGGCTTTGCCGCAGTTCGTCACGAAGATTCTTTATGTGTACGACAATCCCGAAAGCGTCGAGGCGCAGAGCGCCGACCTTACGGTGCCGTTGGAACGGGCGTTATTTGCCGCGTATTATGCGCAGTGCGCTAAATCGAAATGCGGATTTCTCGTGCGCTGGTCGTCTTTCGACAGAACGCTTCGCAATATCATAGCCGCGCTTACGGCCCGAAGCAAGGGGATTCCGGTGGCGGATGTGATAGTGGGAGGCGGCGATACGGCGGAAGCGCTGTCGCGCAGCTCGGCTTCGGATTTCGGTCTCAGGGCGGAGATAGACTACATGGATGCGGTGCTTTCGGCCGTCGGCGACGATGCCAACCTGCTCGAAAAGGAGCGGAAGATAGACATGATTCGCTGGGAGAAGAGCGAGGAGCTGACCGCTTTCGACTATTTCGATATAGATGCGATTCTGGGCTATTTGGTGCGCGTCAATATAGTTTACCGCTGGATGGCTCTGGATGCGCAGACCGGACGCCGGATGTACGAAAAACTTATCGGCAGCCTCAGTGCGGAGGATAAAATCCGCAACGGAGCGGCGGAGAAGTAACCTTATTTGGAAAAAATAATCAATAAGAACAGAAGACATATAATGAAAACAACAGGGCAGGTATCAGGAATAGTCTCCAACCTTGTGGTAGTGAAGGCCGACGGACCGGTGTCGCAGAATGAAATCTGCTACGTCTGGCTCGGGGAGACCAGGATGATGGCCGAAGTCATCAAGGTTATAGGCGACGACGCCTATATACAGGTATTCGACAGTACGCGCGGACTGAAAATCGGCGACAGGGTGGAATTCGAGGGACACATGCTCGAAGCCACGCTGGCTCCGGGTATTCTCTCGCGCAGCTACGACGGTTTGCAGAACGATTTGGAAAAAGATGGACGGCCTGTTCATTCAGCGCGGTTCAATCACGGACCCTATCGACTACGAGAAAAAATGGAAGTTCGAACCTCTGGCCAAGGCCGGCGACAAGGTGTCAGCCGGAGCGTGGCTCGGTCAGGTTCAGGAGTTGTGGGTCAGCCACAAGATAATGGTCCCGTTCGCGATGACCGAAACCTATACGGTGAAAAGCGTTGCTCCCGAAGGCGAGTACAAGGTGACGGACACCGTTGCCGTGGTTACCGATGCGGCAGGTGCCGACCACAATATAACGATGGTTCAGAAGTGGCCGGTAAAGCGGGCTATCAAGGCGTATACCGAAAAGCCGCGTCCGTCGAAAATCATGGAGACCGGTGTCCGCGCAATCGACACTTTCAATCCGATTGCCGACGGCGGTACGGGATTCATCCCGGGCCCGTTCGGTGCCGGCAAGACCGTGTTGCAGCATGCCATTTCGAAGCAGGCCGATGCGGACGTTATCGTGATGATTGCCTGCGGCGAGCGTGCCAATGAGGTGGTCGAAATCTTCGCCGAGTTCCCGCATCTGGACGACCCGCATACGGGACACAAGCTCATGGAGCGCACGACAATAATATGCAACACGTCGAACATGCCCGTTGCGGCCCGCGAGGCTTCTGTTTACACGGGTATGACAATCGGCGAGTATTACCGCGCGATGGGGCTTAAAGTGCTTATCCTTGCCGACTCGACGTCCCGCTGGGCTCAGGCTCTGCGAGAGATGAGTAACCGTTTGGAGGAGCCTTCCGGGTCAGGATGCGTTCCCGATGGACCTTTCGGCAATCATATCGAGTTTCTATGCGCGTGCGGGTCTGGTGTATCTGCCCAACGGCAAGTCCGGTTCTGTGACTTTCATCGGTACGGTGTCTCCGGCCGGAGGTAACCTCAAAGAGCCTGTTACCGAATCCACGAAGAAGGCGGCCCGTTGTTTCTACGCCCTTTCGCAGGGTCGTGCCGACAGCAAGCGCTATCCGGCAATCGATCCGCTGGACAGCTACTCGAAATATCTGGAATATCCCGAAGTGAGGGAGTATCTGGACGGCAAGGTCGAGGCCGGCTGGGTGGACAAGGTGTACGAGGGCAAGACAATCGTGCAGCGAGGCAAGGAGGCCTACGAGCAGATAAACATTCTGGGGAGACGACGGCGTGCCGGTGGAGTATCACGACAGGTTCTGGAAGAGCGAGCTTATCGACTTCGTGATTTTGCAGCAGGATGCCTTCGACAGCATCGACGCCAACTGCCCCATGGAGCGCCAGAAGTTCATGTACAACATGGTGCTGGACATTTGCTCCAAGAAGTTCGATTTCGCCGATTTCGAGGATTGCACGCAGTTCTTCAAAGGCCTTATCAACATGTTCAAGCAGATGAACTATTCGGAGTACGAGAGCGACAAGTTCCGCTCGTATCATGCCCAGATTACGGAAACGGTGTCCAACAAAGAGATTAAAGCGAACTGATTATGGCAACAAGAGCTTTTCAGAAAATTTATACGAAGATAGACAATATTACCAAGGCCACAATCAGTTTGAAGGCTGCGGGTGTCGGTAACGACGAGCTTGCTACCGTTGGCGGCAAGCTGGCTCAGGTCGTGAAAATCAGCGGAGACAGCGTGACGTTGCAGGTGTTCTCCGGAACCGAAGGCATAGAGACCAATTCCGAGGTCGTTTTTCCATGGCGAACCGCCTAAATTGAGAGTCAGCGACTCTCTGGCCGGCCGTTTCTTCAACGCTTACGGACAGCCTATCGAGGGCGGCGAACTGGTCGAGGGCGAGGAGCGTGCAATCGGCGGTCCGACGGTGAATCCGTTCCGCCGTATACAGCCCAGCGAACTCATCGCGACCGGCATCGCAGGTATCGACCTTAACAATACCATCGTGTCGGGTCAGAAGATTCCGTTCTTCGCCGATCCCGACCAGCCGTACAACCAGGTTATGGCCAACGTGGCCCTGAGAGCCAAGGCCGACAAGATTATCCTCGGCGGTATGGGTATGACCAACGACGACTTCCTGTACTTTAAGAACGTATTCGAGAATGCTGGTGCGCTGGACCGTATCGTAAGTTTCGTGAACACGACCGAGAATCCTCCCGTCGAGCGTCTGCTGGTACCGGACATGGCTCTTACGGCGGCCGAGTATTTCGCCGTGGACAAGGGCGAGAAGGTGCTCGTGCTGCTTACCGACATGACCCTTTACGCCGACGCGCTGGCAATCGTGTCGAACCGTATGGACCAGATTCCTTCGAAGGACTCGATGCCCGGTTCGCTCTACTCGGATTTGGCCAAGATTTACGAGAAGGCCGTACAGCTTCCCAACGGAGGTTCGATTACCATCATAGCCGTGACGACGCTTTCGGGCGGAGACATCACGCATGCCGTGCCCGACAACACGGGTTACATCACCGAGGGTCAGCTGTTCCTTCGCAACGACTCGGTCACCGGCAAGGTTATCGTAGACCCGTTCCGAAGTCTGTCGCGACTCAAACAGGCTGGTTATCGGCAAGAAGACGCGCGAAGACCATCCGCAGGTGATGAACGCCGCTGTGCGTCTGTATGCCGATGCCGCCAATGCCAAGACGAAACTCGAAAAACGGTTTCGACCTTTCGGGCTACGACGAGCGTGCTCTGAAATTCGCACACGACTACTCTGAAAAACTTCTGGCCATCGACGTGAACATCGACATCACCGAGATGCTCGACACGGCATGGCAGCTCTTCGCCAAGTACTTCACCAAGGCGGAAACATCCATAAAAGGCGGAACTGGTTGAAAAATACTGGCCCGTAAAGGAGTAAAAGCAGAGTCGGGTTATGGCTATAAAATTTCAATATAACAAGACTTCGCTCGGCGAACTCGGCAAGCAGCTCAAAGTCCGTCAGAAGGCTCTCCCTACCATAAAAAGCAAGGAGAGCGCTCTGAGGCTCGAAGTCAAGAAAGCCAAAGACACGGCTGCCGACTTCCAGTCGCAAATCGAGGAACTGTCGTCGCAGTACGACTACATGGTCGCCCTGTGGGGAGAGTTCGATGCCGATTTGCTCGCCATTCAGGACGTGAAGCTGTCGGTGTCCAAGATTGCGGGTGTCCGCATTCCGGTTTTGGAGGACATCGTTTTTGTCGAGAAGCCTTACGACCTGTTCTCCTCGCCGGCGTGGATTGCCGACGGAGTGCAGCTGCTCAAACGGATAGCTACCCTGAGGGTGGAATACGAAGTGTTCGCCTACAAGACGAGCCTGCTGGATTTCGCCTGCAAGAAAAACGACTCAGAAGGTGAACCTCTACGAAAAGGTGCAGATACCCGGGTACGAGGACGCCATACGTAAAAATCAAGCGATTCTTGGAAGACGAGGAAAACCTCTCCAAGAGTGCGCAGAAAAATAGTGAAAAGCAAACATCAGGAGGTATGATAGCCAAAATGGATAAATACTACTTCGTGGTGCTCCGTAGGCAGCACGAAGATTTTCTCTCCCGATTGCAGGAGCTCGGACTTGTGGACGTGACTACCACGGGTTGGGAGCCGGCCGAGGGAGATAGGGAGATTATGACCTCCATCGAAAAACATCGCGCTGCCGTTTCGACGCTGCGTCGTGCCCTCTCGGAGGGTAAATGGACGGGCGGAAAGGCCTTCGGGTCCGGAGCCGAGGCTTTCGACAAGTATCAGGCGGCACAGAGCGAAGTCTCTGCGCTGTCGGCCGAGCGCTCACGCCTGCTCAAAGCGGCGGAAGAGGCTGCTCCGTGGGGCGATTTCGACCCCGAAAAGGTTCAGAAGCTCAAAAACGACGGCATAGTGCTCCGGTTTTTCTCGGTTTATGATTCGGATTTCGCCAAGAAATCGGAACAGTGGGCGTCGGAATATACCGTCGAGCCTATCAACTCGGTGGACGGTGTTACGTATTTCGCCGTCGTGGCTTCGCCGGAGCAGGATGTGGCCATCGACGCACAGGAATACAAGTCGCTTACGATGACCGCAGCGCAGGCCGAAGCAGGTGCCCGGAAACTGGAAGACGAGATAGAGGGTTGGGACAAGGTGTTCGCCGATGCCGCGGCGAGCGTGGATGCCATAGAGCGCGATGCGGAGGAATTGACCGACAGGTTGAACCTGACGCGGGCGGCAGAGTGCGGACGCAGCGAGGCCGACGGCGAGTTGGTGGTTATGGAGGCATGGGCCGAAACATCCACCGCACAGACGGTGACGGCTATGTTGGAGGAGTATCCGGATGTGATTTATATCAAGGAAAATCCTACACCGGAAGACGACACTCCGGTCAAGCTGCACAACAACCGTTTCGCGTCTCTGTTCGAGCTTATCGGTTCAATGTATGCGCTGCCGAAGTACGGTACGGTGGATTTGACACCGTTCTTCGCTCCGTTCTACATGCTCTTTTTCGCGATATGTCTGAACGATGCAGGATACGGCGCCATAATTTTTCTGGCAGGACTGTTCCTGCTTTTGAAAGGCGGTGCGAGCATGAAGCGTCCGGCCAAACTGTCGATGATATGCGGCGGAGCCACCGTTTTGTTCGGCCTTTACACCGGATCGTTGTTCGGCATGAGTCTGCCCGAACTGTTGGGGTACCCCGACACGGCACATTCGCCGTTCCTCGATTTTCAGAATCAGTTCTTCTCCATAGCACTTGCAATCGGAGTCGTTCAGATTCTGCTCGGCATGTTCATCAACATATGTATGACCACGCGCCTGTTCGGGTTCCGCTATGCTCTCGGTTCGTTAGGATGGTTCCTGCTGTTGGTGGCCGGATGCCTTGCGGCGGCACTGCCTATGCTTAACGAGGCGTGGACGATTCCGTGGTTCTCGACATCGTCGCCCGCATTCTATGCCGTATGCTGCATATCGCTGGTGCTCATGTTGTTCTTCAACTCGCCCGGAAAGAATCTGTTCATCAATTTCGGTTCGGGCCTGTGGAACACGTACAATAACGTTACGGGTCTTCTCAGCGACGTGCTCAGCTACATACGACTTTTTCGCAATCGGTCTTTTCGGGCGGCGTGCTCGCTCTGGTGTTCAACCGTCTGGCTCTCGGCCTTACGGGGCTGGATGCCGGATTCGGGGACAGTTCGGTCGTGGCGATTGTGGCCAAAATCATCGGTGCTTCGGTCATTCTGCTGATAGGACACGGAATCAATCTGTTCATGTCCTCCATCTCGTCGTTCGTGCATCCGATGCGTCTGACGTTCGTGGAGTTCTTCAAAAAAACGCCGGTTTCGAGATGACCTCGCGGAGTTTCGAACCGCTGAAAAAAAGTCAAGGAATAACAAACAATAATTATAAAAACAAAAAAATCAATTATGGAAACAACAGCTTTTGGTATTGGCTTACGTAGGAGTAGCCTTGATGGTAGGACTGGCAGGTATCGCATCTGCTGTCGGAACTTCGATTTGCGGTCAGGCATCCGTCGGTGCCATGAAAAAGAACAGCAGTGCGTTCGGTAGCTACATGGTGCTTTCGGCACTTCCCGGTTCGCAGGGTCTTTACGGATTCGTGTGCTTCTTCATGGTTCAGGGATTTCTTACCGCTGACATAACCATGTTTCAAGCCGCAGCCATTTTCGGAGCAGGCCTTCTGGACGGCATCGTGACCCTTGCTGCCGCTATTTATCAGGGCAAGGTCTGCGCCAACGGTATCGCTGCAATCGGTAACGGTCACGATGTTATGGGTAAAACCCTGATTTTGGCTGCATTCCCGGAACTTTACGCTATCTTGACGGTAGCTGCCACTTTCCTTATCAGCTCGGCTATCTAAGACGGCTTCACTGGTATGGAACGAAAAAGTCATCGCCCGTAAAGGCGATGACTTTTTTTATGTGGCGGACGTCGTTTTTCCTGCGAAGCGGAAAATAAATTTTGTTTTGCTTTCGCCTTTTTGCTATTTTTTTGTAGACGGCGGACTGCATATAATTATGAAGCGGTTTATTTACATATTCGTGTTTTTGCTTTCGGCCGCTCTTGTCGCCGGATGCTCCGGGCACAGCGGTGTGAACTCCATATACAGCATGGGTGTGTACGATGCGGAAGCCCTTACGGAGCAGGATGCCGAGGCTTTGGAGCGGTATTTGCGTTCGGTCGGGTGCATGTCGGGCGAGAGTTTTTGTCGTCGAAGGCGAAAATATCTACGAGAATAACCGCAAGGCTGCGGAAAGGTTCGCATCCGCCGTTTCTAAAATAGATTACGCGGAACTTCGAAAGATGCTCTCCGACGATATTTCGTTTACGTATGCTGTGGTCTGCGGCAGTGCGACCGATGGGGCCGTGTATTTGGAGAGCGTCGAGTTTTCACCACGTAACAAGGATTAGTCTTATGGAAAAACGAATGTACAGCGAGGATGATGCGCGTTTTATGGCGCGTGCGATAGAACTTTCCGAGAGGAATGTAGAGAATGGCGGCGGTCCGTTCGGTGCCGTGATAGTCAGGGATGGAAGTATCGTTGCCGAGGGTGTCAATCGGGTGACCGCGCTGAACGACCCGACGGCACATGCCGAGGTCAGCGCTATCAGAAAGGCGTGTGCCGAGCTGGGGACCTTCAAGCTTGACGGCTGCACCATATATACCTCGTGCGAACCGTGCCCGATGTGACTGAGCGCGATTTATTGGAGCCGGCATTTCGCGTATCTTTTTACGGCAACACAAAAGAGGATGCGGCCCGAATAGATTTCGACGATTCATTCATATATAGTGAGATAGCCAAACCTTACGTGCAGCGTGCCGTTCCGTGCGTGCGTATCATGAGCCGCGAAGCCTCGCGTGCATTCCGCATGTGGGAAGAGAAACCCGACAAGGTGGAGTACTGATTCTACCGTTTCTGTTTTCCGAGGGGCAGATAAATCCCGATGCTGACGACGGGATGCAGGCTGTTTTTCAGCGGGTCGTAACCGACTCCGACACCTATTCCTAACCGAGGTTTGGGCAGTCGCGGCCGTTTCGTATCGGAGCAGACCGGCACTATTGTACGGCTTTGCGGATAGAGTTCCACCTCCGTCAGACGAGCCGAAAAACACCTTCCACCACGGCGCGATAATTCTGCGTTACATACTCTTTGCGTTCTATCGGTACGGCGACCTTTTGCAGTGCGGAGTCTTCGGCGGCAGGCAGGAAGACCGTGTCGAAATGATGCAGGTATACGGTTTTGGGAATCGGCACTGTGTCGCGAACCGTATCGCGAACTAAAATCGTGTCGTAGATGGTTCGCGCAGGCGGCTCCTGTACGGGAAACCGGTGAAGCAGTAAAAGCAGAATCGCTGCCGTGAGCAGGTAGGGGATGAACTTTCGCATGTCCTTGAAAATCGGTTTCGAGGACAATTATAAGCATGCGGCCCCTGATGCGGTTTCTATAAATCGAGAATCATGCTCTCGGCTTGCTTGAAGCCTATTTTCGTTATGCGGCAGTCGCCGATGCCGTGCGGCATGACGATGTTTATGTCGCTGCCGGCGGATTTCTTGTCCTGATGAACGGCCGAGGCCAGTTGGGACAGCGGAATATCGCACTTTGTCGGCAGTCCCGTTTTTTTGCAGCAGAATGTCGATTCTTCGCGCCGTGTCGGGCGAAAGTGCGCCTTGCCGCACGGCTATTCGGCAAATCATGGACAATCCGATTGAAACCGCTTCTCCGTGCAGGAACTCTCTGGAACACTTCTCGATAGCATGGGCTATCGTGTGCCCGAGATTGAGTTTTTTGCGTTCTCCGCTCTCCTTTTCGTCCGCCTCCACGATGCGGGTCTTGACTTTTACGGCGGCCGAGATTATTTCGGAAAGCAGCTGCGACGAGGCGAAAATGCTTTCCGCAGAGTGCCTTTCGAGAGTGTCGAAGAGCTGCGGGTCGGCTATTATGCCGCTTTTGATTATTTCCGCCATGCCGGCACGAAGCTCCCTGACGGGCAATGTATTGAGTACCGATGTGTCGCACAGCACGAAGTCGGGCTGGTTGAAGGTGCCGACCATGTTTTTGAACCCTTGCAGGTTCACGCCGTTCTTGCCGCCCACGCTGGCATCGACCTGCGAGAGCAGTGTGGTGGCGACGAATCCGAAAGGCAGGCCGCGCATATAGGTGGAGGCTGCGAAGCCGGCGATGTCGGTGACTATTCCGCCCCCGAATCCCAGAATGAAACACTCTCTGTCGGCGTTCAGCTCGACGAGCCTTTCATATATTTTCTGAACGGTCGCAAGGGTTTTGTTCGTCTCGCCCAGACCTATCGTTATGCTCGGCCAGCGGTCTATTATGTCTTTGTACAGACCGTAGACGTTGGCGTCGGTTATTACGATTACGCGCCTGTCGGGCAAAAATTCGTCTATTCGGCCGAGCGTGTCGCCTATCGCCACTATGCTCGGGGTGCGTCCCGCACGTTTGACTTCTATTTGTTCGTATCCTACCATATTATCGGCTCCTTGCCTATGCTTTGCAAATAAGTGTTGGCTTTCGAAAAAGTGCCTGCATCCGAAGAATCCTGCATGCGCCGAAAGAGGCGACGGGTGTGCGCTTTTCAGAATCAGGTTAGTCGCAGGATTGGCAATCGCGCCTTTGCGCTGGGCATAATTTCCCCAAAGCATGTACACGATGCCTTGTTTGCGCTCCGCCACGGCTCTTACTACCGCGTCGGTGAACGTCTCCCAGCCACGGCCCGCGTGCGAAGCAGCCTGACCCGCCCGAACGGTAAGAACCGAATTCAGAAGCAGTACGCCCTGTTCGGCCCAGCGGTCGAGGTTGCCGCTGCTCGGAATCGGAGTTCCGATGTCGTCGTGAATCTCCTTGAAGATATTGCGCAGCGACGGAGGAAACTCCACGCCGTCGTTCACCGAAAAACACAGCCCGTTGGCCTGTCCCGCTCCGTGATAGGGGTCTTGGCCGATGATGAGTACGCGCAGGTTCTCGAAACTGCATTTGTCGAACGAGCGGAATATGTTCCGGCCGGCGGGATAAATCGTCGTGGCTGCGTACTCGGAGTGCACGAACCGCACTAACTGTTCGAAATACGGTTTGTCGAACTCGCTTTGCAGCAGCTCTTTCCAGTCTTGGGCTATGCGTACATCCATGGGCCGGAGCTATATTAGGGATTTGATTACGGATTCGAGCGTTTGGAGATGTATCGTATTGGCCGCATCGCTTTTGGAGAGTTCGGGCTGCGGATGCGTCTCGAAGAAAAATCCGTTTGCACCGAACGCTTTGGCTGCCAGTGCCATTGCAGGGACATATTCGCGGTTGCCGCCGGTTACCCCGCCGGCTCCTCCGGGTCTTTGCACCGAGTGGGTGCAGTCCATTATCACGCGGTCGGTTATGCGGAGCATGTCAGGAATGTTGCGGAAATCCACCACCAGATTGTTGTATCCGTACATGTTGCCGCGTTCGGTGAGCCATACCTGCGAGGCGCCCGCTTCGCGAGCCTTCTGCACCGGATAGAACATGTCGGTTCCGGAGAGGAACTGCGCCTTTTTTATGTTTACGGTTCTGCCTGTCCGGGCAGCTTCGACCAGCAGGTCGGTCTGTCGGCATAGGAATGCGGGAATCTGTATGATGTCCGCGACCTCGGCGACCCTTTCGGCCTGCCACGGTTCGTGTATGTCGGTGGTGATGGGCAGCGAGTACCGTGCCTTTATGTCGGCGAGCATCTGCACGCCCTGCTCGATACCCACGCCGCGGAACGAATGAATCGAAGTGCGGTTGGCCTTGTCGAACGATGCCTTGAAGACTATTTCGATGTCCAGCTCGTCTCTCAGACGCACTAAAAATCGGGCGACGGTGTCGAGCAGGGCCGAGTCCTCGATTACGCACGGGCCGGCTATGAATATCGGTTTATTGTCGGGAAACATGTTGCAATCGGGTTGAATATTCGTGTAAAGGTAACAAAAAACGTTGTAAACTCATGAATAAGTCCTAAATTTGTTATTCGAAAATAAATTGAAATCAATCATGAGAAAATCGTACTCTTTTTTCAGAATCGCGGCACTGCTGGTCGCCATCGTATTTGTTTCGGCTCCGCAGACTGCCGGTGCCAAACAGAAAGTTAAGAACGTCATACTGATGATAGGCGACGGTATGGGCGTGGGGCATGTTTCGTCGCTTATAATCGAAAACGGTTACGAACGCATAAACATGGAGCGTGCGACGGCCGTGGGTCTTGTCAGGACGAATTCGGCCAATAACCGCGTTACCGACTCGGCCGCTTCGGGTACGGCGTACTCCACCGGACATAAGACCAAGAACTCTTACGTCGGTCTGGATACGGCGGCGAACAAACTTGAAAAACATAGTGGAAAAAGCCGAGAGGGCAGGGCTCGGGACAGGTATCGTGGTTACATGCTATCTGCAACATGCCACTCCCGCGACCTTTTACGGACATGTGAAGAGCCGCTATCAGTTGGAGGAACTCTCCGAGCAGTTCGCGGCTTCGGGCGTGGATGTGGCCATGGGCAGCGGTTACGACTATTTTGCCAAGCGCAAGGACGGACGCAATATTTTGAAGGAGATGTCCGATAGCGGTTATCGTGTCGTAGGCAACATAGACGAGCTGGACGGCGTGTCGAGCGGCCGCACTTTGGTGGTTTACGACTACGGGAAAAAAATGCCATGCCGATGATGTCGGCCGGCAGGGGCGATTATCTGCCGCGTGCGACGGCCAAAGAGCATGGAAATTCTCGGCTCGACATTCCACAAAGGGTTTTTCCCTGATGGTGGAAGGCTCGCAAATCGACTTCGCTGCGCACGACAACGATGCGAAGAAGATTTACGAGGAGGTGGCGGATTTCGACCGTGCTGTGGGCGAGGCGTTCGATTATGCGGACAAGCATCCCGGCACTCTGGTCGTGGTGCTTGCCGACCATGAGACCGGCGGCCTTTCCATCGCCTCCAAAAAAGCTGACTTCACCAAAGGAGAGAGCGGCATAGATTATCGTTTCGGCTCGACGAGCCATACCGGAACCCTCGTGCCGATGTTCGCATACGGTTGCGGAGCGGAAAATTTCAGTCGCGTGATGGACAATACCGAGGTTTCGCTTACCATTCAGCGGCTGCTCGATTTGAAATAGGAGAGGTATGGATATAATAGAGTTTCGCGACTACTGCCTTTCGTTCCCGTTTGCACATGAGTGCCTGCCGTTCGACGAGGATACGTTGGTATATAAAGTAGGCGGGAAGATGTTCGCAATGGCCGGCATGCACGATTTCAGGTTCTTCAACGTGAAGTGCCGGCCCGAGGTGGCAGTAGAGCTTCGCGAGCGTTACAGAGAGGTGGAGCCGGCCTTTCACTGCAACAAGAAACACTGGAACTCCGTCTTTACGGACGGCGAACTGAGCGAAGAATTCATGCGGCGTCAGATAGCGGACTCCTATGATTTGGTATTTTCCGCCCTTACGGCGGCGGAGAAAAAAAGGCTGGAAAACCGGTAAACAAAAAAAGGCTGCGAAATCTCGCAGCCTTTTTTTGTTATTGCCCTAAACCGTTAGAAGCAATATACGCAGGATATGCCGAAATTGGCCAATCCGTAGCTGTTGAACTCGGTGTAGGTATCCATGCCTTTGGCATATGCGAAATGCGGTCCGATTACCGGAGTCCAGTCGATTGCCAGTTTAACCGGTGCGCCCTTGAACTTGATACCGAATTTAGCCTGACCGGCTGCACCTACATAAGCGTAATGCTCTTTGCCGCCTACACTAAGACCTGCACCTGCGTCGAAGAACCACTGACCGGCTTTCGGAGTCCAGTCCATAGTGCAGATGTTCCAGTTGTACAGAGCGGTGAAGTCCGCAACCAAGGTTGCACCGAGTTGCACCACGACATACCGAAGCGGCCTTCGAGGTACTGGTCTCCCATGTGGTATTCGGCCTGAGCCTGAAAAACCGGAACCGATACGTCCGCCGACTGCCCATTTCTCCTGAGCCGATACGGTAAGTGCACAAAGGCAAACGGCCAGCGAAAAGAATAAGTTTTTTTCATAATCATTTATTTTTTAGGATTAAGTAAATATTTGCCGTAAAGAACATCCCTTGTGCGGAGACCGCGAAAAAGCGAAGCGTTTACTAGTACAAATATAAATATTTTTTTAACATATTATGTCTTTCGGGCCCGTGTTTTTATATGTCTGAAGTGCGTTTTTGCGAAACGGTATTATTGCGGCACTGTAACGGTTTGTTTTTATTCTGTTTCTGTTCGACCGGCAGTTTTTTTGATGCAGAAAAAAACCAGTCGTAACATCTCTGATTCAGCGTCCGGTCGGCCATGCGTTCGGCAGCCTTTTCGAAAGTGTCGGCCGCGGACACTATTATGTCGTCGCCCGGGCGCCAGTCTGCGGGCAGCGCAACGGAATATTCGTCGATTGCTTGAAGGCCTACGAGCACCCGCATGATTTCGTCCATGTTGCGTCCCAGCGCCATAGGATAATTTATGCTTGCGCGAACGATGCCTTTCGGGTCTATGAAAAAAATACGGTTCTGACGGTTTTCG
Organism: Alistipes putredinis; assembly: GCA_022009915.1. Lineage (GTDB taxonomy): Bacteria > Bacteroidota > Bacteroidia > Bacteroidales > Rikenellaceae > UBA940. The sequence continues at coordinate 530,240 of CP091730.1, read as the reverse complement.
TCGAACTTTGCGCGGGTTGAATCATGCCGTAGGAGCGCGAAATCTCCATGGACAAATCTTCGATGAGCGGGAATTTTATCTCCATGTTCTTGATTCCGCGGTATTCGATTTTTTCCTGAATCGTCCTCAGCCATGCTATATGGCTGCCCACTGAACCTACTGAGAGACCGAGCAGTTCGCATCCGCGTTCCGCGAACCGTTCGTACATGTCTCCGAACATCACGAATTCGGAAGTGCACACAGGGGTGAAGTCTCCCGGGTGCGAGAACAGTATCACCCATCGGCCTTTGTAGTCTTCGGGAAAGGATACGGGACCTTTCGTGGTGTCTGCCTTGAATGCCGGTGCCGCATCGCCTATGCGGGGCATAGAATAACATTTGTCGTTCGTTTCCATAGTGAAAAAGTTTTATAGTTGCCTTCCCCGGTGACGCAAAAACGGTTCCATGCTTGTCGCCTTTACGTGTTTTTGCATAACTTTGCGCTCGCAAAATCCCGTCGTAGGGCCCGTAACGATAAGGCCGGATAAAATGACTGGAGCGGGGCCATTCATTTTGTACGGCCTTGTTTGCATTCTGTTAAAGCGATGAACGGAAAAGACTTGACGCAAGGCAGCATTCTCGGCAACATAATGAAATTCTCGTTGCCCTATATGCTTGCCTATTTCTTGCAGATACTTTACGGACTGGCCGACCTTTTTCGTTATCGGCCGTTATTGCGGAGTCGCCAGCACCACGGCGGTATCCAACGGTGCGCAGGTGATGTATATGGAGACTGTCGTGCTCATAGGCCTTGCCATGGGAACGACAGTGCTCACGGCCCGTGCCGTCGGTGCGAAGGACTCAGCGCAGGCGCGTGTCGTAGTCGGCAACACGGTGACTATGTTCGCCGTCATAGCCGCCGTGCTCGTTGTCGTGCTGCTCTGCCTGCGCGGGTGGATAGTGAGCGTAATGGATACTCCGGCAGAGGCGGCCGAAGGCATGAAGCATTATCTTGCGATATGTTTTGCCGGCATACATTTCTGTTTCAGCGGTTTCTTCACGGCTTGCGGATATGCCGTGATTTCATTTCTCCACAACAGCATATCCATTGTCTGCGCCCGTGTCCCGCTCGCATGGCTGTCGTCGCGACTGTATCCAGACACGCTTTTTTCTGTGTTTCGAGCTTCTCGGCTGCTACAATACGGTGTTCCAGCCGTAGGGGTCCGGCTCGTCGCCGAGCTGTATCGCCCGCAGCTTATTATATAATAAGGTACTCCACTTGCCGGTCGATGCTCCGTCGCCGAATGTGTATGTCTTGCCGGTTCCGGGGTCGAAAACCGAACTGAGCGGCGAGATTACCGCAGCCGTTCCGCATCCGCCCGCCTCGTCGAATGTCTCGATTTCCTCTATCGGAATGTTGCGGCGCTCGACGGTCATTCCGGCATCCTCGGCCAGACGGCCCAGGCTCATGTTCGTTATCGAAGGCAGTACCGAGTGGGACTGCGGCGTGATGTACGAGTTGCCGCGCACGCCGAAGAAATTCATGGCGCCGCATTCGTCGATGTATTTCTTGTGTGCCGCATCGAGGTAAATCACGCTCGAATATCCGAGTTCGTGCGCCCAGTCGCCTGAAATGAGGCTCGCGCCGTAGTTTCCTCCGGCCTTGATGTGTCCCGTACCGAGCGGGGCGGCACGGTCGTGGTCGCGGTCCACTATCGCCTTTATGGGGTGGAAGCCCTCCTTGTAGTAGGGGCCTACCGGAGTTACGAAGACCAAAAACAGAAACTCATCGGCCGGTTTGACTCCGACCTGTGCTCCGCTTCCTATCAGCAGCGGACGTATGTACAGTGATGCTCCGGTGCCGTATGGCGGAACGAAACGTTCGTTGGCCTTTACGACCTTTACGACCGCTTCCGAAAAGAGCTCTATCGAAGGAGCCGCCATGCGCAGATATTCGCCGGACGAAATCAACCGCTTGGCATTCTCCTCCATGCGGAATATGCGTATCTTGCCGTCCTTTCCGCGGAATGCTTTCAGGCCTTCGAACGCATCCTGCCCGTAGTGCAGGGCGGTGCAGGCCATGTGAAGGGGTATGTATTCGTCCGAGGTGAGCGTAAGCTCGCCCCACTTGCCGTCTTTCCAATAACATCTTACGTTGCTGTCGGTCTTGATATACGAGAACCCGAGATTTTTCCAATCGATATTTTCCATAATCTTAATCCGTAATATATAGTTGCATTAACCTACGATTGCTCCGTTGTAAACGTTTTGAGTCGGGGAGAGGAGCACTAAACGGCCCGATGCGTCTTCGCTCATCAGCAGCATGCCGTTGCTCACCACGCCTTTCAGGCTCGCGGGGGAGTGAGATTGACCAGCACCAGCACCTGTTTGCCGACGAGTTCTTCGGGCGTGAAGTGTTCGGCTATTCCGCTCACGATGTCGCGCTTGTCGATGCCGGTGTCCACCGTCAGATGCAGCAGGCTTTTTGGTCTTCGGCATCTTTTCGGCCGACATAATCGTTCCTACGCGGATGTCCATGCGTCCGAATTCGTCGAACGAGACGTCGGATTTCTGCGGCTCGACCGTTTTCGCCGCAGCCTGATTGGCGGCCTTGGCATCGGCGAGTTTTTTTGAGTTGGGCCTCGATTACGCTGTCTTCGATTTTTCTCGAACAGCAGGCTGCTCTTACCGATTTTTGTGCCCTGCTTGCAGGATGTCGGAGCGTCCCAGCATTTCCCAGTCGAGTTTGCCGACGGATAGCATGCCGAGCATCTTTTCCGCCGTGAAAAGGCATGAACGGTTCTATGACGATAGCGAGATTGGCCGTGATTTGCAGTGCTACATTGAGAATCGTGGCCACTCTGTCCTTGTCGGTTTTCACGACTTTCCACGGTTCGGTGTCGGCCAAATACTTGTTGCCCAGACGCGCCATGTTCATCGCCTCGCGCAGAGCCTCACGGAAACGGTAGTTTTCGATGGCATCCTCCACCGCGGCCTTTATGCGCGGCAGGCTCGGCCAGCGTCTGCTCGTCGTACTCCGCAAGAGATCCGGCTTCGGGAACGGTGCCGTCGAAATATTTCTCGGTCAGCACCAGCGCACGGTTCACGAAATTGCCCAGTACGGCTACCAGGCTCGTTGTTGTTGCGCGTCTGGAAATCCTTCCACGTGAAGTCGTTGTCTTTGGTCTCGGGAGCGTTGGCGCAAAGCACGTAGCGCAGCACGTCCTGCTTTCCGGGCATGTCGTCCAGATACTCGTTGAGCCATACTGCCCAGTTGCGCGAGGTGGATATCTTGTCGCCTTCCAGATTCAGGAACTCGTTGGCCGGAACGTTGTCCGGCAGTATGTATCCGCCGTGGGCTTTGAGCATCGCCGGAAATACTATGCAGTGGAACACGATATTGTCCTTGCCGATGAAGTGCACCAATTTGGTCTGCTCGTCCTTCCAGTATTTCTCCCAGTCGGGCGTCAGCTCCTTGGTAGCCGAAATGTAGCCTATCGGGGCGTCGAACCATACGTAAAGCACCTTGCCTTCGGCACCCTCCACCGGAACGGGTATGCCCCAGTCCAAATCGCGGCTCACGGCTCGGGGTTGAAGACCTGTGTCGAGCCAGCTCTTGCACTGTCCGTACACGTTGCTTTTCCACTCCTTGTGGCCGTCCAGAATCCACTCGCGCAGCCACTGTTCGTGTTTGTCGAGCGGCAGATACCAGTGTTTGGTCTTCCGGAGTACGGGCGTGGCGCCCGAAATGGTGCTTTTGGGATTTATCAAATCCGTGGCGCTGAGCGTCGAGCCGCACTTTTCGCACTGGTCGCCGTATGCCCCCTCGCTTCCGCAGCAGGGACACGTGCCGGTGATGTAGCGGTCGGCCAGAAACGTCTGGGCTTCGGGGTCGTAATACTGCTCGGATTCGCTGACGGTGAATTCGCCCTTGTCGTACAGCGTGCGGAAGAAGTCCGACGCCGTGCGGGAATGCACGGGCGAAGTGGTGCGCGAATATATGTCGAAAGATATGCCCAGCCGCTCGAACGAATTCTTGATTATGCCGTTGTACTTGTCCACTACGTCCTGCGGGGTGACGCCCTCCTTGCGGGCCTTGATTGTAATCGGCACTCCGTGCTCGTCCGAACCGCACACCCACAGCACGTCGCGGCCGCGCAGGCGAAGGTATCTCACGTATATGTCGGAGGGTATGTATACTCCGGCCAGATGTCCTATGTGGACGGGACCGTTGGCGTAAGGAAGCGCCGAGGTCACCATATATCTTTTGTATTCTTTCATATCCTGATTATTTCTTTTTGCTCGGTTTCGGTTGCAGTCTGTTCGAGATCCCTTGCCGTAAACACCCATGACGCTGCCCACCGAGATGAATGCGTCGGGGTCGATTTCCTTCGCCAGACGCAGTATGGAGTTGGACTCCATCTTGCGGCAGACGACCATGAGCATCTTGGACGGCTGGTGCGTATAGGCGCCTTCGCCTTCCAGAATCGTTACCCCGCGGTGCATGTCGTTTATGATTCGCTCCGAGATTTCGTTGTAGTGCTTCGTAAAGATGAATATCTGCGAGGACTGGTTGTTGCCGGCCATTATCGAATCCACTGCGTAACCGAACGTGGCTACCATGATGAAACCGTAGATGATTGTCGGAATGTCCTGATATATGAGGTACGAACCGGTGATTATCAGCGAGTCGGTCATCAGCAGCACCTTGCCGTAGCTTATCGTCTTGAACTTGTTGATAATCATCGCTACGATGTCGGTGCCGCCGGTGCTGCCGCCCTGCATGAAGCACAGGCTCACTCCGACGCCCGAAAGTGCGCCGCCCAGTACGGCCGAGAGCAGCTTGTCGTCGCCCAGACCCAGCAGGTTGGGGGGCAGAATCCCTTTCAGGAAACTCATCAGCACCGAAATCATGATGATGCAGTATATCGTCTTGGCGCCGAACTTGACGCCTATCATAATCATCGCAAGAATTATCAGTACCGCGTTTATCACGAAGAACATCACGCCCATGGACAGCCGTCCGTCCGTGGCATACTGTATGAGCAGGGCCAAACCGCTGGCGCCGCCGCCTATGCCGTTGGCGGATTCTATGATGCTCACCCATGCGAATGCGTAGCAGAAGCATCCCAATCCCATGAGCAGATACTCGCGGATGATTCGCCAGATGTTCACTTTCGATTGAATTGTCGTTGTCATATCAGAGTTCGGATTAAATTACGATGTTTATGATTTTACCCGGCACGATGATGATTTTTCCTTATGGGCTTGCCGTCGGTCCATTTCGCCGTCATCGGGTCTTCGGTTACCGCCTTCTCTATTTCGGCGTTCGGAATACCGAGCGCGAGATTTTTCTTAAAACGCATCTTGCCGTTTATCGAAACGGGGTATTCGAAGCTGCTTTCTGTCAGATACTGCTCGTCGGCTTCCAGCATGCGGGCGTCGAAAACGGAGCATTCGTGTCCCATCATCTGCCACAACTCTTCGGCAATGTGCGGCGCGAACGGAGACAGAAGTACGGTCAGCGGTTCCAGAACGGCGCGTTTGTCGCATCCGCCGAGTTCGTTGAGGCATATCATGAAGGCGCTTACCGAGGTATTGAAGGAGAAGTTCTCGATGTCTTCGCGGACTTTCTTGATTGTCTTGTGAAGCGTTTTGAGTTCTGCCGCCGTCGGCTGGTCGTCCGAGAGACGGAACTCGCCGTCCGCGCCGAAGAACAGACGCCAGAATTTTTTGAGGAATTTGTGCACTCCGTCTATTCCGTTCGTATCCCACGGTTTGCTCTGCTCGATAGGGCCGAGGAATATTTCGTACATGCGCAGCGTGTCGGCCCCGTAGCTGTCCACTATGTAGTCCGGATTCACAACGTTGTACATGCTCTTGCTCATCTTCTCGATAGCCCAGCCGCATACGTATTTGCCGTCTTCGAGTATGAATTCGGCGTTCTTGTAGTCGGGGCTCCAATTTCTGAGCGCCTCGATGTCGAGTATGTCGTTCTTGACCAGATTCACGTCCACGTGGATTTCCTGCGTGTCGTACTGCTCTTTCAGTCCGAGCGATACGAACTTGTCCGTACCCTTTATTCTGTATATGAAGTTAGAGCGTCCCTGAATCATGCCCTGATTGACGAGCTTCTTGAACGGCTCGCTCTCGCACACCGCACCGATGTCGTAGAGGAACTTGTTCCAGAAACGCGAGTATATGAGGTGACCGGTGGCGTGCTCTATGCCTCCCACGTACAAATCCACGTTGCGCCAGTACTCGTCGGCTTCGCGGCTGACAAGGGCCTTGTCGTTGTGCGGGTCCATGTAGCGCAGATAGTAGGCGCTCGATCCTGCGAATCCCGGCATCGTGCTGGTTTCATACGGGTATCCCTCGGCAGTATGCCAGCTGTCGATGCGCGACAGAGGCGGTTCGCCGGTTTTCGTGGGCGTGAAGTCGGACGTCTGCGGCAGTTCGAGCGGCAGGTCCGTCTCGTTCATCGGCGTCGCTATCCCGTCCTTATAATATATCGGGAACGGCTCGCCCCAGTATCTCTGGCGCGAGAATATGGCGTCGCGCAGACGGTAGTTCACGTGTTTCTTGCCGATGCCGCGCTTCTCTATCTCCTCGAACATCGCTGGTATGGCCTCCTTGACGTCCATTCCGGTAAGGAATCCGGAGTTTATCATCCTGCCGCTTTTGGCGTCGTAGCTCTGGACCGAAATGTCTCCGCCTTCGACCACCGGCACTATCTCCAATCCGAAGTGTCGGGCGAAAGCATAGTCGCGGCTGTCGTGGGCCGGAACGGCCATGATTGCGCCGGTTCCATAGCCGGCCAGTACGTAATCGCTGGCATATATGGGAATGCGTTTGCCGGTAAACGGGTTTACGGCATAGCTTCCGGTGAATACGCCGCTGACGTTTCGGGTCTCGGCGATTCGTTCGCGCTCCGAACGCTTCTTGGTCTGCTCGATGTATTGCTCTACGGCCTGTTTATGTTCGGGCGTAGCGAGCATGCCGATATGCTCGTACTCGGGAGCCACCACCATGAACGTCACGCCGAATACCGTGTCGGGGCGTGTGGTGAAGATTTCGAGTTTGAGGTCCGAGCCGTCAATGTCGAAAAACATCTGCGCTCCGGTGCTCTTGCCAATCCAGTTGCGCTGTATTTCTTTCAGCGAGTCGCTCCATTCGAGCGTGTCTAAACCGTTGAGGAGCCTTTCGGCATAGGCCGTGACGCGCAGCAGCCACTGCTTCATCACGCGCTGCACCACAGGAAAGCCTCCCCTGACCGAGAGACCGTCCTTTACCTCGTCGTTGGCCAGAACCGTGCCGAGCTGTTCGCACCAGTTCACCATCGTGTCCGAACGGAAGGCCAGACGGTAGTTTTGCAGCACATCCTCTTTCTGCTGCTCGTTCATTCCGTTCCACTGCTCGGCCGTGAATGACATGGGATGCGTGCAGGCGGCGTTCACGTTCGCGGTTCCCGAGGTCTCGAATGCCTTGACGAGCTGCGAAATCGGCTGCGCCTTGTCGGTGGTTTTGCAGTAGTAGCTGTCGAACATCTTCAAAAACGCCCACTGCGTCCATTTATAGTAGGACGGCTCGCAGGTGCGTACTTCGCGGTTCCAGTCGTAGCTGAATCCGATTTTGTCCAACTGCTGGCGATAGCGGTTTATGTTGTTGGTAGTGGTTACGGCCGGATGCTGACCGGTCTGTATGGCATACTGCTCGGCAGGAAGTCCGAACGCATCGTACCCCATGGGGTGAAGGACGTTGAAGCCGCACAGCCTTTTGTAGCGCGAGTATATGTCCGAGGCTATGTATCCGAGCGGGTGACCCACATGCAGACCGGCGCCCGAAGGGTAGGGGAACATGTCCAGTACGTAGAATTTGGGGCTTAGACGGGTCTATTTCCACCGCGTAGGTTTTGCGGCGCACCCATTCCCGCTGCCATTTTTGCTCGATGTCTCTGAATTTGTATTCCATGTATCGAAGATCGTTTCGTTATATTATAGTGGGTGCAAAAAGTATTAAAAAAATTCCATACTTATTATAATAAAAGAGGCAATAAATCTTCTTCGGAGCGGATACGGCACCGGCGGCGGATTGGACGGGAAAAAAACCGATGAAAAAGAGTGGTGTATAATCCGTTATCGGACAGTTCAATGCGATTTCGGGCATATGAAAAGAAGTTGCGAAAATGTTTGCAGGGAATGACAAAGCCACTACCTTTGCACCCGCAATTCGGAAATAACCGGTAGCGCGGCGAGAGCGGCGCGAGGTTGAAACAAAAGAAATGCAGCAGGGTTCTTATCTGGATAAAAACGAATCGAAATAAAAAAATTTTTTGATTTTTCTCGAAAAAGTTTTGCAGAAAAAGAAAAAAAGCAATTACCTTTGCAGTCCCTTTCCGAGACAAACTCCTGTTAAAGCAGAGAGCGAGTCGAGGGTAAGGAATCTGACCGAAACCTCGGTTTCGGGATGAGGTGAAAAAGACAGTTCTTTTGAAAGATATAGAACGACGTTCTTTGAGATTATTGAGCAGCTAAAAGTTTATTCTTCTCACTTCGGTGAGAGTGATTTTTCAAACAATACCTTTGAGAACAGCCAAGATTTAATTTATTTATTTTATTACAATGGAGAGTTTGATCCTGGCTCAGGATGAACGCTAGCAGCAGGCCTAACACATGCAAGTCGAGGGGCAGCATAATAGATAGCTTGCTATCTATGGTGGCGACTCGGCAGCACGGGTGCGTAACGCGTATGCAACCTACCATTAACAGGGGGATAACACTGAGAAATTGGTACTAATACCCCATAATACATTGGAAGGCATCTTCTAATGTTGAAAGTTCCGGCGGTTAATGATGGGCATGCGTTGTATTAGATAGTTGGTGAGGTAACGGCTCACCAAGTCGACGATACATAGGGGGGACTGAGAGGTTAACCCCCACACTGGTACTGAGACACGGACCAGACTCCTACAGGGAGGCAGCAGTGAGGAATATTGGTCAATGGACGCAAGTCTGAACCAGCCATGCCGCGTGCAGGATGACGGCTCTATGAGTTGTAAACTGCTTTTGTACGAGGGTAAACACAGATACGTGTATCTGCTTGAAAGTACCGTACGAATAAGGATCGGCTAACTCCGTGCCAGCAGCCGCGGTAATACGGAGGATCCAAGCGTTATCCGGATTTATTGGGTTTAAAGGGTGCGTAGGCGGTTTGGTAAGTTAGAGGTGAAAAATTCGGAGGCTTAACTCCGAACGTGCCTCTAATACTGCTGGACTAGAGTAGTTGCTGTTGGCGGAATGTGTAGTGTAGCGGTGAAATGCATAGAGATTACACAGAACACCGATTGCGAAGGCAGCTAACAAAGCTATATCTGACGTTGAGGCACGAAAGCGTGGGGGAGCAAACAGGATTAGATACCCTGGTAGTCCACGCAGTAAACGATGATAGCTCGTTGTCGGCGATATTAATGTCGGTGACTAAGCGAAAGCGATAAGCTATCCACCTGGGGAGTACGTTCGCAAGAATGAAACTCAAAGGAATTGACGGGGGCCCGCACAAGCGGAGGAACATGTGATTTTAATTCGATGATACGCGAGGAACCTTACCCGGTCTTGAAAGTTAGCGACGGTTCTTGAAAGAGGATTTCCCTTCGGGGCGCGAAACTAGGTGCTGCATGGTTGTCGTCAGCTCGTGCCGTGAGGTGTCGGGTTAAGTCCCATAACGAGCGCAACCCCTACTGATAGTTGCCATCAGAGCGTTTGAGCGATCAAACAAGCTGGGCACTCTATCGGGACTGCCGGTGTAAGCCGAGAGGAAGGTGGGGATGACGTCAAATCAGCACGGCCCTTACGTCCGGGGCGCACACGTGTTACAATGGTAGGTACAGAGGGCAGCGACTATGTGAATAGGAGCGAATCTCGAAAGCCTATCTCAGTTCGGATTGGAGGCTGAAACTCGCCTCCATGAAGTTGGATTCGCTAGTAATCGCGCATCAGCCATGGCGCGGTGAATACGTTCCCGGGCCTTGTACACACCGCCCGTCAAGCCATGGAAGCTGGGGGTGCCTGAAGTACGTCACCGCAAGGAGCGTCCTAGGGCAAAACTAGTGACTGGGGGCTAAGTCGTAACAAGGTAGCCGTACCGGAAGGTGCGGCTGGAACACCTCCTTTCTGGAGCTTTTTCAAAGGTTTATTTAGCTGTTCTCTCTCAAAGAAACGTTATAACAGCATCACGTAAGGTGTAGCAGAGCGAAACTGCGATGCTGTTCTTCCGAATCGAAAGATTCGCACGTTCATTGACACGGATTAAGGATGAGATAAAAGGTATCACATGCAGCAAAAAGGGTGTGTGATACGGTAAGTAAGAAAGTAATAAAGGGCGTATGGGGGATGCCTAGGCTCTTGGAGGCTAAGAAGGACGTGGTAAGCTGCGAAAAGCTGCGGGGATTTGCAAACGAGACTTGATCCGCAGATATCCGAATGGGGGCAACCTGATAGGCAGAAGGCCTATCACACCGGAAGGTGAGCAAACCCTCTGAACTGAAACATCTAAGTAGGAGGAGGAGAAGAAAGAAACATCGATTTCCAAAGTAGCGGCGAGCGAAATGGAAGTAGCCCAAACCGTAAATGTTACGGCATTTGCGGGGTTGTAGGACTGCGATATTCGACATGGAAAAGAATCGGAAATATCTGGAAAGGTGTACCGTAGAGAGTGAAAGTCTTGTACGAGTAATTTTTCATATTGATAGCAGTATCCTGAGTAGGTCGGGACACGAGGAATCCTGATTGAATCGGCCGGGACCACCCGGTAAGGCTAAATACTCCCAAGAGACCGATAGTGAACCAGTACTGCGAAGGAAAGGTGAAAAGTACCCCGAGCAGGGGGGTGAAATAGAACCTGAAACCATACGCTTACAACCGGTCGGAGCGGCTATGTGCCGTGACGGCGTGCCTTTTGCATAATGAGCCTACGAGTTACTAATCACTAGCGAGGTTAAGTAGCGGAAGTTACGGAGCCGAAGCGAAAGCGAGTCTGAATAGGGCGGTAAAGTTAGTGGTTGTAGACGCGAAACCTTGCGATCTACCCTTGAACAAGATGAAGGTTGGGTAACACCAACTGGAGGTCTGAACCAATAAACGTTGAAAAGTTTCTGGATGATTTGAGGGTAGGGGTGAAAGGCTAATCAAGCTGGGAAATAGCTCGTACTCCCCGAAATGCCTTTAGGGGCAGCGTTGTGGCAGTCTATTGGAGGTAGAGCTACTGATTGGATGCGGGGGGCTTCACCGCCTACCAAATCCTGACAAACTCCGAATGCCAGTAGTATGATCCACAGCAGTGAGCCGCTGGGTGCTAATGTCCGGTGACAAAAGAGGAACAACTCAGACCAGCAACTAAGGTCCCGAAGCATACACTAAGTTGAACTAACGATGTTTTGTTGCAGCGACAGCTAGGATGTTAGCTTGGAAGCAGCTATTCATTTAAAGAGTGCGTAACAGCTCACTAGTCGAGCGACAGAGCGTGGATAATAAACGGGCATCAAGTGTATCACCGAAGTTCTGGACACGAAAGTGTGGTAGGGGGAGCATTCCATCGACGTCGAAGCAGATTCGCGAGGATTTGTGGAGTTTATGGAAAAAGCAAATGTAGGCATAAGTAACGATAATGCGGGAGAGTAACCCGCACACCGCAAGACCAACGTTTCCTGATCAATGCTAATCAGATCAGGGTTAGTCGGGACCCTAAGATTCAGCCGTAAGGTGATATCGATGGACAATCGGTTACTATTCCGATAGTGACTTGTAATAGCGATGGAGAGACGAAGGAGAGTAAAAGCTGCGCCGGCGGACGGAAGTGCCGGTTAAAGGGATTAGGTATATGATTGGTTAATAGCTAATCATGCTGAGGCCCGACAGTACAGAGAGCCTACGGGCAATCTGATAGTCAGCCCAAGCAAGCTTCCAAGAAAAACTTCTAAGCGTTACGTTACAAGTCACCCGTACTGTAAACCGACACAGGTGGTCGAGGAGAGTATCCTAAGGTGCTCGAGTGAATCACGGTTAAGGAACTAGGCAAATTCACCCCGTAACTTCGGAATAAGGGGTCCCTGGCGACAGGGCGCAGTGAATAGGTCCAGGCGACTGTTTATCAAAAACACAGGGCTATGCAAATTCGAAAGACGAAGTATATGGCCTGACACCTGCCCGGTGCTGGAAGGTTAAGAGGGGATGTCATCGCAAGAGAAGCATTGAATCGAAGCCCCAGTAAACGGCGGCCGTAACTATAACGGTCCTAAGGTAGCGAAATTCCTTGTCGGGTAAGTTCCGACCTGCACGAATGGTGTAACGATCTGGACACTGTCTCAACCGTGAGCTCGGTGAAATTGTAGTCCCGGTGAAGATGCCGGGTACCCGCAACGGGACGAAAAAGACCCCGTGAACCTTTTACTGCAGGCTAACGCTGAGTTTGGGTACATGATGTGTAGGATAGGCAGGAGACTGTGAAGCAGGTACGCCAGTATTTGTGGAGTCGCCGTTGAAATACTGCCCTTTGTGTATTTGAATTCTAACCACGAGAGTGGGACACCGTTTGGTGGGTAGTTTGACTGGGGTGGTCGCCTCCAAAAGCGTAACGGAGGCTTCCCAAGGTGCCCTCAGCACGAATGGTAACCGTGCGTAGAGTGCAATAGCATAAGGGCGCTTGACTGTGAGACCAACAAGTCGACCAGGTGAGAAATCAGGGTATAGTGATCCGGTGGTTCTGTGTGGACTGGCCATCGCTCAAAGGATAAAAGGTACTCCGGGGATAACAGGCTGATCGCCGCCAAGAGCTCATATCGACGCGGCGGTTTGGCACCTCGATGTCGGCTCGTCACATCCTGGGGCTGGAGAAGGTCCCAAGGGGTTCGGCTGTTCGCCGATTAAAGTGGCACGCGAGCTGGGTTCAGAACGTCGTGAGACAGTTCGGTCTCTATCTGTTGTGGGCGTAGGAAATTTGAGGGGTCCTGACTTTAGTACGAGAGGACCGAGTTGGACGAACCTCTGGTGTATCGGTTATGCCGCCAGGTGTACAGCCGAGTAGCTAAGTTCGGTTTGGATAAGCGCTGAAAGCATCTAAGCGCGAAGCCTTCCCCAAGATAAGATTTCCCTTGAGGGTCGTAGGAGACTACTACGTTGATAGGCTGTAGGTGTAAAGGCAGTAATGTCAAAGCCGAGCAGTACTAATTACCCGAACGGCTTTCTGAAAGCAAGGGCATTTATCTCATTCTTAGTTTAGTGTCAAGATTTACCGAGTGCGACGGGTTGTAGCTTCGAAAGTTACTCGCACGAAAAAGAAGAGGTTCTTAAAAAGATTTAGGTGGTTATAGTGGTGAGGTTCCACCTCTTCCCATTCCGAACAGAGAAGTTAAAGTCTCACTTTACGCCGATGGTACTGCATATTTATGTGGGAGAGTAGGTAGCCGCCTCTTCAAGCCGAGATATTAGAAATAGTATCTCGGCTTTTTTTTGTGCATTATATTCTGCTGTGTAGGGCGTTGCTGCGATATGCTGTCCTGCACTTTTTTGTCTGTCCGCCCTCGGAGTGCATATAACACGATACGACATGTGTCGATGAAAAAGCGGAGACGAAAAGAAGTGAGATGCGGGCCGCGGGGAAATGAATATTATTGATTATGTAGGGCGGTTGAATGGTATTGAGTGGGTCGAAACGATAACTCAATGCGGATTATCCGAACTCAGACAATGTATGAATGGGAAAAATGGATAGGAGAAGATAGAGAAAATACACGATATGCGTCAATATGACAGTAGCCTGCCGTGGTCGTTCCATGCTCCGTACATTTTTCCTTGTTCGCAGTTTAGGATAAGCCGCGCAAGTCTTATATGGAATGCGGCTATATCATGAATCTTGTCTCGTTGTATCGTATCTATACGCACTCGCCGGTAAAGTGCCGGAAACTGCTGAAAAATTCTTTTTGTGCATCGGGATTCGCACCGAATGCCCTGATTATTTCGTCGTCTATTCGAAATTTGAAAGGCTCGCGACATCGTGGATGCCTGTTTTTCTGATTCTTGAAATTCGTCAGGAGTATGTTTCATGTCCCTTATTTGGTTCGCAGTTTCGAAACGGACGGGAAAAGATTATGATGAAAAAATAAATAACAATGCTTTTGAAGTAATCGCCTTGCATGAATGAGCCTGTTTTGTCACGCGGGAAACCTCGAATTGGATATAAGGTAGTGCGGCGCAGACTTGTGGCGGCACCTTTCCTTGTTCAACTCCGACCATGAACTGTTTTTGCGCGGGGCGAAAAACGTTGCAGATGTTTGCCGCCGGTTACCTTGTTTGTCGAGTCTATCCAACCGAAGCAAAGGGCCTCTTCCACCGCATCTAAATAATATAATGTATCGTTTTCGAGTTGCGGAGCGCCTTTTTTTAGGCAAACCCGGCATTCCGTTGCGTGCGCGTGATTTTCGACGAGCCATTGTCTGAATTCTTTTTCGGGGAACGGGCGGTAGGATTTTTATATTCATTGCAGGCATGTCTGGTTTGCGTGTTATTATCGGCATGGCGAACTGCCGGCAGAAGTTTTGCAGATAGACCGGTTATGCGGCACAAATAAAAAAACGAGGCTGTGTAAAAAAACAGTCTCTGCCTGAGTGGAGAATACGAGATTCGAACTCGTGACCTCTTGCATGCCATGCAAGCGCTCTAACCAGCTGAGCTAATTCCCCGCAGTAGAATGTAACCGGATACAAAGGTAAATAAAAATCCGGAAAAACAAAGCTCTTTCGGCAGCGTTTTTATCGGAAAGGCTGGGATTCCGACATCATTTTTCAGACTTCTTCCAGCACAATCAGGTCCATGTCCTTAATTGTCGGGCCGGTGTCTTCCGACGGCGAGCTGGCGAATCCGGATTCGATTCGAATGTCTTGGCACGTTATTTCCGGAGCTGCGTAGGATTTTGCGTTTGTTTCAGGTTGCATTTCAGGTCGTGTTTTTGGTCGTACAAATATAACAAAAAGACACAATAATGCAACGAAAGGTTCGCGATGCTGAAAAAGAGCCGGAATTGAATATGTTCCGGCTCTTTTTTTGGGGGATGAAATCCGTTTTATTTGAGAATCGAGGGTGCGATGTATTTGCGTGCCGCGAGCTCTTTGTCGAACAGGTATGATGCAGCGGAATTGCCGTCAATCTTCTCCAAGGCATCGATGAGTTCCTGTGCGTTCTCTTCCTCTTCCACCTGCTCGCTCACGACCCAAACCAGCAGATCGGAGGCTGCGTAATCTTTCTCGGCGGCAGCCATGTCGCAGAGATTGTGTATCATGGCCGTAACTTTGCGTTCGTGTGCAAGCGTGTCCTTGAAAGAGTCGAGAAGCGAAGCCCATTGGGTCTTGACCTCGGCGATAGGAGCCAGAGTCACCTTGCCGCCGCGCGAGATGACATGATCGATTAGAATGCGGGCATGGGCCTGTTCCTCTTGGAACTGAACCGAAAACCAGTTCGCCGCACCCTTGTTGCCTTTTGCGGCTGCATCCATCGACATCGAAAGGTAAAAGATAGGCCGACCACATCTCGGCGTTAATCTGCGCATTGAAAGCGCTCTGCATTTTTTCACTCAACATAACAATAAGTTTTTTTATTCGGTATATATATTTTCTGGGTGCAAATATAATGAAATTTGTAATTATTGCAAAAAAGTAAGAATTATTATTTTTGTGAAGGCGAAAAATATCGCCTGCATAATTGCAGGCGATACGTTGCTTGTACTCGGTATGGGATTCGAACCCATGATTTCGAGAATGAGAATCTCGCGTCCTGGACCAGCTAGACGAACCGAGCATGTTCCTTTTTCAAGTCTAATTTCCCTGTGGGGACGTTAGCAGGTGCAAAGATAGCGCATAATTTTTCAAAATGCAAAAAATCGGACGTTTTTTTGATGATCGGAAATTAAACGGGTGCGGATATTAAGTTTTTACACAATTTATTTATACATTTGTCAAAGAACACAACAAAACGTTTGTTATGAACAGACTTACATCTATTTTGCTGTTATGTACGGTTTTGATTTTTCAGGATGCGGGAAGGATAGCGGCGAGGAGCCGTTTCTGGAAGTAACTCCTGCCAAAGTGACGTTCAGTCGCACCATTCAGTCGCAGAACCTGATAACCGTAAAATGCAACAATTCGTGGAGCATTCAGGTAGGCAGTCCGGAACTGGTGCTGGACAAGACGAACGGGAACGCCGGCGAGAATATCGTTACGGTACTCTCCATTCCGGACGGCAAGAGCATCATGATGACCGTATCTTCTGGCGGATTGCAGAAATGGGTCTCCGTAACTGCTTCGGGCGGCGGTGTTCCTTCGCTCGAAGTGTCGCCTGCCAGCATAGATTTTTGACCCTGCCAAACCGGCATGGAACGTGATTACTGTGCACTCCGATGTGGCGTGGAAAGCCGTCGTGAGCAATCCGGAGGTTAAAATCGCTCCTACGGAGGGTGTCGGAGGAAGCGAGCGTATCAGCGTGACCGACATGCCTTACGGTGTCACCGCCACCGTTACTGTCACTACTGCCAGAACTGACGGCGGCGAGGATGTGTCGAAAACCGTGACCGTGTCCAGACGTCCGCAGTATGCTTGGGTGGAGCTGCCTGCACAGGTGGACAACCCCGACTATGTTTATATAAAGCACTTCGCGAAAACGGTAAAGAGCAAAAAGGATGTGCGGAACTATACGACTTGCTACGATGCGTCGAGGCACGTACCGCGTTATGTCGCCTATCCGATGCACGGCTGTTATCAGGAGGGCGGTTTCGGACGTACAACCCCCGACCCATGGCGCCCCGACCCTGCCATGACCGAGGCGCAGCAGTCCATAATCTACGACCGCGAAGACTGGCAGAACTGGCCGTGGTCGAACAATCCCACTCCCGGGCGCTCCAAGAGCGACCTTACTTTGTGGACTCGTTGCAACGGCGTTTATTTCAATCGCGGGCACATGATGGCTTCGGCGCATCGGGGTGGAGCTGGTGCCGAACTTAATGTGCAGACTTTCTATCCGTCCAACATAGCTCCCGAGAATATGATGTACTATGCGCATTGGGAATTGATTGAAAAGTCCATAAGCAGCAACTGGATTTGCAACGATACTCTGTATGTGGTTCAGGGTACATGGTTCGAAAATGACGACAATACGGTGTACGATGCCGGCAATTATAACCGCACCTCGCCGGGCGTGTCGAAAATATGCATTGTTCCTACGCACCGCTTCACCGTGCTGTTGAGGACCAAGAAGGGCAATACAGGAAAGCATGTTGCCGAGTGCCGTGCGGATGAACTGACCGCCATAGGGTTCTGGCTGCCGCAAAACTTCGACTCCGAATCTCCGGCTGTCATTCCGTCGATAAGGGAGTATACTTTTTCCGTTGCCGAAATCGAACGCAGGATAGGCGGCGAGTTCGACTTCTTCCCGCTGTGTCCGGATGCGGTCAAGGAGAGGTTCGACGTCTCCGACTGGGCCGGTTTGCAGGATGCGATGTAACCGGTGCGGCATTCGAATAAAAAGAGCGTGTGATTCGAGAATCATGCGCTCTTTTGCTTTGCAGCCCTGCTGACACGTTCGGGCTATGCTGTTTTTATACGGCCGCCTGTATTATTTTAGGTATATGCCTATGTTGCCGCTGATTTGTTGCAGCGATATTTCGCACAGTTTCGTGTTGTATTGAGCCGTGAGGATTCGCTCCTCTGCATCCAGTAGGCTCTTTTGCGCCTCGCGCATCTCGATGCCGGGCAAATCGCCCAACAGATACCTCTCCATGGCTATTTCGTAGTTTTCGCGGGCGGCTACGAGGTTTTCCTTTTCGAGTTGAATCAATTCCAGATTGTTCCGATAGGCCTGCCAGAAGTTCGACAGGTCCGCCAGAAGCGATACCTCGATTTGTTTGCGCGAGAGTTCCGCGTTCTGTATTTCGATGCGGGCATTGCGCTGCTCGCGGCGGCGGTTGCCGTCGAAAATCGTGAACCCGAGTTTTAACGAGGCGTTCGGCCCGAGACTCGCACGCGATTTGGTCGTACCGTTGCCCATACGGTTGTATGTGTAGCCGTAGCCGGCCGAGAGGTTCAGGTAGGGATAGTTGCGCGATTTTTGCGGCCCTGAGTTCGAGCTCGGACAGCGCCGTCTGTCGGTCCGCCATAAGCAGCGAAGGGTTGTCGTTCAGCGTTCGGGCCATAAGCGTGTCCCATGCGAGACTTTCGTTTACCACGATTGTCGAATCGATGATTATGATTCGTTCATCGACGTTCCGATTGGTGAGCATTTCGTTGATTCTGATTCGCGAAGCAGTCAGCAGTTCCTGTTGCGAAATGTATTTCGAACTGTCGGCGTTGAAATCCACGCGGGCCTGCAACAAATCCAAACGAGAAAAATCGCCTATCTTGAATCGCTCTTCGGTGATGCGGAGCCGCTCGCGTGAGAGGGTCACGGCATAACGGAAATTGTCCAGACGAAGCGTCTGCTGTATCAGGTTGTAGTATTCGGCCGTAAGACCGGCTACGAAATCCTCTACCGCGATTCGGGTATTCAGGGCGCCCATCCGTTTCATTTCCTGCAATTTCTTGTAGTCGGTGCGGATTTTGAGACCGTCGAACAGCGTCCAGTCGAGGGCTACGCCGGCGTTGAATGTCTGGTCGAAGATGTTCTTTTCGGTCGAGGATTCTCCGGTTCGGGCTTCCGCGTATTCGTTATCCAGACTTCCGGCATATCCGGCCGTAAGTCCTATGGTCGGCAGCATCCCCGCATTGGCGGCCGTAGCGTTGTTGTCGCTTATCTGCTGCTCGGCTCGCGCGATGAGTATGCCGTAGTTTTGCTGCAAGCCCTTTTCGAGACATTTTTGGAGCGTAAGCCTCTCCTGCCCTCCGGCGTACAGGCTCGTAAGGAGCAGCAGAGCGGTCAGTATCGTCGATTTCATTTTTCGGTTTTTTTCTGTGGTTTATTTCTGTCGGTCGAAACGTAACTGTAAATCGCCGGCACGATGTAAAGGGTCAGCAGCGTCGAGACCACCATGCCGCCCCCCACGGCGATACCCATGGCGATACGGCCGTTCGCCCCCTCGCCAGAGGCCATCGTAAGCGGCAGCAGACCCAGAATCGTCGATGCGCTGGTCATCAGAATCGGACGCAGGCGCTGCAACGAGGCCTGCTCGATAGCCTGCATCTTGCCGATGCCCGACTCCTGTTTCTGATTGGCGAATTCCACTATCAGAATGCCGTTCTTCGCCACTAAACCGATGAGCATGATTATGCCTATCTGGCTGAAAATGTTCATCGTCTGACCCGTCGAGGCCATGAATACGAGAGCTCCCGCAATGGCTAACGGCACGGTGAGCATGATGACCAGCGGGTCCTTGAAACTCTCGAACTGCGCCGCCAGAATCAGATATATCAGCACGATAGCCAGCAGGAAGGCGAACATGAGCGACGAGGAACTTTCGCGGAACTCCTTGGAATCTCCGGCAAGCGCCGTGCGGAAATCGTCCGGCAGCACCTCGGCGGCTATCCTGTCCATTTCGTCCAGTCCCTGACCGATGGTTTTGCCTTTGGCCAATCCTGCCGAAACGGTAGCCGAAAGGAAACGGTTGTAGTGATACAGCTGCGGCGGAGCCACGTTCTCTTCGAGCGATATGAGATTGTCGAGCTGAATCATTTCGCCCTTGTCCGAACGAATGTATAAGGATTTCAAATCCCCGGGTTTGTTGCGTTGCTGGCGGTTTATTTCGGCCAGAATCTCGTACTGCTTGCCGTTCAGGTAGAAATATCCCATTCTCTGTCCGCTCAACCCGTATTGCAGGGTCTGGGCTATGTCGCGGGCGCTAACGCCGAGCAGATTGGCTTTGTCGCGATTTATCGATATACGGGCTTCGGGCTTGCTGAACTTCAGGTCCACGTCGGCCATCTGGAACACGGGGCTTTCGTAAACCTTGCGCATGAATTCGGGCAGCACCTCCTGCAACCGTTCGAGGCTGGTGGCCTGGAGCACGTACTGTACGGGCATGTTGCCTCGGCGGCCGCCGAATGTGCTCTGCTGCTGAACGAAAGCCCTCGCCTTGGTTTGCGTGCGCACGGCCGAGGAGAGCTGCTCGGCTATTTCCATCTGCGAACGCTTGCGAGTGGCAATGTCGCTCAATGCTATGCGGATGTTTCCGCGGCCGCTGGCCACGCGGGCCGTAATGGCCTCGGCTTCCGGAACCAGCGAGTCTGCCATAAGGTTTATGCTCTCGGTGTAGTCGCGCATGTATTCGTATGTCGCGCCCTCCGAGCCCGAAGTGTTTATCGTAATCTGCGAGCGGTCTTCCAGCGGGGCCATTTCGGCGGGAATTGCATTCCATAGCCAGCCGATAAGACCTATCATTATGGCGATTAACGGCAGGGCCAGCCATCTGCGTCGCAGGAACCCAGCCAGCGACCGGCTGTAAAAGTTGTTCAGACCCACGAAAAAAACGGCTCCGTTTTAGTGTAGAACCAGTTCTTCTTCTCCTGCCTTTTCAGCAACTTCGTGGCGAGCATGGGGGTAATGGTCAGGGCTGCGAACGTGGAGATGACCACTGCGCCCGAAATCACCAGACTGAACTCTCGGAACAGCCTTCCTGTCATTCCTTTCATGAAAACAATCGGGAAGAATACGGCGATAAGCGTTACGGAGGTGGAGAGTACGGCGAAGAAAATCTCCTTCGCTCCGTCGATGCCGGCTTCGAGAGGCGTCATGCCGCGTTCTATGCGGATGTATATGTTTTCGGTCATCACTATGGCGTCGTCCACCACTAATCCTACCGACAGCACCACCGCGAGCATGGACAGTACGTTGATTGAGAATCCCGCGATGTACATCAGAAAGAACGTGCCGATGAGTGAAACCGGAATCACGATGCACGGAATCAGCGTTACGCGCCAGTTTCTCAAAAAAACAGGAATATGATGATGATTACCAGAATGAACGCTTCATAGATGGTCTGCTTCACCTCGTTTATCGAGGCGCGGATGAAGCGCGTGTTGTCGAATCCGTAGCTGGTTATGATGTCGTCCGGCAAATCCTTTTTCATGTTCTGCATTCGCGCGTACACCGCATCGGCAATCTCGATGTGGTTTGCCCCGGGCTGCGGAATCACGACTACGCCCACCATCGGCGTGCCGTTCATCTTCATGTAGCTGCGCGTATCCTGAGGTCCGAGTTCGGCCCGACCTACGTCGCTCAGGCGGATGATTCTGTCGTCGCTTTCCTTGATTACAAGGTCGTTGAACTCCTGTGTGGTGTGCATCAGTCCTAACGTGCGAATCGTAAGCTCGGTGGTGTTGCCTTCGATGCTGCCCGAAGGAAGTTCGATGTTCTCCCTGTCCAGTGCGTTTTTGATGTCCATCGGCGTTATTCCGTAGCCTGCCATTTTGGTCGGGTCGAGCCAAAGACGCATCGAGTAGCGTTTCTCGCCCCATATCTCCACGCCGCTCACGTCGCTGATTGTCTGCAACTGCTCCTTTACGGTCAGGTCGGCTATTTCGCTTATTTCGAGCAGGGAGCGTTTGTCGCTCTGGACGGTGACCATGAGTATGGGCGTAGCGTCGGCATCGGCTTTGGTGACCGTAGGCGGGTCGCAGTCGCGGGGCAGGTAGCGCTGGGCGCGAGACACCTTGTCGCGCACGTCGTTGGCGGCCGTTTCGAGGTCTACCGAGAGTTCGAACTCTACCGTGATGCGGCTCTGGCCCTGACGGCTCACGCTGGACATGGAGCGTATGCCCGGAATGCCGTTGATGTTCTGTTCGAGAGGTTCGGTTATCTGGTTCTCGATTACGTCCGCATTGGCGCCCGGGTAGGAACACGAAACGGAGATTATCGGGTTGTCCACGCTCGGATACTCGCGCACGCCCAGATAGCTGTAACCGATGAAGCCGAATAACAGTATGATTATCGTAAGCACCGTGGCCAGCACGGGACGACGTATGCTAAGTTCGGAAATGTTCATACGCTGGATAGTGTTTTATTCTATGGCGTCGAGTTTTACCGGCAGACCTTCGCGCAGTTGCAGCGTTCCCGAGGTAATGAGCGTGTCCCCCGTTCGGAGCCCTTCGATGATTTGAATTTCGGCATCGGTTCTCAGACCCGTTTTCACCTCCACGGCATGCGCCTTGCCATTTTTATATAGGTATACCTTGTCCACGCCCATCTCCGGCACGATTGCCTGCGTGGGAACTGCGACGGCATCCTGAATGTCGTGCATGCGGATATATACCGATGCGAACCGGCCCGGAAGCAGCGTACCGTGCGTGTTGGGATACAGCGCACGAACGGCGAGCGTGCGGGTTGCGATGTCCACTTTCGACTCTTTGGCGTACACCGCCGCCCCGAACGTCTCGTTGCGTCCTTCCACGGTGAACGACAGTTTGGTCCCGGGCCTTATCTGTCCGGCGTAGCGCTCCGGTACGAAAAGGTCGATTTTAAGCGGCGTTATCTTGGTGAGCTTCGCCACCACGACGTTCGGCGAGGCGTATGCGCCCTCGCTGACGTTTCTCAATCCTATTATTCCGTCGAACGGCGCACGCAGCTCGGTCAGGGGCTATGTTCGAACGCACGATGTCGATGTCGGCATTGAGCATGGCCAGTTCGGTGCGGGCCTGTTCGTATGCCTCTTGGCTTACCGCATCCTTTTGGAGCAGTGCGCTCTGGCGGTAAACGCGGTCTTCGGCCAGTTTCAGCTGTGCTTCATAGCGCGAGAGCTGCGCCAGCAGCGGTTTGTCGTTCACTTTGGCCAGCAGCTCGCCTTTGCGGACGATTGAGCCTTCCTGAAAATTTATTTCGACTATTTTGCCCGAAGTCTCGAATGAAAGGTCCACTTCCTCGTCCGGCATCAGATTGCCTGTCAGGGTTATGCCGTCGGTGAGCGTTTTGGGGCGGATTATCGTCCCGTTTACGTTGAGAACGTTGAGGCTGCGTTGCACCTTTTCTGCCGGCATGGTGTCGCCTGATTTTGCGGCGGTTTTGCTGTAATGATTGTAGATGCCGAACGTGCAGCAGAATACGAGCAAAATAACGGCCGTGACGAGCCATCTTCTTTTCTTCTTCATTTGTGGCGGTTTCGAATTAGGAATGGTCCAAAGGTATAAAAATGCTGCCGGTTTTCCCTGCTGCGGTTATGACATTATTATGAATTTCCGTGAAACGGAAAAACACGTGCGAATCGCCGCCGTTTTTCATGACACGCTGTCCGGCTGGCGCGATATTTGAAGTATCCGTTCCGTGTCGAACAGTAATAAAACGATATGATTATGAACAGATTTGCTATTCTTCTCGAAAAACTCGAAGCGTGCCATTCGCTATTGGTGGCTATATGGCATCGTAGGCCTGCTGTTGCTGGCCGCAGGTATTCTTACATTCGCCTATCCTGCACAGAGTTATATCTCTCTGGCCTTGATTTTCGGATGGGTCATTTTATGCTCTGGCATATTGGAAATCGTTCTCTCGGCCACCGACCGAGGATTCATGACGGGCCGCGGGTGGATGATAGCCGGCGGAGTAATCGAGGCGGTGCTGGGTGTGATACTTATTTTCAATGTCGCCCTGTCGGCAGAGATACTGCCTCTGTTTCTCGGATTCTGGCTCATGTTCAGGGCTTTCTGGGCAATCGGCTTCGGAAGCGACATGCAGGTGTTGGGTGTCAGAGGTTCCGGCTGGACGATTTTCTTCGGAGTGCTGCTGTTGCTCTGCTCCGTATGGATTGTTTTCCGGCCGCTGGTCTTCGGTGTTCCGGCCGTGATAGCGTGGGTCGGCATCTCGCTGCTTTTGGCCGGAGCCGGTGCTTGCACCCTTGCATGGCAGCTCCGCAGCGTCCACCGCTATTTCGACATGTAGACAGTCGGTTATAAGACAAATAAAAAGGCATCCGGAATCCGGATGCCTCCCCCCACCGTGATTGTTGAAATGTGGAAAAGTAATTGAATATTTGTTATTTATAACGATTGATGATTTTGATATTTTTGAAATACTTTTTTTATTGTTTTTTTATTGACTTCGGTCGTCTATGGTTATCTATCTTATCTACACTAAAAGTTTGTTGAAAAATTATTCATTTTTTTGTCATTTAAGAATTAATAACTATCTTTGATAAACATAGAATCAAATGAATGAGATAATTTATAGTATAAATGATGACTATAATGGATTCCAAAAAGTTGATAACGTTTTTGGAATAGGTTCAGAACGTCGCAGTATTCAGATATTAATATACAATTGTCACGATTTTTCAGTGCCAATATGAGCGCACCATTAGGTGCTGTATTAGATATTCTCAGCACTAAAAAATAACATCTCGTTACAAGCAGACTCTAATATTCAGACCATTTTACAAAAAGAATGGATTTCTATCTTATTATGGTTATCCGGCAGTTTTTGGATAATAACAATACCACTATTCAATATACTCGTTTCAAACGAAGTGACAGCGATATTTTTGCTCAGTATGTAAACAGCAGATTATTGAATCGACCTGAATTACCCAGTTTTACTCCTCGTGCAAAGATGAAGATCGCACAAGTGATTTTGGAAATATTTACAAATGCCGTTTTACATACACAAACTGAATATATTTACACTTGCGGACAGTTTTATCCTAATAAACATTGTATTGATTTTTCGATAGTTGATACTGGGTCTGGAATACGTAATACGGTAAATAATAGGCTTGGCAACAATATGAATGCTATTCAGGCGATAGAGTGGGACCTCATTGATGGTAATACCACATAAGAAGGTGTCCCGAGTAGATATGGCCTTACATTTTTGCGAGAATTTTTTTGCATTACAATAAAAGGCGGCATTGAAGATAATAAGTAACAATGGATACTACTGCGATGTAAATAATAATAAAAATTCTCGTTTTTAATGCGGAATTTCCAGGAACTTTATTAAGTTTGCAAATTAAAACTGACGACAAAAAAACTATACAAGTTAAAAAAACGAATAAAGTATGAAAAGATACTTTTAAGGTAAATATTTTCAATGTTATCAACAGACTCATTTTGCATTGCTCCGGAAGATGGGCAAAAAAGTATATGCGTTGATTGTTGCTGCATTGAATGATGGGAAAGATGTGCAATTATCGTTTTTAAATATTACGATGATTATTACTGCCTTTTTGAATGAAGCAATCGGTGTATTATACAAAGACTTTTCTTCTGATATAATTGATAGTATTGAATATATTGATGTATCGGAAGAGCTTAAAAGAGGCTTTTGAGGCATCTTTGGAGAAAAGTAAAAAAACTGGGGCCCCTATTTATTATAGTCATCAAAAAGAACTTGATGATGCAACCAGTAATATATTAGAAGAATAATACTTACTTGTCATGGCCCGAATATATCGAGAAGCCGATATTGCGAGTCTTGCTGAGCGTGATATATTTTTCGATGCTAATATATTGCTATATATTTACTTTGCATCGTCAAGTATGAAAAGTTGGCCTGCAACGTATAGTGCCATTTTCAGCAAACTGCTCTCTAATGGAAATCGATTAGTTGTTGATTATAACGTTTTGTCGGAAGTCATTAATCGGGAATTGAGAATGAGTCACCGTAGCTTTGAAGCGGCCAATGGCCCGCAAAACTATAAACTTTGGCGAAGGCTCTGCAGATGGACAGAATGCTGAAACCCGAACTTACTCAATAATTAAATCATTATTGGGCTCAACATTTCAATTGGACGGTAAAATCTATGATATAGATGATGTTAACCTAATGTTAATGTCGAATAATATGGATTTTACAGATAAGGCTATTATAAATTTATGTCAGGTAAGAAATTATATATTACTCACCAATGACAAAAGATTTTTTTCAGGTACAGATCTGGAAATATTATCGGCTAATCATTGTGTAATGTAGTAATAATAAATATTCTAATTATAATTTCGTTTAATTCTAAACGGATTTTTGTTCTAATGTATTATTTGTTTGTATAGAAATTAATGTAGCATGATAAGCCAGAGAACGAAAGCTATCCGGAAATATCATAAAGGAAATGTTAACAGCATTTTTTTACTGTAAATTTTGCTGAACATTTTATCTTGAAAATAAAAAAGTCCCGACATTTATCGGGACTTTTTTATTGAAAGTGGGCCCAATAGGGCTTGAACCTATGACCCCCTGATTATGAGTCAGGTGCTACTAACCAACTGAGCTATGGGCCCCCTCGCTGTTTTCCGGCCGAAATAAATTCGGCTTCGAGACTGCAAAAATATACATTACTGGCGAATTTGCAAAACTTGAACGCAAAAATCGAGTAATTTTTATTTCCGACCGCCGTTTTTGCAGTCGCAGAACTGTTATATCGGCAGGGGGTTCGGACGTTTTTCATGGCAGAATTATGAAGCGTGCGATTTGTTTTTGATGCCGTGGCTTCTGTCGCCGAGCGCGATATGTCGGGAACGGGGGTGCGGATTTTTGATTTGCGGAAATATTCGTTATATTCGCAGATTAAAGCGTAAGGGTCGCGCGGATAAGATATGGGATTTATAAAGAGACTGGCCGGTCAGACGGCCGTTTACGGGATAAGCACCATTGTGGTCAGGTTTCTCAGCTACCTGCTCACGCCGTATTTTACGCGCATATTCGGCCAGCAGACCTACGGTATAGTGACCGACGTCTATTCGCTCATCCCGTTCGCGCTCGTGCTGCTTACCATGGGCATGGAGAGCAGTTATTTCCGTTTCACCGCCAAGGACGACAGCGCTTCGTGGCAGAAAAAGGTGTTTGATACCGCGTGGGGCATAACTTCGCTTGCCGCCGCACTGTTTTTCGCATTGGTCGCCTTGCTGCGCGGTCCGCTGTCGCATGCCATGGGGCCGGCCTACGAGCAGCATCCGGAGTATGTCGTGCTTGTGGGCCTTATCATACTGTTCGACGTTTGGAGCTGCATTCCTTTTTCGAGGCTCAGGCAGCAGGGGCGTGCGATGACTTTCGTGGGCATTAAATGCCTGAATGTTACGGTGAACGTCGCGTTGGCCCTCTTATTCGGATTCGTCGGATTGTACGACGGCGATTTCGGAGTGGGTTGGGTTTTCGTGGCCAATCTGGCGGCCAGCGTGCTCACGTTTTTCGTGATACTGACTACCGGCACCGGCATATTCCCGAAAATAGACTGGCGGCTGCTCGTGTCCGTATTTTCCTACTCCATCCCGCTTCTTGTGGGCGGAATAGCAGGTACGGCAAATGAGTTCATAGACAGACAGTTCATCAAATATTTAGTTCCGCAGGGAGGCGACGCGATGGCGCAGCTCGGCATTTACGGGGCGGTCACGAAAGTGGCCGTGGTGATGATGCTCTTCACGCAGATGTACCGGCTGGCCGCCGAACCGTTCTTCCTGTCGAATTTCAAGAAGACGGATTTCGTACAGACGAATGCCGCGGCGATGAAGTATTACGTGATGGTGTCGATGCTCATATTTTTGGGCATCGCCCTGTTCAAGGATTTCTTCGCGCTTATCGTCGGACCGGATTTCAGGGAGGGAATGTTCATTCTGCCCGTGGTGCTCGGAGCCAGCGTCCTGAGCGGAATGTGGCTTAATCTGTCGTTCTGGTACAAACGCGAGGAGAAGACGGGATTCGCCGTGGTGGTGACGTTCGTGGGGCTGTTTTTCACTGTGGTATGCAACGTTGCGATGATACCGCGCTGGGGTTACTACGGGGCCGCATGGGCGCGGCTTTGCAGCGAAGCCGCGATGGTGGCCGTCAGCCTTTATCTGAACCGCAGGTTTTTCCCCACTCCGTACCAATGGGGGCGTATCGCCGAGTACATATGTCTGGGGCTCGGGCTTTTCGGCCTTTCGCAGGTCGTGTCGGAGCTTACCGATATTGCAGCGGTGCAGTATGTCTGCAACGCCGCAATAGTGTGCGCGTATGCGGCTTATGCCGTATGGCGCGAGAAGATATTGACACTTTTTGAAAACGAGATAAAGATATGGAAGTCAGGATAGTGAACCGTTCGGGGTTCGGCGAACCGGAATATGCGACGTCTCTCTCGGCCGGAATGGACATAAGGGCCGATATTGCGGAGAGCGTCGTTTTGAAGCCGCTGCAAAGGGCGATGATACCGACGGGACTGTTCGTGGAGCTGCCCGAGGGGTACGAATTGCAGGTGCGGCCGCGCAGCGGACTGGCGGCAAAGCACGGCATTACGGTGCTCAATTCGCCGGGGACCGTGGATGCGGATTACCGCGGAGAGATAAAGGTCATACTTGTCAATCTCGGGTCGGAGCCGTTCGAGATAAAACGTGGCGAACGTATCGCTCAAATGGTTGTGGCCCGCTACGAAAGGGTCGAATGGCTGCCGTCGGAGCAGCTCTCCGAGACCGGTCGCGGCGATGGAGGATTCGGAAGCACGGGAAAGAAGTAGAGATATGAGATTTTGCGACGTAGTAGGACAAAAGGAGCTTAAAGAACATCTGGTCCGTGCGGCGGACGAGGGGCGTGTGAGCCATGCGCAGCTGTTTTCGGGGCGCAGCGGTTACGGAACGCTGCCTCTGGCCTTGGCCTATGCGCAGTATGTAAATTGCACCGACCGCCACGACGGAGACTCGTGCGGACAGTGCGCGTCGTGCCGCAAGATGGCGGCTTTGGAGCATGCCGACCTGCATTTCGTCATGCCGGTGAACAAGTCTTCCAAGAAGAGCGGCGAGGCCGTGCTCAGCAGCGCCTTTCTGCCGCAATGGCGACGGATGGTGCTGGACAGCGGCGGATATTTTTCCGAGCAGGAGTGGTACGAGCGGATAGAACTCAACAACCAGCAGGGGCTAATATCCAAAGCGGATGCCGACGAGATAATCCGCACGCTTTCGTTCAAGAGTTTCGAGGCGGAGTACAAGGTGGTTGTCGTGTGGCTGCCGGAGAGAATGCGGACGGAGGCGGCCAATACCATACTCAAAATATTGGAGGAGCCGTGGGAGAAGACCCTGTTCTTGTTAGTGTCCGTCTCTGCGCAGCAGCTCCTGCCGACCATTCTTTCTCGCACGCAGCAGGTGACGGTCGGAGGAATCGAACCCGAGGAGCTGGAACGCTACGCGCGCAACGCCTACGGGGCGGACGATATCAAGGCGCGTTCGGTGGCGAGGCTGGCCTGCGGCGATTTGTTGGAAGTCCGGCGCATGATGTCCGAGGGAGAGAAGGCGGCCGAAGACGAGGATTTCGGACTTTTTCGTACAACTCATGCGGTTGAGCTACAACGACAAGCATCTGGAACTCATCCAGTGGGCCGACACTGTCGCCGGTCTTGGGCGCGAGAGGCAAAAGCAGTTTTTGGTCTCGGCACTGCGTTTGCTTCGTGAGAGTTACATGCTCAATGCCGGTATGGACGACATCAGCTATCTTTGGGGGGCGGAGCGCGATTTTTGCATCAAGTTTTCGCCTTTCATAGGCAATCACAATATCGAAAAACATCGTTAGGGGAGATTGAGGATGCCATAGCGCAGATTTCCCAGAACGGCAACGCGGCGATAGTGTTCACGCATTTCGCGCTTTCGGTAAGCAAGCAGATTGTGAGATTATAGAACAAAAATTATATGGCACGAGTGGTTTTAATAGCCGGCGGAAACATCGGAGATGTCAAAAGCCGTTTACAGGAGGTTCAGAAGATGATAAATGACCGAGTGGGCGTTGTCATGCGCTGTTCGCACCGCTACAAGTCCGAGGCATGGGGATTCTCGGCGCCGGAGTTCACCAATCAGGTGATGGTGGCCGATACGGACCTTTCGCCCGAGCAGGTGCTGTCGCGCGTGCAGGAAATCGAGGGCGAGCTGGGCCGCGACCGCGAAGCCGAGCGGCGCGAAAAGGAACTCTCGGGGCAGCGCTACGCATCGCGGGTGATAGACATAGATATTCTTCTTTACGACGATATGGTGGTGGATACGGACGATTTGAAGATACCGCATCCCAGAATGGCCGAGCGCGAGTTCGTGCTTACGCCGCTGTGCGAAGTGATGCGCGAGCGCAAGCATCCGCAGTCGGGGCTTACGATGGAAGAACTGCGCGAAAAATTATGCCGGACGTCATGACGAAGCGGTGGATTATGGTTTTGGCGGCGGTGCTCTCCGTCGCATGCACGAAGGTTAAGACCGATTGCAGATACGTGATAGTGCCGCACGTGCAGATGGAAAAGGGCGGCGACGAAACCACGCCGCAGGGACTCGTGGCCTATGCGCTGTACGGCTCGTCGGAAAAGTGGACGGTAGCCTCCTACGCCGATGCCATTGCCGGTACGTTTACGGATGCCGTTTCGGGCGAGAAGCGGAACTATACGCTCGCCTCGGAGCAGAACGAGCAGGGCGACATAGTGTTCCGCCTGACTTCGGCCGATGCGGTTCTTGTGGTCGCGGATGCCGGAACCGGAATGTACGCATGGCGTGGAGTGCGGCTGACGGACAACCTGTGGAGTCTGACGGTGCCCGTGAGGTTCCGGCCGTGGAAGACCGAGTATACTTACAACGAATCCAAATGGACGGTGGTCAATGAAGCCAATGCGCCTTCCGACGCCGATTGATGAAAAAAATAAACTATCTTTGTGCTCCGGTAGACGAAAAATCAGATGAACAGGGCGGCCCGTATATTCATGAATCTTGTCACGGCGGCGTTTTTCTGCGCCGCATTGGTGCGTTGCGCCAATACCATGGTTCCGCAGGGCGGTCCCAAGGACAGCATCCCGCCCAAAGTCGTGAACATGACGCCGGCAATCGGCTCGCGGAATTTTAACGACAAGAAAAATATTCATCGAGTTCGACGAATACGTTCAGATAAAGGACCAGAGCAAGGAGTTTTTCACCTCTCCGTTCATGAAAAAAGAAACCGGTCGTGACCACTCGCGGCCGCGGCATTCAGATTTCCATTCAGGACACCCTGCTCGAAAAACCAGACATACGCCCTGAATTTCGGCAGCAGCATCCGCGACAACAACGAGGGGAATATCCTGTACGGACTGCGTTACGTCTTTTCGACCGGTTCGGCCATCGACTCCATGTTCATGTCGGGCTATGCCGTGGATGCACGGACGGAGGATTCGCTGGGAAAGACGTTCATATATTTTTACGATGCGGCTCTGGATACGATTCCCGAGTACGATTCGCTGCTGTTCAAGATGCAGCCGTCGGCCGTGGCGCGGGCGGAGAACAACGGCATATTCGTGGCCCAGAATCTGAAACCGATACCTTATAAGATGTACGCCGTTTACGACCAGAACGGCAACCAGTCCTATGACCCGGGGGTGGATAAGGTGGGCTTTCTGGATACGCTCTGCAATCCGGCCGATTTGTCGGGTTTCGCCTATTGGTTCGATACCATGCGCAAATATCCCAACGCCGAGCCGCAGACCTTTTTCAGGCTTTTTACCGACAAGCAGTTCAAACGCCAGAACCTTACGGCGCAGGAGCGTCCCGGAAAGCATCAGGCCGTTTTCAGGTTCGGTGCTCCGTATCCGGACATAGTGAGTCTGGCCTTCGACAGCATACCGTCCGATTCGGTGATAATAGAGTATCAGACCAGAGGCAAGGATACGCTTTCCCTGTGGTTCGCCTGCCGTCCGGAAAGCATTCCGGATACTATCAAGGGTACGATGGTATATTTCAAGCACGATTCGATTAACAATCTGGTGCTGGATACCGTGAAGTTGAGGCTCGGCTGGAAGTATTTCGAGAGCAAGGAGGAGACCAAACGGCGCGAGGCGGAGGAGAAGGAACGCAAGCGTGCCGAAGAGGCCGGCGAGGAGTATGTTCCCGAACCGCAGCCCAATCCGTTCAGATTCAAGGTGGACGCCTCCGCGGAGATAAATCCCGAGAAGAATATACCAATAGAGTTCGCCATGCCTCTTGTCCGTATGGACAGCGGACGCATTTCGCTCGTCAGGATTTTGGAAGGAGAGCAGACCGAACCGATGCCTTTTGCCATCCGTCAGGATACGGCGAACATGCGCAAGTGGACGATTTCGGCGCCGTGGAAGGAAGATGAAAAGTACAGGCTGCTGATTCCGGCGGGCGTTTTCGTGAATGTGGCGAGTCAGAGCAACGATACGCTTCGGGCCGAATTCTCCATTATCAAGGCCGAGAAATACTCTACTATCGTGGCCAGCGTGAAGGGCAAGACGCCCGAATCGAAATACATACTGCAACTCATCGACGCGACCAACAACAAGATTCTGAAAACGCAGAAAGACATCGTGACGGGCCGTTACGAGTTCCGCTACATGCCCGAGGGGGCGGTGCGCGTGCGGATAACCGAGGACCTGAACGGCAACGGCGAGTTGGGACAGCGGCGACTTGATAGCCCGCCGGCAGCCGGAGCGCGTGAGTATGTACGTCTCGGAGCAGGGCGAACAGAACATACCCACCAAAGCCAACTGGGAAATGGACGTGGATTTGGATATGAACCGGATATTCGCTCCCGAGACGATTCAGAGCGTGATAGACAGAATCGAGCAGCAGGACATGATGCTTGCAAGGAGCATTATCGAGCGTAGGGCTGAAAAGGCCAAGCAGGAGGCCGAGCGCAAAAGAGGCGGCGGCGACGAGTCTTCCGGCGGAAGCATGGGATTCGGAAGCGCTTTGAGCGGTGTAAGGTCGCAGGTGGGTACGGTAATCAAATAGCCTATGGGACGTGCATGCAGATACATATTCGTGCTTTTGGCGGCATTCCTTGTCTCGGGTGTCGGCGCAGAGCTGTCCGCACAGCATTACGTGGGAGTGAAAGGCGGCTGGGGCAGCGCCAAGGGCCGTTTTTACCCCAAACGCGAGACGGCCATGTTCTGGGGCAGATATACCGGTGGCATTACGTGGAAATATTACAGCCCTCAGCAGGTGTTCGGCGGCGTGGGAGCCGAGTTGGAATACCAGCAAAGGGGCTACATGTACTATTTCGGCAACAGGACGGACTCCACCATTTTATTACAGGCGCACCGTAAACTCGATAACCGTTCCGATACTGTGGCAACCGCATTTCTATCTGTTCAACCGCCATGCGAGGGTGTTTATCGAAGCCGGCATCACGTTTTCCTACAATCTCGGCGATTCGTATGTGGAGACGGGAACCAAACGCGACGGTGTGACGGATCGCTACCGCTACGGCTTCATGACGGCACGCGACTGCCGCATGGGATACGGCCTTTGCGGCGGCGGCGGACTGAGCGTGTTTGCCGGCAGGGTCGAGTTTTGCGCCTCGGCGAGGTATTATTACGGTTTCTCGGACATACTGCGCAACCGGACCAAATATTCGGCCAACCCTCTGCGGTCGGAGCTGGACAATCTTTTCATAACGTTCGGCGTCTGGGTGCGTTTGGGCAAGGGCGGGATTCTCGCTCCGCCGCTGCGCAGAACCCCAACCGCAAGGCGTTGCGCGAGGCCGAGAAAAAAACGAGTTCATGAATATTAAAAATCAATTAGTTAGGGGTATGGATTCCACACGTCAGCAAAAAATAGCGCGTCAGTTGCAGAAAGACCTGAGCAGAAATATTCATACGCGAGGCCGCGGAGTTGTTTCGGGGCCTGATGCTCTCGGTTACGGCCGTCCGCGTAAGTCCGGATTTGAGCTATGCGAAGGTGTATCTGAGCGTGTTCCCGTTCGAGAAACACGAGCAGGCCATGGCTCTTTTGGAGCAGCACGGCCGCTTCATCCGCCGCGCTCTGGGCGACAGAATACGCAACCAGATGCGCATAGTGCCAGAACTGTCGTTCTTCCTCGACGATTCGCTCGAATACATCCGGAACATAGACAATCTGTTGAAGGAGGATTAGTCCCTTGTTTATGCGCGG
Source organism: Alistipes putredinis (assembly GCA_022009915.1). GTDB lineage: Bacteria > Bacteroidota > Bacteroidia > Bacteroidales > Rikenellaceae > UBA940. The sequence goes on along the minus strand of CP091730.1, from coordinate 496,442 downwards.
ACTCGAAATCTTCTTCGCCCGCCGGTTTCTGTTCTCCGGCAAGTCGCACTCCGTGATTAACATCGTTTCGATGGTGAGTGCCGTGGCCGTCGGCATACCGGTTGCGGCGATGGTGATTCTGATGTCCGTATTCAACGGATTCGAGACGCTGGTCAGTGCCATGTACCGGAATTTCGACCCCGAGATTCTGGTTCGGCCCGCTGTCGGCAAGGTGTTCGACGTCTCGGCGATAGATACGGCGGCGATTGCCGCGCTGCCGGAGGTCGAGGCGGTGAGTGTCGTGCTGGACGATGCCGCATTGTTGGAGTACCGCGGTTCGCAGATTACGGCGACTGTCCGCGGCGTGGACGGGAATTTTTTCCGCGTGATTCCCATGGAGGAGATGATTGTCCGCGGCGGCACGGAGTTGCGGCACGGCGAACTGGAACAGGCGGTGGTAGGACAGGGCATAGCCTACCGGCTCGGTGTAAGGACGAGCTTTTACGATCCTCTGCGGTTCTACGCCCCGCGCAGAGGACACTATTCGCCCATCGTTCCCGTGGCGGCATTCTCCTCCGGAGAGGCATACCCAGCGGGCGTTTTCGCTCTGGATGCGGAGACTGACGGGCAGTATGTAGTTACCACGATTGATTTCGCACAGCGGCTGTTCGATTACGAAGGCCGCGCTTCGGCTCTGATGATTGCCCTTCGGCAGGGAGCGTCCCCAGTCAGGGCCATGGAACGTATCGCCGCGGTGGCGGGGGATGATTTTAAGGTGCTGGACAGATACATGCAAAAGCCGTCCGTATATCGGATAATGGTTTACGAGAAGTGGGGCATTTTCTTCATTGCCGCAATGGTGTTGCTCATAGCCTCGTTTTCGATTGTCGGCTCGCTCATAATGCTCGTTATCGACAAGCGCCGGAGCATAGCGACCATGTCGGCGCTGGGATGTACTCCGCGGTTCATCCGGCGCGTGTTCCTGTGGCAGGGCATGATGATAAGCGGCGCGGGAGCTGCGGGAGGTCTGGCCGTAGGGGTGCTCGTGTGCCTTATTCAGAAATGGTTGGGCGTGGTCCGCATTCCTGCCCGGACGTTTCTCATAGAGAGCTATCCGGTGGTAATCGAGCCGGCGGATTTGCTGTGCATCGTTGCCGTGTTTGTTGCAATAAACTTTTTTATCGCTAAATTTACCGTCCGAAAAGCGGTTTCCAAATCGGATTTGTCATGAAACGTGTTATAACGAAACTTCTGGTCGCGGCGGTTACGGCCGTCTCGGTGGTGTGCTGTTCGAGACAGCGGGTGATTCCGGATGCCGAACTGGCGATGATTTTCCACGACGCCTTTCTGGCAAACGCTTTTTTGGCAAACGAGCGTGTCTTGTCGGACACCGTGGACGTATACGGTCCCATATTCGAGAAGTACGGCTATACGGTCGAGGACGTGCAGTATACGATAGGCAATTTCTCGAAACGCAAGAGCGCCCGCCTGAGCGATGTGGTGAATGCGGCCATGCTTTCGCTTGACAAGGAGAATATCGCCTACCGCACGCGGGTGGCTGCACTCGATACCATAGATGCCATAGGCCGCCGCCGTTTCGAGAAGACGGTTTACACCGATACGCTCGTCATGATACGGAAGGTGAAGGATACGGTCGGGACTGTCGTGACGATTCCTGTCGAGGAGGCCGGCGATTACGAGGTGTCGTTCCGCTATCGTCTGGACTCCGCCGACCGAAACAACAATCTGCGGTTCGATTTTTACATGATAAACGGCCGCGGGCGTCATCGCGGCGATGTGGTGTACAGGCTCAAACGCGGCATCCGCGAGAGCTACAAACGGACCTTTACCGCCGATACTTCGATTCGCAAACTCGTGCTCGACCTGAATCCCTATGCCGAAAAGTTCGAAAAGCCCGGGTTGAGGATAGATACGCTGGTCGTCCGGCGTTATCTTCCGTCGCGGATTGCATTCGATTCCCTCTATCGGAGCATGTTCGATTATGCCGTGCCTGCGGATTATTACAATCATATAGAATCGTATAACGCGCGTATGGACTCGCTGCGCCTTGCGGCCGATTCCGTGCGGGCAGCTGCGGATTCACTGTCCGCCGCCCCTGTATCATGCGACAGCACATTCGTAGAATAGCGGCCCATTACATTTTTCCACGACGGACGTCTGGTCGCCGATGCCGTTCTCGACTTCGCCGAGGACGGGACCGTTATGGGAATGGAGTACTCGCAGCGGCGCGACGCAGAGTGCGGCGTGGAGTTTTACAGCGGGATACTTCTGCCCGGAATGGTCTTGCCGGCAGCGGATTGGAGTGCCTGCCGCGATGCGGATTTCGTCCGTGCACGGCTTTTGGGCCGACAGGGGGTGCAGGTCGTCGGCGATGCACGCGGCATCGAGCCTTTCGACATGAACAGACTCATTCGCACTCATACGGCGGACCTGCTCGCAGAGCGTTACGGGCGCGGCCTGCTCGCATTTGCGGAGGCTGCCACGCGAGGCGGTGCCCGACAGCTCGGACTATCGGACGTGTGCGCCGAGTTCGAAGAGGGCTCTCGATGCGGCGCGGTTCTGCTTACGGGCGTCGATTACGATGCGATGCTGCTTACAGAGAGTCTCACAACCGAAAGAATCGTTTGACGGACAGCGCCGAAGTACGTCCGGCGTCGCTTTTTTATGCTTTTTGCAATCTGCTTTTGCGCCGGATGTCCACCCGAAAACGGATAACCCATTTGGCGGCCGGTCCGGAAAAAAATCCTGCGGCTATCCATGCACTGCTCTTTTCAACTGTCGCTTTTGCCGGTGGCGCGAATATCCTTAACCGCCGCTCGGACATAGAGAGCGCACAGCAGCGGGAACACGACGAAAACGAGTCTGTTGAACTGCCATGCCGAGCCGAAATCCAAGTGCGCAAGACACCATATCGCACGTGTCATGCCGCATCCCCAGCACTTTATGCCCAACAGATTGTCGAAAAGGCAGATGCTTCGGCCGTAGAGTATGGCGTTACGCGGGATGAGGTATACTGCGAACGGTATGAGTGCGTATATCAGTGTCTTAGTCTCTTTGGACAACCTTGCCATCCTTGTCGGTGAACTTGCCCATGACAATCATTATCTGGTCTATGAGAGCCCACACGCCGCAGCCGCCCGCTGTCAGCAACTGGGCTATGCCGCTTCCGGTCTTGCCGACGTAGAAACGGTGGATTCCGAGACCTCCGAGAAAGATGCACAGAAGCAATACCACTAACCAATCGTATTTCGACTGGTCGGGATTGACCGGTTTTGGCCGCAGGTGCAACCGCACACCCGCATTTGGGACAAATGACGGCGGCATCCATGATTTCGGCGCCGCAAGAACTGCAAAATTTAGACATGGGTTTGAAGTTTAGGTGCGATTCCGCAGACACATGCCGGAATCGTAAATATTTCCAATCGGGACCGTGTGCCTGTATCCGGAGCGGAAGTCCGGCCGGCCCGTAAAACAAAATTATGCAATATACACGAGAAATGCAACAGCCGTCGGGAGAGGATTTCCGATTTTGCCGGCACAGGTTTTTTTTCTGTGTGGGAATTGTTACATTTGCGGTTGATATCGAAGTATTATGAACGAGTCTATCTACACCAAACAGGAGATTTATTCCGAAGAGAAGATAAAGAGTTTGAGCGAGCATTATGCGGCCATTCTCGCTCTGCTGGGCGAGGACACCGGACGCGAGGGGCTTCTTAAAACTCCCGAACGGGTGGCCAAGGCGATGGCCTTCATCACGAAGGGTTATGCCGAAGACCCTCGCGAAATATTGCTTTCTGCATGTTTCAAGGAGGACTACAAGCAAATGGTGCTGGTCAAGGACATAGAGCTTTTATTCGATGTGCGAGCACCACATGATGCCGTTTTTCGGCAAGGCGCATGTCGCGTATATTCCCAACGGAACGATTACGGGTCTGAGCAAAATCGCCCGCGTGGTGGAGTGCTTCGCCCGCAGGTTGCAGGTGCAGGAGCGTCTGACGGTGCAGATTCGTGACTGTATTCAGGAGGTGCTCAATCCGATGGGCGTGGCAGTGGTCATAGAGGCGAGCCATACCTGCATGCAGATGCGCGGGGTGCAGAAGCAGAACTCCGTCACAACAACGTCGGCATTCACCGGCGTATTCCTTTCGCAGCACCGCACGCGCGAGGAGTTCATTTCGCTTATCGGCAGTCATTTGAAATAGATATGAGACTTTACGCTTTGCTGTCCGTATTCGTTTTTCGCCCTGTCGCACGCCTCGGCGCAACCGGAGCGTTGGTTCGAGGATGCCACGATGCGTTTCGACTTCTATCATTGCGGCGGCGGAGGGCGTGACGAGTGCTATTTTTCGACGGAATCATCCGCGAGCCTTACTGGGGCGGTCCAGTGCGCTATCTGGTCGATACGACGATGTACGGCGACCAGATGTTCCGCATAGTGGATGCCGCAAGCGGCGAGCTTGCTCTACTCGCGGGGCTACAATACGCTTTTCAACGAATGGCTCACGACCGGCGAGGCTCTTTCCCATGCCCGCTGCATGCCCGAGTCGGTAGTCTTCCCTTTCCCGAAGATTCCCGTCAGAATAGAAATATGGCGCAGGGATAAGGCGAAGCGGTGGCAGCTCGGCTTTTCGCAGGACATAGACCCGCAGAAGGGGTTTGTGCGCAAGGCCTCCGCGGACTGCGACGTTTTTCGACGTGATGGTTTCTGGCGAGCCGAGCCGCTGCGTCGATATAGTGCTCGTTCCGGAGGGGTATGCCGCCGGCGAGCGCGGGAAGTTCGAGCAGGCGTGCGTCAGGTTCGCCGATGAATTGTTCTCCTTTCCGCCCTATGACGGACTGCGGGACAAGTTCAACGTGCGGGGCGTATGGGCTCCGTCCGAAGACAGCGGCGTGACGCTGCCCGGAGAGGATGTCTGGCTCGATACGGCTGTCGGTGCTACGTTCTGGACATTCGGAATAGAACGCTACCAGACCGTCGAGGACTTTCAGAGAGTAAGGGACATCGCCGCCAGCGCACCTTACGACTGCATATACATACTCTCAATACCGCAAAGTACGGCGGCGGGGGAATATATAATTTTTACGGCATTTCGTCCGCCAATCACCCGCAGTCCACCGGACGGGTTTACGTTCATGAGTTCGGACACCTGTTCGCCGGTCTGGGGAGACGAGTACGTGGGCGGAGTGGCCTGATAACGACATGTATCCTGCCGGTGTGGAGCCGTGGGAGCCGAATCTCACTACGCTGACCGATTTCGGTAGCAAGGAGTGGAGCCGCATGCTGGATGCTTCGACACCGGTCCCGACGCCGCTGTCCGAAGGCGGGGCGCGCCTGCTGGGAGTGTACGAGGGCGGAGGATATGTCGCTCGGGGCGTTTACCGTCCGTGGCCCAACTGCCTGATGAACAATCTGCACAGGATAGAGGAGTTCTGTCCCGTTTGCGATGCGGCAATCCGCAGCCAGATTAGAAGATTATGCGAATAAGAATATATCCCGAAAATCCGAATGCGAAAGCGTTGGAGCAGGTGGCCTCGGTGCTTGCCGGAGGCGGTGTGATTATATATCCCACCGACGGGGTGTATGCTTTCGGGTGCAGCGTGAAAAGCGCACGCGGGGTGGAACGCATGTGCGCCCTCAGGGGCAAAAGCCAGCGGTCGCTAACGCTCGTGTGCGATTCCATTTCCACGGCTTCCGAATATGCGAGGATAGACAACTCGCAGTTCCGCATACTCAAACGCAATACGCCCGCCTGTTTTACGTTCATACTTGCGGCCTTGTCACGCATTCCTGACAAGGCGATAGGCCGCAGACGCACCGTTGGAATAAGGATTCCCGACAACGGCGTGACGCAGGCTATCATCGCCGCCTCGGGAGCTCCGCTGCTCTCGATGTCGGTGCGCGAGGCGGAGGGCGAGTACATGACCGACCCCGAACTTCTGGACGAGAAGTACGGCGGGCGGGTGGATGCCGTGGTGGACGGAGGATACGGGATGTTGCTCCCGACGACTATTGTGGATATGACCGGACCGGAGCCGGAGATACTCAGGCAGGCCGGAGCCGAACTCGAATAAAACGGAAAAGTTATGAATGACAGGGTGTTTTGGAGCAGAGCCGCCAACTACGGTCTTTTATTGGGCCTTGCGGTATTCGCGGTGAGTCTGCTTTCGTGTGTTCTCAGACTCGACACGGCGGCTTGGATTTCCGAGGCCATGCTTTTTGTCGTGCTTCTCGGAGGAGTGTGGATTACCGCGAGGCTGAATGCCGCCGCATGCGGAGAACGCGGGTATTCATACGGTCGGAGCGTGGGCTTCGTTTTCGCGCTCATGCTTTTTACTGCCGTTGTGGCCGGCACGGGCGATTTCCTGCTCAGAGCCTATATAGCTCCGGAGTATTATCGCCAGCAGTTGCAGCAGGCTTTCGATTTGGTCGCTGCGGCCGGTTCGTCCCCAGCCTTGACCGCACAGAACGCTGTCGTCGGCCCGCAAAATGGCGGAGGAGTTTATGACGAATCCGATGTTTTCTGATATTTTTCCGAAATTACGAATCTCGGCATAAAGGGAGGTTTTCTGGGTATAGTGATGTCCGGATTCTTGAAGAAAGAGCCCGAAGTGCCGCAAAAAGAGAGCGATGATGAACGGTAGCGACAAGATAGACATATCGGTAGTGGTGCCCGTCTATGACGAGCGCGATTCTCTGCCCGAGCTGATGGAGTGGATAGACGGGGTGATGCGCCGCGAGGGGTATTCCTACGAGGTGGTGATGATAGACGACGGCAGCGACGACGATTCGTGGAACGTCATCGAGCGGCTCTCGGAGCAGTATCCCGAACTTCGGGCGATAGGTTTCATACGCAACTACGGCAAGTCGGCCGCCCTTTACTGCGGGTTCGAGGCGGCGCGGGGGCGAGGTCGTCATAACCATGGATGCCGACTTGCAGGATTCGCCCGACGAAATTCCGGAGCTCTACCGTATGATAACCGAGCAGGGCTACGACCTTGTTTCCGGATGGAAAAAGCACCGTTACGACCCGATAGGCAAGACGCTTCCCAGCAAGTTTTTCAATGCCACGGCCCGTGCCGTTTCGGGAATAAAGCTGCATGACTTCAACTGCGGCCTCAAAGCGTATCGCAAGAAAGTGGTCAAGAGTATCGAGGTGTTCGGCGAGATGCACCGGTACATTCCCATTCTGGCCGCGCGGGCAGGTTTCAAACGCATCGGAGAGAAGGAGGTGCATCACAGGGCCCGCAAGTACGGAGTGTCGAAATTCGGAATGGAGCGCATGGTCAAGGGGTATCTGGATTTGATTACCGTAACGTTCCTTTCGCGTTTCGGCCGTTCTCCGATGTACATGTTCGGGTCGCTGGGTACGGCGATGTTCCTGCTCGGCGGCGGAACCACAGTCTGGCTGATTGTCGAGAAGCTCTGCAAACAGGCGCACGGACTGCCGCTTAGGGGGGTTACCGACCAGCCGCTGTTCTATATAGCCATGCTTGCCGTGGTGCTCGGCGTGCAGCTGTTTCTGGCCGGTTTTTCTGGGCGAGGCTCATCAATCGCAACTCTTCGGAGAGAAACAAATACGGCATAGACAAAAAGATTAGATAAAAAATATGATTCAGAGAATTCAAACCCTTTACATGCTTGCAGTCGCGGCGCTCGTATGCGTGGTGATTTTCGTGCCGATGGCACGCTTTTCCTCGCCCGAGGGCGATTTCGAAATAATGAGTTACGGAATGCGTACATTCGCGGCCGACGACGGCGGACCGACGGCGGATGTGGCCGTGTCGTGGTGGTCGGTATGTTCGGTCGTACTGCTGGCCGTGTCCGCTCTGCTGCCGCTCGTAACTGTCTTTCTCTATAAAAAGAGATTAGTGCAGATTAGACTGCTCGCCGCCGAATGCGTGCTGCTGTTCTGCTCGCTGTTTTTCGCTGCATATTATCTGTGGGCCTCGTTTCGGGAGCTTTCTCCTTTGAGTTCGGATAACTATCTGACATATACTCTGCTGCTCGTGATTGCGGCGTTCGCCTTTTCGGTAATGGCGCTTCGGGCCGTGGGACGCGACGAGGCGCTCGTGCGTTCGCTCGACCGGATTCGTTAGCATAGACGGAAGTCATGGGATTGCGCCTGTTTCCGTTATACGGATAAACCTAATTTTGTTATCCGAAGGGTTGTTTTTTGCGGAAAATAGCTATCTTTGTGCAGATATATGCTCATGCGAGCCGCAGCAGTTTTTGGCTATCAATACATTAAATAATATATTATTAAAAACTGATCTTTATGGGAATCAACAGAAGAGATTTTTTGAAGACGTTGGGCGGAGCCGCGCTTTTGACGGTCGTTCCGCGTAACGTGTTGGGTGGCCCTAATTTCGTCGCACCGAGCGACCAGCTTACCAAAGGCATCATCGGCGTAGGCGGTATCGGACGCAGGCTCTTATCACTTTACCAGCGGTAAGGATTGCCGTCTGGTGTCGATTTGCGACGTGGATTCCAAGCACTTGGAAATCGCGCAGAAGGCTGCCGAAAAGGAAAAAAATTTCGGCAAATTGCAGGAATACAGCAACTATCGCGATTTGATCAACGACCCTAACGTGGACATCGTCCATATCGCAACGCCTCCCCACTGGCACGGTATCATGTCGGTCGAGGCTGCAAAGGCCGGCAAGGACATCTGGTGCGAAAAACCGATGACCCGTACTATCGGCGAGGGCAAGAAGGTGATGGAGGCTGTAAAGCAGAACAACCGTATCTTCCGTCTGAACACGTGGTTCCGTTTCAAGGATACGTTCTACGGATTGGGCACCACCGTCGAGCCTCTGAAAAAATTGGTGGACAGCGGCCTTCTCGGCTGGCCTTTGAAAGTCCGCATTTCGGGCGCCACCGGCTTTACATGGAAATTCTTCTGGGTCGGCAAGGAGAACCTCAAACCGGAACCGGTTCCTGCGAATCTGGATTACGACATGTGGCTCGGTCCTGCCCAATACAAACCCTACAACGTTCACCGTACCCACCAGACGTTCCGCGGCTATTGGGACTATGACGGAGGCGGTCTGGGCGATATGGGCCAGCACTACATCGACCCCGTACAGTACATTCTGGGCAAGGACAAGACCTCTCCCATCAAGGTCGAGGTGGACGCTCCTCAGCAGCATCCCGACGCAATCGGCATCTGGCGCAAGATAACCTATACCTACGCCGACGGCTGTCAGATTATTCTGGAAGGCGAGGGATTCGAGAGTGCAGGCAAAGTCCCCTATATCGAAGGCCCCAACGGCAAGGTATACAAGGGATTCGAGGTCGAACTCAACGGCAAGCCGGCTCCCGATATCATGAATATCATCTCCGAGCTTCCCGATCCCGAACCGCAGAACACGGACTTCATCGAGTGTATCAACAGCCGCGAGAAATTCGCACTCAACGAACAGAACGGACACCACAGGCGTACGATAGTCAATATGGCTATCTGCGCTCTGCGTCTGAACAGAACGCTCAATTTCGACCCCGTAACCCAGACGTTCATCGGCGACGACGCTGCGAACCGTCTGATAGACCAGCCGATGCGCGGTCCTTGGAAAATCTAATTGTTCCTTAGACAGAGAAAGAAAAAAACAATCGATTATGAAGAAGTTATTTATAATATTGGCGTTGGTGGCTCTTATGCCTCTGAGCATCAATGCCCAGGACGTAAGACAGCGTACCGCAGAAACCATCATCGCCGACGGTCTGGCGCAGTTGCCTGCCGAGCGCGTGGCCACGTACAACAACGTTATGTCCGAGCTGGCATCCACCGGTGCCGCAGGCGTCGAAGCTATGGCTGCGATGCTCGTTCCGGCTGCCGACGGTCAGAACGCGACCGTAGAATACGCTCTTAACGGAGTGGTGGATTACGTTACAGCACAGGGCAAAGAGGCCGCTTGCGCCGAAGTTGCGAAAGGACTCGGAGCGGCTATCGACAAATGTACGGACAATGCCAACAAGGCGTTTCTTATGAACCTGCTGCAAATCTGTGCGACAGTGGAGAACGCTCCGGTTTTCGTGAAGTACATCAATGACGAGTATCTTTCGGATTATGCCGTGCGCGGCCTGATTTCGACTCCCGGAACCGAAGAGATTATCCTGAATCTGGTCGAGAACGAAGCAGCACCCAAGGCGGCGCTTGCTTATGCCGTAGCCAAAAAGGGTATCACCGCTGCCGAGCCTACGCTTCTGGTGTGGACCAACACGGCCGATGATCAAACCAAATCGGCTATCTATTACGCTTTGGGTCAGTGCGGAACAAAGGCTTCGTTGAAGACTCTGGCCGCTGCTGCCGCGAAAGCCGGCTACGATTTCGAGATTACCGACGCCACCAGTGCATATGTGAACCTTCTGAACACCATGGTCAAGGCCGGTGACAAGAAGACTGCCGAAGGCGCTGCCAAATCGCTTCTCAAAGCTACCAAGAAATCGAACATCCGCTCTGCCGCTCTGGATATAATCATTCAGGTGAACGGCAAGAACGGTCTTTCCTATATTACGACCGCACTGGGCGACCGCGACCGCGCTTACCGCAACGGAGCATTGCTCGCCGCAGCCGGCATTGCTGACGACCAGGTTTATACCGCTATCGTGAAGAAGATGGCATCGGTTTCCGACGAGGCTAAAAATCGACATCATCAATTTCCTCGGTGCAAATCATGTCGAGGGTCAAATTGACGCTGTCGTAGCCAAGATTTCTTCCGACAATCAGGCCATAGCCGCTGCCGCAATCGATGCTGCCGGTAAAATCGGCGGTCAGAAGGCTCTGGATGCTTTGACCGCACAGATAGGAGGCAAGAACAGCGCAGCCGCAACCGCAGACTCTGCTCGCTTTCAACGGCGATGCTTCGCAGGGTCTGATTGCGCTCTGGACGGCGATGCTGCCGCTCAAAGTGCAGTTCTGCCGATGGTCGCAAAACGCCGTATCAGCGCTGCCGCTCCCAAGGTGTACGCTCTTCTCGATTCCGAGGATGCAGCTGTCAAGGCAGCCGCCTACGACGCTCTTTCGGGCGTGTCTTCGCCTGCGGACTTCGACAAGCTCAGCCAGTTGCTCGAAAACGCTCCCGCGGAGTATGTCGGCAAAATTCAGGCAGGTCTGAAAAAAATGCGGTTTCGGGTCTTTCCGCCGACGAGCAGTATGCGAAAGCCGCCGCACGCATGGCTTCTTCCAAGAACAAGGCTCTGTATTATCCCGTTCTGGCGCAGGCCGGCAGTCAGGCTGCTATCGACGAACTCGTCAAGGGCTATCGTTCCGACAGCAAGAAAGAGGCTTTGGCCGCTCTGTTGCAGGTGAACAACCCCGCGATGATAGATATTCTTTACGGCATTGCAGTCGGTGACGCATCCGACAAGGACAAGGCTCTGGCACGATACACTCAGATGGTGAAATCGTCCGAGACTCTCACCGGAATCCAGAAATACCAGCTCTATCGCAAGGCCTTGGAGGCAGCTCCTTACGCAGGCGTTCAGAAGTCGATTATCTCGGCGCTGGCCGACACCCGCTCGCTGCACGGTCTGCTGCTGGCTGCCAAGTATCTCGACAATAAGGAGGTCGCAAGTGCAGCTGCCGCCGCAGTCAAGAATATTGCAAGCAAAAATACCGAACTTAACGGTGCCGCAGTCAAGAATGCCCTCATCAAGGCTCGCGACGTATACGATCAGGAAAGAAAAGACAATCCGAGTGCTGCCGATGCAGGATATGCTGTCGATGAAATCAACGGCAAGATTCTGCCTCGCGTGAAGGACGACGGTTATGTAGCCGTATTCGACGGAACGAAGGACGGTTGGAGCGCAGTGGTTCTCGACCCCGAGCAGAGAGCTGCCTTGAAAGCCAAGAAACTTGCCAAGATGCAGGCCGAGGCCGATGCTGCCGCAGCTGCTGTTTGGGCCGCTACCGAAGACGGTATCGAGTACACAGGTTCCGCACGGAGCGCACTCGCCGCAGCGAAGGATTACGAGAACTTCGAACTGTATATCGACTATAAGACCGACGGTGAGGCCGGACTCGGCATCCGTTCGATTCCGCAGATTAATCTTGGCGGAGAGAACTCCGGCGCACTTGCCGGAAACATCAAGTCGGCCGACAAATCGCTCGCGAAGGCAGACAATAAAGCCGGCGAGTGGAATACGCTTTACGTCAAGGTCGTGAACGACCGCGTGAGTGCCGAAATCAACGGAGTGACCGTTATCAAGAACGCTATTCTGGAAAATGCCTGCAACCGCGATATTCCGGCTTATGTGAAAGGCCAGATTCAGTTGATTGCCGCTTCTCCGGTGCAGTTCCGCGACCTTTATATCAACGAGCTGCCTTCGACTCCGGTGTTCGAGCTCTCCGCCGAGGAGGCTGCCGAAGGTTTTCGAGGTGCTGTTCGACGGAACTTCGATGCACAAGTGGACCGGTAATACGACCGACTATGTTCCCGTAGACGGAACTATTTACGTGACGGCTCAGTACGGCGGCGGAGGAAACCTCTACACCGTCAAGGAGTTCAGCGATTTCATCTACCGCTTCGAGTTCTGCTTCGTCAGAGAAGGCGTGAACAACGGTGTGGGAATCCGTACCCCCATGGGCGTGGACGCTGCATACGAGGGAATGGAGATTCAGATTCTCGACCACGACGCTCCGATTTACAAGGGTCTGCGCGAGTATCAGGTAAACGGTTCGGTTTACGGTATCATTCCTGCCAAAAGACAGGTATCGCCCGAGAGTCTGGGCACTTGGAATACCTATGAGGTACAGGCTATCGGCGACAACATCAAGGTTACGGTGAACGGCGAGGTCATCGTGGACGGCAATATCCGCGAGGCTTGTCAGGGTCATAACGTGGCTCCCGACGGTGCCGGCCGCAACGAGTACACTGTGGACCACAGGAATCACCCGGGTCTGTTCAACAAGAGCGGACACATCGGATTCCTCGGCCACGGAGCAGGTGTCAAGTTCCGCAACATCCGTATCAAGGACCTGAGCGCGGATGCTGCCGAAGGTGCAAAAACCGCAAAATCTTCGAAGAAGAGCAAATAACACACAGAAAAGACATTGTGCAGTATCTTTGAAAGGTCTGCTTCCGCAAATCGGAAGCAGACCTTTTGCATTGAAGATAACGGGCCGTTTGAGGGGTGAAGTATGCGATTGCAGAAACAGAGAACCGTTGCCGAATCATTGTCTCTATTTATATGGGACGTATATAAATCACTGATATTGAGCTACTATAAATAGATTGGCGCGATTTTTTGCAAAAGAGGGTGCGTTTCCCTTTATGAGGTCCGGCCGGAATCCGCAGGTTCGGGATGCACCAGAGGCGAGGCGTCGGGTTGTGGAACCGCAAGGGCCGGCTTGTAAGTGTTGGATGTGTCGGAACGGTATGGAGCGGTTGCCGCTGCGCCTTTTTTGCAGAAAAGAATATTAAATGTTATATTTGTTACGTTATATTGTCGAACAAAAAAACGAATAATTATGTTTTGTACCTTGTGTTATAGGCGTTTGGCAGATTGCCATAATCGTACTTGTCGTGATACTGCTTTTTCGGCGGAAAGAAGATTCCAGAAATCATGCGCGGCATGGGACGCGGCGTCAAGGAGTTCAAGGATGCCATCAATACGGATTACAGTGCCGAAAACAACAAGCCTTCGGAGCCCAAACAGATAGATTCCGAATCCAAGGAGTAGGAAAGGGAAAAGTGCCGAGTACGTTTTTTGGGTTTGAAACATGAGTAAACGGCAGGAGCAGGAGTCGGCCGAAATGACTTTTTTTGAGCATATCGATGCTCTGCGTCCGCATCTTGTGCGGAGCGTGGCAGCGGTATTCATCATCATGATTGTGGCATTCTGCTTCAAGGGCTTCATCATAGACACGATTCTGTTCGGACCGCAAAAGCCCAATTTCCCGACGAACCGTCTGTTCGTCTGGATAGGGGAGCAGTTTCAGGCTCTGTGTGTGTGGATAAACGGCTGGGCGCATACGTCTTTGAGTGTGGACCCTGATTCCTTGGGGCTTAAAAAACTGGATTTCCATACGATAAACACCTACATGGCGGGGCAGTTCAACCTGCATATGAAGGTGTCTTTTGTCGTGGCGCTGGCTTTGGGCATGCCGTATTTTCTTTGGGAGATATGGCAGTTCGTCCGTCCGGCTCTCACCGAGCGCGAGGTGGCCGGAACGCGCATGTTCGTGTTGTGGGTGTCGGTCTGTTTCTTCACCGGACTGCTGTTCGGATATTTCATCATGGCCCCGCTGTCGGTAAATTTCTTCGTAGGCTATCAGGCCAGCCCAATGATTACCAATATGATTGATGTGGGCGATTATTTTTCGACCGTCATAATCGTTTCCATTGCCTGTGCCGCGATGTTCCAACTGCCGCTTCTTATATATTACCTTACGCGGATGGGGCTGATTTCTCCGGCATTTTTGCGCAAGTACAGACGACACGCCCTCGTGCTTCTGATGGTGGTTGCGGCAATAATAACCCCTCCGGATATTTTTTCGCTCATTCTCGTCTCACTGCCTTTGTACGGACTCTATGAGTTGAGTATCCGTCTCTCGGCCCGCGTGGAGCGCCAAAGGAGGCCGAACGCGAGGCCGCCTATCAGGCATCCGTTGCCGTAAGGAAATAGTTTTGTTATCATTTCGCGCTTTTTGCTATCTTTGCTTTTTGGAAAGTCTCCCGGCAAGGGACTGCCGTTTTTGTTTGTAGACTGAAAAATAGATTATATATTGTTTATGGAAACCGTTTTAAGTGGAATTCGCTCTACCGGCCAGTTGCATCTTGGCAATTACTTCCGGAGCGTTGAAGAATTTCATAGTGATGCAGCACGAGGCACGCTGCTTCTTTTTTATTGCCGACTACCACTCTCTGACCACGCATCCGGACCCGTCGATTCTGCACGAAAACGTGAAAAACGTGCTGTCGGAGTACTTGGCGGCAGGTCTCGACCCCGATGTCGCTACGATATATATTCAGAGCGACGTGCCGCAGGTAGCCGAACTGTCGCTCCTGTTGAGCATGCACGCCTATGTGGGCGAGTTGGAGCGTACCGCCTCTTTCAAGGACAAGATTCGCAAGCAGCCGCAGAACGTGAATGCCGGCCTGCTCTGCTATCCGGTACTCATGGCTGCGGACATTCTGATGCATCGCGCCGATAAGGTCCCCGTAGGCAAGGACCAGGAGCAGCATTTGGAGATGACGCGCCTTTATGCACGCCGGTTCAATTCATTCTACGGAGTGGACTATTTTCCGGAGAGCCAGCCCTATAATTTCGGGCACGATTTGGTGAAGATACCCGGTCTGGACGGCTCGGGAAAGATGGGCAAAAGCGAGGGCAACGGGGTGTTTCTGTCGGACAGCGACGAGGCAATCCGCAAGAAAGTGATGCGTGCCGTATCCGATTCCGGCCCTACGGAACCCGGTGCACCCATGTCGGAACCCGTGAAGAATCTGTTTACCATTCTGCGTGCCGTATCCACTCCGGATACCGTCGAGTATTTCCTCGACAAGTACAATACGTGTCAGATTCGCTACGGTGATCTCAAAAAACAGCTTGCCGAAGATATCATAAAGACCATTGCCCCTATCAGGGAGCGTATCGAGGCCATCAAGTCAGACGATGCCTATTTGCACCGCGTTACGGAGCAGGGCGCCGAGCGTGCACGCATCAGTGCCGACAAGACGCTGCGCGAGGTACGCGAGATAATGGGTATACACCGTTTCTGAATTTTTCGGGATGCCGGTTCTGCGGATACGGCCCGATGAAGCCACGACGGTCATCGCCTGACACTGTCGCGGCAGTCGAACGGTTCGGGATTTGCAGAGTCAGCCTTTTGCCGTAATAATCGAGATGCGAGAAATGTTCAAGCGGATAAAGACCATATACCGTTATTTGTTGCACAAGGCGGGTCGATTGACCACCCGCCAGCTTACATGATGGTGCTCGCCTGCATAGTCGGGCTTGTGGCCGGATTCGGAACGTATGTTTTCGAAATTCTGCTTTACGGCATCAAACAGGGGTTGGTAAGCTGGTTCAAGGTCGATTCGGCGAGCGTCCTTTATTTGATATATCCCGTGGTGGGCGTAATCATCGCCACGCTTTTCGTCAAGTACGTGGTCAAGGACCAGATATCCGAGGGCGTGACGCGCGTGCTTTACGCCATGAGCAAGACCGGCTCGAAAATCAAGCCGCACAACTGTTGGACGCCTATCGTGGGCGGTGCCGCAACCATAGGTTTCGGAGGGTCCGTGGGGCCTGAGGCGCCTATTGTTCTGGCGGGGAGCGGCGATGGGCTCCAATATAGGACGATTGCTGAAACTGGACTACAAGCAGATGACGCTGCTGCTGTGCTGCGGAGCCGGAGCAGCGCTCGCCGCAATATTCAAGGCGCCGATTGCCGGCGTGATTTTCGTGTTCGAGATTCTGATGTTCGATATTACGGCAGGGTCCGTCGTGCCGCTGCTAATCGCCACCGTGTCCGCCACTACGCTGTCGTTTTTCCTGCGTGGATTCGACCCCATACTCGCCGTGACGGTACCGGATGCATTCCGCTTCCAGAATCTGCCGATGTACGCCCTGCTCGGGGTGCTCTGCGGGCTGATGTCGTATTATTTCACGACGGTCAATTCGCGCGTGTCGGCGTTTTTCGGCGGCAAGAGCATGTACATGAAATGGCTTATCGCCGGTGTCGTGCTGGGCGTACTGATATTCATTTTCCCGCCTCTTTACGGCGAGGGTTACAGTTCATTCACCGATTTGATGAACGGGCGCATCGAACCGCTGTTCGACAACTCGCTGTTTTACGACTATCGCAATATCACGTGGGTGGTGATTCTGTACCTGCTGGCTACCCCGTTTTTGAAGGTGGTGGCCATGGCGGCTACCAACGCTGCGGGCGGCGTCGGAGGAACATTCGCTCCGTCGCTGTTCGTGGGGGCGTATATCGGGGTCATAGTCGCATATACGGGCAATACATTTCTGGGAATGAACCTGCCGCTCATATCTTTTGCGCTGGTAGGCATGGCAGGCGTGATGTCGGGCGTGATGAAAGCGCCGCTGACTTCGATATTCCTTATCGCGGAGCTGTCTAACGGATACGGACTTTTCGTGCCGCTCATGCTGGTCAGTTCCATTTCCTTTGCGCTCGACTATTATCTCGACCCCGATTCGATTTATACCAAGCAGCTCAGACAGCGCGGCGAACTGCTGACGCACAACAAGGACCAGTCGGTGCTCGTATTCCTGAATCTGGACAAATTGATGGAGACGGATTTCGTACCCCTTTCGGTTTCCGCCACGCTGGGCGATTTGGTGAAGATAATAAAGACGGCCAGACGCAACATCTTCCCCGTGCTGGATGCGGGCGGCGAGCTTTTGGGTGTGGTGCAGTTAGACGATTTGCGCGAGGACATGTTCAATGTGCAGAAATACGGCACCAAGATAACCGAATACATGATTCCGCCTCCCGACAAGATACTCTCCAACCAGCACATGCAGAGCGTGCTCGACAGTTTCGAGGAGGCCGGAACGTGGATGCTGCCCGTGGTGGACAAGAACAACCGTTATTTGGGATTTATCTCCAAATCGCGCATACTTGCTGCCTATCGCCAGCAGTTGGTGGATATAAGCCAGTAGAATAAGGGAAAGAATATGAGAGCATTGATACAGAGAGTAGGACACGCCTCGGTAAGCATCGACGGGCAGAAAATTTCCGAAATCGGGCGCGGGTTTTTGGTTCTGCTCGGGGTCGAGGATGCGGATACGTCGCAGGACGTGGAGTGGCTCGCCGGAAAGATATGCCGCCTGAGGGTGTTCGATGACGAGAACGGGGTGATGAATATCGACGTGAGCGCCGCCGGAGGCGAGGTGATGGTGGTGAGCCAGTTCACGCTTATGGCGTCTACGAAAAAGGGCAACAGGCCTTCTTACGTGCGTGCGGCGGCCGAGGCGGTGTCTCGACCCATGTACGAGACTTTCGTCAAAGCGATGGAGGGCATGCTTTCGAGGAAGGTTGCGACCGGACGTTTCGGGGCCGACATGCAGGTGGAGCTCGTAAATGACGGTCCGGTTACGATATGGATTGATTCTAAAAACAGGGAGTGATATTATGACTATACGCGAGGCGCAGGAACTGGTCGAAGTTTGGGAACTCAAAAACGGCGTACAATATTCGGATGCAGCAGAGGGTTCGGTCGCGGAGGATTTCTGGCGCGTTCTCAGCCGAGCATGCAGACAGGGCGTGCAGCTTACCGACAGGTTCGTGGAGCTGGTCGAAAGTAAAAATTCGAGTTCTTCGAAGTAATTCATTTATTTTTTATTAACTTTGCAGTCGGTGCTGCGTATCGTCGCAGCCGTACTTGCAAAAAAACGAAGTGTTTAGCTTTTTATGGATGACGGAGCGTCGTGTAGCGATAGCTGCCCCCCGAGGGGCTGAATACCGTACCTTTGATTTACGGTATCGAGCATGCGGATTGTCTGCATGTCGATGTCGTGTGCTCGTCCCCGTCGCATAGTGCCGCGGCTTTTGCAGCCGGTCGGGCCGATATCGCTCTTCTGCCGGTAGGAGAACTCCCTGGAATAAAGGATGCCGACATAGTCTCTTCGTATTGTGTCGGTTACGGTCCGCAATCCGGCGTATGCCTGCTCGCGGGGCGCGGGCCGATAGAAAAAATCGAGCGTATATTCCATACTCCCGATACTCTTACGGAAGGGTATTATGCCGCCATTCTTGCAACGAAAAAACGTGGAGCGCGTGCAAGCATCGAGTGTGCCGACGTTTTGCCGGCTGCCGCGGATATGGCGGAATCCGACGCATGCGTCTTTGCGGGCGCAGGGGCGGAAGGTGCCGCCGCCGGTTTTTTTCCCATGTATACGATTTGACCGAACTTTGGAGTGCGGCCGAGCGGGTGCCGATGGTGTATGCCGTTTGGGTTGCGCATTCGGGCGTGGGCAATGCGACGCTGGATGCTTTGGAGCAGTCTCTTACGTTCGGGCTCGAACACGTATGGGAGGCGATTTGCTCGTCTGCGTATGCCGAACGGCCAGACGCTTACGATTTTCTGACCTGCAAGGCGGACTATATATTCGATAATCAGAAAAACAAGGCGCTGAAAAAGTTCTGGGATTCGGGACTTAAAACCACTCTGCGCATCAATCCCGGTTGAAGGCTTTCGTACAGGTAACAGGCCTGTGAAAAAACGAAATGTCCGACTTAACCGTGATTGTTATGATTACCATTTACCTGAAACAACACAATAAGATTATACGTAACGCCGACCTTGACCTGTTCGAGGAGTTGGGTTACGACGATATCCTCTGGATAGACCTGCTGTCGCCGTCGGTAAAGGAGCAGAAGGCCGTGGAGGATTACATGGATGTGGATTTGCTGTCGCGTCAGGAGGTGGAGGAAATCGAAAGTTCTTCGAAGTACTCCGAGACGGAAAACGCGATAATCTCCAATTCCAACTTCTTCCTGCCTCAGGGCGAGAGCTTTGTCGTGGAACCGGTTTCGTTCATCATAGCCGAAGGTATTCTGGTGTCGGTCCGCAATGCCGAGTTCAGAACTTTCAGCGAGGCATCCAAGCGGCTGCAAATGAACTACAAGGCATATCCGACGGGCTTCCATCTGTTCATATCCATTCTGGAAGTGCGCATAGATTTCGATGCCGATTTGGTTGAGAGCGTCGCACGCCGCATTACCTCGCTGAACAAGGAGGTCAGTTTGCAGGAGCACATCGACGAGGATATGATTAAGAGTATCAACCATATGCAGGAGAGCACCATGCTCATAAGGGAGAACATTTTCGACCGTCAGAGAGTACTCTCGGGCATATTGCGCAGCGAACAGTTCCCCAGCGACGTCTATTCGCGCATACAGCTTATGATGCGCGACGTCAATTCGCTGATTTCGCATGCCGATTTCAGTTTCGAACGTCTGGACTATCTGCACGATACGGTGCTCGGCCTTATCAACATCGAGCAGAACAACATCGTCAAGATATTCACCGTGGCTTCGGTGTTCTTCATGCCTGCGACGCTCGTGGCCAGCATATACGGAATGAACGTGGCCCTGCCTTTCGCCACGTATCCGTGGGCGTTCTGGCTGACAGTGATTCTCATGGTCGCTTTCTCCGGACTTACGATAGGGTATTTCAGATACAAAAAAATGGCTCTGATATGAAATCGTGCACTGCCGGAACCTTGAAACGGGTGCTGCCGGTTTTGCTTGCCGCGCTCGTCGCATTTGCCGGCTGGGTGGTACTGAGAGGCCGTATGGCCGATTGCAGGGATGATTTCGGAGCGCGACATCCTGTACCTGCGGGGTTGAGGTGCGAGATTCCGGCGGCGGAGGACGCGCCGCTGCCGCAGATTTCGACGGACAGGCCTGCATTGATTATACGCAAAGGGGTGCAGGGCGGTATTTACAGCTATGAGTTTTATTCGCCTCCGCTGCCCGACGGGGAGATTTTTCTCAAATGTTTCGAGGTGACGGAGAATATTCCTCTTTCCGTGCGGAAGATTGAGTCGCGGACAAGGCAAAAAGTGGCGGGACACGACGCATTCGCGCGTGTGGGCTCGAAGCGCGAGTTCACCATTTACGAGGGCGATTGGGGCGAACCCTATGCCGTGAGAATAGAGGTGTGGCACAGGAACGGCCGCGGCAGCGTGCATAAACTCCATGAAGTCTGTTTATGTAATGGAGGGCTGGCAGAGATAGCGGCGGATTCGGAAGACGTGTATGAAAAATCGGACAAGACACCCCGAAGCCTTGCCCGATTTTTTTGTTCGTAGAAAAAAACCGTTTTTAGAATTTCCAGCCGACCATAACCTGCAATGCACCGCCGCGCTGTTTTGCCGTATTGACGAACGTGTCGGTAAGAGCCAGCGTGTAGCGGCCTTCCAGGACCAGTCCGAAATCGAAGTCGTAGGCCAGACCTGTCAGGATGCCCACGTTGTATCGGTTCGTTTCGCCTTTGATGCTTTGGCGCGAAGCGCCGGGCAGATTGTTTTTTGCATTGATGAGATACCCGAACTGCGCGCCGAGCTGCACGTTAAGACCGCCTATCAGATAGTACTTGGTGACCAGAGGCATGGTGATGAAGTCGATTTGATAGCGGGAATTTTTTTGCCTGCGGTTTTTTTGAGTCGAAACCCTGTTGCGAATAAAGGATTTCGCCCTGAACGGCGAACCAGTCGCTCATTTCGACTTCTGCGAAAACTCCTGCCACCAGACCCGCGCGGGCACGCGAATCCTGTACGCCGTTGGCGGAAGAAATTGCTACACCCGCCTTGGGGACCGAAACTCCACATTTGTGCGTCAGCCGTATAAATGCCGGCTGCCAGAAGCGCTGCGATTGAAAGGAAAAGTTTTTTCATAGACATTGAATTTTAATTGTACTCCTTTTTGTTCGTTCATAAGAGTTTTTCATGCCTTGACAATATCCAAAATCGGTGCCAGAGTACGGCGGGCTGTGCCACGGTCTCGGGGAAGCCGTGCGGGAGTAAAAACAAAGCAGTCCGGAACAAGAAAGTTCCGGACTGCTTTTTTTGTCTGTCGGTGTCCCCGGCCCTATCGGGCGATGAGCGAGAAATCCGCAAGGGCTATTGCGAGTGCGGCTTCTGCGACCACGCCGGCCCGCAGCGCTATGCAGGCATCGTGGCGCCCTTTGATTATCAGGCTCCTCGACCTTGCCCGTCGCTCGGTTCAAGGTCTGTTGCGGACGCGATATGCTGGCGGTCGGCTTGACGGCGATGCGGACCACGATGTCGTTGCCCGAGGTGATGCCTCCGTTTATTCCGCCTGCATTGTTGGTGGCGGTCCTGCCGTCGGCGGAGACGATGGGGTCGTTGTTCTGCGAACCAGTGAGCGCAGCGCCTGCGAACCCGCTGCCGAATTCCACTCCCTTTACTCCCGGAATCGAGAACATCAGGTGCGATACGACGCTTTCCACCGAGTCGAAAAACGGTTCTCCCCAGCCTGCGTCGCATCCCGAGGCGGTGCATTCGATTACCCCTCCTACCGAATCGCCTTCGCTCATTGCCTTATCGATTACTTGCTGGAACTTGTCGGAATCCGTTTGATTGCCGATGGAGACTATGCGCGACGATATGCGGACCTTTGTCTATGATTTTCTTTGCGACCGTACCTGCGGCGACGATTCCCAGAGTAACGCGCCCCGAGAAATGCCCTCCTCCGCGGTAGTCATTGAAGCCGCGGAACTTCACTGCTGCGACCATGTCGGCATGCGACGGACGCGGCATGTCCACCAGATTGCGGTAGTCCGCCGAACGGGTGTTTTTCGTTGTAGAACAGAACGGTGAGCGGCGCTCCTGTGGTTCGGCCCTGAAAAACGCCCGATACCAAGTGCGGCGTATCGCTCTCCTTTGCGGGGCGTAGTGCCTCGCGCTCCACTGCGCCGACGGTCGAGGTCGGGCTCGAAGTCCTGCTGCGAGAGTTCGATGCCTGCCGGTACGCCGTCCATGACTACTCCGAGGGCCTGACCGTGAGACTCCCCGAAAATCGATATTCTGAATTTGCGTCCCAGTGAATTCATGACTGTTTGCGGTATATCTTTTCAAAATCGTCCCAAAAGTCGCCGTATGACTTGGCCACGCACTCGGCTCCGCGTATTACGGTGGTGCCTTCGGCCGAGAGCGCCGCTACGGCGAGCGACATGGCCATGCGGTGGTCTTTGTGACTGTCCACTTCGGCTCCGTGCATGGGACCTCCGTATATGAGCATCGTGTCAGGCTGCGAGGCGATGTCTACCTTTATGCCCAGACGGCCGTATTCGGTGGCTATGGCCAGAGCGCGGTCGCTTTCCTTGTGAAGCAGCCGCGAGGTGCCCTTGATTTCGGATATGCCGTCGCACGAGGCCGCCAGTGCCGCCAGTGCCGGAAAAAGGTCGGGACACGAGGTGGCGTCGAATACGAACGAGCGCAGCTCGCGTCGGGAAACGGTGAGCGAATCGCTGGTCGATATTATCTCGGCGCCGGCCTTCGAAAGTGCCGAAATCATCGCCACGTCGGCTTGCAGCGATACTTCGCTGAGATTGCGTATCGTGACGCTTCCTGCCGTGGCTCCTGCGGCGAGCAGACACGAGGCGCCGCTCCAATCCCCTTCGATGCTGAAATCGGTCGGTGTATAGCTTTGCGCACCCGGAACATAGAACTCGCTGTAATCGCGGTGCTGGATTTCGACGCCGAAACGGTTCATCGTGTCGATGGTCATGTCTATGTACGGGATGCTTTTAAGGTCATTGACGTATATAGTTGTGTCGGACTGTGCGAGCGGCAGGGACATGAGAAGTCCGGTTACGAACTGCGAACTCACGCTTCCGTCCACGTGAACCTGCCCGCCGTGTATGGGGCCTTGAACCGTGAGCGGCAGCCTGCCTTCGTTGTCCTGCACCCGCACTCCGAGACTGCGCAGCGGCGCGGTCATCATGTCTATGGGACGTGACAGAATCGACCCGTGCCCCGTAACGGTTATAGGCCGGCGGCACAGCGAAGCTATGGGGGTGAAAAGGCGCGTCGATAGACCCGATTCGCCGATGTCCAGAATGTCTGATTGCGGATTTAGCCCTCCGTGTACCGAATAGGTGTGAGGGTCGAGCCTCTCTACCCGTGCGCCTAATGCCTGTGCCACCCGAAAGGCCGCGTGCGTGTCGTCGCACATTTCCACGGCCCGTATTACTGTCTTTCCCTGACACAGCAGCGCGGCGGCTATGCAGCGCTGGGCATAACTTTTCGAACTGGGCGGAGTGACTGTGCCCGAAACGGAGCCTTCGGATATGTATTTTTCCATGCGTCTATCTGAGCCTTTGAAGTCTTTGCCGAGATACACCCTGCGCACCTGTTCGTCATCGGCAAGCTCTTCGGCGGTGCCTGCTTTGAGGATTTTGCCTTCGAAAAGCAGATAGGTCCGGTCGGTGATTTTCAATGTCTCGTGAACGTTGTGGTCGGTGATGATGACGCCGATGTTCTTGCTTTTCAGTGTTCCTATTATGTTTTTGTATGTCCTCGACGGCAATCGGGTCCACGCCGGCGAACGGTTCGTCGAGCAGGATGAATTTTTGGGTTTATGGCGACGGCACGGGCGATTTCGGTGCGTCGTCTCTCGCCTCCGGACAACTGTATGCCCTGACTTTTGCGCACCTTTTGCAGCGAGAACTCCTCGATGAGCGTTTCAAGTCTCTGACGCTGGTACTCCTTGCTGAAATCGGTCATTTCCAGAACGGCCTTTATGTTGTCCTCCACGCTCAGACGGCGGAATACGGAGGCCTCCTGAGCAAGATAGCCTACGCCCAACTGCGCACGGCGGTATACCGGAAACGAGGTTATGTCCGTGACCGTTCCGTCCTCTTCGAGGTGTATGCTGCCTTCGTTGGGTTTGATTAGTCCCACTATCATATAGAAGGTGGTCGTCTTGCCGGCGCCGTTCGGACCCAGCAGACCGACTATCTCGCCCTGCTGCACATCGACCGACACATGGTTTACTACCGTGCGGGTCTTGTATTTCTTGACCAGGTCGGTGGTGTATAATCTCATGTTTGGTAAGAAATTTTTTTACAAAGTTAGTGAAATTTGGAAATTTTGTGTACTTTTTATTTTCTGTAACTGGACAAAAAAACATGTCTGAACGGATGAAGAACCAAAACGATACGTTGTTGTACGACAAACTGCGGGAGTATTTCGGCTTCTCCGCTTTCAAGGGAAATCAGGAGGCCGTAATCAAAAACGTTCTGGCGGGCAAGGATACTTTTGTGCTGATGCCCACCGGCGGCGGAAAGTCGCTTTGTTATCAGTTGCCGGCTCTTATAATGGACGGCGTGGCCATAGTCATTTCGCCGCTCATCGCACTGATGAAGAATCAGGTCGATGCCATGCGCACGTTCAGCGCAGAGGACGGGGTCGCGCACTTCCTCAATTCGTCGCTCAACAAGACAGCCGTAGCGCAGGTGCGCAGCGACGTTCTGGCCGGCAAGACCAAACTGCTCTACTTCGCACCGGAGTCGCTCACCAAGGAGGACAACATATCTTTCCTGCGTAAAAATCAAAAATTTCGTTCTTCGCAATCGACGAGGCTCACTGTATCTCTGAGTGGGGACACGATTTCAGACCCGAATACCGCCGCATACGTCCTATTATAAACGATATAGGCAATGCCCCGATAATCGCGCTTACGGCTACCGCTACGCCCAAGGTTCAGATGGATATTCAAAAGAACCTCGGAATGCTCGATGCCGCGGTGTTCAAGTCGTCGTTCAACCGACCCAATCTCTACTACGAGATACGACCCAAAAACGATCTCACCAAGGAGATTATCCGCTATATCAAGATGAACGAGGGCAAGTCGGGCATAATCTACTGCCTGAGCCGCAAGAAAGTCGAGGAGCTGGCCGAACTTCTGGTAGCCAACGACATAAGGGCGCTTCCCTATCACGCCGGCATGGACGCTGCCACGAGAGCCAACAATCAGGACGATTTTCTTATGGAGCGGGCCGACGTAATCGTTGCCACCATAGCGTTCGGCATGGGTATCGACAAGCCCGATGTGCGCTATGTGATACATTACGATATTCCCAAGAGTTTGGAGGGATATTATCAGGAGACCGGACGTGCCGGCCGAGACGGCGGAGAGGGGCGTTGCATCGCGTTTTACAGCTACAAGGATATACAGAAACTCGAAAAGTTCATGCAGGGCAAGCCCGTTGCCGAGCAGGAAATCGGAAAACTGCTGTTGCAGGAGACCGTTTCCTATGCCGAGTCTTCGGTTTGCCGCCGCAAGACGCTGCTGCACTATTTCGGCGAGGATTTCACCGAGGATAACTGCGGAAACTGCGACAACTGTCTGAATCCCAAGCCGAAAATAGAGGCGACGGAAGATATGGTGACGATGCTTTTTGGCCTTGCGCGAGATTGGCGACAGGTTCAAGGCCGACTATCTGGTGAACGTGCTTATAGGAAAGCCGACCGCCATGATTAAGTCTTACGGACACCATAAGATAGAGAGCTTCGGTTCGGGTGCGGATAAGGATCCGGGCTTCTGGGGTGCCGTGATTCGTCAGGCGCTCATCATGGGGCTCGCGGATAAGAATATAGAGAACTACGGCCTGCTGGCCATAAATGCCCGCGGTGAAAAGTTCATAGAGTCGCCCGTCCCTGTTACGGTGACGCTCGACCACGACTACGATGCGCAGCAGGACGACGATGCCGCGGCGATGCCGGTCGGAAAGGGCGGTGCGGCCGACGAGGAGTTGTTCGGAATGCTCAAAGACCTGCGCAAGAAAGTGGCCAAGCAGCACGATTTGCCTCCGTTCGTAATATTTCAGGACCCATCGCTGGAAGACATGTCGGTCCACTATCCCGTGACGTTGGAGGAGTTGCAGAACATCAGCGGCGTGGGTGTGGGCAAGGCTCGCAAGTTCGGTGAGGAGTTCGTGAAGCTGATCAAGGCCTACGTCGAGGAGAAGGAGATTGTCCGTCCGCAGGATATGGTCGTCAAGGGCGTGGCGTCGAAGAGCGGCAACAAGGTGTTCATCATTCAGAGCATCGACCGCCAGATGGATTTCGCGGACATAGCACAGGCCAAGAATCTGGATTTCGACGAACTGCTCACCGAGATAGAGACCATCGTCAATTCGGGTACCAAACTCAACATATCGTACTTCATCAACGAGTACATGGACGAGGATAAGGCCGAGGACATATATCTCTACTTCAAGGAGGATGCGAAGAGCGACTCGCTCGATGAGGCCAGTGCGCGAACTCGGTGCCGACTACACCGAGGAGGAGATTCGCCTGATTCGTATCAAGTTCATTTGCGAGCAGGGCAATTAATCGGAGCCGATGACGGAAGTAAGGGCCAAAAAGGCATTGGGTCAGCATTTTCTGACCGACAGGAATATCGCCGCACGCATCGCCGATGCTGTCGATGGCGGGGGCGACGTGCTCGAAGTGGGCCCGGGAATGGGCATGCTCACGCAGTTTCTTCTGTCGCGCAACGATATCGTCACTTACGGCGCGGAGATAGACGGCGAGAGTGTCGTGTATCTGCGTGCGCACTATCCGCAGTTCGCCTCTCGTCTTGTCGAGGGTGATTTTCTTACGATGAATCTTGCCGAACGTTTCCCGTCGGGGGTGAGCGTCGTGGGCAATTTCCCGTATAACATCTCTTCCCAGATATTTTTTTCAAGGTGCTCGAAAACCGCGATTCGGTACCGCAGTGCGTCGGCATGGTGCAGCGCGAGGTGGCGGTGCGTCTGACCGAAAAAGCAGGCAGCCGCGATTACGGAATATTGAGCGTGCTGTTGCAGGCCTATTACGACATGGAGTATCTGTTTACCGTCAGCGAGGGCGTGTTCAATCCTCCCCCGAAAGTCAAGAGCGCGGTTATACGGATGCGCCGGAATTCGGTGGAGCATCTGGATTGCGACGAGGCTTTGTTCGTAAAGGTGGTCAAGGCGTCGTTCGGCCAAAGGCGAAAGATGTTGCGCAATTCGCTGCGGGCCGTGTTCGGGGATTTCGGCGGTGCCGTGCATCCGTTCTTCACGCTGCGTGCCGAGCAGCTCGACGTGCCGATGTTCGTGGAGCTTACGCGCTGGGTCGAACGGAATAAAATCTAATTTCGAGGCCGCGCTGTGTGCTTATTCCGGAGTGCATACTCGTGTCGGTAATCGTTCGGAATTCTGAAAAATATGCGGCTTCTGCCAGAGAGGAGATTCTTTGTATGTCATATTGTCTTTGATTGTCAGATGTTTAGGCGTTCGAATGACAATTATGGCATATTGTTCTGACAAATTTTCCTTGTTTTGCCCGTGGCAAATGTTTTGCAGTTACGGAGCATCGAAAGGAGAAAAATGAATATGAACATCAACACACTTACAATTAAGGCGCAGGAGGCTCTGCAACAGGCTTTCACGATTGCTTCGGCAAAGGGCAATCAGGCAGTGGAGCCGGTGCATATTCTCGCCGCTCTGATTCAGGACGAGGATTCGCTGGGCACTTACCTGCTCTCGCGTGTCGGCGTGAATATGAAGAGTCTGCGCTCGGAGGCGGGCCGTGCCGTCGATTCGCTTCCCAGAGTGTCGGGAGCTCCGGCGAGCAGTATTTCGCGGCCGACTCCTCGCGAGCCATACAGAAAGCTACGGATTATACTTCCAAGTTCGGCGACCGTTATGCTTCGGTGGAGCATCTGCTGCTCGGACTTCTTGCCGACGGAGGCGAGGCCTCGCGCATTCTCAAACGCAACGGGGTCAGCGAAAATGAGCTGATTGCCGCTATAAAGGACCTGCGCAAGGGCTCGACCGTGGATTCGCAGACTTCCGACCAGACATTCGATGCACTGGGCAAATACGCCATTAATCTGAATGCGCAGGCGCGGGCCGGAAAACTCGATCCGGTAATCGGCCGAGACGAGGAGATAAGACGTGTCTTGCAGATTCTTTCGCGCAGAACCAAGAACAACCCTGATTCTGGTCGGCGAGGCCGGCGTGGGCAAGACGGCGATTGCCGAGGGCATAGCTCATCGTATTGTCAGCGGCGACGTGCCGGAGAATTTGAAAAACAAACAGATTTATTCGCTCGACATGGGAGCGCTGGTAGCAGGTGCCAAGTACAAGGGCGAATTCGAAGAGCGTCTGAAAGCGGTCGTGAAGGAGGTCGTATCCGCAGAGGGCGATATCCTGCTCTTTATCGACGAGATTCATACTCTTGTCGGTGCAGGCAAGGGCGACGGCGCCATGGATGCCGCCAACATTCTGAAACCCGCTCTGGCCAGAGGCGAGCTGCGCACTATCGGAGCCACTACGCTCGACGAGTTCCAGAAGTACTTCGAGCAGGACAAGGCCCTTGAACGCCGTTTCCAGAAAGTCATGGTGGACGAGCCTACGACCGAGGACTCCATATCCATCCTGCGAGGTCTGAAAGACCGTTACGAGAATCACCACAAGGTGCACATCAAGGATGAGGCGATTATCGCCGCCGTGGAGCTTTCGCACCGTTACATAACGTCGCGCTTTCTGCCGGACAAGGCCATAGACCTTATCGACGAGGCGGCCTCGAAACTTCGACTGGAAATGAACTCCGTGCCCGAGGAGATAGATACGCTCGACAGGCGTGTACGACAGCTCGAAATCGAGCGCGAGGCGATTCGCCGCGAAAACGACGAGAACAGGGTCGAGGAGCTTACCCGCGAAATCGACGAACTGAACTCGAAGAGGACGGCGCTCCGTGCAAAGTGGCAGGGCGAGCGCGATCTGCTCTCCAAAATCCAGCAGGACAAGGAGCATATCGAGGAGCTCAAAGTGCAGGCTGCCGAGGCCGAACGTCAGGGCGATTACGGTCGCGTGGCCGAGATTCGCTACGGAAAGATACGCGAAACGGAGACGCATATCGCCGACTTGCAGCAGGAGTTGTCGATGTCTACCGACGGCGGCGCGATGATTAAGGAGGAGGTCGATGCACAGGATATCGCCGAGGTGGTATCGCGCTGGACCGGCATACCGGTAACCAGAATGCTTGCCAGCGAACGCGAGAAACTGCTGAACATGGAGGCCGAACTTCATAAGCGTGTAATCGGTCAGGACATGGCCATAGAGGCCATTTCGGATGCCGTTCGCCGCAGTAGGGCCGGCCTTAGCGACAGCCGCAGGCCTATCGGTTCGTTCATCTTTTTGGGAACCACCGGTGTGGGCAAGACCGAACTGGCCAAGGCGCTTGCGGAGTTTCTGTTCAACGACGAGAACATGATGACACGTATCGACATGAGCGAGTATCAGGAGCGTCACTCCGTGTCGCGTCTTATCGGAGCGCCTCCGGGATACGTCGGTTACGACGAGGGCGGACAGCTTACCGAGGCCGTAAGGCGCAAACCGTACAGCGTGGTGCTGCTCGACGAGATAGAAAAGGCTCACCCCGACGTGTTCAACATCCTGTTGCAGGTGCTCGACGACGGTCGTCTTACCGACAACAAGGGTCGTACCGTGGATTTCAGAAACACCATAATCATCATGACTTCGAACATGGGTTCGTCGTTGATTATGGAGAATTTCTCGAAGAATGCCGACGAGAACGGCGTGCCCGAGAGCGTCGTGCAGCAGACCCGCAGCGAGGTGGTGGAGCTCATGAAGCAGCAGCTCAAACCCGAGTTCCTGAACCGAATCGACGAGATTGTGATGTTTACGCCTCTTACCAAGCGCGAGACGCTCAAAATAGTCGATATACAGATGCGCACCATAGAGCGTATGCTCCGGGAAAACGGCATAGAGCTGAAAGTCGAACAGCCGGCCCGCGCATGGCTTGCCGACAAGGGATTCGATCCGATGTTCGGTGCCCGACCGATTAAGCGTACCATTCAGCGTTACGTGGTGAATGAGCTTTCCAAGGAGATTCTCGCCGGAAATATCGACCGTTCGCGTCCGATTGTGATTTCCGCCGATGACGACAAGATAGTCTTCAAGAACTGATAGTTCGGGTAAAACGTATAGCCCCGACAGGTGCAGCCTGCCGGGGCTATATGTTTTTATCGGACAGGGTCTTGCACTCTCTCTGCGGCAAAAGCACTGTTCTCGATTCCGAAATTCTCGGCCGCCTCGGACGAAGACTGCCGCGCTACATGTGGACTATCGGAGTTGCGCCGAGGTCGGAGAACTCCGAGCGCAGGTAGCGGTAATAGCCGACCATTGCAATCATGGCGGCGTTGTCCGTCGTGAATTTGAGTTCCGGTAAAAATACGCGCCAGCCTCTTTTACGCCCCTCTTCCGATACGGCGTTGCGCAGGCCCGAGTTGGCCGAAACCCCGCCGGCTATGGCGATGTCGCGGATTTTGTACTCCTTGGCGGCTTTTATGAGTTTTTTGAGCAGCGTGTCGATAATCGTCTTTTGCAGCGAGGCGCACAAGTCTGCCTTGTTGCTTTCGATGAAGTCAGGGACACTCGGCCGTTTTGTCTCTGAGTGTATACAGGAACGAGGTTTTCAGGCCGCTGAAACTGTAATCGAATCCGTCTACGTTCGGTTTGGCGAAGCTGAACTTTTCGGGGTCGCCCTGCTTTGCGAGACGGTCGATGACCGGTCCGCCCGGGTAGGGCAGGCCCATGACCTTGGCGCATTTGTCGAACGCTTCGCCCGCGGCATCGTCGATTGTCGTTCCGATGATTTCCATCTCTAACGGCGCTTTCACCACGACCAGCTGCGTGTGCCCTCCCGAAACCAGAAGGCACAGGAAAGGATACGACGGATGCGGAAGCTGTCTGTCGGGCAGGTCGATGAAGTGCGAAAAGATATGCCCCTGCAAGTGATTGACCTCCACCATGGGTATGTTTTTTGCGATGGACAGGCCTTTGGCGAAGGATGTGCCGACCAGCAGCGAACCCAGAAGCCCGGGGCCGCGGGTGTATGCGATGGCATCGATATTGTCCGCCGTAATGCCGGCGTCGCCGAGTGCCGTATCCACTACGGGAACGATGTTTTGCTGGTGGGCGCGCGAGGCCAGTTCGGGTATTACGCCTCCGTATTTTACGTGAACGGCTTGCGAGGCGATTACATTGGAAAGCAGCACTCCGCCGCGCAATACGGCTGCCGAAGTGTCGTCGCATGAGGATTCGATACCCAAAAACGGTTATGTCCATGTTTTTCGTTTTTTTATCCGGATAAAAATCTTAAATTTGTAAGTTATTTCAAGCTGTTACCCGCACGTTTCGATGAGCAAAGTTATAAAAATATCGGTAGCCGTAATATCGACGCTGGTTTTATTGTCGATTATTTTGCCGCTCGGGCTTTCGCTGCTGCTGTCGGTGCCTGCGGTGCAGAATTATGCGGCGCGGACTGCGGCCCGAAAGGCTTCCGAATTTCTCGGAACGCGAATCGAAATCGGGCGTGTGGATGTGAAGTCTCGGTCAATAGGGTCGTCTTGGAGGATTTTTTTATGTCGAGGATTTTTACGGGCGATACGCTCCTGTACGTAAAAATATTTGGATGCAGCGGTGCTGGATTTGGGCCTTGCCGGCAAAGGACTGGTGTTCGGAACGGCCAGACTTTATGGCGGCGGATTCCATTTGCGGCAGGGGCGCAGCGGAGAGATGAACGTCAAGGAGATTGTCTCCAAGATACGTGGCGACAGACCGAAGGGCAACGGCCGCTTCCATTTGAGCATAAACAGAATCGAGGCCTCCGACATGGATTTTACGATGCGTCTGGCTCCGCGTCCGTACAAGGGCGGCGTGAATTACTCCGACATGCAGCTTCGGGGTTTTACGGCCGATTTGGACGGCCTTTCGATAGGCGGAGGCGACATAGTCATGGGTATAGACCGCCTCGTTTTCACCGAGCGCAGCGGATTCGAAGTCAGGGACATGTCGGTGGAGAAGTTCACCATACGCGACGGCAAGCTGCTTTTCGAGCATCTGAACATCCAGACGCCCGATTCTTTTCTGTCGCTGCCGCACCTGTACCTCGTAGGCGATGCGTGGAGCAGCTACAAGAACTTTACGGACAGCGTCGAGGTGGATGCGGTTTCGGCCGGTTCGACCGTAAGCACCGCGAGCCTGCAATATTTCGTGCCCTCTTTGGCGGGACGCTCCCTTACGCTCGAAGACGTCGATTTATCGACGCGCAAGACAGTCTCGGAACTGGAAGTGTCGCTTACCCGCGCTTCGGCCTATTCCTCCGAGATAGCGTTGGAGGCTGTCAGCCGCGGTTTGCCGGACTTGGATAAGGCCCGCATCGATGTGCATGTGTCGAAACTTGCCACTTCGGCTGCGGGCATAAATGCGATAATGCGCGGTTTTGCGGGGCGGACGCTGCCGCAGTCCGTTGCGAGAATGATTTCGAATGCCGGAAAAAAATTCATGTGAAGGGCGACTTTACGGGCGGCTTTTTCGGATTTCGAAGCTCGGGCGGAGCTTTCTTCCGCAGCGGGCGGCGCGGATTTGAATGTCTCGATGCGCGATTCGGTTGCCGGAGTGCGCGAGCCTGCTGTGCGGAGCCGTCTTGCGCGGGTTCAATGTCGGTCGCGTGGCCGAGGTGGAGAATCTGGGCCGCGTGTGGGCGGATGCTTCGTTTTCAGGTACGCTTTCCGAGGGAGGCGGGATTGCCGGCGCGGTGGAAGCCGAAGTCTCGGGAGCGGAGTTTCTCGGATACCGCTATCACGACATAAGGGTGGACGGCAGGGTGGAAGACCGCAGCTTCGACGGCCGGATAGTCTCGGCCGATTCGAATCTGGATTTCGATTTCGGCGGAGTGATGGACTTCAATTCGCAGGTCCCGTGGTACGATGTGGCGTTGAATCTGCGCACCGCCGATTTGGCCCGCATAGGAATCAATACGCGCGATTCGGTGTCGGTGCTTTCGGCTGTCGTGTCGGCGCATGCCCACGGCATCGGAATGGATAACCTGAACGGTTATGTCGAGGTTGCCGATGCACGGTACGTTTACGACGCGGATACGCTCGCAACCTCCTCCATGAAGCTGACCGGCAAGAATTCCGAACACAGCAAATATCTGAACTTCACGTCCGAATTCATGGACATCGAGTTCCAGAGCAGACTCAGCTACCGCGATATGTTCGACTATCTGAAAACTTTCCTCAGAGGATATTTGCCGGTGCTCTACGAAGGGAGTGCGGGCGAGGAGGTCGATGCCGGTGACAGACGGCTCTATGCTTCGGACGCCAGCAGCTATTCGCTGCTTACGCTCGATGTGAAGAATGCGGACCGCCTGCTTCCGGCCGTCGTGCCTTACGTGCAGCTCTCCCCGGGAACTTCGCTGTCGTTCATGTTCAACCCCTACTCCGAACAGTTTTCGCTCTCCGCACGGTCGGATTACGTGGAGTACAAGAATATACTGATGACCAAGGTGAACGTCTCGTCCGGCAATCGCGGCGATTCGCTTTCGCTGTACGTCAATTCCGAGGATTTCTATGCGGGTAAATTCTTTTTGCCCAACTTGGCCGTGATGGGCGGTGCGAAGGACGGGCATGTCAATCTTTCCACCATGTTTTCCAACGAGGAGGAACGGTTCTCTGCGCTGCTGGGCCTGAGGGCCGACATGACGCAGACCGAAGACGCTGGCACGCGGATTTCGATGCGTTTTTCGCCCTCTTACGTTACGCGAGGAGACAAACGCTGGCAGATAATGACCCGCGGCATAGTGTACGATACGCAGCGCATCGTAATCAGGGATTTCGCCATACGCAGCGGAGACAACCTGTTGAGGGTGGACGGCGTGGCCTCGCGCAATGCCGAGGATACGCTTCGTCTTACGCTGCACGATTTCGACATAGGTCCGCTGCTCAACGCCACGAGCGAGATGGGCTATCGTGTCGGCGGAAGCACCAACGGCTATGCCGACATGTCGTCGGCTCTTCGCGGCGGACGCTTGTTCGCGCATATCATGGTGGACAGCATGCACGTGAACGACGTGCGTGTCGCACCTCTGCTGCTCGAAAGCGGATGGGATTTCCAGTCCGAGAGGGTGCGTTTCGACGTGCTTAACCGACGGACGGCCGAGCAGGTGGTCCGCGGTTTTTTTCAGCCCCGCGGACGGCCGTTTTCTGGTCAATGCGAAACTCGACAGTCTGGATTTGTCGCTGATGAATCCGGTGCTCGGCAGCGTGATTGCCGACAATACGGGAAAGGCCAATGCCTCGGTGCGCGTTACAGGTACCATGAAGCATGCGGTATTGGGCGGCGTGATAAACATTCCGCACTACTCGACGCGCATACCATATACGAACGTGACCTATTCGATGCACGACGCCGTAATCGACATTGCGGACAACGTGCTCTCGCTGCGCAAGACTAACGCACGCGATTCGGAGGGCGGAAGCGCCGAAGTGGGGCTTACGGTGAATTTGAACTCGCTCAAAGACGTTCGCTACGACGTGAGCGTGAGGCCCGACAACGTGCTGGTGCTCAATACGACCGAAAAGGACAACAGCCAGTTTTACGGAAAGGTCTACGCTTCGGGCTATGCCTCCATACGAGGCTCGCGGCTCGGCACCGAAATGACCGTAGTGGCCACCACGAAAGGCAAGTCGGAGTTTTTCCTGCCGCTGGGCGGCAAGAGGGATTTCACGCAGGACGATTTCATAGTGTTCCGCGATGCTGCACGTCCTGCGGCGGACAGCGCCAACTATCTGGTGCGCAAAAAGATGATGTACGAGCGCAAGCAGCGGCAGAAAAGCCGCGGCCCCTCGTCGTTGAGCATGAACATGACCGTGAACGTTACTCCCGACGCCGAATTCCAGTTGGTGATAGACCCCTCGACGGGAGATGTCATAAAAGGGCGCGGTCAAGGCACGGTGGACATGCACATAAATCCCAAGAACGACGAATTTTCGATGTACGGGACGTGCAGCATAACCGAAGGCAGCTACCAGCTGACGCTTCTGGATTTGGCCAAGTACAGGTTCGAGATAGTCGACGGCAGTTCCATTACGTGGACCGGCGAACCCGAAGATGCGCTTTTTAGACATTACGGCCGTGTACAGGCTCAAAACCTCGATTGCCCCGCTGATGAACTATACGGACGACTATCAGCGGCGTCCGGTGCCGGTGGAGTGTCTCATCTATCTGTCGGACAGGCTTTCGCAGCCGACGGTGCGTTTCGACGTACAGGTGCCCACGGCCGATACCGAAACCAAGAACGTACTGGCCAATGCGCTCAATTCCCAAGAATCGGTGGCCACGCAGTTCTTCTGGCTTCTGGCCTTCAAGAGCTTCATCTCGGAGGGGGCGACAACGGCGCAGACGCTCGGCGCAGGCTCTTTCGGCTCTACCGCGACGGGATTCCAGCTGCTTTCGAATTCGATTAGCAACTGGCTCTCGACCAGCAAATACAACATCATCGTCCGGTATATCCCGCAGAGCGAGACGGCCAACGACGAATTCGATTTCGGATTCTCGAAAGAGCTGATAGACAATCGCCTCATACTGGAAATCGAGGGGAACTACATGGTGGACCGCGCATCTGTGGGCGCCGCCAGCAATGCCAGCAACCTTACGGGCGACTTCTATCTGACGTGGCTTATCGACCGCGCCGGCAACCTCAAACTCAAAGGCTTTTCGCAGACCATCGACCGTTTCGACGAGAACCAAGGTTTGCAGGAGAACGGCATAGGCATATATTACAAGAAAGATTTTTAATACGCTGGGCGACGTATTTCGTGAAATTAAACAGAACTTTGCTAACTTTGGTGCTCGAAAAAGAGCCAAAATCGAGCAGCGTGCGCAGCGGCAGCGTGAAAAACGCGCCGGTCGGCAGGCGGCACGCAGCGGAAAAGAATAGTTGAGAAACCGAAAAAACAGTTGATATTATGAGCATTTTACAGGTTGCCGATTCGGCAATGGTGGCGGGTCAGATGATTGAGCAGACGACGACTTCGTACAGTCTTTGGGAGTTGTTTTTGGCCGGCGGCTGGCTTATGTGGGTGCTTCTGCTGCTCGGCGGCGTCACGATTTTCATCTTCGTGGAGCGCTACGTGGCCATTCACAAGGCTTCTCGGATGGACATGAACTTCATGAACCGCATACGCGACAAGATTTCCGAGGGCAAGATTCAGTCGGCTGTCGAGTCGTGCCGCCGCACCGATACGCCTATCGCGCGAATGGTCGAAAAGGGTATCGAGCGCATAGGACGCCCGATGAGCGACGTGCAGACATCCATCGAGAATGCCGCCAACTTGGAGGTGGCCAAACTCGAAAACGGCCTTCCTTATCTTGCGATGATTGCAGGCGGTGCGCCGATGATAGGATTCTTGGGAACGGTTATCGGAATGGTGCAGGCTTTCATGGCAATGGAGAGCGCCGGCGGAACCGTCGATATGAGTATTCTGGCCGGCGGTATGTACGTGGCCATGCTCACCACCGTGGCCGGTCTTATCGTGGGTATTCCTGCCTATTTCGGATATAATTTCCTCGTGGCGCGTATCGAGAAACTCGTCTTTCAGATGGAAGCCAACTCGATAGCTTTCATGGATATTCTGAACCAACCGGTAAAGGAGTAGGGGCGTTATGGCTATAAAGAGAGGCTCGAAAGTGGACAAGTCGTTCAGCGCGGCGTCGATGACCGACCTTATGTTCCTGTTGCTCATATTCATGCTCGTGGCAACGACGCTAATCAACCCCAATGCGCTGCGTCTGGTGCTACCCAAAAGTTCCAACCAACTCAAAGAGAAACCTTACACGACCGTCAGCATATCTTCCGACTTGCAGTATTACGTGGAACTGGAACCGGTGGCTTTCGAGGATTTGGAGGCCGCGCTGCATGCCAAGCTCGACGGAAAGGTGAATCCGATGATTTCGCTGCATTGCGACGAGAACGTGCCGATGAAAGAGGCGGTCAAGGTGATGAATATCGCACTGGAAAACAACTATAAACTGATTCTGGCTACACGGCCCAAGTAAGACGCCATGTATTACTACGAACCGGACGAGAAGAGAGGCAGACGGGCGGGCGCCATTGCAGCGGCGGTGTATGTCGCCGCATGGATTGCGCTCATGCTGTTCGCTTCGATGAGTATCGAGCGGCCTGACACGGAGCAGGGCATTCTCGTCAATTTCGGTAGCGTGGACGATGCGGGCGGCAAACTCGATATGGCGCTCAGCGACCGTTCGGAGAGGGTTTCGGCACCGAAGCCGCAGGACGTGCAGCCCGAGGAGCCGATGCTTACCTCCGAAGAGGAGGACGCGCCGGAAGTGGTTCAAAGTCCGAAACCCAGAAAACCCCAGAAAGAGGTTGTCGAAGAGCAGCCGAAGCCGCGCGAGGCGAATCCCAAAGGCTCTTTTTCCCGGCCTCACTCAGGGCAGTCAGTCGAAAAGCGAGGGGCAGACCGAGGGCGAGGGCAATCAGGGTGTTGAGCACGGTTCCTTAGACGGAGCCCACACCGAGGGCGGAGGAATCGGCTCCGGCGGCAGTTCTTTCGATTTGAGCGGCCGCAAGCTCGTAGGCTCTTTGCCAAAACCGCTCTACAATGCGGATGAGGAAGGGAAGGTCATTGTGAACATAATGGTTGATGCGGCCGGCAACGTTACTTCTGCAACCAAGGCCGTAGGCACCTCGATTGCCGACATGGAGCTTGTAGGCGCCGCGCTCAAAGCAGCCCGTCAGGCCCGTTTCTCGGCTGCCGAGGGACAGGACGTGCAGCGCGGGACAATAACCTACGTTTTTCGACGTACTAAGTAAACAAAGAATCTTTTTTATGAAAAAAATCGTTTTAATGGCGGCGTGTCTGCTCGCTTTCGTTTCTGTTTTCGGGCAGGGGAGCGGGGCGATGCTGAGTTTCGAAAAGACGGAGCACAACTTCGGCGAGGTGCCGCACAAGGCGAAGCAGATAGAGTGCGTTTTCGATTTTACGAACGAGGGTTCGGCGCCGCTCGTGATAACCAAGGCGGTGACTTCGTGCTCGTGCACCAAGGCCGACTATCCGAAAAAACCGATCATGCCCGGGCAGAGGGGAAGCATACGCATAATATACGAGCCCAGCAAGAAGGAGGCCGGCATGTTCTACAAGGCTATCGAAGTCTATTCGAACTCATCGGACGTAAGACGCAAGACAATAGTAATCAGAGGTAAAGCAATCGAATGACGAATTATCTTATCACATCGTGCATCGTCCTGCCGATGACGGCAGAGGGCGGCGGGACCGAATATTTCACTGCGTCGGTCGGTCTTTGCGGCGGAAAGATATGCCTTGTCAGCGATGACAAAGGGCGTATCGAGAGTTTCGAGACGCAGTTGTGCGGAGAGCGGAAACGGACTTACCGAGATAGACGGACGCGGAAAACTGCTCATGCCCGGTCTTATAAATATGCACACGCACGTGGCGATGACCCTCATGCGCAGCTATGCGGACGATATGCCGCTCATGCCGTGGCTGCATGAACGTATATGGCCTTTCGAAGCTCGGCTCACGCGCGATGATATATACGTAGGCGCCCGTATGGGCATAGCCGAGATGCTTCTTGGCGGCACGACGACATTTACGGATATGTACTGGCACGAAAATGCCGTGGGAGAGGCCGTCGAGCAGATGGGCATCAGGGCCGTGCTCTCGCCGTGTTTCATAGATTCCAACATGGAGGCTTTCGAGCAGGATATGGAACTCAGCGTGCGTCTTGCGGCTTCGTGCGACAGGCTTTCGGTCATGGTCGCGCCGCATGCGCCCTATTCGTGTTCGAGCGAAAACATCAGGCGCGGGATAGAGGTGGCGGACAAGTACGGGGTCGGCATCCATTCGCATATAGCCGAGACCAAGAGCGAGGTCGAAAGCATCGCCTCCGCGGCGGGTCTTACTCCGGTGCAGTACGTGGACAGTCTGGGCATGTTCGAACGTCCGGCCGTTGCGGCGCATCTGGTGTATGTGGACGACAGGGACATCGAGATACTCGCTTCGAAAGGCGTCGCGGCGGTGCATAACCCGCAGAGCAACATGAAACTGTCCAGCGGCATCGCGCCGATGTGGAAGATGATGCAGCGCGGAGTGAATGTCTGCATCGGTACGGACGGTGCCAGTTCGAACAACGACTTGGACATGTGGGACGAGATGCGCACGGCCGCTCTGCTGCAAAAGGCAGCGGGAGACGACCCGTGCGTGATGCCGGCATACGAAGTGCTCAAAGCCGGTACTGTTAATGCTGCGAAGGCTATCGGGAAGCAGGGCGAACTGGGCATCGTGGCCGAAGGGGCTACGGCTGACGTGATACTGGTGGATTTGCAGCGGCCGCATCTGCAACCGTGCCACGACATCGTCTCGACGCTCGTCTATTGCGGCAAGGCTTCGGATGTGGACACGGTATTCGTGGCGGGTCGCATGCTCGTTGCCGGCGGCCGGCTTGTAGAGTGCGACCAGATGCAGCTTGTCGAGGAAACCAACCGAAGGGTGGCCGAGATTCTCGCACGATGATACGGGTGGACGAAAACATAGTTTTAAGGCGAATCGAACCGACGGACGCCGAGACGATATTTGATGCGTTGGATACCTACCGGGACGATATGCGCAGGTGGCTGCCGTTCGTGGATACGACGTTCGATGTCTCCGACTCGCTTAAATACATCCGGTTTGTCGAAAGCTTCCGGCGAAACCGTATTTGCAGTGGAGCATAACGGGACATTTTGCGGCCTTGCCGGATTCCGCGATACGGATCGAAGCGTTTACAGGACCGAAATAGGCTACTGGCTCATACCGCCGTTTCGCGGGCGCGGCATCATGCGGCGCTGTGTGCGTGCGCTTTGCCGCTATGCGTTCGACAGTATGGACGTCGATAAGGTTGTAATAAGGTGTGCCGTCGAAAACCGTAAAAAGCGCGATGATTCCTTTTTGCGCTCGGATTCGAAATGCGCGGCATCGAACCTCGTGGCGAACTGCTTGCCGGCGGCTGGACCGACCTGACTGGATGGGAGGCTTGAACGGGAGTTATGATTAGGGACGTTGAGGCGCACGATGCGGCGGATATAGCGAGAATTTACGACTATTACGTACTCGATTCGACGGCTTCGTTCGAAACAGAGCCGCTCGGCACAGAGCGGATGTCGGAGCGCATTGCGAGTATTTGCGGGCGTTTCCCGTATATCGTTTGCGAGCAGGACGGGCACATCGTCGGATTTTGTTATGCCCACGAGTGGAAAGAGCGTGCGGCATACGGCGGAGTTTGGGAGACCACCGTCTACGTGGACCGCGACTTTACGGGCAGGGGCATAGGCGAGCGGCTTATGCGGGAGCTGATAAAGCGGTGCCGCGAGCAAGGCTGCCGTGCTCTTATAGCCTGCATTACAGCCGAAAAATGCCGCATCCGGACACCTCCACCGGCGGTTAGGCTTCTCGCAGGTCTCGCATTTCAAGGCCGTGGGGCTAAAATTCGGCCGCCTGCTCGACGTTACGGATTATCAGCTGATGCTTCTCGAAAAATGAATGTTCTCGGCAGAGGATATATGCGGCCTGTACCTGTGGTGTGTCGGGTCGGAAAATAAAAAAGTCCGGCAGAACACGCCGGACTTTTTTGTGTGAATCTTAAAACGTGTTACTTTATTATCGTGCTGTCGTCGTTGTCCGCGGGTTGTTTGAATTCCTTCATTCCGCAGTCGATGAGTATGTTGTACCACGAGAGTATCTTTTTCATGTCCGACAGATGCACGCGGCTGCGATCGTAGGCGGGAACGGCTTCTGCGAACACGGCCTCGATTGCCGCGGCAGGTTCCTTGTGGGAGATTGTTTTCTTGCCGTCCGATATTTTGTACAGCGCCGTGAATACGTCCGCCAGCGGCAGGTCTTCGTCCTCGGTGAAGACGGCGATGTCCGTCATGGCGCTCACGCGCGAGGTGCCCGAGGCATTGATGCGTCGGCCGTCCACGAGCGATTCCACGATGACGCCGTTTGTGCTGCGTGCGACGAATTTATAGAGTCCGGGTTGTCCCGATATTGCAAGGATGTCTGCTAATTCCATGTCGAAAAAGTTTTGATTACCGGATGCAAATATAGTCCTTTTTCGTTTAACGGCAATAAAGCTCGCCCTGATAGTATCCGGTTTCCGACAGTCTTTTGTCGAGCATGTTCCACAACTGTTCGTTGCGCAGAAGACCCCAGCACGGGCCGGCATGGTAGCGTGGCGGCGCCTCGCCGGCAAAGCGTTCCAGTACGATGTCGGGCCTCAGCCGCCGGAGTATCTCTATGAAAAAGTCGATGTATTCGTCCACCTGCCAAAACGTGTAGCATTGCGGGTTTTCGGCATAGTGTCGCTCCATTGCCGTGCCTTTGAATATTTGCAGCTGGTGGAACTTTACGGTGTCGATAGGCAGTGCGTTTATCGTTCGGGTTTGTTCTATCATCATCTCGCGGCTTTCGCCCGGCAGCCCGAGAATGAAATGCGCTCCGCAGTGTATGCCGCGCTGCGAGGTCATTTCTATGGCCCGACGCGCACATGCGAAATCATGCCCTCGGTTTATCGCCGCGAGCGTCGAATCGAATGTGGATTCCACGCCGTATTCGATTGCCACGTACTTGTCGGCGGAAAGCGCTGCGAAGTAATCCAGCTTCGCCTCGTCCACGCAGTCGGGCCGAGTGCCGACTACTATTCCGGCTATGTCGGGGTGCGAGAGTGCCTCGTCGTATACCTCGCGCAGGCGCGGCAGCGGTGCGTAGGTGTTCGAATAGGACTGGAAATAGGCCAGATAGCGTTCGGCCTTGCGGTATCGGTTGCGGTGGAACTCGATGCCCTCATCTATCTGCCGGACGATGCTTTTTTCGGGTGTGCAGTACGACGGCGTGAATGCTTCGTTGTTGCAGAACGTACATCCTCCGCGTCCGACGCTGCCGTCGCGGTTCGGGCAGCCGAACCCTGCGTTTATGGCCACTTTCTGGACCCTTCCGCCGAGCACTCTGCCGAAATGGCCCGAGTAGCTGTTGAAGCGTCTGTCGTCTCCCCAACTGTACATGGTGCGTCTATGCTGTTTTCAGGGCCTCGATGAAACCCGGAAACAGCTGCCACAGATGCTCGGTTTGAAGCCATGTCTCGCGGGCGAGGGCTTCACGGGCTGGCTTGTCTTTCTCGATTTCGGTCAGATAGGTTTCGTCTACGGGATGCTGCTCGGCCGTAAATTCGTCGTAATAGGGCGTAAAGCGGCGCTTGAAACGAATCAGGTCGCCGTCGATGAAACGTCCTGTGCGGCGGAATTCGCTCCACAGCGACAGAATGAGTTTGTCGGGATGCCTCTCACTTATGTCGTTTGTCACTTCGTCGAACAGGTCGTACTCTCCCAGCGCCAGATACGAATAGGCCAGACGTATGGTTGCCTCCATATGGTCCTCGGGGTCGATTTCGAGCAGAAATTCCAGCATGGCGGCGCACATTTCCCAGTCGCCGATAAGGAAATGGTCTATGGCCGAGGAGTTGATTATCATCATCGCGGCCTGTGTGTTCGGGTCTTCCCATTCGAGTTCTATCTCCTCCTTTTCGGGAATCAGGTCGAAGATTCTCTGAAAAGCCCGATAGCGCATTTCGCATGCACCCTGTATATCGCCCTGTTTTTCGAGAGCCATAGACTCGGACATGGCGTACTGGAAATCGTAATCGCCTCCCTTCTCGGACGGAGGACAGAGAATTTCGAATGTTTGATCCGCAGTGGGTTTAAGACGATTTCTGACCATTGAGACTACGCTGATTTCTGAATTGACGGAGGAAATAGAAGGATATTGCGAGGGTTACCGCCGCGCCGGCCGCATACGCCAGCGTGCGGTTCTCCATACCGCACATGAGCGGCGAGACGAACACGTATGAGGAACATACGTATGTCATCACGAGAGCCGGAATGAGCGAAAGCAGATAACGCAGACCGCCAGCCCGATAGAAATAGGCCGTTATGGCCCACAGCGTGATTACGGCAAGCGTCTGGTTCATCCATGCGAAATAGCTCCACATGGTCCTGAACGGCATCAGAAGTATTATGACGAGCGCTCCGACGAAAAGCGGCAGGCTGATGTAGATTCTTTTTCTCAGCGTCCGTTGCTCCATGCCGAGGAAGTCCGCCACGATTAGCCTTGCCGAGCGGAAAGCCGTATCGCCGGAAGTTATGGCTGCGGCTACTACGCCGAATATCACCATTGCGGCGAGCCACTTTCCGAGCGTCGATTGGGCGATTATGTCCACGAGTACTCCCGCCTTGTTCCCGTTTTCGGCCAGAGCCTGATTCAGACCGTCCACTCCGCCCCAGAATGCCATGGCTATGGCGGCCCAGATGAGTGCTATGATGCTCTCGGAAATCATAGCGCCGAAAAAATACGCTCTTGCACTCCTTTTTCGTTTCTGATGCACCGCGCCATGAGAGGCGACTGCGTTGCGTGAAAGCCCGAAATCGCGCCGCATGCTATCGTGGTGAACAGCGTCGGTATGATGGGAAACTTGTCTGCGTCGGCTATCTGGTTTTTCAGCGAGGTGAGCTCGGGAATGGCGTATTCGCTGCTGAATACGAGAACGCAGAATATGCCGATTGCCATGAAAAACAGGGCGAATCCGAATACCGGATAGATTTTGCCGATGAGTTTGTCCACGGGCAGCAGCGTGGCGACGATGTAATAGACCAGTATCACGGCCATTACGAGCAGCAGCATCGCACTGAATCCGTTTATTACGATGTTGTCGTCCAGCACCGGACAGTCTATGCGGGCGGCTATGATTTCCGCGGGCTGGGACATGAACACCGCACCGACCAGCACCATGAGTGCAACGGAGAATATGCGCATGAACAGTTTGACGCCCGAACCCAGATACTTGCCTATTATCTCGGGCAGCGAGACTCCATTGTTTTTCACCGATATTACTCCGGACACGAAGTCGTGCATCGCACCGAAGAATATGCCTCCGAACGTAATCCAAAGAAAAGCCACGGGTCCGTATGCCGCTCCCATGACCGCACCGAAAATGGGGCC
Source organism: Alistipes putredinis (assembly GCA_022009915.1). GTDB lineage: Bacteria > Bacteroidota > Bacteroidia > Bacteroidales > Rikenellaceae > UBA940. The sequence goes on along the minus strand of CP091730.1, from coordinate 452,028 downwards.
GAGGCCGGCGATGTTGAGCAGTTGGATGAGAAAAGTCCGCCAACGCGGCATCGGCACGTAATCCACACCGTCGAAGCATGTGGAAGACGGCACCGGATTGTCTGCCGATACGGAGCAAATCCGTTCGAGGTAGGTGCCGTAAGTGAAATAGGCGGCAACCAGAAGAATCAGACAAATAGTGAAAGTTATCATTTCTGTCGAGATAGAATAAATTCCGACAAAAAAATAGTAAAAAAAGACGTCTTCGGCTCTTTTGTCGAAGTAATATGTGAAAAAATAACGTTTCCGGAGGAAAAAAATATGGTTGGAAAAGAAAAAATTCTTATATTTGCGCTCGCAAACCACAGGCCGCAATAGCTCAGTTGGTAGAGCGTTTCACTCGTAATGAAGAGGTCCCGAGTTCAAGTCTCGGTTGCGGCTCGCAAGACGTTTGGTACCGCCCGTATTTCTACGGGCGGTTTTTTTATGCAAGAGGGTTCGGGTATACGGTTCGGCTTCGCAAGATATGGCACATGCTCCGGTAGCGGGAGTTTATGGCCGCAGGTTTGCATTCACGTTTTTCTGCGTAATCTTTTCATTAACGATTAAAGCGGAAAAATTATGGACAAGAACAAACTGACTGCCGAGAACGGCAGGCCCGTTTCCGACAACCGCAATGTCCAGACGGCCGGCCCGCGCGGACCGATGCTGTTGCAGGACCCGTGGTTCATCGAAAAACTCGCGCATTTCGACCGCGAGGTCATTCCCGAGCGGCGGATGCACGCCAAAGGTTCGGGAGCGTTCGGGGTCTTTACCGTAACGCACGACATCACCCGTTATACGCGGGCATCCATATTCAGCCACGTCGGCAAGCGGACGGAGTGCTTCGTGAGGTTTTTCGACCGTTGCCGGAGAACGCGGCGCTGCGGATGCCGAGCGCGATATACGAGGTTTTGCGATGAAATTCTATACCGATGCCGGCAACTGGGATTTGGTGGGCAACAACACGCCTGTGTTTTTCATGCGCGACCCGCTCAAATTTCCGGACCTGAACCATGCAATCAAACGCGACCCGAAAACCGGCATGCGCAGCGCGGACAGCAACTGGGACTTCTGGACGCTGCTGCCCGAAGCCCTTCATCAGGTTACAATCGTCATGTCCGACAGGGGCATCCCGCGTTCGTTCCGTCACATGCACGGGTTCGGCAGCCATACATACAGCTTCATAAACGCCGACGGAGTGCGCACATGGGTGAAGTTCCATATGCGGACGTTGCAGGGCATCGAGAATCTTACCGACGCCGAAGCCGAGCAGGTCATCTCGAAAGACAGGGAGTCCAACCAGAGGGATTTGTTCGAGGCCATAGAGCGCGGCGACTATCCCCGCTGGAAAATGCAGGTGCAGCTGATGACCGAGCAGCAGGCCCGCCAGTATCATATCAATCCGTTCGATTTGACCAAAGTGTGGTATCATGCCGATTTTCCGCTGCATGACGTGGGGATAATGGAACTCAACCGCAATCTGGAAAACTTTTATGCCGACGTGGAGCAAGCGGCGTTCAATCCCATGAACATTGTGGACGGAATAGGGTTCTCGCCCGACAAGATGTTGCAGGGACGTCTGTTTTCTTACGGCGACGCACAGCGCTATCGTCTCGGGGTGAACTATATGCAGATTCCGGTGAACAGGCCTCGCTGTCCGTTTCATGCCTTTCACAGGGACGGAGCCATGCGCGTGGACGGAAATTACGGTGCCGCGGTCGGCTATACGCCTAACAGTTTCGGAGAGTGGGAGGACGAGCCGGAACTCAAAGAACCGCCTCTGGAACTCGACGGAGCAGCTTTCGCCTACGATGAGCGGGAGTTCGACGAGGATTACTATACGCAGCCCGGAAAACTGTTCAGACTGATGAGCCCGCAGCAGCAGAAAGCGTTGTTCGAGAATACCGCTCGGGCGATGGGCGACTGCCGGCTTTTCATCAAGCAGCGGCATGTGCGCAACTGTTACAGGGCGGACGCAGCCTACGGCAAAAGGAGTTGCCGATGCTTTGAAAATAGATTTGCAGCAGGCTCTTGCATCGGACAAATGACCGTCGGCCGGCCTAAATGACATTAGCTGCTGTTTGCATTGTCGGCTGCCCCACGACTGAATCGGGCAACGTGTTACCGTATAAAGTACGGTATTGCAGTGATGCCGGTTCGGCGAAATGGCCCCGCATTGCTGACGAGTGCATGTCTGTGGCATGGCCGGAATTAATACACTCCTCGACATTTCCGAAAGATGCGGGAGGAGAGCATTCGGTTCGAGTCGATAACGAAAGTGCGCCGGTTGGGGGACTATGGAAATCTTTCACGCGGCCGATAGCGGTCAAAAAGGCTGAATGTATGGCGATATGAATGAAAAGAAAAGCCCGGCTTACAGAGCCGGACTTTCCTTTTTTTATGTTTTATTCGGAATTATTCCACGATAACCACGCGGTTGAGCGAACCGTCGAAGAGGTTGTTGTTGCAGCCCATGCCCTTTGCGGTGAGCTGGTCTTCCTTCACACCGAGTTTAACCAGTTCCTTGACAACGTTGTCGGCACGTTTCTGGCTGAGTTTCTGGTTGAAAGCCTCAGTACCGGTTTCCTTGTCGGCATAGCCGTAAACGGTGTACTTCTTCTCGGGATTCTGGCTGATTGCCTTTGCGATGTATTCGAGGTTGATTTTGTCTTTCTTCGAGATGTTGGCCTTGCCGATAGTGAAGAACACTGCAACGGGGCCGGCTATGTTCTCGGTAACGACCTGCTGCTGTTTGGGTGCGTTGGCAAGCTCTTTGGCGAGTTTGTCTGCACGGGCCTGCGATGCTGCCAGCTCGTCTTCCAAATCGGCGATGCGGTCGGTGTAGGGAGTGTAGTCTACCGCTGCGAGGGCTGCTGCGATAGCGGCTGCGTTGGTCTCCCATCCGCGCTCCTTGAACTTATAGGTGAAACCTGCCGTTACGGAAGGAATGGCGCCGTAAGAACCGTTGCCGCCGTCACCGGCGAATTTCTGGCTGACAATCATGGATTTGAGTTCGATGTTGAAATCCAGACCTTTGCAAAGACGGAACGAGTTGATGAGTCCGAGCGAAGCTGCGAAAGCGTTGTCCTTGTTGTCGTTTCCGCGGCTCTGCGAACGTGCGTAACCGAACCCGACAGCCGCCGTAGCATTGTACACGCGGTCTTTGTATCCGCCTATCCAGTTGCTGAGGTTTACGAGTCCGTCTACGTGAACGAATCCGTATTTGAATGCGAAATCGCTTCCCTTGTCGCCGTAAACCGTCTCGGCAATGGTGTTGGCACCAGTCAAGGTGTTGTAGCCCTTCATGTAATATCCGCCCTGGAACATTGCGCGAACACCGAATACGGGGGTGAAGTATTTACCGAAGCCGATTTCCACTTCGCCATTGACTTTGTTTTTTTGAAATTGTATTTCGCGTCGCCCTTGTCGATGCGGTTCCAAGTCTGAACGCCGGCGCCTACCGAAACGAACCAGTTATCCTTGAATTTGTTCACCAGATACTGCTCTCCCTTTGTAGGTCTGCGCGAAAGCCATGCTTCCGACGGCGCAAACGGCCAAAAGAAAGAAAAAAATCATAATCAATTTATTGTTAATAAGTTAATATACACATCGGCAATGCTTTACAAATTCCGTAAAAACTTGTAATTCACAAGATGCGGTACACCACAAAGATAAATATATTTATTGAATAATGTACAAAAAAATCTTCAATTTATATCGAAAAAAATCCGACCTAATGCCGTGTGTATCATCGTATACTCATCCGCATTTGGAATATCCGCACGACATGCACGTGGGGCATCCGTTCTGGTACACCAGCGTGTTCTGTCCGCAGTGCGGGCATTTGCGTTTGTCGCGGGTGCCGTCGGTGATGTATTGCTTCAATGCGCGTGCCACACCGGCTTTCCATGTGTTTATGGTTTCGCTGTCTAAATGCAGCGAGTCGATGAGGTTCACCACATCCACTATCGGCATGCCGTTGCGGAGTACGCCCGAGATGAGTTTGGCGTAGTTCCAGAATTCCTCGTCGAACATGCGCGAAATGCCGCCTATGGTGTTCGTGTAGCCGTATTTGTCGGTATACTGGAAATCGTACCGGCTCGTTCCGGAACTGTCCTTTACCTTTATGATAACGCCTTTCTTGGTTTTGCGCGGGATGAACATGGCGTCTTCCTCGATTCGTCCGGTGAAAATCTCGTAGGGCCGGCCGTTGTATATTCCGACGAACGCAATCCAGTCGTCGTTGCCGTTCTTGAAGCGGACGATGTCGGCCGTCAGCTCGGTCGGGCGTTTGAGCGGCGCCTTGTATTCTGCGGCGGGAGCTTTCTTCTTTTTCTTGTCGTCCACCAGCACGCCGTTGCGCGAACCGTCGCGATAGACCGTAAGACCCTTGCATCCGCATTTCCATGCGGTCATGTAGGCCTTGGCCACGACCTCTTCGGATATGTCCGAGGGCAGGTTCACCGTCACGGAAATCGAGTGGTCCACCCACTTTTGAATGGCGCCCTGCATCTTCACCTTGGCCACCCAGTCGATGTCGTTGGCCGTAGCCTTGTGGTACGGCGACGCCTCCACGAGCCGTTGAAGCTCGTCGTCCGAAACGGAGGCGAGACGCGAGGTGTCGAATCCCGAGATTTCGAGCCATTTGACGAATTTGTGGTGGTAGACGTTGAACTCCTCCCAGCTTTCGCCCATGTCGTCCACGTAGGTTATGTTTACATCCTTGTCGCTCGGATTGACCTTGCGGCGGCGTTTGTACACCGGCCGGAACACCGGTTCGATGCCCGAAGTGGTCTGCGACATTATGGAGGTGGTGCCTGTCGGGGCTATCGTGAGCATGGCGATGTTGCGTCTGCCGTATTTGAGCATGTCATCGTAAAGTGCGGGGTCGGCCTCCCTGATTCGGCCGATCATAGGATTTCCGGCTTCCAGATGCGAGTCGTAAATCTTGAACGGACCGCGCTGACGGGCCATTTCCACCGATGTGCGGTAGGCCTCCAACGCGAGTGTCTTCTGAACCTGCACGGCGAAATCGATGGCCTGCGCACTGCCGTAGGTAAGTCCGAGCGCCGCGAGCATATCGCCTTCGGCCGTGATGCCCAGACCGGTTCGGCGGCCTTGCAGCGCCTTGTCGCGAATCTTTTCCCAGAGCGAAAGCTCCACACGCCGTATGTCCTGATCTTCGGGGTCGGCCGATATTTTCTTTATTATGGCATCGACCTTTTCGAGTTCGAGGTCTATGATGTCGTCCATAAGGCGCATGGCCTTGCGGACGTGCTCCTTGAACAGGTCGAAATCGAACTCGGCCTTTTCCGTGAAAGGATTCTTCACGTAACTGTACAGATTGAGCGCCAGCAGGCGGCAGCTGTCGTATGGACACAGCGGAATTTCACCGCACGGATTTGTCGAAACGGTGGTGAACCCGAAGTCCGCATAGCAGTCGGGTATGGATTCGCGGATTACGGTGTCCCAGAACAGAACTCCCGGTCCGGCCGATTTCCATGCGTTGTGTATGATTTTGTTCCACAGCTTCTTCGCGTCGATGTCCTTGACGTATTTCGGGCTTTCGGAGTCGATTGGGAACTGCTGCCGGTATTTCTCTCCGGATTCAACGCAGCGCTTGAATTCGTCGTCGATTTTTATCGAGACGTTGGCTCCCGTGACCTTGCCCGTGTCGGTTTTTGCGTCGATGAAGTTCTCCGCGTCAGGGTGTTTTATCGAAAGGGTCAGCATCAGCGCGCCTCGTCTGCCGTCCTGAGCCACTTCGCGCGTTGAGTTCGAGTAGCGCTCCATGAACGGGACGATTCCGGTCGATGTCAGTGCGCTGTTGAGTACCGGCGAACCGGTCGGACGGATGTGCGAGAGGTCGTGCCCCACGCCTCCGCGCCGTTTCATGAGCTGCACCTGCTCCTCGTCTATGCGTATGATTCCGCCATACGAATCGGCGGGGTGACGGTGTCCGATGACGAAGCAGTTGCTCAGCGACGCTATCTGGAAATTGTTACCTATTCCAGTCATGGGTCCGCCTTGCGGAATGAGGTACTTGAAACGGTCGAGCAGGGCGAAAATCTCGTCTTCGCCGAGCGGCTCGGGATAAGCGGCTTCGATTCGGGCGAGCTCGCGGCTCAGACGCCGGTGCATCTGTTCCGGAGAGTTCTCGAAAATACGGCCGAACGAATCTTTGAGTGCGTATTTGCTGAGCCATACGGTGGCTGCCAGTTCATCGCCCTTGAAATACTCTTTGGCTTTTTGCAGTGCATCGGAGTATCGGTACTCTTTCAGCGGGGCGGAGTCGGTTGTTTTTGTTTCGGACATCTGTTGTTGCCTTTATGGTTTCGTCTTTGCTGCTTTGCAGTGCTAAAAAAATCTGTCGTATAAATCGTCAGCAGCCATGCGGATGGCTGCCGACCTATACAAAAGTATAGCAAAAAGCGGAGTGCCGCGTACTCCGCTTTGCCGAATTATCATCAAGTTATCAACAAAGACGGCAGAGACTCATCCTCCGCCGTCTTGCGTTTTTTTTCATGATTGTCGGGCGCTGTGCCGACGGTAAGGATTCTATCGTTCGAGCGTGGCCGAGACCTTTTTTATTTTGCCGCCCAAAGGCGGAGCCAGCTTGCTTACCGTAACCTTTACATGCTGCACGCCGGCGAAATTGTCGTACACGGCGTCGATTATGCGCAGGGGCCACGTTCTCGATTATGTTCGAGGGCACGGCCATCTGCTTTTCCACAACCCGATAGACTTCCAGATAATTGACCGTTCCGCCGATGTCGTCCCTTTTCTGCGGCGTCGCCAGTCTGCGCCGTTATGGAGAGATTGACCGTAAAGCGGTTGCCCACGATTTTCTCCATGTCGTAGCATCCGTGACAGGCGCGGAACTCCATCTCTTCGAGCGTTATGGTGGTCAGCATCAGAACAGGTATTTTTGCGTTTTGACTTTCGTCGCCAGATTGAAGATTTCGTTCCATGCGTCTTCGCCGAACGTCGTGCCCACCACTTCGATGACCTTTCCGGCGGCGATTGCGCCGATTGTACCGCACTGGCGCAGGTTCAGCCCCTGACACATTCCGCTAAGGAAGCCGGCGGCGTAATAGTCTCCCGCACCCGTGGTGTCCACTCTTTTGGCGGCGGCCATGATGCCGACATGCAGCACTTCGGCTCCCTGCTTGATGAGGGCGCCCTTGGTTCCGATTTTCACCACCGCCAAATCACACATCTCCGATATGGCTTGCAGGGCGTTGAGCGGTTCGTCTTCGCCGGTGAAGGTTCTCGCCTCCTGTTCGTTGGCGAACAGTATGTCCACGTATTCGGATACCAGCGAGCGCAGGAATTCGAGATTTTCGGCCACCACGTTGAAGCTGGCGAGGTCTATGGCCACTTGCAGACCGCACTGTTTGGCCGTGCGTACCGCGCAGCCTATAAGGTCGTGATCCTGTACCATGTAGCCCTCTATGTAAAGGCAGTCGTATCCGTCGAACATTTCGGGCGATATTTCGCAGGAGGTCATCTCCATTGCCGCGCCCAGATATGTTATCATGGTGCGCTCGCCGTCCGGAGAGACCAATGAAACGCAACGCCCCGAGTGGTTGTGCCCGCGGAAGATGAACGGCTGCACGCCCACGTTGATTAATCCCTGTTCGAAGAAATCTCCCGTGGAGTCTTGCCCCACTTTGCCTATGAAGCCGACTTGCGAGCCCAGACGCGCCATTGCACGTATGGTGTTCGATGCGGAGCCGCCCAGCGAAAGGGTGTAGGGCAGTCCCGCCACGGATTTGGATATTTTCTTCTGCTGTTCGGTGTCTACCAGATTCATGCTGCCTTTTTCCAGAGAGAAGGCGGCGAGCGTATCGTCGCTTTTCATGTTTACCAGCATGTCCGTGAGGGCATTGCCCATGCCTATGACTTTCTTCATTCTTGTATTCAAAGGGTAATTAAAAATCAACAGTGAGGCAAAAAGTAGCGTTTTTTTCGAAAAAAATTCATTATATTTGCATACGTATTCAAATCGGACAGAATTTATTGAAATTATGAAAGATTATCAGGACAAGAATAACGGATACGAGGACGATTTTTACGACGAGGAATACGACGAGCGCGGTTCCAAGACTCTGAAAGGCTACAAGATAGTAATCGTTTTACTGGTCGTCGTACTCGGAGGCCTGTCGGCGATATACTTCCGTCAGGTCAGCCAGATTAAGAAGGAGTTCGCTATCGAGCGCGACACCCTTACCAGCCGGCTTACGGCCGTGCGCAGCGATTTCGCCAATTTGAAGACGGAAAACGATTCGATTTCCTACAATCTCGGAGTGGAGCGCGGCCGCGTGGATTCGCTCATCGAGCAGTTGCAGAACGAACGCCGCCTGAGCTATGCCAAGATTCGCCGTTACGAAAAACCAGGCTCGCCGGAATGCGGAAGGTGATGCAGAATTACGTTCATCAGATAGATTCGCTCAACACGTTGAACCGAAAGCTCATCAGCGAAAATCGCACCTATAAAAAAGAGGTGGAGTCTCACAAGCTGCGTGCCGAGGTCGCCGAAGAGAAGGCCGAGGAACTCGGTACCAAGGTCCGGATAGGAGCCGTCGTGCATGCCCGCGACATACGTCTGGTGCCCCTTTCTGCCAACGACAAGGAGGTTACCCGCGCTTCGCGTGCCGCGCGTCTTAGGGTCGATTTCACTCTTGCCGCCAACGAGCTGACCGAGCCGGGCGAGCGTCCCGTGTATGTCCGCATCACTTCGCCTGACGGCTATGTGATGGCCAATGCGCAGTCGGCCTCCTTTAACTACGAGGGCGACAAGATTATCTATTCGGCCACCCGAGACGTCGATTATCAGAATCAGGACCTTGCCGTGGGCGTGTTCTATAACGGCGAGGGTATAACCGGCGGAGAGTATCGCGTTGAGGTCTACATGGACGGCAATATGATAGGCTCGCTCAAAACGATTTTAAGATAGGGCAATCCTGTATATAATAAGAACAGCGGAATCGATTGTCGGTTCCGCTGTTCTTGCAATTACGGTTCGGGGTATTTCACGTGCTTACCGAACTTTTCTTCCGATATAGAACACATAGCCGAAGCAATCCTTGTTCTCTTCGTAGTAAGCGATTTCCTCTTTCATGCGGTCGATGAATGCCTGTGCCGACGTGTTGTTCGCATGTTCTTTCAGGAAGGTGTCCATCGCCGGCTGCATCGGTTCGTAATAATTCTTCGTCCAGCAGGTTTCAGGGAAGAATGAAATGTGCGTAAGGTTCGTATCCGGCTCCTGTCATCTGTGCAATCTTATGCTCGAAGCTGTCTATTTCGGGAAGGTTGTCCTCAATCCAACCCATATTCGCAGGGCGTTTGCTGCCGAGCCATGAGCATTCCGTCACGGCAACGTATCCGCCGGGCTTCAAGAACCGATGCCAGTACTGCAAGCCCCTCTCGTATCCCATGACGAAGACGGACCCTTCTGCCCAAATCAAATCGTACGATTCCTCGGGGAAAGGAAGAGCGTCCATCGAAGCCCGAACTGTACGGATGCGGCCGCCCAATCCCTTTTCTTCGATTCGTTTGCGTAGGCCTTCCGTCATCTCGGGCAGCAAATCGACGGCATCTATGTCGGCATCGTACTCTTCGGCAAGCACCATCGTCTGGCTTCCCAGTCCGCAGCCTATGTCTGCAATACGTATCTTCCGCCTGAAATCCGGAATCAGGCTTGCGGCAAGCCTTGTCTCGTGCTCGCCTCCGGGTCCCTGCCGCTCAACTCTCTTAAAGAAGTCGGCTATCAGCGAGAAATCGAAATCATCGATTACCGCGTTTTCTTTTTATCGTTCAAATCTTTCTTTTCCATTGTTTTTGTTTGTAAATCATACCCGTTGGAGGAATCGGTTCTGTATATGCCAGATTCCGCCTGCGGGTTTGTCGTTGATGAAATTTGCATACCGCAAAAACGGTCGTGCGCCTATTTTGCGAATCCTGCCAAAATTTACGAGGCCCGGAAATGCAGGGGAAACCGCATGCGGCCGGAATTCGGAAACTCCGCCTGCATAAAGGGGGCCATGTCGAAAAACCGTATCAAAGAAAGCCCGCCCATCGCTTTTATGAACAGGCGGGCTTTCGATACGTTTGTTGTCGGTCGGCGTGCGGATTACCGAGCCAGCGCTTCGAGTGCCTCGAAGTCTATTTCGGGGGCAGAGCCGGTTGCGGGGCGTGTGAAAGAACTGCGGTAGCGGGTGGTCTGGTCGAAGAACCCGCAGTTTTGAAGCATGAAAGCCCCGTTGTTCTCATCTCCGTACATGTCGGTCCTTACGCCCGACAGACCGGTGCCGTCGCAGGTGAACGTCGCATCGGTGATTTCATGCCATACGCCGTTTTTGTCGCATGCCCACTGGTTCTTGAACTCCACGCTGCGTGTGCGTGTGCTGGTTTCGGGCTTGAAGCACTCCAAGAACGAGTGCGCACCTTTGTAATAGGTGTCGGTTCTGGGCCTGAGAAAACGTGCCAGCAGCATCCATTCTCCTTTTTCGTTGCAGAAATATCCGGTGTAGACGGTGTTGCCTTTGCCGTCGGGCCGTACCTGCACCAATGTCTTGTACGTTTTGCCGGTCTTCCACGGATACTGCATGAAACTCTGCTTGCCCGAGCCTTCGTTGCCGAAGTTCTGAGCCGTTACGCCGTTGCCTTTGGCAAGTACTTTCACGTGCAGCGAGTCGGGAATCTCGTTGGGGTTGTCGGTGGTGAACGGACTCCATACGGAGAAGAGCACAGTGCGGCGTTTTTCGCCCTCGTCGGTAACGGCCGACTGAATGCCCATGTAGCCCTCGCGAAAACCAGTAAGCATGAAGTATGTGCCGTTCACGTCGCGGCCTTTGGGAACCGTCACTTCGCTGTAAAAATACTCTATGTCCTCTTTTTCGGGCAGTGTGTAGCCCATGTGCACGGACGGACCGCGGCGGTACCAGTAGCAGTCTTCTAATTTGTCGTAGGGTATGTAGTGGTTCTCGCCGCTCACGGCTTCGCCTTCGGCCGTGAAACCGGAGATGTCGCCGAACTGCCGGCCGGTGCGTTTTGAGACCGCGTATGTCTATTCTGACATACCCGGGGTGCTCGATTTCGAACCTGCCTACCGGATACGATTTTTCGGGTCCGCTTATCGTTACCTTATGTTTTTGGCTGCCGAGTGTGAACAGCAGTTCGGAGCTGTCCTCCGCGCTCGGAGCCGAGGCATTGACTGAAAGGTCGAATCCGCCGGCTGCACCGACCTTGAAATAGAGGCTCAGCACGGTGCTCTTGTCGTCCCACGAAACTATTCTGCCGCTGCGGGTCGAGATGATTTTTTTGGAGCCTGCGCATCTACCGAGCCTTTGGCTCCGGTTACGTAGGCATTGCCGCTGAAAGGTATTTCGATTTTCGCCGCCGGTTGAGACCATACGCAAAAAGCGCCCAATAGCGTTATTGTAGATAATGTTATGGTTTTCAGATTCATCGTTTATTTGTTTGAAGGGGTTTTCAGGCAAGTTCGACTTCGTTCCATTTGGTGTGGCGTTCGGTCTTGGACGGATAGATGTCCTTTATCGTCACCAGTATGCCGGTCTCCTCCACGTCTCCGAAATCCGGATTGAGCGCCGTGTCGAATACCTTCATCGTGGGCGACAGACCGAGATAGGAATTTATGAGCGGCGGAACGTTTTCTCCCAGTGCGCGGATTGTCTGGCACAGTATCTTGTAGTTTTCGCCGAAATCCGAACCGGTGAAAATCTCGCTCAGGCCGGCCGTGTCCGCATCGAACGATGCCGGTTTTTTCGCGGCGATGAGGTTTTCCTCGTCGGGACAGTAATGGCGCAGGAAGTAGAGCAGGATGTTCTTGGCCCTGCGGTCGTAGTTGCCGTACATGGTAACCTTGCCGAAGAAGTATTTGGCCTTGGGGTGTTTGACTATGAGCGCTCCTAATCCGTCCCAGAGATTGTCCAATGCGAATATGCTTTTGGGATTTTTGTGCGTGTTCTGGTAGGCGGGCTGAATGAACGAACGCCCCAGTTCGATTGTGTGCGGCAGATATTTTTTGCGGAACAGGTCGCTGAAAGTGAAGTAATGCTCCGTGGACAGATGTTCCGGATGCTCGGAGTCGCACACTATGTATCTGTATCCGCCGACTATTTCCTTTTCGGCCGAATCCCAGACAATCAGCTGCTTGTATCCGTTTTTCGGCAATGTCGTCCTCGTCTATGTCATACGGGTCGCCGGTGCCGCCGCCTGCCTGCCTGAACGCCAGTTCGCGCAGGCGTCCTATCTCCCGCATCACGTCGGGGGAATCCGCGGCCGTCACTACATATATGGAGTTGTCCGCCTTGCCGGTTTTTGCGCAGCAGCTTTGTCTTCTGAAAGCTCTTTTTCGAGTGCCTGTTTGGAGATTGGCGGTATGATCGGTTTCATGGGAAAGTGTAAGTTTTATAGTTGTTCCGAATATCCGGCAATTTGCGGGCTCCGTGTCTTTTGGGCGCCGCCCGGCATGTCCGGAATGTTAATTTTTCACGGCAAAGATAACAATAAGCCGAGCGCAAAAGCAAATTCCATTCGAATTTTGCCGAGGCGGAGTATCTTGGGCGATGCCTAAAATACGACCCGATAATGTCGAATCGCGCCGGATTGCGGCATTCAATGAAAAAACCGGCGAAATTTCTTCTGCCGGTGTAGGATTTGTATGCCGCTCGCTTGTGGAAGTCAGACGTTTTCGAGCTCTTCGCTCTGCTCTTCGTCCGCCGTATCCATTATTTCGTCCGCGCCGCCTATCTCCGGATCGTCGAAATAGTCCTTTTCATCCTCGTCCTCTATGTCGTCGATTTTTACGTCCACCTTTACCAGATAATTTATGTCCTCGGTCTCCAAAACCACCGCGTAAAAAGAAATTGCCCTGTCCCTTGTCGATGCGTATCATGGATTCGGTGTAGCCGTTGGGATATTGCTGTCTCAATTTCTCCTGCAACTCTTCCGAAAGGTTGTGGTAGCTGATAATCAGCCTTTTCTTGGTCTTATTTTCTGTCGTTTTAGTCATAATCCGTGTCAAAAATTTCTGCAATTATACGCAGGAATTTACAATTCGCAAACATTCAGCCAAAAAAATTGCGGCCGGTGATTTTCTCTTCGGTTTTTGCGTGTATTCTTTTGTCGGAACCGTGCAAAATCAGTACCTTTACCACAAACATTTCAGGAATTGACCTTCATTTTGTCAAGCCATGCAGCGGAGAATACAGGAACTCAGAGCCGAACTGAACTATCACAATCATAAGTACTATGTCGAGAACTCGCCGGAAATCAGCGATTACGAGTTCGACACCATGATGCGCGAGTTGCAGGATTTGGAGCGGCAGTATCCGCAATATGCGGACCCCAATTCGCCGACTGTCCGCGTGGGCAGCGACTTGACGCGCGAGTTTAAGAGCGTCGTGCACCGGTTCCCGATGCAGTCCCTGTCCAATACCTACTCTCTGGGTGAACTGGACGAATTTTTCGAGCGGGTCAGGCGCGATGCCGGCCGGACCGATTATGTCTGCGAACTGAAATTCGACGGCACCGCCATATCGCTCACCTATCAGAACGGCCGTCTGTTGAGGGCCGTTACGCGGGGCGACGGAGTGTCGGGCGACGATGTGACTGACAACATCCGTACTATACGCAGCATTCCGCTCGAATTGCAGGGCAGCGGCTATCCCGATTTTTTCGAGATTCGCGGCGAGATACTGATGCCGTATGCTTCGTTCGAAAGGCTCAACCGCGAACGCGAGGCCGCCGGCGAGCCGCTTTTCGCCAATCCGCGCAACGCGGCGGCCGGAAGTCTCAAACAGCAGAGTTCCGCCGTGACGGCCTCGCGCGGGTTGGACTGTTTCCTGTATTTTCTCGTGGCCGAAAAATCTGCCGTATGCTTCGCACTGGGACAGTTTGCAGGCGGCCAAGGGCTGGGGTTTCAAGATTTCCGAACATATGCGCATCTGCTCTTCGCCCGAGCAGGTGTACGATTATATCCGCAGCGTCGATACACTGCGCCGCGATTTGCCCTATGCGACGGACGGTGTGGTGGTGAAGGTCAATGAATACGCCCTGCAACGCCGTTTGGGCATGACGGCCAAGTCGCCGCGCTGGGCGGTGGCATACAAGTTCAAGGCCGAGCAGGCGCTGACCGAGCTTTTGAGCGTCGATTTTCAGGTCGGCCGCACGGGAGCGGTAACGCCCGTGGCCAATCTGTCGCCGGTGCATCTGGCCGGAACGACCGTCAAACGCGCGTCGCTGCACAACGCCGAGCAGATAGCGCTTTTGGATGTGCGCGTCGGGGATATGGTCTACGTCGAGAAGGGCGGAGAGATAATTCCCAAAATAACCGGCGTGGACCTGTCGCAGCGGCGTGAAGGCTCCGTACCGTTCGAATTCATAAAATATTGTCCGCAGTGCGGTGCCGAACTGGTGCGCTATGAGGGCGAGGCGAAGCATTATTGCCCGAACCAGAGCCACTGCCCGCCGCAAATCGTGGGGCGTATCGAACATTTCGTCTCGCGCAAGGCTATGGACATCGAGTCTCTGGGAGCGGAGACGCTCGGCATGCTGTGGCAGCAGGGGCTCGTGCACGACGTAGCCGATTTGTACGACTTGAAGGCCTCCGATTTGGCTCTTTTGCCGCGGCTCGGCGACAAGTCCGCCGAGAATATCGTCGCAGGAGTCCGCGCTTCGCTGCAAGTGCCTTTTTACAGGGTGCTCTTCGCTTTGGGAATACGGTTCGTGGGCGAAACCACCGCCAAATACATCGCGGCGAGTATGGGGTCGATGGACGCCGTGATGAACGCTTCCGCCGAGCAGCTCGCCGAGGCCGAAGAGGTCGGCCCCAAAGTGGCCGAGGCGATAATCGAATATTTCGCCGATTCGGACAATCGCCGTATCGTGGAGCGGCTGCGTGCGGCGGGCTTGAAGTTCGAGGCCGAGAGCCGCCGTCTGGATTCGGAGACGCTGTCGGGGTTGAACATCGTGGTGTCGGGTACGTTCGAACATTTCAGCCGCGACGGAATCAAGGAGTACATCGAGCGTCACGGAGGCCGCAACCTTGCTGCCGTGTCGTCGAATGTCGATTTCCTTGTGGCGGGAAACAAAATCGGACCGGCGAAACTGAGCAAGGCCGGCAAACTCGGCATAAGGATTATTTCCGAGCAGGATTTGATGGATATGACGGCTGGCGGAACCGAGGACCGGAAAGAACCCGATGTTGTGGAAGATTTAACTTTATGTCAAAAAAACGAAAATAAACCGAAACAGGGTAGTCTTTTTTGATTGGAATTTGATTAAAAACCTTAAATTTGTACTATGTAAAAATCAGGAGGAGAGTGTATGGATTTCGATTTTTCGGGCGTAGGCGTCGCATTGGTTACTCCGTTCGGAGGTGACGGCGGGATTGATTTCGCAGCTTTGGAGCGTTTGGTGGACAGCGTAATCGAAGGCGGTGCGGATTATTTGGTAGCTTTGGGGACCACTGCCGAAACTCCTGCTCTGTCCGCAGGCGAAAAGGCCGATGTGGCAGCCTGCATACGTTCTGCCAATGCCGGCCGCAAACCCATGATAATCGGAATAGGAGGCAACTGTACGGCATCGGTCGTGCACGACTTGCAGACGGCCGACACCGCAGGTTTCAGTGCGGTTCTGAGCGTTGCTCCCTATTACAACAAGCCCTCGCAGCGCGGATTGTACCTCCATTATAAGGCCGTTGCCGAAGCCTCTCCGCTGCCTGTGGTGCTTTACAACGTTCCGGGACGCACCAGCGTAAATATCGAAGCCGCTACTGCCGTGTCGCTTGCCTACGACTGTCCCAATATCGTGGCCATAAAGGAGGCCAGCGGCAAAATGGAGCAGATTAAGGCCGTCATCGACGGCGCCCCCGCCGGATTCAGGGTCATATCCGGAGACGATTCGCTCGCACTTCCAGTAATCGAGATGGGCGGTGTCGGCGTCATATCGGTTGCGGCCAACGTATTTACCGTCGAGTTCTGCCGGATGATACACAAGGCTCTGGACGGCGACACGGCCTCGGCCTCGCGCATGTTCGCCGATATGGAAAGGGCGATTTCATTGCTGTTCCGCGAGGGTAACCCGACCGGCGTCAAGACGGCTCTTGCCGTTAAGGGAATGATAGAGCCGCATCTGCGTTTACCGTTGGTTTTCGGCAGCGAGCTGCTGTACGGACAACTCTCGCACGTGATAAAGGAGAAGCATTTGTAGGCAGGTGCGATTCTTTGAAAATGTAAAGACCGCTCGCCGTTTTTTTGGCGAATAGCCAATTTTTTGTTAATTTTGTACATTGCATGTTTTGCACGCGAATACATTGAAGTGATGAAACGTTTCGTACTTGCCGTATTTTTTATGCTGGCGGTTTTCCGGCTTCCATTGTCTGCCAAGGTGCCGGACGAGAACGATATTCTTTTCGCGAATACTCGACTCCTCCTCGCCACAGTATTATCCGTCGCTCAGGATGCGCTACATGGGCGGCGACACCACGCTTACCGACGACGATTATCATTACCTGTATTACGGTTACGCCTACGACCCCAATTACCGGCCGCTGGAAGTAACTCCGTCCTCGGACCGTATTCTGGAAATTCTGGCTGCCGTGCAGCAGGATACGCCAACTTCCGAGCAGGCTCAAAGCATCGTGGATGCGGCCCGCGAGATAATGGCCGTGGACCCGTTCAGCCCCAAGAACATAAATTTCATGACGTATGCCTACGAGGCACTCGGCGACACCGTGCAGGCGCGTGTGAACGCCGACCGTTTCGCCAAGATAATCCGCACAATCGAAAAGCTCGGGCAGCGGTCTGAAAGAGAGCGACCCGAAGCATGTCCTGCGCACGGAACACGCCAACGATGTTCTTGCCGCACGCGGGCTCTATATTCAGAGCCGCGAGGTGAGGACCCGTTCGGTGGAATATATCCGGTTGAGGGAGAAGGACGGCAACGTGAAGGGGCTACTATTTCGATTTCGGCCGCATGTACCGCAAGGCTCCCGAGCTGACGCCCGAAAAGAAACCGAGCCGTTGGCAGATCAACGGATTCCCGTTGTAGAGGATATTTTACCCCAATCGATGAACTATGTTATCATTTCGTCTATCAGAAATAAAACGAATAAGTTTCCTTTCTTTCGTCATAGTAGCCGTGACCGTATTGTCGGGATGTTCCAAGCCCGAAGAGGAGAGGTCGGACTATTTGCATACGGATATACAGTTCATATATTCGAAGTGCGAAGCCCAGTCTTTCGATGGAACTGTGACCTCTAATGTCGATTGGAGCGTTTCAGGTATGACGGATTGGTGCAGCGTATCGTTGGAAAAAGGCGCCGGAGACGGCCGAACACGGCAAATTAGCGTGATTTTGACCGAAAATACTAAAAACTATTCGCGTCATACCACATTATACATTACTGGGGGAGCCGTCACTGTGAAGATTCCGGTGAGTCAGCGGGGTATTTCGGCCAAGGTCGAAAATGTGCTTGTGATGTATATGATAGGCAACAACAATCTTTCCGGTTACCTTTCCGGTAATGTCAAACAGGCATTGGAGGCCGTGTCGAAAGGAGTTCTGGGAAGCGACGGCCGTATATTGGTGTTTTCCGATACGGGCTCCGGTTCTACTCTCTCGGAACTCGAATACGACTATGAAAAGCGTGCCGGTGTATGTATTGAAATCAAGGATTACGGCACGGTGAATTGTACCGACCCGCTGGTAATCGCAAAGGTGATGAACGATATCGAACAGGAAGCACCGGCCTCCCATTACGCCATAAGCATCGGAGCGCACGGCTTTGGATGGCTGCCCGGGTATTTGGGGACCGACAGGAGGAACCGTTCCGTGAATCCTGCCGCAAAGAACTGGATGCAGGCCAAGGCTCACTGGTCATGCGACGAATCCTCCACAAGGAACATAGGACCCGACGGCAGCTCGTGGATGGATACGAGCGATTTGGCCGCTGGACTGTCCGGTCTGCATTTCGATTTTATGATGCTGGATGTCTGTTTCATGGCTTCGGTCGAGGCTCTGTACGATTTGCGCGGTACGGCCGATTACATAATGGCCTCGCCGTGCGAGATTATGGCCAAGGGATTCCCATACGGGGAGATTGTATCCTCCATGTTCTCCGATTGGGGCGGCTGGTCCTCCGTCGCCGACTGTTTCGTGGACTATTTCGCCTCGGAGTCCTATTTCAATTCGGCTTACATATCGGTAGTGAAGACATCGGAACTCGATGCTCTGGCGCAGAGGTTTTCGGATGTGGTGAACAGCGGCCTGGTTTCCGAGGTGGATGCCGACCGCGTGCAGCATTACGAGCAGCTGGATTCGCACATATTCTACGATATGGAGCATTACGTCCGCAGCATGAACTGTACCTCGGAGCCTCTTGTCGAAGAGTTTCTTACGCAGCTCTCCCGCACAGTCGTCTATACGCGCTCTACCGGAAGGATATGGAGCAACATTTACGGTTCGCGCGGCGAGTGGATAACCTTGCAGCATGCCTGCGGATTGAGCTCGTACATACCTCGCGATATCTATCCGGTGTTCGGACAGGCTTACAGGAACACCGCATGGGGCCGCAGGGTCTACACTGAATAAACAGCCAACTTAATGAATATTATGATGTTCGACTTCCTTCTACAACTGCCGGTAGTGCAGGGTGTTCCGGCCGATAGCGTGGTGCGCGAAAAGATTACCGAAAAGATTCAGACTCTGGCGTCTATGGACGCTCATGATTTGTGGAACACGCTTTTGCACGATGCACTGGACGCGGGAAAGAAAAATCCTGCTGGCCGTCATCGTGTTTCTCGTTTGCCGCTGGGTCATAAAATGGCTGCTGAGGTTTCTGGACAAGATATATGAGAGCCGGAACGTGGATGTTTCGCTGCGTTCGTTCTTCCGTTCGACGGTGAGCATCACGCTCTACATACTCGTCGTATTCACCGTGGTCGGGATTATGGGTATAAACACCTCGTCGTTTCTGGCCATTTTCGCCTCGGCCGGTCTGGCGGTCGGCATGGCACTAAGTGGAACGTTGCAGAATTTTGCCGGCGGAGTGATGATTCTGCTGCTCAGACCCTATCGCGTCGGCGACTTTATCGAGGCGCAGGGACAGAGCGGAACCGTCAAGGACATTCGACTGTTCAATACGATTATCACTACGGGAGACAATAAAACCATCATCGTGCCCAACAACGGAATTTCGACGGGCATCATCAACAACTATTCCGCCGCTTCTCTGCGCCGCGTGGATTGGAGCGTTACCATCTCCTACGGCGACGACTTCGAGAAAGCCAAGGCCGCGATATTGGAGATTCTTACGGCCGATTCGCGCATCAAGAGCAATCCGGCGCCGTTCGTGTCGATAAGTTCGCTCGGCGACAGTGCCGTGGTCCTTACGGTGAGAGGCTGGGTGGAGAACGCCGACTATTGGGACGTGTTCTTCGTCATGAACGAGAGGATGTACCGGATTCTGCCCGAAAAGGGCGTGAACTTCCCGTTCCCGCAGTTGGACGTGCACGTGAAAAACAGTTAGCGTCTGTTTTTCGGAATAACGGGCGGAACCTTATAAAAAAGAGGTTCCGCTTTTTTTTTCGGGGATTTTCGTGCATGCGTCCTGCGTATATGATACGCCGCGCCCCGATTGGCTTCGAATTTACAGCCGGTCATTTGGTCGGTAATGTCCGAAAGGCTATCTTCGCAAGTGGAAAAATGATTCTCGTTATGACTTTGGAAGAACGTGTAGAGAGGGCCCGCGGGCTTTTCAATTCGAGGGTACAACTGCGCCCAAGCGGTACTGCTGGCGTATAACGATATAGTCGGAATGGACGATGAAGCGGCCGCCGTGATTGCTTCGTCGTTCGGAGGGGAATGGGGCGCCTGCGCGAGGTGTGCGGAACGGTCAGCGGCATGTCGATGCTCGCCTCGTTGATTTCGCCGGCTCCCGACCCCAACGACAAGGCAGCCCGCACGGCGAACTATGCTCTTGTACAGAATTTCGCCGAACGGTTCCGAGCCGAGAACGGCAGCATAGTGTGCCGCGAACTGTTGGGATTGGGCCTTGCCAAAGAGTCGCCCGAACCTTCGCCGCGCACGCCGGAGTATTACAGCCGTCGTCCGTGCGCCGAGTACGTGGCCTCTGCGGCCCGTATCGTCGGACAGTATCTTGCGGAAAAAGGATACGGGTTGTAAAAAGTCAAATCCAGTAGTCGCACACCACGCGCGACAGGCGCACTTTCTTGCAGTAGTCGCTGACCGCCTTGTGCGCAGGATGAATTTTGTAGGCGTCGAGCGCCTCCTTGCTCTCGAACGTCGATACTAATACCGCGTCGTAAGCCATTTCCGATTCGCACACGTTGATTCCCACTTCGGCCGACAGAAGTTCCGGCACCACGCCGACAAGCGCTTCGAGGTGCTCCTTCATCCATTGTGCGTTTTCGGCTTTGCTGCGTCCTTCGGCGCTTTCTGCAAGGCGCCACATCACTATGTGTTTAAGCATAAGGGTTGTTTATTGTATTCTTTTCATGCAAAAATAACGGGCGGGGGCGAACTTTCCAATGGTTCCGCTGCGAAAATTCGTTACTTTTGTCTCAAAATGTCCGTACCATGACTACTCAGAGAGAACTTCTTCGCGATTTGGAGACATATATCGGCATGTTCGGCGGCGAGGCCGGACGTCTGGAACGTTTCGGCGATTTCATCCGCCGTTTCGACGGCCCCGAACTGTACGACCGCAAGAATTTCGTCGGCCATATCACTGCCAGCGGAATGGTTTACCGCCCCGAGACGGACGAACTTTTGCTGCTGGAACACGTGCAGCTTAAAAAGTGGCTGCAACCCGGCGGACACGTCGAGCCGACTGATGCCTCGATTCTTTCGGCCGCAATGCGCGAAGTGCAGGAGGAGACGGGCCTTACACCGCAGGTGCTGTCTCTGTGCACCGCGGAATCCGGTTTCGCGATTGTCGATATAGATTCGCACTACATTCCGCCCTGCGATTATAAGGCCGAGGACGAACATTATCATCACGATGTGCGCTTCCTTTTCGCCCTTACGGATGAAAATGCGGCCATCGACTTGGATTTCAACGAATCGCACGACTTTCGTTGGATGAAGGTTCGGGATATTCCGGACAATTACGGCTTTTCGCGGCTCGAAGCCAAACTGCCGTTGTTTTATCGTAGATAATTAGTAATCACGGCTTTGCGGCGTGCAGCCTTGTCCCGCGCTGCATGTCGCTTTGCGTGCCGCATTTTCGGAGCCCGTCAGGGGACCGGGTCGTATCCGCTGCCGCCCCACGGATGACAGCGCAGGATGCGTTTTAGGGCGAGAAAGCCTCCTTTGAGTGCTCCGTATTTCGTGACAGCCTGTTTGGCATATTGCGAGCAGGTGGGCGTGAAGCGGCACGAGGGCGGAGTGAAAGGCGATATGCAGTTCTGGTAAATCCATATCAGCGCCAGCAGCGGCGAGGCCGCAATGCGCCTAACTGCGCGAGAGAATCGATTCCAGAATTTTGTGTACCGCATTGTCGATTGTCCGATAGTCGAGAATCTCTTTGCTGCCGTAGATGAAGGCTATGTTTGCCGCAACGCCTTTTTCGGCCAGAGCGTCCGTGAGCAGATGCTTGCACTGGCGATAGCTCTCTTTCGTGCGGCGTTTGAGAAGATTGCGCCTTACGGCACGTTTGTGCAGTTTCTTGGGAACGGAGACGATGATTGCAGTCGGCCCTCCGGTCTTTTGCAGCGTGAACCGATACTTGAACGGATGCGCATAACCGTAATTCCCGTCGGCAAAAAGGGCGTCTATCGCTCTTTTTCCATGCAGGCGTTGCTCTTTCGGCAGTGTGAAGTCGGGCATCTCGGGTTTGTCTACTTGCGGGCCGAGCTGCTCGTCTTGCGTATGACTCTGCGGCGGCTTTCCTTGGATTGCTGCGCCTTGACGAAATTTTCGGCCTTGTTGTCCTTTTCGATTGATATGCTCTCCACCTGCTCGCCCTTGTTTATCTTGCCGATGAATATGTCCAATGCCTTGGACATCGAGGGTGCCTCGGGTGTCGGAGCCATAGCATTTACGGTAAGCCCGGAGGCTATGGCCGCACGTGCCGTACCTTCGCCGAAAGTGGCGATAAGCGGCATCTGCGCTTCGGGAAACGCTTCGGTGACTACTTTTATCTCGTTGGGAGAGTAGAAGACAATCAGTTGATAGTCCGACAGATTGAGCGCGGAAACGTCTGCGCTGACCGAGCGGTTGAGTATGAGTTTGTCGAATTTGAATTTGAGCACTTTTTCGAGCGTATGCGGCAGTTCGGGTTTGTGCGGCTCGGAGAGGGTGAGAAGCATCTTCTCGCTTTTGTTTTTGAGCAGCAGTTCCATGAATCCTTCGAACGAGCCGTCTGCGAATGCAATTTTGCGTTTGCGGTAAACGATGTATTTTTGCAGATACAGGGCCACGGCTTCCGTATTGCAGTAATATTTCATGGTCTCGGGAATTGATATTCGGGCCTCTTCGCAGATGCGGAAGAAGTTGTCTATCGTAGTACGGCTGGTGAATATAACGGCCGTGTGGTTGAGTATTTCCACCCTTTGGGAGCGGAATTCTTTGAGCGTAACGCCGACCACTTTAATCAAAGGCAGGTATTCTATCGTCAGACCGTACTTGCCGGCGAGTTCGAAAAACGGCGATTTCTCGATGACCGCGGGTCTGGGTTGCGATACCAGAATCTTTTTTTATTTTTTTACCACTTCGAAAAATTAAATAATTCTAAGTAATATCGATACCGTTAGGCTTATCGGAAACAATTCCACGATGCAAAGGTACAAAAACCAATACAAAATCGAAATTTTTTGCTCGGCAAACAGTTTTCGGCTTTTGTACAGGAAAAGAAGTAAAATCAGAATAGTCTCTATCCCAGATATATACAGGAATACCGAGTCGGCCGTTCCGCGCATGGAGCTGTACAGCAAAAGGGTCGGTGAAACCGCTATGGCAAGCAGCGCGAAACACACCCTTTTCAGATGCAGAAGCATGCGGACGAACTCTCCGCTCAGGGTCAAAAATCCAGCCGAATGCAAAACCGCCTTTTGGTAAAGGACAATCGCCGCAAGGATTAGAAGTACTGCCACGCAGGTCAGCGGCGCGAACCATGCGGGAAAGGCCGCGCTTATTTCTTCCGCATAGGCGCGGGTGAATGCCTTGCTGAGAAATACGGTCAGCGACAGCATGCCGATAGCACCGGTCAGATTCAGGAGCTGGGCATAGTCCTTGCCCGCGGCATCGCCTGCGGATTGGCCTCCCGATTTGAGCTCTCGCATCAGCACGGACAGCGCCGCACGGAAATAGTGGCACATGATGGCGTAGGCGAAAAGTATCGCCACGCTCATGACTTGCAGCAGCGCCCATGCGCCCGTCCCGAATGCGGAGGTGGCTGCCGAACTTGTAATTTCCGCGTATGCGATTGTCTGTACGATGCTGTGAACCACGGTCCTTTATTCGAAGATTCGTTTGAGTATGATTCTTATCGTCGTTCCCTTGCCGAGCTCGGAATCCAGAACCATTATCTTGCCGTTGTGGTAGTCCTCTATGACGCGACGGCTGAGCGAAAGTCCAAGCCCCCAGCCTCGGGTTTTGGTCGTGAATCCGGGTTCGAAAATTTTTTTGATGTTGCTCTTGGCTATGCCTTTGCCGTTGTCGCGAACGTCGATATACACTTTTTCGTTGTCGAAGGATATGTTCACGTCTATGGCTCCGCGTCCTTGCAGGGCATCCAGTTCGTTTTTTTGAGCAGATTCTCCACCACCCATTCGAAAAGCGCCGAATTGAGCATCGCCCTTACCGGAGCCATGGCCAGTCCGTTGTATGACAGTGTCACGTTTTTTTGGGTATGCGGCTGCGGAAGTATATCACGCTTTCGCCCACTGCTTCGTTTACCGAGGCCGGCGAAAGTTCGGTCTGCGAGCCGATTTTGGAGAATCGGTCCACTATTTTGGTCAGATGCGTGAGGTCTTTGTTTATCTCCTCCACCGCACTCTGGTCTATGGGTTGGCTGCGCAGGTATTCGAGCCACCCGAGAAGCGACGACGTGGGAGTGCCGAGCTGGTGGGCGGTCTCCTTGGCCAGTCCTACCCACACGTTGTTCTGCTCGTTTATCTTTGTGGTCCTGAATACGGACATGCCGAGCACCATCAGCGTGGCGAAAATCAGGACCTGTATGAGCGGAAAGTAGGTGAGGTTCTTCAATACCTGCGACTGGTCGTAGAAGACGTAGTGGCGCGAACCGTCCCACATGTTTATGGATATGGGCGGGTTTACGCCCGTGAGGTAGTCGATGTATTTGCGCAGCAGTTTGGGATTGTCGATTATCTTCGACGGCACGAGGTGGTAATGCTCGGGATTCAGTCTCTCGTCGGTGATTACGAACGGAATCGTATTGCGCTCGTTGATAATCATTTCGATGAGCGGGTCGTCCTCGTCGAAGTTGCCCAGACGGCTCATGGCATACGACCACAGCGAGATGAAGTACTGCTCCTTGGCCCGCAGCTGCCGCACGAAGACGGTGGAGACGAGCAGTATCGCGGCGCAGACCGCAATCCAGACGAGTATTATCGTAGTCTGGCTTTTGGGGGCGGTGACCGATATGTTTCTGAACCTGTTTTTCACGCGCATGTTATTTTCGCTCGGTGTCCTGCTCCGCGAGTATCCTGCGATATTCCGCCGGATTGTTCAATATGCGTTCGGCCTCTTGCGTGTCCTTGTCCGAAAGGAGCTTGTGCGCCGCCACGCCTTCGGCATACGTCCGGCGCAGCAGAATCTCGTCCTCCAACAGGGCGGTGAGTTCGTCGCGATGACGCTGAAAGTATCCGTCTTTGTCGCCTGCGATTTTACTGCGAATGGAATCCGCGTATTGTTTTTATTTCGGGCAGCAGAAGCTCGCGCTCGGCGCTCGAAGCCAGCCTCGTCCAATGCCGTTTCCGTTTCGGACTTGTAGTTTCGGGCCGCCTGCGCCGCCTGTCGTGCGAAACGCTGATACCACTCCTCCGGCAGCGAGAAAGTCAGAGGGTCGATTTCCGTGTCGCGGTTCTCGCGCATGAATGTGTCGGCGAAATCCTCCATGGCTCCCTGTTCGTACAGCGAGATTGCGAATCCGCTGGCGTACTGCGGTTCGGTGCGTATGTCGGGCATTATGCCTCCGCCGTCGTAGACTTTCCTTCCGCCGCGCGTGGCGAACTCGCTGACGAGCGAATCGGCCACGTAACCGACGCTGCCGTTGGGATTGCGGTGCGTGTAGTCTATGGCCTGTATGCAGCGGCCGCTGGGAATGTAGTATTTCGCAGTGGTTACTTTGAGGTACGAGTTGAAACCCGTCGGGCGGGTGGACTGAACCAGTCCCTTGCCGAATGTGCGGCGGCCGATAAGAACGGCACGGTCCAAATCTTGAAGCGCACCGGCCACAATCTCGGCCGACGAGGCCGTGTAGCTGTCCGTCAGCACGGCCATAGGTATGAGAGTGTCTATCGGTTCGGTTTCGGTGTAATACGTCTTGTTGCTGTCGCTCTGCCGGCCGCGCATGCTCACCACCTCGGTCCCTTTCGGAACGAACAGCGAGACGATTGCCACGGCCTCTTGCAGAATGCCTCCGCCGTTGCTGCGATAGTCGAGAACGAGTCCTCTGGCGCCTTGCTTTTTAAGGTCGTTTACGGCACTCCGCATCTGCTCCGAGCAGCCTTCGGTAAAATCGCTGTGGTGGATGTAGCCGATGCTGTCGGGCAGCATCGTGTAGAAAGGTATCGCCGGAATGGATATTCTTTCGCGGCGTATCGTAACGGTCTGAATGTCCGAGGTGTAGAACTTTTCTACTTTGAGCCTCAGCGTACTGCCCGGCTCGCCTTTCATCATCGAGCTCACTTTCGGCGAGCCGAGACCTTCGGCCGAGACGCCGTTTATTTCCAGAATCTTGTCTCCGATTTCGAGCCCCGCCTTGTCGGCCGGAGAGTTCTTGTACGGTTCGGCGATATACACCCAGTCGCCCTTTTGCCGAATCAGGGAGCCTATGCCGCCGTATTTTCCGGTGGTCATGAGTTCGAAATCGGTCATCTTTTCGGCCGGCAGAAATTCCGTGTAAGGGTCGAGACCGCGCACCATTCCTGCGGCTGCATCCTGCATCATTTTGTCCGCATCGACGTCATCGACATAGAAAACGTTCAGGTCGCGGAAAAGATTGACCAGTATCTCGATGTTCTGTCCGATTTTGAAATCCTTGTCCGCCGCCGCGGTAAACAGTCCGAGGGCTGCGCATGCCGCCAATGCGGCGAATATATGCTTGGGACGTTTAGGCATTGTCGTTTTCGGTATAAAGTTTTATTCTGAATTCGGTTGCGGCTATGGCCCGCCGGTTGCCTTCGATTACGATTCCGCCCTCGGCGGCCGTTACCTCGACGGCATCCTCCCACATCTGCACCGTACGTCTGAGGACTGTGCCGGCGCGGAAGACAAGCTGCTTGTCGGTGCGGCTTTCCAGTCTCATTCCGGCGGCTTCGAATGCGCTGATGATTTGCGGCCGGTTGCGTTGCACGTCCACGTCGGGGATGAAACGCGAGATGTATTCCACTTTCGGGTACAGAGCGCACCAGATGACGACGGCAGCCGAGAAAATCCGGCCTCGTGTGGTGGAGAAGAATTCCGCCATGAAGTTTTCCGCCGAGAAGACGGTGGTCCCGCTGAGAGACATCAGGCAGAAAATGACAGCCAGCAGAATCAGCAGCTTTACGAAATATTTTACAGCACGTAGGGTGTATCGCATGACTTCGAAATTATTGATACTTTGATAGTACAAAGATAACGTATTATTTCGAGAAAAAACGTATCTCAAAAAGCAAAGCAGCGAGCAGCAGCATAGTACGGCGCCGGCCGCGAATCCTGCCGCGGCTTGCTGCGGATTGTGCGCTCCCAAGTAGAGACGGGCCGATGCCACGCATCCTGCCACTGCGATAGCGGCGCAGTACAGCCATACGGAGCACATGCCCGAGATGCAGAGCAGGGTCAGGAGCGCTACGGCGGCACCCCTGCGACATCATGTGCAGACTGATTTTCCAGAACGGAGTGACGACTGCGGCCGTTACGGTGCACAGCAGTCCCGCCCACAGCAGGCGCGAAATCATGAATGTGGTGTGCATGTCGCGGAATCCCCACAGTCCGAGTCCGTAGCAGAGTGCCAGCACGACGAGCGGACGTATTCTGTCCGAGGGCCTGCTCAGGGAGTTGTCCTTGATGACTTTCAGATGAAGCATCATCCAGATGTAGAACGCCGGAAGAAGCACTACGTCCACGGCCACGAGCCCTACGATGTATGCGCGGCTCGAAATGCTGAGCAGTCTCATCAGCGGCGACGTGCCTGCAAGGTATATGGCGGCGTACAGCGGCATGAGCATCGGGTGCAGGACAATCGAGAGCGTCCGCCCCAGAATCGTGTATATGCTTTTGTCCCTGCGCATGCGTCGGCGTCAAATCTGTTTCCGGAGTCTTGCCACGGGTATGCCGAGCATTTCGCGGTATTTGGCCACGGTGCGTCGGGCGATGCGGTAGCCCTTTTCGTTGAGCATGTCCATGAGCGTTTCGTCGGTCAGAGGGTGGGTCTTGTCCTCCGAGTCTATGCACTGCGACAGCAGATTCTTTATCTCGTATGAGGATACTTCGGTTCCGTCCTCGGTCTGCATGGCCTCCGAGAAGAGTTTTTGAGCGGTATTATGCCGAAGTGGGTTTGGACGTACTTGCTGTTCACCACGCGCGAGATTGTGGATACGTCGAGGCCCGTGCGGTCGGCTATGTCTTTGAGAATCATGGGGCGGAGTTTGCTTTTGTCTCCGTCCTTGAAGTACTCCTGCTGGTATTTCAGTATCTCGGTCATCGTGTGCATGAGCGTGTCGTGCCGCTGCTTTATGGCCGAGATGAACCATTTCGCCGAATCTATCTTGCTTTTTACGAACTGCATGGCCTCTTTGCCCGCCGAGGGGTCCTTGTCGGCCATTTCGCGTATGGTGTCTACGTAGCGTTTGTTTATCTTCACCTCCGGAATGTTGTACGAGTTCAGACTCAGGTCGAACTCTCCGTTCTGGTAGTCGAGTATGAAGTCGGGGATTATGTACGGAACGGTCTCGCTGCCGCCCTCGCTGTACAAATTGCCCGGTTTCGGGGACAGGTGGCGTATCTCGTCTATGGCGTCGCGGAACTCGTCGGCCGAGATGCCGAGTTTGGTGAGCAGTTTGTCGTAGTGCTTTTTCGTAAACTCCTCGAAGTACTGCGTAAGGATTCTCTTAGCAATCTTACGGCTTCGGCTGCTTGTGTCCATCGCGCCGAGTTGCAGCAGCAGGCACTCTTGCAGGTTTCGGGCGCCTATGCCCGTGGGTTCGAGTTCGTGTATGTATCCCAAGATGGTTTCGAGCTCCTGCTCCGAGGTCTCTATGCCCAGCGAGAAGGCTATGTCGTCGGCAATAGAGTTCAGGTCGCGTCTCAGATAGCCGTCCTCGTCCAAGCTGCCCACGAGGAACTTTGCCAGCGTCATCTGGCGCTGGGTCAGGTCCTTGAAACTGAGCTGCTCCATCAGATACTCGCTGAGCGAGCGTCCGCCCGAAATGGGTACGGTGCGCCGTTTGTCGTCCTTCGAGATGTTGGATATATGTCCTTTGTAGTACGGTACGTCGTCGTCCTCTTTGAGGTCGTCCACCGTAATGTCCTTGTTTTCGTCCTTTTCTTCGGCCTGCGATTCATCCTCTTCGAGCACGGGATTCTCTTCGATTTCCTGCTTGACGTGCTGTTCGAACTGCATGGTGTGCAGTTCGAGCAGCTTTATCATCTGTATCTGCTGCGGCGAGAGGCTTTGCGATAGCTTCTGAACCTGGCGTTGATTGATGTTTGACATAGCTGACCCTTTAAGATTATTGCGTGTTTTTTTTGTCTGTCTACGGGAATAACAGGGTCTTCATTATCTTTTTTCTTCGGGCTTGCAGTTTAGAATTCGGCGTTGTTCGGCGTGCGCGGGAACGGAATCACGTCGCGAATGTTGGCCATTCCGGTGACGAACAGAAGCAGACGTTCGAATCCCAGACCGAATCCGCTGTGAGGAGCCGAACCCCAGCGGCGCGTATCCAGATACCACCACAGCTCCCTTTCGCTCATGCCCAGTTCGGTGATTCGTGCATGGAGCTTTTCGTAGGAAGCCTCGCGTTCGGAGCCGCCGATTATTTCGCCTATCTTCGGGAACAGCACGTCCATTGCACGCACGGTCTTGCCGTCCTCGTTCTGTTTCATGTAGAAAGCCTTTATCTCCTTGGGGTAATTTATCAGTATGACCGGTTTCTTGAAATGTTCCTCTACTAAATAGCGTTCGTGTTCGCTTTTGCAGGTCGCATCCCCAGTCTACCGGAAATTCGAACTTGCGTCCGCTGTCTTTCAGAATCTTGATGCCTTCCGTGTAGTCGAGCCTTACGAAATCGTTCTCCACGACGAATTTAAGACGCTCCACGAGTCCCTCGTCGTACATCTTTTCGAGGAATCGCAGGTCGTCCGCACAGTTGTCCAAAGCATAGCGGATGAGGTATTTCAGGAAATCTTCTGCCAGCACCATATCGTCTTCGAGTTCGAAAAACGCTACTTCGGGTTCAATCATCCAAAACTCTGCCAAATGTCTCGGTGTGTTGGAATTTTCGGCGCGGAACGTCGGACCGAACGTGTAAATCTGCGAGAGCGACAATGCTCCGAGTTCGCCTTCGAGCTGTCCCGAGACGGTCAGGTTGCACGGTTTGCCGAAGAAGTCCTGCGAGGTAGTCACACGCCCGTCCTCGGTTTTGGGTACTGCGCCCAAATCGAGCGTCGTCACTGGAACATCGCACCCGCACCCTCGGCATCCGAGCCGGTGATGAGCGGCGTGTGCAGGTAGTAGAATCCTCTGTCGTTGAAGTATTTGTGAATGGCATACGCCATATTGTGCCTGATGCGCAAAACGGCGCCGAAGGTGTTCGTCCTCGGGCGCAGGTAGGCTATCTCGCGCAGAAATTCGAGTGAGTGCCCCTTCTTTTGCAGCGGATACGTTTCGGGGTCCGCAGTGCCGTAAATCTCGATTTCGCGAGCCTGAACCTCCACGGGCTGGCCGCTGCCCATGCTGTCTACCAGCAGACCCGTCACGCGAAGGCATGCTCCGGTGGTGATTGCTTTGAGCGTGTTCTCGTCGAACGAAGGCACGTCGGCCACTATCTGTATGTTATTTATGGTCGAACCGTCGTTCATGGCGATAAAGGCCACGTTCTTGTTGCCTCTCTTCGTTCTTACCCATCCTTTGACCGTTACTTCGATGCCTCGCTCGGTACTTTTGAGCAGGTCGGCAATCTTGGTTCTTCCTCCGCTTAACATACTCTTTGTTCTCCTTGTTTTGTTGTTTGCTTGAATTTTCGAATTACAAATATCGGCAAATTTTTTTCTTAAAAACATATTCGCATCTCCAAAAACGGATATATTCGGTTCTCTTTCCGGCTGCACTCGCCTCCTTTTGTCCAAGCGCGCCTTTCTTTTCCGGCTAATAATTCGTATCTTTGACTTCGCCAAAGATACTCCCGCTCGGCAATGCGCAAATAAATTTGACATTGCCCTCGCTTGTTTTTGTATCTTTGGCTCCACCGAAGATACTTCGCCTCGGCAAAAATGCAAATAAAATTTGCTTTTTGCGCTCGGCTTGTTCGTATCTTTGCTTCTCGGAGAGGGGAGAAGCCCTCATGCCGAAAAAAAACAATATCGCCCGTAAATGAAACGATTATCGCTATTCCTGTCTTTTGCGCTGCTTTGCGCAACCGGCGTTTTTGCGCAGCGGACTTCGCGCATATACCGCACCCCTTTCGTTAGTTATGACGTAAGAGCCGATGCCGACGCGGCGAGGCGCGAATCGTCGCAGGCCTATTCTCTCGTGATGCTCAAAAAAGGGGCAGCCACGGGCGGTTCTGCGGCGTATACCGGAATCCTTACGGTGCCGGAGCTGTGGCTCGACCGGCGCATCACTCTGCATACGGACGGCAATACGGGCGGAATGAGGCTTTTTCGTGAACGGGAACTTCGCCGGCGAGCAGCGATTCGCGCTCGGGAGCCGAATTCGACATTACCCGCCATGTGAATTTCGGAGTGAACGCCATCGTGCTGGAAAATCTCCGAGGAGTTCGGTGGCGGAGAGATGGAGCGTACTCTTACGCATGGGTACTCGCCCGCCGAAGGGCGCGTGTGGGTCTCGGCGCAGCCTATAATTTCCATTCAGGACTATTCTGTTGCCGCCTTGCGCGATACGACGGGCCGCGACGGGGTTCTGATGCTCGACATAGCGCTCCGCAACGGGTTTCGCACGGACGAGACGTTCAGCGTAGGCTACGACATCTACACGCCCGAGGGCAAGCTGCGCAACTACAACGTGCGGGAGGTTTCGGTT
Source organism: Alistipes putredinis (assembly GCA_022009915.1). GTDB lineage: Bacteria > Bacteroidota > Bacteroidia > Bacteroidales > Rikenellaceae > UBA940. The sequence goes on along the minus strand of CP091730.1, from coordinate 420,530 downwards.
CCGCGTCTGGGCACTGACACCGTTCGGTTCGTCGAGGCCGTATGGAGCGCCGGAAAATGGCTTTGGAGCGCCGCCAAACCGAATCTGTACAAGGTGATGCTTTATATCAAGTACGGCGGCAAGGTGATAGAGTACGTGCCGCTGAAAGTGGGGGTTCGGCACCGGCGAATTTACTGCCGACGGTTTTTTTACCGCAACGGAGAGAAGGTGGAGCTGTCGGCCGTCGCATATAACGCCTCCTCGCCGAAGGATGCCGAAGAAAAAAACTGCTCGCGTTCAAGCGCCGCGGCATAAATACCGTCTGTGTGGATTTCCCGCAGCCGTCGTGGTTCTACGACATGTGCGACAGCCGCGGATTTTACGTGCTCGATGCGGCGAACATACACGCTGACCCGAAGGGCGGAGACCGTGGACCGAAGGGAACCGTGGCCAACAATCCCGAGTATTTGGACGAATTTTTGGACAGAGTGCGCAGCGCATATTCGCGCGATCGCAACCGCACGTGCGTAATAGGCTGGTCGCTCGGTTCCGACAGCGGCAACGGGTACAACATGTACAAGGCATATCTCTGGATGAAAAACGCCGACAGCATCCGGCCGGTAATCTATGTCGGGGCGGACGGAGAGTGGAACAGCGATTTGCCGCCGTTCGAGGTGCGGAGCGTCGAGCAGGTGATGAAGATAATGCCGCGCAGACGATGACCGTAGAACTGATTGCAGTCGGCAAGACCGATTCCCAGCATGTCGAGGCTCTGGTCGAGATGTACATGCGGCGCATAAACCGTTACGTGAAATTCGCCGTGACGACGATTCCTGATGTCAGGCAGGGGGCCAAGCAGGCCGTGGTGAGCCAGATGCGCCGCGAGGGCGAGGCTTTGCTGAGGCTGCTCACTGCGGAGGATTACGTGGTGCTGCTGGACGACAAGGGACAACAGTTCACCTCGATGGAACTGGCATCGTGGCTGCAAAAGCGCATGAACGGCTCGCCGCGCAGGCTGTGTTTCATTATAGGAGGTCCGTATGGATTCTCGCCGCAGGTTTACGAACGGGCGGATGCCGAATTGTCGCTTTCGCGCATGACCTTTTCGCACCAAATAGTGCGGGCCATTTTCACCGAACAGCTCTACCGCGCCTTTACCATACTGCATAACGAACCCTATCACCACGAGTAGGGCCGTGCAAAAAATAAGCGCGGAATCGTTTTCCGCGCTTGTTTTTTTACATCATGCTTTGCCGAGGTTGAATCCCATCGTTACCTGACCCGAATCGTCCGAGACGGGAGGAACGGGAATCTCGATGCGCCCCATGGCGCTTTCGTAGCGTGTGATATTCTCTTGCAGCGACAGCAGCAGGCGCTTGGCATGTTCGGGGGCGAGTATGATTCGGCTCTTTATCTTGGCTTTCGGCACTCCGGGCATCAGGGCTGCGAAGTCTAACACGAATTCGAACTCGAATGCGAAATTATGGCCAGATTGGCGTATTCGCCTTGGGCGATTTGGTCTTCGAGTTGGAGGTCGATGCCGAGTTTTTTTAATCTCTGCCATGGCGGTAAAAAAATTTTTCTCGATTACAAATATACTTTAATAACAGTATATTCGGTACATTTAGTATGCCAAGTTATTGCATATTTATTAACAATTCGCAGCGTAGGAACCGGTTTCTGGGCCGGCGTATCCGAAACCCGCTTCCGAAATTGCCGCCTGTTTCGAACGACAGTCGGGCGAGCATAGGCTAACGCTACAACGTCTCTGCGACCGTGTACGTGCTTCCGCCGATGAAAATCATGTCTTCCGCTCCGGCCTGCCTTTTCGCATATTCGACGGCGCTTTTGACGGGAGTCACTACCGTTCCGTGCATGCCTGCCGCCGCAAAAGCCTTTTGAAGCTGCTCGGCAGCGAGCGCACGCGGCGTGCCGGCCTGTGTGAACACGTATTCTGCCTGCTGCGGCATGAGCGGGATTATGCCTCGCAAATCCTTGTCGGCCATCACGCCTATGACGATGTACAGTTTGCGGTATTTTTGTCTTTTTATCTGTTCGGCGACGATTCTCAGTCCGTGTTCGTTGTGCCCCGTGTCGCAGACCGTCAGCGGCGATGTAACGAGTATCTGCCACCTGCCGGCGAGTGAAGTGGTGAAGGCTGCATTGCGCAGCCCCTCGCGGATTTTCTTCTTGGGTATGCGTAGCGGCGTGTATTCTTGCATGGCGTCCAAGGCGGCCATTACCGTTACGATGTTCTTTTCCTGATAGTCTCCCGCAAGGTCTATCTCCGCGCAGCGCGGTTTGCGCCGCCTGCGAGCGGCCGGAGAGTGTAGCTTTCGCTGAACGGCTTCGATATGCGCTGTGCCACTTCGTACTTCTTGTCGGCGAACACTATCGGTGCGTTCAGCCGCTCGGCGGTATGAATGAAAACTGGGTCGCTTTCCGCACCGCTCTCGCCGATTACGACCGGCACACCTCTCTTGATTATTCCGGCCTTTTCGCCTGCGATTTTTTCAATCGTGTCGCCGAGATACTGCGTGTGTTCGAGCCCTATGTTGGTTATGATGCAGAGCTGCGGAACGATTATGTTTGTTGCGTCGAGACGTCCTCCCAATCCCGTCTCAATGACCGCTACCTGCACTCCGCAGCGCGAAAAGCTATCGAATGCAAGGGCCGTCGTCATCTCGAAGAACGACAGTCCCGTCTCGGTCATCCGCTTGCCGTGCCGTGCCACGAAATCTATCACGTCCTGCTGCTCAATGGTCTGCCCGTCGATGCGGATGCGTTCGCGGAAATCGTGCAGATGCGGCGAGGTGTACAGACCCGTGTGGTAGCCGGCTGCCATGAGCACTGCCGCTATCATGTGTGAGACGGAACCCTTGCCGTTGGTTCCTGCGACGTGAATGGTCAGGAAATTTTTCTGCGGGTCGCCCAGATAGCGGCAGAATCCGCGTATGTTGTCCAGCCCGGGTTTATAGGCATCCGAGCCCACTGCCTGAAAACTCGGCATGCTGCCGTAGAGAAATTCGAGCGTTTGTTTGTAGTCCATAGCGTGTCAATCGACGAAATGTGTGCGGCGGCGTATGCGGTAAGCCATAAAATAGAGCAGACACAGTCCCAGCGTATATATCGCCAGACTGCAAATGTAGTCGCCGTGTCGGGTGTAGAAAGTCGTGCGGTCGTTGAGCGGGATGTCGGCGTGCAAAGCTCCGCGCTTGTCCCATCCGAGGCTCTGCATGACGTCTCCTCTGGGGTCGATGAAGCCCGATATGCCCGTGTTGGCGCTTCGGGCGATGCTTCGGCGGTTCTCCACTGCCCGAAGCCTTGCGTACGAGAAGTGCTGCCTGTATCCGGGCGTGTCGCCCCACCAGCCGTCGTTGGTTATCACGCATAGGAACTGCGCACCGTTGCGCACGTACTGGCTGACGTATGCTCCGTATATCGACTCGTAACAAATCATCGAGGCGGTAACGCCCCCTCCGCCTCGGAACGTGCGGCGGAAAGAGTCGGTCCCGAAGTGCCCTGTCGTGCCGCCGAGGTCGAGTATGAAGCGGTCGAGGTTTTTGACCCACCACCAGTCGGGCATCATCTCCGCACCTATCACGAGTTTGTTCTTATGGTGCAGGACGGTGTTCGCGGAGGTGTCGATTCCGATGGCCGTGTTGTAGATGTCGTACCATCCGCCCGTCCTGCGCGAAGGTCTGGCGGTCGGGGTCGCGGGCGAGTTGTAGAACCGGAATGTCGTTGCGCCCGTTATTATCGAAGCCTGAGGATATTTTTCGGCCAGCAGCCTGCGGAACAGCCAGACGGACGGGGCTGCATTCACGTTGTCTTCCGAGATGTCCTCGTCTATGGCCGTTTCCGGCATTATGATGAACTGCACGTCTTCGGGCGACGTTTCGGCCAGCGATAGCAGGTTTTCGGTCTGCGTCTTTTGCGAGGTGTCGAATTTTTCGTTCCACGGGTCGATGTCGGGTTGCAGCACGCTGACCGAAGCGGTTTTATGCGGCATGTCGAATGTGAAATATATCGCAAGCGACACGGCTGCCGGCAGCAGAATCGCTGCGAGCGGCGCTGCCGCACGGCGCGGACGGGCTACGACGATACATTCGTAAATCAGAATGTTGCAGAGCAGCACCCACAGCGTTCCGCCGTATACGCCCGTGTATTCGTACCACTGCACTATCCACGGTTCGCGTGCGAATCCGTTGCCTATGTTCAGCCAAGGGAACGATAATTGCCATGTATTGTAGAAATATTCCGCTGCAATCCATGCGCACGCCAGAACGGTGTATGCGAGTGGCTTTGGGGCGCGTTTGGAAACGAAGTGAAAAAGCATGAAAGCCGTACCCAGATACATTATGGCTACTATCGCGGCGGCAATCGGTCCTGCCGGAGTCGCGTACCACACCCACCATACGTCTATGGCGTACCATAAGGCTATCCACAGTGCCGTCCATCCCGCCATTTTCCACATCGAGCGCCCCGAGGCGTCCATCCGTGCGCTGAGCATCAGCATGGGAACCATTCCTATGAGGAGCCACACCGAACCCAGACCTATCCATGCTGCGGACATTAGCACCGCGCTCGCTGCGCAGAGCAGGAATCCGTTTTTCATTTTGTGACAGTTTTTACGGGCAAAGATAGATATATTTACTACATTTGTGCTCTGCTACCCGACGATAATTAAGGTTATGTGGATAGAAATTTTTCTCAGGGGAGTTGTCATAGGTCTCACGGCTTCAATCACATTGGGGCCTGTCGGGATATTGTGCATACAGCGGACGCTGAGCAAGAACCGCAAGTCGGGACTGGTTTCCGGACTCGGTGCGGCTACGGCCGACACCATCTTCGCCACGGTGGCGTTCTTCTTCATTTCGTTCATCAGCTCGCTCATAGAGTCCAACATGGTTATTCTTACCGTTTTGGGCGGCATATGCGTCGTTGTTGTGGGGGTGAACATATTCATGACCAATCCCGTGGTGCAGATTCGCCGCAACCGCGCCGGCAAGAGCAACCTGTGGCAGGACTATATCTCCACTTTTCTGCTTACGCTGACCAATCCGGCATTCATACTCTGGTTGGTGGTGATATTTACGGCTCTCGGGGTGGATATGAGCGAGGCCGAGGTTTCCGTCACCAGACTTCGGGTCGGCGTAGCCATGATAACCGGTTTTCTGGCCGGAGCATCCGTGTGGTGGGTTTTTTTGCTTACGACGGTCATCAACCGTCTTCGCAACAGGTTCCGTCCGCGCCACCTGCTGTGGATAAACAGGGTGGCGGGCGTTATTATCGTCGTGCTCGGCGCATCGGCCGTGCTGGCGATGTTTATACAAAACATGCGTTGAAAGAATTATGAGCGATTGTTCCAGACATAAGATTACCATTGCCATAGACGGCTTTTCGTCGTGCGGCAAAAGTACGTTCGCACGTCTTATCGCATCCCGTTTGGGATATGTATTCATCGACACGGGGGCCATGTATCGGGCCGTCACGCTTTTTGCAATCGAGAACGGCATCATAAGCGGCGGCATTCTGGACCGCGACGCCTTGGTGGCGCGGTTGGACGAGGTGAATATAGATTTTCGGTTCAACTCCCAGCGCGGAGCCAGCGACATATACGTGAACGGCGATATGGTCGAGGGCCGCATCCGCACAATCGAGGTGAGCAACTTTGTCAGCGAGGTGAGTTCCGTGCGCCAAGTGCGCGAAAAACTTGTGGCTCTGCAACAGAAAATAGGTTCCGGCGGCGGAGTGGTCATGGACGGCAGGGACATAGGTACGGTGGTTTTTCCCGATGCCGAGATAAAGCTGTTCATGACGGCAGACCCGAAAGTGCGTGCGCGAAGACGTTATGACGAACTTATAGCCAAGGGCGAGCAGGTGTCGCTGGAAGAGATTGAGGAGAATATCCGCGCCCGCGACACTCTCGACCAGACACGCGCCATATCGCCGCTCCGCAAGGCAGACGACGCCATAGAGATGGACAACTCCTATATGACGCTCGAACAGCAGATGCAGCGGTTCATGGAGATATACGAGAGGCGATGCGCATCGAAATAGACGACAAATCCGGCTTTTGTTTCGGGGTGGTCAATGCTATCGGTAAGGCCGAGCAGGCGCTTCGGGAGGGTGCGGTGTACTCGCTCGGAGACATAGTGCACAACCGTTTGGAGGTGCAGCGCTTGCAGCGTCTGGGACTCGAAACCGTTTCGCATTCGGACTTGGACAGGCTCGGCGGCAAGACTTTGCTGGTGCGTGCGCACGGCGAACCGCCCTGTACCTACGAAAAGGCCCGGCGCTTCGGCATAAACGTCATAGACGCCACGTGTCCCGTTGTGGCGCGTTTGCAGCGCAAGGTGGCCGAGGCGTATGAAAAGATGAAGCGCGTGAACGGTCAGGTGGTGATTCTCGGCAAAAAGGGCCATGCGGAAGTGGTGGGACTGACCGGACAGATAGGCGACGACTGCACGGTGGTGGAGTGCGAACGGGATTTGGATGCGCTGGATTTTTCGCGTCCCGTTTATCTGCTGTCGCAGACCACGCAGAGCCTCGAACTTTTCAGACATGTGGAACGCTCGATAGAGGAGCGGATTTACGATGCCTCGGCGCTTACGGTGAACGATACGATTTGCCGTCAGGTATCCTCGCGCGAGCAGCATCTGCGCGAATTCGCGGCCCGTTACGACGCGGTGGTATTCGTGTGCGGGCGCAAGAGCTCCAACGGCCGCGTGCTCTTCGAGGTGTGCCGCTCGGCCAATGCGCGTACCTATAACGTCGAGGACAGCGGCGAGCTTCGGCCGGAGTGGTTCGAAGGGGTGGAGAGCGTCGGCGTGTGCGGGGCCACTTCTACTCCGAAATGGCTTATGGAACGTCTCGCCGAGGCCATAGACGATTTGTGCCGATAGGATTTCGGGTCTGCGTCCTTTTTCCCAAAAGTGTATTTTCAGGATTCTCTGCAAGATGATGCCGGCCTTCGGAAAAACACGGACCCGCTTGTTTTTTACTGTGTCGTTTATTGCGTATCTTTGTATCGCTCCCCGAGATGAGGGGAACAGATAATACGCACGCATGTCGAAACACGGCCCAGATAGTCTCGGAGTGGAAAAAATATCCTCGCTTCTTGCGCGGTATGCCTTTCCGGCCATTGTCGCAATGGCCTCTTCGTCCATATACAACATTATCGATTCCGTATTTTTGGGCCGCGGCGTAGGTGCAATCGCCCTTTCCGCGCTTGCGGTCGCCATGCCGTTGATGAACATATCATCGGCTCTCGGTTCCATGGTGGGTATAGGTTCTGCGGCTCTGGTCTCGATTCGAATGGGGGAGGGGCACCGGCAGGATGCTTTCAGGATTCTGGGGAATGTGGTGCTGTTGAGCCTGACGCTCGGAGCGGGCATGTCTGCGGTGGCTCTGCTGTTTTTGGATGATGTACTCGTCCTTTTCGGAGCCAGCGACGCGACGCTTCCCTATGCCCGCGATTTCATGCGTATCATCCTTGCCGGCAACGTAGTAACGCATCTGTATCTCAGTCTTAACGAGGTGCTCCGTGCTTCGGGCTATCCCATGCGTTCCATGGCTGTCATGCTTACCGCCGTTGCTCTCAACTGCGTTCTGAATCCCCTGTTCATATTCGGGCTGGGCTGGGGCGTTGCCGGTTCGGCATGCGCGACAGTGATTGCGCAATGCTCGGCCCTGTGTATAGAAATCAGGCATTACTCTTCGCCGGACAGCTATCTGCATTTCAAGAAAGGGATTTTCCGGTTCGACAGACGTATTATCGGAGGCATACTCGCCATAGGTCTGGCGCCTTTTCTGCTGCATCTGTGTTCGAGCGCTGTCGTCATATTCATCAACAAGGCTCTGCTACGGTACGGCGGCGACATTTATGTCGGCGCTTACGGTGTGATAAACCGGGTGGCGCTGCTGTTCATAATGATTGTATCCGGTCTGAATCAGGGCATGCAGCCGATAGTGGGCTACAATTACGGGGCGGGGCGGTACGAGCGCGTGCGGAAGGCTTTCGCGCTGACGGCGCTGACGGCCGTGTGCGTGATGAGCGTGGCACTGCTCGTTTCGCAGGTGTTCCCGCGGCAGGTGGCGGGGCTTTTCGTCTCGGGCGACGACGAGCATGCCGCCCGACTCGTCGATATCGCCTCGCACGGAATGCGTATCGTGATGGTCATATTTCCGATAGTGGGATTCCAGATAGTCTCGTCGAACTTTTTCCAGTATATCGACAAGGCGCCCAAAGCCATATTCCTGTCGCTTACCAGACAGATGATTTTCCTTATCCCGCTGCTCGTCATCCTGCCGCGTTATTACGGAACATCGGGTGTGTGGTACAGCATGCCGATAGCCGACGGCATAGCGTCGCTCTTTGCTGCTGTGCTAATCGTCAGGCAGATGAGAAGTCTGAGAAAAAAGGAGCGGCAGTGAGACCTCCTCTATCCGATTACGGCCATAAGCGTCTGCCCGTACAGTCGCAGCGATACGGCAATATCGTCCTGCCACGGCGTGCGCACTTTTAGAATCATGTTCTGCCAGTCGCAGCCGGTTATTGCGATGTCGCGCAGAAATCCCGCATGAGGTCTCCCGGAGTATTTGTACACAGCTTCCTTGGTGCACCATGCGGCGGCGGGAAATAAAGGATGCTCGGCTCCGTCCAAAAGCCGTTCGGCGTCGGTCATGTATTTGGATGCGATTTTGTCGAACCGGCGCGACAGGGTTTCGATGTCTACGGCACAGCGGTTCTCGGAATACATGACTGCCACCTGCTCCCTGTTGTGCGATACGCCGATGTATCCGTTTCGGTCGATGAGAATCGGCGCTCCGACGGCATCGTATCCGATTTGCGTATCTTCACCCAAGTGTTCCCGTACCACAGCACGCCACATCAGCCATTCCCGTCTGCGTCGCAGGCTCGACATGCTCATGGCCGCACTGCGCTCCTGCTCTGTTATCAATGGACAGTCATCCGGCAGGTCCGTAATGGGCCTGAGGTCTATCCAGCTACTGTTTGTTTGCATTGAGAACGACTTTGATTTTGTCTATGCGACGGCCGTCCAGTTCTTCTGCTGTGAATTTTACGGAGTGGGCCGTGACGCTTTCGCCTTTTTTCAGGAAATTGCGACGCAGTTCGAGCATGAGGCCGGCAACGGTTTCCGCCTCGCCCCTTACGTCGTCGAAGGTGCCCTCGTCGAGCCCCGTTACCTTTTCCAAATCGCCCAGATGTGTCTTGCCGTCGAAGATGAACTCTCCGTCGCCTAACTTCGTGTAGAACGAACTGTCTACGTCCGACTCGTCGCTAATCTCGCCCACTATTTCTTCGAGAATGTCTTCCAGCGACACGAGACCCTGCGTTGAGCCGTATTCGTCCACCACGATTGCGATGTGCACCTTGTGGCTCTGGAACTCCTCCAACAGGTCGTTTATCTTCTTGTGCTCTGGAACGAAATACGGTTTGCGCATCAGCGACTGCCACCGAAAATCGTCCTTCTCGTTTATGTACGGCAACAGGTCCTTGACATAGAGCACGCCCTTGATGTTGTCCACGCTCTGCTCATAGACCGGAATGCGCGAGAATCCCGATTCCATCACCGTGCGGCGCACCTGTGCGAAGTCGTCCTCTATGTCGAGCGCGGTGATGTCCACGCGCGATTTCATGATTTGCTCCACCTCGGTCGAGGCGAAGTTCACAATTTCGGAGAGCATCTGTTTCTCCTCTTCGTTTTCGGTCTGGGTGATGTCTATGGCGCTCGAAAGTTCGTCGAGCGAGAGATTGTCCCTGTTTTTCGATGCGAGTTTCTTGATGCCGGACGAAGAACGCACCAGTACCGAAGCTATCGGTCTGAGCGCACGGCTTGCGGCGGAAAGTATCACCGAACAGCTGCGTGCGAATCCCACGCGGTTGTTGGCCGCGATTACTTTCGGGAGTATCTCACCGAACAGCAGGATGAGGAACGTCGCCGCAACGGTTGTGAACAGGAATTCCCATACGCCGGAGGTGAATACGAACAGCTGCGAAATCAGATTGGCAGACAGTATGGTTATGCAGATATTCACCAGATTGTTGATGGTGAGAATAGTCGCTAATGTATATTCGTTTTCGTCGAGCAGCGAAAGGATGGCCCGCGAGGCGGGGGTCTGCTGCTCTCCGATTTTTTCCAAATCCGTCTGCGTGAGCGAGAACAGCGAGGTTTCCGAGCCCGAAACGAATGCCGACACGAGCAGCAGCACGCATATGCCCGCCGCCATCGCTATGACGTGCCATTCGAGCAGCATGTGAGTGAGTAGTTGCATCGGATTCCCCTGATTAAATGTCGTCGAAGAGCGAATTTTCCTTTTTCTTTGTCATATGCGGTTCTGGCGCGTCTTCGAGCGTGACTTTGCCCGACTGACGGGTGCTGTCGCCGACGCTCAGGAATTTGACCTTGTTGCGCTCCCATGCGGGCGTCTTTATGATGTTGTCTATATTTTCGTAGCGGTCCTTTCCTCGCCAGCGAATGACGTTGTCTCGGCCCTGTACGGAAGTTTTGTCGGCGTTTTTTTCCTTCGGTTCGGGCGTTTTGTCCTCCGCCTTTGTGACTGCACTTTGCCGATAGTCCGCCGCAGGGTCGGTGACGACGCTCGGAGCCGTGACGGTAAGCGGCTTTATGTCCTCCACCTTGTCGCTGAGTCCGGTAATGAATACGGCAATCTCCAAATCTTCCCCTATCGGTTTGTGGGCGTTGCCCCATATGATGTTGGCGGTGTTTCCGGTCTTCTCCTGCAAGTAGCCGCGGATGTAGCGAGCCTCGTTCATCGTAAGGGTGTGTCCGTTCTGTTCGTCGTCGTAGATGTTCAGAAGTATGTTTTTCGCACCCGTGATGCCGATGTTGTTCAGAAGGGGCGAGTTGAGGACCTCCTCCGACACTTTCTGCGCACGGTCCGGACCTCCTGCGCGTGCCGTTCCCATGAGGGCGCGGCCGCTGTCGGTCATCACGGCCTTTATGTCCGCGAAATCGACATTGACCTTTCCGTGACCTGTTATGATTTCGGCTATGCCCTTGACAGCATTCGCGAGTACTTCGTTGGCCTTGTTGAACCCGTCGTCGATAGAGAGGTCGCCGTACAAATCCACCAGAATGTCGTTGTTCAGAACCAGAATGGAGTCTGTGTACTGTTTGAGTTCTTCGAGACCCTCCTGTGCCTGACGGATACGTTTGTTGCCCTCGTCCGAAAAAGGCGTCGTGACGATTGCCACCGTGAGGATGTCAAGCTCTTTGGCGGCTTTCGCGATTATCGGCGAGGCTCCCGTACCGGTGCCACCGCCCATTCCGGCCGTGATGAAGAGCATGCGCGTGCCCTCGTGCCGCAGCATGGAGAATATGTCGTCCAGACTTTCCAGCGCGGCGGCCCGTCCCTTTTCGGGGTCGTTGCCGGCGCCGAGTCCTTCGCCGAGCTGTATTTTCAGTGTGGCGTCGCTGTGGTCCAGAGCCTGACGGTCGGTATTGCAGGCCAGAAACGTTACGTCGTTGATGCCCGTCTCAATCATGTGGTTCAGGGCGTTGCCGCCCGCACCGCCGACTCCGGCGACCATTATAATCGAGTGGGTAATCTGCTCTATGTCGAGTGTGTCGAAAATGTTGTCTTTCATAAAAGAGCCTTTCTGCACTGAAAATTAAATCTCCTCTTCGTCCTCGTCGAGCGACTCGAACCAACCGGCTCCTATGTTTTTGAGTTTGTCGAAAAATCCGCCGATTTTTCTTGTCCTTGCGCTTTCTCTCTCTTCGGTTTCGGTATCGGTATCTGTCGCTTCGCCGTCCGTCGTCTGCGCCTGTTGCGTTACGGTCTGCTCCGATTTGCCCCAGCCGCTGGCTGCCGTTTCGTTTTGCGGTTCGGGTTCGGGTTTCGGCTCCGGTTTGGGTTGCGGAGCGGGGCGTTTTACGGGTTCGGCGGGACGCGGTGCGGAGTACTGGTTGATGGATTTGAACACCTCCACGCTGCTGCGCTGGCCGGCCTCCATAACGCGCAGCAGAATGCCGATTACGGTGGCGTATCTCGGGTCGGAGGCTATCTCCTTGCTGCGTTCGTTCACGTAAATGTCGGGAACCGCCAGACGGACGGCCATGCCAAGTTCGCGGCGGAACAGGGCGTCTATGTCGGGCAGCAGCGGCCGTCCGCCCGTAAGGACGAGTCCAGCGCCGAGTTTGTCCGCATAGCCCGAGTCGGCAATCTCCTCGCGCACGAATGTGATTATGTCTTTTAGCCGGTTCTCGATTATTATGGCGAGATTTTTCTGCGAGATTTTTTTCTGGTCCTTGCCTTTAAGGCCGGAGATTATGATTAGCTGGTCTTTCTCTATGCCGTCGGCCATCGCCCTGCCGTACTTGATTTTAAGGGCTTCGACGTATCTTTCGAGAATTCCCTGCTGCTTGATGTCGTTGTTTATGTCCGCGGCACCGAACGGGATTCCGCGCACGAAACGCACCGAGTCGTCGTAGTATATGCACAGATCGGATGTGCCGGCGCCGATGTCGAGAACGGCGACGCCCATTTCCCTCTCGTCGGCAGTGGTTACCGCTTGGGCTGATGCAAGGGCGTTGGCGAACGTCTTGACAGGTTTTATGCCTACTCCCATAAGCGCTTTTTCGAGCCTGTCTATGGGTTTCACGACCCGAGCACGAAACAGAACGTCGAGGCCAGTTTGGACCCGAAGCGTCCTACGGGGTCCTTGACCTTCTCCTGCCCGTCGATGATGTACGTCTGCGGGATACGGTCCAGAATCTTTATTCCGTCCTCGGCCTGAACGTTGTTCATCACGTCGTGCAGTGCGAGCTTGTCCTCCTTGCGGATTTCGCCGTCGCTGCGTTCGCCGACATAGACGAAATAGTCCTGATTGGTGCACTTGATATGCTTGCCCGAGATTCCGGTGTAGGTGTCGGATATGGATATGTGGTGTTTGTCCTGAATCTTTTCTTTGAGAGATTGCAATACGGAAATCACCTCCTGCCGGTTGGCTATCTCGCCGCGCGAAAGGCCGCTTGTCGGTTGCGAAATGATGTCGATTATGTCGAGCCGCCCGTCGTCGTCCTTCGCTCCGACGGCTATCGTGGCGCTTGAACTTCCCAAATCGATTGCTACTATATAGTCTCTCTTTTTCCACCTCTTGTCAATTATTTTGTACACACAATCTGGTTCTCGAATCTCAGGTCTATGTAACGCACGCTGTTCCAGCCTTCGTAGTCGAGTACGTGGCGGTACAGTCCGAGCAGTTTGTCGAGCTTCTCTTCGACGTTTTCCAAATGTCCGAGCCTGATGACGTGGGCGCCTGCACGTGGTATCAGCTCCACCTCGGGCTGCTTCCCGCCGCGGCCTGCGAGCAGATTGATTTGGACTATCTGCGCGTTCCAAAAATCGTCTTCGGCAAGGTTTTTTACAAAGGTAAGGAGTTTAGGCAAGAATTCGTATGTTTTTCCGATTTTTGCTTTTCGACTTCCGCTTTCATTTTTCGTCCGCCAGAGCCATGTCCCTTTCGTATTTCTCGATTTCGGCATCCAAGACGGCTATTTCATTATCGCGTTTTTTTGCGGAATTCTTCGCGCTTGCTTTTTGCCCCAGAGACGCATTAACATCGGGCGGCGGGCCTGAATTTCGCGCCTTTCAGCCTTCCGGTCAGTAATTGCCGCGGCGTATTCGTCCCTTTTGGCGGACAGCTCGGTGTATCGTTTCACGAAATCGTCCTTGTGCTTGCGGATTATCCGTTCGTAATCGCCGTACTCCGAAGCTGAAAACGGGAACGATGCACTGCCGGTTATTATCGGAATGTATACGGCCTGCGTTCCCTGAACGGGCAGAATGTGACAGTCGTCGGACAGGTAGAACTCGTATCCGTCGCTGCAACATACGCGAGCCACTGGGCGTCTTTGCGTAATTCGCACGCCGAGCGTTCCGTCCAAATCGACGTATACCTCGGCCTTTTTCACGAAGCTGTGCCGCAGGATGCTCTCCTCGATTTTCTGCGTGTTCACGGCATCTATGGGAAGACCCATGTATTTCACATCGCTGGCATCTATCCACCGGCGCACCATGTGCGAGGTCACGAACCCACCCACGCTCGCACTGTCGGCAATCGTCACACGCACTTTTCCGACCTCTATCTGCGAACGCTCTCTGCCGGTATAGACGGCAAGAAGCACGAACAGTGCCGCTATCGCAGTCCACAGCAGCGTGAATCCTATCGTTTTAAGTACGCGTTTCATTCCGTTTTACAGTCCGTATTTGTTTTCGAGCATTTTCGCTATCGCCTCGCAGCAGTTCTCGATGTTTCCGGCTCCGAGTGTTATTACGATGTCGGTGTCCTGCGCCGCAAGGTCTTCGCTCAGGGTCTGCCTGTCGGACATAGTGTGCGGGACGGAGAGCAGGTCGGCTATCATCTGCGAACTTACGCCTTCGATTGGCAGTTCCCTTGCCGGATAAATGGGCAGCAGAACCACGTTGTCGGCTATCGAAAGAGCTTCGGCGAATTCCCTGTACAGGTCTCTGGTGCGGGTGTAGAGATGCGGCTGGAATACGGCCGTGATTTTCCGTCCGGGCAGCATGTCGCGCACCGACCGCAGCGTGGCTGCTATTTCGCGCGGGTGATGCGCGTAGTCGTCCATGAAAAAGACACGTTCGGTGTTTATGTATATGTCGAATCGCCGCCTTACGCCGGAGAATGTCGCAAGAGCTTGTTTGAGCGTCTTTTCGTCGAACTCTTCGCCGCGTATCTTCGAGGAGACGAGGAACAGGGCGACAGCGGCGACGCAGTTCTCTATGTTCACCTCGCCGGTAATGCCGAGCGTGCAGTCAGTAATCGTCCGGTCGGGGCACACGATGTCGAAGCGATAGTGCCCGCCTTTTGTCGGACGGATGTTTTCGGCGCGGAAATCCGCGCTGCCGCCCACGGAATAGCGATAGACCGTTATCTTGTCGTTGTCGATCTTTACGTCTACGCCCTCTTTTTATGATGAGTGCTCCTCCCGCCTTTATCTGGGCGATGAACTGGGAGAATGCCTGTTTTACGGCCTCATGGGTTCCGTATATGTCGAGGTGGTCTGCGTCGGCCGACGTTACCACGGCCGCGTCAGGATAAAGACGCAGGAACGAACGGTCGAATTCGTCTGCCTCCACTGCCATGCGGGTTCCGGCGCCGAGCACCAGATTGCTGTCGAAATTCTTGGATATTCCGCCCAGAAAAGCACTTCCTCCGCCTGTGCATACATGGTTGAGCCATGCCGTGAGGGTCGTGGTGGTGGTTTTGCCGTGGGTGCCAGCTACCGCCATTACGAACTTTCCTTCCGTGAGCCGGCCGAGCATCTGCGAGCGTTTGAGCATCGTGAAGCCGCCTCGGCTGAAATACTCCATCTCGGAGTTGTCGTGCGGCACTGCGGGGGTGTACACCACGAGCGTGGTTTCCGGATTGCGGAACTGCTTGCCGATAAGGGAAACGTCATCGTCGTAGTGTATGCGTGCGCCCTGACGTTCGAGTTTTTCCGTAAGTGCGGTGCGGGTCAGATCGTAGCCGGCCACACCGTATCCTTCGTGCATGAAAAAACGCGCCAGTGCACTCATGCCTATGCCGCCTATTCCCAGAAAATATATGTTTTCGTACTTCATCCTTGCATTCGTTTACGCTTTTATGACCTTCAATATCTGCTCTGCGACCCTGTCCGCGGAATCGGGTATAGCGAGCTGCGAAATGCGGCGCGAGAGTTCGGCCAGCTGCGCCTTGTTGGCCAGCATGCTTTCCGCCAAAGGAATGAGCTTTTCGACAGCCTCCCTGTCGGGCACCATTCTTGCCGCACCGCGGCCGACCAGCGCCATCGCGTTTTTTGTCTGGTGGTCTTCGGCCACATTGGGCGAGGGTACAAAGATAGTAGGTTTGCCTGCAATGCACAATTCCGATACCGTGCATGCGCCGCTGCGCGAAATTACCAAATCGGAGGCGGCGTAGGCATAGTCCATGCGCTCGATGAATGCCGAACGCCATATTCCAGCCTCCGCCCTGCCGCGCATGAATTCGTCCATCTCCGCGCTGTAATACCTGCCTGTCTGCCAGATTACCTGCATGCCGCCTTTTGCGACTATGTCGTCCACGTGTCTTTTCATCATTTCGTTCAGCGTGCGGGTGCCCAGACTGCCGCCTACCACCAGCACGATGGGCTTGTCGGCCGAAAAACCGAAGTATTCGAGCGCGGCGGCGCGGTCGGTGCATGACGAAAAGGTGCCTCTCAACGGATTTCCGGTCATTACGATTTTGTCATGCGCGAAGAAACGGTCCATGCCTTCGTATGCCACGCAAACGGTGCGGGCGCGGCGGCCGAGTATCTTGTTGGTCAGACCCGCATAGGAATTCTGTTCCTGAATGACGGTGGGAATGCCCATACGCTGGGCCGCAAGCAGCACCGGAGCACTCGCATACCCTCCGAAACCCGCCGCTGCATCGGCTCCGAACGAGCGGATGATGTCCGCGGCCTTGGATACGCTGCGCACGACCTTCACCGGAAGGCACAGGTTCCTTGCGATGTTTCGCGGCGAGAGGAGCGCACGAGCCCTGCGACCGGAAGTCCCTTTATGGGGTATCCGAGCGCCGGTATTTTCTCCATCTCCATTTTTCCCTTCTGCGCCGACGAAAAGCAGTTCCACGCCGCTGCCGAGGCGTCTTTCGAGCGCTTCGGCCGTGGCAGCCGCAGGATACAGGTGTCCGCCTGTGCCGCCGCCGCTGAGTATTATTCTTACCGGTTTCATATCGTATTCATTCCGTTAAAGATTCGCTTTTCGGCCCCTGAACCGTGCGGTCGGCGACCTGACGGCTTATGCCGAGTATCATCCCCAGAGCGATTGAGGTGAACAGTTCCGAGGAGCCTCCCTTGCTTATCAGCGGCAGGGTCAGGCCCGTCGGGAACAGCATGTTCGTAGAGACCATCATGTGGAACACGGCCTGTATGACGATTAGCAGCGCCAGCCCCAGAACCAGAAGGCTGGGAATGCCGGTCGCGCACTTCTTGAATATCGTTATCGCACGCGCCAGTATGCTCATGTACAGGAATATTATCACTCCGGCGAAAATCGCGCCGTATTCCTCTATTATGAATGCGAAGGCGTAGTCCGATTCGGCCAGCGGCAGATTGCTGCGCTGTATGCTCTGTCCGGCTCCGCTGCCTGCGATTCCGCCGAGGGCTATGGCTATTTTTGCCTGTTCGGTCTGATAGTCGTAGTCGTCGGCGTCGTCCTGCGAGGCGTCGGATGTTCCGACGAAGTGCTCTATACGGTGAATCCACGTGTCCAAACGCGTCGGAGCGCGGCCTATCATTTTCAGGAATCCGAGCAGCAGTACGGTGACCGCAGCTATCGTGATTACGAACTTGCAGATTTCCCCGAACTTGATTCTGCCGATAAAGAGCATGATTATGCAGCTCGCCAGTATTACGAGGGAGGTCGATAGATTGGCGGTCATCACCACGCCGCAGGAGCATATTATCGGAAGCACGAGAGGGTAGGTCGATTCGCGCAATATCTTGCGGCTGCGCTCCGGACAGCGCCAGAACAGCAGCGGCGGCAGGAGCTGCTGCGAGATGCCCTCCTTGTTGATTCTTTTGGCGAGGTTGCGTGCAAGAATCATTACGGTGGCCACTTTCAGGAAGTCCGACGGCTGGAACGTGTAGTTCAGAATCGGTATCGTCAGCCAGCGCGTCGCATCGGACTTGCTTTCTCCGACGAGGTATGTCAGGAGCGTGGCCAGAAAAGCCAGAACATATATCGGGGTAGCCAGTCGCATGTATTTCTGATAGTTGAACGTATGTACGAACCATACTGCGAAAAGTCCCATGAGCACCATCTTGACCTGCCCGAACAGCACTCCGATGAAACTGCGGTCGTCGCCCGAGGGACGGTATACCGAAGCTCCCAGCGAAGAGTAGACTACGAATACGGACATGAATCCCAGCACTATGATGATGAACCACAGCGCTCTGTCTCCGCCTATGCGCGGACTCCATCGTGTATCGCTCCTGACAGCCATGCCTCTACTTTACGTTTTCCCTAATCCATCGTTTGAACTCCTCTCCGCGATGTTCGTAGTTTTTGAACAAATCGAAGCTCGCGCAGGCCGGCGACAGAAGCACCGTGTCGCCTTTGCCGGCGGACTTGACAGCCATGCGCATGGCTTCGTCGAGCGAGTGGGTGCTGTAAATCTGCGGAATGATGCCGCGAAAATCGTGCGTGAGTTTTTCGTTGTTTATGCCCATGCACACCAGAGCCTTGACTTTCTGTTTGGCGAACTCCATGAGAGGCGCGTAATCGTTGCCCTTGTCGGTTCCGCCGGCAATCCATACCGTCGGGCGGGTCATGCTTTCCAGTGCATACCATACCGAATCGACGTTGGTGGCCTTGGAGTCGTTTATGAACTCTACGCCGCCGACTTCGCAGACCTTTTTCGAGACGGTGCTCCACGCCGCCGAAAGAGAGTATGCTGCGCCTTATGCTCTCGGGTTCCACGCCGGCCGTGAGCGCCGCAAGCGCCGCCGCCATTGCATTGTAGCAGTTGTGTATGCCCTTGATTTTTCATCTCCGAGATTGGAATGCGCACGCTTTTGCCTCCGAAGGCCGCGTATATGTCCTGCTTGTCCATCCATGCCGCTGCCTCCTTGTTTTCGGAAGCGGTAGACGGCAGAAGGGTCTGCCCGAGCGTGGTCTTTGCTATCTGTTCGAGCGTGGTCTTGTCGTCGGCGCAGTATATGAACGCATCCTCGCGGCGCTGGTTGCGCGTAATGCGCATCTTGCTGTCCGCATAGTTCTGGAAACAGTAGTTGTAGCGGTCCAGATGATCCGGCGTGATATTCATCAGCACGGCGGTGTCGGCCCGAAAATCGAACATGCCGTCGAGCTGGAAACTGCTGAGTTCGAGTACGTACCAGTCGTGGTGCGATGTGGCTACCGAGTATGCGAAGCTCTCGCCGATCTTGCCGCCCAGAGCCGCATCCATTCCCGCGTCGCACAGTATTTTGTGCGTGAGCGTCGTTGTGGTGGTTTTGCCGTTGCTGCCCGTAATGCAGATTGTCTTTGCCGAGGTGTAGCGCGAGGCGAACTCCATTTCCGAGATGATGGGCGTGCCTTTTTCTCGCAGGGCCTTTATTACCGGAGCCTTGTCGGGTATGCCCGGGCTTTTGATTACCGTGTCGGCAGAAAGTATCTTTTCCATCGTGTGGCCACCCTGTTCGAACGGGATGTCCCACCGGCGGAAAATCTCGGCGTACTTTTCGGCTATCGTGCCGCTGTCGGAAACGAACGTGTCGAATCCCTGTTTCTTGGAGAGCACGGCCGAGCCGTAGCCGCTTATTCCTCCTCCCAATATTACGATTCTTTCCATTTATCTTACTTTGAGTGTGGCCAATGTTATTGCGCTGAGCAGAATCTGCACGATTACGAAACGTATCACTATCTTGGATTCGTGGAATCCCTTTTTCTGGTAGTGGTGATGGATGGGCGACATGAGCAGTATGCGCCGTCCTTCGCCGTATTTGCGTTTGGTGTATTTGAAGTATCCCACTTGCAGCATCACCGACACGCTCTCTATCAGGAATACGCCGCATAGAATCGGCAGCAGCAGCTCCTTGCGGATTAGAATCGCGAACACGGCTATTATTCCGCCGATAGCCAGACTTCCCGTATCGCCCATGAATACTTGCGCGGGGAAACAGTTGTACCACAGAAAGCCCAGCAGAGCTCCGGCCAGTGCTGCGGCGAACACCAGAAGCTCCCCGCTGCCCGGAATGTACATTATGTTTAGATATTGCGAGTAGATGACGTTGCCCGAAAGATAGGCGAAGGCGCCGAGTACCGCGACTATCGGAATAGACACGCCCGTAACCAGCCCGTCCAACCCGTCCGTGAGGTTCGCGCCGTTCGATACGGCCGTTATGATGAATATGGCCACCAGCATGTACAGCAGCCATGTGGCGGTTCCGTTTGCACCTTTCTGTCCGGTGAATATGCCGTAGTCCAGTTCATTGTCCTTGAAGAACGGAATCGTGGTTTTGGTGGTCTTTTCCACCTGCGAGGGTATGTTGTCGGGGTCTGTTACAACGACCACCTCCGTGTCCTGTTTCAGGTCGCCCGACTTGGGTATGTCCTTTACCACTATGTCGTCGCAGAACCACATGGCCGTTCCTACTATCACTCCCAGCCCTACCTGACCTATGATTTTGAATTTGCCGCTGAGGCCCTCCTTGTGGCGACGGAACACCTTGATGTAGTCGTCGGCCAGACCCAGCAGCCCGAGCCACAGCGTGGAGACTATCATCAGCAGCGTGTAGTGATTCGTCAAGTCGCCGAAAAGCAGTATCGGTATGAGAATGGATGCGATTATTATCAACCCTCCCATGGTCGGAGTACCCTTTTTCTGCATCTGCCCTTCGAGCCCGAGGTTGCGGATGTCCTCGCCGATTTGATGACGGGCGAGCAGCCTTTTATAATCTTTCCGCCGAATATCATGCCTATGAGCAGGGCGGTGATTGCCGCAGCCGCCGAGCGGAAAGATATGTATCGGAACATTCCCGCTCCCGGGATGTCGAGGTTCTCCAAATAGTTTATAAGTTCGTATAGCATCTTCTTCTATATTATTTACCGTCTTTGGCCGCGAAACATTCGGCGATTTGCTGCCTGTCGTCGAAATGGTGCTTTTCGGTGCCTATTATCTGATACGTTTCGTGGCCTTTTTCCGGCGACCAGTATTATGTCGCCGCTGCCGGCCATCATCACGGCAGTGCGAATGGCTTGTGCGCGGTCCGTCACTTTTATGTATTTGTCCGCGGGGGTGAGCTCGGCGCACACCTGCTCCAAAATGGTTTCGGGGTTTTCCGTGCGCGGATTGTCGGACGTGAGTACGGCCATGTCTCCGCCGGCGGCGGCTATGCGTCCCATGACGGGCCGCTTGTAGGCGTCGCGGTCGCCGCCGCATCCCACGACGATGAACAGCTTCTGCTGCGGGCGGCGTATCTCGTTTATGGTGTCGATTACGTTTTGCAGGGCGTCGGGCGTGTGGGCGTAATCCACTATCGCCGTGATGCCGCTTTGCGATTGCAGCGTCTGGAACCGGCCGTCCACGGCCGGCAGGGTGCTCAGGGCCGTGAGCGTCTGCTGCTTGTCGGCTCCGAGTTCGCGGGCCACGGCGTATACCGACAGCAGGTTGTAGGCGTTGAATCGTCCGGTGAATCCGACCCAGACTTCGGTTCCGTCTATCGACAGCTGCATGCCTTCGGGCAGCATCTCAACGATTTTGAG
Organism: Alistipes putredinis; assembly: GCA_022009915.1. Taxonomy (GTDB): domain Bacteria; phylum Bacteroidota; class Bacteroidia; order Bacteroidales; family Rikenellaceae; genus UBA940. Next base: position 399,248 of record CP091730.1, on the reverse strand, counting down.
ACGGTAGTCGGCCATGCTGCGCAGCGACAGCGTTCGGACTCTCGCTCGGCAGTTCTGAACCATGACGCGGCCGTTTTTGTCGTCGATGTTGATTACGGCGAAGGCGTCCGGCGTCAGAGAGTCGAAAAGCCCTTTTTTCGCCTTGATGTACTCGGCGAAAGTCTTGTGATAATCCAAATGGTCGAGCGTTATGTTGGAGAATACGGCTCCGGCGAAGTGCAGGCCGCGGATACGCTGCTGGACTATGCTGTGCGAGCTGACCTCCATGAAGCAGTACTCGCATCCGGCATCCGCCATCTCGGCCATCATGCGGTTGAGGCGTATCGTATCCGGCGTGGTGTGGGTCGAGGGCTCCGTTTTGTCGTGCACGGCGTATATCACCGTCGAGATTAGCCCGACCTTGTATCCGAGCGTGCGGAACAGGTTGTACAGGAGCGTCGCGGTGGTGGTTTTGCCGTTGGTGCCGGTTATGCCTACCAGACGCAGTTTTTCGCTCGGATGATTGTAGAACTCCGCTGCGATGTCGGCCATGGCGGCAGTGGAATCCTCGACTTCGACGTATGCGACGTTTTCGTGCAGCGTTTGCGGCATGCGCTGGCATACCACTGCCGATGCACCGGCCTCTATGGCCGCTTCTATGTAGTCGTGTCCGTCGCTCTGCGTACCGACGAGGGCGAAAAACAACATTCCGTCCTCCACGGCTCTGGAATCGAATCCTAAGCCCGTTATGCGGATATCCGTATTTCCGACCTCGCCTTTTACCGCTGTGGCGGCGAGCAGGCTCTTCGAGTTTTTTTCATGATTTATCTTAGTGTCAAAGCTATTGTTTGTCCCTTGCTTGCCTTGGTTCCTTCCGCAATGGATTGCCCGACCACTTTCCCCTTGCCGACGAAAGATACGCGAAGTCCCGCGCTTTCCAACAGGAAAACAGCGTCTTTGAGTCCCATGCCGCGCACCGACGGAACCACGCCCTCGTCGATGTCCAGCGCTGCGGTGTGCACGACAGCGGAGTCGGCGCGTGTCGATGTCCAGCCCCTCAGGCGTCCGTCGCGCTGCAATTCTATGCCTAATTTTCCTGCAACGCGTTTTATCTGTTCTCCTTCGCCGCCCTTTATCTCTATGGGGGCACGGGAGCGCTCGCCGATGTTTTCCCGCACGGGTTTCTGCCACTCCGTGTGCGAGGAGTATATGCGGTCGGATACGGCCTTGAAAACTGGGCCTGCGAGCCCTGCGCCGTAGTAATTCACGTAATTGCCCCTGCCGTAGTAGGTTTTGATTGCCACGATGCAGGAGTATTTGGGATTGTCGGCCGGAAAATATCCCACCATTGTGGCCAGATAGTTTATTCCGCCGTACTGGTCCGTGTAGCCTCCGCTCTGGTTGGCCACCTGTGCCGTTCCGGTCTTGGCCGCAACCGAGTAGTATGGGTTTTTGAGAGCGCTGCCGGTTCCGACGTCCACCACGCCTTCGAGGCATTCGCGTACTTTTCTAAGGGTGCTCTCCGAACAGATTTTGCGGTTTATGTACTCCGTCGGATACTCTTCTATCATCTGTCCGTACTGGCTTATCCCGCGAATCAGTTTCGGCCGAACCATCCGTCCGTCGTTGGCCACGGCATTGTAGAGCGCAAGGGTGTGCAGCGGGCTGATTTCGAATCCGTAGCCGTAGGCCATGGCATTGAGCGTCAGTTTGCTCCACTGTCCGCGCCCATTGTCTTTCGGCGTCCACATTTTCGGTTGTGCCTCTCCGATGATTCTGGTTCCGAGTTTTTCGCGCATGCCGAGCGCGGAGATGTAGTCGATGAATCTCTGCGGCTGCGAACCGTAGTGCTCCCGCACGCATTTTATGAACCCTATGTTCGAGGATAGCTCGAATACCTGTTTGAGCGTGAGCAGGGTATCTACTCTGTGGTCGTCCACGTATGTCTTGCCGTCCAACTTCACCTTTCCGCCCTCCGTGTCCACTTTATCGTCGATATCCATTCCCGCGTCGTCGATAAGCGCCAGCAGCGAGGCGAGTTTGAAGGTGGAACCCGGTTCCAGACGCGAGCCTATGGCATAGTTCACGTCCTCCCTGCACTCCTGTCCGTAGCGCGTCAGGTTGGCTATGGCGTGAATCTCGCCCGTGGCGACCTCCATGACGACTACCGTACCCCACGAGGCCGAGGCATCGACGAGCCGGCGGCGCAGCGCCTGTTCGGCTACGTCCTGAATGTCGGGGGTCGATTGTCGTTATCACGTCCTTGCCGTTTACAGGCTCCACGTTCAGGTCGCTTTTGACCGGAACCCAGAGCGAACTGCTGATTTTTCTGTTTGAGCACCCAGCCGTGCGTGCCGCGAAGGTATTCGTCCATGGAATTCTCGATTCCGGTATGTCCCTTGACCGTGCGTTTTTCCGCTACGGAGCTTTTCGTCGGGTCGAGCCCCGGTTTGCGCACGGTGTCGGTATATTCGGCCGTTTTACCTATCGTCCTTTCGGCCAGCCCTCCGAACGGCCTAACGCGCTCTATGTCCTGTTCGATTATTCGTCCGCCCTTGTTGCGCGGCAGACGCAGTATGGGGAACTGCTTTACGGTCTGCAATTCGTTGTAGTTTATGGCTCTGGGCGTAATGCGTTGGTAGCGGCGCTTCTCGCGGCCCGCGTATCCGCGCCTTATCAGGCTCTTGTACTCGGCCTTGCTTTTGTCCTTGAAGAACGCCGACATGGATTCTGCAAGTCCGTCTATCCCCTGTTCCAAGACTTCGGGCGTGAAACTTCCCGCCTTGTAGTCTATGCCGACATAATAGCGCGGCAGCGAAGTGGCCAGAATCTCTCCGCCGCGTCCGAGTATGTCGCCTCGGGCCGCGTCCTGCATCACCACGCTGAAATTGACCCTTTCGGCCTGCTTGCGCAGACGTTCTCCTTCGGGGCCGACCTGTATCTGCAATATGCGCAACATGATGCAGATTCCGGCAACCCAGAACAGTGTCTGCAAAATGCGCATGCGGATCAGAATGGTGCGTTTTATTTTGGAGGGTTTCCTGTCCATGACTTCTCTACTCGATTACTTTTACCGGAGTTACGGACTCTTCCAGTTCGAGGCCCTGCTTTTCTATGCGTCTGACGATTCCGCTGCGACTGGTCTGCTGCACGCGCTCGGCCGACAGCTCCACGGCGCGGGTTCTGAGTTCCTTGATTTCGCCTTCCAGCCTGCTCTGGCGTCTGTACAGTTTCTGTATGTAGAACGTGGAGGTTATGAGCAGAAGCAGCAGTGCTGCTGTCGCCAGAAGATAAGGATAGAGCTTTTTCATCTCCGGACTTGAAAGCACGCTTCCGGAAAGAATCGAACGCACCGCTTTTTTCGTTCTCGAACTGCGTCGCGGCTTTTTGTTCGTCCGGCTCCTGTTCTGCGGTTCGTTCGTCCCTGCTCGGGAGCGATTCCGGCCTGTGACTGCCAGATGCGTATCTTTTCGTCTACGATGGCATTCACGCGCTCTTCCAGACTCGCTTTTGACGCTGCGCCTGTTCGATTTCCTCCCTTATGGAGGGATCTATTTCGGGATCGAATTCGTCAAGCATGGTTTTGCACCTCGATTTTTTTGCGCTGCACGCAACTTTGCGCTGCGGCTGCGCGGATTTGCATCAATCTCCCGTTCGGTCGGTTGTACGGCTTTGCGGGTAATCAGGACGAAGGGTGTGCGGCTGCGGCCGAAGAAGTCCTTTTCCGATTCGGATTCGAATGTTCCGCTGCGCATGAAATTCTTGACTATGCGGTCTTCGAGCGAATGGTAGGATATGACGACCAACCGTCCGCCCGGACGCAGTATTTTCAGGCTCTGTTCCAATGCCATTTTGAGTGCCTCCATTTCTCCGTTCACCTCTATGCGCAGCGCCTGAAAGAGCTTGGAGAGGAACTTGGATTCGTCCCTTTTGGGGATGCGCGGCCGAACCGCCCGTATCAGATCCGTCGTGGAGAGCAGGGGCGAGAAGTCACGTGCCTTTACTATGAGTTCGGCTATGCGGAAAGGCTCCGTCCAGTTCGCCGTAGTCCTGCAAGACGCGCGTCAGGCTCCTCGGTCGTATATCCGTTCGCTATGTCTGCGGCGGAAACTGCCGCGTCGCGGTTCATCCGCATGTCTAACGGAGCGTCGGCTCTGAACGTGAAACCGCGCTGCGAGTCGTCGAAATGGTGCGACAGAGACCCTCGAGGTCGGCGAGTATTCCGTCCACCTGCTCCACGCCTCTGTATCGGAGGGCCGAACGCATGAAGCGGAAGTTGCTTTGGACGAAAGTGAAGTTGGGGGAGTCCAGTGCGTTGGCCATTGCGTCCGAGTCCTGATCGAACGAATACAGATGCCCGTCGGGACCCAGCGCGGAGAGTATGCGCGAGGAGTGCCCGCCGCCTCCGAAAGTCAGATCGACATACGTGCCATCCGCCTTTATGTCAAGCAGTTGTACGGACTCTTCCAAGAGCACGGGAGTGTGGTATTCGGACATGCGTTTTCAGTGGTATATTTGGATTCAAAGGTACTAAGAACCGCATTGTTTTTCAAAACCGAAATTCCTATATTTGCAAAAATATTTTCGCCGTCCGAATGAAAAAAATATCTATCAGACAAATACTCAAAGAGAAGAAACCGGTGCTCGCCGCCTTCGTTCCGGGGTTCGTGACGGATTACATAGGTCGGGCGGTGCATCTGGACAAGATAAATTACACATTCGAGCATTTCGGCGACTATCCGCCGCTGGATTTCATACGTTCGACACTGGAATACATGAACGTGAGCTATGATATTTTCGGGTTGGAGAACATTCCTGTGTCGGGCCGTTACGTCTTCGCGTCCAACCATCCGTTCGGCGGCATGGACGGAATGATGCTGGCCGAGAAGATAGGGCGCCACTTCGGCGACGTGAGGGTGATTGTGAACGACATACTCATGAATCTCCCGCCGCTGAAACCGATTTTCGTTCCGGTGAACAAGTTCGGTTCGCAGAGCGGAGACGCTGCACGCGGGTTTTCGGATGCCTTCGCCTCGGATATACCGATACTGACTTTTCCGGCCGGTCTTTGTTCCCGCAAGATAAACGGTCGGATTCAGGACTTGAGTGGAAGACCTCGTTCGTGAAACGCGCCGTTGCGTCGAGGCGCGACATCGTGCCCACGTTCGTCGAGGGCCGGCTCTCCGATTTCTTTTACAGGCTCTCGTCGTGGCGCCGCAAGGCGGGTCTGAAACTCAACGTGGAGATGATTTATCTGCCAGACGAAATGTTCTCGCAGGCTGGGCGCCATTTCAACATACGCATAGGCCGTCCCGTGCCGTGGCAGTCGCTCGAATCGCTGGGGAATCTTCGGGCCCAGACCGAGGAGATACGCCGCCGCGTTTATGCGCTCGACACCTCGTCCGAATATTGATTCCTGTTTTCACCCGTGCGGGCTGATTGGCCGAAGCTCGGTCTGATTTTCGTCTCGTATTGCGGGTCGAACCGGACTTTTTAGACATGCCTGCCGCAATGCGGAAAACGTCTCGAATTATTTATTTTGCCGCATTCCGAAACCCTGCCATAAGCTCAGCGAGCCGGCGGGCGAAAAGTACTCCGAATTTGGCTCCGGCGCACTCCGATAGTGAGGTAATCCCGAGCGTATCCACTATCATCATCTCGTCGTAGCGGTGCAGACTGTCGGCTCTTATTTCCCTCAGCTCTACCGGAATGCCAGCCTCTCGGGCAGCTTCGAGCGCGATGCGCCGCTCTACGCTGTCGGCCGCTCCGCATTCCGTAGGCGTGGCTATCAGCGTTTTTGCCGTGCATGGCCAGAAGCGCTTCCCCGCGGGCTGCGAGCAGCACTCCGTTTTCGCAGCGCACGGAAACTGCGGCGGACATCGAGAATGCCTTGTTCTCGAACGGAATCGAGGCCGCGTCCGAGACGGATGTCCGGAAAGAGGGGTAGGGGTACGAGTATTCGAATATTTCCGCCGCCGGTCTTGTGCCTTGCAGTGCATACGTCCGGTCCAGAAGTATTTCGCGGCAGGAGATTACCGGCAGCATAGCATCCGATTCCAAGACTAAATATACCGATATTTCAGTCGGGACGTCGGGCGGAATCAGGTTTTCTCGGAGCAGTCTTGCAGTCGTCTCGTTTATCTGACGTTCGCTTATCGCAAGCGGCATGTCTAAAATCCGCCGCACGGCGCGGCGGAAAAACTCCATGTGAAGGTCCGCATTTAGGATTCTGCCGTCGCGGGTGCGCATGTTCTGCCGGATGTAGAATTTGGCGGGAATACCCGCTTGAATGCGGTCTGCGGCGAGGATTTCGTCTCCGACGGATATGTATCGCTGCCGAGCCATTTCAGCACATGAATATTTTTGAGCAGCAGTTCGCGCAACAGTTCTCCGTCGCTCATGCCGCCGTTGCCTATGCCCTTGCTCTTGGCGTCGTATTCGCGCATGAGGCCGAGTATGGAGAACGTCTTTTTGTTGGGATAGAGCGCGGCGGCCTGTTTGAGCTCGCCCACGATGAATGGACTCGACACTTTCAGTATGCGGCAGAATTCGGCGTCGGTGGGCATGGCCTGTCCGCGTCTGGCGGAGAGCCATTTGTAGTAGTTGATGATGAATATCTGCCGGAACTGCGAAAAGAGCGTCGAGAGCGTCACGACAATCGGGTGCTGTTTGGGGTTGCGGGCGAAATTGTCCGCTATGGCCAGCGCCTTGGGCAGATTGCGCGTTGTTACCGCCTTGCACAACTCGAAGTTGTTGAAATCCTTGCTGATTCCGATGTTCTGCTCTATATGCTCCGCCGTAACTTTTCTGGTTCCCTGCGGCAGCGACAGGACGAGTTTGTCTATCTCGTTCGATATTTTTGCCGATGTCCGTACCGAGATGTTCGGTTATCATGTCCACGGCTTTGGCCTCCATGTCCAAACCCTTGCCGCGTATGAAATCGGTCAGCCAGGCTCTTTATTTCGTAGTCGCGCGGCCTGACGGATTCAAGTGCCGTGCCGTGCGAGAGACAGCTCTTGTAGAGGGCGGTGCGCTTGTCGATGTTTTTCTCCTTGTGGCACAGCACGAGAATCGTAGATGCCACCGGCGACGAGGTGTAGACCGACAGTTCCTCTATCTTGCGCAGCGACTGCGCCTCCTTGACGATGACCACCTGCCGCGACCCCATCATGGGTATCTGACGGCACAGATTGATGACGGCCCCCGCGGTGCTGTCCTTGCCGTATAGGATTGTGAGATTGAACGCCCGTTCGGCTTCGTCGAGCACGTCGGAGGCCAGACGGTCCGAGATGCGGTCTATGAAATACGGTTCCTCTCCCATCAGAAGGTAGACGGGCGAGTAGCTTTTGCGGGCTATAAGCTCCTCTATGCGGCCAGCTTCCGCCACGCTGTCTCTGAATTTTACGTCGCTTTTGGCCATTGCACCTTAGATAATCTCCTTGGTTATTTTAAGTATGTTCTCGGTCGAAGAGTCGATTTTGAACTCCTCGCTCATTCTGCGCCCCACAACCCAGACTATCCTGCCGCCGCTGAGCAGCACGAACTGCCGCTGTTTTTCGGGCATCGATACCTTGGCGTCGATAAGGTAATCGCTTACTTTCTTGTGTCCGCTCATGCCTATCGGAACGAACGTGTCGCCCTCGGTCCAGCGTCGGAGCAGAAGCGGGTATTCGAGTTTGTCGGCATCTATGAGGGCTATGTTTTCGGGTTGCGAGAGAGTGGATATGTTGTCTATGTCCAGATACTCCATGTACAGCACCGAATTGCCGCAATAGGCCCTGTGAGCGCCCTTTTCGACGCTGACCTCGCATGCGTCGCCGGCCTTTATGGGAGAGATGAGTATCTTGCGGCGGTCCAGATAGGCGACATACTCCTTGGAATAGAACTTCCGCCCCGAGGTCTCCGCGGCAAGCGCCCTGCACAGCGAATCGACCACGTCGCCCTTGAATCCGTAGGGCGTGTTGAGCATTTCGTATATTACGAATTCGACGGGGTAGTTGCGGTCTATCTTGTCGGTGTCTATGATGTTCATGTCCGCTTCGTGCGTTTCTATTTCTGAACGCAGAAGCTCTATGCTGCGCGTGATGAAAAGCTCGCGCGTCGGTGAGCCTCGCTATGTTCTGGCGCATCAGGTCGGTGAACTTCGGATTTATTTCGCGTATGCGCGGTACAAGCCCGAGCCTGATTTTGTTGCGCAGGTATTTCGTGGAGCGGTTCGATGAATCTTCGCGGAAATTTATGCGGTTCGCTATTGCGTAGTCGGCTATGTCCTTGCGCGAGGCGAACAGCAGCGGGCGGATTATGCGTCCGCGCGTTATGCTTATGCCCGTCAGGCCTTTGAGACCGGTTCCGCGCAGCAGATTGATGAAAAACGTCTCTATCGAATCGTCGGCCTGATGCGCTATGGCCACGACCGTGTACCCGTACTGCTCGCTCAGCTCGGCGAACCAGTCGTAGCGGAGCCGGCGTGCGGCCATTTCCATGGACTCGCCCGTGCGCTCCATTTCTTCGGCGGTGGCGAACCGTTTGTTATAGCACGGAACGCCGAGGCCGGTGGCCGCTTCGGCGACCAGCACCTCGTCCTCGTCGCTTTCGCGTCCCCGAAGCTGGAAATTGCAGTGCGCTACGCCTATGTCGTATCCGCACCGTGCGAACAGCGATAACATCACCATCGAATCCACGCCGCCGCTGACCGTCAGAAGAATCTTGTCGCTGTGGGTGGCGAGATGGTTGTCCTTTATGTATTTCCGAAATTTTTCGAGCAAAACTTCCATATACCGTGCACTTTCGTGTCAAATTATTCGCAAAGATACGAAACGGGCGGAGTTTGGACAATTTTCGCTCCGTTTATTTTATCTGCGTTCCAAGCTCCAATCATGCAAAAGCGCTGCCCGATGCCGTCTGCCCGCGGCAAGGGAATGCAGCGGCGCATCTGCCCCGCCTCAGACTATGTTCACCTCGGTCTCTATGCGTATGCCGAACATGGCCTGCACATCGTCCTGTATGTGCCTTGCAAGAGCGAGATTTGCTCTCCCGTGGCTCCGCCCCTGTTTACAAGCACCAATGCCTGCCGGTCGTGCACGGCCGCCGCTCCTTCGCTTTTTGCCTTTCCAGCCCGCTTTTTCGATGAGCCAGCCCGCGGCTATCTTTACCTTTGTCTTCTTGTGCCGTCGCATAGACGGGTATCTCGCCGAATCTCTCTTTCAGGCTGGCGGCCAGTGTCGCATCCACTATCGGATTCTTGAAAAAACTTCCGGCATTGCCCGTAACCGACGGGTCGGGCAGTTTGCTGCGGCGTATGTCCATGACCGCATGGCGTATGTTGGCGAGCGTTGGAGAACCGAGTTTGTTTACATGTTCCCGCAGCGCTCCGTAGCCCAGATTTGGCGAGGGTTTGCGCGAGAGCCTGAAATTGACCGCAGTGACGATTGCGCGTCCTTTGAGCGAGTGTTTGAATATGCTTTCGCGGTAGCCGAATCCGCAATGGGCGGCATCCAATGTAAGAGTGTTCAGCGTCTCGGTGCAGAACATCTCCACCGAACGGATTATGCCAGCCGCTTCGGCTCCGTAAGCTCCGATATTCTGTATCGGAGCGGCTCCGACCTTGCCGGGAATTAGCGAGAGGTTCTCCGCACCCCAGAGTTCATGCTCCACGCACCATGCCACGAAGTCGTCCCACTCGACGCCGGCCTGTGCCCGTACCAGCGTATGGTCGGGGCATCTGCGCTGTTATCTCTATGCCGTCGGAGACGGGATGCAGGATGACACCGTCGTAATCCGCGGTGAAAAGCACGTTGTTGCCGCCGCTGAGCACCATCCACTTCTCGTGCCGGCAAATCATGTCGGCGAAGACGGTGCGCAGGTCTTCCGTCGTTTCGTATTCGATGAACTGGCGGCACGAGGCCTGCACTCCGAAACTGTTTCGCCCCGCAAGCGATTTATCTTCAAGGTCGCGTATCATATCCGCAAATGTAGATAATAAAAAAAGGACGGCCAAACATTGCCGTCCCTTTCTTTATCGGGTGTATAATCCTTATCCGAGGAAGCTCGAGCAGAATACCCGCTGCAACTGCCGAGCCTACCACGCCGGCGACGTTGGGACCCATGGCGCGCATGAGCAGGAAGTTCGACGGGTTTGCCTCCTGACCCACGGTCTGCGAGACGCGGGCGGCCATCGGAACGAGCCGATACGCCTGCCGAGCCGATAAGAGGATTGACTTTCTTGCCCTCTTTGGCGAACAGGTTCATGAACTTGGCCAGCAGGACACCTCCTGCGGTGCCTAAGCAGAATGCCGTGATACCGAGCGCGAGGATTGCCAGCGTCTGCCAGTTGAGGAATGCCTCCGCCGTGGCTGTTGCGCCGACCGTCGTGCCGAGGAATATCACGGTGATGTTCATCAGTTCGTTCTGAACGGTCTTGCTCAGACGCTCAACCACGCCGCACTCTTTCATGAGGTTGCCGAACATGAGGCATCCGATGAGCGGAGCCGCACTGGGCAGCAGCAGCGAGATGATTGCCGTGATGATTATCGGGAAGATGATTTTCTCGGTCTTGGAAACTGGCCTGAGCTGCGCCATCTTAATCATGCGCTCCTTTTTGGTGGTCAGGGCTTTCATGATGGGCGGCTGAATCATCGGAACGAGTGCCATGTAGGAGTATGCCGCAACGGCAATAGGGCCGAGCAGGTTCGGTGCCAGTTTCGAGGTCAGGTAAATCGCCGTCGGGCCGTCTGCACCTCCGATTATACCGATACTGCCGCACTCGTTGGGAGCGAATCCCAGAGCTGCGGCTCCGATGAACGTCGCGAAGATGCCGAGCTGTGCTGCCGCACCCAGAAGGAAGCTCTTGGGGTTGGCAATCAGCGGACCGAAGTCCGTCATGGCTCCCACGCCGAGGAAAATCAGACACGGGTATATGCCGAACTTTACGCCCAGATAGAGATAGTCGAGCAGACCGGCGTCGTTTACGAAATTGTCCCAGTGGACGTGCCCGCCCTCGAACAGAGACGACTGGAACATGTTGGCTTCGGGCAGGTTGGTGAGCAACATTCCGAAAGCGATGGGCAGCAGCAGCAGGGGGCTCGTATTTCTTCTTGATAGCCAGATACATCAGGAAGAATGAGAGCAATATCATGATGTACTGTTTCCAGTCACCGGAGCTGAATCCCATTTGAGATACGAAATCGAGCAGTGCGTCGGTACTCTGATTCGCCATTAAAAGTCCGTATGCCATAGTAAAGTTCTCCTTACTCTATGACCATTAACAGGTCACCTTCCATGACGGTGGCTCCGGCCTGTGTATCGATGGACTTTACGGTACCGCCCTGAACGGCGTCGATGTTGTTTTCCATTTTCATGGCTTCCAGAACGATGAGCGTCTGCCCTGCGGTTACCTTGTCGCCTACGCTTACCTTCACGCTTACGACGGTTCCCGGCAGCGGTGCAGTTACCTTTACGCCCGAGCCTGCGGCGGAACCTGCAGCCGATACGGCCTGTGCGGCATCTGCCGACGGTGCGGTTGGCTGGGCCTTTTTGATTGTGGATACTTTGGTGCCCTGAATTTCGACTTCGTAAGGCGTGCCGTTCACGACAACGCTGGCCACGGACGACTCTTCGTCCACATTATTAATGGTTACGTCGTATTGGTGGCCGTTTATTTTGAATGAATAGTCTTTCATCTGTATTCTGATTATTTTCTTTTTGTGATCGGGTAATTGTGTCAGGCCGTGTATCTTGGAACTCCACGGCGAGTAAACGCTTTTTATCTTGTGAATGGTGATTACCTCCGACTCCTTGTCGTGCAAATTGCTTTGGAAGATTTTTCAGGGCCGTGGTTATCGCCGCAACTTTTTCGTCTTCGAGTTTGACCTTGTCGGCCGGCTGTTTCTGCTTGTTTTTGCTTGAATCCCTTGCCCATGGCCTGCATTATGAATACCATGAGTATGAGAACCACGAATACGAGCAGAAATCCGATAAGCGCCGTATTTAGAATGTAATTCCAGTCTATAATTAACGGTGTCATGATTCTTTCGGGTTTACAAAGGAATATTGGAGTGTTTCTTTGCCGGATTGCTCAGACGTTTGGTAGCAAGCGACTGCAGTGCGCGGATTATGCGGAAGCGCGTGTTGCGGGGCTCGATTATGTCGTCGATGTATCCGTACTTGGCTGCGTTGTAGGGGTTGGAGAACTTGTCGTTATACTCTTTCTCCTTCTCGGCGATGAATTTGGCTTTCTCCTCGGGACTTTCGATTGCCGCAATGGCTTTCGCCTGCAACACTTCGACGGCGCCCGATGCACCCATGACGGCGATTTCGGCTGTCGGCCATGCGTAGTTGATGTCTCCGCGTATGTGCTTGGAGCTCATCACGATGTATGCACCTCCGTAGGCCTTGCGCAGAGTGACCGTGACTTTGGCGACAGTAGCCTCGCAGTATGCGAACAGCAGTTTTGCCCCGTGGTCGATGACTGCGTTGTACTCCTGTCCCGTTCCCGGAAGGAATCCCGGAACGTCCACCAGCGTCACTATCGGAATGTTGAACGCATCGCAGAAGCGTATGAAGCGGGCCGCCTTGCGCGAAGCGTTGCTGTCCAGCACGCCTGCCATGTATTTGGGCTGGTTGGCCACAATACCCACGCTCTGTCCGTTGAAGCGGGCGAAGCAGGTGATGATGTTCTTTGCGAAAGCCTGCTGCGATTCGAGATACTCGCCGTTATCCACGATAGCCTTGATTACCTCGTACATGTCGTAAGGCTTGTTGGGGTTGTCGGGGATTATGTCGTTCAGAGAATCTTCCAGACGGTCGATGCGATCGGTGCAGACGCCCAGGGGCGCATCCTCCATGTTGTTCTGTGGCATGTAGCCGAGCAGCTTGCGAATCAGCTGCAAACCTTCCTCTTCGGTATCCACTGCAAAGTGGGCCACGCCGGATTTGGACGTGTGAACCGTCGCGCCGCCTAACTGCTCCTGCGTCACGTCTTCGCCCGTTACGGTCTTTACGACCTTGGGGCCGGTGAGGAACATGTTGCTGGTCTGTTTCTTCATTATGATGAAGTCGGTAAGGGCGGGCGAATAGACCGCACCTCCCGCGCATGGGCCGAAGATGGCCGAAATCTGCGGAATGACGCCCGAGGCCATCACGTTGCGCTGGAATATCTCGCCGTATCCGGCCAGAGCGTTGATGCCCTCCTGAATGCGTGCGCCGCCCGAGTCGTTGAGTCCGATGACGGGAGCGCCGTTGCGCATGGCCATGTCCATTATCTTGCAGATTTTCTCGGCAAGGGTAATCGAGAGCGAACCTGCGTTTACGGTGAAGTCCTGTGCGAAGATCTACACCAGACGGCCGTCCACGGTTCCGTAGCCGGTCACCACTCCGTCGCCGAAGATATGCTCCTTCTCCATGCCGAAGTCGAAGCAGCGGTGCGTTACGAACATGTCGAACTCTTCGAAAGAGCCCTCGTCCAAAAACATGTTGATTCTTTCGCGGGCCGTGTATTTGCCTTTGGCGTGTTGCGAGTCGATTCTCTTCTGTCCGCCGCCGAGTCTGGCTTTTTCGCGGTTTTCAATCAACTGCTTGACCTGTTCCTGTATATTGCTCATATCCGTTTTTTAGATTGTTATTTTTTGTTTTTGTCTTCGCACAGTTCGGTCAGAACCCCCATTGTCGATTTGGGGTGAAGGAAAGCTATGGTGAGCCCTTCCGCTCCGCCGCGCGGCGTCTTGTCGATTAGTCTTACTTCCTTTCTCTCGGCCTCGGCCAGTGCGTCTTCGATGCCTTCGACGGCGAATGCCACGTGGTGCACTCCCTGTCCCTTGTTCTCGATGAACTTGGCTATCGTGCTGTCGGGCGACGTGGCTTCGAGAAGCTCGATTTTGGTCTGCCCTACCTTGAAGAATGCGGTCTTTACCTTCTGGTCCGCAACCTCTTCGATGTTGTAGCACTTCAATCCCAAGACATTTTCATAATAAGGAATCGCTTCCTCCAAACTCTTCACGGCTATGCCGAGATGTTCGATATGGGAAATTTTCATTTCGGGTGAGTTTTTAATTGGTTGTTTTTACAAGTGACTAGCAAAAATAATGCGCATTAGTGCACATTTTTCTGAAACAAATATAAGGAACTTTTTCGGGATTTCAGCCCGCTTCTTAAATAATTTTAAGAAAAAAATTGACGGTCGGGCAAAAACGCCCGCATTATGCAATGATACTTATGGGCGTGTAAATAATAACAATGGTCCGAACGGGTGCCGGAGTTCGAGATTTGTTCTATATTTGCTGTAAAACTGAAACGACGGCAAGACGTCTTATTTTATTAATATCTTCGAATCATGAAATCGGTAAAAGGAACAAGGACCGAGCAGAATCTGCTCAAAGCATTCGCCGGAGAGTCGCAGGCGAGAAGCCGGTACACGTTTTTCGCAAGCGTGGCCAAAAAGAGGGATACGAACAGATAGCGGGAGTGTTTCTCGAAACCGCCGAACAGGAGAAGGAGCATGCGAAGCGCTTCTTCAAATTCTTGGAGGGCGGCGACGCCACCGTGACGGCCTCGTATCCGGCCGGCAGAATCTCGACCACGAAAGACAATCTGCTCGCCGCCGCCAAAGGCGAGAACGAGGAATGGGACGGGCTTTATCCCGACTTCGCCGCAGTTGCGGACGAGGAGGGATTCCCCGAGATAGCGGATGCTTTCAGGCAGATCTCCACCGTGGAGGCTCATCACGAAAAACGTTATCTGAAACTTCTCAGCCGCCTGACGGACGGAAATTTCTTCATCCGCGACAACGAAATATGGTGGCAGTGCCGCAACTGCGGCTACGTGTGCAAGGCCTCCGAAGCGCCTCAGCTGTGCCCGGCCTGCAAACATCCTCAGGCATATTTCGAGCCCATGAAAAGACAACTATTAGGCAAGCGGCAGCAAAGGCGGCTTCTGTGCTGGCGTCGCTTTGCATACCGGCTTCGGTATGGCTTCCGTTTGCTCGAACTCACGGTTTTCTGCCGGTGTGGAAAAACCGCAGGCGCAGATGATTGCCGCCGGAGAAATCAAGCAGAGCTTCTACATAGGAGCTCTGCTTCTTGTTTTATTTTATGGTTGGTGTAATTGTCATATAAAACATTTGTAAACATGACGGATATTCTGGATTTTTCATAATTTTGCGAATGGATTGGGCCGTGTCCCGTCCGTAACATATCAAAAAGAGGTGTTATGTCTTCTTCTTGTAAATGCGAAGCCTGAGAAACTTCTGTCACAGAGAACAAGAGAATGGCGTAATTGCCCTCGCGCATCGGCGTGAGGCTGTTATTGCACATCTGTTCTCGAAGGTTTTCTCAGGGCCTGCATTTTAGGATGTGATATGCGGTTTCACGCCTCTCTGTTTTTGTATATTATAGGCTTCGAAGAAACCGTGGGGCCGTGAAAAAATCAAAAAGATGATGAAGAGGTTTTTCATGTGTGCGGCGTTCTTGATTGTGTCGCTTGCAGGTAGCGCGCAGGAGGATGTAACACGTTTTCTCGGGATTCCGGTGGACGGAAGCAAGGCCGAGGTCGAACGGCAGCTTTTGTCGAAAGGATTCGTTTGGAGTGCTGACAGGAGGATGCTTGCCGGTGAATTCAACGGAGAGAAAGTGTATATAAATGTCCAGACCGACAATAACAAGGTGTGGCGTATTGCGGTGATTGAAGAAGCATTGAGAGATGAGGCTCAGATAAGGATTAGATTCAACAACCTTTGCCGCCAGTTCGAGAAAAACGAGAGGTACAGAAGCGCTGCTGAAAATTGCCATATATCGGAAAATGAGGATATATCGTACAATATTACCGTAAAAAACAAACAGTATGAAGCTGTTTATTATCAGGTGCCTCCCGTTTTGAGTAAGGAAGATATCGCGGCTATTAATTTGGGAGATTACAAAAATCAAGTATGGTTTTTAATATCGGAATATTTTGGGAAGTATCAAATAGTTTTAATTTTTACGAGAATAACAAAAAAATAGGGCGGACGGAGAGGATTTGTAATGCTTTGCCAGAACGGTTCCGCCGGTAGGTGAACGCAATCGTTCGGAGCGGGCTTACATTGTTGCTGCTTGCACCTGCTGTTTCAAATCTTCGACTATTGAAACGCCCAGAATGCGCCGGCTGTCTTGCAGGAACAGTTCGTATGCCGCCTTTTGCGACGGGTCCTTGACTGCCGTGTCGGCAATCCACTCGGGGAGAATCGTGTGCCTGCGCCTGCCGTCTACCACAGGGGTGTGCACCCAGACGAGCGAATGGCCGCAGCGCAGCGTCGGTTTCTGCCCCTTGCGTTTGAAGACGTCGATTCGCGCTATCATTCCGCCGTCGCAGTAGCGTTTGCGCTGGTTGGAGACGAAGTTGCCCAGCGAGTAATACACGATTGTGCTGCGGGTGCTGTCTTCGTTTTGCAGATGTTCCACCGGTTGCAGTACGTGCGGATGCGAGCCTATTATGATGTCGATGCCGTGTTCTGCGCTCCAACGGGCCAGAGAGCGTTGCGCTTTGGACGGTTGCGTGCTGTATTCCTCGCCCCAGTGGAAGCAGGCTATGATGCACTCGGCTCCGCAGCGTCGGGCTTCCGAGATGTCCCGCTCTAGGGCCGCGGTGTCGATGAGATTGACCGTGCAGCCGTGCGGTACGGGCAGTCCGTTGGTGCCGTAGGTGCCGTTGAGCAGTGCGAAGCGGATGCCGCCGGTTTCGAACAGCAGAGGACTGTACGAGGCGCGTCTCGAAAAGTCGGGAAAGGCGCCGGTGCTCGCTATTCCCGCGCTGTCGAGCGCTGCAACGGTATGCTCAATTCCTTTTGCCCCGCGGTCGCAGATATGGTTATTGGCTAAAACGGCCATGTCCACGCCGGCATTGCGCATGGCCCGTGCGAGATGATGCGGAGAGGCGAACATCGGATAACCGGTGTAGCGGCCGGTGTACGTAAGGGTGGTTTCCAGATTCACTATCACGGCATCGGCCGAATCCAGCGTCGGGGCGATGTGCCGGAAGCAGCTCTCGTAGTCGAACCCGTCGGCCGTGCGGGCCGCGTCGATTTGCGGGGCGTGCTGCATCAAGTCTCCGGCGAAAATCAGTGTCGCCGCGTATACTGTATCGCGCATTCCGCGTTCGGGAAGTCGGGCGCCGTCGTGCCGGCAGCCGATTGCAGAGAGCATTGCCAGCGATATGACTGAAATTGTGCGTAGCATGCGGACAAAGTTAATGTTTTCGCGTAAAAACGGGCTGTATCGAGAGGTGTTTTTGTCGTTGCGCCGAAAAACATGCGAGCGACAGGCCGGCTGCATAATAAAGAAAAGTCCCGTGCCGGTGTCTTGTTTTAGCCGCCTGTGTGATGCCGCGGCATCGGTAAACATTCCTGCCTGTCGGAAGACCGCGGCGACCGTCGAAGGTACCGCCATATCGTTTGCATGGCGCGGCTTTTTCGTTGTGCAGTCCCGAGTATGTTCGTGGGCGCTCAGCGGCACTTACAGCGACTGCCCGTCGCTTTGTGCGGGCTGCTGTTTGATTACGGCCTTGAAACCTTTCATGGCGAGCACTGTCGTATCTTCCTGCCGGTCCGGCTCCTGTCGGGCCATTTTGGCTATCGACGGGTCGGGAGCTGTCTCGGGCAGCGTATAGTTGTTCACGGGAGCTTCCGTCACCACTTCGAGTATCACCACGAACTCTTCGTCCGGCTTCACGTTTTCGATAGGTACGGTCACCTCCTCGGCCGATTTCGGAAGTACTCGCAGCGGAATAGAGGTGCCGTATACGAATTTGTTCTTCACGGCAATGCGGCATCGGAGCTCTCCGATAATCGGGGTGTAGTGGCGCGTGTTGTGAATCTTGAATTTTCCGCGGCTCGCGTCGGTTTCGGTTATCAGGACCCAGTGGTCGGATGACGTGCGGCGTATGGACGACATGCGCTCGATGTCGAGCGTGTCGCTGTTCCATTCCCCTCCATCGGGATATATCACCGGACGCCCCTTTTCGAGCGCTTTCAGAGCGAGGTACGTTTCGTAGAGGTTGTAGCCGTTGGCCGAGTTTTCGGCTATCGAGAACATTATCGTCGAGGGATTGTTCTTCGAGCCGTGATACATGCTGAGGGCCCGTTCCTCGAATGCCTTCTGCCAGTGGGGGTCGTTGGAGATGTTGCCGCCCACCTTGCGGGATTCCCCGCCTGCCCGGGTGTCGATGTCGGCCTGATTGCAAACGTACATGCCCATGCTGTCGCACAGTGCGTAGAACAGCCTGCTTTGCGGTCCGCCGATGATTTTGAGCGTATTGATGCCCGAGGCCTGTAATTCGGCCATCTGGCGTCGGGCGGAGTCGATGTCGGCCGGCGGCGCATAAGGTTTCATGTTCACTCTCAGCGGTATGCCGTTGAGGCGAATCACTCCGTCGAGTGTCTCGATGTCGCGGAATCCTACCCTGAAAGAGAGGTATTCGCGGAAGCGGCCCTCGTTGCGGGTCTTTATCAGCAGCGTGTACATGCACGGCTGCTCGTGGCTCCACGGCATGATGTCGGGGATGTTGGCGAAAAAGCGTACGGTATCCTCGCGGCGCATGTCGAGCGTTATGTCCTTGTAGGCCTCGGAGACCACTTTCCCGCGGGGCGAAAGCAGCTGGTAATATACCCGATAGTCTTTCGGGTTGAGCATCTGGCTTTTGAGAATCACGCCCAGTGACAGCAGCCCGTCGGTGCCCTGCATCCGCGTGTCGATGAATATGTCCCTTACGCGGACTTTTGGCTGGGCGAGTATGTAGGTCTCGCCTTCTATCGCCGGTGCGGCAGTCGGCCGGCCGTTTTTCGAGCGACTGGGAGACCGAGTGACGGAATACGACGATGCTTAACGTGTTGTTGCCTTCGACCGAGTGGCGCGTGAGGTTGAATTCAGAAGGGGTGCTGCCCGTCTGGCTGTAACCTATTCTGCGGCCGTTTACCGAGACTTCGAACGCTCCCGACACCCTCCCTACGTGCAGGAAAATCTGACGTTCAATCCAGCTGAACGGCATCTTGTACGATGTCGTGAATGTTACAGACTTCGGGGCTTTCGTTACGCTCCCACTGCACTATCGGTTGCAGGTATGCGGATTTGTGGTAGCTTTTTTCGACCGACTCTTCCGTAGAGGCGTAGCACACCACCTCGCCTCTGGGCGGTTCCTTGCCCCAAGAGAGCGAGTCTGGAATCTGCCAGTACGGTTTTTGGGCGAACAGTGCGGTGTAAGAGATGATTGCGCACAGGACGCAGGCGAGTTTTATTCGAATCGAGGGCTTCATTGCTGTTTTTTGCCGGAAAAGTTCGTACTTTTGAATGCCGTAACACTCCTTATTCTTCGAGGGCTTCGGCGCGTTAAAGATAGCGAATATTTCTGAAAAACCCGATGGACGGATACCCCAAACTCGATTTTCCGGCTCCGCACCTGCGTGTGAAACGCGGAGCGGACGGCTCCATGTACGTATGGGATTCTCTTCGCGGCCGCTTTCTGGTCCTCACGCCCGAGGAGTGGGTGCGGCGTCATCTCATCGCATGGCTCGTGAGTTACGGCGTGCCCGAGCGCAATGTCTGTCAGGAATATCCGGTGGATATGAGCGGGGCGGCGCAGAGAGCCGACGTCGTGGTCGTCGGCAAGCAGGGAGAGCCGCTTCTTCTGGTCGAATGCAAGGCCGCCGGCGTTAGCATAGACGCTTCGGTCTTCTCTCAGGCCGTGAGATACAACTCTCTCCTCGGTGCGCGTCATGTCATGCTCACGAACGGACTGACGCACTATGTCTACCGGTACGACGGCACGGGTTACGTGCCGCTCGAATCCCTGCCTCGGCTATTCTGATACCGAAAAATCGTACACGGTTTTTCTGCACGTAGGTTTCGCCCTCGCGCAGCACCTGCGACGGAAACTCCGGACGGTTCACCGCATCGGGAAATCCCTGACACTCCACGGCAACACCGTCGTGATTGGCGTATCTGCCGCCGCTCTTGTTTTCGGGCGTGCCCTGCAAGAAATTGCCCGTGTAAATCTGTACCCCCGGGCTGCGAGAGTAGAACTCTACTTTTTCGGCCCGAGCCCGCGTCGTACAGGCTGCCCACGCGTCCAAGAATGTTTTTTTCCGCCAGCCGTCCGCAACCCAGCAATGGTCGTATCCGCCGACCTCCGGCATGAAGTCGAAGTCGCAGCCTATGTCGCGTCCTATCTCTTTCGCACTGCGGAAATCCATCGGCGTACCCTCGACCGGCGCGATTTCTCCGGTAGGTATCTGCACCCGGTCGTTCACTAAAAAACCGCGAACAGTCTAATTGCAGTCTGTGCCCGAGCACCGAGCCGCTGTCGTGCCCCGCGAGATTCAGATAAAGATGCGAGGTGAGGTTTACGATTGTGGCTCCGTCGCTGGCCGCGACGTAGGTTATTTCAAGACGGTGCTCGTCGTTCCAGTAGAACGATGCCTCGACGTTCAGAAGCGCCGGATAGCCTTGGTCGCCGTCGGGGCTCGCAAGCGAGAATACCACGCGGTTCTCCTCGGTTCGCGCCTCCCAGATGCGCGAACCGAAGCCCCTGCACACCGCCGTGCAGATGATTGGGCGGGTTGTTCTGTGCCAGACGGTACTCTTTTTCCGTCCAAGACGAAGCGTCCTTCCGCTATGCGGTTGGCGTAGCGGCCCACGCTCTTGCACATGGCGGCGCCTTCCGAAAGATAGCTTTCCCAGCTGCGGTAGCCCAGAGCCACGTCGGCGAGCGCTCCGCTGCGATCCGGCACATGTATCTCCGTTATTGTCGCTCCGATGTTTGTCAGACGGACGAAGGCGCCGTCAGCAGAGCGGAGCGTGTACAGAACCACGGCCTGACCGTCCGGTGTGAATCCCCAGATGTTCTGCTCTATTTCCATAAGTTCTCGGGGTACTCGCCCGCGGCGACGAGCGCTGCGATGTCGGCCACCACTTTCGGACGGTCGGCCTTGTATGTCACGCCGAACCATCTGGCGTCGCTTTTGAGCACGCGCATCTGCGAAATACCGTTGCCGATAAGGTAATTGACCATCGTCGGGATGTAGAATTCGGCCTTCGGGTTGGATATGTTCTCGGAGAGGAATTTTTCGAAATATTTTGCGGAATGGGCGAAATAGTCGGGCGTGAAGCCGAACATGTTCATCGACACCGGCGTATTTTTCGGCCAGAGGCTGCATCGCGCCGTTTTCGTCCTTGAACACAATCTTGCCGTCCATGCGTTCGATTGCGGTGCGCTCGACCATCGAAACCAGATTGCCCTCGGCATCCACCTCGCACACGCCGCGCGAAACCGAACCGTTTTCGGACAGGGTGTTGCTGACGCAGTATCCCACCATGCAGTATTTGTCCTTCTGTCCGTCGAGCGAAACCAAATAGTCGGCTATTGTGGCGTAGGCGTCGCGGCCGTAGAAGTCGTCGGCGTTTATTACGGCAAACGGAGTGTCGATGACGCCGGCAGCCATCATTACCGCGTGGTTCGTGCCCCACGGTTTGACCCTGTCTGCCGGAACGGAGAACCCTTCGGGCAGAATGTCCAACTCCTGAAATACGAAGTCCACCTCGATGCGTCCGCCGAATCGTTCGGGAGAGAACACTTCGCGGAAGTCTTTTTCGAATGAATGGCGTATGACGAACACCACCTTGCCGAATCCGGCACGGATGGCGTCGTAAATCGAGTAGTCGATGATTGCTTCACCGGACGGTCCTACGCCGTCCATCTGTTTGAGCGAGCCGTAGCGCGAACCCATGCCTGCGGCAAGAACCAAAAGTGTAGGTTTTGACATAATAAATATGTTTTTTTGTGTTATATTTCCGATGCCTGTGTTTTAAGCAGTACAAAGTTAAGAGATAAATTCGGTTTATCGAAAAACGATTTTTTCCGAGGTAAGTAATTTTTCATATCTTTGCCTTTCAAGCAGTCGAAAAACGATGGAGCGTAAGAAATACAAATGGCCGCTGTCGTGGTGGCATGCCCTTGCGGACAGGCGGCGGTTGAGCATACGAGACGCTGCGGACGATAGCGAGAACTGGTACATGTACCTGAGTCCGCTCAGGGCTTTCGCCGCAATGGTGGCGCTCGTGCTCGTTGTTTTTTTCGCAGTGCTGTGGCTCGTGGCCTACACCTCGGTTCTGGACCTGATTCCGGGCTCTCCTGTCGGCAAGTCGCGCGGGGAGCTTATAGAGAACATCATGCGTCTGGACTCTCTGGAACGCGAAATGAATCACCTGATGGCTTACAGCGAGAACATATCGCTTATAATGGAGGGCAAGACACCGGTTATCCGAGACGTTTCGCGCGTGGGCGATTCCATAGCCATAAAAAGCAGGGAGACGGTGCTGCCGTCCGCTGCGGATTCGCTGCTTCGCAAGCAGATGGAGGGCGACGGCCCGTACAGCCTTTCCGAGGCGGGAGTGACGGACCGCGGCCTTGCGCTGGATTTGGTGCCGCCGGTTCACGGAGTGGTTAGCGCCAGATTCGACCCCAAGGCAGGGCGTTACGGCGTGGAGGTCATAACGGTCGGAGGGCAGCAGGTGGTGGCCGTCAAGGACGGAACCGTCATGGAGAGCCTGTGGTCGCCCGACGGAGGCTATATCATTCATGTTCAGCATGCCAACAATCTGGTTTCGGTATACAGGCATAACTCGATAGTCCACAAGCAGGTCGGCGAACGTGTCCGCGGCGGCGAGGTCATAGGCGCCACGGCCGAGCAGGAGCCTGACGACGGCGGCGAAATGCGGCAGCCTTTCGGCTTCGAGTTGTGGTATAACGGCACTGCGGTGGATCCGCAGGGGTATATTGTATTTTAGAAAAAAGAATCGTCCATGAAACAACGCATAGCACTGCTCGGCTCGACCGGTTCGATTGGGTGTCAGACGCTCGATATATTGCGCCGGCATCCCGATGTCTTTACCGTCGAGACGCTTACGGCAGCACGCAGTTGGCAGACTCTTGCCGCACAGGCGCGGGAGTTCGAACCCGACAGCGTGGCAATCGCCGACAAGAGCCTTTATCCGCGACTCAAAAGACGCTTTGGCCGATTTGCCGGTAAAGGTCTATGCGGGCGACGAGGCGGTCCGTCAGGTTGCGGGCGGCGGCAATGTGGACGTTGTGGTCAATGCGATTGTCGGATATGCCGGACTGGCGCCGACCGTTCAGGCCGTCAGAGCGGGCAAGAAACTGGCGCTGGCCAACAAGGAGAGCCTTGTGGTGGCAGGCGAAACGGTAATGCGGCTGGCAGCCGAGAACAAGGCTCCGATAATTCCGATAGATTCGGAACATTCGGCCATATTGCAATGCCTTGTGGGAGAGCCGTCTCCCGTAAGAAGGCTCATTATAACCGCTTCGGGAGGAGCGCTGCGCGATTTACCGGCCTCGGAGCTTGCTTCGGTCACGCCGGCTCGGGCGCTTCGGCACCCGAATTGGAATATGGGCGCGAAGATAACCATCGACTCGGCGACGCTCGTGAACAAGGGTTTCGAGGTCATCGAAGCGCATCATCTGTTCGGGTTGCCGGCGGATAAGATAGACGTCACGCTGCATGCGCAGTCGGTGGTCCATTCGATGGTGGAGTTCGAGGACGGGGCAATCAAGGCGCAGATGGGAATTCCCGACATGCGTCTGCCGATTCAGTACGCCCTGTTTTTCCCTCAAAGGCCTGCGCTGGAAGACGGCAGGTTCGAGTTCGGCGATTTTCTGTCGCTGACTTTCGAGCCGGTGGACAGGGTGAAATATCCTGCGCTGGATATTGCATACGACTGCCTGAGACGTTCTGGCAACAGCGGATGCGTGATGAATGCGGCCAACCAGGTTGCGGTGGCTGCGTTTTTGGAGCAAAGAATCGGCTTTACCGACATCGTGCGCACCATCGAGCATGCGCTCTGCAAGGTGCCTTTCGCCTCCGGCATGTCGCTCGACGATTTCAGCGAGTGCGATGCGCAGAGCAGGGCGGTGGCCGGCGAATTCGTATCGAAAAATAAGAAAAATAGAGTATAATGGAGATTTTAATCAAGGTCGTTCAGTTTTTGGCGAGTTTGTCGCTGCTGATTCTGATTCACGAGTTCGGGCACTTCCTTTTCGCCCGTCTGTTCAAGATTAGGGTGGAGAAGTTCTATCTGTTTTTCGACCCGTGGTTTTCGCTCTTCAAGTTCAAGCGGGGCGACACGGAGTACGGTCTGGGCTGGCTGCCGCTGGGAGGATACTGCAAGATTTCCGGAATGATAGACGAGAGCATGGACCGCGAGCAGATGGCCCAGCCGCCCAAAACCCTACGAGTTCCGCAGCAAGCCGGCATGGCAGCGTCTGCTGGTGATGATAGGCGGCGTGCTTATGAACGTGGTGCTGGCCTGCATGATTTACATGGGCATGAGCTATGCTTGGGGCGATGCCTATGTCTCCAACGACGATTTGAAGTGGGGATACGCATATAACGAACTGGCCGAGGAGATAGGCTTCGAGGACGGCGACAGGATAGTTTCGGTGGACGGAGAGAAGGTGGACGACTTTTCGAAGATTTATCCCAAGATTGTAATCGAGCGGGCTTCGAAGGTCGCGGTGCTGCGCGGGGAGGACACGCTCGAAATAGCGATTCCCGAACAGTACACTTCGAGGATGCTGGAAAGCGCCGATTTCATGACGCCGCAGGTGCCTTTCGTAGTCGCAAAGGTGCTCGATGACGGTGCCGCGGCTCGGGCGGGCATTCTTGCCGGCGACACGCTCATAGCCTTCAACGGATGCAGCATGCGCTTCGTGGACCAGTGGCGGAGCACGCTGGCGGAGAACAAGGGCGGCGAGGTCGATATTGCGGTGTGTCGCGACAGTGCCGGCGTTGCGGTAGTGCGTAATCTGAAAGTGACCGTATCCGAAGACGGAATGATAGGAGTGGGCCTTGCTGGGCTCGGAACCGTCATTCCGGTGCAGACGCGCAGTTACAGTTTCTGGCAGTCGATTCCGGCAGGCTTCCGCCGCACGGGGACGGAACTGAGCGGCTATTGGAAACAGGTGAAGCTGATTTTCAACCCGCGGACCGAGGCATACAAGTCGCTGGGCGGATTTCTGGCCATAGGCAGCATTTTCCCCGACCATTGGAGCTGGGAGAGATTTTGGAGCCTTACGGCCATGCTATCCATTGTGCTGGCGGTGATGAACCTGCTGCCGATTCCGGGACTGGACGGCGGACACGTGATGTTCCTTCTATGGGAGGTGGTTACGCGCCGCAAGCCGAGCGACAAGTTCATGGAGTACGCCCAGATGGTGGGCATGGCGCTGCTTCTGCTTCTGCTGCTCTATGCCAACGGCAATGACATATACAGATTTTTCATAAAGTAGAGCGGCAATGAGCGCCAAGGTCAAGAAGGCATATTTTTGCGGCAACTGCGGTTACGAGGCCCCCCAAATGGATGGGCCGCTGTCCGTCCTGCGGCCAGTGGAACAGTTTCACGGAAGAGATTGTCTCCTGTCCGTCGGGAGCATCGGCAGGGTCGGTGTTGCAGAGCGCTTCGATGCCGCCGCGTGCGATAGCCGACATAGAGTACGAATCCTATGCCCGTCTCGATTTGGGTATTGCGGAGGTCAATCGCGTTCTGGGAGGCGGCATGGTGCGCGGCTCTCTCGTGCTTCTGGGCGGCGAGCCTGGAATAGGCAAATCGACCCTCAGTTTGCAGATAGCTCTCGGGGCGCACGGCCTCAGGACACTGTACGTGTCGGGCGAGGAGTCGCCCCAGCAGATAAAGATGCGTGCCGAGCGAATCGGGGAGGACAACGGCCAGTGTCTGATTTACGCCGATACGCTGTTGGAGAATATAATATCGCAAATCGACAAGGTGCAGCCGAGCCTTGTGGTCATAGACTCAATTCAGACTGTTTATACCGACACGATAGACTCTTCGGCAGGCAGCGTGTCGCAGATTCGCGAATGCGCCGCTTCGCTTCTCAAATATGCCAAGACGCACGGCGTGAGCGTGATAATAATAGGCCACATAACGAAAGAGGGTACGATTGCCGGCCCCAAGATTCTGGAACATATCGTGGATGTGGTCTTTGCAGTTCGAGGGCGACGGAAACAATATCTACCGCATTCTGCGCGGAGTGAAGAACCGTTTCGGCGCCACGTTCGAGATAGGCGTGTTCGAGATGCGCTCTGGCGGTCTTGTGCAGGTGGCCAATCCTTCGGAGATTCTGCTTTCGCATTACGACGAACCGCTAAGCGGCATTGCGGTGGGGGCTGCCGTGGACGGTGTGCGCCCGTATCTTATCGAGACGCAGGCTCTTGTCAGCGGGGCCGCCTACGGAACTCCGCAGCGCAGCGCTACGGGCTACGATACGCGCCGCATGAACATGCTGCTCGCCGTTCTGGAAAAAGAGGGTCGGGATGAAGATGTTTTCGAAAGACGTGTTTTTGAACTTCGCCGGCGGATTCAGAATTTCCGACACCGGACTCGATTTGGCCGTCGCCGCTGCGGTGATATCATCGTATTTCGACAAGCCTCTTTCTGAGGGTGTTTGCTGTGCCGGTGAAATCGGTCTTTCCGGCGAGGTGCGCCCTGCTTCGCGTCTTGCCCAGCGCATTGCCGAAGCCGCCCGTCTCGGATTCCGCCGAATCGTCGTTTCGGGGTATATGCGTGCAGAGACCGATGCTGTGAAAGGCATAGAGATAATCAGGATAAACCGCATAGACGAGCCTGCCGCGCGCCGTTTTTAGGATTCGAAATACCGCACCATACGCCTGCCGGCTCTGTCCGTTACCTGCCGGTCGGCGTCATTTTTGCTGCGTCCGGTTTCCGGCATTGCGTACCCGATACCGAATGCCTCGCCGTCAGGAGCGGCGGAAAACGGATGCGAATTTTCTTGTCGCATACTCGTACAGCAGAATCGCGGCTGCGGATACCGCTGCACCGGTTATCATCCCGAAGAGAATGTCCAACGGGAAGTGTACGCCGAGATATATGCGGGAGTAGGAGACGAAAAGCACCCACAGAGCTATTACAACCGTGTATAGGCGGTTGCGAATCGTGTAGGCCGATATGGCGGCTATGGAAAACGTGGTGGCGGCATGTGCCGAAACGGTTCCGTACAGACCTCCGCGATAACCGTTCACCGTGTGCACATACTCCTTTATCGCATCGGTGTGCGTCGGCCGGAATTTAGGCGTGCAGTGTTTGAAGATATTGGCAATCTGGTCGGAAAGTACGACTGCCAGCGCGATAAGAGCCACTGCGAGAAGCGTTCGGCGCCATCCGATTTTGCGCTGCATCAACCATATTATCAGGACATAAAGCGGAATCCACACCGCCTTGCCCGATGCGAACCAGAAAAATGCTGTCCATGACGGCGCCTCCGTCGAAGTTCATCCACAACAGAAGCTGCCGGTCTATTTCCAAGATGCTCTCCATTTAGCTGTTCCGGCGGGCGATGCTCAGGTAGTAGAGCAGGGTGGCTATGGCGCTGAGTGCGGCGACCAAATACGTGCGGGCCGCCCACGAAAGTGCCGTGCGGGCCTGTACGAGAGACTGGCCTTGCAGTGTGCCGCTGCTTTCGAGCCACTTCATGGCTCTTGCCGAAGCGTTGTATTCCACCGGCAGCGTGACTATGGAGAACAGGGCCGAGACGGCTATCATGGCGATGCCGGCCCAGAACAGATACGGGAACGTGTTGATTACGAGTATTCCTGCGACTATCACCCATGTGGACCACGTCGAGGAGAACTGTATGGCGGGAACAAGAGCCGAACGCATTCTGAGCGGTGCGTATCCGACGGCGTCCTGCACTGCATGGCCGCATTCGTGTGCCGCTACGGCCGCTGCCGCCACGCTGTTGCTGCCGTAGACGCTCTGACTGAGGTTCACGGTACGGGTCTGCGGGTTGTAGTGGTCGGTCAGGTGTCCGCTTGTCGAGGTGACCGTGACGTCCGTAATGCCGTTGTCGCGCAGCATCTTTTCAGCCACTTCGCGGCCGGTAAGTCCGCCCGGGAACATTACGCGCGAGTATTTGTTGAAGACGTATTGCAGGCGGGCTTGGACGATGAGTCCGACCACACCTATTACGATTATGAGAAACCACTCTATCGACATGTTTTTCCGTTGTTTTGAGTTTCTGATTTTTATAATTCGAGAACGCTTTGTGCTCGGGTTTATTGTTTTTCTGAACGTATAATATGCGTTGGCCTGCTGCGTGGGGGGTAATCACGATTTCGTCGATATTGATATGCGCGGGTTGCGATGCCGCCCATACGATTGTGTCGGCTATGTCCTCGCCGCGCAGAGGTTCGACGCCTCGGTACACGTTGTCGGCACGCTGTCTGTCGCCGTGGAACCGCACTATCGAGAACTCGGTCTCCACCATTCCGGGGCGAATCTCCGTTACGCGGATGCCGTGCGAGAGCAGGTCTATGCGCATCGTCTGGCTTAGTGCGTGCACGGCGTGTTTCGAGGCGCAGTATACCGAGCCGTTCTCGTAGGGCTGCGTTCCGGCTATCGAACCCAGATTGATTATGTGGCCTCCGCCCTGTCGAATCATCATGTTGGACACTATGCGGGTTATGTACAGAAGCCCCTTTACATTGGTGTCTATCATGGCTTCCCAGTCCGAGATGTCGCCTTCGTTTATATGTTCGAGTCCGGAGGCAAGTCCGGCGTTGTTTACCAGAATGTCCACGGTGCGGAATTTTTCGGGCAGCGACTCCATGGCGGCCTTGCAGGCGTAACGGTCGCGTATGTCGAAACTAAGAGCCGCGACTTCCACGCCGCATCTCTCCTCGATTTCCTTTTTCAGGCTTTTCAGCCGTTCGGCCCGTCTGCCCGTCAGAATCAGGTTGCATCCTTCTTCCGCGAAAACGTTTGCCGTAGCATAGCCTATGCCGGACGTGGCACCGGTAATCAATACTGTCTTGTTCATAACAAATGAATCCGAATTTTTGGTAAAGGTACGAATTTTACCTTATTTTGCACTCATCGAAAGGCGTAAATTTCATGGGCAGGCGAAAAACCGAATTTTTCATCGCCTCGCGCATAGCTTCGTCCAAAGGCGGAAGCGGCGGGAGGGTCATGCAGCGGATTGCCGTCGCCACGTCGGCCGTAAGCACTGCGGTGATGATAATCGCCGTGGCGGTAATCGCCGGATTCCGCAGCGAGATAACGTCCAAACTGTGCGCCTTTACGGCTCATGTCAGGGTGCTCGGCGCCGATTCGGGAAATTCGTTGGAGTCCGTTCCCATAAGGCGCGATGCGGAGATGGAAAAAGGCCGTTTCGCGCATAGAGAACTTCCGCGATATTTCGGCATTCGCCGTCAAGGGCGGCATAATAAAGACCGACGATGCCATGCAGGGAGTGTTGCTCAAAGGTGTGGACGAAAATTACGACCGCAGTTTCTTCGAGCGCAATATGGTCGAAGGCTCCTTTCCGGAGATAAACGATTCGGTACGGCACAAGCAGATTCTTCTTTCGCAGTCCATGGCTTCGATGCTCGCCCTTTCCGTGGGCGATGTCGTGCAGATGATGTTTTTGCAGGACGGGCACTCGGTGCGAAGGGACCGCTTCCGCGTAAGCGGCATATATTCGTCCGGACTGGAAGAGATGGACAGGGTGACGGCCATTACGGAGATTGCCAGCGTGAGGCGGCTTTGCGGCTGGGACGAGAACATGATTACGGGATACGAAATCAATACGACCGATTTCGGAAAATTGGAGCAGTTCGCCGACCGCGTGGCTGACGTCGTCTCGGATTATGCGGACCCGGACAGGCCGCTGTCGGTCGAGGATGCGGTTTCGTCGTATCCCAATCTTTTCGACTGGCTCAGGGCGCATAACGTCAATGCCGCGGTGATTATAACGGTGATGATTGTGGTTGCGCTGTTCAACATGATTTCGGCGCTCTTAATCATACTTCTCGAACGTACCCGCATGATAGGCGTGCTGAAAGCGCTGGGTATGCCTAACGGTGCCGTGCAGCGCGTGTTTGTCATCCGTTCGGCCTATCTGCTTGCCCTCGGCATTCTGATAGGCGATGCGGCGGGTATCGCTCTGGCGCTCTTGCAGAAATATACGCATGCGGTCAAAGGCTCGACCAGAGCGGGTATTTTCTTTCGTGGGTGCCTATCGATTTGAATCCCCTCAGCGTGGTTCTGCTCGATGTCGGTGCAGCCGCCGTCATTCTCGCACTGCTGGCTGTCCCAGTTACGATAATTTCCAAAATAAAACCGGATAAAACCTTACGTTATCAGTAGATGAAACCTTACGCCTCCTCTCAATCGAAAAAACAGCAGGTACGCGCTATGTTCGACAACATCGCTCCCGCATACGACCGTCTGAACAGTTTGTTGTCTTTCGGACTGGACAGCCTGTGGCGCCGTCGCGTGGTGAAAATGGCGACGCAGCGCGGCGCGGTGCATGCGATAGACGTCGCGACCGGAACTGCCGATTTGGCAATAGATTTGGCACGCCGCAGCGGAGCCGAGGTGGTGGGCGTCGATTTGAGCGAGGCCATGATAGAGATAGGCCGCAGAAAGGTGGAGCGTGCCGGGCTCGGCGACAGGATAAGGCTGATTGCAGGCGATGCCGAGAATCTGCCGTCGGAGGATTGTTCGGCGGATTGCCTGACCGTGGCATTCGGCGTCCGCAACTTTCAGGACATGGAAGCCGGACTGCGGCAGATGCACAGGGTGCTGGTGCCGGGCGGCAGTTGCTATGTGCTCGAATTTTCCGTTCCCGACGGAGTAATATTCGCTCCGTTGTTCCGTTTCTATTTCCACAGGATTCTGCCGGTTATCGGCGGGGTGGTTTCGGGAGACAGAAAGGCTTACGAGTACTTGCCCTGTTCGGTGGACGAGTTCCCCTCGCGCGAGAAGTTCGAAAGTATGATGCGCGGTGCGGGATTCGATGAGGTGAAGAGCGTGAAACTAATGTTCGGGGTGGCATACATATACGTCGGGGTGAAAAAGTGAGGAGAATAGCGGTCATACTTCTGCTTTTTGCTCGTCGGCTGCGGGATCGGCCGGAAGGTGGAAATCCTGCGTCTGGACACTCTGCATACCGAGCATTTGAGACGTTTGGATGCCGGTGTGACGGTGCGCAGCGGCTTTGACAGGGCGGTTGAACTCCGAAGTGCTGATGCGGTGATAATGTATCGCGGCCGCAGAATGTGCCGCATCGAACTCTCGGAACCGGTGAACATTGCTGCGAGGAGCATTTCGCAGGTGTCGCTTGCGGCCGATATGGAAATTTACGATATGGCTGCCGTGTCGGCGTTTTTCGCGTCTGTATGCTCGTGACAGCGTCAAAGCACTGTCTTTCATTGGCATAAAGGGGCGGGTCTCGGTAAAAAAATAGGAACAAAGGAACGAAAAAAATAAAACTTTAAGTGAAACAATTTTTTTAAATTTTTTTGTGCTATCTTTGACGCGTGAAACCAAATGGAGACGAAAGTGAAGAAATCGGTAGCGTTTCTGGCGGTCGTATCCGCCGTCTCGGGGCTTGAAGCTCAAAATGTCGCGCAGTTCCGCGCAAGGCTGGCGGCTCCGGACACTCTCTACTCCTCGACGGTGCGGGTAATAGAACAGCCGAGCGCCGCAGCCGTCATAGCTCGGATGGACGGAATCGCCCGCA
Source organism: Alistipes putredinis (assembly GCA_022009915.1). Classification (GTDB taxonomy): domain Bacteria; phylum Bacteroidota; class Bacteroidia; order Bacteroidales; family Rikenellaceae; genus UBA940. The sequence continues at coordinate 367,679 of CP091730.1, read as the reverse complement.
CGGACAAGATTCGCGGCCACAGGGTGTGCGTGTACAGCGACAACAGCCAGAATGCGCGAGCCAATGCCGAGAAAGCCATGGTGCAGTTCCGTGAAACCTTTCCCGACATTCCGGCCTATTTGGATTACGAAACGCCGTATTTCAAGGTGAAGGTCGGCAACTGCGTGAGCTACGAGGAAGCCATAACGCTTTGGGGACGTGTGAAGGGCGTGTTTCCGAAGTCGATAATGGTGGATGCGGTGATTTCTATCGATGAACTTAAAAAATAGAACGACAATAAACCCAAATTAAAAAAACATTTAATCATGAAAAAGGTATTTTCTTTGTTGGCAGTTGTTGCATTGTTTGCAGCATGCTGCGGAAATTCGGCCAAGAAGGCTACTGCTGCCGCTGAGAGCGTCGAGGCTACCGAAGTAGTTTCTGAATGTGCTTGCGATTCTTGTGCTTGCGAACCTTGCGCTTGCGCCGAGAAGTGTGCAGAGGGCTGCGATTCTTGCAAATGCGAGAAAGAGGCTTGCTGCTCGGAGGCTCAGGCATGCGAAGGCGCATGCGCTGCCGAGACTGCGGCTGAGTAAGGCTGTCCGGTCGATATGAAAAATACGGTTATCGTTTTCGATAACCGTATTTTTGCGATTGCCTTTGCCGGGATCTTTCCGTGCGTGCCGGCCGCTTGATATAATGGCACGGAGCAAGTTTCTTGCAGAAGAGAAAAATGCCGCGAGATTCGGCCGAATGCCGCCCGTCGTATTTCCGGTATCGTCGGCATTGTGGCGTGAACGTGCGTTTTATTGCAGCACGGAAATGCCCCTTCTACGAAACCGCGGTTCTGCTGAAAGTTATTTTCCGGTATTTTCCGTAATGTCGAGCGTCCGTATGGCTGCGGGAATCGAGTCGAGACTGCACGATTAGGCGCGTCGAGTCGGCATGGCCGGCCAATTCGTCCATTATGCTCTGCCTGACGAAAAGAAAACGCCGTCATGTTCTCTGCCGATATCGGTTCTGTGGGTTCCGACGGGGCTTTGAGCGGGTCTATCGGTTTTCCGCCTTTCCATAATCTGAAATCCAGATGAGGTCCGGTCGATGCTCCCGTGCTGCCGACGTAGCCGATGAGCTGCCCCTGCCGCACGTGCGTACCGACGCCGATGCCTTTCGCATAGCCGCGCAGATGCAGGTAGCCCGACATCAGATTGCGCGGATGCTTGATTTTAAGCGTATTGCCTCCGCCTCCGCTCCAACCTTTGAACGTTACCACTCCGTCGGCTATTGCATATACGGGCGTTCCCGCAGGGCGGCATAGTCCACTCCGTGGTGAGGCCGGTAAACGCGGTAAATCGGATGGAGCCTTGCGTTGGAGAAACGCGAGCTGATGCGCGAATATTTGAGCGGCGCTTTGAGCAGCATTTTGCGCAGCGAGTTGCCCTTTTCGTCCCAATACGTGATTTTATCGCCCTGCTTGAACGGTATGGCATAGTAGTCCTTGCCTCCGTGCGTGAACACGGCGCCCCAGACGCGGCCCACTCCTACGCTGAGCGTATCGACGTAATTGTTGTCGTATATCACAGTGAGACTGTCGCCTTTCTGTATGCCGAAGAAATCGACGCTCCATGCGAAAAATGTCCTCTATTTCGACCGCCAGCGCGGGAGAGAGGTTGTTCTCTATGATGCAGTTCCATAGCGAGGAGTTTATAGTGGCGGTAGCTCTTAGACGCTCCTTGCGAATCTCCTTTTGCCCCTCGGTTATCACCACCGAGTCGCCGTGCAGAGTGAATATCACGTAATCGGTCAGATTCTTTTCATATACGAAATGCGTCAGCGAGCGGGCCGTCGAGTCGCCTTCTAAAAAGGCGGTGTACTTGTTGCCGGCCCTTACGGTGCGCATGTCGAATGTGCCCTTGCAGGCTCTGTCTATCTCGTCTATCTTCTTGGCGCTGAGCCCGAGACGTCCGAATACCTTGCCCATGGATTCGCCCTGAACCAGCTCACCCTGAATGAGCGAGTAGTTCCGATAGTCTATTCCGTAAAGCGTCGGAACGGGCTGTTCCTGCTCCTCGGCAGCCGGTTCGCCGTTGCGACCGCACGCAAGGCAAAGACCCAGCAGGGCTGCGAATATGAAGATTCTTCTGCCGTTCATAGCCGTTTAGTTGCGGGTCGGAAGTACCGAATAGTTTTTACTGTATTCGAGCATCTGCTGAACGTAGTCGTCCGGATATGTGATTTTTACGTCTACCACGCGGCCGTCCTTCTCCCTGAGTTCGTACTCGGGATTGATGAACCCTCCGTAGGGAGCGATGTCGAGTTTGGCGTACCGTTCGAGCATCTCCTCGTGCAGGGCGCGGTCGATTTTCACGCCGTAGTTCTCCACCAGAGCCTTGCCGGCCTCGAAGTCGCCCTCGCTCTTGATTCGCTGCACTTCGCCCAGAAGCTGGCCCAGAAGTTCGCGCAGCTTGTCGAAATCATTGACCACTATGTAGGTCTTGCCGTCGCGGACGACCTTCTCTATCACGTTGTCGGCGCGGCCATGTTCGTAGCACCATTCTGCAATCAGCTTGCGGTCGCGCATGTGGGCCTCCTCGACGTTTTTGCCGAGTTCGACACGTGCGAGCTGGGTCATCAGGCCGTTCATCATGTATGTCGCGTATTCTGCCTTTGCGACATCGGCCGACGGAACAAGCCCGAGTTCTTTCATCTTCGGGTCCGCCAGATAGTACAGGCCGAACAGGTCGGCGCGTGCCTCTTCGAGAGTCGAGCCGTACTGTTTGAGTTCGTCGCCCTTTACGCCCTCGGCAAGCTGGCCCGAGCCGTGCCCCAGACATTCGTGCAGGTCGGTGTGCAGGTTGTCGCCGAGCGAACCGTATTTCTTCATGCGCTCGCGGTCTTCGGTCCTCAATACGAACTCCTCTTTGAATCCGTTGCCCTCGGAGGCTTTGTCGTAGGCGTCGGTAATGTTTTGTATGGTAACCGATTTGGAGCCGTAGTCGCGTCTAATCCAGTCGGCGTTGGGAAGATTGATTCCGATGGGCGTTGCGGGGGTAGCAGTCGCCGCCGAGCATGGTGACGTTGATGACTTTGGCCGAGACGCCTTTGACTTTTTTCTTCTTGTAGCGTGCGTCCACTGGCGAGTGGTCCTCGAACCATTGTGCGTTTTCGCTGATTATCTCGGTGCGGCGGGTCGAGATTTCATCCTTGAAATTCACGGTCGCCTCCCACGAGGCCTTGTAGCCGAGCGGGTCGCTGTACGTCTCGATGAATCCGTTCACGAAGTCTACATTGGAGAGAGTGTCCTGCACCCAGAGAATGTTGTAGCGGTCGAAATCTTTCAGATTGCCGCTGCGGTAGAAGGCGACGAGGGCTTCGATTATCTCTTTCTGAGTGCCGTCGGCCAACTCCGCAGCCTTTTCGAGCCAGTAGACGATTTTCTCGATTGCCTCGCCGTACATTCCTCCGACCTTCCACGTGCGTTCCTCGATTTTCCCGTCGCGTTTGACGAGCTGCGAGTTAAGGCCGTAGGATACGGGTCTGGGGTCGCTGCTGTCCGACATCGCGGCATAGAATGCTTCGGCCTCCTGCTGGGTTACTCCGTCGTAGAAGTTCACCGATGAGAGCTGCACCACATCCGCGTCGTCGGACTGATTTACGCGGGTGGGGTATACGGCGGGGTCGAAAATCACCGGTTTGATTGCCGAGACGAGCTGTTCGCGGCTTCCGAAATCGAGCGGCAGGGCGCTGTCGGGCGTCGCTGCGAGAAGCGAGTCGAAGTACTCCTCCGAAAAAAACGGGGGATGAATTTGTCGTTGGAATAGTGGTGATGTATGCCGTTGGCGAACCATACCTTTTTAAGATATGTCTCTACGGCCTTCCACTGTTCGGAGGTGCGGTCGCCGTCGTATGTCGTGTAGATGCCTTCCAGAGTGCGGCGGACGGCCAGATTGTATTTGTTGTTCTGGTCGAAAAGTATGTCGCGTCCGTAGAGGGCGGCCTGATTCAGACAGTATATCAGTTGTTTCTGCCTCAGCGGCAGCGAATCGAATCCGGGGACCTTGTACCGCATTACGCGGATGTCGTCGAAACGGTCCGCAATCCATTTGAAATCATCGTTCCTATGCCCTGTGCACGAGCCGAGTCCGAGCAATAGTGTCGTCATAATAATCGCGTTGAAAAATTTTTTTCTCATGATACTTAACGTAAAGGTTCTCCCCGTTTGTTGTCTGTCAAGGCGGGATTCGACTGCAAAAGTTATATGTTTTTGTAAAAAACGTTCGTTATTATAATACTAATTTCTACCTTTGCCCCGTCCGTAATTGCTATTGCGGAGACTGAAAAAAACAATGTCAGAGAGATGAAAGTAACAGGAAAGATAGCCGAGTTGCAGCAATTTGTTTCTTCGAAAAGAGGAGGCGTTCTCGGACTCGTTCCCACTATGGGCGCCCTGCATGCGGGGCATCTGTCGCTGGTCGAGCGTGCTCGCAGACAGTGCGACACTGTGGCGGTGAGCGTATTCGTGAATCCGACCCAGTTCAACGACAAGAACGATTTGCGCAATTATCCACGGACTCCGCAGCAGGACATAGCCCTTTTGGAGAGTGCCGGCGTGGATGTGGTGTTCATGCCCGAGGAGAGCGAGATTTATCCCGAACCGGACCGTCGCGTGTTCGATTTCGGAAACATAGACAAGGTGATGGAGGGTGCCACGCGCCCGGGCCATTTCAACGGCGTGGCCCAGATTGTCAGCCGCTTGTTCGATATAGTGAAGCCCGACAAGGCCTATTTCGGCGAAAAGGATTTCCAGCAGATAGCCGTAATCAAGGCGATGGTGGCGCAGCTCGGCCTTTCGCTCGAAATCGTCGAGTGTCCCATAGTAAGGGGCGAGGACGGTCTGGCGCTTTCGTCACGCAACGCGCTTCTGGACGCGGAGCACCGTGCCGCCGCTCCGAAAATATATGCGGCTTTGCGAAAGGGTGTCGAGTGCATGTCGTCCATGACCCCCGCGCAGGTGACCGAGCTTGTGACAGAGTGCATCGACTCCGAGCCTTTGCTCGAAACGATATATTTCGAAATAGTGGACGCCCTGACGCTTGAAAAGGTGTCCGAATGGGCTGGACACGACCGTATTCAGGGTTGTGCGGCCGTTCAGGCTGGAAACGTTAGACTCATAGATAACATTCGTTTCGTATGAAAATGCAGATAGAGGTTCTCAAATCCAAGATTCACCGTGCTTCCGTTACGCAGGCCAATCTCAATTACGTGGGCAGCATCACAATCGACGAGGATTTGCTGGATGCCGCCGGTATGATAGAGGGCGAAAAGGTGCAGGGTTCTGGACATCGACAACGGCGAGCGGCTGGAAACATATATTATAAAAGGTGAGCGAGGCAGCGGGGCTGTGTGTCTGAACGGTGCGGCGGCCCGCAAGGTTCAGGTCGGCGACAAGGTGATAATCTGTCTCTTATGCGCTCATGGATTTCGAGGACGCGAAAAAGTTTCCGTCCGCAGGGTAGTTTTTTTCCCGACACTGCGACCAACCGCCTGCTGAAATAGGGCCGCATGGACGTTTTTCTCTCCATTGCGGCGGTTGTTCTGGCTCTGGCGGGACTTGCCGGTTGCATTCTTCCGGCAATACCCGGGCCTCCGATAAGTTATGCGGCGCTGTTGGTAGTATCGGCAGCCTCCTATTCGGACATGTCGTGGCGGTTTCTTGTCGTGTGGTTAGTCATTATGGCGGCGGTGACGGCAGCCGACTACTGTTTGCCGGCGGCCATGACGCGACGTTTCGGCGGTTCGAAGTCTGCGACGTGGGGCGCTATGCTCGGAACGGTCGCGGGGTTTTTCGTATTTCCGCCATGGGGGAATAATAATATGTCCGTTCCTCGGAGCGTTTATAGGAGAAATATGGACCGGCCGCAGCGGAGGGAGCAGGCCTTTCGGGTTGCGACGGGCGCCTTTCTGGCATTCGTATTCGGAACGGGGGCCAAAACTGATTGCATGCGCGTTGATGCTCTACTATACGATTCGCGAAATGGTGATTTAGAGATAAATAACATTATATACCGAACTTTATGAAAACAAGGAACTTTCTGGCGTTTATCCTCTTTTGCGATTCTCGCCACCTCGTGCGGCTCGAAATACTCTTACGAGAGTGTGGCCGGCGACCCGTTGCAGACGCGCATCTATACGCTGGACAACGGACTCAAAGTCTATCTGAATGTCAATAAGGAGACCCCGCGCATTCAGACTTACATCGCCGTCCGCGTGGGCGGAAAGAACGATCCCGCACAGACTACGGGACTGGCGCACTATTTCGAACACCTCATGTTCAAGGGTACCCAGAAATTCGGCACGCAGGATTACGAGGCCGAAAAGCCGATGCTCGACAGCATCGAAGCCCTGTTCGAGATTTACAGGAATACGGAGGACGAGAACGCCCGCAAAGCCATTTACGCGCGTATCGACAGCATCAGCTACGAGGCTTCCAAAATAGCCATCCCCAATGAGTACGACAAACTCATGGCGGCTATCGGAGCGGACGGAACGAATGCCTATACCAGCTACGACCAGACGGTTTACGAGGAGGACATTCCTGCCAATCAGGTGGAGAACTGGCTCAAAATCGAGGCCGACCGATTCCAGAACTGCGTGGTGCGCGGATTCCACACCGAACTGGAAACCATATACGAGGAGAAGAACATGTCGCTCACCAAGGATTCGCGCAAGGTGACTGAAAGCATGCTGAACTCCCTGTTCCCGAATCATCCTTACGGTACGCAGACCGTGCTGGGAACGCAGGAGCACCTGAAAAACCCCTCGATAACCAACGTTAAGAACTATCACAAGACATACTACGTGCCCAATAACATGGCGATATGTATGAGCGGCGATTTGAATCCGGACAAGACCATACGTCTGATAGACAAATATTTCGGAGGCATGCAGCCGAATCCGGAGCTGCCCGTGCTCGAATATGAGAAAGAGGCGGAAATCACGCAGCCCGTCGTGCGCGAAGTGTACGGTCTGGAATCCGAATACGTGAGTCTCGGATGGCGTTTGGACGGCGCTTCGAGCAGTGACAACGACATGATGACTCTGGTGAACGGCATACTGTATAACGGCAAGGCCGGTCTGATAGATTTGGACATAAACCAGAAGCAGAAGGCCCTGAACGCGTATGCCTATGATTGGGGCCTTGCGGATTACGGCATGCTGATGATGGGCGGCGACCCGAAGCAGGGTCAGAGTTTGGACGAGGTAAGGGATTTGCTTCTCGCCGAAGTGGCCAAGCTGCGTGCCGGAGACTTCGACGAGCAACTGCTCAAAGCCGTAGTGGACAACTACAAGTTGAGCGTCATGCAGTATCTGGATTCCAACGAAGGCAGGGCCGACCTGTATGTGAATACTTTCGTGAACGGAATAGACTGGAAAAATCAGGTTACGCTCTTGGACCGTCTGTCGGAGATTACCAAACAGGACGTGGTGGATTTCGCCAATGCGAAGCTGCGCGACGACAACTATGCGATTGTGTACAAACGTCAGGGTACAGACCCCAACGTGCAGAAAATCGCCAAACCGGAGATTACCCCGATAGTTACCAACCGTGATGCCGTGAGCGACTTCCTTACCGAAATCACCGACACCGAGGTGGAGCCCATAGAACCCGTGTTCCTCGATTTCGACCGTGACATGAGCCGTTTTACAGCCGAAAGTGACATTCCGGTTCTCTATAAGCGCAATGAGACTACCGATTTGTTCACTCTTACCTATCTGTACGAGTTCGGAACGAACAACGATCCGATTATCAACATCGCTTCCGATTATCTGGACTATTTGGGAACGGCCGACATGTCCGCCGAGGATTTGGCCCGCGAGTTCTACAACATCGCATGTTCGTTCTCCATATCGGCCGGCGACGAACGCATGAGCATAAGCATAAGCGGTTTGAGCGAAAATATGGACAAGGCCATCCGTCTTGCCGAGAAGCTCATGACCGAAGCGGCAGCAGACGAAGCGGTATTGCAGAACCTCAAAGCCGACATCCGCAAAAGCAGAGCCGATTCGAAACACAACCAGAACGCCAATTTCAACCGTCTGACTTCCTATGCCATATACGGAGAACCTTACGTGAAGGCTTCGGTTCTGAGCGACGAGCAGCTTTCGGCGCTCACTTCGGCCCAGCTGCTCGACAAAATCAAGTCGTTGCTGGGAACGCAGCACCGCGTTCTCTATTACGGTCCGATGCCGGAGCAGCAGATGCTTTCCGTACTCAACGAGAATCATCGTGTGCCCGAGGTGCTTGCCGCAGTGGACGAAAAAGTCGTATACCCTGCGCAGCAGACGTCCGATAACAAGGTTCTCGTGGCCCAGTACGATGCCAAGCAGATTTATTATTTGCAGTATTCGAACCGCGGCGAGAAGTACGATGCGCAGACCGATGCTGTCCGTTCGCTTTACAACTCCTATTTCGGAGGCGGAATGAACGCCATAGTCTTTCAGGAGATGCGCGAAGCCCGTGGACTGGCATACAGCGCATGGGCCGTGATGAGCGCACCCAACAAAAAGGACAGGACGTACAACTACCGTGCATTCATCGCCACTCAGAACGACAAGATGCCGACGGCAATCATGGCGTTCGATGACATTATAAACGACATGCCGCGCAGCGAGGCCGCGTTCGACATAGCCAAAGAGTCGGTTTTGGCCGGTATCCGTACTCAGCGCATTACCAAGGCGAGCGTTCTGTACAGCTATCTGACCGCCGAGGATTTGGGCATAGACTACGACCGTCGCCGCAATATCTACGAGACCGTTCCCTCGCTTACGCTCGACGACGTGCAGGCGTTTCAGCAGCAGTGGGTGAAAGACAGAACGTATACCTATTGCATTCTGGGCGATGCGAAGGATTTGGACATGGAATTCCTGCGCACGCTCGGACCGGTGGAGATTGTGTCCCAGAAGACGATTTTCGGATATTAGCCGGACTGCGGAACAGAGACGAAACAGGTTCCGGCATTAGGTGTTATGCCGGAACCGTTTTGCAACCGTAGAAAAACGTACCGGATTCGAGAAATCCGGACCGTGAAACAGATTGGAAAAATTTGGAGGTTTTAAATATATTTTTCTAAATTTGAACATTAAACATGTGCGTTTTCTCTCTCTACGAAAGCCGTTCGCAAAGGGAAACCGTACAGGTTTTAGGCTTATAACATATTGAAAAAAGGAGGTAGACGATATTGGGGAAATGTATATTATCGACTTGCTCGACGTGTCTTCGGGTGGCCGGATATTGTAGTGCAATATCGCGGTTCGTCTATTCGGAAAGACGAAAAATATGATTGGAAACACAAAAAAAATTACTTACATAAATTTTTATAACTAATTCTAAAATCGCTATGAACAAAACTAACACCAATTTGAGCATTACTATGTTGCGCAAAGCGGTTCTTTGTTTCTGCTGCGTAGGTCTTTGCACGTTGCTTTCCGTTGAAAGCGCGTTTGCGAACCCCGCTTCCGAAACAGAGATGGCGGAGCAACAGAAGAAAGTGTCTGGTAAAGTCTTGGACGAACAGGGCGAGCCGCTTATCGGTGCACAGGTCGTGGCGCTGGTATCGACGAAAGGTGCCATCACCGATGCAACCGGTTCGTTCGAAGTGGCAGTTGCTGATAACGACAAACTTAGGGTTTCGTACCTCGGTATGGAAGACCAGATTGTCGAGGTCGGCGGCAAATCCGAAATCGTAATCAAGATGATTTCCAGCGCCACTGCTCTCGAAGACGTGCAGGTGGTCGCTTTCGGTACTCAGAAGAAAGAGTCCGTCGTTGCCGCAATCGAGACAGTGTCCGCAAAGGAACTGAGGGTACCTTCGAGTAACCTTACCACGGCTCTTGCCGGTCGTGCTTCGGGTCTTATCTCCTACCAGAGAAGCGGTGAGCCTGGCGCCGACAACGCCGAGTTCTTCGTGCGAGGCGTAACCTCTTTCGGTTATTCGCAGTCGCCGCTGATTCTGTTGGACGGATTCGAAATCGACTCCGACGACCTTGCGGCAATCGACCCCGACAACATCGAGCAGTTCGCCATTCTGAAAGACGCGACGGCTGCCGCACTGTACGGATCGAAGGGTGCCAACGGTGTAATCACCGTAACCACCAAGCAGGGTTTCGAAGGTAGCGCCAAGGTGTCGTTCCGTCACGAGTCTCGTTTTTCGACCCCTACCAAACTTCCCAAAACGGTAGACGGTATCACCTACATGAACATGTACAACGAGGCTATGTACAACGACAACCCGAATTCGACGCCGCGCTATTCGTCTCAGAAAATCCTCAATACGCAGCTCGGACTCAACGACTACGCCTATCCTAACGTGAACTGGTACGACGAGATGTTCGACAAATTCTCCTACAACCAGTACTATTCGGTAAACGTCAGCGGTGGTGGTAAGGTCGTAAAATATTATGTATCCGGCGGTTATACCAACGATAAGGGTGTGTTGAAAAACAACCGTCTGAACAACTTCAAGAACAACATCAACGTAGACCGTTTCAATATCATGGCCAAGGTCAATGTCAATATCACCAAGACCACCCAGTTGGAGGTGAACATGACATCGACTTTCAAGAACTATCAGGGCCCCAATAACTCGACTCGTACCGACCTCGAAGGCGACGTTGATACGAATCAATCGGATGCTACCGTAGTATTCAACAACGTAATGGCAGGTAACCCAGTAGAGTTCCCGAAATATTATTCGACGCAGTATCTGACCGGTACGCAGGCCGATGAACTCAAACTCGCCGGTCATACCCTGTTCGGTAAAGATGGTGCAGGAACGATGACCAACCCGTATGCCGAAATGGTGAAAGGTTATAAGGATGGTTTCCAGAACACTATCGTGTCCCAGTTCAAACTCAACCAGCAGCTTCCGTTCGTTACCGAAGGTCTGGCGCTGAATGCGAAGGTGTCTATCAAGAACTATTCGTCCTATGAGAGCCGCCGTTCGTACACTCCGTATTACTATACGATGCAGAGTTACGACGAGTTCAGCAATACTTACAATCTGTTGAACGTGGTGGAAGGTAATACCAACCTCGGTGACGCTTCGACAACGCGTTTGACCAACTCGTTCCTCTATTTCGAGGCAGGTGCAAGCTACAATCGCACTTTCAACGACGCTCACGAGGTGGGAGCCGTGCTCATCTACACTCAGGAAGAGAAGAAAAAATCGGGCAGCTCCACTACAAGAACAATTCAGGAGTCTCTGCCTTCGCGAAATCAGGGTATCCGCGGTCGTGTGAACTATGCGTTCAAGGGCCGTTACATGCTTGAAGCATCCTTGACCTACAACGGATCGGAAAAATTCAACGCCGATCACCGCTGGGGTCTGTTCCCCGCAGTCGGCGTGGGTTACATGATATCGAACGAGCCGTTCTGGAAACCGATATCGAAAGTGGTCAATAAGATGAAATTGCGTTATTCTTGGGGACGAGTAGGTAACGATAATATCGGAGACGATGTCGATCGTTTCAAATTCCTCTCCCAGATCGAATCTCACACGAGCGGAGGTTACTATGCCAACTCGCTGTTCTCCTCTTCGCTCGGTTATTTCGATATTATTCGTATGGCGAACCCGCTCATTACGTGGGAAATCGCTACCAAACAGAATATCGGTATCGACATGAGCCTGTTCAATGCAGCCGATATCATGGTCGAGTACTTTACCGAGAAACGTACCGGTATCTATCAGCTCCGCCAGTCGATGCCTTCTTCGACCGGTCTTGCAGGAAAGGACCTCTACGGTAACGTCGGTCAGGCTAAGGCGCACGGTATCGATGCTTCGTTGGACCTCAATTTCGCAATCGGAAGAGACGCCTACATCACAGGCCGTTTCAACTACACTTATTCTCACAGCGAAGTTGTCGAGCAGGACGAGGCTCCTTATAAGGACAATCTGAAATACCTGAGCAAGGTGGGTCATCCGGTGAAGCAGCAGTGGGGATATATCGCCGAGCGTCTGTTCATCGACCAAGCCGATATAGACAATGCTCCTCAGCAGAATGTCGGTACCGATGCAGTGCTCAAACCAGGTGATATCAAGTATAAGGATATCAGTGGAGACGGTGTTGTAGACTCTAATGATAAGGTGGCTCTGGGTTATCCCACAACGCCTGAAATCAACTACGGTTTCGGTCTTTCGATGGGTTACAAATGGTTCGACCTTTCGTTCTTCTTCCAGGGACAGGATCGTTCGTCGTTCTTCATCAACCCGAACAATATCGTTCCTCTTGTAGGAGCACGCAACGTTCTGCAATATATCGCAGACAGCCATTGGAGTCCTGACGACCCGAAATCGAATGCTTTCTGGCCGCGTCTTTCGGCCGACGGTAGCTCCAACAACGTAGAGCAGTATTCTACTTGGTGGTTGCGCAACGGACGTTTCCTGCGTCTGAAATCTCTCGAATTCGGATACTCTCTCTCCGAAAAGACTTTGAAGAAGACTCCTTTGAAAGGATTCCGCGTATACTTCTCGGGCACCAACCTGCTTTTGCTTCTCGCAATTCAAGATTTGGGATCCGGAGATGGCAGACAACGGTCTCGGATATCCTCTGCAAAGAGTATATAGTATAGAGTGTAAACATTACATTCTAATCTAAAAAGAACAGAGAATTATGAAAAAAATAAAATTGATATTGATGGCGACCGCCGCTTTCGTACTTTCCGGATGTAACTATCTGGATGTGGTACCTGACGGCGTCGTGGAGATTGAGACTCAGTTTTCCAATCAGGCGGGTGTGCGTGCTGCATTGGGTGCATGTTATTCCTACATGCCGACTCTAAACAGCGTGCACAGCACCACCCTTACGGCGGGAGACGAGTACGGCTTTCCCGAAATATCCGGTTTCCTTACCGGCGCCTATACCAGAGGACATACGCTTACGCGTGGATTCCAGAACGCAGCCTCTCCCGTATTGAACTATTGGGAAGGCGGTAATGGCGCTCAGAATCTCTATGAGGGTATTCGTTACTGCAACGTTTTCCTTGAAAACATCAGCAACGTTACCGGCGTTCCTCAGAGCATGGTGAACGACTGGACTGCTCAGGTGATAGTTCTCAGGGCCTATTACCACTATCTGCTCATGCGTTGCTACGGTCCGGTGCTCATTTATGAAAGTTCTTTGGACTTGTCGTCCACTCCGGAACAGATTCGTTCTTTCCGTACTCCTTTGGAAGATTGCTTCAAGTTCGTAATCGGCGAGTATGACAGGGCTCTTGCAATGAACGATTTTACTAACAACCGCCGTCAGTCCAGAACTGAGAATACTCTTATCGACAAAGTGGTTACACGTGCACTGAAAAGGCTCAGGCATATCTGCTCCAGAGCCAGCAAGGCTGTTCAACGGCAACAATCTGTACGAGAATTTCAAGGATTCTCGTGGCAGACTTATGATTGATGCCGCTCATTATGAAGGTGGAGCAGACGGCGTTTGGAAAAAACGTTGGGAAGACGCCCGCGATGCCATAGATGCGGCCGTCAATTCTGCCGAAGAAGCAGGTTTGGGCCTGTATGAATTTACAGGTACTGCTCCCGATTGGGATAGAAACAACTTCAAGTCTCCGGAAGAGGGCGGTAGCGAAATCATCCAGTACTGCTATAATCTGAGATACATGATAGTGGAGCCGGACGTTACTAACAATAAAGAGGTGGTATGGGTATTGGGTTCCACAAATCAGGCTTCTGCAAGCTACACGATGCAGACTGCTACCCAGGTACGTACTTTCACGATGACGGATGCTGCCGGCAACTACTACAACGACGATGGAAACCAGGATTCGGGCTTTGCGTTCGGATATACCGGTGCTTCGTATGCCATGGAAGAGGCTTTCTATACCAAGAACGGTGTGCCCATCGACGAAGACAAGACTTTCGATTACGCACGTCGTACATCGCTGGTGACTGTTCCTGACGATCCGTATTACAGAAGCTATATGACTGTTGGCGAAACAACCGTGAAACTGCATCTGGACCGCGAACCGCGTTATTATGCATGGCTTCTGGTAGACAGGGGACAGTACCGCGACTACGACAAACTGATACCCAACGTCGATTTCCGTAATGGAGGTTGGGCCGGAGGAAGAGTAGGCGGTACCACGGCACACGACTATATCGCTTCCGGTATAGGTATCAAGAAATTCGTACACCCCTCCTCGAAGAACAAACTTCTTTCGAGCGTGGTTACCTATGCTCTGCCGATAATCCGTATGGCCGATTTGTACCTGATGAAAGCAGAGGCTTACTGTATGCTCGGCGAAGATCTCCAAACAGCCAGAGATTGCGTGGACAAGGTGCGTGCACGTGCCGGTCTGAAAGGCGTGGAGGAATCGTGGCAGAACTTCTCTACCGATCCTGGCAAACCTTCGACCAAGGAAGGACTTATGGAGATTATTAAGAAGGAGCGCAGCGTAGAACTTTGCTTCGAGGGTGCCCGTTATTTCGGCGTTGTTCGTTGGATGGAAGCCGACAAGTATTTCACCAAACCTTTCCAAGGTTGGAACTATAACGGCTCCCGAGCTCCCGAGTTTTATAGAATCACTACTTACTATACCACTCAGTGGTCTAATAAGAACTACTTGTGGCCGATTTCGGTAGCCGAGTTGAACAAGAACCCCAACTTGGTTCAGAACCCATGGTGGTAGAATTTTATTAACCTGATAAAAAGTTTATAACATCTATGAAAAAAATAAATTTTTGTATATCTTAACCACTCTTGCTGTTATGGCTGTCGGTTTTTGTCGGCTGCGATGACAAGGAAGGACGTCTGGTTAATGATAAGGACAAAGGCTCCCGAAAAGAATCGATGAGAGCTGGGTCAAGTTGGTTCAGGGTACTCACGGCGGAGCGTTTATAGTATTCAGCGAGTTGCCGCAGGATCCCAACTTCCTCTATGTCGAAGCGCGCTACAAGGTTGATCATGGCGAATATATCACCAAGACCATGAGTGCGTACTCGGATACTCTGTTCATCAACGGATTGGGAAAACGCCAGAACGCTTTCGGAGAGTACGAATACGAAGTGGAGCTCAGAGCGGTCAGCCGTGGCGGCGCAAAGTCGGAACCTACACCGATAGTGGTAAATCCTTTGGAACCCAATATCTCGCTGGTAAGCAAGACATTGTCTGTTAAAAACTCGTTCTCGTCGCTGATTGTGAACGGTGTGAATACTCTTATGGATAATGTGGACGTATGTGTCATACTGGCATCGGATCCCGACTATAAGAACAAAGTCACCCGAGTAACTTCTTCGCGCGATTCGCTTATTCATATCACGATAAACAATCTTGCAGAGCAGGACTTCTACGTTGCCACATACACGAAAGATAGGTATAACAACTATTCCGATACGACGGAGATTTTCGATCCGATGCACCCTCTTACCGACGAATATCTGGTAACGGGTTCCAACGATACAGACGAGTATCAGTGGACTTTCCTCGACAACGCAAAACTCTACGGTGAATATTGGGATATAGATGCTTTACAGCCTATGGTCGATTACAGGGGTACATATACCAAGGATTCGATGAAAAATGCATCCGAGTCATATACCAACGCTAAAAATCGAGTATTTCTGGGATGGTGTGACTGAAACCGACGGTATGAATAATGTAAGTTATTTCAGCACCGGCCCTACCACTCAGGGTATTATGACAGAGACTGGAACTACGAGAATCACCGGTTACTGGGCTTATCCGTACAGTTACTTCATAGACCTGGGTAGAACCGTAGAGCTTTCGAGAGTAACCGTATGGCAGCATAGCCTAAGCGGCGGCATGCAACCTTATGCAGGTTCCAATACCAAAACTTTCGAATTGTGGGGCCGTCCCGAAAGGGCCGGCGACAGCCATGAGGCGGGAGCCGCCGGCAGCAACCGTTTGACCGGATGGTTCAAGATAGGCACCTATACTATCAATACGCCGAGCTCTACCGATTTGCAGGCTGCCGAAGCTGAGGCTGGACATTCTTTCACGATTTTCGACAGCGAAGATCCTACTTTCTCCAAACCGCTGCGTTATCTGAGATTCAAAGGTATTGCCGGATTCGGTTTCAATGCCGAGGATGAGGAGGCCGTTGCTGGCAGCCCTTATCAGGGAACCATGTCCGAGATTGCTTTGTACGGTAGAAATGTAGGTGAATAAAACCGTTAAACGAATTTAGAACTATGAAAAATATTTGATATTATTTGGTGTGTTTGGACTTATCGTCTCCATCGCCTCTTGCGGACGAATGAACGATATCCATGACAAGTACCGTAATGAGACTATCTATTCGGGTAAGGTTTCAAACCTTCGCGGTTATGCAGGTATCGAAAAAGTATATCTGGCATGGAACAATCCGGTGGATTACAAGTCAAAAAGCATTTTGATCGAGTATTACGCATACGAGGACACTGTTTACCAAAAACTGTATGACGACGTATTCGTAAACGGTCGTATCACTCTCGACTCGACTGTCATCGACGGTTTGGTACACGATGCCGCATATACGTTCAACGTATATACGCTCGATATCGATTCTAACAAGAGTATTACGGTATCGACCATGGTAACGCCAATGACTCGTAAGACGGCCGAAGGCTCCGACGGTTATGTCGTTACTTATGGCGAGGGAACTTACGACACTTGGGACGGCGTTCAGCCCAGCGAGGGACGTGTGGTATTCATCAAGGATAAGAACCAGAATGTAAGCGAGACTTTAATCAAGCCGACTTCGGATAAAGGAAACGTTACGTTCAAGATAAGCAATCTTACTAATACTTGGTCGAAATGGGCCGGCATTGTCGGTTATTCTCTGAAAGAGCTCAACGGTCGCGAGATTACGAGCGGTAGTGAAATGTCGCTGCCTCTCGATTCGGTGAACGTCAAATATGCCGGAACTCCTCGTGAGCAGAAAACTACTCACAAAGTGGATTCGTATTGCTTCACCTCCGAAGAGACTTTGGTGAACGATGCAACGTATATCGTGGATTATAATGTCGTCGGTTATCCTATTAGCGGAGCTCTCCTTTGTATGATACATGTACCGTTAAGGGTAGTGCTTCTGTGGAAGTATTGCTCTCTCAGGTAGAACCGTAGAGTAATTGCGAGAATTTCTCTAAATGAAAAGAACACTTCCCTTTTTGGGGAAGTGTTCTTTTTTGTTTTGCAGATTATACTTTTTTATTTTCGGCTACCGTGTACTCATCTGTCCTGTTTGGCCGTTTCACGGATATAAGAATGTATTGTCGGGCAGCTCGTATTCCGGTATTTCGAGTCCTGCCGCGCATCATTCGGACAGAATCGTAATTGCAACGTCTTTCATCGAGATGATTCGTGCCGGACGGCTGTGCGGCTGCATTTCGTCAGCTATAATCTGCACCTTTTCAATCATTGCCGCGGATTCGTCTTTACGCGGCGAATTATATTTTGTGAATAACCGTCCTTCGGGCCGTATTTCATGGCATACGTCAGACATTTGCGTGGTTTAGTATGGAAAAGACGGGCACACGCATTTGTGAATGAAGGCGGCGTAAACGGCTAACGGCGCCATGCGGCCGAATAAGTGCTTACAGCCTTTGCGGATAAACTCCGCTCCGATGTCCGAGGCCTCGTCACCTGCGATTGCGACGGTCATGGATTCCGGTGCCATGTATTTCGAGACCAATTCCGAAACCTCCTGCGGGGCGATTCGGCGTATGCGTTCGACGGTTCGGTCGAGATGCTCCATGCCGGTGTCGTTCTGTACGTTTTCTATCGCCGCATCCACGATGCCGAACGGCCCGTCGAGAATGCGCATGATTTCGCCGAACATCATGTTTTTCACGCATTCGAGCTCCTGTCCTTCCACGGGGCATGTCGCGAGGCGTCTTATTTCGAGAAATATCTGTTCGATGGCCTTTGCCGTAACTGCACTGCCGACCTGCGTCGCGATGGCGAAATATCCCTCTTTCTCGAAATTGACCATCGAGGCGAATACGCCGTAGGTGTAGCCGTGTCTTTCGCGCAGGTTCTGGACCAGTCTTGATCCGAAGTATCCGCCTAAGGCAGTGGCGGCCACCTGCATTCCGATGAAATCGGGGTGCGAACGCGGGAAAAGCCTGCGGCCTATGCGGATTGCGGATTGGACGGCGTCGGGTTGCAGGGCGAATCCGTAGGGCAAACTTTCAGGCGTAGGAAAGACCCTGCGGTCGGGACTTTTTAAGGTCGGAAAAATCCTCTGCAAGGCGCACGATGCTTTCCAGTTGCGCATCGTCGGCTATGCTGCATGCCGCGAAGCAGGAGTCTGCCGTGTAGTGTTTCGAGTAGAATTCCGCCAGATGTTCTCGACTCAGAGCATCGTACAACGTCTCGTCGGACGATATGCCGTATGGGTGTGCGGCGCCGAAAAGTGTCCGGGCGAACAGTTCGCGGGCTTTGGTGCCTGCCTTGCTGCGTTCGATTGCGAGCTCCTGCCTGCGTTTGTCGCAGTAGGTTCGCAGCTCCTCTTCGGGAAAAATCGGGTCGAGCATGATTTGGCGGGCCAGTTCGAGAGTATCGTCGAAGAATTTTTCCAAACAGCAGAACGTGACGACCGCATAATCCCTGTCGGCCGAGACTTCGAAGTACGAGCCGAAGTAGTCGAGCTTTTCGGCAATCTGTTGCGCGGTCATCCTGCTGCTGCCTTCGCTGAGCATGTTGAGCGTGGCCGAGGCGGAAAACGGCACGCTTTGGTACGACGAGCCGGCGCGGAGCACGAAACTCAGACGCGCCACTTTCTGATTGCGGTTCTTGAAGGCATGGATTTTCATGCCGTTGGCCGCCGTGACGATTTCTGGTCTCGGGATATTGATGCTTTCGGGTATTACTATTGGCGGTTGCTTGTGCATAGGGATTCCGTTTTATTCGCAGGCGTAAATGAGCGTGGAACTTTTCTCGGGCAGGAACATCTTCTTTGCTTCTTCCATTATCTGCTCGGGGGTAATCGAACTGAAAATCTCGTTCTCGCGGTTGATTAGGGGAAGGTCGCCCGTCATGGCGTAATACCCCAGATTCATGGCCTTGTTCATTATGTTGGTCTCGCCGAACGTCAGCTCGGCTTCGAACTTGTTCTTTATCTTCTGTATTTCGTACTCCGAAACCGGTTTGTCGCAAAGCTCGTGCAGCTGCTCCCAAAGGGCGGCTTCTCCCGTCTCTACCGGTGTTCCGGGCAGAAGATTGCCGGTTACGATTAGCATTCCCTCGTCCAAATCTCCGGTGATGTAGGCGTTTACCCCCGAAAAAAGCCGGCGGTTTCTGACCAGTTCCCGATAGAGCCTTGCCGAGGTGCCTCCGGCCAGAAGGTCTGTCATCATGTCGCACAGGTAGTAGTTTCGGCTCAGGCGCCGTCCCATGCGCAGCGCAATCGTGATTGCCGTGGCCGGAACGTTGCGCCGCACTTCCATTCTGCGAGCGTCCGGGTGAGGCGGTTCGTAGGCAACCGCATCCGCTGTCGCGGGAGTGTCCTCGATGTCGGAAAACCACTTGTCTGCCAAGTCGAAAAACGCGCTGTTCGTCGAGCGCCGAGGCTACTGACAGTATCGCGTTGGAGGGGCGGTAATAACGTTTGTAGAACCGTCTGACATCTTCTATCGTGGCACTGCGTATGTGGTCGGGCGTCAGTCCTATGGTCGCCCACCGATACGGATGCACTTTGTAGACCATCCCCCGCAGCAGCATCCACATGTCGCCGTAAGGCTGGTTCAGATAGCGCTGGTTGAACTCTTCGATTACCACGTTTTTCTCCGTTTGCAGGGCGTCGGGCGATATGTCCAGTTCTGTCATGCGGTCTGCTTCGAGCCAAAGGGCGGTTTCGATGTTGTCCTGCGGCAGGGTGATGTAGTAGTCCGTGTAGTCGTTGTTCGTGAAGGCGTTGTTCTCGCCGCAAGCCATTTGCAGCGGCAAATCGAAGTCGGGGACCTGCTTGGTGCCGCGGAACATCAGATGCTCGAAAAGGTGCGCGAATCCCGTATGGTCGGGATTTTCGTTGCGTGCGCCTACGCAGTAAAGAATGTTTACGGCTGCCATGCAGGTGTTCGGGTCGCGATGCGCCAGAACCCTGAGCCCGTTGTCCAGAGTCCGTGTGCGGTAGCTTATCATCTGTCGGTGCTCTTTTTCATGCAAAAATACTCTTTTTGCCGCTATCGTGCAATTCCGGTAAAGGCCGTTTGCGGCAAAAGGTTGCGATTTGCGAAAAAGAAATCGTTATAATAAGGTATATGTCTATCCTATTTTTGCAGTAGTTTTGAAGTTGTAATTTGGGTTAAAGTTTTTGCTGTCGAAAAACTGCGCACCCGCTATTATTTAAGAGTTATAAATCTAAGATTGAGATGAAAGAGAAGAAATTTATTACCCTGCGACGGTAACTATGCTGCGGCCCATATCGCCTATATGTTCAGCGAAGTGGCTGCAATCTACCCGATTACCCCGTCGTCCACGATGGCCGAGCTGGTCGATGAGTGGGCTGCCGTCGGGCGCAAGAATGTTTTCGGCGAAACGGTCAAGGTTGTCGAGATGCAGTCCGAAGCCGGAGCGGCCGGAGCCGTTCACGGTTCGTTGCAGTCCGGAGCGCTGACCACCACGTTCACTGCATCGCAGGGTCTTTTGCTGATGATTCCCAATATGTACAAGATAGCAGGAGAGCTTCTGCCCTGTGTGTTCCACGTTTCCGCCCGCGCTCTTGCGGCACAGTCGCTGTCGATTTTCGGCGACCATCAGGACGTCATGGCCACGCGCCAGACCGGATTCGCGATGCTCGCCACCTCGTCGGTACAGGAGGTTATGGACCTTGCCGGAGTGGCGCATATCGTCGCGCTGAAAAGCCGTGTCCCGTTCCTGCACTTCTTCGATGGTTTCAGGACTTCGCACGAAATCCAGAAGGTCGAACTCATGGACGAGCAGGCAATCACTTCGCTGCTCGACAAGGACGCACTTGAATCTTTCCGCCGCAGAGGCCTCAATCCCGAGGCGCCAGTTACCCGCGGAACGGCGCAGAATCCGGACATATATTTCCAGACGCGCGAGGCTTCCAACAAGTTCTACGATGCGGTGCCCGACATGGTTGCCGACACGATGAAGAGCATAAGCGAGATTACCGGCAGGGAGTACAAGCCGTTCACGTATTACGGTGCGTCGGATGCCGAGAATATCGTCGTCGCTATGGGTTCTGTTACCGAGACCATAAAGGAGACCATAGACTATCTCGCTTCGCAGGGCAAGAAAGCAGGTCTTGTCACTGTTCATCTGTACCGTCCGTTCTCGGAGAAGTACTTCTTCGACGTTGTGCCTTCGAGCGTGAAGCGCGTATGCGTTCTGGACCGCACCAAAGAGCCGGGGAGCCGGCGGCGAGCCGCTCTACCTCGACGTGAAGGACATGTTCTACGGCAAGACCGGCGCTCCGATGATTATCGGCGGACGTTACGGTCTTTCGTCTAAGGACACGACTCCGGCGCAGATACTCGCGGTTTACGAGAACCTCGCAGCCGCCGAGCCCAAGAATCATTTCACGGTGGGCATAACAGACGACGTTACGATGCTGTCGCTGCCCGTAGGCGAGGAGATTTCGCTCGCCAAGCCCGGAACGTTCGAGGCCCTGTTCTTCGGTCTGGGTGCCGACGGAACCGTGGGCGCAAACAAGAACTCGATTAAGATTATCGGCGGTTCGACCGACAAATACTGTCAGGCCTATTTCTCCTATGACTCGAAGAAGTCGGGCGGTTACACCTCTTCGCACCTGCGTTTCGGCGACAGTCCGATTACATCGCCCTATTTGGTTACCACGCCGGACTTCGTGGCGTGCCACGTGCCTTCGTATGTGGATAAGTACGATGTGCTCAAAGGTCTGAAAAAGGGAGGTTCGTTCCTGCTCAACAGCGTTCATGATGCCGAGACGACGGCACGCACGCTGCCCGACCGCATGAAGGTTTACCTTGCCAAGAACAATATCAATTTCTATATCATAAACGCCACCAAGATTGCAGCCGAACTGGGTCTGGGGAACCGCACCAATACCATCATGCAGAGTGCGTTCTTCAAGATTTCGGGCGTCATCCCATTCGATAAGGCTGTCGAGGAGATGAAGAAGGCGATTTACAAGTCCTACGGCAAGAAGGGCGAAGATATAGTGAACATGAACTACGCTGCGGTGGATGCCGGAGGAAACGCCGTGATTAAGGTGAAGTTCCTGCCGAGTGGGCCTCTATCGAGGTAAAGCCCGCTGCCGTTTTGCGATACGACCTGCGACAAGCCGAAGTTCGTGACCGAAGTGGTCGAGCCTATCAATGCACTTAAAGGCGACACGCTTCCCGTCAGCGCATTCAACGGCCGCGAAGACGGAACGTGGGACAACGGAACTGCCGCATACGAAAAGCGCGGCATTGCCGTAAACGTTCCCCATTGGATTGTGGACAACTGTATTCAGTGCAACCAGTGCTCGTATGTATGTCCTCATGCAGCCATACGTCCGTTCCTTGCCACCGAGCAGGAGGCCGCTGCGGCTCCCGCCGGAACCGAATTCAAGCAGGGTCTCGGCGAGACCAAGGCCTACAAGTTCCGCATTCAGGTATCTCCGCTGGATTGTACCGGTTGCGGCAACTGCGTGGACGTATGTCCTGCCAAGACGAAAGCTCTGGCTATGAAGCCTCTGGAAGAGGAGATGCCGCAGAGCGAAAACTGGAACTACATGACCGAAAAGGTCGGTTACAAAGCCGCTGTGGATACGTCCAAAAACGTAAAGAACAGCCAGTTCTCGCAGCCGTTGTTCGAGTTCTCGGGTGCATGCGCCGGTTGCGGCGAAACGCCCTATATCAAGACCATAACGCAGCTGTTCGGCGACAAGATGATGGTTGCCAATGCAACGGGTTGCACCTCCATATATTCCGGTTCGGCGCCTTCCACGCCGTACTGCACCAACAGCCGCGGTCAGGGTCCGGCATGGGCCAATTCCCTGTTCGAGGACAATGCCGAGTTCGGTCTGGGCATGCACGTGGGTATCGAAAAACTGCGCGACAAGGTGCAGGCCAAAATGGAAGATGCCATACAGAATTGCAGCTGCTGCTCCGATGAGCTCAAAGGCGTAATGAAGGAGTGGATTGCATCGCGTGCAAGCTCTTCGGCCAGTGCCGAGGTGTCGGCGCGTCTGGTTCCGATGTTGGAGGCTTGCGGATGCGACGCCTGCAAGGAGCTGCTTGCCATGAAGCGTTACTTCGTCAAGAAGAGCCAGTGGATTATCGGCGGCGACGGCTGGGGCTACGACATCGGTTTCGGCGGCGTAGACCACGTGCTGGCATCGGGTGCCGACGTGAATATTCTCATCGTCGATACCGAAGTTTACTCAATACGGGCGGCCAGTCTTCGAAGGCTACGCCGGTGGGTGCGGTCGCCAAATTCGCTTCCAGCGGCAAGCGTATCCGCAAGAAGGATATAGGCGCAATCGCCATGACTTACGGCTACGTGTACGTCGCACAGGTGGCGATGGGTGCTTCGCAGGCCCAGCTGCTCAATGTCCTCAAAGAGGCCGAGGCTTATCCGGGTCCGTCGCTGGTCATCGCTTACGCTCCGTGTATCAACCACGGTATCAAGGGCGGCATGACTCATACGCAGACTATCGAGAAACAGGCCGTCGAGTGCGGTTACTGGCACTTGTGGCACTACAATCCGATGTTGGAGGAACAGGGCAAGAATCCGTTCGTATACGACTCGAAAGAGCCCGATTGGAGCAAGTTCCAAGCATTCCTGATGGACGAGGTTCGATACACTTCGCTTGTTAAATCGTTCCCTGCCGAGGCGGCCGAACTCTTCGCCGCAGCGGAGCAGAACGCCAAGTGGAGATACGCTTCGTATCAGCGTATGGCCAAAATGGATTATGAGAACAAGTAGCTGACGGGCGAAAAGGCCGGTTACGGAGCGTACTCGGGGAGCATATCCTG
Source organism: Alistipes putredinis (assembly GCA_022009915.1). Lineage (GTDB taxonomy): Bacteria > Bacteroidota > Bacteroidia > Bacteroidales > Rikenellaceae > UBA940. The sequence goes on along the minus strand of CP091730.1, from coordinate 343,725 downwards.
AGCATGTTCCGTTGCAGAACGGCAGTTTCGAAAGATTTATAATGAAAGAGGACGAACCCTGCATTTACAGCGGATTCGTCCTCTTTTTTTTGGAGACTTTTTTCAAAAAAAGATGACGTATGGGAGAAAAAATGGTCCGGATAGCGCATACCTTTTAATGAGTGGTTCATTTTTGCGTATATTTGCCTAAATTGAATCAATCCGCGACCGCACACTGTTCTCAAACGATTATGTGCTTTTGACTATAAATTGGTTTTAACACCCATGCCGCACCGTCATACGACAGCATACGGTATTTTCGTCGAATACGTGTCGGCTGTTTTAATTTTACTGCTATGAATGTAATGAGAAACTCGCTCGATAATTTTATACGGACGGACAATCCGAGGGATGAGAAAAGATGCCTGTGCTTCGGCATATCCGACAACATGGATATCGAATACATGCGGAGCCAGATAAACAGGATGAACGGAGGCGTTGCCATTATATGTCTGAGCGGCAGGATGCAGGTGACGGTCAATGACAACGTCGAACAGATGAAGGGCCGCGACATCATAACGTTCTTCTCCGGCGTCATGTTTTCGGTGGACAAAGCTGTCGGAGGATTTCAAGGGGTTCGTGATAATCATCTCGCGGGACTATATCACCAACGTGGATGCTCATATCTCGGTAACCTACTTTCTGCATTCGCGTTCCCAGCCGATACTTACGCTGCCCGAGGAGGACATGAACATGATGGAGGTCCTCTGCACCCGTTTGGAGACATTCACGAAAGAGGAGAACGTCAAGCCGTATTTCCGCGAAATCATGCAGTGCGTGATAATGATAATCCTGTACGTGCTGTGCGAGTTGTACGAGAACCAGCCGCATGCAGGGCATGTCGGGCATTTCCGCGACGAGGAGCTGTTCACCGAGTTCCTGCATCTTGTCGAGGAATCGTGCCGCAAGGAGCGAATGCTCGGATTCTATGCCCAGCGTCTGTCGATCACGCCCAAGCACCTCTCCTCGTCCATAAAGCGTGTTTCGGGACGCAGCGGCGCCGAGTGGATAGACTACATCGTGATTCAGAATGTCAAGCGGACGCTTAAAACCACCTCGATGACCATTTCGCAGGTGGCCGATTATTATAACTTCCCCAATCCGTCGTTTTTCGGCAAATATTTCAAGAAGCATACGGGACTGACGCCCCGCCGTTTCAAAGGCAATGCAATAGGAAACGGTCGGCGGCCTGTCGAAAAAAAAGCCCCCTCCTCGGCGGAAACGGTATCCGGTCGGGGAGGGAACTTCGTTGCAAATGGGACGACGGCCCGATGCAGTCGTCCCGTTAGTGTGTCTTTTTAGCAGTTCATGGCTCCGCAGACGTGCAGCACCTGACCGCTGACATAGCTCGAAAGGTCGGATGCGAGGAACAGAGCAACCTTTGCCACGTCCTCGGGCGTTCCGCCGCGGCGCAGAGGAATCTGCTTGTACCAGCTCTCCTTGACCTCGTCGGGCAGTTTGTCGGTCATGTCGGTGATGATGAATCCGGGGGCGATGCAGTTGGCGCGTATTCCGCGCGGTCCCATCTCCTTGGCGATGCTCTTGGCAAGACCTATCATGCCGGCTTTCGAAGCCGAGTAGTTGCATTGGCCCGCATTTCCGCTGACCCCGACTACGGACGACATGTTGATTATCGAACCGCTTCTCTGGCGAGCCATGAGCGGAGTTACGGCATGTATGAAGTTGAAGGCCGATTTGAGGTTCACGGTCAGAACCGCATCCCACTGTGCCTCGCTCATGCGCATCATCAGACCGTCTTTTGTGATTCCGGCGTTGTTTACCAGTATGTCGATGTGTCCGAAGTCGTTTACTATTTGGCCGATTACCGAGTGCGTCTGCTCGAAGTCGGCGGCATTCGAGGCGTAGCCTTTGCATTTTACTCCGAGAGCTGCGATTTCGGCTTCGGTGGCTTTGCCGTTTTCATCTATGACGAGGTCGGTGAATGCGACGTCCGCGCCTTCGGAGGCGAATTTGAGTGCGATGGCTTTGCCGATTCCGCGAGCGGCACCTGTTACGACCGCAACTTTACCTGTTAAAAGTCCCATAATCGTGTTGATTTTTGCAAATTTGTAGGACAAAGGTATTAAATATTCTTAAATATTCATTACTTTTTGGTATGCAAATAAAAATCCATTAACATACCTATTAGATATGACTCGTGATAAACAGATTTTCGAACTTATAGCTGCGGAACGTTCGCGTCAGCAGCACGGTATCGAACTCATCGCCTCGGAGAACTTCGTCAGCGACCAAGTAATGGAGGCTATGGGTTCGGTTCTTACGAATAAATATGCGGAGGGGTACCCCGGTGCGCGTTACTACGGCGGCTGTCAGGTGGTGGACGAAGTGGAGCGTCTGGCCATAGAGCGTCTGTGCCGCATTTACGATGCGCAGTGGGCCAATGTCCAGCCGCACTCGGGCGCACAGGCCAACATGGCGGTGTTCATGGCCGTGCTCAAACCCGGGGATACGTTCATGGGCTTGGACCTTGCGCACGGAGGACATCTGTCGCACGGTTCGCCGGTCAATATGTCGGGCATGCTATACAAGGCCGTCGGATACAAACTCGACGAGGCTACCGGAGTCATAGATTACGACGCCATGGAGGCTTTGGCACTCGAATGCCGTCCGAAGCTCATCGTGGGCGGTGCATCGGCTTATTCGCGCGAGTGGGATTACGAGCGCATGCGTGCGATTGCCGACAAGGTCGGCGCCATCTTCATGGTGGATATGGCCCACACTGCGGGACTTATCGCGGCAAGACTGCTCAAAAATCCGGTTAAGTATGCGCATATCGTTACCTCCACCACCCACAAGACCCTTCGCGGTCCCAGAGGCGGAATCATTCTCATGGGACAGGATTTCGACAATCCGTGGGGAATCACTACGCCCAAGGGCGAAATCAAGAAGATGTCGGCGATACTCAATTCGGCCGTCTTCCCGGGTATTCAGGGCGGACCGCTCGAACACGTGATAGCGGCCAAGGCCGTGGCGTTCGGCGAGGCGCTCGAACCCTCGTACAAGGAGTATCAGACGCAGGTGAAGAAGAATGCGGCTGCTATGGCAGAGGCTTTCGTAAAGCGCGGTTACAAGATAGTGTCCGGCGGAACCGACAACCACTTGATGCTCGTCGATTTGCGCACCAAGTTCCCCGAGCTTACCGGTAAGGTGGCCGAACGGGTTCTGGTTGCGGCCGACATTACGACCAACAAGAACATGGTGCCATTCGACAGCCGCTCGCCGTTCCAGACTTCGGGCCTTAGATTCGGTACTCCGGCAATCACTACGCGCGGTCTGAAAGAGGACAAGATGGATTATATCGTATCGCTCATCGATCGCGTGCTTTCCGACCACGAGAACGAGGCCACAATCGCCGCAGTCCGCAAGGAAGTCAATGAACTCATGGCTGGTTATCCTCTGTTCGCATGGTAGAAAGGCGGCAGCCCATGCGCGAAGTGTTGGATTTTTTGCAGCAGCTCGCCTGTCACAACGACCGCGACTGGTTTGCGGCCAATAAGGCTGTGTACCGCCGCTGCGAGAGCATCATGAGAGAGATTTCGCAGTCGCGCTAATCGACGGGATAGGGGAGTTCGACGCTTCGGTGAGGGGGCTTTCGGCAAGCGATTGCACCTACCGTATATATCGCGATACGCGCTTTTCGGCCGACAAGTCGCCGTATAAGACATGGATGGGCGTCTATGTGGCGCCTCACGGAAAGAAGTCCGGCTACGCGGGATACTATTTCCATGCGGAGCCTTCGGGCGGAGCGTATTTAGGCGGCAGCCTGCTGAGCGCGGGGCTCTATATGCCCGAACCGGTGGTGCTGCGCAACGTGCGCGAAGAGATTTTGGACAACGGCCAGGATATGCTGGATGCAGTAGCCTCTTCGGCCGGATTTGCGCTCTCGACTGAAAAATTCGCTCAAACGCAACCCGAAAGATTTTTCCGGCCGGCAGCCGGTTCGATGAACTGCTCCGGTTGAGGGATTTCTATATCGAAAAGCCGCTCGGTGGCTCCGATATGCTTTCGGCGGATTTGCTCGATAATACGATTCGCGATTTTCGTTCGGCCAGCGGTTTCGTTTCCATTCTCAACAGAGCCGTCAGGTATGCGCACGAAGAGATGATGTAGGGAAAGGTATAATTTATAAACATCCGCCCTCGCCGAAATGATATGCGGCGGGGGCGGATATTTTTATGCCGTGCCTCCGAGGAGTCGAGGTGCTAATCTTTCGAATATATGTACAATGCGGCCGGCGATTGCAGCAGCGGAACGAGACGGCGCAGCGTTTTGCGCGAAACTGCCGGGCATCCCGCGCTCTCGGGCGTGCCGTGCGGATATGTTTCGAAATCGGGAATGCAGTCGAAAGCGTGCAGTACGATGGCTCTGCTGCGGGCATTGGCGTTCGTGGCGCTTATTCCGTCCAGACGAAAGGAGGTCCCGTACCGTCCTTCGTATCGCTCCGCTATGCGGTAGATGCCCAAAAGAGGTGAGCAGCGAACCTTCGGTGTCTGAGAATCGGGGTGCAGAGCGTGTGAAATCACGGCCGCGCGAATCCTCGCTTCCGCTTCCGTGCGACACGAGTGCGGTGAAAAGCACTTTGCCGGCACGGCAGTCCCATACGGCAAGCCGTTTTACGCCCGAGTGCAGGGACATGTCGGCAAGAAGACAGTAGCGCGGCTCGAACCCTTTTTCAAAGCATGCCCTCATGACTTCGGCTGCTCTCCGGGGGCATGTACTCGAATCGAGCGACGGTTTTTTGAGAAACAGTCCAGCAATGCCGTAACCTATCGAGCAAAGCCGGTAGACCGCTCTGCCCGATGCGGAAGTTTTCAGCGGGTTTATCATCTTTCTATGCAAGCTGCTGCATCTCGATGAGACGGGCGTATATGCCGCACTTGGCCATAAGCTGGTCGTGAGTGCCCTGCTCGGCTATGCGTCCGTGGTCTATCACGATGATGCGGTCGGCATTGTGAATGGTGCTCAGGCGGTGTGCGATTACAATCGAGGTGCGTCCTTCGAGCAGCGAATTGAGCGCATCCTGCACTAACTTTTCGCTTTCGGTGTCGAGAGCCGAGGTGGCTTCGTCGAGAATCAGTATGTCGGGGTTTTTCAGCACCGCACGCGCTATGCTCAGCCTCTGCCGCTGGCCGCCGGAGAGCCTTTTACGCCGCGGTCGCCGATGTTGGTCTGGTACCCTTTCGTCCATGTCGGTGATGAATCCGTCGGCATTGGCTATCCGCGCTGCATTTTTTATCTCGCTGAACTCGGCGCCGCGACGGCCCATGCGTATGTTGTTTTCTATCGTGTCGTTGAATAGTACGGTATCCTGCGATACGATGCCCATGTGCGAGCGGACCGACTCCATGGTGTAATCCTTTATGCTGCGGCCGTCGATGAGTATGTCTCCGCTGCTTGCCTCGTAAAAACGCGGTATGAGGTCGGACAGGGTCGTTTTGCCGCCGCCGGAAGGACCTACCAGCGCCACCGTTTCGCCTTTGTGAACCGTGAAGTTGACACCGCATATCACCTCCTTGTTCTCATACGAGAAATGCACGTCGCGGAACTCTATGCTGTCCTTGAATTCGGTAAGCTCCACTGCGTCGGGCTTGTCCGTGATTTCGCTTTTGGTGTCCAGCAGCGAGAATATGCGCTCCCCTGCGGCCACACCTTGGTTGATATTGGCGAATGCGTCGGCGAACGAGCGTATGGGACGTGTGATTTGCGTGAAGATTGCGATGTAGGCGATGAAGCCCGCCGCGTCGAGCGTGCCGCCCGATACGAGAACACCTCCGAAGATGAGCAGTCCCGATGCTGCCGTGATGCCCAAGAATTCGCTCATCGGCGAGGCTAACTGCTGGCGGCGTGCCATGTAGCGTAGCAGCGAGCTGAAACGGTCGTTCAGGGCGTTGAACTTGGCTTTGATGTAGTCGGTGTCGTTGTATCCCTTGATGACCTTGACTCCGCCAGCGATTCGTCCAGAACGCTGACTATGCGGCCGAAGTTCTCCTGCGAGTTGCGGGCCGGTTTGCGCAGGCGTCCCACGACAACGCTGATAATCAGCCCCACCAGCGGCAGATAAAGCGCCGAGAATATTGTGAGCTGCCACGAGATTTTAATCATTCCGAAAAGGTAGGTCAGAATCAGGAACGGCTCGCGGAAAGCCACGTGCAGGGTGTTGGTGATGCAGTACTGTACCACCTGCACGTCGGAGGTTATCTTGGATATTATGTCTCCCTTGCGTTCGTTGCTGAAAAAGCCTACGTGCAGGTCCATGACGTTGTCGAACACAGTGTTCCGCAGCTTCTTCATGGTGTTGATTCGGAGCTTCTCCACCGTCCATTGCCCCATGTAGCGGCACAGGTTGCTTATCAGCGAACAGATTACGAGCACTACGGCCAGCAGTATCAGCACCTGTGTGATGTCGTAGTCGGTGCCGAAAATGCGGTACAGGACGTAGTTCAGCTCGTCGCGCATGTAGTTTTGCGAAAATTCGAATTTCGGAGCGGATGTAACTTCCTGTATACCGCCCGCAGGGTCGAACAGCACGTTGAGTATTGGCATGATGAGCATGAAGTTCATCAGGTTGAACACCGAATAAATCAACGTGTAGAAGAAATACGGTATGGCATATTTCTCGAAAGGTTTGGCGAAGCCGAGCAGTCGCAGATATGTGTTCATTCGAATTCCGAAGCTAAAATGGTCTGACAAAGGTAACAAAAAAAAGATAAATCCGTTTCGAAGGCGCAGTCTCGGACATTTTAGCGGATATTCGGGGCCTTAATCCTTGAATCCGACTGCCTTTATGCGGTATGTTCCGGCTGCGATTTCCCGCTCCACGATTCCGGTCAGAACATCCGCGGCGTCGTGCCAGCGATTGGCGCGGAACATTCGGCGGTAGGTGGTCACGTGGTTGTAAAAGTCCGGCCAGCGCATGTTCCAGTCCTCGGGCATGACTATGCTGTGCATCACCGTGGCGGAGTTCGACAGAATGCGAGCCTCCTTGTTGGCGCTTTGGTGGAACCAGCCGACGGCGGCCAGCGGAGCCAGCCGCGCGACCGCACGGGCGAATCCGCGTCCTCCGTTGTTGCTCTCCACGCTCGCCTGTCTGGTGCCGCTGCGGTTTATCATGTCGGCAACGGCCCTCTCGGTAACCTCCATCGGTTCGCGCGAGTACACCATGTCGGTGATGTAAATCGCCCCTCGCGTATCCACGACGTAGCATACCGAACACAGGTAGTCGTCTCCCGTGTCGGCGGTGTCGGTGTAGTTGGCGCGGCGGACGATAGCTGCCGGCAGGTCGCGGTAGGTCTTGAATCCGGCACCGTACAGCAGCCCGTCGCGCGACGAAGGACATCCTTGGTACATGCACTCGAACCGCTGCGGGTCCAACCGGCGTTTCGAGTGCAGGAGCTGTTCGCTGTGCTGCTGCGGCCAAAGTGCTTCGCCTTCGCCCCGCGGGTCTACGGGTGTCGGCGGCGAGGTTTTCAGCGCCTCGAAGTTGAGATGCAGCCAGTCCCTGTCCGCGCTTTCGGTCTGCTCCCAGTCGGTGAGAGGAATGATTTTTTCCCGTTTGCCGATTCTGCCTATCAAATCCTCCTCGTGCCAGCGCGTGAAGACTATCAGCTCGAGGAGTCGTTGTGCATGCGCGTCCTTACCACCGAGGTGTACCAGTCCCAGCAGTTCTCCCTTATCAGCGGCGAGGAGGCCTCCATGGCGTCTTTGTACAGGTCGTCGAGAATGAAGACATCCACGCGATTGCCCGTTAGGGAGCCTTCGCGGCCAACGGAGAATAACTCTCCCTGATGTCCGATTATCTCCACCTGATCGGAGGTGCGGATGTATGAGCTGCGGTTCCCGCTCTTTTTATCGCGGTCTGTGGAAACATGCTTTCGTAGTCTGCCGATTCGAGAATGCGTTAGTGCGCGTCGGTTGAAGCGCGAGGCGAGCGTGGCGCTGTACGAGGCTATCGCGACTCTGAGTTCCGGATTGAGGCCGAGCATGTACGCTGGAAGCATCACAGAGGCTCCGAGCGATTTCCCGTGCTGCGGCGGCATGGTTATCATAAGGCGGCGTATTCTGCCGTGAGCGAAAGCGTCCAGCACGCGGTAGTATGCCTTGTGAAAAGGGTGTATCTCCAAAAACGGATACACCCTGCGTGCGAAATCTTCGAAAGAAGCTTCGTCATAAGAAATAAAAACTAAGAGTATGTGGGTTTTTCCGACATGCGGGGCGAGGCGGGACGGGTGGGATTGTTCGGCCCCGTCATCTCGGAAATGTCGTCCGCGGCAGGCGGTTCCCGCAGGCCTGCCGTAAGGTGGGATGAGGCGGGCGACTAAATGAAATCCCTGTAGGGTTTCGAAACTGAAATCATTCGGTTGGAGCGTGTCCGTCGGCCGAGGTGGTGAAGTCCCACCATACGGGAACGGCGTCTTCGATTCGCGAGAATCTGCCCTCGGGCATCGAGACGGTTTTGCGGTATACGATTGCCGTCGCCGTGAGGGTGGAGTAGAATCTTTCGGTGTCGTATTCTATCGTTCCGTTGAAAAAATCGGAATCGTCTATTTCGTTTTTGAGCAGTTCGGCTATCCGGACGTAGTCTTTTTCTTCTATTTCAATCATCTGATTTCGTGTTTCGGAATTATAATATTAGTGGACGATGCAAAAAAACCGGTTCCGCAATTTGATTATTTCGATTAAACCGTTTAACTTTTGCAGTACAAAGGTATGTTCAAAAATTTGTGTTTTGTTCAGTTTTTTTGAACAAAAAAAGTTCATAAGATTTTTATACGAACCGTATGGAGCATAAACTACGACTGATTCGCAAGGAGTTGGGCTTGACGCAGGAGGTTTTGGCCTCGAAGTTGGGCATAGGGAAAAGCGCGCTTTCGATGATAGAGACGGGAAAAGCCGCCCTCTCGGAGCGCAACAAGAATATTCTGGTTCAGGAACTGCACGTGAATCCGGACTGGCTCGACAGCGGCGAGGGCGACATGTTCCTCACGCAGCCCGACTATACGCCGTTTCTGCGCCGTACCGACCATACGCTTTCGCGCCAGAGCGTGCCTCTGTACAGCATCGAGGGCACGGCTGGTCTGGTGCCTTTGTTTCTCAACAAGCACGGACAGAAGCCGATAGATTATATCAATATCCCCAATCTGCCCAAATGCGACGGTGCGATTTACATAGTCGGCGACAGCATGTACCCGCTGCTCAAAAGCGGAGACATAGTGCTTTACAAACAGCTGAGCGACTTGAACGACATCTTTTGGGGCGACATGTATCTTCTCTCGATCGATTTGGACGGTGAGGAGTACATCACCGTCAAATACATCCAGAAGTCCGACCGCGAAGGGTACGTGAAGTTAGTCAGCCAGAATCCCCACCACGCCGACAAGGATATTGAAATCTCCCGAATCCGTGCGGTAGCCATAGTCAAGGCGAGCATCCGCATGAATTCTATAAAATAAGGGACCCGGTCGTAAAGTCCGCGCAGTACCGATAAGTGTAATAATCGACATGCCGAATGCGTTGATTTGCGTAATTAATCGTACCTTTGCATTTTCAGGAGAAAATTAGGATATGGCTGAAAACGAAGTAAAACAGCGCAAGATAGTGAAATGGCTGTGGATTATAGTCGCAGCTCCGTTCGCGGCAGTGCTTTTCATGTTGTTGCTCACGGCCGCGGGGGCTTTCGGCCGTCTGCCGTCGTTCGAGGAGTTGGAGAATCCGAAGAGCAACATCGCCACGGAAATCTATTCCGAGGACGGGAAGATGATAGGTTCTTTTTCGTTGAGAACCGCTCGTATGTGACCTACGACGAGCTTTCGCCGGCGCTTGTGGCTGCACTTGTGGCTACCGAGGACCAGCGTTTCTATTCCCATTCGGGCATAGACTTCATCTCGCTGGCCCGCGTGGGCATCAAGACTCTGGCTATGGGCAACCGCAGTCAGGGCGGCGGCAGTACCATTACACAGCAGTTGGCCAAAAACCTGTTTCCGCGCGATACGACGGTATACCGCAGTTCCGTTGTACGCAAGGGCAAGTTGGTGATTTCCAAATTCAAGGAGTGGATTACCGCCGTGAAGCTCGAATACAACTACACCAAGGAGGAGATTATTGCCATGTATCTGAATATCGTCGGATACGGCAGCAATGCTTTCGGAATAAAGTCCGCGGCGCAGACGTTTTTCGACAAACAGCCCTCCGAGCTCTCGATTCCCGAGGCGGCGCTGCTTGTCGGAGTCGTCAATGCACCGACCAGATACTCTCCGGTACTGAACCCCGAACGCTCGCTCGCGCGACGCAATACCGTAATAGAACGCATGCAGAACAGCGGCTACATAACCCGCCGGCAGCGCGACTCGCTGTTTGCCGTGCCGATAGAGCTGAACTACAAGCCGGTCTCGAACAATTACGGTACGGCGACCTACTTCCGCGAGATGCTGCGACAGGTGATGACGGCGAAAAAGCCGACGCGCCGCCAGTATCTCAACGATTACGATTACCGCTACGAACTCGAACGCTGGGAGACCAATCCCATTTACGGCTGGTGCAACAAGAACACGAAGGCCGACGGTACGCCCTATAACATCTATCTGGACGGCCTTAAAATCTACACGACGATAAATTCCGACATGCAGAAGTATGCCGAAGAGGCTGTGCAGACGCAGCTTCGGCGGAGTATCCAGCCGGCGATGGATGCGCAGTACAAGGCCACGAGGGTGCTGTTCCAGAAGACCGACAAGGAGCAGCGCGAGAAAATCATGCGCAATGCCATGCGCTACTCGGACCGTTACCGCGCATTGACGAACAGCGGAGCTTCCGCGGCGCAGATAGACGCCGTGTTCGACACTCCCGTCAAGATGAAGGTTTTCACTTTCCGCGGCGAGCGGGACACGGTGATGACTCCGCGCGATTCGATTCTGCATCACAAACGCATCATGCGTGCTTCGCTTGTGGCCATAGAGCCCCAGAGCGGAGAGGTGCGGGCTTATGTCGGCGGACCTAATTTCAAGTATTTCAAGTACGACATGGCCCGTCAGGGAAAGCGTCAGGTGGGGTCCACTATAAAGCCGTTCATATATACTTTCGCCATCGACCATCTGGGATATACCCCGTGCACTATGGTGCCGAATCTGCCGGTTACCATCGAGACGTATTCGGGAGAGCCGTGGTCGCCCAAAGAGGCTGGCAAGGTGGAGTATACCGGCGAGTTGCATCCTCTCAAATGGGGACTGGCACGCAGCCGCAACAACTACTCGGCTTGGATTATGAAGCAGGCCAAGCAGCCCGAGGCCGTGGCGGACTTCATACATAATATGGGTATTCGCAGTTACATAGATCCCGTTTACGCCCTGTGTCTGGGCACTTCGGAAGCGTCGCTGCTGGAACTTGTCGGCGCCTACGCCACCTTCGCCAATCGCGGCGTGAATACCGAGCCTATTTTCGTCACCCGAATCGAGGACCGGCAGGGCAACCTAATCTCCTCGTTCGTGCCTTCGAGCAGCGATGCCATAAGCGAACAGAATGCGTATACGATGCTCACCATGCTGCAAGGCGTAGTGAACAGCGGAACGGGCGGCCGTCTGCGCTGGCAATACGGTCTGACGGGCGAAATAGGCGGCAAGACGGGAACCTCGCAGGAGAACCGCGACGCATGGTTCGTGGGCGTTACTCCGAATTTAGTGGCCGGCGTATGGGTCGGCGGCGAGGATCAGAGCGTTCACCTCTCGCGTCAGGGCGAGGGTTCGGTGGTCGCTTTGCCCGTGTTCGGCGAGTTCATAAGCCGCGTGTATGCGGATCCGTCGCTGCCGGTGCGTCAGACGGACAGGTTCTCCGTGCCTGCGTCGGGCGTTCAGGTTTTCGACTGCGATTTGAAGGATACCGAGGCGCCGAGTACGGATGTGCAGACGGCGGAGGACGAGTTTTTTTCGATTAAATCGCCATTAAAAATATAATTTTACGATTGAGGATTATGAAAGTTGCTATTGTCGGGAGCCAGCGGGGCCGTCGGACAGGAATTTTTTTGAAGATACTCGCCCAGCGTGATTTTCCTGCGGACGAGTTGGTGCTCTTCGGCTCTCATAGAAGCGCCGGCCGCGAATACGAATTTCGCGGTAAGAAACTTGCAGTCAAGGAACTGAAACATAACGACGATTTCAAGGACATCGCGGTGGCATTCGTCAGCGCCGGTGCGGGGACGTCGCGCGAATTCGAGAAGACCATTACCAAGTACGGAACGCTGATGATAGACAATTCCAGCGCTTTCAGAATGGACGACGACGTGCCTTTGGTCGTTCCCGAAGTCAATGCGCAGGATGCCGTCAATCCTCCGCGTGGCGTTATCGCGAATCCTAACTGTACCACTATTATCATGGTGGTGGCACTCAAAGCCATAGAGAACCTTTCGCACATCGAGAGCGTGAGGGTGGCCTCCTATCAGTCGGCCAGCGGTGCGGGTGCAGCGGCGATGGACGAACTGGTCGAGCAGTATGCCCGAATATGCGAGGGTAAGGAGCCGGTGGTGGAAAAGTTCGCCTACCAGCTCGCCTACAACGTGATTCCTCACATCGACGTTTTCACCGACAACGGCTACACCAAGGAGGAGATGAAGATGTTCAACGAGACGCGCAAAATCATGCACTCGGACGTCCGTACCAGCGCCATGTGCGTGCGCGTGCCGGTTATGCGTGCCCATTCGGAAAGCGTGTGGGTACGTACTTCGGAGCCTTTGAGTGTCGAGCAGGTGCGCGAGGCGTTCGCTTCGGCCAAGGGAGTGACCCTTATGGATGAGCCGGAGAACAAGAAGTACCCCATGCCGCTGTTTCTGGCCGGCTGCGACGACGTTTACGTGGGACGCATCCGCAAGGATTTGGCGTGCGACAATGGCATTACGTTTTGGTGCGTGAGCGACCAGATTCGCAAGGGCGCCGCGCTCAACGCCGTTCAAATCGCCGAGTATCTCATCGCCGAGGGGCACTTGAAATAGCCGCAGTCGCAGTCGGCATAGCCGCGTATTCCTAAATACTGATAGAAGCATGTACGAAGTCGTATGTGCTTCTATTTATTTTATTTGCAAAGCATCGTCGCATGTTCTTTTCTTTCTTATTGCAGACTGTCCGACATGGCGCGAGGTTTGTTGGTTGTATGTAAAAGTAGTTGATTTTAAGTCGCTGTTTGCAAAAATAGTGCCGAATTGGCGATTTGCTAATCCGGATTATTTTGCTACTTTTGCGTTGCGATTATTTATTAAAAAGTTTTAATTATGGAAAAACTCGGTAAGGAATTACGTCGAGAGGTTCATGGCGTCTGTCATTGCAAAGAACCCCGGCGAGACGGAATTCCATCAGGCTGTAAGGGAAGTTGTTGAGAGCGTTGCTCCGTACATTGTGGCCAATCCCCGACTCGAACACATGAAGATAATGGAGCGTATCGCGGAACCGGAGCGCGTGGTGATGTTTCGCGTGCCGTGGCTCAACGACGAAGGACAGGTTATGATAAACCGCGGCTATCGAGTGCAGATGAACAGCGCTCTGGGTCCCTACAAGGGAGGAATAAGGTTCCATTCGAGCGTCAATCTAAGTATATTGAAGTTTCTGGCTTTCGAACAGGTGTTCAAGAACAGCCTCACCACACTGCCTATGGGCGGCGGCAAGGGCGGTTCGGACTTCAACCCCAAGGGCAAGTCCGACGACGAGATAATGAAGTTCTGCCAGAGCTTCATGACCGAACTCAGCCGCCATATAGGCCATGATACGGATGTGCCGGCCGGCGACATAGGCGTTGGCGGCCGCGAGATAGGGTACATGTTCGGTCAGTACAAGCGTCTTCGGAACGAGTTTACCGGTACCTTTACGGGCAAGGGTATGGAGTGGGGCGGCTCGCCGCTTCGTCCGGAGGCTACGGGTTATGGCGTGTGCTATTTCGCCGAAGCGATGCTCGCCCGCTCGAACGAGAGCTTCGAAGGCAAGAGGGTCGTCGTTTCGGGTTCGGGCAATGTGGCGCAGTATGCCGTGCAGAAAGCCACCGCATTAGGAGCCAAGGTCCTTACCATGTCCGATTCCAACGGATATATTTACGACCCCGACGGAATAGATGCCGAGAAACTGGCGTGGATAATGGAGCTTAAAAACGTCTATCGGGGACGAATCAGGGAGTACGCCGAGCATTACCGTAGTGCAGAGTACCACGAGTTCGAGCGTCCGTGGGGCGTAGAGTGCGACATCGCCATACCGTGCGCCACGCAGAACGAACTCAACGGCGAGGATGCCGACAGACTGCTGGCTGGCGGTTGTATGTGCGTTGTCGAGGGTGCCAACATGCCCTCCACGCCCGAGGCCGTACACAAGTTCCAGCAGGCGCGTATTCTCTATGCTCCGGGCAAGGCATCCAATGCCGGCGGAGTGGCTACTTCGGGACTGGAAATGACCCAGAACTCGATGCGCCTGAAATGGAGGCCGCAGGAGGTGGACGAGCGTCTGCACGGAATCATGAACGATATTCACGAGGCTTGTCTGCGGTACGGAACCATGCCCGACGGATATGTCGATTATGTCAAGGGAGCCAACATGGCGGGATTCATCAAGGTGGCCGATGCCATGATAGCGCAGGGATTGGTGTAAAAGCCTGTCAATACAGAAACAGCATGCCCCGAGGTCGAAGTCGCTTTCCTCGGGGCATGGCGTTTTATAGTGCGCGGTATGCTTCCAGCAGCTGCTGCATGGCCTTTCGGCATACGGCGTGCGAGGTTGCGGCGTTGAGTCTCGCGCAGCAGACTCCTTGCGTGCCGAACTCCGCTCCGTCGTTCAATCCGAGGTGTGCGCTGTCGGCGAGCCAGTGCATGAGCTGCTCGTGAGACATTCCCAGAGCCGAGAAATCGAGCCACAGCAGATATGTGCCCTCGGTGCGGAAAGTCTTTATTGCGGGCATGTTGTCCGCAATGAAGGAGTGCATGTAGTCTATATTGCCCTTTATGTAGTCCAAGACTTGGTCGAGCCACTGGTCGCCTTCGACGTATGCGGCTTGTAGAGCCACGCGACCGAACGTGTTGCCCTGACCTGCGTGGGTCTTGTCGAATTCGGCGTCGAATCTGGCCCGCAATTCGGGATTGGGGATGACGCCGACCGAAGTGGACAGGCCTGCGATGTTGAATGTCTTGCTGGGAGCGAGGAACGTGACGGTGCGCGAGGCGGCGTCTTCGTTCAGCGAGGCGATGTGCAGGTGTTTGTTCGGTTTGAAGACCAAGTCGGAATGAATCTCGTCGGAGATGATGTACACATTGTGTTTGCGGCACAGCTCGGCGACTTTTTCCAGTTCGGCACGTGTGAATACGCGGCCGGTCGGATTGTGCGGGTTGCACATCAGTAGTATGCGTGCGTCGGCAAGACAGCGGTCGAGGTGCTCGAAATCGATTTCGAAACTGTCCTCGGTGCGGCGGAGCGGATTTTTCTATTATGCGCCTGCCGTTCAGTCGGGTCTGTGCCAGAAACGGAGGATATATCGGAGGCTGGACCACCACGCCGTCGCCCTCCTTGCTCAATGCGCGTATGGCGAACGAGAAGCCTGCCACGATGCCCGGCGAGAACCGCAGCCAGTCGGATTCCACCTTCCAGCCGTTGCGCCTGAGAAGCCAGCCTTTGATTGCATTGTTGTAGGCTTCGTCCCGAAATTCGTAACCGTAGAGTTTGTGCTCTGCGCGGCGGATTATCGCATCGGTTATGAACGGGGCTATCTCGAAATCCATGTCGGCAATCCACATGGGTATGACGTCTTCGCGTCCGAACAGTTCCGTACATCGGTCGTATTTGTCGCAACAGGTGTGCCGGCGGCTGGGTGTGGTATCGAAATCGTAAGTCATATCTGTCATAAAAAGTTACATATCGGAATCTGTAAATGCAAAAATTATATAAATTTTTAATTCTCTGCTACCTCTGCGGTCTTTTATTTTTCATCTTCCGGCGGCTTTTTGCTCCGCTCGCCGGAAAAATTATATCTTTGAACCTTTGATTGAAAGGTAACTTGCTTATGAACAGGGATTGTCAGTGTAATCGTTCCGGTATACAATGCCGAGCGGTATTTGCAGCGGTGCATCGACTCCATACGCAGGCAGAGCTATCCGCATTTTGAGATAATTCTTGTGGACGACGGCTCCTCGGATTCTTCGCCTGCCATTTGCGATGCGGCCGCTCGGGAGGACGCCCGCGTGCGTGTCCTGCATCAGAAGAATTCGGGTGTGTCTCAGGCTCGCAACAACGGCATCAGCGCCTCGAAAGGGGGAGTGGATAGCCTTTTGCGACAACCACGACTACATGCATCCGAAGATGATAGAGACGCTGCTGGGTATGTGTCTCGATAACGGTTGCGATATCGCATGCAGCAGGCCTGAAAAAGGGTTCGGCGGAGAGTTTCGGGCAGTCCTCGCAGGCTGCCTCCGTCGGACGTAAGGGTCTATTCGCGCGAAGAGATGCTGTCCGACATATACAGGCTCTCGTCGTGCTACGTGTGGGATAAGCTGTACGCCCGCCGTGTGTTCGACAGCGTGCGGTTCCCCGCGGGGTCTTATACGGGCGAGGATGTTACGGTCCTGCACCGCCTGTTCTATGCGGCTGAGCGGATAGCCGTAACCGAAACCCGCATGTATTATCACTATATACACGACGGCAGCGTCATGCACCGCGGATTCGATGTGCGGTGGACCGAGATAATGCTTGCCGTGAAAGACCGCATGGAATTCGCCCGCGAGCACTCGCTTGTGCCGATGTACGAGCAGTCTGTGCGCAAGATGGTATATTATTTGGGGTATCTGCTTTACATGAATGCCAGATACAATACGGACAAGAAGTCCGAACGCGAATTTTCATGCCGTTACAAAGCCATGCAGCGGGATTACTATCGTCTTGCGGTCGCACTCCCTTCGACCAGTGCCGGCCAGAGGCTCTATCTGTGGGCCGACACCTACGTTCCGTTTGCGTATCATCTGTATAACTTCGTCAAGTGGCGCATCGTGCGTCGGAACAAGGACGCCGTTTGGGGAAGTATAAGATGAGTGCGCTTTATGGTATGCCGAAAGCCGTAACGGATTATTAAAAGGTCCGACAGCAGACGAAATATCGCGAAATTAACGTTACCTTTGATGCGTCGAAAAACAGTATGAAGATGAAAGAATTTGAGAGTGTCGGCGGCTCCGAAAGCTACCGCCGTTTCGCCAAAGATAAAAGAGTGCGCCAGCAGGCGGCCGAACCTGCCACCCGTCCCGCCCATGGGCAGCATGCGGGTGAGCAGAAGACCGACCGCGCACCGCGCCGCCGTTCGTTCAATCCGAACTTCACGGCCGACAACAAACTTCAAGAGGGCAACTCCCGCCGCACGAAGCCGTCGGGAAAATTCGCCGAGACCAATTCTTCCCCTGCTCGAAAACCAGCGAAAGCGGCGGCCGCAGCCGGCAAGCGCAAGGCGACGCATCCGTCCAAATTTGCAAAGAAGGGTATGGGAGCAGGAGAAAGCATGCGCGGGGAGTATCCCAAGTATCCGGCACCGAAGCAGGACGGGGCCATGCGTCTGAATCGCTATGTCGCCATGTCGGGACTCTGCTCGCGCCGCGAAGCCGACGACTACATACGGGCCGGAGTGGTGAGCGTGAACGGAAAGGTTGTGACCGAACTGGGCACCAAGGTTTTGCCGGGCGACGAGGTGAAGTTCAACGACCAGAGAATCAGCAGCGAGAAGAAGGTGTACATACTCATGAACAAACCGAAGGGATTCGTCACTTCGATTGAAGACCCGCATGCCGACCGTCTCGTTATGGACATCGTGCGCAATGCCTGCTCGGAGAGGGTGTATCCCGTGGGACGTCTGGATAAGAACAGCGTCGGGGTGCTGCTCATCACCAACGACGGCGATTTGACCAAGCAGGCTCACGCATCCGTCGTACAACAAACGCAAGGTTTACGAAGTGGCGCTTGACAAGCCGCTTTCGCAGGCCGATGCGCAGGCAATCGTGGACGGTATCTCTCTCGAAGACGGAGACATAGCGGCCGACGATCTGGCTTTTTCCGACAAGACGAAAAAGGTCGTCGGCATAGAGATACACTCGGGCCGCAACCGTATCGTAAGACGCATTTTCGAACACTTCGGATACAACGTCACGCGCCTCGACCGCGTGTATTTCGCAGGCCTTACCAAGAAGAATCTCAAACGCGGCCAGTGGCGTTTTCTGACCGATGCGGAGGTGCGCATGCTGAAAAGCGGCCGGTACGAATAGGAAAAAAAGAGGAGACGGTTGCACGGAATGAAAACTTTGTTTATATTTGTGCGCTGAAAAACAAAATCAAGTTCAATACAAAACACAATGAAAAAAGGAATTCATCCCGAAAATTATCGTCTGGTAGCGTTCAAGGACATGTCCAACGATAACGTGTTTTTGTGCAGGTCCGCCGTTTCGACAAAAGAAACCATCGAAGTGAACGGCGAAACCTATCCCGTGTATAAGATGGAAATTTCCAATACGTCGCACCCGTTCTATACGGGCAAGATGAAATTGGTTGATACCGCAGGACGCGTCGATAAGTTTATGAGCCGCTATCAAAAACACTACGACAAGCGTAATGCCGCCAAAAAGGCCGAGTAGTCCTTTGCGGGTATAACCAGTCGCATGCGGTCGCTTCCTTATCGAAGCGACCGCTTTTTTATGTGCCGAAAGGAATTTTCTCCGATAAAAATACGTATCTTTGTTTCCTGTTCGGGCGCCTGTTGAGGCCTTATGTAAAAACATGATGAGAAAGAGAGTCTTCGCATTGCTCGCCATTCTGCTGGGTGCGTTCTCGGCGGAGTGCTATGCCGTAGGGTTCGGTATTCGGGCCGGAGCCTCGGGCCGGTATTCCGATTTCGGCAGTGCGAACGTTCAAGGTAGCACTTTGAGCACCTCGCCCAGAATCGGATTCAATGTCGGCATCTATACGGATATAAAACTCTTCGGATTCGGCTCCTCTGAGAGTTCCGCCTCGGGACTTTATATAAGACCGGAGGGCGTTTTCACCATGACGGGTCTGGATGTGAGTTCGTCAGGCGGGCAAAGCTGCCGAGTGCGGATGCAGAGCGTCGATATTCCGGTGTTGATAAGCGTCAAGGTGAAATTCTTCCGTATTTACGCGGGGCCTACACTTACGGCTATGGACAAGAACAAGACGCTCGGCGCCGACGGTATGGACCTTTCGACCATAAGGCCTTTCGTGAACTATGCGGCTGGGGTTGGGTTCGATATGGGGATGTTTACCGTCGATATGCGCTATGACGGCGTTTTCAAGCGTCCTACCGGCAGCGTGCGCATAGGCGAGATGACCACCGGCGAGAACGTGCGCTTCCGGTCGGGAGGACTGGCCGTCAGCATAGGTGTGGCATTCTAACGGAGTATGATTGAAAAGAAGATACATATAGAGGGCATCGACCTGCGCGACTTTGCGGGGGTTGCTGATGCCAACCTGCAACTCGTCGCCTCGCTTTGTCCGACTGTGGGAATCGTCGTAAGGGGCGATACGATAAAGGTCAAGGGCAATCAGGAGGATGTCGATGACTTCGAGCGGAGAGTTCGTGCCCTTACGGCCTATGTGGCCAAGTACGGGCATCTTTCCAAAGAGGTCATACGCCAGACGTTCCATTCGGTCGCCGCCGAGGCGCCGACTTCGGATGCGGAACACGGCGACGTTATTCTGTACGGCAACGGCGGAGGTGCGATACGCGCCAGAACGCCCAATCAGAAGAAACTCGTGGATGCCTCGCATCTCAACGATTTGCTCTTCGCCGTGGGGCCGGCAGGCTCGGGCAAGACATATACGGCCATAGCTCTTGCCGTGCGAGCCCTCAAAGAGAAAGAGGTGCGGCGCATAATCCTTACGCGACCGGCCGTCGAAGCGGGCGAGAAGCTCGGTTTTCTGCCCGGAGACATGAAAGACAAGCTCGACCCGTATCTGCAACCGCTGTACGATGCGCTGGGTGATATGATTCCTCCGTCGGTTCTGCACAAGTACATAGAAGAGGGAACGGTGCAGATTGCCCCGCTCGCTTTCATGCGCGGAAGGACGCTCGATAACGCCTTCGTGATTCTCGACGAGGCGCAGAATACCACCGTAGCACAGATGAAGATGTTTCTTACCCGCATGGGACGCAATGCCAAATTCAACGTAACGGGCGACCTTACGCAGGTGGACCTGCCGCGGCCGTCGGATTCGGGCCTTTCATCGACGCTCTCGCGTTTGGGCGGCGTGAAGGGCATAGCCACGGTGGAGTTCGACAATTCGGACATAGTGCGCCACCCGCTCGTGCGCCACATAGTGGAAGCATTCAAGGATAAAAAAGTTGAAACCGAATAAAAAAGAAGACTCAAATGAAAGCGATTACCAAAACCGACTTCAAATTCGACGGCCAGAAGAGCCTGTACGTGGGCAAAGTGCGCGACGTGTACGACATCGACGACAAGTATCTCGTTATGGTCGTAACGGACCGTATTTCCGCATTCGACGTGGTGCTGCCAGAGGGTATTCCCTACAAGGGACAGGTCCTCAATCAGATAGCATCCAAGTTTCTGGATGCCACATCCGACATATGTCCCAACTGGAAAATCGCCTCGCCCGACCCGATGGTGACCGTGGGCTACAAGTGCGAGACATTTCCAGTGGAGATGATTGTGCGCGGTTATCTGAGCGGCAGTTCGTGGCGCGACTACAAGGCCGGAGCACGTGAGATTTGCGGCGTGAAGCTGCCCGACGGAATGCGCGAACACCAGAAATTCGACTCGCCGATCGTGACGCCGACCACAAAGGCCGAAATCGGAATGCACGACCAGAATATATCCAAAGAGGAGATTATCTCCCGCGGACTGGTGTCGAAAGAGGATTACGAAAAGTTGAGAGCTACGCTCTCGCACTCTTTTCGAGACGCGGCAGCGAAATGGCGGCCGAGCGCGGACTCATTCTTGTGGACACCAAATACGAGTTCGGCAAACGCGACGGGGAAATAACGCTTATCGACGAGATACATACCCCCGATTCCTCGCGTTATTTCTATGCCGACACCTATCGGGAACGGTTCGAAAAGGGCGAACCCCAGCGCCAGCTCAGCAAGGAGTTCGTGCGCGAGTGGCTTATGGATAACGGTTTTCAGGGCCAGAAGGGACAGAGCGTACCCGAGATGACCGCCGAAATAGTCGGCAGCATTTCCGACCGTTACATAGAACTCTACGAGAACATTACCGGCGAGAAGTTCGTCAAGGGCGAGGACGACGACCGTATGGTTCGAATGGAGGAGAATATCAAAAACATGATAGCCCGTTTGAGGTAATAAACTTTTTTTGTACAGTCATGAAAATATCCGAACTTGAACCTCAGGCCGTTTGGACGCATTTCGAGCGCATCTGCGCTATTCCGCGTCCGTCGCATAACGAACAGAAGATAAGGGATTACATAGTCGATTTCGCCGTGTCGCACTCTTTGGAATATAAGGTGGACGGGGCGCTCAACGTGATAGTGCGCAAACCCGCCAGCAAGGGTATGGAGAACCGCAAGGGAGTGGTTTTGCAAGCGCACTTGGATATGGTGCCGCAGAAAAACGGCGACAAGACATTCGATTTCGACACCGATGCCATACAGGCGTATGTGGACGGAGAGTGGGTTACGGCTGATGGAACTACGCTCGGAGCCGACAACGGAGTGGGCGTAGCCGCCATTCTCGCCGTGCTGGAATCCGACACCGTGAAGCACGGCCCCGTCGAGGCGCTGTTCACGGCTACCGAGGAGACCGGCATGGACGGAGCTTTTCGGTCTTGAAGCCGGAGAGCTCGACGGCGAAATACTGCTTAATCTGGATTCGGAAACCGAGGGCGAACTCTACGTGGGCTGTGCCGGAGGAACGGATGCAAACATGCGTCTCGGGTATGTCCCGCAGCCGGTTCCGCAGTACGGTGCCGCCCTGCGCATAGATGTTAAGGGACTTAAAGGCGGACATTCCGGCATAGAGATAATTCTGCAAAGAGCCAATGCCAACAAGCTCATGTTCCGCATGCTGCGTTCCCTGAACGATAAATTCGGGGCCGAGCTTGCCATGATAGACGGCGGCGGGCTGCGCAATGCCATACCGCGCGAGGCGACGGCCGTAGTCGTTCTGCCGAAAGACAAAAAGGAGGATGCCGAGGCCGAACTGCGTGCGATGCTTGAAGTATTCGAGGCCGAATTCGCCGGCATCGAGGACTCCATAACTGTGCTTGTCTCGGATACGGAGATGCCCGAAAGCGTTCTGCCGCATGATACGTTCTCCGCTCTTACGGCTGCCGTTTGCGCATGCCCCAACGGTGTGCTGCGCATGAGTGCTTCGATGCCGGGGCTGGTTCAGACGTCGAACAATTTCGCACGTGTGGTATCGGACGGAACTTGCGTGAGCATGCAGTCGCTGACCCGTTCGTCGGTGGGTACCGAGAAAATGGATACTGCGCTGACCATAAGGGATTTGTTCGTGCTGGCGGGAGCCGAAGTGGAGCTTACTGGCAGTTACGACGGCTGGAATCCGAACATGAATTCGCCGATTCTGCATGCGATGATGCGCAGCTATGAGGATTTGTTCGGCCGAAAACCCGAAGTGAAGGCCATACACGCCGGATTGGAATGCGGCATTATCGGAGGCAAGTATCCCGGCATGGATATGATTTCTTTCGGCCCGACGATTTGCTATCCGCATTCGCCTGACGAAAAAGGTCGAAATAGCTTCGGTCGGCAGGTTCTGAAATTCCTGTGCGACACTCTCGCGCGTATTCCCGAAAAAAATAGCAGGCCGTGCTTGTTTCAGAGATGGAAGTGGAGCGGAAGTGGTTCGTCATAATCAATCCGATAGCGGGCCGTGGACGCGGACTCACTGACTGGCCGCACATAAGCCGGCTGCTCAGGGAGAATCGCGTGATGCACGATTACGCCTTTACCGAGTACAAGTGCCATGCGTCGGAGCTGGCCGTCGAGGCTGTCGTTCAGGGCTACCGCAAGATAATAATCGTCGGCGGCGACGGTACCATACACGAGGTGGTGAACGGTCTGTTCGTGCAGAAGGCGGAGGAGACGAGCCGGATTCTTCTTGCCGTGATAGCTGTGGGCACGGGCAACGACTGGATACGCATGTTTGGCATTCCGCGCAAGTACTCGGAGGCGATTCGCGCCATCGTGGGCGGACATTCGTTTTTGCAGGACGTGGGGCGCGTTTCGTATTACGAGTCCAACTACCGCCAGACCAGATATATGGCCAATGTTGCGGGTGTGGGACTGGAAGCTGCTGTGATAAAGAACTATGCGCATATGGTGCGCAAGCGCCGCGGAGGAAAGTGGCGCTACCTGTGGAGTTTGGTCAAATCGGTCGTCGCGTACCGACCGTCTGGGATGAAGGTGTGGGTGGACGGAGATATTGTTGCCAACGACTGGGTGCTCAGTGCCACCATAGGTATATGCAAGTACAATGGAGGCGGAATGTTGCAGGTCCCGCAGGCGATTCCCGACGACGGACTGTTCGACATTACGGTCATAAGGCGTATGAATCTGTTCCGTATCGTCACGTGTTTTTCGGCGCTGTTCAACGGACGCATATACGATGTCAGACAGGCATCGCTCTATCGCGGCCGTAAAATCCGGTTGGAGGCGTCGCCTGACGTGCTGCTGGAACTGGACGGCGAGCTGCTCGGAGGTACGCCGGTGGAGTTGGAGATAATAGACAAGGCGGTGAACGTCATCGTATCCGAAAAATATATCAAGGAAAAGAACCGGAAGGATGTATCTGAGTAAGTTGTCGCTCGTGAATTTTAAGAATGTCCCGTGCACCTCGCAGGAGTTCGCACGCGGCATAAATTGCCTTGTGGGCGACAACGGAGCCGGTAAGACCAACGTGCTCGATGCCGTCTATTATCTGTCGATATGCAAGAGCGCGTTTTCGATGACCGACCGGCAGTGTGTGCGCCACGGCGAGGAGTTCTTCATGCTCGAAGGGCAGTACGTGTCCTCGTCCGGCATGCGGACGACTGTGGTCTGTTCGTTTTCGGGCCGCAGCGGAAAGATTGTCAAGTGCGCCGACAAGCAGTACGAGAGGGTATCTGACCACGTGGGGCTTATTCCGGTGGTGGTCGTGTCGCCGGCCGATGCGTTTCTTGTCAGTGATGCGGCCGAGGAGCGCCGACGTTACCTGAATGCGGCCATTTCGCAACTCGACCGCGACTATTTGCAGACCGTGATGCGGTACAATGCCGTTTTTGGCTGAGCGGAACCGGCTGCTCAAACAACCTCCTTCGGCAGCGCAGAGCGAGATTCTGGAAGCCCTCGACCAGCAGATAGTCGGACACGGCACCAGAATTTACCGGCGTCGTGGCGAGTATATCGCATCGCTCAGACCGCTTGTCGAAAAATTCTATCGGATACTCTCCGACGACAGGGAGCAGGTGTCTCTGGTTTACGATTCGGATTTGGACGACGGCGATTTCGCCTCGCTGCTTGCAGCCTCGCTGCAAAAAGGATTTCATGAATCAGTTTACCGGAGTGGGCGTGCATCGCGACGATATGTTGATGCGCATCGGTGACCGTCCGCTTAAAAAATACGGTTCGCAGGGGCAGCAGAAATCGTTTCTCGTTGCACTTAAATTGGCCCAATACGCCATTGTGGCTGAGCAAAAGTGCGAACATCCCATACTTCTGCTGGACGACTTGTTCGACAAGCTCGATGCCGGACGGGTCTGGCGGCTAATCGAACTTGTCGTGGGCGACGATTTCGGGCAGATATTCATCTCGGATTGCAACCGGGAGCGCATAGAACGCATACTGATGAGCTGCGGAGCCGACTATTCACTTTTCGCGGTCAGAGGCGGTGAAATGGAAAAAAATCGAAAAAGGGGTATGAGACGCACACGGGTGGTGAGAATCGGCGAGGTGACACGGGAGTTCTTTTCCCGTCCCTACGTGGCACGCAAGATTGCCGAGGCCTCTCTCCCCGATGTATGGGCGTCGGTGGTCGGACACGTAGCGGCTGACATGACCTCTCGCGTGGAGTACAGAAACGGCATCATGTGCGTTTACATAACGTCTTCCGTCCTGCGTCACGAACTCTTCATGCGCCGCACGCAGCTCGCCGCCGAAATCAACGCCGCCAGCAAGGTGCACGACATAGTCCGCGAGCTGGTAATCAAGTAATTTCAGCTTCGCTCGCTTTTTTCATTTACAGCCCCGCCATACACTCGATATTTTCTGCCGCAGAGAATATTCCGTTACAAATCTTCGCCGTTGGCTTCGTTGTATTTATTATCGTAGAACATTGTGATGAAATATTTTCCTCGATAGTTGCAGATCGTGAACCAGACTGAATTTTTAGAATATTTGTCAAATATATAAGTGAGGGCTGCTCCAATGGTAATTTCCCCTTGTTCATTCGACATGTTAAGAATCTCTTCGTCTGTGTACTCGGACCTAATCATTGCTGCGGTCTCTTTAAGAACAGTATCCATAGGTGCGGGTAGTTGATAAAATGCGGCTTGGTATCGCTTGTCATGGACCGCTATCTCGTAAGATATGTCTTCGTCGTCGGGTATGATAGAATTCGAACCTGCGGCAATGTATTTATTGTTGGCTTCGAATTGCCGGCAAAGATTGTTGAATCTTATCCGTATATTGCCTTCGCTTTGCGTGTTTGCATCACATAACGCTATACGATATACTTTATTGTTGTTCGTAACGACATGTACATTTACATCCGTTCCGTTGAATTCTCCTTCTAAAAATGTCGTCCTTATAGGGACTGCTTGTAAATCCTTTGGTTTTCAATTTTCGAATCATTTCCTCCTTGCTCCCGTCTACTGGAATTCCGAGAAATCGGGTTACGTGTGTCTGGGCTAACGATACAGTTGATAATGCCAGCATGACCACGAATAGAAATACTTTTTCATAGTTAGATGTTTTTGCTGCCGCCCAGCTCCCGAGCGGCGTAAACCTTAAAATAACAAGAAGCGTGGAGTTGTTCGTTTATCTGGCAGTAGGCATTTGGCGTAGCCCGCAAACAAATAAACAATACCCCACACCGAATAGTTATATATCGAGATATGATATATGCCTATACACGGTGTTGAGTGTTCGTATTGCTTGTCCTTGTTTGCTTAAAAATCGCCAAATTTTACTGCCAAGGATTAGCGAAACACTTTCACTAAACTAATATGTCTGCCGCCCGTTCGGGACAGCGTCACAAAGTTAGGAAATGTTTCTCAATATACAACACTCTCGGGGTATTACAGTTGCAAAGTTCCTTAAAACAAAGTTTTCATGCAATAGCAGCTCGTATGGAATCAAAACTTTGTTATTTGTAATTTGGGATAACCGGTTTTTGCCTTTTGCGCCTGCATAAAAAGGTTGCGGATTCTTATTTCGATTGGCGATTCTCCATATTTCTCAACGGCTTGCACTCGTATCAAGCAGCAACTACTATTGTAGTTTATCGGCAAAACATCGAAGAAACCGACTTCTGTTTTTCGGCTGCTCTGACAGTCTTTGCCGTATACAAAAAAAGCAGTCGGAAATTAATCCAACTGCTTGATTTGTGGTGCCAACGGGAATCGAACCAGTGACACAAGGATTTTCAGTCCTTTGCTCTACCAACTGAGCTATGGCACCATCCCGTCTGAATATAGATGCTATTCAGTGATTTACGCATAGCCCGTTCGCCCCTTGTTTCTGTCTTTTCGTTGCGGTTTAACTGACTGTTTAACTCTTGATTTAATCGAGATTATTAGTAATTGAGTGAATTAGTATTATTGTAGTCAAAGGAAAAACGCCGCATTTTTTCGGCCCTCTCTCCTTAACCTTTATAGATACGATGCAATTCAACTCCACCGAACGCTACTTTGCAAACTGCATCAGATAGTTTTCGCAGAATCCCGCTAACGGGAATCTCACTACCTCGTCCCGTCCATCGGGTGTGACGTATTGGAATAGGATTGTATCAGCTTTCACGTGGTAGTCGAACAAATTCACCTTTTCGCCCGTTCCCTCGATTTGCGCCTCGTTAGCCGTCATTGTGCCGATTATCCCGTCCATTTCGTTAAGTTCGCACTTTCATCCGAAGATGTATTGTCGATTCTTTGTAAGGATAATTTCGACGGGCTTTGTTATGTCTGCCATATTAGGGGCAAACATGTAGATAAATGTTTCGGGAAATATTTCGTCTTTGGGTTTTCCTACAAGCAGGACTATTCCCTCTGTTGGGCTCCATTTGACCGTCTTTTGGATTATCTGTTTATCCTCTCATGCGTCGGTCTTTCATTCTGTTTTTAGGTTGTTTATATCTGTTCATTTTAGCTAAAAATTTAATTGTTATTTATCTTTATAAAGATAAGATTATTAGTGAAATAAACAAAACGAAAAAGTGACAAACTCTGCAAAAGGGTCTTATAAATTAACCTTTTCACAAAGTCTGTCACTCGGAAAGAAAAAGACAAACTTGGACAAATGGCATGGAATAAAACCGCTTTGTCCAAGTCTGTAAAGTAAATCAGAATCAGATGCGCTTATAAGTCCAAACAGATTTACCGTAGTACCCTTCTCCTTTTTCAACCTCCTCGATTACGAAAGTTGTTGAATTTAGGGTCGTTATCGTCTGCACCTCAGTATCTGACGCACCGTCGGTATAAACGTGCTTCTTCGTTATCGTATTTCCTTTGATTGAATAGTAGTGTTTCGTGCTGGTATCTACGCCATCAGCGTCTTCTTTCGTAAATGTTCCGTCTGCATTGAAGACCAGCTTGTACCAATTTTCATCACCTTTAACGACGTCGTATTCAAATTCATCAACACCGTCTATATCGTCTTTGTCATAGGAGTAATAATGAACATATTCCCATGTTCCTACGATTTGAGAGGGGTTGATGTTCGCGTCTTTGTCATCATCATCGGAGCAAGACGAAAAAGAAACTACCGCAAACATAACAGCGGCAAGTAAAAGCATCTTTTTCATCGTTTGCTGAATGTTTTAAGTTCGTATTCTTCCCAACCATCACCCTTTTCGTGGTACTCCAATTTAAGGGTCGATGCCGTCAGTTCCTTAATTGTAAAGGTTTGCGGGTCGCCGTATTGGCTATATCGCACCGTCAGTTTATTATTGGACGACACCGAATAGTCGATGCTTTCCGATGAATCCATTTCCTTGTAAGACCCAGTATTATCGGAATTGAACACGAAATAGATTTGCGCATCGTTCATGTCCTCGTTCCACTCGTCTTTTACCCCCCTCGTCGATTTCATAACCGACGGAATGTGTGTAACGCCACGTTCCGACAAGTTCATCCAAATTGATTTGCACTTTATCGTCGTCATCGGAACAGGCGACAAAGGCAGTTGTGGCGAATAGAGCCACCAATAGAAACAACTTTTTCATAGTTGCAATGAGTTTAGGTTGTCGCCCCAGCACCAACGCGACGGTTAATTTTTGGATTTAATTAAACAGAAAGCGTGGAACTGCAATATATGTTTTGATAACGGATTGGGAAAGTCGAAAATGAAAAGAAAAGCATAACAAGAGAAAATATAGTCACTAATATACAGCGTTTTATGTGGTATCACTTTCGGGACACGCTCTTTAATTTGTCTTAATCCGCTACAAGTTTTTTCGGGATGTATGGGAACATATACGGGAATTTATTTACCTTTGCAATGTGAATCAAAAACGCATTGCCGATGAAAGTTTCCGTCTATCTGAAAAAGAGCAGTTCCTCGACCTCGAACATCTGTTTCCGTGTCCGTGAGAAGAACGTGGATATAAAGGTTGTTTCGCCTCTTTTAGTCCATGACAAGTACTGGGATTCCGATACCCTCAGTTACAAGCGCACGACAGCCGTACCTGCCGTTGAACAGAAACAGTTGCCCGAACAGATTGCCGCCATCATCGAGAAAGTAGAGAAGACCTTTTCGGACAAGGCAAACAGCGCATGGCTAAAACAGACCATCGAGGATGTGCTGTACCCTGCACGGGCTTTCGAGCGCAACCATCCGAATCTAATATGCCGCATCCATGAATATCTGGAAAAATTTGACGGTGCGGACAGAACCAAGGAACATATTATCCGCTTCGAGCGCAAGATGATACGTTACCATGAATATCAACGTGAGATATTAGGTAATACCGATTTCACCCTCTTTGTTGAAACCGTCACACTGGAGCAGATGAACAGTTTCCGTGACTATGTGTCCAACGAATACCTGTTGCGCCAGCAGCATCCTGATTTCTATGCCGGGCGTATGTTAATCAACCATGCTCCAAGACCATTGTCGAATACGACCATCATCAACACGATGAACCTCTTCTGTACCTTTCTCCACTGGTGCAAGAAAATGAAGTATTCCGACAACGAGGTATATGAGCTTTACGGATGCAAGGAACCGACTTATGGTGATCCGTTCTATTTGATATCCGAAGAAAGGAATATCCTGTACAATGCGAATTTGGGCGGCTGTCCGAAACTGGCGGTTATCAGGGACATATTCGTGTTCCATTGCTATGTAGGATGCCGTGTAGGGGATTTGTACAGATTGACGAGAGACAACATCAAAGACGGATTTCTGGAGTATATGCCGCAGAAGACAAAGAAGTGTCAGGCAAAAACGGTCAGAGTACCGTTGCATGAGAAAGCATTGAAAATACTGGAACGCTATGAATCAAGTACGGGCAAGCTGTTACCGTTCAAGCCCATACACCAGTACAATCTCGGCATACGGGAACTGTTGAAGCATTGCGGCATAGACAGGATGGTGACTATCCTTGACACGCACGGCTACAATACCGTGCAGAAACCATTATATGAGGTAGCCACCAGCCACACAGCACGAAAGACTTTTGTAGGCAACCTGTACAAACAGGTTCCCGACCCCAATCTGATAGCATCCATGTCCGGGCATGTGGAAGGTAGCCGTGCATTCAACCGCTACCGCACGATTGACGATGAGATGAAACGCAAACTTGTGGAAATGATAAACTAAGGAGGACGCATAATGAAAGTTACCGCATTTATAAGAAAGACCGCCGCCAAGAATAATGTCACTGACCAGGCACGAGTCTATTTCAGAGCCCGTGACGTGGGAGGCGTTGACATCAAGGCAGCGAGCGAACTCTCCATCAACCCCAACCACTGGAGTGCGGAACGGCAGGGGTATAAGCCCCGTGTCGCATTGGTGTCGGAAGACAAACGGATGGGCTTTGAAAAGGACATCCAAAACATTACGCACCTTATTGCCGAGAAATACCATCGTGGAGTAGACGGCAACTGGCTGAAAGGACTTATTGAGGAATACCACCACCCAAATATCAACTTCCGGGGCGGCAATCCGGCAGACGAGTATCTGCTATCTTACCAGATACAGAAGTACATGGACGAGACACCTCTTGCCGCAGAAAGCTGGAAGCACCATCGGGACAATCTGAAAAAGGTGCTGCGTTACGAGCGTTTCCATCAGGAGGTCATGCACCAGCGGGGCTTCCATCTTTGTATAGATTCCATTACTGCTGACGACATCCGTGATTTCAAGTTGTGGATGCAGGAAGAGTACAGGTATGTGGAAATGTATCCCGTATTCTATAAAGACGAGCTACCCCGTGATGTAGCCCAGCAACGCTCCGAGAACAGCATGTCGGGGACACTCTACCGCATCCGCACCGTCATCAAATGGTGCATCAAACGGGGGCTGACAAGAAACAACCCTTTTGACCAGTACCAGATAGCCCAGCCCATGTACGGCGACCCGTTTTACCTTACCCTTGAAGAAAGGGATAAGGTCTATTATGCCGATTTAAGCGGTTTGGGCAATTCCTATCCGGTCTATCGGGACATATTCATGTTCCAGTGTCTGATAGGTTGCCGTGTAAGCGACCTGAACAGACTTACCAAAGCCAATGTCGTGGACGGTTGCGTAGAGTACATTCCGCAGAAGACCAAAATGGAGCACGCCAACACAGTCCGTGTCCCTCTCAACCAAAAAGCTTTGGATATATTGGAAAGGTATAAGGATTTGGAAGATGCACTGCTTCCCCGGTTCTCGCACTTCGGCTATAACAAGAAGATAAAGGAGATTCTTAAATATGTGGGCATTGATCGCATGGTCAGAGTACTCGACCCGAAAACGCGCGAGGATGTGGCACGACCACTATTTGAGGTGGCGACCACCCACACGGCACGAAAGACCTTTATCGGCAACCTCTACAAGCAGGTCAAAGATCCGAACCTGATTGCTTCCATGTCAGGGCATTCGGAAGGAAGCCGCGCCTTTGCCCGTTACAGGCATATCGATGACGAAATCAAGAAAGAACTGGTAAACCTGCTGGATTAGAATCACCTGTTCATTGTATTTTATTCTTTCCCTATGTTCCACTTATAATCAACTACTTGCAGATAACACTATGACTGAATCCCGATTGACATACGACCAATTCAAGGCTGACATTCTCCAGTGGAAGAACAGCCACAGGGAAGAATACAACCGCTTTGCGCGTCTGATGACAAACGGGGACGAGAGGCAATATCTCTCCATCTGCCGTGCCATCTTCAAACAAAGCTGCCCAAAGTCAAGGCGGAATGGGAATTGTGCTGGGGCGATGACAGTGTGGAAAAAATTTTGACAGCATAAGCCTGCTGTTCAGTGAAGAATCCGTCCCGGAACAGATTGTTGAAGCATTCCAAAAAGCAGAGGGAAGAGAATAATTCATCAGACAGAATTTCATATTCCGTTTGGGGCAAAGTCAAATCCTTTTTTAGAAGCAAGTCCAAAAGACATGGCATCATCCTTTCCGCACCGCTTGTACTGAGCTGGCTGTATTACGGAAAGAGTTTCGAGGCAATGGTCGGTATGGTCAGCAAACAATCAGCCAATCCTAAAGCGGACAGAATGGACAGGCAGAGCTGTTCTTGGGTAGCCGAACAGATAATACAGGTATCCATCAAGAACGGCTTCCGAACCCAGGCTGACTGGGACAGATACTTTTCCATGAACAGAGCCATTGAAAATGGAACCATTGGTGAATGGGCGTTGCAATCCGCAACAAATGAGAATGTAACCAACAATATGACAGACGAACCTGAACAACAGCAACAGCACACGACAAAACAAGCTAACACAGAATACTTTGGCGACATGCCAATAAACGATGCCCCAAAATCAAGAGGTCGGCAGAAAGCAAAGGAAATGCCCCTTGTAAATTATCTCAACTGTGCCAATAAAGACATTGTCATTGATATTATCCGAAAATTCATCTCAAAATATGATACGGCCGCGGAACAGGCTCTAACCTACTATGCCTTGAATGAACTTGGACTGCTAACAGACATAGGTAGTGCGAAAGAGTATGCAACTGCGCTCATCATTCAATTTGATGGCGTGGGTGGAATTAAGAGCGAAAGTTCCTATCGTCAGGCTATCCACCTGTTGACTACAACGCAGCACGTTATGAAAAACGGAGTGAATAGAATGTGCGTAATGCTAAATGGTGATTCCTGTCAGACATTACTTTCTGAGCTTAAAGCCGAACTTACCGAAGTCGTTAATAGATAGCTGCCAATCCACAGGAAATGAAGTAAAATAAGCCCATTTTAGTGTTGTCATAATTGTCTTTTTTGTCATGACAAATATGCCAACTCGTTTTATTTCAATCACTTTTAATTCACCTATACCTTTGCACCGTCAATCCTTTCCCGAGGTTTGGCGGTGCTTCGCTTTTATAAGCCATCGGAAGCGGGGCATCAGGGAAGATTCAGATGGTCATTGTAAATTCCAAAACAAATGATTTTATGATTACCATAGAAAGTCTGGTCGATATGGGAGCCAACGTGAAACTGGAAGTCACTCCCACAGACCTCAAGATGTTTGCCGAATCAATCATCCAGCGTACTATTGTGGCGCAGCAGGAAGAAAGGCAGGCTGCGATGCAGCGTGAAGCGGAAGAGACATACCTGAATACAAAACAAGTCCGCGAGTTGCTGAACGTCTGCGAAGGCACGCTCAACCTGTGGGCGAAGCGTGGCTACCTCGTTCCCGTCAAGGTTGGCAACAAAAACATGTATGCCAAATCCGACATCCGCAGGGTGCAGACCGGAGGCAAGTCTGAGAGTGTGACATCCTATTGCAAACGAAAGGAGAAGTGATTATGGGTATCAGACAACTGGATATATGCAACAGGGTGATGGCACAGGCGCAGGGCATTGCGGAATCGGATTTCCCGATTGACGCTTTCCCTGCCAAAGTCCAGTCCGTCATCCTTGGCATGGTGCGACATGAGAACTTCAAGGTGGAGTATCTTGCCGCAGCCATGCTGTCGGCTACTGCTTCCGCGTTGGGTAACACTTACAATATCCGTGTAAAAGGACATTGGACAACCAACGCTGCCCTTTATATCATCATGGTGGGGCGGCCGGGACTCGGCAAGACACCGCCGCTTGAAGCCGTATTCCGTCCGCTCCGCAAAAGGGATTGCCGGGCACTGGAGAAATTCAAGGCTGAAATGGCCGCATATCAGAATACAATGAAAGAGAGCAAGGGCAACAACGATATGGACAGGCCTGTATTGAGAAGAACCATCGTGTCCGATTTCACGCCGGAAGCCCTGATGCTTGCCCATCACAACTGTCCCCGTGGCATAACCATACTTGCGGACGAGATTATGGGCATGTTCACTTCCGCCAACCGCTACAACAACGGGCAGTTGATAGAGCAGCTTCTGTCCGCATGGAGCAACAGTGCCATAGATGTGACCCGTGTCAGCAATCCCATTCCCATACACATTGAGAATCCGTGCATCAACATGGTCGGCACGACACAGACCAGGCGTGTGCATGAGCTGCTCAAAAAGGGATACGAGGATAACGGCCTGCTTGACCGCATTCTGTTCGTGATGCCCAAGTCGTATCTGGTGCCACGGTGGACGGAAAGCGAAGAGGAGGATACCGGGAGCAATCCGGCATCTGCATGGAGGACATGGGAGGCAATCATGGAAAAGGTATTCTACCTTGACTATGAAGTGAATGATGAAGGGAATATCCCTCATCTGATAGGCATGGAAGCGGAAGCGAAAAGGGTTTTCTTCAACTGGCACAACAATACGATCGAACGCATCAATGCCATCAGGGATGAAGCCCTTGTGGAATCGCGTCCCATGAAAAGTCCGGTACAGGTGGCGCGTCTGGCACTGGTTCTCCAAGTCCTGTCTTATGCCTGCGGCGAGAGCCATCTGCAATTCGTGACAACGACCGCCATTGAAGGTGCTATCCGGCTGAATGACTATTTCGAAGGTTCTTACAGGCGCATACGCGAATATGTGGCAAACGATGCCTGTGACGAGCCGTCGCTGGAATTGCTCGCCCTGCTGAAAGATACGTTTACCACAGCCGAAGCCCTTGATGCCGGAAGACAACTTATGGTAACGGAGCGCACGGTGATGAACTATCTTAGGGATCTTGCCAGAAACAGGCTTGTCCACAAGGTCAGGCAAGGAGTCTACGAGAAAGTGTCATATACCCCCATGGAACAGACAGAGGACGGAAACTGCAATGTGTAACCCCTGTTTGCAGCTTTCAGGATGTTCAGTTTTTCAGTTTCGGGATGATGCATACCGTCAGTTCCTGCAAAACTGAAAGGACTGAAGACTGAAATTACTGCAAATCAATTTCAGAAATTATCATGGAGAATTATCGTTTTCATCTTGAGAAATATCATCGGGGCAGCAAGAAAGCGTGTCCCGAATGCAAGCGCAAGGCTTGTTTCACCCGTTATATCGATGAGTCTGGAGAGATTGACTTCCCTCCCCATGTCGGCAAATGCGACCACGAACACAGTTGCGGCTACCATTACACGCCAAAGGATTTCTTTCGGGAGCATCCTGATGAATCGGAATCATTCAGGCAGGAGTGGAAACAGCAAGCCGTAACTCCAAAAGAAACCAGTCAGTCCTCCATCTTTTTATGGATTCGACAGTTATGCAGCGTTCCCTGTCACATTATGAAATCAACCCGTTGTACACATTCCTGTCCGACACGATTGGCAGAAGCAATACCGGAAGGCTATTCAAGCTTTACCAGACCGGGACTTCCAAGAAATGGGGCGGTTCGACAGTTTTCTGGCAGGTGGATTCCAACGGACAGGTACACGCGGGTAAGATGATGGGATATGATGCAAAGACCGGGCATCGGCTGAAAGTTCCTCATCCGCACGTGGGCTGGGTACATACCGAGTTGCATTTGCCCGACTTCAACTTGTGTCAGTGTTTCTTTGGCGAGCACCTTCTTGACCGCTATCCCGACAAGACAGTTTTCATTGTGGAAAGCGAGAAGACGGCACTCATCGCAGCCCACTTCATGCCGGACGGCTTGTGGCTGGCGACAGGAGGAAAGAACGGCTGTTTCAACGAAAAGGCCGTTCGTGTACTGGCGCATCGGGATGTAGTATTGATGCCAGACCTTGGTGCAACGGAGCAGTGGAAGCAGAAGACTTCCATGCTTGCCAATGTCTGCCAGTCCGTATCGGTCAGTACGGTACTGGAAGATATGGCAACCGATGAACAACGTGCCAGAGGATTGGACATTGCGGACTTCCTTATGATGGAGGACACCCCTCAGATGATACTTCAACGGATGATTGACCGTAACCCCGTCCTGCAGACATTGATTGACGAACTTGGGTTGGAATTGGTGGATGCAGAACAGATATGATAATTGGATGGATTGGACAGCTCGCTGTCCTTGAAAAAAGGGTTTGTAAAATCCCGTAGCTTATTAGGGCATTTTCACCGCCTCCGCTTCGCGTCCGGCAGTCAAAAAGCCCATAAGCGGAGGGATGCCCTCTCGACACCCAGTTTTGCCTGTGGCACAAATGACGGGATTTTACAAACCTATAATCAGAGTTATAACAGCATAAACGAAATAGAAATGAGTAATACACAATATGCAGTATGTCACCTGCAACGTGGCAGCGGTAATGACTCCGGCATGTCATGCCATATAGAAAGAAAGGATGCCAAAGGCAAGGTATATGTTCCGACCAATGCCGATGCGAACCGGACATCACAGAACCGGGAACTGCTTACGTTTCCAAATGGAGTAGCCAATCGCACGGAAGCAATCCAATACCGCATCGACACTGCTGGACTGCACCGCAAAGTGGCCAAGAACCAGACAAAAGCCATCCGCATTATTCTGACCGGAACACATGAACAGATGATGAAGATTGCCCAAGAAGGGAAACTGGGAAATTGGATAGATGCCAACCTGAAATGGCTTCGGGAGACCTTCGGCAGTGAAAATCTTGTTTCATGTGTACTGCACATGGATGAGAAGACTCCGCACCTGCACGCTACCGTCGTGCCTATCGTTACTACCGAACGTCTCCGCAAGAAGCGTGAGGGCGAAAAGAAGTACGAGACGAAATCCGGACCGAGACTTTCTGCTGATGACGTGATGCGGCGGAGCAAGCTGCACGAATACCAGAACAGCTATGCCGCAGCCATGAAACCGTTCGGGTTGCAGCGTGGAATAGTCGGTTCCACCGCCAAACATCAGGCAAATTCGGAATACTATAAGCAACAGGTAAGTCGGTACGAGGAAGACATTGCCAGATTGCAGGCCGACATTGAGAAAGCGCGAGAGGGCAAAAATACCATTCTATCATGGTTCGGGAAAGGTGATCTTGCTAAGGCAAAGAAGAAACTAGGAGAAAAGGACGAGCTGATAGCCAAACTGAAAGGTCAAATCCAAATACTCACAGCAGAGAAAGAGCATCTACAGGAGCAACACAAATCCGACATCGAACAACTGCGAAACGGCTATCAGAAAGAGATAGACAAAGCTATCCGTAGGGCGGAAACGGCAGAGCGGCAATCGAAAGAAAAAGATGCCGTCATCGACAAACAGAAGCAACACATTGACCAACTTGACCGCAAAGCCAATCCTCACAGATACCAACTTTCATCCGGCGCGGAACTGGTACATTACATCATTCCAAATATGAGGAATCCGTCCATTCATATTTGGACGAAAGTTGGCAATGAAGA
This sequence comes from Alistipes putredinis, assembly GCA_022009915.1. Classification (GTDB taxonomy): domain Bacteria; phylum Bacteroidota; class Bacteroidia; order Bacteroidales; family Rikenellaceae; genus UBA940. The sequence goes on along the minus strand of CP091730.1, from coordinate 306,615 downwards.
ATATGACACAAGGACTTATATAGAATATTTCAGTGATATATGGGAACGGTTTAGCAAGGACGAAGCTACCGTTTACGAGCTCATCAATGAAGTATTTGAGCCACAGGAACAGGTCAATGAAGCACAAGCTAATCTTCTTGGAGCAGCCTTTGAACTTGTAGCAGGTGGTCAGGCACAAGTACATGTCGGAACAGGCTCCGGTGGCTCGTCTTCTGAACTTCCTTGGAATAATAAAGATAAATACTCCAATAAACAAACAACCACAAGACGATGATCAAAAACAGGTAAGGTCTGGAGTTTTATAAAAAGTAGTACCTACGAGAACATCAATTTGTATAAAAAAAGCAGGCTAGTATCAAAAAAATAATATCTCTAAAAACCTTTGTTCTTCAAAACAAAAGAGGTATCATATACCTAAAAAAATGGTATATGGCTACATCCGCGTTTCCACCGACAAGCAGACGGTGGAAAACCAACGTTTTGAGATAGAGCGTTTCTGCAAAAAAGAAGGATTGACGATAGATGGCTGGATAGAAGAAACTATCTCTGGTACAAAGAACTATTCTAAACGGGCACTCGGCAAGCTTCTAAACCGAATTGTCAAAGATGATTTGATAATCTGTACAGAGTTATCTCGTCTTGGACGCAACCTCTTTATGATTATGGAAATACTCAATATCTGTATGACAAAAGAGAGTCGCGTTTGGACGATTAAAGATAATTACCGTCTTGGCGATGATATTCAAAAGCAAAGTACTTGCTTTTTGCTTTCGGACTATCCGCAGAAATAGAACGTAACTTGATTTCTCAGCGGACAAAAGAAGCCCTTGCTCGATTAAAAAGGAAGGACATCCAGTCGGTAGAGGTCAAGGTCAACGCAATAAGCAGTTGAACGCAAAATGTGTGGCAAAGCACAAATACATAGAGGGTCAAATGGCAAAAGGGATAAGCGTTCCGCAGATAGCTAAGAAATTGAAAATTGCAAGGGGTACACTATATCGATATTTGGCATATACCGGATTGAGAACTCCAACAAAATCAAGGAATGGCAGATGGGAGCGTGGTATCTATTAACCGTCCGTTTTTTGAAGACAGATCCGAAAGCTCGTTACCAAGGTTATACGTTCTATTTTAGGGAGGGACTTTGTTGGAGTGATATTAATACGACTTTTCTTAAATGCAGAATTAAGCAAAAGAGTATCCATGACGTAAAAAGTATGAGTATTTTTGGCGTGTGCGACAAAGTTCCCGAAAAAAATACATTTTATGTGTAATTAATTCGACACTGATTAGCTATTATGTTGATACTTTTGTAAATAACACTCAGACTTTTCAAATAAACGATGCTCGTCAACTCCCAATTATCGTTCCTACATCTGAACAATTATCATTTTGTAGCGCTTTGGCAAAAGCTGCAATAGCGCAAAAAATAAAAGGGAACGAGTCATCAAACATACAAAAACAATTGGATGATTTTATAGAAAATCAAATCTTTGGTTTAGTATAGGGAGGGTTTTTGTTGGATAGATGTCAACTCTACATACCTTAAAGCCAGAATTAAAGCAAATGGCGTTTTTGATGTTTTGAGTATGAGCCTATTCACAATGACAAACCTTCCTGATTGGTACTATGTAGCCCTAATAAATTCAGAATTTATTAGCCTATATGTTGACAATTTTATCAACAACACTTCTCATTTTCAGATAAATGACGCACGGCAGCTACCTATAGTAATCCCACAAAAGAAAATATTTGAATCATTGCAAAAATTAGTTGCCGATTGCATCAGTCTCAAAAGAACAGCAGTGATTGATGAAATCTTAATGGAAGAAAAACAATATGAACTTGATAGATTGGTTCGTTTATTGTATGGAGTAGAGGATTAATGGATATCCTCTACTCCATTCTCTGTATCTATAATTGATATATGCTCTCAACTATTAAATCATTGGCTCTTTCCACAGCATTGAGTTCTTCTGAAATATCTAAATCTGTCGCAATTCCTTTTGCAACAGACCGTTTCAAGTCAAATGCTTTATCAAAGAGGCGTTTACATTCATATAGTTGCTCAATAGTTGGTATCATAATAGGGATAAGTTTTTGCATCACCAGTAGTACAATGAGATGTTGAATTTACAAGATTATCTACATAAAATGCAGCAAATCTTGAATTCATAATCGAAATAAGGTAATACTCTGGTGTTTGTTCTGTACATGAGAAAAAACTCATGCTTTCGGTACTTTGAACGGTCTTTTCTTTCTTCTTACATTTCATGTATGTAGTCAAAACATTATTCCAACAAAAACCCTCCCTAAAATAGAATTGAGGGTTACGAACAACGGGCATACCTTCCCCTTTCTTGCCAGAATTAGTCTTCAAAAAACGGACATTCTCCTTAGACCACGCAATAGCGAATGGAGTTTCAAGATACCATCGATTTCCGTCTTTATCTCCTTTATCATAAGGCACATAGTATGGTTTGGTTGTTTCTATACCGTTCTCTTTTTCGTCATCCGTCAAAGAATCCACATCTGCTATTTCGCAATCATCCACAATCTTATAAAGATAACCTTGACCGAAAATGTCACGACCATATTGCTCTTTGAGAGAATCAAAGAGTTCTGCAATTTCAGCTTCTGACAATGATTGTAAAAAAAGCTACATATGATGGGTAACGGCGCATTTCTGCGGTTATAGCTTTCGGGGTTCGAGCCAAAAAATCAGCAAGTTTCTTAGGCCGAGACACACGGATGTTCTCCGCCCATTTAGTGGTGCTTCTTACCGCAATGTATTTACCATTATTGGCGGTAGCCAAACCTTGTCCACCCTCGGTCAAGCACCCGAGAAGTGCAACATCACCAGGTTTAAGGCTTGCCCGATATTCTTCAAGTTCGCGTTTATTCTTTTCGATGTCACGAGAAGTCTTAATCTTGTCCCACCACTTATCATACAGAGCTTTGACCTTTTCGCCATAAAGCTCGTAGATACGCATATTCAATTCAGACGGTTTGAATATCACACTGTTTTGAGTATTGAGATATACTGATTGAGCTACGGTCAGACGTTCGGGCTGTAATAAACTCTTACGACCATCTATAAAGCGCACAAGATTTTCTGCGGCAGGCTTATTCTTAACTGCCGAGGTGATGCAAGTGTCAACCATTACAGCTTCAAATGGATTGGCTGTATCAAACACGTAATTAAGTGTATTGGCAAGCAGTAAATCTCTTAAATTACGCTTGGTTTGAGTTGTCCAAAATGTCTTAGGAGTAATGTATGTAATACATCCTCCCTCACAAAGCAAGGAAAAGCCTTTGAAAAAGAACAGGTTGTATGTATCATCAGAGAAGCCAAATTCCGCTTCGAATAGTTTCTTATCGGCAGTTGAAACACCTTTTGTAGAGATATAAGGTGGATTGGCGATAAGAATGTCAAAGCCCTCTTTGATACCAAACATCCATTCGGGATCAAAGAAAGGAGCGAAAGTATTTTGGTCGAACATATCCCACTGTGCAAGTTGGGCTGCTTGTTCGTTGCCGATACAGTCTTTTTCAAGTAAGAGATCCGCAATCTCCTTACGCAAGCGAACTACCTCATTGCGCCATTTTTCCTTGGTTGTAGGTCGTCTAGCACTAAATATTTTATGTTTAGCAATTTTAAGTTGACGTTCTTTCTGTTTTATTTCTTCTGAGTCAAATAAAGATGCTTCCGTCCGTTTTAGACCAAGAAGTGAGTTTGCTGCAACAAATTTGGCTTCCAAATTAGGCAACGGACGAATTCCGAAATTGTCGGCAGGATTGTTATTCCGTTTCTGGTCTATGACAAGGGAGATAAAAAAGCGGAGTTTTGAAATTTGAATGGCAATGGGCTGAATATCTACACCATAAATGCAATTTTCAATAAGGTGGAGTTTACGGGCATAGTCTGGGTAGTTTACATTCTCATCAAAAGCTCTTTCTATATCAGCAACAGCTTCTCGTCGTTCTTCAGCAGTCGAATTAAGGTATGCCTCAGATGTTTCATCAATAGCGAATTGTAGTAGCATATTCTTCCAACGACTATTATCGGGATCAATTTGCTTAAGAATATGCACCATCTGTTGAAGCACACCAACAGGGAATGCTCCTGAACCACAAGCGGGATCGAGTATCTTACAGTTATAGAGAGACTGCATAATTGCCAACTTCTGCTGTTCGGTAAGCAAAATTTCGTTGTCTGCATAGTCAAGTAGCTTGCGGTATTCACTCTCCAACTCATTGCCAACCGTGCGTTTGAGGTGAGTGACAAGGCTTTCATCAACCATATACTGCACTATTTCTCGTGGAGTATAGAATGAACCAGTTTGCTTACGGGCTGTTTGTTGGGTTTCTGGATTGTATGAAGCTAACAAGTTCTCGAATACCTTACCAAGCAATTCCGGATCGAGCGATACATCTTTATCAAATGGCATATTTTCCTCTACTGTAAAGTTGTAACGCTTGAGAATGTCAATGATACCACGAGCCGACACTTTCTTCTTGTTAGCATCGCCGTAGAATTCTGAAAGGTCTATGTTTTTACCCGCTTCCTCTCCGAAGAAAAGATAGTCTGGTACAATCAGTTGCGCCATTGACTCCTTACGTTCACTGAAACCATCGTAGTACATTCCCGTACGCTTTTCATCCAAGCAGTCGAAAAGTCCGCCATTGAGGAATGGCACGGTTTCGTTAGCGAGACGCAAGAACTCGTCAGGATCATTGAACTCATCACGATAGCGCATCAGTTTGTTATCGTCAAACTGCGAGCGGTTGTCCTTGAAACGGCGTTCTGTAAACTCCGTACCTCCCTCCTTGGTAATTGGGCAATTAAGCATTGCAAAGAAAAGGTTCTGCAGGATAGCGCGATAATAAACACTTGCTTCCGACTTGCCGAAAAGATTGTCAATTTTATGCGGATTGAAACCCTTAATAAGATGATTGGCTATATACTCTTGATCGAAGAACTGCCACGGAATAAGTTTACGCTCTTTCAAGAACCATACAAAAATCAATCGAGTGATAAGGCGGATTACCCCCTCGTGATTGTGGCGTTTATCATCTGCCTGTGTAGAGATATCGTTTGGAAAAGAAATAACCTTAATTGCCCAAGCATACCAATCTGACAGTTCTTGATAGAATGCCTTGGTAAGTACCTCTACCGAGAAACGCTCAAAAAGATCTTTCACATCCTCGACTCTACCCAGTTCATTCAAGTATTTATTGGGCGTATAGCAAGCGATTCCCTTGCCAAGATAGTAAGAATAGCGACGAGGGTTAGAATAAGCACGGGTAACATTACTGTCATTTTCACCGATAGAGAGTTGGATTTCAATCAGCGAGAAACGGTAATTGTCCGAGTTATCTTCTGGAACGAAAATAACCAAAGCTCGGTTTTGTTTTTCTCCTGCAAGCATACGGAAGGCATCTTTCGACAGTCCCACGCGAGCATCATGGGGCGAATGGTGTTTGATTTCATAGACCACGAGGTCTAACGTTTTAGACTTGCCAAGACAAGTGGCAACAGATGCATAGTTCATCTGTGTCCAAAATGGGACATTCTTTTCTTCCTGCTCAAAATCATCGGGGAGGAAATCACGGCGGAGGTAATTGACAAAATCCGCACGATTATATGCTTTGCTAAAATCCATCATTATTGCAGTTCTTCAGTTATTATTAATGTTTCGTTCCCTTCTCCGACTTTGGCTTGTGCTTCGAGCAAGCGCATAAGATAGTCGGCAGGAATCTCTTTGAATAATTTTTGAATCTCTGATGGTTTCATTTGATTGATGAAACGCACTTCATAGCCAGACAATGCTTCCGCATCGAGAGCCGCCAAAAAGATCAGAATAGTAATCTTCAGGCAGTTTTATCTTAATTGCATTAAGTTTTTGAATAGCCCTTAAGATGTTTTTGTCATTACGGCTCTTTGTATCGCTGCGGAATAGTAAAAGTTTCACTTGTTGATACAATCGGTCGAAGTCCTCGGTGGTAGCAAACGGCTTTTCATCGGGTAAAGCTTCAAAGAGCTTCAAGGCTTCTTCGGCAGAAAGCATTGTCGGCTCACAGTCGCCATTGGAAATTTTAAAAACGAAATCTTCGCCTTTTTTACCAAAAAGGATGACACCTTTGAGTGGCTTATCCACGATGCGCCCTGTTCGGGCGCGGTGTGGAATCTGCAAAGCCTCATTGTATTCATCAGTACCCTTGACCGATTCTAAAAAATGGCGATACTGAGTGTCCCACGATTCCGTTTCGGAATGCTCGATTTCCGCACGGTAACGGTCTCGGAAAAAAGCGGAACATTCTTCATCGGAAGTTAATGCCTTAGTATCTTCACCCATAATGGCATGAATCATTGCCATTTTTAAGGTAGATATTTCTTTGGTGCGGGTTTCGCTTTCGCCTACCTCTGTGGGGAAGTAATTATAAATATAAAGGTTGTCGAAAACCTTTTTGTTGATACGATTGATACGTCCTATACGCTGGATCACCCTTGTGGGATTATATGGAATGTCATAGTTAAATATCGCTCCGGCTCGATGCAAGTTGTAACCCTCGGAAATGGCATCAGTGGCAACCAAGACCTTGTAGTCATTGGCTTGCATTTCTTTTTTAACACTTGCGTCAAAATTATTGCGAATAGTCTGGCGCATAGAAGGCGTTGCATCCGCTGAAGTATATTTAAGTGCAGGAAGTCCGGCATCTTTGAGGGCCGCACCAAGGTAGTTGGCAGTATCAGCGAACTCGCTGAATACAACAAGTTTGCGATTTGGTTCATTGGATAGTTTCTCACGAACAAGGCGGATGAACGATTCGAGTTTCGGATCGAACTTGATAATATTTTCCTTACCAAACCATTCCAAGTAAATAGACTCAAGAAGTGCGATGTCGGCTTTTTACGTCATTGATAAACTCGTTCTTGACAAACTTCATGTCAATAACAAAGAATCCCTTGCCTGAATATTTCTCAAACGCATCTTCTATTTCCGCCATGCCATCATCAGTGCTTTCGTAAAAGTCATCCACATCAGGCATGCCTCCTTTTTTCCAAACGGGGATCTTTCCGGTACGGTCAATCCAATCGAGCACATTACGAGAAGATTTTATCATAAAGGCAAGCGACGTTTTGAAAGCTGCAACCGAACTTTCGAAGCGACGCACCAGCAAACGGCGCATGAATTTTGCCACGTTTGCTTGACGACCGATGAGCATATTTACATCATCAATCCCTGTTTGGCGTTCTATGTCATTGGCCAATGCTTCACGTTTATCTTCCGGCACATATAGCACTGGCTTGTAACGAGCTGCTTGAAAACGGTAAACACCATCGTCAGAATCTTCTTCCTTTGATTTTGTTCCGTAAATGAAGTTAAGCGTGCGCAGATACAAGTTTTTCAACTCTTTGAGATCGTAAGTCAATTCAATAGGGTCTTGTGGGATAACCACCTCTATCTTTTGCTTCTTGAGGTCTTCCTTGTAGGTGTCAATTTGCTGAAGGTCGATGCGAGAACGACGGATAACCAAAGGTCCGATAATTGAACGAATGGTACGGGCTATCTTGGCGGTTTCGTTCTTCACATCCTGCTTGGAGAGTTTGCCTTGTCGTTGCAGTTCGCGCAGTTCCTTGTATTGGCTAATAAGGTCGCGGAACTCGATACTAAGATTTTCCACTGTTTTTAAGTGTGGACTTTGTAGGTATCTGAAAGAGTTTCAACATAGAATAGATGTCGGCAGGGTCATTGTTGAACGGAGTAGCCGTTAACAACACCACTTTATTGCCTTGGCAAAGATTGTGCAGCATAGCGTAATCTTCGGTATATTCATTGCGGTAACGGTGCGCCTCGTCCACTATAATAAGAAATTGTTCATCAGGCCTCTTCAAATCATTGTAATGAACCAAGGCTTCCGATATTTTGCCACCGCTAAACACAGTACCCGTAAAACCGAACTCGTCTTTATAAGCGTCCCAACCCGACTTCAAGTGTGGGGGCGACACTACAATGGTACGCAAACGGAGATTGTGAGCAATGGTAGAGGCGATGATACTCTTGCCCAAGCCCACTACGTCAGCCACAATCGTTCCGTTGTGTGTTTCGATAGACTTCAATGCAAGTTGGATGGCATCAGTTTGGTATTTTAGGTTAAAGAACTTACCATCGGTAATGTCGAAAGGTGTACGCACATTAGTCTTGGACGGAATGTCAAAATACTCGTTGAGCACTCGTAGATAAAGTTTATACGGTTGAAACAGTCGGTCAATCCATATTTGACTTTCGACCTTCTCTTTCCAACGGTCAACGGTATTTTCGTCCACAATAGGAATAGCATTTGCCCAAAGCTCATCAAAGATTTGTTTTCCTTCCGTATATTTAGCTTTGTCTGTAAACCGAACATTGATTTCCGTTCTGCCTTGCAACCCTTGATAGGAAAGGTTGCTTGACCCCGTAATCACATCACCGGGCTGTTCTCCATTCTCGTTGTTACTGTCGTTATAGGCAAAGAGGTACATTTTTGCATGGCACGGGTCTTCTGTCTTGCGTATCTCCAATGTACCGTCATAAATCTTACGCTGGAATTGGCGAAACATTCTGATGGTTTCGTCTGTATCGGTATTGTCGGTTTCATTGATGAGCCTTACCAAGTTATTGAAGTATTCTTCCCGAACTTTGCTACGAATGCGCTGCCACTCTACCAATTCTTCAACCTCACGAACTCGGTTTGAAATCCGGGTGTCAATGTCAAGTCCGACCAAAATACGGAGATACTTGTCAGCGAGCTTGTCGGCAAGATGGGCATACCCCGAAAAATAGAAATAGCCCACAAGAATATCCACGGCATCTGACTTGGGCAAGATACCCGTGATAATGTCGGAAAGCAGACGGTCTCGATTGGTTATGAAACTATGTGCCATATTGAACAATGTTTTGTATTCTTTATCAATCTAAAATATTAACGATAGTTCGGGATAGGTTCGTTTATATCAAAAAGAATGTCCGCCATACCGTCAACGATTATTTTCCCATTCCAATGTCCTAAATCTGTTCTGCAACTCACTCAATCGTTCCATAATCTCATCGAAAGAAGGTGCATTGGCATAGATGAAGCCGATTTGCATCTGCTTATAGTCGTCACGCAAAAACATCTTCGATGCTTTCAGGAGGTAGAAACGATATTGTGTGTGGAAGATGACTCGTATAGTCCAATCCACTCCATGCCGTGAACTTTTTACGATGAGTCACAATGTCCTCGTATAATTGTACATCCTGCATTGCTTCCATCGCAAACGGTTTATCCATCATCTTTACAATGTCATACATGTGTCGTGTGATACGTTCGATATGCGTACAGCCATTGGGACGGTTAAACTCTTCATGTAAAAGAAAAACCTTTTCCAGGAATGTTCGTCCTGGCACTACGGTAGGAACAGTGAATATAGGTAATGAGAACTCTTCACCTGGATAAACCTCTTCTATCATAGAACGCATTTCCACATCTTCTGACGGTTCCATGAGTGAACGACAACTTATCTCAACTTTGACTCGCTCGGGTATATATTGCATTTTCGTTTGCAGCACTGAATTATACTCGACAAACAGGACTACAGGGTCAAGGTCACTGACAGATGTCTCCGGAACTATGACCTTACAGCTCTCTGATAGCCCAAACTCTTTTATCTGGTCTCAACGTCGAGCGCGAAAGAGCCATCTATGAACTTCTTGGAGTCTTTCCGCAACTTAGTCCGTTGACTTTTAGTCTCAATATTTGTAAAGCCGAGATATTGGGGATCTATTGCAAGGTCAATATCTTCTGAGAACCGTTCTATCAATCCCCAACCTTTGCTAAGGCTTGTTCCTCCCTTGAATACAAAAGCCGTAGCGTACGGCAAGGAAAATATTGCACGTAACACTATACTGACCCAATAGTCCTTCTCTACGGCATTGTCCACAATCCCTTTATCTTCGGCCACATTGGCCAAAATAGTAAGTTGTTCTTCTTTTGTGAGTTTAGTAAAATTCATAATGCAAGTCTTTGTTTAATCCATTGCGGAGCAATGCTGTAATCGTATTTGATTTCATCAGGACTGCCATATTTTTCAATGGCTTGTTTTATGATAGCAACCTGTTCATCGGTTACTTCATCTTTCCCTAACTCTTTCATGGCAGCGACTATAAGTGGGAACAAGTCCGTCTTATAGGCAAAATTGCGGGGTACGCTGCGCTTGAATATGATTTTACGGTTTCCTATAGTAAGTTCCCTTGCAGCGGCATCTGTCAAATAGACCGCATTCATCGTAACCTGTGTGGAAAGTCCTAATTTGTTCAATGCAGTCAATCCGCTGGGAATAATGCGTGCTTTATCCTTTTCAGCAACAGCATAAGCGATTTCCTCTATAGAGGGTCGAAGTATTCCGAACTTATTTCGTGAGGGATATAAATATATGCCTTGCGAGAGGCGTATAAGAATACCTTCCTTTTCTAATCTGGAAAGGGCACGAGTAACCAACCCGTCATTATTTAGATAGGCAAAATCCTGAACCATATAGAGTTTGTTTGGCCCATTGCTTTCAATAGTATTGCGTATCTCTTTTGTTAGTATTACTCCCATGATCATTAATAATCTGAGTGCAAAGGTACAATATTCCCTCCAGCTTTCAGCAATAAAATGTCCGAAAAATCTTAAAGAAAAATCGGACTTTATAAAATGTTTGCGATTAGATTGCTGTTTGGTTTAAGAGTAAAAATATTGATAACAACAAGCTATTGTAGCTTGAGATTAATTTTGGAAAACCAACAAGAAGTGGGAACTTTACGGTATCAAATAAAGATACAGATGGTATATATTAGTTATATATCAGATTGATATAAACTACACTTCGGTTCAAGTGTGGAGCTGCGATGCCACATCTTAGTTTGAAGGTCCTGAGAAACCCGAGATACAGATGTGATGATAGCAGTCCACGCTATAAGCGTGGGAACTACTATGCTATCCTTGCTCATTTGAAAATTTCCTACGTTTTCAACTACAAGATAAGCATAACGCTTCCTTTTCTTTCGATATGTCTTGGATTGAGCATGCTCAATCCGTATGCGCAAAATTAGGAAAAATTAATAATATCCGGCGGGTTTGTAATGCGTTTTATATGAAGCATATGCTTTTTCAGGTCGGGATGTCTAAGAAAAGCAAAAGGCAGGACACGAATTTCGTGTCCCTGCCTTTTTTCGATTGGAGGCGTGCCGCTTTATGCGGCCTTGACCAGCAGTTTGATTGCTCCGCCTTCGAAGTCCACGTCCACCGTGTCGCCCTGCTTGATTTCCCCTGAGACTATCATTTGCGCCAGAGGCTCCTCCACGCGGTCGAGAATGGTGCGTTTGAGCGAGCGGACTCCGTATTGCGGCTGGTAGCCCAGCGTTACGAGCTCGGCTGCGGCGCTTTCGGAAATCGAGATATTGTATCCCAAACGCGACGCTCTTGTGCTCAGGGCCGATATTTCCAGTCCGACGATGCGTTTTACGTCCTCCTGCGAGAGGGTGTTGAATATGACGATGTCGTTTATGCGGTTGATGAACTCCGGCGCGAATGTCTGCGTGAGTGCCTTGCGGTATTCGGACTCTATGTTGGCGCATTCGATGCCTGCGCTGCCTGCGGTATTGTATCCCACGGTTGCCGCACGCGATGCGACGGCGCGGGAGCCCACGTTGGATGTCATTATTATAATGGTGTTCTTGAAATCCACGCGGCGGCCGAGCCCGTCGGTAAGCTGTCCGTCGTCGAAAATCTGCAACATGATGTTGAATACGTCCGGATGCGCTTTTTCCACCTCGTCGAACAGAATCACGGAGTATGGCTGGCGTCTTACGGCTTCGGTGAGCTGTCCGCCCTCGCCGTATCCCACGTATCCCGGAGGAGAACCTATCAGGCGCGAGACATTGTGCTTCTCGGAGTATTCGCTCATGTCGATACGTATCAGCGCATCGTCGCGGTCGAACATCCAGCGCGAGAGTTCCTTGGCAAGGTGTGTCTTGCCCACGCCGGTCGGACCTACGAACAGGAACACTCCTATTGGTTTGCCCGGGTCTTTGAGTCCTGTGCGCGAGCGGATAATCGACCGTGTGACTTTGTCTATCGCACCGCTCTGACCTATCACGCGTTCGTCCAAATGCGAGAACATTCCCGAGAGCCGCGCCTTTTCGTCCTGCGACACCTTTTCCACCGGAATGCCGGTCATGGCGGTGATGACCTCTTCGATATTCTCGACGGTAATCACGGTGGGATTCTGGCTGAGCTGTTTCTGCCACAGGGCGCGTTTTTCTACGAGCCGCGATTTGAGCGCCATCTCTTTGAGACGTGCTTCGGCCGCCTTCTGGTACACCAGAGCCGAGATTGCTTCGCGTTTCTGCTCGGCTGCTTCGCGCATGCCTTTCTCTATTTCGGCTATGCTTTCCGGCTCGCGCGTCGCGAAAAATATGGGCTTTGGAACCGGCTTCGTCCATTACGTCGATAGCCTTGTCGGGAAAATAACGTTCTGTGATGTAGCGCTCGGTCAAATCCACGCAGGCACGCAGGGCTTCGTCCGTGTAGCGCACCATGTGGTGCCGTTCGTAGTGCGGGGCTATGTTGCGCAGGATTTGCAGCGTCTGTTCCTTGGAAGTCTGCTCGACGATTATTTTCTGAAAGCGCCGTTCGAGAGCAGCGTCGCTCTCGATGTTCTGGCGGTACTCGTCGAGCGTGGTGGCGCCTATGCACTGCAACTCTCCGCGTGCCAGTGCCGGTTTCAGGATATTGGCCGTATCGAGACTTCCTTGTGTGCTGCCGGCTCCCACTATGGTGTGTATCTCGTCGATGAACACAATCACGTTCTTGTCTGTTGCGAGTTGTTCGAGAAGCGATTTTATACGCTCTTCGAATTCGCCGCGGTATTTGGTTCCGGCCACCAGCGACGCTACGTCTAACGAATAGAGTTTCTTGTCGCGCAGGGGACAGCGGCGCATCGCCCGAGGCTATGCGCAGTGCCAGACCCTCCACGATGGCGCTTTTGCCTACGCCGGCCTCGCCGAGCAGTATCGGGTTGTTCTTTTTACGGCGGCCCAAAATCTGGATGAGACGCTCTATTTCCTTTTGACGGCCTATTACGGGGTCGATGTGTCCCTGCCGTGCCGCTTCCGTAAGATTCACGCCGAACTTGTCGAGCATGGACGTGTCGGTGCACTCGTCGGAGAGCGATATGTCCTGTCCGCTCGAAATGTCGATGCTCCGTTCGAGAGCCTTCATGTCGTCGTAATAGTCCTCATTGGGCGGAAGCTGCATGAGCATGTCCTCGATTTTCTCGATTGACAGGCCGTACATTCCGAGAACGCGGGACGATGCCGCGCTGCGGTCGGAGAGGATGAGCAGCAGCAGATGTCCGGTGTTGGCAGTCTCGGCTGCTCCGCATACCTGCTCGATACGGGACGAGAGCTTTTCGAAAAAAATTCGGCTCTGTTCTGTTTTTCGGAAGACTTGTCTTTTTCTATCTCGTGGTTTATCCTTATTTTTATTTGGTATAGCTCCCAATCTTTGAGCAGTTGAGAGAGAATATGCATCGCATGACACTTCTCTTCCGTAAGAAGCTTCGCGCAAAAACCCTGTCGAGAAGAAGAGTCTCGAAGTTGTTCTTTTTCGGCGTCGAAAGCCGCCAGTGCGAGGAGGTTTTCGAGTTTTTGTCTGTCTGATTTTGCATAATTTATCTCATTTTTGTCGGAAATATAACGAGATGTTATGAGGTAATATTTTGTGGACTATCCTCGCGGCCACTCTCCGATTTCCATGTCGCGTATCTGCGCACCGTCGATAATGAAGCGCAGGGCGGTCCTAATATTATGAAAGCCATAGCATCCGGCCGCACCCGGATTGAGATGGAGCACTCTTGTTTTTGTCGTAAATTATTTTCAGAATATGAGAATGTCCGGATATGAAAAATCGTCGGATGAAACTTTAGAATCACTTCCAGAGCCGTCTTGTCGTAATGCCCGGGATAGCCTCCGATGTGCGTCATGAGTATGTCGGTCTGCTCGCAGCCGAAATGTTCGAATTTCCGGAATACGCGCCGCATCGCTCCGCCGTCGATATTGCCGTACACCGCCCTGAGCGGCTTGAATGCCGCAATGCGGTCGGCAGTCTCCATCGAGCCGATGTCTCCGGCATGCCATATCTCATCTACGTCTGATAGAAATTCGCACAACGGAGCATCGAAAGTGCCGTGAGTATCGGAAATAAGACCTATCATATGCTATACAAAGATATGCAGCGGATTTATATAAAACAAGAGAAAAAAACTGCCGTTTGTATTTTTGCAGAAAGAAAAAAAGATTTCTATTTTTTTGCACTCGCAAATGCTTCCTTAGCTCACTGGTAGAGCACGACACTCTTAATGTTGGGGTCCAGGGTTCGAGCCCCTGAGGGAGCACAAAGGGCAGTCTTTTCGAAAAGACTGCCCTTTGTGCTCCCTCAGGTCGGACTGTCGGTAATATGGGCTGCGACGTAGCGTATTCCGGCATCCGTTCCGGTGTCGTTTGTTAGGAGTATCGGGCCGGTATATCGAAAGAAACACCGGAGATGTTTCTTACCGTTTGTCGTTATGCGCCGCCTCCCAGCCGATAATGGCGGCTTTCCGCAGCTCTCCCCAATGGTAATTGCCCGTATGGCCGCTCGACAGAATCACTCTGTGGCACGGTATGATATACGCTACCGGATTGTCGCCTATCGCACCGCCCATTGCCCGTCCAGCTCCCTGCCTGTCCCCGACAGACCGGTACGGACGGCAGCATCGAGAAGCGTTGTGCGGGTTTGTGCGAGAATCTTCTTGGCGTGGTCAATGCTGGTGTATTGCAGGAATTTCTTGGGACTGATTCCGGCCCAGTCGGTGAACATGCGCTGGAAATGCGCGGGGCTGAGTGCGACTTGCGCTGCCACTTCTTCAAGACGCGGCTGGCGTTTGAAATTGTCGCGTATGTACCCGATTGCCTGCGCTATGCGTGCGTAATCGAGCGTATCCTGTCCGGTCATAGCAATGGAATGGCGCCTGATTCGAGTTCGAGCAAAATCCTTTTCGCAGACAGCCCGCCGCCGTATCCGGTGAGACTTCCGGTGCTGCCGATTACTCTGTGGCACGGTGCGAAAATGGATATGGGGTTGGCTCCGTTGGCGTTTGCCGTGGCACGGACGTGGGTCGGCATGCCGATGCGTCGTGCGAGGCATCCGTATGAGATTGTTGTGCCGTAGGGAATGTTCAGCAGTTCGTTCCAAACGGTTCTCTGGAAATCCGTGCCGGTGAAAAGCAGCGGAATGTCGAACCGTGTGCGCTGCCTTGCGAAGTATTCGTCCAATTGCCGTGCCGCCAGCAGGATTGTCTCCGAGGGTTGCTCGCGGTATACCGCCGAGAGGCTTTTTTGTATTTTAGCGTCCGTCGAGGCTCTGTGCCTGCTGTGCAGCCAGTCGCAAAGGCATAGCCTGCCGTCGATGGACCCGAGTATCAATTCGCCGGCGGAAGAGCTGTAATGTTGTACCGAGATGATGTTACCAGCCGTGTCGAACGGCGTTTTTTTCAGTGTTTCCCATCGGAGATGCGTTTGGGTTTGTAATCTTTCATTCCTTCGATAGCTCCTCCGGCTACCGCCCATATGTACAGACTGGCCACGCTGCCGAAAGGGGAGTAGCGTCTGCGGTATTTCTCGAACAGCTCGCGGGTAAGCGTGCGATGATGATAAATCATTCTCAGACCGCGACGTATGGCCAAATCGTCGTAACTCAAAAAATGTCGGGCCGCTGCATGGAAAAAGCATGAGCATCTCGGCCGACCACACGCCTATGCCTCTCAGCTGCGTAAGGCGGCTGCGGACCTCGTCGTCGCTCATCGCGTACAGGGCTTCGAGGTCCAACTCTTCCGATGCGACTTTTTGCGCCGCCGAGCGTATATATTCCGCCTTTCGGAACGATATGCCGAGATTTTTTTCAGTCTCCTCGGCCGAAATCGACAATACGGTTTGCGGTGTAACCGTACCCAATGCCGCGCAGATTCTCTGCCAGACGGTGCGATGCGCCTTTGTGGAAATCTGCTGTCCGACTATGGAGTGGACTATGGCGGCGAAAAGGTCGCCGATAGTCTCGCGCTTTATTTCGCCTATGCGGTCTATTATTTCGCCCAGCCGCTTGTCCGCCTTTTTCAGACAGGCCGTTTCGCGGGCGCCGTACCGGAAGTAGTCGTTCATGGGTTATTCTGATTTTTAGAAATGCGTTGGAATCGTCAGGCGCATGCCTGCTGTCTTTCGGTAAAAAAGTAACGGCCGAAGCAAAAAAGTCTTCGGCCGTCGGTAGTGAAGGAACGTTTTATCAATTCACTTTCGTCGGCTGCACGCGGTCGTTTTCCGTCGCGGCATCCTCCATTTCGTTTTGCAGCCTGTACCATCTGTATGGCAGCCGCGGCCGCTTCATCGCCCTTGTTGCCGTATTTGCCTCCGGCACGGTCGATGGCCTGCTGCATGTCGTTGGTCGTGAGTACTCCGAATGCCACGGGCATGTTCCAGTTGAGCATCAGCTGCGTAATGCCCTGAGTGGCGCCCGAACATACGTAGTCGAAGTGTTTGGTCTCGCCCTGAACCACGCATCCGAGTGCGATAACTGCATCCACGTCGGTGTATTCGGCGAAGAACTGCGCTCCGAGCGGGAGTTCGAACGTTCCGGGTACGTACTTAATCTGAATGTTCTGCTCCATACATCCGGCGCTGCGAAGCGTTCTGACGGCGCCTGAAAGCAGAGATTCGGTTATTTCGCGGTTCCACTCCGATACCACGATGCCGAATTTCATATCTTCGGCCGAAGGCAGCGGAGACTCCAATACGGAAAGATTGCGGTGTTTAGTGGACATATCCTTGACCTTTCCCTCGGTTTATTTCTGTTCGGCTACGCCGATGTACTTCTCGATGTCGCGGGCCTCCATGCTCGACGGATACTTGTCGGCGATGGTCTTGTAGGATTTTACGGCCTCGGCGGCATTGCCTGCGGCCAGCTGGGCCGTACCGAGTTTTTTGAGGTAGTACGGAGCGGTGAAGTCGTTGTCCGAACTCTTTACGGCCTTACCGTACATTTCGATGGCTTTTTTTCAAATCGCCCTTCTGCACGTAAACGTCGCCTTGCAGGCCGATGTTCTGCGCATTTATAATCTGGTTGGGAATGCCGTCGGTGCTTTTTGTATTTGGCCAGATAGGCGAGCGCATTGTCCAAATCACCGTTTTTCAGGTAGCAGATGCCGGCATAGTGCTTGGCGATGTTGCCCTGCGGCGTGGAGCCGTATTTCTCGATTACTTCCAGAAAACCGGCAGTGCTTCCGTCGCCTTCCAAAGCGGTTTGATACTCCTGCTGGCCGAAGAGTCTGTTCGGCTGCGAACATCATGGCTGCTGCTTTTTTTCGCACGCGGGGCTGAATACAGACCTTCGTATGCGAAATAGGCGCCGACGATGACCACTGCGACGGCTACCGCGGAGACAATGGCTTTCCAGTTCTTTTCGAAAAACGCTTCGGTTTGGGGAGAGTGCGTTTTCAATGGCGGCTTCGGGGTCCTGAGCCTGCGGAGGTCTTGTTGTTTTTTTGTCTGACATATTGTTTTCGATGTTTTGATATTATTCGCCGTTTGTTCTCTATTAGCGCAAAGATAAATCTTTCGGACCTAAAAATGAAATTTATTTGCGTAAAACTTACCGGACTACGATAAGGAAGTAGTTCTTCTTGCCTTTCTGCACCACGATGTACTTGCCCGAAATCAAATCCGAGGAGTCTATCCGCCGTGCCGTGTCCGCGACCTTGACCTTGTTTATAGCTACGCCGCCGCCCTGAATGAGTTTGCGGGCCTCGCCCTTGGAGGGGAATACGGAACACTTTTCGGCCGTCAGTTCGATGATGTCCACGCCGGCTTCTATTTCGCTTTTCGCTATCTCGAACTGCGGAACGCCTTCGAAAACCTGCAACAGGGTCTGCTCGTCCAGAGCTTTGAGCGCCTCGACCGATGCCGAGCCGAACAGTATCTGCGATGCTTCGGCCGCTTTTTCGTATTCCTGCTCGGAGTGTACCATACAGGTGATTTCGCGGGCCAGCGTCTTCTGCAATTCGCGCAGGTGCGGAGCCTGCCTGTGACGTTCGATGAGCGACTCTATCGTCTGGCGGTCCAGCAGCGTGAAAATCTTGATGTAGCTTTCCGCGTCTTGGTCGCTGACGTTGAGCCAGAACTGGTAGAATTTGTAGGGCGAGGTGTATCTGGCGTCGAGCCAGATGTTTCCGCTTTCGGTCTTGCCGAATTTGGTTCCGTCGGCCTTTTTAATCAGCGGGCACGTGAGGGCGAATGCCTCGCCGCCGATTTTGCGCCGGATGAGTTCGGTTCCTGTGGTTATGTTGCCCCACTGGTCGGAGCCGCCGAGTTGCAGTTTGCAGCCGTGCGTCTGGTAGAGGTGCAAAAAGTCGTAGCCCTGAACCAGCTGGTATGAGAATTCGGTGAACGACATGCCTTCTCCTTCGCCGTTGAAACGTTTTTTCACCGAATCTTTGGCCATCATGTAATTGACGGTTATCAGCCTTTGCCGATGTCGCGGATGAAGTCGAGGAACGAAAAGCTCCTTCATCCAGTCGTAGTTGTTCACCATTACGGCCGCGTTCGGAGCATCGGAGTTGAAGTCGAGCAGCCGCCCTATCTGTTTCTTGATGGATTGTTGATTGTGGCGCAGCGTAGCTTCGTCCAGCAGGTTGCGTTCCAGACTTTTGCCCGACGGGTCGCCTATCATGCCGGTCGCGCCTCCGACCAGAATTATCGGCTTGTGGCCGCAGTTCTGGAAATGTTTCATTATCATGACGCTTACCAAATGCCCGATGTGCAGCGAATCGGCCGTGGGGTCTATTCCCACGTAAGCGGTCGTCATTTCTTTTTCGAGTTGTTCTCTGGTTCCGGGCATGATGTCGTGAATCATGCCTCTCCATTGTAGCTCGTCAACAAAATTCATCGTATTATGTCTTGGTTTTTTTAGTGTTTGTGTCTTAATTTCCAGTGCGCAAAGGTACGAAAGTAGTATCGGAAAAAAACAATCGGGCACCATACCTTTTTTATTCGGCGTCCAAATCCAGCATCTTGCGGAATTCGGTGAACTGCGGGTTGCGTTTGGTGAAGTAAATCAATTTCTCTTCCGGTTTGAGTATGCGGGCGGTTTTCTGCGATTCGTCCACCAGTACGTTCAGATGGATGGCACCTTGCAGACCGGCTGTCCGGCTCAAAAAGCTCCACGATGTCGGAGCCTGGCCCGCATTATCTCGTCTTTCAAATCCGCCGACGGGACCTTTACGGTGACGGTGCCGCTGTCGATTTCCATGTTCTCGAAAGCCACTGCAAACCGCGGACGCTCGGTTTTTGAGGCGTTCTATGAACTCCTGTCTGTGCGTCTCTATTTTGCTTTCGGCATCGCTGTCCGCAGCCTTTTCTGCCGTCGGATTCTGTGGCTGCTGCTCGGCCGGCCGCACGGCGTCCTCCATGATTTCGGAGAGCGGTTTGCCGCTCAGTGATATACGTCCTTGCGGTGCTGTGCCTGTGCTGTGCACGGTAGTGTCGGGAACCGTCCGAGGTTTGCTCTCCGTAGCGGTCAGGGGCGCTTCGGCAGAGTGCCCGGTTTCGCTTTCGGACCCCGTATTTCGCACGGAGGGGACTGGTGCCGGTGCCGGTGTCGGAGCGGCATGGGACGACGTCTGGACGCGGGGCGCCTCTGCCGTCTTTCCGCCGACTGGCGCCTGTACGGCCGCGGCGGGCTTGTCTTCCTTTTTATGAAGCGGCGGAAGCCCGGCTGGGTCAGCTCTGCGTCAGAGTGACCCAACCCGCAGAGTTTCATCAGACCCAGTTCCACGAGAAACCGTTGATTCGACGAGGTTTTTTTATCTGGCCGTCGAGCCTGCGTGAGCAGGTTTATTCCTCCGAACAGGAACTCGGTGCTGCACAGGGCGGCCTGCTGTTTGTATTTCGTCAGCAGCGAGCCGGTCACATCGATTAGCGGTTCCGTCTGCGGGTTCTTGCATACCAGCAGGTCGCGCATGTGGCTGCAAAGTCCCGACATGAATATCTGGCCCGAGAATCCCTGCCCGAGCACCGAATCGAACAGCGTCAGCGCCGAGCAGTAGTCGCCGGCCAGAAATGTTCCTACGGCTTCGAAATAGGTGTCGTAGTCCAGAATGTTGAGCGAACGGGCCACTTGCTTGTAGCTCAGGTTGTTGCCGCAGAACGATACGGCCTTGTCGAACATCGACAGCGCGTCGCGCATGCCTCCGTCCGCCTTGCGGGCTATGAGGTTGAGCGACTCGTCATCGAAGGTCACGCCCTCTTGCGAGGCTATGTACTTCATGTACTCGACTCCGTCCTCGACCTTTATACGGTTGAAATCGAAAATCTGGCATCGCGACAGGATTGTCGGAATGATTTTGTGTTTTTCGGTGGTCGCAAGGATGAATATGGCGTGGGCGGGCGGTTCTTCGAGCGTTTTGAGGAATGCGTTGAACGCCGCAGCCGAGAGCATGTGCACCTCGTCTATTATGTATACGCTGTAACGTCCTATCTGGGGCGGGACCCTGACCTGTTCTGTTAGGTTGCGGATGTCGTCCACCGAGTTGTTGGACGCCGCGTCGAGTTCGTGGATGTTGAGCTGCGCCCCTCGGCGAACGAGCGGCACGATTCGCATTTCTCGCACGCCTCCGAGTCCACGGGCGACAGACAGTTTATCGCTTTGGCGAATATTCGTGCGCAGGTGGTCTTGCCTACGCCTCTCGGTCCGCAGAACAGATATGCGTGGGCGAGCCTGCCCGCGTGCTATCGCGTTTTTTTGAGCGTGGAGGTAATGTGCTGTTGTCCGACGACGGAGCAGAAACGTGGCGGGACGGTATTTGCGGGCGGAGACTACGAAATTTTCCATCGGAACACTTTGAATGAATAAACAAAGTTACGGAATTTTTTTGCCGAACGGGCAAACGGAGGTTTTTGAAAAATATTCTTAAATTTTTTTAAGAAACATTTGCACATGTCGATTTTTCCGCCTTATCTTTTGCACTCGAAATTCTAAGTTTCATAAAGGTTAGTAGTTTTAGGTTAGTGAAGGAAATCGGGGTCGGTGCAATGCCGTTCTTCGATTTTCTTGTTTTATGGCCTTTCCTGTCGTCGCTTTTTTTCTTCCGCGCCGCATGCTCCACTGTATTCGAATGCGGATGCCTATTGCATGTTCCTGTCGCCTGAAAGCCGGTTTCTATGCGAAAAAAATGCCGTTGAGAGCGATAGAAAGCCGAAATGCCGCCTTGCCGGCACTTTTTGTAAATCGTTGTAAATACGCATCTTATTAAATTTTTCTTAAAAATTTTCTTAAAAATTTAAGAAATATTTGCATCGTATGATTTTTCCGCCTTATCTTTGCACTCGAAATTCTAAGTTTCATAAAGGTTAGTAGTTTTAGGTTAGTGAAGGAAATCGAGGTCGGTGCAATGCCGTTCTTCGATTTTCTTGTTTTATGGCCGTATGTATTGTATCGCTCGATACTCCCGCCTGCCATTTCCTGTATCCGTTATATATAATAATATTACGTACTCTTGTTCGACTTGCCGTACCGTCCGGCCCGCATCGCAGAGGCATGCGGAACCGATAGCCGTCTCGTCCGGCGATTCGTTTCGGAGCGTGTCGGCCTCGCTGTCTTGCAGGGTGCCTCTGCCGGACTGCCTGCGGCGTTTTGCTGCCGGCAGTGAAAAAAATAAATGCGGTTTGTTTTTATTCTGCGCTTTCCTTTTAGTATATTCGCACTACGAATTAAAGCATACCGAAAAAAAGTCATGTTTACCGAAGATACTGTGTCGATGGAGCATAGCGGCCATATCGGCAATTCCGCCAATGGGGCCGGATGGGTGGAAGTCATATGCGGTTCGATGTTCTCTGGCAAGACCGAGGAGCTCATACGCCGTCTGAAACGGGCCAAGTTCGCCAATTTGCGGGTCGAGATATTCAAGCCGCAGATAGATGTGAGATATTCTCAGGACGAGGTCGTCTCGCACGACTCGAACGCGATACGTTCCACGCCGGTGGATTCCCCGGGCAATATCCTGCTCATGTCTTCGGACGTGGACGTGGTGGGCATAGACGAGGCGCAGTTTTTCGACGAGAGCATCGTGGACGTGTGCCGCCAGCTGGCCGATTCGGGAGTGCGGGTCATCGTCGCCGGTCTGGACATGGACTTTACGGGAAAGCCGTTCGGTCCCATGCCGGCGCTTATGGCGACGGCCGAATTCGTAACCAAGGTGCATGCCATTTGCGTGCGCTGCGGCCGTCTGGCCCAATATTCGCATCGCCTCACTCCGGATGAAAAAAACTCGTCATGCTCGGCGAAAAGGATACTTACGAACCGGTTTGCAGGCACTGTTTTCTGGCTGCCAAGAATTCGACGCTATAAAAAAACGCGCATCGGTTTGGGCGTTTGTGAAAAAACGACTATATTTGCCGCAACTAAAAAAACGATTTTGTACATGACTATCATTATCAGCCAGCATCATCACCACCATATCTTGCAGGAGATAGGGTAGGCTTGTGCTGTGTTGGACGAAAGAAAAAGATATGGAAGGGCTTACCGGTTGAGGTAAGCCCTTTTTCTTCGGAAATACTTGAAAAAAGAACATATGGAAATGGAAAATGTTGTAAGAATTGCGATTCAGGCCAAAGGACGCCTGAACGAACAAAGTCTCGAACTGCTCAGGGAGTCGGGTGTCGGAATCGACGAGAACAAACGCAAGTTTCTGACCCGAAGTGCAAACTTCCCCGTCGAGGTGCTCTATCTGCGCGACGACGATATTCCGCAGGCCGTTTCGATGGGCGTGGCGGATTTGGGCATCGTAGGCCTTAACGAGGTCGAGGAGCGCGGATTCGATGTGAATGTGGCCCAGAAGCTCGGATTCGGAGCCTGCCGCATATCTCTCGCAGTGCCCAAGACGGAGAAATACGAATCGTTGGAGTATTTCAACGGACGCAGGATTGCCACCTCGTATCCCAATATTCTGAGACGCTTCTTCGCCGAGAAGGGAATCGAGGCCGAGATACACGAAATCGCCGGCTCGGTGGAGATTGCTCCCGCAGTGGGAATGGCCGATGCGATTTTTCGACATCGTGTCCTCGGGCGGAACACTCGTGTCGAACGGCCTTGTTGAGGTGGAAAAGGTGCTCTTTTCGGAGGCTGTGCTTATAGCCAACAAGGAGCTTTCAGAGGCCAAACGCGCACTGCTCTCGCAACTCATGTTCCGCTTCGAATCGGTCATAGACAGCCGCGACATGAAGTATCTGCTCATGAACCTGCCGTCGGACAAGGTCGAGGATGCCATACGGATAGTTCCCGCCATGCGCAGCCCGACCGTGCTGCCGCTCGCGCAGAGCGGCTGGTGCTCGCTGCATACGGTGGTGCGCGAAGGCGAGTTGTGGAGCAAAAGTCGAACAGTTGAAAAAAATAGGCGCCGAGGGCATTCTGGTGCTTTCACTCGAAAAAACTCGTGAAGTGATGCTTGCAAGATTCATTAATCCGGACAGAGGCATGTGGCCGAATCTGACTGCCCGCGCCACGTTTTCCGACAAGCAGATTGAGGACAGGGTCCGCGATATCCTTTCGCAGGTGCGCGAGCGCGGCGACGACGCACTGCGCTCTTTGGCCGAGCAAATCGACGGCGTGCGGCTGGATTCCTTGCAGGTTACCGAACAGGAAATCGAGCGGGCGCGCGGCAATGTCTCCGAAGAGCCTTTAAAGAGGCCATACGCACGGCCATAGGGAATATTGCCGCATTCCATCGCGCGCAGCTCCGCGAGCCTGTGGACATGCAGACGATGCCCGGAGTCAGATGCGTACAGCGCACCGTGCCCATTCAGCGCATCGGCCTGTACGTGCCCGGAGGCAGTGCGCCGCTGTTCTCGACGGTGCTGATGCTCGCCGTTCCCGCACGTGTGGCCGGTTGCAGGAACATCGTCCTTTGTACGCCATGCTCGCGCGAGGGCGAAGTCGCTGCGGAGGTGCTCTATGCTGCGGAGCAGTGCGGCGTGGACAAGATATTCAAAATCGGCGGGGCTCAGGCCATCGCCGCAATGGGATACGGCACGCAGACGGTGCCCCGTGTGGACAAGATTTTCGGCCCGGGCAACCGTTACGTAACCAAAGCCAAACAGATGCTCAGCGTCGCTGACGTGGCGATAGACATGCCTGCCGGTCCGTCGGAGGTAATGGTGCTTGCCGACGACAGCGCCGATGCCGCATTCGTCGCTTCGGACCTGCTCTCACAGGCGGAGCACGGCCCCGATTCGCAGGCTCTTTTTAGTGTGCGACAACGTGCGGTTCGCAGAACAGGTCGAACGGCAACTCGAACGGCAGCTGGCGGCCCTGCCGCGTGCCGGCATCGCGTCGCGTGCACTCGAAAACAGCCGTGCGATAGTGTTCGACTCGAAGGACGACATGGTGGATTTCGCCAACGCATACGGTGCCGAACACCTTATAATATCCATGCACGATGCGTGGAAGGTGGCTGGCCGCATTACGGCAGCCGGAAGCGTGTTTATCGGCAACTATTCGCCGGAAAGTGCCGGCGATTACGCCTCTGGAACCAACCACACCCTGCCCACATGCGGCTGGGCGTCGGCTTTCAGCGGGGTGAATACTGACAGTTTCGTGCGCAAGATAACCTATCAGGAACTCTCGCGCGAGGGATTGGCTGCACTGGCTCCGACCATTACCGCGATGGCGGAAGCCGAAGGACTGGATGCGCACGGCCGTGCGGTGAAAAATAAGATTGAGCGAATAAAACGGAAGAGATGAAGAACCCTTTACGATACGTAAGAGAAAATATTTTGCAACTGACGCCCTATTCCACGGCCCGCGACGAGTACAAGGGGCCGCTGGGCGTATTTCTGGACGCAAACGAAAGTCCGTACGACAACGGCGTGAACCGCTATCCCGACCCTGCGCAAAAAAGTCTCAAAGAGCTTCTTTCGCGAATCAAGGGAGTGCCTGCGCAGAACATATTCGTCGGCAACGGCAGCGATGAAGCAATAGATTTGTGTTTTCAGGGTATTCTGCAATCCGGGCAGGGACAGTGCCGTGGCCATTGCTCCCAGCTACGGGATGTACAAGGTCGCGGCGGCCATTAACGACGTGAGCCTGCGCGAGGTGCAGCTCGAAGAGGATTTCTCGCTGTCCACCGAAAAAACTCTTCGCGGCTGTGGATTCGACCACTCGGCTGCTGTGGCTATGCTCGCCCAACAATCCGAGCGGAAACTGTTTCCCGCAGAGCCAGCTCGTCGATATAATAGAGCGGTTCGACGGCATGGTGGTGCTGGACGAGGCGTATACCGATTTCGCACCCTCGCAGAGCCTGCTGCCCCAGCTTGCACGCTATCCGAACCTTTTCATCCTGCAAACGCTCTCCAAGGCGTGGGGGAATGGCCGGACTGAGGCTCGGACTCGGTTTCGCGGACAGTCGCATAATAGACATATTCTCGCGCGTAAAGTATCCTTACAATATAAATTCGGTGACGCAGAAAATGGTTGCCGAACATTTGGCGTGCGGCGTGGAGCGGCAGGTGGCCGAAATCTGCTCGGAACGCGAAAAAAATCGCTGCAAGACTGAAAAAAATGCGCGGCCATAGAGAAAGTTTACCCCTCATCGGCTAACTTTGTACTCGTAAAGACGGCCGATGCCGACCGACTGTACGACCGCCTTATCGAGGGCGGGATAATCGTGCGCAACCGCAGCCGCATAAAAGGCTGCGAGGGATGCCTGAGAATAACGGTCGGGACGCCTCGGGAGAATGAAAAAATGTTGGAAATAGTCGAAAATTACCGGTAGTTATGGCAAAACGCGCACTTTTCATAGACAGGGACGGAACGATAATAGTGGAACCGCCGGTTGATTATCAGGTCGATTCGCTCGAAAAGTCTGGAATTCGTACCCGGGGTTATATCCGCACTCCGCAGCATCGCTGAACTGGATTTCGAGCTTGTCATGGCTACGAATCAGGACGGCTTGGGAACGGACAGTTTTCCCGAAAGCACTTTCCTTCCGGCGCATCGGAAGATGCTCGCGACCTTGGAGGGCGAACAGGTGCGCTTCGACGATATTCTTATCGACCGCTCGATGCCCGAAGACAATGCTCCAACGCGCAAGCCGCGGACGGGAATGTTCGCCCGCTACCTTTCGGGCGATTACGACATGGCGACAAGTTATGTAATCGGCGACAGGCTGACCGATATGGAACTTGCCCGCAATCTTGGTGCGAAGGGTATATTCTTGCAGGCAAGGGATGAAGGCGAAAAAGGCTCTTGCGCAGGCCGGTTTGACGGACGCGGTCGTGCTTGTTACCGACAGGTGGTGGGACATAGCCGAGTTTTTTTGCGAGCAAGTCGCCGCACCGCACACGTGGAACGCAACACGCGCGAGACGCGGATAAAGGTCGATGTCGATTTGGACGGCAGGTCGGAGTCAGGCGTCGATACGGGTCTTAAATTTTTCGACCACATGCTCGACCAGATATCGCACCATTCGGGCGTGTCGCTTAAAATAGAGACCCGCGGCGATTTGCAGGTGGACGAGCATCATACGATAGAGGATACGGCAATCGCGCTCGGCGAGGCGATATACGAGGCTTTGGGCAGCAAACTGGGTATCGGACGCTACGGATTCGCGCTGCCTATGGACGACTGCCGCGCAATGGTGCTGCTGGATTTCGGCGGCCGCATAGATTTCGCATGGGACGTGGAGTTTACGCGCGAATACGTGGGCGATGTCCCGACGGAGATGTTCAAGCACTTTTTCGCCAGCCTTTGCGCCGCCATGCACTGCAACCTGTACGTTTCGGCCCGTGGCGAAAACAATCATCATAAGGCCGAAGCTCTGTTCAAGGCCTTTGCGCGTGCGCTCAGGGCCGCAGTGAAAAGGGACGTATTCAGTTACGAGCTGCCCAGCAGCAAGGGGGTGTTATGATAGCAGTGGTGGATTACGATACTGGCAACCTGCGTTCGGTGGACAATGCCTTTCGCAGAATCGGCGTCGAGGCCGTCTTTACCGACGACCATGCCGTCATCCGTTCGGCCGACAGGGTGCTGCTTCCCGGAGTGGGCGAGGCTTCGTCCGCAATGGCGAAATTGCGCGAAAGGGGACTGGACAGGCTTATCCCGTCTCTTACGCAGCCCGTACTGGGCATCTGCATCGGCATGCAGCTCATGTGCCTGACGAGCGAAGAGGGTGCGGCGGAGTGCATGGGTATTTTCGATACGGACGTAGTCCGGTTTTCGGCCGACAAGTCCGGCGGCGTGAAAGTGCCGCACATGGGTGGGAATACGGTGTCGGAACTTTCGGGCCCGCTTTTCGACGGCATTGCGCCCGAGACGTTCTTTTTATTTCGTGCATTCGTTCGCTCCGCGTATTTGCTGCCATACCGTAGCGCGGACATGGAACGGCGTGACTTTCAGCGCCGCGCTGCAAAACGGCAACTTTTTCGGTACGCAGTTCCATCCCGAAAAAAGCGGGGAGGCGGGACGCAGACTGCTTGAAAACTTCATGAAGCTATGATAGAGATAATTCCAGCCATAGATATTATAGACGGCCGCTGCGTCAGACTCACGCAGGGCGATTACGGACAGAAAAAAAGGTCTACGACCTCAGTGTCGCGGATGCGGCCAAGAGCTACGAGGATGCCGGCATAAAGCGTCTTCACATGGTCGATTTGGACGGCGCCAAGGCATCGTATCCGAAAAACCTGAAAGTTCTGGAACAGGTCGCCTCCTCGACCGGACTGGACATAGAGTACGGCGGAGGCATCAAGGGCGAGTGGGCGCTGCGCGATGTTTTTTCGGCGGGTGCCGACAGGGCCATTTGCGGCAGTATCGCAGTCGGCGAGCCTGAAAAGTTCAGGGAGTGGCTCGTCTCGTTCGGTCCGCAGCGTATTATTCTCGGGGCGGACATCAAGGACGGCAAAATAGCCACTCACGGCTGGCTCGAAGAGTCGGAATTGGACGTCTGTACGCTCATCGATATGTTTGCATCTTCGGGGCTCAGTCAGGTGATATGCACCGACATCTCGCGCGACGGAATGTTGCAGGGGCCGGCGACGGAGCTTTACACCGGCTTGCAGAGCCGTTATCCGCAGGTGGACGTGATAGTGAGCGGCGGAGTGTCGTGTATGGAGGATATAGAGAGGCTCTCGGATGCCGGACTTCGCTACGTGATAGCGGGGAAGGCCATATACGAAGGGCGCATAACCGTTCAAATGCTTGAACAATGGTCGCGAAGAGGATAATTCCGTGTTTGGACATCAAGGACGGCCGCACGGTGAAGGGCATAAACTTCGTGGGGTTGCAGGACGTGGGCGACGCGGTTGCTCTCGGAGCCAAGTATGCCCGCGAGGGAGCCGACGAACTTGTGTATCTCGACATCAGCGCCACGCAGGAGGGACGCCGCACGTTTACCGAGCTGGTGGAGCGCATAGCCTTGCATGTCGATATTCCGTTCACGGTCGGCGGCGGCATATCCTCGGTCGAGGATGCCGCGCGGCTGCTGGGTGCCGGAGCCGACAAGGTGTCGATAAACAGCGCCGCAATCCGACAGCCGGAGCTAATCGACCGCATAGCGTCCAAGTACGGCAGCCAGTTCGTCGTGGTGGCCATAGATGCACGCAAGGTGGACGGACGGTGGATGGCCACGACCCACGGCGGGCGGCAGGCCACCGACAAGGAGCTTTTCTCGTGGGCCGAAGAGGCCGAGCGGCGAGGTGCGGGAGAGATACTTTTCACCTCGATGGACCACGACGGGACCAAGAGCGGCTATCCGTGCGACACGTTCGCCGAACTGGCCGAGAGACTGTCGATACCTGTTATCGCCTCGGGCGGTGCCGGCAGCGTGCGCGATATAGCCGATGTGCTTACCGAAGGCCGGGCCGATGCGGCTCTGGCAGCGAGCATATTCCATTACGAGGAGATACCGATTCCCGTTCTTAAAAACGAATTGTACAAATTGAAGATAAACGTAAGATTATGAAATTCGAAGATTTGAATCTTAGCAAGAGCAGCGACGGACTCGTTCCTGCCGTCATTCAGGATGCAGCCACGCTCAAAGTGCTGATGCTCGGCTACATGAACAAGGAGGCTTTCGACAAGAGCATGGCCGAGGGCCGCGTAACGTTTTACAGCCGCACGCGCGGCAAACTGTGGACGAAGGGCGAAACCAGCGGACATTTTCTGGATATAGTTTCGGTCGATGCTGACTGCGACAGCGATACGCTGCTCATAAAGGCCGTGCCTCACGGACCTATCTGCCATCGTGGCACCGTGAGCTGTTTCGATACGCCGGCCAACGAGGGATTCATACGCTACCTGCAAACGGTGATTCAGGGCCGTCACGCTCAGATGCCCGACGGCTCCTAGACCACCAGACTTTTTACGAAGGGCGTGAATAAAATCGCTCAGAAAGTCGGCGAGGAGGCCGTCGAGAGCGTTATCGAGGCTGTGGACGGCAACCGTGACCGCTTCATTTACGAGGCGTCGGATCTGATCTACCACCTTTTGGTGCTGCTCGAACAGATGGGCTGTTCGATTGCCGATTTGGAGGACGAGCTGGCAAAGCGTCATAAATAGTACACACACTGTCCGATGACGCGCCGCGGCCTTGTAAGACATATTTCCGGCCGTCTCGCCCCGCTTTACGGCGAGCGTGAGGCTGCCGGCATTGCCATGATTCTCGCAGAGCATCTGTGCGGCTTTTCGAGACGCGAGATGATTGTGGAGCCGGAGAAGGAGGTGACACTGCCCGAGGGTTTCGAGGAGACGATGCGGCAGATGGAAAATTTCCGACCGGTGCAGTACGTTGTCGGCCGGACCGAATTTTACTGCCGCGAGTTCCGCGTGGGCGAGGGCGTGCTCATTCCGAGGCCCGAAACCGAGGAGCCTGGTAGATTGGGTGATAAGTGCCGTGAGGGGGACGCCATGCCGCATATTGGATATAGGCACCGGCAGCGGGTGCATCGCGGTTTGTCTTGCTGCGGAGCTGCCCGAAAGCAGTGTCTCGGCATTGGATATTTCGCCATTTGCGCTCGATTATGCCCGAGAGAATGCACGGCTCAACGGCGTGTCGGTGGATTTCGTGCAGGGGGATATTCTCGACGAGGTTCTGGACGTGGGAGCGTTCGACGTCATAGTCTCCAATCCTCCCTACGTGCCGGCTTCGGATGCGAAAGGCATGTGTCGCAACGTTCTGGATTACGAGCCGCATTCGGCGCTTTTTCGTTCCGGACGACGACCTGCTGTTATTTTTATCGCGCCGCGGCCCGTTTCGCACGCCGCAGCCTTTCGACAGGCGGAAGTCTGTTTTTTTCGAGGTGTATGAAAACGCAGCCGTGCAGACCGCTTCCATGTTGAAGAATGAAGGATTCGCCGACGTGGAGGTTCGCAGCGACTTGAACGGTAAACCCAGAATGATAAGATGCCGAAAGTAGGAAACGAAAAAACTCCGCAACAGGCCCTCTCGTCGCTTATGCGGCTGTGCTCGCGAAGCGAGAAGTGCATATCGGACGCACGCAGGCTTATGCGCCGCTGGGGCATATCGGATGCGGATGCGGATGCGGTGATACGGAAACTTACCGGAGAGCGTTTTATAGACGAGTACCGCTACGCGGCGGCTTACGTGCGCGACAAGATGAGCCTGAGCGGCTGGGGAGTGCACAAGATTCGTGCGGCTCTTGCGGCCAAGGGCGTGGAGCGCGGCGCAATCGAGCAGGCCCTTTCGCTTTTGGACGCGCAGGCGGACGGCAGAAGGCTGCTCGTGCGCATGGAGCGTAAACTTAAAAGCCTTTCGAGCGGAACGGCTTACGAAAAAAGAACGAAAATAATACGTTACGGTCTGTCGCTGGGCTTCGATTACGAAGATGTGATAGGGGCGGCGGACATAATTTGCAAAGATGAAAAAGGATGAAGATTAGATGTGCGGTACTTGCGGCGGTGTCCGTACTGACTGGTTTGTGCGCTGCGGCGCAGAGCCCATACCGTTTTCCCATGGATGTACCTCCGCTGCTTTCGGCCAATTTCGCGGAGATGCGGACGAATCATTTCCACTCGGGAATAGACATAAAGACCGGCGGCTCGGTTGGCCATAACGTCTATTCGGTGGCGGACGGCTACATTTCGCGCATATCGGTGACCCCGGGCGGCTACGGTCGTGCGCTTTTATATCGCGCATCCTGACGGCACCACTTCCGTGTACGGCCATTTGCAGAGCTTTATGCCGGAAGTGGAGAAATACCTTACGGAGCAGCGCTACGAGCAGCACAGGAACAGCATCAATCTGTTCCCCTCTCCCGAAATGTTTCCGGTGAAAAAGGGCGAGAAGGTGGCCTTGTCCGGCAATTCGGGTTACTCGCTCGGACCGCATCTGCACTTCGAGATTCGCCGCACGTCCGACTCGCGCACTCTGAATACGTTGGCACGGGGATTCGTGAGCGTGCGCGACGATATTCCGCCTCTTATCGCGGGTCTCTATTACGTGCATGTCGATACCGTGGCGGGAGTGCCTTTGCATGCGGCGCCGCGAAGAATCGAACTGACCTCTGTCGGCAACGACTATTCCGCCGTCTCGCCGGTCGAGGTGTACGGGGGAGGGTATTTCGTAATCGAGACCACCGACCGCAAGAACGACGTGAACAATACGTTCGGCGTCTACCGCGTGACCCAGAGGGTGGACGGTGCCGCGACGGTGGTGTTCGAAAAGGACGAGTTCCTGTTCTCCAACACGCGCTACTGCAATGCCAGCGTCGATTACGCCTCGCAGTGCGGCTCGCGAAACGAACACATCATGCTGGCTCTGATGCAGAACAATCTGAATCCGATGTACAAGCATGTCGTGAATAGAGGCCTTGTCGAAGCGCCGCAGGGACAAAGCCGCAGGGTGGACATCCTGGTTGAGGACGACAGCGGAAACAGTGCGTCGCTGGGCTTCGATATCGTCGGTGCGGCTCCGGCAGGCATGCCCGAGAGACCGGCCGGCCGCAGAGCCTTTTGCGATGCCAAATTCTCCCACGCTGCGGACGGGGCTTTTGTTACGATTCCCGCCGGAGCGCTTTACGAACCGATATTCTACAATCAGCGGGAGGTTCGTCCTTCTCTTGCACAGCGCGGTGACGGCGTAGCTCCGCTTTCGAAAAATCTACTCGATTGGCAGCCGCGAGGGTTCCCTTTGCACAAACCTTTCGCCATTGCGATAGCGGCCGATGTTCCGGCGCCTTTGCAGTCCAAGGCGCGTATAGCCTCGGTGTCGGACAAAGGAACGCTGTCTCACGCGGGCGGACGTTACAAGGACGGCAAGGTAGAGGGAACGCTTTCCTCGTTCGGGGTCTATTGCGTTGTCGTGGATACGGTCTCTCCTGTCGTAAAACCGTCGTTTGCCGACGGCGAGACTTTGAGCGGCCGAAAAAAAGCGTGACGTTCGCCATGTCCGACAATTTCTCGGGTATAGCCTCGTTCGAGTGCGAGGTGGACGGACAGTGGGCGATTCTCGAACAGAACATCATCCGCGGAACGGCGACGCTCGTGTTCGACCCCGCACGCATGCGGCAGGGCAAAGACCATTCGCTGAGTTTTACCGCCGTGGACGGGGCTGGCAACAAGACAGTGATACGGCGCAGATTCGTGTATTGAGTGTTATCCGCGTCTTGCCCGTATCAAGTTAAGTAGCAACCCGTTAGCATTTTGCAGCCGGTGGCGATTGCCGTTGCGCTGCTGTCCTTCCTATTACAGTCGGTCCAGACAGTCGAGCACTATGCGCGAGCTTTCGCGTATCTGCTGTTCGGAGATTGTCAGCGGCGGCGATATGCGGAATGCCGTGTCGCAGAACAGGAACCAGTCGCTCAGGATGCCGTACTGCTTGAACAGTTCCATTATGCGGTACATCTTGTCGCTGTCGCCAAGCTCGACGGCCATGAGCAGTCCGCTGCGGCGTATCTCTTTCACTTGCGGGTGCCCCTCGATAAGAGTCTGATACAACGCACCTTTGGCTTCCGCCTGCTCGGCGAGCTTTTCTTCGAGCAGGTATTCCAGTGCCGCGAGTCCGGCCGCACAGCATACGGGATGTCCGCCGAAAGTGGTTATATGGCCCAGCACCGGATTGAATGTCAGCGTATTCATGATTTCGGGCGAGGAGATGAATCCTCCCAGAGGCATGCCTCCGCCGAATGCTTTGGCCACGCACATTATGTCGGGCACTACGCCGTATTTCTGAAAGGCGAAAAGTGAACCCGTTCGGCCGAATCCGGTTTGAATCTCGTCGAATATGAGCAGCGCTCCCGTTTCGGTGCAGCGCCGGCGGAGCGCTTCGAGAAATCCTTCGGGTGGTATCCTTACACCGGCCTCGCCCTGCACCGGCTCGACCAGTACGGCTGCCGTGCGGTTCGTGAT
The DNA here is from genome assembly GCA_022009915.1 of Alistipes putredinis. Taxonomy (GTDB): domain Bacteria; phylum Bacteroidota; class Bacteroidia; order Bacteroidales; family Rikenellaceae; genus UBA940. The sequence goes on along the minus strand of CP091730.1, from coordinate 273,108 downwards.
GCGTTCTATCTGCGAGAAGTCGCCGAATTCTATCGAATCAACATCCGGAACAAGCGGCCTGAAAGCGTTCTTGTACAGTTCGCCCTCCGGTGAGCCCATTATGCTGAGCGGTCCGAGAGTGGAGCCGTGATAAGCTCTGCGGAACGAAATGAGCTGCGTGCGTCCGGTATAGCGTTTGGCTATTTTGAGTGCACCTTCCACGGCTTCCGAACCGGAGTTGAGAAAATATACGCAGCTAAATGCAGGTGGCAGAAGCTCGGCGAGACGTGCGGCATAGCGCACCTGCGGACGCTCCACCATTTCACCGTATACCATTATGTGCATGTACTGCTCGGCCTGACTGCAAACCGCCTGCACTACTTTCGGATTGCCGTGTCCGACGTTGTTTACAGACACGCCGGCAACCAAATCGTAATATCTTTTGCCCTCCGGCGTGTAGAAAAATACCCCTTCGGCCCTCTCTACCTCTATGAGCAGCGGCGAGGGCGATGTCTGCCCGACGTTTTGCAGAAACTGCTTTCTCAGTATCGTGTCCATTTTATCTCGATGAAAAACCTCTTTCCAATACTCCGTAAGAATCCTTTATGCTGAGCATCAGCCAGCGGAACATGATTCGGCTGCGTTCATGGCGCGAAAGTTGCCAGTCCACGCCGGAGTTTCTGACCTTTTGCGCAAGAATGTAAAGCAGTACCGATGCGCTGGCCGAGACGTTCAGCGATTCGACGAATCCGCACATGGGAATGCGCACGAACCCGTCGGCTCGCTCCATCACCTGCTGCGATATTCCGGCATGTTCGGTGCCGAACACTATTGCGAACGGGCCGGCCGTTACGTTGAATTGCTCCGGCGTGCAGTCTCCTCGGTGTGGCGTGGTGGCTATGATGCGGTAGCCGGCCGATTGCAGCGTGTCGAGCGCAGCGTCGGTCGAGCCGCTTCGGCGTATGTCTATCCACTTGTCCGTGCCTTTTACTATGTGCAGGTTCGGATTGAACCGGCACAAGTTATCTATGGTGTATATGTCCTGAATGCCGAATGCCTCGCAGGTGCGTACCAGTGCGCTGGCGTTCTGCGGGTGGAACGTGTTCTCCATGCAGACGGTCATGTAGCGGGTGCGCATGTCCAATGTCCGAGCCATGGTCAGCAGCCGCTGCTCGGTGATAAAACCTCCGAGATACTCTGCCCGGGTTTCGAACCATTCGGCGGATTTGCCTGCGCATAGCTCGTCGAGCCGTTTCTTATCTGTATTTGTCATCTTCGTCGAGCATTTTAAGGTAACTCTCGTATCTGGAAACGGATACTTGGCCGCTCTGCACGGCCCGAAGCACGGCGCAGTCCGGTTCGTGGGTGTGCGTGCAGTTGTAGTAGCCGCACTGCGGGCTGTGGCGCATGAAGTCGGGAAAATAGCGCGGAAGCTCGTCGGCGCTTATGTCAAGCAGTCCGAAGCCTTTGATGCCCGGAGTGTCGATGACGCGCCCCGAGGCCACCTGATACATGCGTGCGAAAGTCGTCGTGTGCATGCCCTTGTGATGCGAACGGGATATTTCGCCGGTTCTGACATCGGCATTCGGGTCTATGGCCTTTATCAGTGAGGATTTGCCTACTCCGGAATTTCCGGCTATCAGCGTGGTGCGGCCTGCGAGCATTTCGGCGAACGAGTCCACCCCCTCGCCAGTCAGGGCCGAGAGTACGATGACCCGATAGCCCGCGTTTTCGTATATGTCGATGAACTCGGCCATACGTTCGGGTGTCTGTCGGGCGAGGTCGGCCTTTCCCAGCACTATTACGGGCGGGACGCCGTATGCTTCGCACGTAACCAGAAAGCGGTCTATGAACTCGGGGCTCGTCGTCGGAGAGCCGAGCGTCGCCACAAGAGCTGCGGCGTCGAGGTTGGCTGCTATGATATGCGACTCTTTTGACAGATTCGAGGCTCGGCGCAGGATGTAGTTGCGCCGCGGCATTATGTCGGTAATCACGCACTGCCCCTGTGAGTCGGTCTGCCACTGCACGCGGTCTCCCACGGCGACGGGATTCGTCGAACGCGCCGAACGCAGGCGCATGCGGCCCCTTATGCGGCATTTCAGTCTCTGCCCGTCGTCGGAGACTATTTCGTACCAAGCTGCCCGTACTTTCCGTTACCGTTGCTTTTCCGCTGTTCATGTCCGCTCGTTTTCAGTGCTTAGGAACTTGTCCTTTACGGACAGAAGATACGGGAATGCCGTCTGCGATATTTTCAACACGGGCCCGTACAGCCGCGAGGATTTTGCGGCACTCTCTTTGATAATCGTCTTGTCGGTATCCAAATCGGACAGCCACATCAAAAGTACGCCTACTATGAGGGCCGCTTTGAGTGTCGAAAATACCATTCCCAGCAGGGTGTCGAAAATGCCCAGACCCGCGATTTTGAACAGTCCGCGCGTAAGACGCCCCAGAAGGAACAGTGCTGCTACGACCGCTGCGAAGACCGCGAAAAAAACCGACTGCCGTTGCAGTCAAACCCTCCAATCCCAACATCATGCCTGCTTTGGGACCGAACACGAATGCCAGATATACTCCGGCCGCAAGCGCGGCCAGACCTATGATTTGCACGATTAATCCCTGTCGGAATCCGTCCCACAGGCCTATCAGAAGAGGAATCGCTATGACTATATCGAGCCAGTTCATAATCGTTTTTTTAATTCGACGAAAATAAGGATAATTTTTTTCATTTATTTTTAACTTTGTGGCAAATTGGACGGACAGGCCGTCTATTTTTGTATTTGTTTTTTTCGGTTATGCGCAGTATTGTACGTCATATAGTTTTATTGTTGTCGCTCGTGCTTTCCACGAGTGCGTCGGCCCGCGAGGTGGTTACCATCAACCGCGACTGGAAGTTTTTCACCAATAACGAAACCAGCAGCGACAAGTCGATGCTCGTGGACTTGCCGCACACATGGAACAACGACGCTCTGAGCGGCAGAAGGGACTATTTCCGCGGAATAGGCAACTACCTGAAAAGCGTCGATGTCCCCGCCTCATGGCAGGGCAGCAGGGTGTTCTTGCTCGTCGAAGGCTCTTCGACCGTTACTGACGTGATGCTCAACGGCAAGCATATATGCGAGCATCGTGGTGGAAGCACCGCCTTTTCGTGCGAGATTACCGATGTTCTGCGGTACGGAGCGGGCAACTTTTTTTCTGGATTATGGTCAATAATTCGCCGCGCATGGACGTAATGCCCACGGCTGGAGAAGCCAACGTGTACGGCGGAATATATCGGGGCATAAAGCTCATAGTTACCTCGGATGCAGCTTTCAGCCCTCTGGAAGACGCTTCGCAGGGAGTGTATATCGAAACTTCGAGCGTTGCCGGCGACAGGGTCGAGGGAAAGGCCGTGATGAATCTGACCTCGCGGGCTGGCATTCCGGACGACAGCTATCTGAGAATGCGTCTGGTGGATGCGGACGGGCGCGTGGCCTCGCAGAGCGTCGCTGACGTGGCGGCGGGAACCCGCGGAGATTGGCGGGTGGAGCTTCCGTTCGTGTTGGAGAATCCGGTGTTGTGGAACGGACTGAAAAAAATCCGTATCTCTATCAGGCCGAGTTTTCGCTCGTATCCGGCAATACGGTGCTGGATTCCCTGACCGTCGATACGGGATTCCGTTATTACGAGGTTACCGACAAGGGATTCATGCTCAACGGCGAGCCGTATCCGGTTCACGGCGTGGTGATGCATAAGGACAGGGTGATGGTCGGTCCGGCCGTAACCCCTATGCAGATAGAGGAGGACTTCAATATCATGCGCGAGATGGGAGCCAATGCCGTCAGGGTGGCCGGCGGACGCCATGCCGACTATTTTTACGATTTGTGCGATCAGGCCGGCGTGATAGTGTGGACGGATTTGCCGTTCACCGGTGCGACGTACTATACCGACAAGGCTTTCATCAATTCGCGGAGTTTCAAGGAGAACGGCCAGCAGCAGCTGCGCGAGATGATACGGCAGCTCTACAACCATCCCTCGATACTCTTCTGGGGATTGTTCTCCGATGTCGAGTACCGCGGCGACGATCCCGTACCGTATATCGTTCGGCTGGATTCGATAGCCTCGGCGCTCGATCCCGCCAGAAAGACCATTGCCGCCAGCAATCAGGACGGGGAGATAAACAGCGTGACCGATTTGATAGTTTTCGACCACTCTTTCGGTTGGTCGGAGGGACTGCCCGACGATATTCTGGTATGGAAAGAGATGATGAACCGCAAGTGGAAAGACATGAAGTACGGAGTGAGCTATGCTGCGGGAGGTTCCATATTCCAGCAGGACGACACCCTCACGCGGCCGGTGATGCTCAGCAATCGTCATCCCGAGGGCTGGCACACCTATTTTCATGAGCGGTATTTCGAGAATGCGGCATGCGATTCGACCATTTGGAGCGTATGGGTCGGCAACATGTTCGACTTCGGCGCCGTGGGTCGCGTATGGGGCGACGGCAAGGGCACCAACGACTACGGCATGGTGACCTTCGACCGCAAGGACCGCAAGGACGCCTATTATCTGTACAAGGCCAACTGGAACGAATCCGAACCGTTCGTATATATCACCGAAAAGCGGCGCGACACCCGTTCCTCGCGCACGCAGACCATAAAGGTTTACTCCAATCAGGCCGAGGTGGAGCTTCTGGTGAACAACAAGAGCGTGGGAACCCGAAACGGCGTGCACGGAGTGTTCGTATGGGAGAATGCGGAGGCTTCGCGGCGGCATAAACCGTTTGGAGGCCCGTTCCGGCTGGGCTTCCGACAAGACGGTGTTCAACATCACTCAGAGCAGATAGTCTCCGAGCCGCTCGATGTAGGCGGCCGCATCGGGGCCTTCCGAGAAAAATCAGGTCCAGAATCGAGAGATTGGGCGCGAATGGCATCCTGTCGCTGAATACCTGCGTGTAGGGTTCGAATGCGGTATCGGGAAGCGTTGCGGCGCGTTTACCCCGAAAAATCGGCGATGTCCTCGGATGCCGGAATGTAGCTTTCGGACAAGACTGGCGAAAAATCGCGCCCCAGAATTTTTAGAATCGTCTGCATGTACTGCAAATCGAAGTCGAGCAGAAAGTCGAACCGTCGGGAGTAGAACGGCTCGAAAAACTCTTCGTAGAAATCGAAATAGGGGGAGTTGCGATACGCCGATACAAGAGAAATCCAGTGCTGGTGCTGCCAGCGTTTGGAGTAGTCTATGCGCACGTCGCGCGTGAGCATGCGTGCTCCGCGGCCGCACACGTTTACGCTGAGCGTCGTTACACCCGAGGCCGAGATTATGCTCTGGCGGTTGCGCATGCTCTGTTTGACCCAGTTTTCGTGCACGTCTATCGTGCAGGGCCCACCGAGCAGTCTTGCCCAGTAGCCTATGTCACCTCCGTATGCTATGGGGAGCACCGTCAAGACTCGGGTTCTATCCATCGGCCGTCTTTTTTGAGCAGAGATACCAGTTCCTCTATCGCTTCGCTTTGAGGTATGGCTTTGCGAATCACTTCGGTTCCGCGGTAGAGCGTTATGCGGTCAGGTCCGGCGCCAACGTATCCGTAGTCGGCGTCCGCCATCTCTCCGGGGCCGTTCACTATGCAGCCCATTACTCCTATTTTCAGCCCGGGAAGATGCCCCGTGGCGCGTTTTATCTTTTCGAGCGTGCTCTCCAAATCGTAGAGTGTGCGTCCGCATCCCGGGCATGCGATATACTCGGTATGGGACATGCGCACGCGCGATGCTTGGAGTATGGACAGCGATATTTCGTCCACCGTGCTTTGCGCGACGCCTTCGCATTCCAAGTACATGCCGTCCGCAAGACCGTCCAAAAACATTACGCCGAAGTCCGCAGCAGCCTTTACCGCGAGATGTTCGGGGTCTGTTTCGCAGTAGCTGCGGTGAATTATGACGGGCCGCATGTCGCCCCTCGCACTCATGTTCAGTATCGTCGAGCGCCACTCGGCCACAGGATTTTTCGCCCGTCGCTCCGGCAACCACGATGCCGTCGCCCAGACAGGCTCGCTGCTCCGAGTTCAGTTCGGAATATATTACCGGCACGGCGCCTCCTCCTATGCCAGCCGTCGGCAGGCTTTTGCGCGGACGGTATTCGAATGCGGAAAACAGTGTCGGATCCGTGATGTCGGAAACCTCTTCGTGCCCCTCTCTTGCCGCGAAATAGTCCGTGAGCATGAGGGCTACCGGAATTTCGTTCTCTGGCGCTTCGGTGAGCGACACCCGTATCGTGTCGCCGATGCCGTCGGCCAGAAGCGCTCCTATGCCGACCGCCGATTTTATGCGTCCGTCCAGTGCATTGCCCGCCTCGGTTACACCCAGATGAATCGGGTAGTGCATCTGCCGTTCGTCCATCTCCTTTACGAGCAGACGGTAGGCCTGAACCATGACCCGCGTGTTGCTCGATTTCATCGACACGACCACTTGGTCGAAATCCTTTTCGCGGCAGCGCTGCAAAAACTCCATGGCCGAGGCGACCATTCCTTCGGGCGTATCGCCGTACATGGCCGTCATGCGTGAGGAGAGCGAGCCGTGATTGACGCCTATGCGCAGCGAGCGGCCCAGAGCCTTGCATTTGTCTATCAGGGCGTCCAGTTCGCCACCCGCGTCGTTGTAGTTGCCCGGATTTATGCGCACCTTGTCCACCGCCTCGGCAGCTATCTCGGCAGCTGAGGGCAGAAAGTGTATGTCGGCCACAAGAGCGGTGTCGTCGGTGACGCGGTGCAGCGATTCGTATATGTCTTTCAGGTTCTCGGCCTGTCTGCGGCCCTGCGCCGTGAGCCTTACGATGTGCCCTCCGGCCTTGCGTATGCTTAATATCTGGTCTACGCATGCAGCGGTATCAAGCGTGTCGGTGGAAGTCATGGACTGTACTGCGACGGGGTTGCCGCCTCCGATTTCGATTGGCCCGATTTTTCACCGGTACGGTGTGCGTGCGGCGATAGCGGGTGAGAGAAGAACAAAAGTTCGGCCATGTCTCGGTTTCGATTTTTGGGATAGGCAAAAGATACGTTTTTTTCGTAACTTTGAGGCCGACAAGCCATGAGTATGGAGACGGACATACGGTTTCTGAACACGGACGTGAAATTCCTGCACGGGGTGGGCACGCAGCGTGCGTCGCTTCTGGCGCACGAACTGGGCATAACCACATTCGGGGATTTGCTATACTATTTTCCGTTCCGATACATCGACCGCTCGAAGATATACCGCATATCGGAGATTTCTGAGGAGATGACCTCCTACGTGCAGCTGCGCGTTCGCGTGCTGTCGAAGAGCATGCTCGGCGAGGGGCGCAAGCAGCGTCTTTCTGTGACGGTCTCGGACGGAGCCTCTACGGCCGAACTAATATGGTTTCAGGGTGCGAAATGGATTGAAAAGCGACTCGAAGAGGGCCGCGAATACGTGGTTTTCGGCCGGCCCAGCTTCTACCGCGGGGCTTTGAGCATGGTGCATCCCGAGGTGGAGACGACGCTCTCGGCCGCCGACCGCCCGAAGGCCGTGTTGCAGGGCGTTTACTCGACTACCGAAAAACTCTCCGCCGCACAACTCGGCACCAAAGGCATATATGCCCTGCAAGCCTCGCTTTGGAAAGTTTCGGAACCGCACATTTTCGAGACGCTGCCCGAGAGCCTACGCTCCGAATACGGTCTTATAACTCTGAAAGAGGCCCTCTACAATATACATTTCCCGCAGAACCACGACTTGCTGCACAGGGGCCGAATACCGTCTCAAATTCGACGAGCTTCTGGGCATCCAGTTGGGTATAATGTCCAAACGCTCGGCACGGATACGCTACGATTCGGGATTCGTGTTCTCTCGCGTCGGGGAGAAGTTCGGCGGATTTTATAACGACCGTCTGCCTTTCCCGCTTACCGGAGCGCAGAAGCGCGTGGTAAAGGAGATTCGCGGCGATACGGTTTCGGGACATCAGATGAACCGCCTGTTGCAGGGGCGACGTGGGCAGCGGAAAGACGCTCGTGGCGCTGTTGAGCATGCTGCTCGCCGCGGACAACGGCTTCCAGTCCTGCATGATGGCGCCGACCGAAATTCTGGCGCGTCAGCACTATGCCTCCATAACGCGCATGCTTGGGCCGTGTAACGTGACGGTGGACATACTGACCGGAGCCACGCGCACGGCCGAAAGACGCGAGATTCTGGAACGCGCTGCATCGGGGCGGACGGATATATTGATAGGCACCCATGCCCTTATCGAGGACCGCGTGCAGTTTTCGAATCTGGGGCTTGTGGTCATCGACGAGCAGCACCGTTTCGGAGTGGAGCAGCGGGCGAGGCTGTGGACCAAAAACCAGCGGCCGCCGCATATTCTGGTCATGACCGCCACGCCTATTCCGCGCACGCTGGCGATGACCCTTTACGGGGATTTGGACGTTTCGGTCATAGACGAGCTGCCGCCGGGACGCAAACCGATAAAGACGCTGCGGCAGAGCGATGCGGCACGTGCTTCGCTGTATGCCTTCATGCGGCGCGAGATAGCCTCCGGCCGTCAGATATACGTGGTCTATCCGCTCATCAAGGAGTCGGAGAAGATGGATTACAAGGATTTGGAGGCCGGCTACCGAAGCATCATGGCGCAGTTTCCCGAACCGGAGTACAGGACGGTGATGGTGCACGGAAAGATGAAGCCGGACGAAAAACAGACGGCTATGGATACCTTCAAGCGCGGCGATGCCGACATCATGGTGGCCACTTCGGTTATAGAAGTGGGTGTGGACGTACCCAATGCCACCGTTATGGTGATAGAGAGCGCCGAGAGGTTCGGCCTCTCGCAGCTGCACCAGCTTCGCGGAAGGGTGGGGCGCGGAGGAACCCAGTCGTACTGCGTGCTCATGAGCGGCCCAAAACTTTCGTCCGACGCCCGAAAACGGTTGGATGCCATGGTGGAGACGTCGGACGGATTCAGGTTGTCGGAACTCGACATGAAGCTGCGCGGGTCGGGCGATTTGAGCGGAACGCAGCAGAGCGGTATGGCCTTTGAACTAAAAATAGCCAATCTGAGCAGGGACGGCCGGATAATAGAGACGACGCGCACGCTCGCCGAGAGGATACTCGAACGGGACCCCGAACTGCGGTCGGAAGAGTACGGAGTGCTTCGGGTGCTGAAAAAAACGTTACGAAAAATTCGGCAGACAGGGATTTCAGCATGATTTCATGAATGTGTTTCCGGCAGAAAGCGCGTAGTGAGGCAAAAAAATGCAGTAGAGAAAAAGAGTGATGTTTATGGACAAGATACGGTTCGGAGCGGTCGCAAGACCGATGTTTTTACGTTTGTCTTCCTTTCGGCGGCTGTGGCGGCCCTTGCCGGCAGGCCGGTTGCGTTCGGAGACGGAGAGAAGGCTGACGTATGCGGTGAGCTACCGCGCCAAGATGGTGCCCAATACGGTCGTCGGACGGGCGACGCTCAAATGTTCAGTCGAGCGGGAGGACGGTGAGACTTTTTATAAGATAACAGCCAACGGACGCACACTGCCGTTTTTCCGCTGGTTTTTCGATTTGAACGACACTTACGTGAGCCGTATGGACTCGGTGGATTTGCGGCCGCGCTCGCTGGACGTGAATCTTTACGAGGGCGGTTACGAGTTCCGCGCACGATACGACTACGACTGGCAGCATGGCGTTATGCGCAGCGTGTACAAAAACAAACGCTGGAAAGAGGAGCGCAGCAAGGAGCAAAGTCTCTCGGACGAAAGTTTCGATGCCGTGGCGCTGTTCTACAATCTCAGACAGAAGGATTTCGGCGATTATGCCGTAGGACAGCGCCATACGCTGCATCTTGTTTTGGAGGATACGGTCCGCACCATAGGTTACTCGCTGCTGGGACGCGAACGGATAAAGATACGCGGCATAGGCCGTTTCGACGCTCTGAAATTCAGGTGCCAGATAGCCACAACTTCGGCCGAGAGCTTCGAGGACGGTTCCGAGTTCACGCTCTGGATTTCGGACGACGACAACCGCATCCCGCTTCTTATCGAGTCGCCGGTGCGCGTAGGCAGCGTTCGGGCCGTGCTGCGCGAGTACCGCGGCATCAGGCATCCGCTCGCAGTGAAGGAGAAGTAGCGCGTCGATGCCGTGAAGCGATGGAATCGGGCGTATGCTGCCTGTGGAGGAGATTACGGACATCGTGTCGGGCATCGGTTCGAGAGCGGAGGTAATGCAACCGGTCCGAAAAACGAAAGTATTCGCGCACTGGGCCAAAAAAACGCATCGCTCTGCGGTCCGGTTTGCATAAAAGTTCGTATTTTTGTGAAAAAAATGTAAAAAAAGGGCGATTATGCGTAAAGTACTTTGTATCCTCTGTTTTTGTCGGCTGCCTTTTCGGTTCGTAGTGCGGACGGACCTTTGCGCCGTGCACGCGAACTGGTGCGTCACGGCCAGTGGGCAGCTGCCGAATACGAACTCGGACAGGCGGAAAGGCATTTGGATGCCGACGATGTTTCGGGCCGCTGCGAAGCGGATTTTCTGAGCGCCCTGTGCAGAGTCAAACTCGGGAGCAGGGATGCCGGCGACGCTCTTGCTGCATTCTCGGAGAAATATCCGAACTCGGTCTGGGGCAATCAGGTGCGCTTCTATCAGGGTACGCTGCTGTACAATCAGGGGGATTACGAAGGTGCGCTCGTAAGTCTTCTTGCCGTGAACCCTCACGCTTTGGACGCCGAGAGCCGGGACGAGTACAATTTCAAGACGGGGCATTCGTATTTCAATACCGAAGACTGGGATGCCGCCTGCATCAGGCTGAACGACGTGTCGCCGAAAAGCAGCTACTATCCGCATGCCCGCTATTATATCGGCTATATGGATTACGTGCGCGGAAACAACGGGCGGGCAAGGGAGATTTTCACCTCTCTGGCCTCCAACCGCTCCTATGCCGATGTGGTGCCGTATTACCTTTTGCAGTTGGAGTTCGCGGACGGCAATTACGAGTATGTGACCGGCAATGGCGACAAGCTGCTCGCAGGTGCTACGCCCGAGCGCCGTGTCGAACTTTTTGCGCGTGCTGGCCGAGTCGTGGTTTCATCTGTCCGACTTTTCATCGGGCGGACCGGTATATTAAAAAATACGAGGCCGAGGGCGGAGACATGGGACGCAGCGAGAATTACATAGCGGGCTTTTCGCTCTACAAGGAGGGCGATTACCGCAACGCCGCACCGTATCTGGCCAAGGTGTGCAGCGCCGACGATGCACTGTCGCAGAATGCCAGCTACCACTTGGCGGACTGCTACCTTAAAAACGGGCGACAAGACGCGGGCCATGCAGTCGTTTTTCGATAGCTTCGAGCCGCGGGATGAACGATGAAATCAGCCGCAGCGCACTGTTCAATTACGGCAAGTTGCAGTTCGAGTCTGGGAAGCGGCCGTTTCAACGAGACGATAAACGTGCTTAATCGCTATCTTGCCGAGTATCCCGATTCGCCCGAGGCCTCGCAGGTCAAGGAGTATCTCATATCGGCATACTACAATTCGCAGAATTACTCGGCGGCCTACGATGCCATAATACGCTATCCCAATCCGGATAACGACATAAAGGCGGCGCTTCAAAAGATTACCTATTTCCGTGCTCTGGAATATTACGGTCAGGGGGATTTGCAGAATGCCGAGCGGCTTCTGTCCGATGCTTCGAGATACGGCTACAACGCTAAATACAAGGCCCTGACATATTTCTGGCAGGGCGAGATTCTGTATGCACGGGGCGAGTACAAGGAGGCGATAGACAAATACGCCCGCTATCTCGCGCTATCGCCAGCTTCCGAATCGGAGAACGTCATGGCGCGTTACGGCACCGCCTATTCGTATTTCGGCTTGCAGGATTGGGAACAGGCCCAGAAGTGGTTCGAGGACTTCCTGTCGCGCTACAAGACGAAGGACGACTACATGGCCGATGCCTTCAATCGTCTGGGCGATGCGCAGCATTCGCAGCGTGCCTACTGGCGTGCAATAGAGTGCTACGACAAGGCGGCAGCCGTCGGCGGCGACCAGAAATATTACTCCGCGTACCAGCGGGCGATGATGCTCGGACTGGTGGATCGGCCGCAGCGGAAGATAGAGAGCCTGAACGCCATAATAAAGGACGGCGGCGGAGAGTGGGTGGACGATGCCATGTACGAGTTGGGCCGCACCTATATGGTTCAGGGCGATTATGCCGCCGGCGCCAAGACGTTCGAGAATTTCATAAAGGCATACCCCGCATCGGAACGCTATTCGGACGCTCTGTCCAATATCGGTTTGGCGTATCAGAACATGGGCGACGGAGCCCGTGCATTGGACTATTACAAGCGTATAGTCGAGCTTGCGCCCAAGTCGAGCGAGGCGGCGGGAGCAGCGGAGGCGATTCGCGAGATATACGTGGACAACAACGACGTGAACGGGTATTTCGACTTCGCACGCCGCGCCGGTTTCGAGACCGATTTGAGTGCAAGACAGCGCGATTCGCTCTCGTTCGCAGCCGCGCAGAAGGTATATGTTTCGGGCGATGCGGACAAGGCCGTTTCGGCATTGGAAAACTATCTCGCCTCCAATCCGGACGGAATGTACGTACCGCAAACCCTCTATTTCCTCGGCGAGTGCCGCAGACAGCTTGGGCGACAGGAAAGGGGCTGTCGCCGAATTCACCGCGCTTTGCAACATGAAGGACAACGACTATACCGTCCGTGGGTTGGAGCGTCTTTCGTCGCTGGCGTATGCCGAAAAAAACTTTACCGTCAGGCTGCCGACGCCTACGAGCGACTGAGCGGCAGTACGACCGAGCCGGAGATGGTTCGTCGTGCGGTGGAGGGATTCGCCGATGCGACGATTGCCGAGGGCGATACGTTGAGGATTCTGGCCGCCTGCGAGCAGTTCGAGAGCGGACGGATGCGCAGCGACGCCAAGTTGCGCGAGCTGCTGTTTGCGAAGGCCGGCATACTGACGGCCCGCGGCTATCAGAGTCAGGCACAGGACATATACGGACGTTTGAGCGAGGACGTCAGCGATGTTCAGGGTGCCGAAAGCGCTTACAGGGTAATCGAGGCGCTGTACCGCTCGGGCGATATGCGTGCGGCGGAGAAGAAGGTGTTCGAGTTTTCCGAGAGCGGCACTCCGCACAGCTACTGGCTGGGCAAGGCGTTCATAACGCTCGGAGACATTTATGTGGCCGACGGGGATACGTTCCAGGCTCGCGCTACGTACCAGAGCATCGTGGACGGATATTCGCCTGCCACGGACGGAATCGTCAGCACGGCCCGCGAGCGTATCGGTAAATTGAAATAGAGATAAGGGAAGATTATGAAGAGAATATCGGCATTACTGTTTTTTTGTTTTGCGGCCGCGACGCTTTCGGCGCAGGTGTCCCAGCAGGTCGAGGTTACCAAAGCCTATGTCCCGCATGTCGGGAAGGCCGGAAAGTTAGCCGTGCAGCCGCGCATGACGGACACCGTCAGTCTGCGTCCGGTTATCGAATACTCCGTCGAGCCGCACACGTGGAGCACCGAGTTCGAGGCCCGCAGGATACGTCCGGCTTCGGTGAGCGCCAATCCCTACCATGTTTCCAGACCGTTTTACATCAAGGCGGCCGCGGGTTACCCGCTGCAAAGCCTTCTGGATGCGTATGTCTCCAAGAGCGACGACGACGGCAGTACGGTGGGAGCCTTCGTGAAACACTACGGCTCGTATTCCAAAAGGAAAAACGACTATGATTCCCGCCGCAACAGGGCTACCCTCATGGACAATGCCCTCGGACTGTTCGGCACCAAAAACTGGAAACGCTACTCTTTGAGCGGCAGCCTTTCCTACGACAATCGTCTGGCCTACCGCTATGGCGCATTCTCGCTCGATTCGGTCGCCGTGCAGCCGGAAGAGCGGCTTATGCCCCGAAAGATTTCGGACAGAATGGTCGATATAGGCTCTCTTCGAGCCGGTTTGCGGTTCGGCGACTCGTTTGCGGACATGTCGCGGTTTAATTTCGTCGTCGGGCTGGGGGCCGGTTTCATGCACGATGCCGCTTGCGACAGGCAGGTGGACATAGACGCTTTCGCCCGCATAGGCAAGATGTACGGAGCGCACGGATTCGATTTTACTCTCGGGTACGAAGGCCGTATAGGCGCCGTCGCTCTTCGCGACGCGGGAACCTCGACTGTGAAGGTCGCTCCGAGATACGTTTTGCGCACACGTAAGGTGAATCTTGCGGCCGGAGTGGATTATGTGTATACGCACGACGGGCTCTATGCTGACAGACACAATATATTCCCCGTCGTGGACTTGCGAATAGATGTTGCCGACGGCTGTTTTATTCCCTACCTTACGGTCGGCGGCGAGGTGGTTTCTGGCTCTTTCTTCTCTTTGGCCGAGCGTAATCCGTACCTCGCGGCCGGAAGCGTAGCTCCGACGGGCCGCAGGATAGACCTGCGCGTGGGAATAGAGGGCAGCGTGAAGGAATGTTTCCTTTACAGGGCCTTTGCGGGTTACTCTTCTCTTGCACGCATTCCGTTCTTCGTGAGCCTGTACATGCCAGCCGGAGCGGATGATACGGGGCAGTTCGGCATAATTTCGGACGATACGGACCTGTTTACCGCCGGAGCGCAGTTGCAGCCTGTCGCTGTCGAGGAGCCTTCGAGGCCGAGTACAAGGTGAACTACTACGGTTACGATAACGATGCTCTGCCCCACAGAGGCGGCATGCCTGAATACGACATGAGCCTCTCTCTCAGGTACTCCTATCGCAACAAGTTTTCCATCGGAGCGTCGGCCGTGCTGCTCGGGGCAAGATACTTTCCGGAGATAGACGCGAGAACCGAGCAGGGCAGCGTATGGACCGATTTTTCGGGCGATGTCTATACTTCGCGCGTGCCGGCTACGGTGAATCTGAGCGTGGATGTCGATTTCCGCATAACCGAAAAACTGTGGGGATTCGTAAGCGGAAGCAATCTGGCTGCCGCGCGGCTCTACACGTTCAATCACTATCGAGAATTAGGCGCCGGAGCTATGGCCGGCATAAGAGTGGTATTCTGAGGCGAAAAGGGCCGAGCAAGCGGCGAAAAGGCTTCGCACCGGCCGTGTATAGGCATTTAGGAACTGGGCGCTTGTTGGAAAGGCGACGGCGGTCGTCCCGATTGGCCGCATTCCGCCGGTTGCCGGATATGGAAAAAGGGTGGACTGGAATCGGTATTCCGGGCCACCCTCTTTCGGTAAAGTGAAGGAAATTTTCTTGTAGTCGTTATATGGCGATGTCGAGAATCTCGAACGTGATGACGCCGGCCGGAACCGTTACGTCCACCTTGTCGCCGCGTTTTTTGCCCAGCAGGGCTTTGGCTATCGGAGTGTTTACCGATAGTTTGCCCTCTTTCAGATTGGCCTCGTTCTCCGAAACCAGAGTGTAGACGACATCCTTGCCGGTATTGTGGTTTTTGAGCGTGACCTTGTTGAGAATCTGCACCGTGTTAGTGTCGATTTTGCTTTTGTCGAGTATGCGTGCATTGGCAATCAGAGCCTCCATCTGCGCGATTCGCATTTCGCGCATTCCCTGAGCCTCCTTTGCCGCATCGTATTCGGCGTTTTCAGACAAATCGCCCTTGTCCCTCGCCTCTGCGATTGCAGCGGAAATGGCGGGACGTTCGACCGAGCGCATGTGTTCGAGCTCGTCTTTCATCTTTTTGAACCCCTCTTCCGTGAGGTAAGTAATCTTTGCCATAGTTTTATGATAGTTTTTATTATACGCTAAAAACCAAGAACCCCGACCCGTCACGGACCGGAATCCCTTGCATATCTTGAAAGCAAAGGTATACAAAAAAATTCGAATAAAAATTTTGCGGCTCGAAATGACTTCTCTGCCGCGGAGGATGAAATTGCAAATAATCTATAAATAGTTACCTTTGTGTGGTGAAAACAGAGTAATATGCCATCATCCAATTTCGTAGATTACGTCAAGATTTTCTGTCGCTCGGGACACGGCGGGGCCGGTTCTGCCCATTTCCGCAGGGAGAAGTTCGTAGCTTTCGGCGGACCTGACGGCGGCGACGGAGGACGCGGCGCCAGCATAATCCTGCGCGGCAATAGCCAGTACTGGACGCTCATACACCTTAAATATAAAAAGGCATATCTTCGCCGAAGACGGACAGGCCGGCTCGGGAGCCAGAAGCAGCGGGCGCGACGGCCGCGACATCGTGATAGACGTACCGCTCGGAACCGTGGCACGCGATGCCGAAACGGGTGAGACGGTCTGCGAAGTGACCGAGGACGGGCAGAAGGCCGTGCTGCTTGCGGGCGGGCGCGGCGGACTCGGCAACTGGCACTTCAAGAGCGCGACGAATCAGGCGCCGCGCTATGCGCAGCCCGGCGAGGACGGCCGCGAGGGTACATTTATTCTGGAACTCAAACTTCTCGCCGATGTGGGACTGGTGGGATTCCCCAATGCTGGCAAATCGACGCTGCTGTCGGTGGTTTCGGCCGCAAGACCCAAAATCGCCGACTATGCCTTCACTACGCTCGAACCGAATCTGGGAATCGTGGAGTGCCGCGACGGCCACTCGTTCGTCATGGCCGACATACCCGGAATCATCGAGGGAGCGCACGAAGGCCGCGGACTCGGAACCCGTTTTCTGAGGCATATAGAGCGGAACTCGATGCTGCTGTTCATGATTCCTGCCGATTCCGACGACATCGTGCGCGACTACGAAATTCTGCTCGGAGAGCTGACGATGTACAATCCCGAACTGCTCGACAAGGAGCGCCTGCTGGCCGTCACCAAGTGCGACATGCTGGACGAGGAACTTATGGAACACGTGCGCGAAAACCTGCCCGAGGGCATCGACGCCATGCTCGTATCCTCCGTCAGCGGAATGGGAATCGCGGAACTGAAAGACGAGTTGTGGAGCAGGCTGAATGGAAAACGGAACAAAGGAGTGATGCGGTTATGGCAGGCAGTTCGATACTTTTGATATATACGGGCGGAACTATCGGCATGAAGACCGACCCGCTTTCGGGCGTGCTGCGTCCGTTCGACTTCAACGATATCTACACCGAATTTCCGTCGCTTCGCACTCTGAACGTGGACATCGAGGTGTACAACTCGTTGAAGCCGATAGATTCGTCCAATGTCACGCCTGACGACTGGATTAGGCTGGCCCGAATCATCCGCGACAATTACGCCTCGTTCGACGGCTTCGTGATTCTGCACGGCACCGACACGATGTCCTACACCGCTTCGGCGCTCAGCTTCATGCTCGAAGATTTGAACAAGCCGGTAATCTTCACCGGCAGTCAGATTCCCATAGGCGTGCTTCGCACCGACGGCCGCGAAAATCTGATAACGGCCATAGAGATTGCTGCCGCCAAACGCGACGAGATGCCCGTTGTCCCCGAGGTGTGCGTGTATTTCCAGAACCGGCTTTTCAGGGCCAACCGCACCACCAAATGCAGTGCCGAGCACCTCAATGCCTTCTGTTCGGAGAACTATCCGCCTCTGGCCGAGGTGGGCGTTACCATATCATATAATGTCCCGTACATACGCAAGGCCGATTTTTCGAGCCCGACGCTGCATATAGCGGAGAATCTTTGCCGCGATGTGGCGGTGATCAAGATTTTTCCCCGGCCTGACCGAGCAGGTGCTGCATTCGATGCTCGCGGCCGAGTCTCTGCGGGGTGTGGTTTTGGAGACTTACGGCTCGGGAAACGCACCTACCGCGCAGTGTTTCGTGGATGCGATAAGGGAGGTGGTGCGACGCGGTGTGGTCGTGATAAACGTCACGCAGTGCGCCAACGGTACGGTGTCGGCGATTTACGAAACGGGGCTAAGCCTGCCCGAGGCCGGAGTTATCGGCGGTTACGACATGACCACCGAGGCGGCCGTCACCAAACTTATGTATGTTTTGGGCCAGAATCTGGATGCGGACGGCATTGCGAAACTGTTAAATAATCCCATCAAGGGCGAATTTATTAAATAAAACTTTGTTCGGATGAATTATTATTTCTATATTCGCAAATCGAAATCCCGTTGATTCGGGCCTTTTTTTCGCGGCTGTGTGAGCTTGCGGACGATTGAGACAGAACCGGTTACGGAGATTGAAGAAGTATTGGAGAAATGACCGAGTGGCTGAAGGTGCACGCCTGGAAAGTGTGTATGCCTCAAAAGGGCATCGTGGGTTCGAATCCCGCTTTCTCCGCAAGAGATAAGAATTTCGAACAAAAACAAGTCTAATTAATTTTCAACATTCAACTATGAAAAAACTTTTTATGATTCTTGCAGTTGCTGGCTTATTCAGCTTTGCGGCTGTTGCTGTTCAGGCTCAGGAAAGTGAGGCGGCTGCTACCGACGGTGCTGCTGCAACCGAGCAGGTTGAAGCTACCGAAGTGGCTGTGGTCGATGCCGAGGTGGACGTGGAAGGCGAGCCTCTGCATCAGCTTCTCAAACAGAAGTTCATCGAGGGTAGTGCAGGCTGGATGGCCGCTCCGCTTCTGTGTCTTATTTTCGGTCTGGCTATCGCAATCGAACGTATAATTTACCTCAATCTCAGCACCATCAACACCAAGAAACTCATCGCTAAGGTCGAGGCTGCTCTGGAAAACGGCGGTATAGAGGCTGCCAAGGACGTATGCCGCAATACCCGCGGTCCCGTCGCTTCGATTTATTATCAGGGTCTCGACCGTTACAATCAGGGTCTGGACGCAGTCGAGAAGGCCGTCGTATCTTACGGTTCGGTCCAGACCGGTCTTATGGAGAGCGGTCTTACTTGGATAGGTCTTTTCATCGCACTTGCGCCGATGTTGGGATTCATGGGTACCGTTGTCGGTATGGTGCAGGCATTCGACTCTATTCAGGCTGCCGGCGATATCAGCCCGACTCTGGTTGCAGGAGGTATCAAAGTGGCCCTTCTGACGACCCTTCTCGGTCTTATCGTTGCCGTTATTCTTCAATTGTTCTATTCCTATCTCGTATAGAAAATCGACGGTCTGGTAAACACTATGGAGGACAGACTCGATTACTCTTACGGACATGCTGACCAAGTTCAGCACGAAATAATTTTTCGAAATAGATTAGAATAAGGAAAGAATAATTTTTCAACAATGAAAAAGGCGTTAAACATATTGAAATTCATACTTCTGGTTTTTGGGTGTGGCCGCACTCATTCCCATGTTGGTAGTCGATATCAACAGTGTGGATATGATACTGGTTTACACTTACATATTGTTCGCCATCGCCGTTGTTGCCGCCGTTGTCATGACGGCCGTCAATTTCGGCAAGAGCAGCAATAAGTCCAAAATCGGAGTCATAGTATTCGGGCTGTTGCTCGTGGTGACCGTCGTTTCGTACTTCGCAGCAAGCACCGACCCTGTCACCCTTGCCGACGGTACGGTCGAAGACAGTGTTGCCGCTCTGAAACTTACCGATACTTTGCTTTATGTAACTTATGCGGCCTTTGCAGCGGTAGTCGTATTGCTGATAGGCGGCGAAATAAGATACAGCATAAAATAGTTAATAATTAGGTATGCCAACCAATAAAAGGAAAATACAGGAAATCAATGCAGGTTCCATGGCGGACATCTCGTTTCTGCTGCTGATATTCTTCCTTGTGGCTACGACCATGAATGTCGATACCGGTATATCGCGAATTTTGCCTCCTATGCCCGAAAACGACCAGAAGTTGAAGGATCAGGATGTCAAGGAGCGAAACCTGATGAACGTGTTCGTCAATAAGTTCGACCAGATTATGATTGTAGGCAAGGGACAGATAGATATCTCCCAGCTCAAAGAAGAGGTCAAGAACTTCATTACCAATAGATTCGACGAGGAAAATCTGCCTGAAAAGGAGAACACCGAAATTGAGATGCCTGACGGAAGCAAATGGGTCTACCCCGTGAGCAAGGGTGTCATATCGCTTCAAAACGACCGCGGTACGAGCTACAACATGTATATCATGGTGCAGAACGAACTTACCCGTGCGTTCAACGAAGTGCGTGACGAAGCATCCATGCAGAAGTTCGGCGTCCGTTTCTCCGACCTGTCCGAGGACCAGCGCGGTGTGATACAGAAAGCTGTACCTCTGAAAAATTTCTGAGGCAGAACCACGTAACGTAGAGGGAGGAAGATAGTATGGCTGTAATGAAGAAAAAAAGGCAACAAGGAGATTCCGGCAATTTCGACCTCGTCTCTGCCTGACGTGATATTTATGCTTATCTTCTTCTTCATGGTTTCGACCACGATGCGCGATCAGGAGATTCTGGTTACGACCAAACTTCCCGAGGCCACCGAGGTCCAGAAGTTGGAGAAAAAACAGCTCGTAAGTTATATCTACATCGGTCCTCCTACGAAGGCCATGCAGCAGAAGTGGGGAACTTCTCCGCGTATTCAGCTCAACGACAGCTACCGTACCGCAAAGGATATCGGCGAGTTCGTGGCTTCGGAACGCGATAAGCTCAGCGAGGCCGACCGTGCGGCTATGACGGTTTGTATCAAGGCCGACGCAATGACTACTATGGGTAATATTACCGACGTCAAGCAGGAGTTGCGCAGGGCCAGTGCATTGAAAGTCAATTACGCGGCTTCGAAAGGTTTAGGATACAAATAGGCGTTACGCTTAGATTCCAATAGACACGAATCGGGATGTTTTCTTCGGAAAACGCCCGATTCGTGTTTTTGTTTGGCTTTGTTTGGCTTTGTTTGGCTTTGTTTGGCTTTGTTTGGCTTTGTTTGGCTTTGTTTGGCTTTCTACGGTGCTGCGACCGATATAGATGCGGACTTTTCGAAAACTCTGCTTTCATATCTCCGATAGTATTCTTGGTGTATAAGACAATATGTCTGGCTCGGTTGTATGCGACATGTTCCCGTCCGTCGTGCCGTCTTGTAAAGGGCGTAATCTCTTGTATTCGCACAATTCGGTATCGGCGGGAAAAGAGCATCGGGAGCCTTGTTTTGCCGCATGTGACATGTTCCCGTCTGTCGGCTCCGCTTTGTAAAGGGCGTAATCTCTTGTATTTGCGTATCCGGTATTGGAACGAGCATCGGGGGCCTTGTTCTGCGGCATGAGACATGTTCCCGTCTGTCGGCTCCGCTTTGTAAAGGGCGTAATCTCTTGTATTTGCGTATCCGGTATTGGAACGAGCATCGGGGGCCTTGTTCTGCTGCATGCGACATGTGCCCGTCTGTCGTGCCGTCTTGTAAAGGGTGTAATCTCTTGTATTCGCGCATTCGGTATCCAGAAAAGAGCATCGGGGCCTTGTTCCGCTGTATGGGTCTTTTTATTCACCTGCGCTTGATGATTCGCCGCGGTTGAATTAAGCGATGAGCTTATGACTGCCGGCATCGTTAGGCAATTATCGGATTAAAACGTATGTTGTGCCGTAGTGAAAACACGTTTCGATAGTGTTAAACTTTTGTATTTCGGCAGTGTCGGGTTTCGAAAACGATTCCGAACGGTATCCGGCATTTATTTGCAGAAAAAGACGAACTTTCAGCGAAATCCGAGGCGAAGTTTGTTCAGAGGTGCGATACCGTAGGACGATGCTGTGAGGCGATGCAACAGGACAATGCCGCATGGAGATTTAATAGCGCGATGCAGCTGGTCGATGCAATAGACCGATACATCAAAACGATACAGTAGATCGGACGAATTGGGTCATGTAACAGAGCAATGCAATAAGGAGATGCAGTAGCGCGATATAACAGGGCATGGATTCCGAAAAATGAGCGCGCCCGAAGATGATGCACCGAAAAGAGTTGCGAATTGAGGCGACTGGGCGTAAGCAAAAAAAGAGCCGTATCCGGCTCCTTTTTACGAGCTGCGATACGACTCTTTTTTTTGAATCGGGCCTTGGCGATTTCCGCCTTCGGCATGCGCATCTATGCTGAATTTCGATACGCTTTCAGACCGCGGCGGTAATGCGCTGGGGCTGTTTTCGGGTGTTCTCCTATCTATATTTTACCGATACGCTGTGAACTCGCACCTGTCCTCCGAGTCGAGTCCTTACACCCGTTTTTGCATTGTATCGTGCCGTTGGAGGATGTAAGCGTCGCATTTTTCGATACGTTGTACTGTTTACTGTCGTTGTCGCTTTTTTGAGTAAAGACAGTAGTGCCGCCAGCCGACAGGGTGAATGTCGGATTGTACCATATTCCTACTCTGTTGGCATTCACATTTACGGATACGTCGAGCGTTATGTCGATGTTCTCGGGAATATTGAGCGTCAGCGTTATCTGAGGGTCACCTGTGGAAGTTCCGTCCATACCGAGCTGGACGTATGAATCTCGGAAGTGTATGTTATTACCGTTATCCGATGCGACCCACTTGTCATTTTTCGGCGGTGCGGCCGTGTAGGGTATTCCGGTGACGACGGCGTTCTTTTCGGAGGAGTAGAACGTGTTGCCGTCCACGGTTTTGACGTATGCGCGGACTTTATACGATGTCCAGTCGAGGCCTGTTAGGGTGGCGGGGGCGAATGTCTTGCCATTGCGTTCTGCGGCCGCCTGAGTGCCGTTGTACTCTATTCCCGTCTGGGCTACCATTGCATTCGATATGCCGGAAAAAGAGCACTCTCCGAACCGCATCTCCGAACCGCCGATGTCGTTGGTCTTGGATACGGTGCCGTTTTTGGTGTATGAGGTCGATACGTCGCCGAGCGTTACGGTTGCGGGCTTGAAGACGAGCGAGCCGAGCGAATAGGCCTTGCCGGCCTCCAACGCTGTGATGCTGCTGTAACTCTGTATCATTGTCTGGCTGCCGCTCGTCAGCGTGAGGCACAGTCCTTTCGAGAACGAGACAGCCGGCATGTGTATGAATACGGTAGTCGAGGCCGGCGTTATGACGATGCTGTCATGGCCCGAGCAGCTTGTAGTGCCGTTGGCGAAATCGAAAGTATAAGTGCCTGCCACGTCCTCCGACCCGATGGCCGAAACGGCTATTCGGTCCATCTTCGTATCGGTGGTAAGCATCAGCAGTGCTCCCGCCTGTCGGAATTTAAGGCTTATGTCCGCAGCGCTGCTGCCGCCGGTCACCTCGTGCGTGGCGACCATCATCGGGGAGGGCAGTGCGCCGTCCTGTTCTGTTTCGATGGTGAAAACTGCCGACTTGGCGCTTATTGCGGATGCAGGGTAGGCTGCATAGATGCGATCGCCAGAATCGTATGCCGGAGATGCTATCGTGCCGCAGAATGTCAGGCAGTCTTCGGTCGAGAGTACGTCCGTTTGGGTCGTGTTGTCGGAAGCGACCTTGATGCCTATCCGGTCGCCGTTCTCCCAAGCCGCTTTTCCGGTCGAGGCGTCGAGCGATACGCGAGTGCCCTCTGCGGAGGTGTAACCGCTCGTTATTGTGGCTCCGATAGATACCTGTTCGGTTTTGCGTGGAGCGGTTGCGGGTTCGTCGGTCTTTGTGCACGATGCCGCCAGAACGCAGACTGCAAGCAGAATATACGATGTCTTTTTCATAATCGGTATGTTTTTATTCGTCTGCGGAGAAACTTCCGTCGGGATTGTTGATGTCGAATCCGTCGAGGTCGATGGATTTATTGTCCAGATTGAGAGATGAGGCCGCAAAACCGTTTTCGATACGGACTGCCGCCACTGTGATTTTCGGCGAGAAATACCGTTTGCCATACCCCCCGCGTGTTTGTTTCGAGTCTTCCATAGTCATTTGTCGTTTATTTTCCTGCTTCGAGGTCGGGGTCCTGCTGCCAGGACTCTATTACGGCGCCCAAATCGTGGTCGCCGGCCTGCGAACTTATTGTGAGTATGACTTTTCTGAATTGTCCCGCTTTCACGCCGTCGATTTCCATCGAGAAATTCTCCTTCACGCCGTCCACCGTGCCAGTGAATGAGATGCGCATGGTGTTGAGCGTCTCGGCGGCACGGAAATATCCGTTTCTGGAATCTCCGTTCTCGAAGTCGAGCCACGAATCCGCTACGGTGATTCGTGTGGCGTAGCTTTCGCCGTCCGAAAGCGCGGCCTGCAAGTCTTCGCTGTAAGCGACGGCTACCTTGATATTAGCCAGAGTGCACCGCACCGTCACGGGCGTCGTTTGGTCCTTGACAACTGTTGCGGACTGGGGACCCGAAGTAGTACGGCGACTCCCACGCCGCGCCGTCGAGCGAGGGCGAGTGTGCCGTAACGGTGTAATCGCCCGCTTCGAGGGATACGGTCTCTGGCGTCTCGGACTTCGTCCAGCTGCCTACCGGAGAGTTGTCGGCGTCGTATACGGTTATCGTGAAATCTTCGGCGGATACGGCCCGCGTGGCGTCCTCTATTATGATGCCGGACATGTCCAGTGTTCCGTAGCCGCTTTCATGCGGCTGTTCGGTTTCTGCCTTGCTGCAACCTGCGAGCGTCAGGAGTGTGAGTATCGTATATAGTATGTATCGTTTCATGGCGGCTTATTTCTTTATGGATACTCTAATGTTGTCGATTGGTGTGTCGGAGTATGTGCTCCATGTGCCGGAAGTTATGTTGGTGCGCCAGCTCAGACGTGTAGCCTTGGTCGCGCCGCTCACTTCGAACGTGTATACTGCCGGCGACGAATTGCTGCCTTTGGGCAGGTTCACTGTGCCGGAAAGGGTAGTTATGCCTGTTCCGGAATCTATGGCGCCCGTGGTGGTGGTCGAACCTACTTGCAGCGGTGTATTCACCTTTTCCGCTCCGGCGGTGAAGCTGACGACGATATTCACGAAGTGGCCGTCTATTATCGCGTCGCCTAACGGGGCGCTGTCCAAACGGCCCTGATAGCGGCCGCCGAAGACCCAGAACGGGCGTAACGATATATGGCTGCCTGCCGTGCCGTTGCTTCGCGACGCGCTCCAACCTTCCAGCCCGACGCTGCTCAAATCCTTGCTGCCGGTGGTTGCCTCGTCGGTGTATTTGGACAGGCCGCTGAAATCCTGCTCCATGAGGTACGGAACGCGGCATTCGACGCTGTTGGTCTGTCCGGCGACGATTGCGGGCATCGTGATTTTCCCGCTTACCCGAGCATCCTCGGATAGATAGGTTATGCTCATCTCCATGCCCGAGATGTCGTCCGCGGACTGTGGAAGCTCGAACCGCTGGCTGCCGTCGGTGGCGAAATTCGGCGTCTCTACCGTAAGAACATTTGAGCCGTTGCCCAGATTTGTGTTTTCAGGGGCGGTGATGATTACGCTCTTCGGCGTTTGGCCGAGATTGTTTTCCTTTATTTCGAGCTGCACCAGCGTGCGTGTCTGCGCCGATTCGGGAATGTTGAGTTTGAGCGGGGTTATGTGCCCTGCCTCGAAGTTGCGGCCCGCCACCGAGATTTGCTGGCTGTCGAACTCCGAATATACGTCTATTTGAACAGTTCCCTGCGAAGCGTCGCCGGGGGCGATGAATACCCACAGCGGGCTTTGCCCTGCGTCGGTGCCGTCGGGCGGAACGACGGAAACGGTATTGCCGCCCGTAACGTATGCGGCTGCGTGCGGGTCCGTCCTGTCGAAAAGCGCCGTTCCCGATACAGTGTACGGGAAAGTGATGTCGATGCGTTTTATTTTGTCACCCAGACCGTTGCATCCTTCGGGAATCGAGACCCTGAGGGCGTGCAGCACGTGGACGAAGCCGAGCGAGAGAGCGCTGCTGCGCTGGGTAAGGGCCTTGTCGGTTTGCGGGGTGGCCAGCAGGATGTCCTGCCCCGTGCCGTATGTGCCCGTCTGTTGTGCGGCTATTTCGAAAGATATCCGGTTTCCGCTGCTGCCCGACGGTTCGGGGTACGAGGCATAGTATGTATATGTACCTGCGGGCATGGCCGCAACCGTTGCGATGAAAGTGCCCGAAGCGGAGTTTTACCAAACCGGTGTAGGCGAAAGGTTCCGCCGACAGGGTGTTCTGTCCGTCGGCATTTTTGCGCCCAAAGCGATATTTTGTCGCCGGCGCTCCACAAAGTGCCGAGCATGTCGTCGGCGATTGCGGTGCGCGAGGAGCCCATGTCGGCCGTAAGGTATACCGATTGCTTTCCGCCGGCGGGAGCGTCGGCCGCATTGTCGGCCGAGCAGCCGGTCAGTATGACGAAGACGAGCGATATGTAGAGAAGTCTTTTCATTTGCAGGAAAAATGAGTTTAATCGTATTCGAACGAGAATTCGTCTATCTGCAAGAGCGAGCCGGTGCCTCCGGTGAAATAGTCGGCCCATTTGCTTGCCGTGCAGAGCAAGACCAAATATCGGGGTTTTACGCTCGTGGTGCGGTATTCGAGTCTCTACGTTCAGTTCAGTCCATTCGGAAACGGTGCCGCTGAAAACCATTTCGCCGAAAGCTATGATTCCGGGTACTTTGCTGTTGAACACGGCCCTCTCCGACGGTTTGGTCCGCACCTGATAGGGAGCATCCCAATCGCACAGAGCTATGCAGATGTGGCACGTGTCGGGCTTGCCCTTCCACTGCGAGGCGTCGAACTCCTTGCTTACGTTGTCGATTGGACGGGGACTGTATTTGAAGTAGCCTTTCAGCCGTGTCGGGCGCGACGTGAATTCGCGTCCCATGTCCACTTTGCCGTTGGTGCCTTCCGTGCCGGCATAACTGCCCACGTAGATGTTGCCTCCGGCCAGTTTGCCCAGCGAACCTATGCCGGCGAATTTGGTTTCCAGATACGCCGACTTGCCTGTCGGATTCTTCGGGCATGCGTCGTCGGAGGGAACCGAGTTGCTTTCGCCTATCGTTACGGCGCCCTGGTTTCCGGTGTCCCAATATTTGGAGCCGCCCTCGGCCCACGGATTCCATCACCTTGCCCGATTTGTGCCATTCGTCGAAACCACCGCCTATAAGTTCGGCAGCCTGTTCTGGTCGTGAAGGGGAACTCCTGACTGTACTCGTCGTCGGAGTAGGAACGGCAGACGTATCCGGTTTGGGGTTCGAGACCGGTTATCTTAACCGAAATCTCGCCTCCGTCGTCCGCGACGCCGTTCGCTTTAAGCCACGTTCCGCTGTCGGCCCTGCGATATTCGAACCCGTTGTCGGCACCGTTCTCGCCGACGCCTCTGAGCCAAACGGTTTTTGCCCATGCGTCGATTCCTGTAACGGTGGTGTGGGTCTGGGTAACGAAAAGCGTCCACTTTTCACTGACGCTGCCGTAGCTGACCGTGACCCTGACGCCGTTGCGGAAATCCGTTGTGCCGCTTATCTGAGGCGAATATGTGCTGCGGGAAGCCGGACCGAGTTTCAGGTCCGTGACGTTTATTTTCGAAAGGTCGGTCCCGTTCGGAACATAGGCGAATGCGCGGCGGCTGGATTGTTCGAATCTGGTCTGTCCCATCTGTCCTTCGACCGTGAAGCGGCGCTCTATCTCCTGTACCGCCGAAACGGTCCATTCGTAGTTCTGATATGTGGCCACGGTGACTTTGCAGGGCTGTGTAAGGTTCAGTACGGAGCCTTTTTGAAGCTCCGAGACCGCATTCTCCGAGAGAGTTATGGATTTGACGACCACCTCGGACAAATCGACACTCTCGTCCACGGTGAGTTTCACCGTGCGCGTGTTCTGGTCTATGTCGATGCCCGTCTGCCCGCTTACCTGCATCTCTACGATTCGTCCTAACACGGTAGGATAGGGCGTGGTGTCCTTGATGCAGGAACACAGCATGCAGAGAAGAGATACGAGAGCGTATGTCGATATTTTTTTCATGCCGTTACAGATAAAAAGGCCATGCCGAAACTTATGGAGAGCAGATTTATCTTGCAGTTCATCGAGGAGGTGGTTCGCGAACCCTCGTAAATCTGGTTCTTGGTCTGGCGTATGTTCTTGTAGTTGAAGCCTATCACGCCCACCGACACTTCCAGTGCCGCCGTATTGGTGATAAATGCCACCACGCCCTGGGCTGAGTCCCACCGAAAGATTGAACGTCTTCTCGAACAGACCTTCCAGTCTCGTCGCCGTTTGCATTCACCATGCGAGCCTGTCCGCCGCCCAGACCCGCGCGGATTTCGCTGAAAAACGCGAAGCGGGAACTTCTGCCGAGCCCCATGTAATAGCGGTAGGTAATCATTCCGGTGTAGGTGTGCTTCAACTTGTTGTAGTCTTTGAGCGTAATGCCCAAATCGTCGCCTATGCTAAGGTCGGCGGCGCTTATGTCGAGCAGCGAACGTTCGTATGCCAGACGCACGCCGATTGTCATGTTGTCCCGAAAGGCGTAGTTCACCATTGGGCTGACATTGAGCGTATAGCCTTTGCTTTCTATGCCGTTTACTACAAGGAACTCGTAGTTGTCGTTGTTGTGCTGCGTGTACGACAGGTTGGCGCCGAAACTCCATATCCCTTTCGGCAGAAACGTATACGATTTGACTTCGAGTCCGCGGTCGCGTTTCTCTTTTCGGGAAAGAACGGAATCCCTGTTCCGGCCTGTCTCAGGACTATGGGCGTAACCCAGCAGCGAGACAGCCGACAGAAGTATCGTCAAGAGCGTTTTGTACATTCGGGTAGATGGCTAAGTTTAGTATTCCAGTTCAAAATCGTCGATATACATGACGCTTCCGGTACTTCCGGTGAAGTAGTCTCCGTATGCGCTGGCGGTAGCCACCACGACGATGTATTTCGGTTTGCGGGTAAGTGAACGGTATTCAAGCTCGATTCTGAAATCGGTCCATTCGGCCACCTGTTCCGAAGAGCGTATCTCTCCGTAGGCGATTATTCCGCTGTCCGTAGCCGGATTGAAGAACGTTCCTCTGTCCGCCGTATCCACGTTGTGCGGCTCGTCCCAGTCGGTGAGGCAGACGAATATCTGGTATACGTCCGGATCGCCTTTGGCAGCCGGCGAGTCGTTGCCCGTGTAGTCGATTGTTCCGACAGTGGCTTTGTACCAACCTTTGAGCGCTTTGGGACGTGAGTTCCACGGGCGTCCGAATGCCACTATGCCGTTGGTGCCGGTGCTCATGCCCTTGCTTTCGCCCGTGAACATGTTGCCTGCGGCTATCTTGCCGAGAGAACCGAAACCGACGAATTTGGAGTCGAGTTTGGCGCTCTTGGTGCCCTTCGAACCCGGTCTCGGGTCGTTTTCCGGAGTGGTTATGTTGTAGGATGCACCCATCATGGTGGACATCGGGTTGCCGGTCCCCCAGAATGCTGAGCCGTTTTCCGAGTATGGATACCATGCAGTGTTCTGATACCAGTCCTCGAATCCGCCGTTGGGCAGCTGCCGTGCCTGCTCGGTGGTGGCCAGAGTGGAGGTGCCGTACTGCGCTCCGTCGAGCAGTGCTACGAACTCGTACTGCGTATCGCTCGAAAGGCCTCCTATCGTCGCTGTATAGGTATTCTGCTCTTCCGCCTTTTCTGCCGAAACACGTGTCCATTCGCCCTCCGAGGAAGCAAGGCGGTAGCCGAACTGTACGTTTGCAGCTGAGGTGCCCGGAATTACGACCGAAACGCTGACTTTGTCGGTCCATATGTCGGCGTCGGCGATTTCGTTTATGCCCGATACGGATATTTTAAGTATAGCCGTCTGGGTTTTGTTTTGCGAGTCCTTTACGGTTATGGTTATGGTGTTCAGACCTCCCGGCAAATTGGCAATCATGGCTGCTCCGACGGTGAGTTTTGCCTTGCCCTCTTCCTTTTGTTCGAAGAGAATGCCGGCCGAAGCGGCATCGGGATTGCCGACGACTTCCAGACCTTGGCCCAAAGTCGAGTGAGAGAGCAGAACGCTGCTTATCTCGGAGGAGGAGGTGATGGAGAATACGTAGTCGCTGCTGCCGTCGAAAATCTGCGTCTGGGCGATGTCGAATCCCAGCGGGACTATCTCCGGACGCTGGAATATGTCTATCTCGTTGTCGATGTCCTCGGTGGTTTCGTCCACGTCTATGGAGAGAGTGACGTCACCCTTGTCGCTGTCCACGTAACGGTAGTTGAGACGGTATTCGGTGCGAGGCTTTACCGGCGATATGACGCCTGTTTTGTGGAAAGTCTTGCCGCCGTTGGTCTTGCCGTCGAAAGTCCAGCCTATGGAGTTCGGCGCTGCGTGAATTTTGATGTAGCGTATCGTACCTTTGTTGGAGGCGTCGAACGATATTTCGGTGGTGTCGTTTACTGCCACAATAACGCCGTAGGACGAGAAATTGTTCTCTATGCTGCTGTCGAAGTTCACCGTCAGCAGGGTAGATGCTATGTAGCATGTGACGGGAACCGTCGTAGCCGGTCCGACACTTATTTTGAAATTGCTTTCTCCCTCGTAGTATGGGCCTGATGCCAGAAGCGAAGAGTCGCCGGCCTTTACCTTTACGGTGTAGTCGCCGCATTTGAGCCATAGCTTGTCGGGCACTTCGTCCAGTCCCTCGAAAAGATATATGAGGCCGTCGGTGCTGTATATCTTGACTATGTAGTTCTCGGGGGCAACCGAGGCGCGTGTTCCGTCCGATACGGAAACCGTGTTGTCGGTCCGGATTTTGAGCGATACGGCTCCCAATCCGTCTTTCGAAGTTTCGCTTTCGGGGGCCGAGGTGCAGCCCGATGCCGCAAAAATTATCGTTATTGCAACGAGTGCGTATGACAGTATCTTTTTCATGGTCGTTTTACGGTATTAAAGTTCGATTTTTGAGCATCAGCGTTTTTCGCTTCGGTGTTGCCTAAGGCGTCGGTTATGGTGAGCGTGAAGTTCACCGTCTCGTTGTTGGCCACCACGAACAGCGGAACGAACGTCGTTATGTTGAACGGAAGGTAGGTCTTTCCGCGCACGTCGTCTCCGGTTGGGAAGCCGAGCGATTCGAGACCGCTTTTCATCTCTCCCGGTTCGATGAAATCCATGTGGGTGTCCAGACCCAAATCGTTGAGCGACTCTTTTGGAGAATGCCGAGGCGGTGGATTCGATGTCTACCGTAAAGCCGGTGATGCCGTTGGGCGCATCGATTCTTATTGGAATCTTGACCTCTGTGGTGTCGGTCGTCGTGACGGTGTACTGCTTGTCGATGTCTCCTCCTACCCATTGGATAGTCGGCTTGCCCTTGTCCTCTTCGGGCTTTTTATCCTCGTCCGGGTCGGGTATCACATCCTCGGTAAGGTCTATATTCTTGTTTATGTCTATCGTCTCGTGCGTCAGATCTACCGAGAACTTGAAGTCCGCGCCGCCTTCCGGCTTGTCGGGGTCGGGATTCTCCTTGACGGAGTATTTGCGTTTGCGGTACTGGCCAGCCTGTACGTTTTCGATTACGTCCGTTTCCGCGTAATACACGCCGTCTATCTTACCGGAGAATTCGGCCGTAAGGGTGTTTTCGACAGCCGCAGCCTTGAAATATCCGATGCGGGTCTCGCCCTTTGCGAATTCGAGTTGTCCGCTTCCGACGGTCACGACCACCTTGCTGTCCTCGCTCAGTTTGGAGAGCATCGTCTCGTCGTAGCTTACCGACACCATTATATTAATGAGCGAGCAGGTGACTGTGCCCAAGGCGGTGGTCTTGTCTTTTTCTATCGCGAAAGTCTTTTCTGCTCCGTAGCAGGGGGCGTCCCATGCGGCGTCGGACACTTCGCCCGAGACCACTCGGAGCGTGTAGGAGCCTACGGGCAGGGTGATTCTTTCCGGCAGCAGGGCGTAAGTCCAACTGCCCGAGAGCGCGTTTTCGGAGTCGTAGATGCTGACGATAAACGTCTTGGTGTCGATTTCCGATGCGCGGCCCGGGGTTATTTCGGTTGCCGGTTCCAATTTCATGCTCATGCTCGAAAGTTCGAGCGCTCCCTCGTTCTTCGAGAGACTGAACGAATAGTCGTCCTTGATGCAGGAAACCGCAGCGAGCGCCGCAATCATGCAGGCTGCCAGTTTATATGATATTCTTGTCTTCATAGTCGTATGTTTTCGGGTTACTTGCCTTCGGTTTCGAATATGTCTATGTTCACGTCTTGGGTGATGACCTCGTCGTTGAGCGTTACGGTGATTTCCGCCGAGCCGACCTCTCCGTTATTGACGTCGAAGACGATGTCGTACCATTGGCATGCGGTCACTCCGGTGCACGGAACCGTTGCGCGGCTCTGCTTGCCGTTGGGCTTGGTGTAGACTGTTTCGATAGTGAAATCCGCCGGTGCGATGTACAGCGTGCGGGTCTCGTCGGGTGCAATCTGGATTTTTCTCGCCCGAGGATGCCCCCGAGGTTTTTGGTCAGGGTCGTCGAGTAGTCGGTGAAATAGTTTTTTTGAAGGCCTCGGTGTAGGAGACGTTTACCGCCGTGTTGGCCAGCTTGGCCGTGAGTGCGACCTGCGAAACCTTGTCGGTGATAATCGTAAACCGTTCGGTGGCCATGAAGTACGGGGCGTCGAATCCTTCCTTGTCGGCGCTACCGTATGCAGCCGTAGCGCGATACGAGCCGATGGGGAATTTCGTGTCAGCAGGATAGAGAAGTATGTTGTCCCAGCTTTCCGAAACGGTGTTGTCGTCTTTCACGATGCTGAGCGCGAACTGCGACGCTTCCGGTGCCACGAGCGTGCCGCGGGTTACGGGCAGCGTCTGGGAGGATGCGCTGAAATTTATGGCTACCCGTCCGCTGCCGGAAGTTTCGGCCTCGGGAGCCTTGGCGCACGCCGCAAGGGCCAGTGCCGCCGCTATTGCTATGAGTCGTCTGTTTTTTTCATAGTCGTGTTTTTTTAAGGTTTTTTTGACTCGCCAACAAAGATGTTGAACGTGCAAATATATATCATTTGTATCGAATCGCCAAGATAATTCGGCATTTTGTCGATAAAAAAAAGTGTTTCGTCGATAAGAGCAACCTTCATGCCCATAAGGACGCAGACTGCGTCATGTATAATTTCAAGGTATGCGGGCGCAGGAGTAAAATAGTGCTAAAATTTTGGACGTTCTATATTTATTCCTACCTTTGTAACTTCGAAAACGAACACATAAGGCATTTTTACTGCAATGAAAAGAGCGATTATAACAGGCATAGAGGCTTCGTTGCCCGATTACGTTCTGACCAACGACGAACTGTCCACCATGGTCGATACATCGGACGAATGGATTATGTCCCACACGGGAATAAAGGAGCGCCGTATATTGAAAAATGGAAGGCGAGGGTACGTCGTATATGGGCGCCGATGCGGTGAACAAACTGCTCTCTGCGACAGGAACGGCTCCCGAGCAGGTGGATATGCTCGTTTGCGCCACCGTCACTCCCGACATGCCTTTCCCTGCTACGGCTAACATAATCTGCGACAAGTGCGGTATCCGTAATGCGTGGGGTTATGATATAAACGCCGGTTGCAGCGGCTTCATCTTCTCGTTCACCACGGCCGCTTCGTTCATCGAATCCGGCAGGGCAAAGAAAATCGTGCTGGTATGCGGCGAAAAGATGTCCAGCATCACGGACTATACTGACCGTACCACGTGTCCTCTGTTCGGCGACGGAGCCGTTGCGATGCTCATCGAACCGACCGAAGAGGAGAATATCGGCCTGCTCGACAGCGTGTTGCATGTAGACGGCATCGGCCGTCATTATCTGTATCAGTATGCGGGCGGTTCCGCGCATCCCGCATCGCACGAGACGGTGGACGGACACAAACACTTCGTTTACCAGAACGGTCAGGTGGTGTTCAAGCATGCGGTGACCAACATGGCGGACGTGTCGGTCAAAATCATGGAACGCAACAATCTTTCGGCCGACGATATAGCCTATCTGATACCTCATCAGGCGAATCTGCGCATCATCGACGCGACGGGACGCCGTATGGGACTTTCCGGCGACAAGATTCTTATCGACATTGCGAAGTTCGGCAATACGGCCGGAACCTCCATTCCGCTGGCCTTGTGGGATTTCAAAGACAAGTTCAAGAAAGGCGACGCACTCGTGTTCTCGGCATTCGGCGCCGGATTCACTTGGGGCTCGCTCTATTACCGCTGGGCTTATTAACAGACCGGAAAATACAGACAACATAAGCAAGCGGAGTGCATTTCTCAGAAATGCACTCCG
Source organism: Alistipes putredinis (assembly GCA_022009915.1). Classification (GTDB taxonomy): domain Bacteria; phylum Bacteroidota; class Bacteroidia; order Bacteroidales; family Rikenellaceae; genus UBA940. Next base: position 239,282 of record CP091730.1, on the reverse strand, counting down.
CTTGTGTGTAAGGCGTGGTAAAGTTTGCGTCCTAATTTGTTAGATTAAGCATACGTATTAATGACGATTCATTATACTATGTTAGTAGTCTATTTTTATACACAAGGTGACGAGACCCCGATGTTTTTTTGTTGTGAAAGGTTCCGAACCTCGACAACATTCGATAGACATATATCCGCTTGATGGAGAAAAAATTCTGGAAGTAAAACCCTTTGAAACGGGACCTATTGTTCTTTGGAAGTTTCCGCCTATGTTTCCGTCAGATACTGTTACTGTGTCCATGTATTCATCTGTATATATGATGTTTCCACGTGGTGAAGACACATTGTATCGTATATAATAGTACTCATCTTCTGTCTTGCAAGATGTGAATGACAAGGCTGCAAGAGACAGAATAAGCGTGAGGAATCGTTTCATAAATTCACTTTTTAACGGTCGGTTACTCTTTTAGTCGCGGTAAAGATACGGAAAATTGTCGGATGGCTGCGCCGATTTGTTTTATTTCTTGCGTTTTAGTTTCGGGAACATTTTCCTGAAACGTACCATGTATGCGGTAATCTCGCCGCCGGCCACGACCGTCGTGACGGCCAGTACAATCAGTACCAACCCCGCGCACTCGCGCAGCGTAAGCGTTTCACCGAAGACGGTTATGCCGAAGAAAATCGCCGTGACGGGTTCCAGCGACCCCAGAATGGCGGTCGGGGTGGAGCCGATGTATTGAATGGCCTTGGTGGTGCAGAAGAACGATACTGCCGTAGGAAATACCGCGAGGGCTATGAGGTTGCCCCACATGTACCACTTTTGCGGCAGCAGCAGTTCGGTTCCGGTGCACAGTCTGGCGGCAAAGAGCGTCATGCCGAAAAGCAGTACGTAGAACGTGATTTTCAGGGTGGCGACTTCTTTCAGCGACGGCCGGTTCACCTCCACTAAATAAATGGCATACGAGAGCGCCGACACGAACACGAGTACGGTGCCCGTGGCATCGAGCGTTTCTCCCTGCCCGTTCCGGTACAGAAGCGCTATGCCGCACAGCGCCAGTGCTATGCAGACTATCGTCTGGACGGTAATCTTCTCCTTGTATACCGTCGTCATTATCAACGCCACCATTATCGGGTAGACGAACAGGAGTGTCGAAGCGATTCCCGCGGCCATATAGTTGTAGCTTTGAAACAGCATGAGCGACGAGAGCGCCACCAGAAGGCCCAGTATTGCGAGCGGCAGTATTTCGGTGCGTTTGAGCCTTAGGCTTCTGCCGCGGGCTTTGAGCATCACGCCCAGCAGCGGAATGGCCAGCAGGTACCTGAAAAAAACAGAACCGAATCTGGGTTCATCCCTGTCTTTGTAAAGCGGCAGCGCGAAGAGTGGATTCATACCATAGGTGGCTGCTGCGATTATTCCGAAGACGTATCCTTTTGCTTTCGTATTCATGAATCGTATCTTTTACGGGCTGCAAAAATACGAGTAATTCCCTATGGTTGTAGCACCCGCAGGGAAAGTTTGTCGGTCGTGATTCGGGCTCGCCGGCCGTATTCGCGGACGGTTCCGCCTGACATAAATATGTGCGATAGGCTTGAAAAAAACGAGAAACCGCAACCAGCCGGCATTGTTCGAAGGCCGCACTGTCGTATTTTTTTCTCTATCTTTGTTTCCATATTCAACCTTTTTGATTTATGGAACAGAACAAACCCAAAAAAACTCGTTGCCCGAAAAACGCCTATCGGCCGCTCGGCGACGGCGAGCAGTACGAACCGTTGATGCCGTCGAATACGACTCCGAAAGAGGTGACGCCCTATTCGGTGTCGATGGGCGTCGTTATGGCGATTATATTTTCCGCTGCCGCAGCGTATCTGGGCCTTAAAATAGGTCAGGTGTTCGAGGCTGCAATCCCAATCGCAATCATCGCAGTAGGCGTCGGTTCGCTGACCGGAAAGAAGAACATGCTCGGTCAGAACGTCATCATCCAGTCCATCGGGGCTTCGTCCGGCTCGATTGTGGCCGGAGCGATTTTTACTCTGCCGGCGCTTTATATTCTGGGGTTGCAGGCACAGTTCTATCAGATATTCCTCAGTTCGCTTCTGGGCGGCATGCTCGGCATAGTGCTGCTTATCCCGTTCCGCAAGTATTTCGTCAAGGATATGCACGGCAAATATCCTTTCCCCGAGGCTACGGCAACCACCGAGGTGCTGGTGTCCGGCGAAAACGGCGGACGGCAGGCCGGACTGCTGGCCGTGAGCGGCGCCATAGGCGGATTGTACGATTTCATAATCTCTACTTTCGGGCTTTGGACCGAAGAGGTCTCCACGCGCGTTGCGATGTGGGGCGCCGACATTGCCGACAAGTTCAAGGTGGTCTTCAAGGTCAATACCGGTGCGGCCGTGCTCGGATTAGGATATATAATAGGTCTCAAATATGCCGCTTTCATCTGTGCCGGTTCGTTTCTGGTCTGGTTCCTCATAGTTCCGCTTATCGGTTATGTTTCGGCTGACGCGGCGGCGATGAGTGCGGAGGCCATATTCCGCGAGTTCGCGCGACCGATCGGCATCGGCGGTATCGCTATGGCCGGCATAATCGGCATCGTGCGTTCTTCGAAAGTGATTCGTCAGGCGCTGGGGCTGGCCGTATCGGAGCTTGCCGGCAAGAAGAAAACCGCCGAGAAGACCGAACGCACTCAGCGCGACATTGCCATGCGCACGATTCTGTCGGTGCTTATCGCCGTATTGTTCACCGTGTTCGTGTTCTTCCAGTTCGGGGTGCTCCACAACTGGATGCAGTCGGTGGTGGCTCTGGTAATCGTCTTTATCATTTCGTTCCTGTTCACCACCGTAGCGGCCAATGCGATAGCCATAGTGGGTTCGAATCCGGTGTCGGGCATGACCCTCATGACGCTTATTCTCAGCTCATTGGTGCTGGTCAGCGTGGGTCTCAGCGGCAGGGAAGGCATGACGGCCGCGATGATTATCGGCGGTGTGGTCTGCACGGCTCTTTCGATGGCCGGCGCATTCATAACGGACCTTAAAATCGGCTACTGGATAGGTACCACTCCGTCCAAGCAGGAGGGTTGGAAATTCTTGGGTACGGTGGTCTCGGCCGCGACCGTGGCCGGCGTGATGATGATACTGGACAAGACATACGGTTTTGTCGGCGAGGGTGCTCTGGTCGCTCCGCAGGCCAACGCCATGGCAGCCGTAATCAAACCCCTTATGGAGGGCGGAAGCACGCCGTGGGTCCTGTACTTCGCGGGTGCCGCCCTTGCATTGACCCTCAATATGATAGGCGTTCCTGCACTGGCTTTCGCACTGGGTATGTTCATCCCGCTGGAACTCAATACGCCGCTTCTGGTCGGAGGACTTGTCAGCCACTTCGTCGGGTCCCGCTCTTCGGATGCGGCTCGCAACAAGGCCCGTTCGGAGCGCGGCACACTCATTGCATCGGGCTTTATCGCCGGAGGTGCGCTCATGGGCGTGGTCAGCGCGATTCTCAAATTCGCCGGCGTGGATTGGTTCATGAGCCAGTGGTACGGCGGCCGCGGAGCCATGTGGACGGGGCTTGCGATGTATCTGCTGCTGATAGCATATTTCGTTTGGGACAGCATGCGTGCAAAAAGTAAATAGACAAGACAAGAATATGACACTCGAAAACAGATTTCTCAAATACGTATCTTTCGATACGCAGAGCGACGAGAACAGCGATACGTACCCGTCTACTCTGAAACAGTCGATATTTCTGAAAGCCCTTGCCGACGAGATGCGCCAGATAGGCCTTTCGGACGTCGAGATGGACAATTACGGTTATGTCATGGGGACGATTCCCGCCAGCGCCGGATTGGAAAACGCGCCGGTGATAGGATTCATATCACACGTGGACACCTCGCCCGAGATAAGCGGCAAGGACGTGAACCCGCAGAAAATCGAGAACTACGACGGAGGTGACATACGCCTTAACGACACGGTTACGATGCGCGTGGAGGAGTTTCCCGAACTGTCGTTTTTCAAGGGGCATACTCTGATTCACACCGACGGGACGACGCTTCTGGGGGGCAGACGACAAGGCCGGTGTCGCGGAGATAATGACCGCAGCCGAATACCTTGTCGAACATCGAGGTGCGGCACGGCAAAATCCGCATCGCCTTCACTCCCCGATGAGGAGATTGGTCGCGGAGTGGATTACTTCGACGTAAAGGCGTTCGGTGCCGATTTTGCATATACGGTGGACGGCGGTTTCGAGGGCGAATTGGAGTACGAGAACTTCAATGCCGCCGGTGCCAAGATTCATATTCAGGGCCGCAATATCCACCCGGGGTATGCCAAAGACAAGATGATTAACGCCATTCAGGTGGCTTTCGAGTCTCAATTCGATGCTGCCTTCCGAGCAGCGCCCCGAGCATACCGAAGGATACGAAGGCTTCTTCCACCAGACCTCGATTTCGGGAAGCGTGGAGCAGTGCGACACCGATTACATTATCCGCGACCACGACCGCGAAAAGTTCGAGCAGAAAAAAAGGACCTGCTGCGCAAGGCGGTGGAAAAGGCTCAACGAGACTTACGGTGCGGGCTGCGTGACGATGGAGTTGCGCGACCAGTACTACAATATGCGGCAGATGGTAGAACCGCACATGCAGGTGATTGAAAAGGCGCTCGATGCCATGCAGCGAGAGGGCGTGGTTCCCGTCGTGCGTCCGATTCGCGGCGGCACGGACGGTTCGCGTCTTTCGTACATGGGCCTGCCGTGTCCTAATCTGTTTACGGGCGGAATGAATTTCCACGGCAAATACGAGTATTGTTCGCTCGACACGATGACGAAGGCCATGAACACGATAATCAATCTGGCCGAGTTGTGGGGTAAGTAATGGCGGCGGTCGGCATGAAAAGAATCCTTGCGGTTTTCGCTGTCTTGGCGGTGATGTCCGGCGCTTTTTGCCGCACAGCCGAAGACCATGGTCTATTCGGTTCGCGGCGCCGATACGCTTCGTGCCGATTATTATTCTGTTCAGGCTCCGTCGGCACCGTGCGTCGTATTCATGTTCGGCGGCGGATTTTACAGCGGTTCGCGGGCCTCGTCGTCATATACCGATTATTTCGAGTTCCTGAACGAAAGGGGTTACGGTGTATTTTCCATCGACTATCGTCTGGGGCTTAAAGCTCTTGACGGAATGAGCGAAAAACCGTCGCTCGGGCGGATGATAGGCTTGCTGACCAGTTCGGTGGACATGGCCGTAACGGACCTGTACGATGCCACGGCTTTCCTGTTGAAGCATGCCGGCGAGTTGGGCGTAGATGCCGATAGGATTCTGGTGTGCGGGTCGAGCGCCGGCGCCATATCGGTCCTTACCGGTCAGTGGGGCCTTGCACGGGGACGTGCCGAAGGTATTTTGCCAGCAGGGTTCGATTATGCGGGCGTGATAAGTTTCGCCGGTGCGATATATACCGTGCAGGGTGCACCGCGCCGCTATGCTCCGTCGTGTCCGGTGATGATGTTCCACGGTTCTGCGGACAGCAATGTGCCGTACCGCAAACTCGCACTCGGCAAAATCGGATTCTACGGTCCGCAGTATCTGACCAAACGGATGAATCGGACCGAGGCGCCATATTATTGGTGCGATTTTCAGGATGCCGACCACAAGATTGCCGTCAGCCCTATGAACTCGAATCGGGAGCAGATAGCCTATTTCCTTGAAGACTATGTCGAAAAATGGGGCGCGGTTGCAGATTACCGAAAACATACGCAATTTTGACCTGCCGGCCCGTAAGGGGAAAAATAGGCATCATGGATTACGTGCGTTCCAATTTCGGCGAACAGTAGACGGCAGAATCAGGGTGCATGTATGCCGGACACTGCACGAGTGCTGGCGATTTCCGTATTGCGACACTCTGCTGTCGGGCACTGCTGCCGGTGTTTTTCAGACCCTGAGTTTCAATCCTGCCAATACGGTGTCGGGCTTGAAGGAGAACAGGCTCGCCATTTCGCCCGACATGCAGAATCCGCAGTCGCGGCAAATCGGGGTTCCGTCGCCGATGCACAGTCCGCGGCTGCCGTCGGGATATATGAAGTCGGTCACCCAGCAGCGACGCTTGAAATCGCCGCGCTTCATGAGTTTTAATCCCGATACGGAGTTCATTATCGGATAGCCGCGACGTTTGTAGTCGATTATCCTGTCTATGATGCCGTCGCGCGTCTTCTTGTCTACCATGAGATATTCGGTCCCGGGAAACGGCGTGTGGAAGTTTATGGATATGGATTCTATGTTCGGATTTGCGGCCGCATACTCGATTGTGTTGTCCACGTCCGTATAGTTGAGTGTGTTCACGACCATATTGACGCTGAGGTGCTTGTGGGCGGCAGAGGCGATATTGGCTTCCAGTCGGGCGAATGTGCCTTTTCCGCGTACTGCTTCGTGGTAGGCTCCCGTTCCGTCGAGGCTCACCCATATCGAGTCGGCGCGGCAGCCGGCGAACGGCAGCCTGTGCGTTGGTGGTAATCGTCGCCGAGAAGAACCCTACTTCCTTTGCAAGGTCGATAAGGTCGTTGATGTTTCTGTCGCCGTCGCGCCATATCATCGTCTCGCCTCCCTCGAAATCCACGAAACGCGACCCCAGAGAGTAGGAATACAGCAGATGCTCGCGCACCTGTTCGTAGGTCATGTTGTGCGGATTATGCTTGTTGTAGACGCTGCAATGCTTGCATTGCAGGTTGCAGCGGTCGGAGATGAAAAGCACTGTTTGCAACGGGGCACGGCGTCCTAAAAAGCGTGCGCGGAAGAACCACTGCGCCAGATATGTCAGTTTTTTCATTTGCTTGTGGAAGTTAAACTGCGATGCTGACGATGATTACTATAAGGCAGAAGAACATGACGATGTTGCGGGCCGTGAGCCAGCGCAGCATGAACCAGTCTATGCCGGCTTTCCGATATTTGTCGAAATCGCCCATAGGTCCCATCCACGGTTTCGGTTCGATTCCGGCATTTCGGCATGACACGAAATCATCGAGCGATTTGACGAGCCACAGCGATACGGGCAGGCATGCGGCTGCTGCAAGATATGCCGGATGAAGCTGCCCGAGAATCACTCCGAGCGCGACAAGAGCATAGGGCAGGGTATTGAGAGCCGCCGAGAAGGCTATCATCGCTCTCGGTGTGCCCATGACGTGGGCCATGGTGCGTTTGCCGATTCTGCTGTCGGCGGCGGCATCCATTACGGAGTGAGTGTATACGATATTTGTAACCAGCAGCCCTGCGGCGGATGAAAGCCATATTATTTCAGGTTTCATCTCTCCTGTGGCGGCGTAGTAGCATCCGGACATGAGCAGCGGACCGAACATTATGAAAATTATCGCCTCGCCCATTCCGCGGAATCCTAACCGCAGCGGCGCTCCCGAGTAGGAGATGCCGATGAAAAGCCCTGCTATGGTCATCCATGCTATGGCACTGCCGCGCATCAGAGCGATTGCCGCTCCTGCGGCGGCACTGGCGGCGAGCAATGTGCAGACGGCGATTCTCAACTGTCTTACGGTAGCCTTGCCCGACGTGAGATAGGGATATTTGGCTATCCGCGCCCTTATTCCGTCGGCGGCGAGCCGCAGGCGTGTTTCGCCCGACTGCACCTTGTAGTCGAAAAGGTCGTCGGCCAGATTCATTCCGAGGTGGGCAAGGGCTACGCCGACAACGGCAAGCGACGCGGCGCTCCATGAGAACGAGTCGCTGCCCGAGGCTATGGCAACGGCCGAAAGAGCCGGAAGAAGGCTCTGCGGCAGGGATACCGGTCGGGCGTTGTCGAACCAGAAAGCAATCGTGTTCATCGTGCCTTTGCCGTTTTATTCTACCGGTTCGCCGTAAAGTATTTCGAAAAATCCGTGCATTTCAGCCACAATCTGTTTGCGGTCGTAATGACGGGCCAGAGTGTAGAGGTTTTCCAGAATCGAGTAACGCTCCCTGAAATCGCCCTCCACGAGTTTGGATTTGCGTTCGTCGAATTGCAGGAAGTAGATGAGGTACTCCTCGCAGACGCGGACGTAGTCGCCGAGCAGCTCGTCGCCCTGCTGCATCATACCAGCCTCGTACATTGCCTGTATCATCGGTACGGTCTGAATGTAGGAGTGACGAATCTGCGATACGGGAATCTCCTCCATGCCGCGCTCTATGACCTCGCGAGCCCGCACGGTGTCGCCTTCCGAGAGCAGCGTCATGGCAAGCCTTGCGAAGGCGTTGCGTCCCTGCACGCTGTTGAGGGTGTGGTTTATGAAGCTGTCGGCATAGACGCGCCTGTCTTTCAGGTTGCCGTACTTGTACTTGTTCATCAGATTGTCGTACAGATACTCCGAGTCGATGCGTCCCATTTCGAGGAACGATTCGTAGTCGGTGCGTATCGGCACCAGACGGTATGCGAATCCGTCGAACTGCACGTACTTGTCCAGACCCATTTTCTCCAACTCGTAGGGTTGGGTGAAGTATATGGGCCGTTTCCAGTCGAAGGAGCCGAGCAGGTCGAGGAACATCATCTCGCCGCGGTTCAGCGAAGAGGTTTTAAGGTCGATATATACCGTATCGACCATAAGGTGCGCATCCTTCTCGCCGACGATTCCGCTGCTGACGGCATTGGCCTTGTTTACGGGCAGGGCTATGCGCTTGGTGGGGATGAAGCTGTAATTGAATCCTCCGCCCATGTCGTATTTGGTTACCGGAGAGTCGCTGCCTATCCACTTTATTACCTGCGAGATGTCCAGCGTGCGGTTGTTCTTGTTCGCCACCACAGGCACCATGTCGTTGGTGTTGATGTACGACTTGCGTCCGAGGGAGAACGGCACGGGCTCCGATTCGTTGTACTTGCCCTTCATCTCGTCGATGTACCACTCGGAGGTCAGATAGCTCATGTTCATGATGCGCACGTCGGGACGCACGTTTTCCACCTCCTGATTATACCACAGCGGGAATGTGTCGTTGTCGCCGTAGTTTATTATGATTGAGTTGGGAAGCGTGGAGACAAGATAGTTGTAACCCATGTCGTGTCCCACGTAACGGTGGCTGCGGTCGTGGTCGTCCCAGTTCTGTGCGGCGAGAACCGTCGGGACGCATGCGCAGACGGCGGTCGCCAGAACGGCCGACGCCACGTTGTCGCGTCGCAGCAGTTTGGCTATTATCTCCTGAATCCACATCACACCGAATCCTATCCAGATGCAGAATGCGTAGAACGAACCCGCGTAGACGTAATCCCTCTCGCGGGGTTCGCCCGGCGTGGTGTTGAAGTATACCACCAAGGCCACGCCCATCATTATGAACAGCCACATCACCACCGAGAAATTCTTCTTGTCCTTGCTGAACTGGTACACGAGTCCCAGAAGTCCGAGCAGGAACGGCAGGAAGTAGTATGTGTTGCGGCCCTTGTTGGTTGCCATTTCAGAAGGCAGTCCGTCTTGCGGACCCAGATACATGCTGTCTATGAAGTCTATTCCCGAGAGCCAGTTGCCGTTGGTGATTTCGCCGTTGCCCTGAATGTCGCTCTGGCGTCCCACGAAGTTCCACATGAAATACCGCCAGTACATGAATCCCAACTGGTAGCTGAAAAAGTAGCGCAGGTTTTCGCCGAACGTCGGAACGGTGATTGCCTCGCCTCGGTACGACACTTTGCGTCCGGTGACGTCGCCCCACGATTTGTACCCCTTGATATGGTTTGCGTTGTCGGAATACATGCGCGGGAAGAGGAACTTGGGCTCGTAGTCGTAACCCGAGATTCTCTCGTATTTCTTGTATTTGCCGTCTTCGTACAGATATGTGGGTTTGGTCTCCATTTCCACAGGCACGGACGAGTAGGCACGGCCGTAGACGAGCGGTCTGGTTCCGTACTGGTCGCGGTTGAGCAGCGACAGCAGCGCATACGGGGTGTCGGGGTCGTTGCTGTTCATGGGCGGATTGACCGATGCGCGAATCACGATCGAGGCATACGAGGTGCAGCCCAGAAGAATCGTGGCGGCGCAGAGCGCGATTGTGTTGAGCAGTACGCGGCCACTGGTATGAGTGTACCATATCGCCCAGCCCAACGCGGCGAAAACCGCCAGCGTGAAGAACAGAAGCCCGCTGTTCACCGGCAGGCCGAGCCCATTTACGAACATGCGGTCGAACCATGCGCCGATTGCGACGGTGAAAGGTACCAGCGAGTTGATGCACAGCAGTATGACGCATGCCAGAACCGTTACTTTGACCACGCCCCAGAAGGTGACTTTGTCCGTTTTGCGGAAATAGTATATGAACACCAGTGCGGGAATCGTCAGCAGGTTGAGGATATGCACTCCGATGGACAGTCCCATGAGGTAGGTGATGAGCACCAACCAGCGGTTGGCGTGCGGTTCGTCGGCCGCGTCTTCCCATTTGAGCATGGCCCACACCACGAGTGCCGTGAACATCGAGGACAGGGCGTAGACTTCGCCTTCTATTGCCGAGAACCAGAATGTGTCGGTGAAGGTGTACGCGGCGGCTCCGATGATGCCGGCTCCTATCACCGTCCATGTCTGCGCACGGGTGAGCGAGGAGCTGTCCGGTGCGAAAATCTTGCGTGCGAGGTGCGTTATCGTCCAGAAGAGGAACAGAATCGTAAAGCCGCTGGCGATGCTCGACATGGCGTTCACCGTGATGCCCACGTTTTCGGGGTTCCCGAACGAGAACAGGGTGAATATTCGCGCCAGTATCATGAACAGGGGTGCTCCGGGAGGGTGTCCGACTTCGAGCTTGTATGATGTGGCGATGAATTCCATGCAGTCCCACAGACTGCCGGTCGGCTCCATGGTGAGCAGGTAGACGGCCGTGGCCGCAGCGAATACCGCCCAGCCGACGATGTTGTTCAGTTTCTTGAAATAGTTCATCACTTAGAATGTATGCTTGTTAGGGCACGGTCCACTGCCGTGGCGGCAGATACGGGCCATGAAAACGCAAAATTACGAAAATAACGGAGTAAATTCATATATCTTGCCTTTTTTCTGCCGGAAAATGACTAATTTTACACCGCTAAACGAAAAATACGACAGAAAGACGATGGAATCCAAATTGATGCTTTACAATACTTTGAGTCGAACGAAAGAGGAGTTCGTACCGTACAATCCGCCTCATGTGGGCATGTATGTCTGCGGTCCTACGGTCTACGGCGACCCGCATCTGGGGCACGCGCGTCCTGCGATAACGTTCGATTTGCTGTTCCGCTATCTGCAATCGTCGGGCTACAAGGTGCGTTACGTGCGCAATATAACCGATGTGGGACACCTCGAAAACGATGCGGACGAGGGCGAGGATAAGATATCCAAAAAGGCGCGTTTGGAACAGCTCGAACCCATGGAGGTCGCCCATTATTATACGGAGCGCTACCACAAGGCCATGGATGCGCTGGGCGTTCTGTCGCCCTCCATCGAGCCGTATGCGTCGGGGCATATCATCGAGCAGATAGAAATGGTGCGCAAGATTCTCGAAGCGGGTTTCGCATACGAATCCAACGGCTCGGTCTATTTCGATGTCGAAAAATACAATGCCAAGTATCATTACGGCCGTCTTTCGGGCCGGAATCTCGAAGACATAGTGGCCAACACGCGCTCGCTGGACGGGCAGGGCGACAAACGCAACTCGTTCGATTTCGCGCTGTGGAAGAAAAGCCTCGCCGGAGCATATCATGCGCTGGCCGTCGCCGTGGAGCGACGGGTTCCCGGGATGGCACATGGAGTGCTCGGCCATGAGCACGAAGTACCTTGGCGAGAGGTTCGATATTCACGGAGGCGGCATGGACCTCATGTTCCCGCATCACGAGTGCGAGATAGCGCAGAGCACGGCCGCATGCGGACACGACTCGGCCCGCTATTGGGTGCACAACAACATGATGACCATAAACGGCCAGAAAATGGGCAAGTCGCTGGGCAACTTCATAACTCTGGAACAGATGTTCTCAGGCACGCATCCTATTTTGGAACAGGCGTATTCGCCGATGACGGTGCGTTTCTTCATACTGCAAGCCCACTACCGCTCGACGCTGGATTTCAGCAACGAGGCGTTGCAGGCGTCCGAAAAGGGACTGGACAGGCTGATGAAGGCCGTTCGGACCATAGACAAAATCAAACCCTCCGAAAGCAGTTCGGTGGACGTGTCGGACTTGCAGAGGCGCTACACGGAAGCCATGAACGACGATTTGAACTCTCCTATCGTAATATCGGTTCTTTTTCGATTGGGTGCGTCTCATAAACCAGCTTTACGAAGGCACGCAGACCATTACGGCCGAAGATTTGGAGACGCTGCGCGGTACGGTGCGCCTGATAGTGTTCGACGTTCTGGGGCTTCGCGATGAGAAAGGCGCCGAACAGGGCGGTACGGATATGGTGACGCCTCTGGTGAACATGCTGCTCGAAATGCGCATGGAGGCCAAGGCCGCCAAGAACTGGGCGCTGAGCGACAGCATACGCGACAGGCTTACCGCTATCGGTATTCGCGTCAAGGACCGCAAGGACGGTTGTGACTGGGAGATAGAGTAACGGGAACAGCCCGCAGAAAATGATTTGCGGCCGATGCTCTTGCATCGGCCTTTGGTTCAAGCACGGTAAAATTGCAGAATATGTCGGAAAACAGACAGGCAGCCATGGAGCTCGGTACGGAGCGTGTCCGAAAGCTGCTTATTCAATATGCGGTGCCGGCGATTATCGCCATGACGGCATCCTCGCTCTACAACATGGTGGACAGCATCTTCATCGGTCATGGGGTGGGGCCGCTGGCCATATCGGGTCTGGCGCTGACTTTTCCGCTCATGAATCTCGCGGCGGCGTTCGGGTCGCTCGTGGGCGTAGGCGCCGCGACGCTCATCTCGATGCGTCTGGGCCAAAGGGACTATCAGACGGCCGGTACGGTGCTCGGTAACGTGGTGGTGCTCAACCTCATCATCGGTGTCGTGTTCGGGGTTCTCGCACTGGTTTTTCTGGACCCGATTCTCTACTTTTTCGGAGCCAGTGCGGATACCATATCCTATGCACGAGAGTACATGACCGTGATTCTGGCGGGCAACGTGATTACCCACATGTATTTGGGTCTCAACGCCGTGCTGCGTGCTTCGGGCCATCCACGCAAGTCGATGTACGCCACTATAATGACCGTGGTCATAAACACGGTTCTCGACCCGCTTTTCATCTACGGTTTCGGCTGGGGCATACGCGGTGCGGCGATAGCCACCGTTCTGGCTCAGGTGATATCGCTCGTATGGCAGCTTCGGATTCTTTCGAACAAAAACGAGCTGCTGCACTTCCGCCGCGGAATATACCGCCTGCGCGGCAGCCTTGTACGCGATATTCTGGCGATAGGCATGTCTCCGTTTCTGATGAACCTCGCGGCGTGCTTCATCGTGATTCTGATAAACCGCAGTCTGGCGACTTACGGCGGCGACCTTTCGATAGGCGCCTACGGAATAGTCAATCGCCTCGGCTTCTTTTTCGTGATGATTGTCATGGGCATAAATCAGGGAATGCAGCCCATTGCGGGATACAACTACGGTTCGCGTCAGTACGGCCGCGTGTTGCAGGCGCTGCGTCTTACGATACTCGGCGCCACATGCATAACCTCGTTAGGATTCTTGATTGGCGAGCTGATGCCGAAGACCGTCGTCGCACTGTTTACGACGGACGAGGAGCTCATCCGGCTTTCGGCCGAAGGCATGCGCATCACCTTCGCATGTTTCCCGATAATAGGATTCCAGATGGTCGCCACCAACTTCTTCCAGAGCATAGGCATGGCATGGAAGGCAATCGTATTGTCGTTGTCCCGACAGCTGCTGTTCCTGCTGCCGTGTCTGCTCGTTCTGCCGACGCTGTTCGACAGCTATACCGAATGGAACGGCAGTCTGGGCGTATGGTGCGCCATGCCGGTGTCGGACTTCCTCGCTTCGGTGGTGGCGTTTTTCATGCTGACGCATCAGCTTCGCAAGTTCAAGGGCAGAATAGCCCGCAGTGAAAAGCAATAGCAGTACGCATTATGAATGGGAATTACGTTATCAACATCGGACGCCAGATAGGCAGCGGAGGCAAGAAAATCGGAGAGATTATCTCGCGCCGTTTAGGCATAAGTTTGTACGACAAGGAGTTGATAAATCTTGCGGCGGAGGAGAGCGGCTTTTTCGCCGGAGTTGTTCGAGCATGCGGACGAACATCGTTCGCGTGGGGCGCTTACCTCGCTGATAGGTTATCTGCGCATTCCGTTTGCCGGCGACGACGGCGGGGCTACCGACGTGTTGTCGGGCGATGCCCTTTTCAAGATTCAGAGCGACGTCATACGCAAGATAGCCGACCGCGAATCGTGCATATTCGTGGGCCGCTGCGCCGACTATATATTGCGGGAGAATAGCCGCACGGTCAATGTTTTCATCACGGCCGACAGTGAAGACAGACAGAAGCGCATCTGTTCCCGCATGGGTGTAACGCCGCAGGAGGCGCTTTCGGTAATGGAGCGCGGAGACGAGCGCAGGGCCTCATACTACAACTATTACAGTTCGCACAAATGGGGCGCGGCGGCGACTTATCACCTTTGCGTGAACTCGTCGGTTCTGGGGCTGGAAGGCACTGCCGAAATGATAATAGATTTCGCCCGCCGCAAACTGGGCAACGTGTAGGGCCTTATATTTCTATCCGCACTCCGAACGAAAGGCTTATCAGGTCCGAGGGTTTGAGATACCTGTTGGTGGCTGCGCTTATTATGTACATGTCGCATGCGTGGACTTCGTAAAACAGGGTCGCGCTTTTGCAGAACGATTTGGCTTCGGGCGGGAAAATGTCGTACCGCACTCTTCCCCCGACAAAGAGGCTGAAATGGAATTTGGTTGAAAACCAGTAGTAGCCTTTCGGGTAACGTTCCGGACATCGCGGCCAGAAGCTCTCTCCGGTAATGGAGTTCAGATAAAGACCGAAATATATCGGGTCCCATGCGAGCGGCCGCACGCAGCTTACGCTCCACGGAGTGTAGTGTTGTTTCAAGGTAAAGGTGAGGTGAGTGCGGTCCATGTACTTTTCAGGAACGAATCCAGCCAGTATTTCGGTTTCCCATTGACATTTTTTGCCGTATTGCCAGCCTGCTCCGGCCGACAGAAATCCCATTCCTCCGGCGTATTGCAACGAGACGTAGGAGGGAGCGTGGCGGCGAGTGTCGGAACTTTTGAGCCATGCGCGTCTCTGCACTCTCAGTTCGTCGCCTCGCCCGCCGCCGAATGTCGTGCAGTATGAACAGAGGGCAATCAAAAGGCTAAAAAGTAACTTTCCTGTATTCATATCCGTCCCTGTTTATGTCGAACAGCAGAAATTCGCGATCTTCGATGCAGGTGCATCCTATGTATGGTATTCCGTCATCGAACAGCTCCTGTTCAATCATTTTGTGTTCGTGGCCGAACAGGCAGAATTCCAGTCCGACGGCGCGTTTCAGTGTCATGTGGAACGGCCGGCTGAGATTGTTGTTGAACTCTTCGGCCATGGGTCTTACGTGCATTACGGCTACCGTGCGACGTATGTCGGAGGGCATGTCCTCGACCTGACTTTCGATGAAGCGCATGTTCGGTATGTCGGTAGAGTAGTCGTATTCCAGCGCATTGGTATTCAGACATATGAACCTCGTATCGCCTGCCGTGAAGGCGAAGTCTGTATCACCGAATATTTTCCGGAACACCTCTTCACCAGTTCCTATGCAGTCGTGGTTGCCTATCAGTGAGACATACGGCACGTCGAGTTTCTCGAAAATGTCGCGCATCAGACAGAATTCCTTGCGCAGCCCGAAATCGGACATGTCGCCGCCGAGTATCACGAAATCTATGCTGTCCAGCGCGTTTATGGCCTTTACCGCGTCGAGCGTCTGGTCGTACCAGCGTTGGGTATCGGTCATGAAGACGAAGCGAATCTGCGAGCGCCCTTCGCAGTTCGCGGTTATCTTTTCGCAGTTTCGGGCATTGATGCCGGTTTTGCCGCTTACGGATGTTTGATAAGGGTGATACTCTATGTATTCGCACGAACTCATTGCAAGCCATGCGAGCAGTATGGCAATCCGTTTCATCGTTTGTCTTTTTGCGGAATAACGGATGGAAAAGATTTTGCAGTATGGCCTTTCGGGAATGAAAACATGTCGGAATGTCGCATTGCGGCGTGTGCTCGTTCGGATAAACGATTCTCCCGCCGCGGGTCGGCATAAGGCATTGGTCCGCTGTCCTTTGTCTTTGGAAGTATATGTCTGCGAAATTCGCGGTATTACGGACGGCATGCGTTTTCGTCGAATATTATCGCTATATTTGCACCCGTAATGTTTAATTGAGATTTGAAGCGATGATTACCGCAGAACAGATTAAGGATGTTGTAAGGCGCCTGGATGCGCTGAGGAGGCATCTTTGACATCGATAGCAAGAGAGCAGAGTTGGAGGAGCGCGAGCAGCGCAGTCTGAGCGACGGCTTTTGGGACGACGCACAAGGCGCCGAGGCTTACTTGAAGGAGACGTCGGCCGTCAAAAGCTGGGTGAAACAGTACGATTCCGTCCGTTCGCTGGTGGACGATTTGGAGCTTATGCCCGATTTCGTGCGCGAACAGGCTGCCACCGAGCAGGACTTGGACGAGCATTATGCCCGAACCGTCGAGGCGGTCGAGGAGTTGGAGATGCGCAACATGTTGCAGGGTAAGGAGGACAGGCTCGGAGCTATCATGGACATAAACTCAGGCGCGGGAGGTACCGAGGCGCTGGATTGGGCTTCGATGCTGCTGCGCATGTATACGCGCTGGGGAGAGATGCACGGTTTCAAGGTGCGTGTACAGGACTATCAGGCCGGCGACGAGGTGGGAGTGAAGTCCGCCACGTTGGAGTTCGACGGCGAGTATGCCTACGGATTCCTGAAAAAGCGAAAAACGGCGTGCACCGTCTCGTGCGTCTGTCGCCTTTCAATGCCAACAACAAGCGCCAGACCACCTTCGCTTCGGTGTTCGTTTCGCCCGCCGTGGACGAGACGATTGAGATAAACGTGGACAAGAGCAAACTCTCGTGGGATACGTTCCGCAGCAGCGGCGCAGGTGGTCAGAACGTGAACAAGGTCGAGTCGGGCGTGCGCCTCAGGTACCGGTACACAGACCCAGAGACGGGCCGCGAGGAGGAGATTCTTATCGAGAACACCGAAACGCGAGACCAGCCCAAAAACCGCGAAAACGCTCTTCGCATACTTCGCTCGAAACTCTATCAGAAAGAGTTGGAGCGGCAGCAGCGCATGCGAAGCGAGTTGGAAAAAGCAGAAAAAGAAAAATAGAGTGGGGCTCGCAGATTCGCAGCTACGTGTTCGACGACAGGCGTGTCAAAGACCACCGGACGGGTTGCCAGACCTCGAACGTCGAGGCTGTGATGAACGGCGAGATAGACGAGTTCATAAAGTCGTATCTGATGGAGTTCGGAGCCGACGCATAAGGGCTGCGGATAGCGGCGCTCGCTGTGCTGATGTCCGGGGCCGTTTACAGGCTGCCTGAAAAATTCATAAAATACAAAATCGAGCGACCGAATCTGTGCGAATTCGGCCGCTCGATTTTTACCGATACCCTGATTATTTTACCAGCAGCAGGCCGTCCAGCTTTTGCGACCGGTATAGTCACTTCGGCTGCTCCGCAGCCTGTACGGGCCGAGTACGTATTGTTCGTAGATGAATTTTACGGCATCCTCTTCCATTACTATCGCCGATGCCTTGTCGAGGCTCGGCTTTTCCCAGAAACAGCCGTCGGGATTTTCGAATCCGTTTTCGAGCAGTTCGTTTATCCGGTCCGTTTCCGAGTAGTCGAGCAGTTGTTCATTGCCGAGTATCTTGCCGCTTCGGATGTCGAAGTTCACGGCCTTGTATTCGGTCATGCCGTGCGCTCCGCCCAGATAGGAATATGTCGTAAAGAGCACCGAAGCCATGCGCTCGGAAAGGAATGCGGAGCTTTCGACTAACAGTTCGCAGTTCCAGTCCGGAAGTCCCGCAGGACTGTCTGCCATACCGGCTATATCGGCCATAAGCTCCTCTGCCTGCGAGTACGCATTCCGGCCGACTGTGTCTACGTAGGTCTCGATTGCTGAATTGAGCTTGCCGAACTTGGCGTTTACGGAGGCCGAGGTGGACGAGAATACGGGGTAGGCGATGTTTATCGAACAGATGCTGTCGTTGGATGACTTTTCGGCCATGACGACCGAGTCCTTTCTGCCGCAACCTACTGCCGCGAGTATCGCCGCTGCGATTATGAGAAGTCTTTTTCATAGCGTCTTATACTTTAAGGAATACGTTTTTTTCTTGTAGAGGAAATAGAGGAAACACCAGCAGACCGCGATGTAGAATACCGCATACACGAACTCCGATGCGGATTCGGGCAGGAGCCCAGCCAGCCCCTTGCTCAGAAAGTCGGTGGTGTAGCTCACCTTCACCATTTTCTGGAACATGTAAATCGTTATGGAGTTCATGCCGATGACCTTGAAAAACAGCGTGCCGCCCCTTATGCCGCGCACGTCTATTATGTAGTAGAAAAGCGCGAAGAGCATGGCCGACAGACCTCCCACGAAAACATACGTAGGAGCTCGTCCACAGTTTCTTGTTGATTGGGAACTGCAAATCCCATACCTTGCCGACAATCACCAGCAGAAGACCCGCCGCGGCTATCATGGCCGCTTTTTTCGCTCCCGAATATTTGCCGCTCTGCACCGTTTCTCCCGTCATCATGCCCAGCATTGCGGTGACGACTGCCGGAAGCGTCGATAGCAGCCCCTCGGGGTCGAACGTGCCGGAGGCCAGCTTGCCCGGAAGCAGCAGCCTGTCCACGTATCCCACTATATTGCCCTCGAAGGAAAAGGGCGCCGCGCCTGCCGCATCGGGCGCCGGAACGAGCCACAGCAGAAGCCAGTATCCGACGAGAATCGCGGCTGCGATAACGGCCCTCGTCTTTTTGCCGAAGTTGATGAACAGCACTGCGGAAACCGCCCACGCGATTCCGATTCTTGCCAGAACGCTGGCATAGCGCGTGTGTGCGAAGTCGAGTTTCAGCAATCCGTTGTAGACCATGCCTAAAAGTACGAGCAGAATCGCTCTCCGCACTATTTTCAGGTATATACGGCCTTGCGAAAGTCCCATCGAGCGGCTTTTTGCGACCGAGAAGGGGAACGAAATGCCGGCGATGAAAAGAAACAGCGGGAATACCATGTCCTTGATTGCGAATCCGTCCCATGCGACATGGCGCATCTGTCCGGCGAAAAATTCCGTGACGCCGCAAGGCAGAAGCGTCGCCAGCGAGATGAGCAGCAAATCGCCGCCCATGATGAAAAACATGTCGAATCCGCGCAGCGTGTCGAGCGATTCGAGTCTGCCATATCCCTGCTTCATGATTTATTTTGTTGTTTGAGTTCTGCGTTTTTAGTCAGCCGCAAGCCTGCGTAAAGGGTCCCGCATGCTCGCAACAATGCAAATATAAGAATTATATTCGGAAATGGAAAGCGCGTGTCGCCTTTATTGCTGCGGGTGGTCGAGAAGCGATTCGATTGAATCGAATATGGCAAAAATAAGAGCGTTCCCGACACTTCGGGTCCCTACGCGAGCCGGATGCGAAAAACGCGGCAGGGCCTTTTTTATATTGCATGTTTTTTTATATCTTTGCATCCATATTGAAGAATACTTGTCTATGAAAAATATTATTTCTCCTGTTCGCCGTGCCGGTCCTGTTCTCCTGCGGTTCCGTAAAGGAAGTGGCATATCTGCAAGATGTGGGTGTATCCGAGGCGTTGCAAGCCTTTTCGACAATAATTATGAAATAACCATTCAGCCGTCCGACCAGTTGAGCATTCTGGTCAATGTGCTCAACAAGGACAACGCCGCGCTGGCCGCACCGTTCAACTCCTTTGTGGTGATGGCGGAATCGGGCGCCGCGGGGCAGGTGGCCAACATGTCCGGCGCTACGAGCTATCTGGTCGATGCGGACGGATATATAAATTTTTCCGGTTTTCGGTAAGATACAGGTGGCCGGTATGACGCGCGGGCAGCTTTGGTTTCGTATTTAGAAAACAGACTGCGCGACGAGGACTATATCAAGGAGCCGGTGGTTACGGTGGGCTTCCTGAATCTGAAAGTATACGTTATGGGCGAAGTCACCAAGCCGGGTCCGTATCCGATAGTTTCCAACCGTATGACCGTATTCGAGGCTTTGAGTACGGCGGGCGATTTGACCATTTACGGACAGCGCCGCAACGTTATGGTAATCAGGGTCGAGGATGGCGTGCGCAAAATCGTCAAACTCGATTTGACCAGCAAGAAGATTTTCGAATCGCCGTATTTCTACCTGCAACAGAACGACGTGATTTACGTTACGCCCAACAAGCGGCGTGCCGAGCAGGGAGCCGTTTCGCCGCTGACCTCGGCGCTGCTCTCCGGCGGCAGCATACTGGTTTCGATAGGTACGCTTATAGCTACAATACTCAGATACAGATAGTTCAGACAAAAATAAACGATTTGCGATGACTGAAATAGACAAAAACATAGCGACCGACGACATTCAGGACGACTCCTATTCCCTGCGCGACATAGTGGATATGGTGATAGGCAACTGGATGTGGTTCGTCGTATCCATTTTCGCGTGTCTGTTGGTTGCGGGGTTCTATATCTACAAGACGCCGAAAACCTACTCCCGCTTCGCTTCGATTCTGATTAAGGACTCGCGCCGTGGAAACGCCACGGCTTCGGCTTTCTCCGAGTTGGGAAGCATGAAGATTATCCCCAACGTGGACAATGAAATCGCCATTCTCTCCTCCAAGCGTCTTATGACCGTGGTGGTGAAGCAGCTCAATCTGAATATCCGCTACTCCTCGAAGGGCAAGATTCGCACCTACGACCTGTACGGCTCCTCGCCGATAGATGTCGCTTTCGTGGACGGCGTGGACGAGCAGCGCTGCGGGTTCGACGTGATTCCGATTTCGGCGTCCGATTTCAAGGTGACCAAATTCGTTTTCCCGAACGGTGAGGACAATTCGGTGATTATCGGCGCGGTGGGCGACACCGTATCGACGCCGGTCGGCCGCATCGTAATAAGTGCGCAGCCGTATATGAGCAAGTATATTGACAAGCCCATAACGGTCCGCAAGAATTCGGTCGAAGTTACTGCGCTCTCGTATAAGAACAGGGTCAATGCCTCGATGCTCAACAAGGAAGCGAGCGTGATTCAGCTGAGTCTTGCGGATGTGAATCCGCGCAGGGCCGAGGCGATTCTCAACAAGCTCATGCAGGCCTATCAGGATGACGTTATGGCCGACAAGGCGCAGGTGCTCGATATTACCAAAAAGTTCATAAACAACCGTCTGAGCGCGGTTATGGCCGAGGTGCAGTCTGCCGACAAGGCGGTGGAGCAGTACAAGGTGGCCAATCGTCTGGTCGATTTGCAGTCGCAGGCTTCGCAGAGCCTTACCGAAAGCAGCAGATACCGCAGCGAGGCGATTCGTGTCGAGACGCAGCTCAGTATGGTCGAATCCGTGAAAGACTACGTCATGGATCCGCAGAACGACAATCAGATGATTCCGTTCAATGTCGGAGTGGACAACGAACGCATTTCCGGCATAATAGGCGAATACAACGAGATGCTGCTCAACCGCAATAAGTTAGTGGCCAACTCGGGTCCCAACTCGCCTGCTGTGGTGGATTTGAACGCCAAGCTCAACGCCAAGCGCCAGTATATCCTTTCGTCTCTGGGCAGCCTTATCGACCAGTTGCGGATTTCGTTGCAGAATGCGCGCGAGCAGGAGAGACTTACGAGCAGCCAGATGGCTTCCATACCGACGCAGCAGAGCCAGTACGACGACAAACTGCGTCAGCAGAGCACCAAGTCCGAAATTCTTCTGTACCTGCTCAACAAGCAGGAGGAGAACGAGCTCGCCCGTGCGGTTATCGACTCCGATTCGCGCATTTTGGACAGTGCTTACGGTTCGCCCGCACCGATTTCCCCCAAGACGCCTATCGTGCTGTTGCTCGCATTGGTTATTGGAGCGGCGCTGCCGTTCGGCGTGATTATACTGATGAACCAGCTCAATACCTCCGTTCGCGGCATCAAGGATATCGAAGGCAAGATAAACGTTCCGGTGCTGGGCGACGTGCCCCTTTACGAAGGCAAGTCCAATAAGGGCATAGCCGTCAAAGGAACACGGCAGGGATTCGGTGTCGGAGGCTTTCAGGATGATTCGTTCGAACATGAATTTCATGAACGTGGGCGGAAAGCAGCAGGTGATTCTGGTTACATCCTCGAACGCCGGTGCGGGAAAGACGTTCGTCTCCACGAATCTTGCCATGTCGCTGGCCATATCCTCGAAACGGGTGGTCGTGGTGGACGCCGACATGAGAAAGCGGACGCTTACCAAGATGTTCGGAGGACGCAACCTCTCGTCCGGATTGAGCAAGTATCTTTCCGATACTGGCGCCGGCATCGACGAGATGATAATGAAAAGCAAATTGCACGACAATTTGGATATGGTATTTGCCGGTATTCAGCCGCCCAATCCGGCTGAACTGTTGCTCGGCGAGCGGTTCGGCGAATTTATCTCCGAGTTGCGAAAAAAAGGTACGACTACGTGATTCTCGACTCGGTTCCAGCCATGATGGTGGCCGACGCCATAATTGCCGACAGACTCTGCGACCTTTCGATATATGTGGTGCGCGAGGGACTTTTGGACAGACGGCAGCTGCCCGATATCGAACGTCTGCGCTCCGAAGGCAAACTGCACAATATGACATTGGTGCTCAACGGTGTGCGCTATATGCACCGCGGCTACGGTTACGGATATGGTTATGGATACGGCTACGGTTACGGGTATGGTTATGGATACGGAATGAGCGAGGACGAGGGCCGGAAGAAAGGCTTTGCAGAGTCCGTTTCCGATTTCCTGAGAAAACAGACTCATGAAAAAGCAATATCCTCCGCAAGTACGTGAAAAAAGCATACTAAGTAAGAATGATTATAGCTATCGATTTCGACGGGACGTGCGTCTCGCATGCCTATCCGCGATTGGGCAAGGATATAGGGGCGGTGCCTGTGCTTAGGGAGCTTACTGACGCAGGACACAAACTCATTCTGTATACCATGCGCGACGGTGAGCTTCTGAAAGCCGCCGAGGATTGGTTCCGTGAGAATAAGATTCCGCTTTTGGACGTGAACCGCAACCGTCAGCAGGTGAAATGGACCTCCTCGCCGAAGGTATATGCCGACTTGTATATCGACGATGCGGCGGTAGGCTGCCCCGTCAAGTATGAGGACGGCGAAAGACACCGATATGTGGACTGGGAGCGACTGAGACAGATGCTGGTAGACTACGGACTTTTTGGAATAGTTTCCGCCATCGGCTCTCTCGAATCGGAAACCGTACTAAAAAAAGGAGGATATGTATTCTTGCACATCCTCCTTTTTTCTTTGTAAATGCGCAATCGTTCTCTCTGCGATAAAAATGCGCTTATTTTTCGCTATTTGATTTGTTTTTTTAATTTTTATAACAGAAAACGTCCGAATTATTGGATGTGACGTACAGATATTATAACTTTGAACGAGATGACTACTAAAACTCAACCTTGCGATATGAAAAAATATCTTTTGCTGTTTTTCTTTGCAGCGTTCGTTTGCGTGGCGTCTCATGGTCAGGAACTATTGGATACGACCGAATCTCGTCCGCAGGGAGTGTCCATAGCTGCGGAGATGTCGGTGGATTTAGATTTTGATTTGACCGATCCTCGTCCGCAGGGAGTATCCATAGGCTCGCCGGAGGCCCTTACGATGGTTCGAGACATAAATATTCCGGCCAACTACAATACCGGAACGCTCGATGTACAGGTTCCGCTTTATGAGTTCAATTATGCAGGGCTCAGATTTCCAGTTACCTTGTCGTACAATACGTCGGGAATCAAGGTGGACGACGAGCCTACGATAGTGGGCCTTGGGTGGCGGTTGAATGCCGGAGGGGCGATAGTCAGAGTGGTCAGAGGCCCTAATCCGGACGGCTACGGCTGTGTGGAAAATACTAAAGGCTCCGATCCGAATATGCAGTGGTCCCGAGCCGATTTCGACATCAAGATAAAGGACGGGTATGATACGGAGCCGGATATGTACTACTTCTCCACGCCGACGTGCAGCGGAATGTTTATTTTGAAAGGAGCACATGGCCTCGTGATTCCGTATCAAAAACATATCGGTCGATTACGAAAACGATCAGGGCGGTGGAAAATTCTGCATTACGGATTCCGAAGGGACGATATATACTTTCGGATTAGGCGATAATACACATGATTTATCGACTCAGGCGACGTTGAAGTGGAACAAGTCTATGCAGGAGTACGAAACTGTAGAGTATGATTATATTTCGACATGGCATCTTAATAAGATTTCGAAAGGCTGTATAAATATCCATTTGTATTATCAACCTTCCGATACGACCCTTACGATGCACAACAAGAACCATATCAAAACCTATCACGGTTCTTGCAAAGAGGCTGGCGAAGTGGTCTCGACCACAAGCAAGGTTACAACCCACCCGAATTATTTAAGCTCTATTGTATGGTCCGGCGGGCAGGTGTCGTTAGACGTTTCGAATCACAGGCTCAATGCCGTGAAAATATCCGATAAGCATGAGGATTACGAAACCGACATAGCGCTGAACTACGGCAAGTTCTTCAATGGTCACCTTCGGCTCGAATCGATAGAGGAACTCGCCCCTGAGGGTCAAAAGAACAATCGCATAGCCGAGTTCTTTTACAACGAGCAGTCCATTACGTTGGAGGACGCCAGAGATCATTTCGACTATATGGGCTACTACAACGGCTCGCGCTCGGGACAGGAGTACGGAATCAAGCATTCGCAGGGAACGTGGGATGTCGTATCTTACGTTTTGTCGAGTCGCGAACCGGACTTGGATTATGCCAAGGCCTTTTCCTTGCGCAAGATAGTCTATCCGTTCGGAGGTTACAAAGAGTTCGAGTACGAACTCAACAGCGCACGTGTTGTGAATAACAGAGATGCCTTTCTGTCGTCGGGGCTTCGGATAAAGAAGGTTACCGAATGCGCATACCATAATGCAGAACCAGCGGTTACCAACTATCAGTACGGCTGCCGCGAAATTGATGGCTATCTGGATGGCACAGGCACGAGAACGAACAATATCCCGATGTACTTGACCAGCATTTCAAGAACCGCCGATAAGCGTTTTTATTACGCTGTGTCGAACAAGTGTCTGACGACGCTTGCCGATTTGGACGGCACAATCGTACAGTATCCGATAGTATGGGAAATTCTTCCCGACGGCTCGAAAAACGAATACAAATATACCTCGCATGCCGACTATCCGGATTTGCCGGCGCAAAAGCGCGATGCTACGGATAATACCGATTCATGGAAGAATGTGTCGCAGGGGCCTGTGACGCAGACCAGCAGACATTACGCAAGGGGGTTGCTGACCGGAAAATCGTCTTACGACAAGGATGGGGATTTGGTGTACAGTGAGGAGCACGTTTATCGGTTGGGTAAAATCAATAGGAGACGCGAGGTGATAGTCCCCTGCCGCGAACTGGTGGAAGGCAACTCCATAGACCCGAACAATATACCTTACGAACAGTATGTCTTCTGCAAATACGAGTGGCTTTCCCAACCCGTACTTAAACTTGGTGCGTATGTGAATGCAACCAAATAATGTCCGGCTTCGGATACCGAGTATACCTACGACAGTACTTTCAATCAACCGGTAAGGATTGTCAAGACGGATGCTGCCGGAAATGTCTTCGAAACCTGCATCAAGTATGCGTTCGATTACAGCGTATCCGGTAATCAGACAGATCCAGTACTGAAAGCACTGGCGAGTATGCGGCAGGGGAGGTTGTGGAAACCGATAGAGGTCGTTACGTTCAGAAACGGCATTGCGGTGGAAGGCAAGGTGTTCGTTTATAAGGATTCGGGATTCACCCTCTACGAAGTGAAATATCTTCCGCAGACGGGAGTATCGAAAGACGACTACGTATTTTCGTCCGTATCGTCAGCCGGTTTTTCATGTGATGCGCGGTATAAGACCGATATTTGTTGTTACGAGTATGACGAAAATAATCGTCCCATTGCATTCAGAAAACGAGACGGAACTGTAAATTCGATTGTGTACGATCATGCCGGCAACATGATTGCGTATGTCGAGAATGCACGGCGCAGCAAGAACCCGAGTGTAAATACCGTATTTTACACCGGTTTCGAGTCTTTCAATGACCTCGATTTGGAGTACCGCACTTATTTCGGCGAGCAGCAAGCCAAGGGCGGCATGTATGTAGGACAAGGAAGCATGACCATTCCGGTTGCGACGCTGGACGGTAACGACTACCTCGTATCCTATTGGAGTACGTATGACATTGGCAAGTCGTGGTCGAAAAAGGAGTATACGGTCCCCGGCAATGCGGGCAGCATCGAAATAACGGTTGCGAATAATGAATGTATAGATGAGGTACGCATAGCACCCAAAGGAGCTCGGTTCCGCTCGACGAGTTATCGTACAGATAATGGTAACGTTATTTCGGAGGCGGATTTCAACGGCATTTCGACCCATTATCGTTACGACATTTTCGGGCGACCTGCCGCCATGCTCGACAATGCCCTGAGATTCATAGAAAAGTACGACTTAAATTATTGATTGTTATGTCACGCAAGATATTGTCGATTATATCCCTGTTGTTTTGGGGCTACGGTTTTGGACAGTTGCCGGTCGATTATTCGTTGTATTATTCGAGTGACAAGATTTATAATTGCAATTCACCCAGTCAGTTGATTCCGGCCGATAAGATAGAAGTGGATGTTCCGACAATCTACAATATGAGAGGAGGTCGGGTTGTGGACTGGTTCGTGGAGTGCGGAGAGACGGGCGGAGGCATAAGCGTCGGACATAGCGTTGTGGAGGCCGTGAACATCGGCACGGAACGCGATATGAAAGTCCGTTTAAGCAGCGCGGGAGGCGAAGGAAAGCTGGTGGTTCTGTTCAACTTTCCTATCAAGAACGATTCCCTTCGTATCGCCGTTTGGAATTACCGTAAATCGGGAAAGCCGATGGTTGTTCCCGAAGAGCCGGTGTTCCGTCTCGGGAGCAGGGATTTCAGTGTCTATACCTATGCCGACAGTCTCGGGTCGGACAGTACCCGCAGCAAATCATACATAGACGGTTTCGGCCGCGTGGTGCAGCGCAGCGACGTTGGCGGCTCGCCGCTCGGCGGCGACATAATAAACCTTACCGCCTACGACCGCATGGGCCGGCAGAGCCGCAAGTATCTGCCTTTCGTCGCCGACACCTTAGGAGCATTGGTCTACAACCCCGCCTATCAGCGCAGCTATTACGAGGGCAAATATCCCGACTCCGCCGAAGATGCTCCGTATGCCTACACTTCCACCGAGTACGACAGCCCTGCGGTAGGCACCATTATCCGCAGCAGCGGAGCGGGAGCCGACATCAGCATTGACGGCCCACGTGGCGGCAGCCCCACGGTGACGGAATACAGACAAAGCGATGCGGACAGCGTCTGGCGCTTCGAAATCGACCCTCTGAATCCCGAGCGGGTGTATAAGCGCTCGTATTATACCTACGGAACGCTTCTTGCAAAGAGTACTTTTATGGAATACGGGGACTCGGTCTTCGACAAGACCACGGAGTTCACCGACTGCGAGGGCAACAAAGTCATGACGGAGAACTTCGACAGCGACGGGCGTATCTATTACGTATACGACATTTACGGTCGTCTGTGCTATACCATTCCCGAGGTGTGCGCTGCCTCCATGACAGAAAACACGTCTTACGGGTGGGACGATTCGATGATATCCCGCTACTGCTATCTTAACGTGTACGACGAGCGCGGCAACGTGATAAGGGAGTACTCTCCGGCCTCCGAACCGAAGATACTTATTTACGACAGACGCGACAGGCTGATTCTCGCGCGGGATGGCAATCACAGCGCCGCCTCGCAGTGGGCTTTTTCGAAATACGACGTCTTCGACCGCCCCGTTATGACAGGCATACTGTACGGCGGCACGGAGGATTACCACCGTCAGCGTGCCGCAGCCTGCACCGAACTCTTCGAGACCCGCTCCGGCGCCCCCTCGTCGCTGCATCTTTACACCAACCGCTGCTATCCGGTCATAGTGCCCGACAGTTCGGAGGTCTACGGCGTGAACTACTACGACGACTACTCATGGGACGACATAGCGTGGGGCGGAGCCGAGAGCGGCGTCAATCTCTGGGTGTCCGGTCAGCTTACGCGCACCAAGACCAAGGTTCTGGGCGAGCAGAAGTGGCTGAACAAGGTGGTTTACTACGACGAAAAGTACCGCAAGGTCAAGATGCTCTCGGAACTGTATCCAGACGGTACGCAGACCGACATCCGCCGCTACGACTTCCGGGGCAATATGGTCGAGGAGACAGTCCGCCAGAGCGGCACGGCCGGACAGGAGGGCTTCGTCCGTCGCTATACCTACGACGACTGGGGCCGTCTGACAGGAATCACGCAGAGTACTGACGGCGACACGAGAAACGGTCTTGTGGAATTGGTGACGTACACGCACGACGATTTGGGCGAAATCTCCACGCGCCGTTTCCACGATTCGGAGCGCGGAGCCCGCACCGTTTACCGCCGCAACCTTACCGGCACCGACGTCCGCCAGAGCGGTCCCGTAAACATGCGCATGAAGTACGGACAGGCAGGAAATTACTTCTCCGGCTCGCAGCCCTACACCCGTCTGACCGAGTTCACATGGGACAGCCAGCACGGCAATAACGGCTACGCCTATGACTATGACGACCGAGGGCGTCTTACACGTGGGGCATACCTTCAATTGGACGGCAGCTCGTCCACGCAGGACGAGTACGATATAGTGACCGCAGGCAGCGTCGAGTTGGAGTACGACACACGCACTGACAATATCCTCGGCATTGCACGTTCGGGCAATAATATGCCGATGAGCTACGAAGGCTACCGTATGACCACGGTCCGCATGCCGGGCGGGCAGACCTCCGAGAAGTTCCGCTACGATGCGGCCGGCAACCTGACATACGACGGACAGAGCCGTCAGCATTACCGCTACAACCCTCTTGGCCGTCTTGCTTCGGTATTTGATACCGCCCAGCGCACCGATACTGTGAACGTGTTTACAGATGTGTGGCTCACATACGAGCGAATGGATAATCCGGACATATGGGCGACGCTGCACGGTTTGTATCCCGATTACTTCAACAGCGACGGTCGCATAAACGAAAATTACAGGGTTCTGTCATGGAACGGCGTACCGTATGATTTCTATTTCATACCGACAAAATACCCCTTTCTTGCAGATACTCATTATATAAACGCGGGAGTAGGACACACCACCGACTTTATGGGAGGAACTCCTGAGAAGACCGTATCGGTTTATTACTACGGGCCGGAGAGAATCAACACTAATTGCTGGCTTCGAAAGGTTGGAACGTCATCCGATCCGGCGATACACGATATGTTCCCGGATTATTTCGACAGTGACGGACATGTGCTGTACTCGTACTTGATTTCCGGAACCGCCAATGCCTATATGATACCCGAGAGGTATTATGAACTGACCGACATCGGTAGTGTATCGACGCTTACATCGGGATGCTACACCGTGGAATATTATTCGGTGACCCCGCCCGTGGAAGGTTATGTTCCGAGTTCGCCTGTTTATATGGATGCGTTCTTGGACATACCGGTAAGAGACGACAGATTCGTTAGATTCAGTGTCGATGCAGGCTCCGCGCAGTATAACGAGTTTATCGAATATGCGACACGTGTTTATCCGAAATATTTCGATGTCATGAGCGGCGGGATAAACTTTTCTTATTCCATAAGAGGCGACTATTATTATCTTCCTCGGGAATATACGAGTCTGCTGCACGGCCCGTTCTCGGAATACGACTGCATCGAATGGGAGATACTTGACTACTTCCCGGGCGCAGGTGTGGCTCCGAGTGAGATTTCGGTGGATGTTACCATCCGGCCCAAACGTATGGAAGCCGTGTACGGCGGAGACGGGGAGAAACTCGCCGTAAGGTTCTTCGATAATGATACGGTAAGTTCGGCCATATACTACAACGGAGCATTTACGTATGTATCGCAGGGCAGCAATCCGGCTGCCCGCACACTCAGGGATATGTCCACGCCGGAGGGTGTTGTTACGAAAAGCGGCGGCAACTACTATTACAAGTACTTCTTCCGCGATTATCTGGGCAATGTCCGCATGGTGTCTCGTGCCTTTAAGGGCAGCGGCGGCAGTGTACAGTTTACCGAGGAGCAGGAGGCGCACTACGACCCACTGGGTCAGACGATAAGCAAAATCGGTAATGATAATCCTTACCTCTACAACGGCAAGGAACTCTATCCCGATTTCTCGGATGCCTACGAAGGTGTCTACGACTTCGGTGCCCGCTACTACAATCCGCTTTACGGCAGATGGTTCGCCCAAGATCCCGAAAAACAATTTATAAATCCATATTTGTATTGTGCTAATAATCCGGTAATGGGAACAGATCCGGACGGTAGATTAATGCCTTGGGCTCAATTTTTCGAGTGCATGGTTTAATGCATTTATTAGAGCTAATGAATTAATAACGCAAGAATGGAAATTATTAGATAAAAATTAGTAATTCTTCAAACTTGAAAAAAATTGCAAGATTAGAATCTAAACGTGCGAATATATCCGCAGCCAAACAAAAAGTTTATGAAGATATGGATAACCTTGTTTTTAATGTATAAGGATCGTATCTATGATTATAGAATGAATGAAGTAACTTTGGAGACCGGACAGCCAATGGGTGTATACAAAGGGGAAAATAATGAAGTATCAATTCAATATACCAATAAAGGTAACGCTGCGCATGAGAGAACGCATGTGGCCTCATATCGAGTAATCGGTAGAAAATTAGAGTTTTATCCTGATGCAGTAGGCGGAGGATTATTAAATTCTGCATACAATTCATCCAATAGTGATAAAATCCAAACCATGAATGAGGTCGAGGCATACAAAATGCAATACTCTTTTAACGGAAAGTTTGAACTTCCTGGATTGAATGGAAGCATTGTTCAGGTTTACAAGATGACAGATATGACTCCTCATGCGTTGTCTCAAATTTTCAACAAAGCTATTAATTCGGAAGCATATCCTTTTGCAAAAAGATATGTAGGTACTTTCAATAAACAAACTGATGAAGTGTTGTATCCATAATATGAATTCAAAAATGAGAAAAAAATTTTCATATGTTTTTTTACATGTCAATTGTTTGTACTTCATTATTTCCGCAAAATAAAATAAGCGGAGTATATATGAGTGACACTGATACAGGTTGTCAGGTTGAAATTTTTAATAACAGGTTTCTATATGTAGAGAATCATACAGATTTGGCATCATGGTGGGGAGAAGTGCTTGCGGAAGCTGAATATGTTTGGGTTAGTGATGATTTTATAGAACTTTTGGCTGTACCGCCTAATCAAGTTGCAGACAAATCAATAGTTACCATTATGTCCAATGATAGTATGCATATTGATTTTACATATTTAACCTTGAAAATGCCGGCAGGTTCATCGAGACCACTTGATGTTGAGATCTCATATTTGCAAAATAACAATTGGCAAACTATCAAAACAGTTTACTATAACACTATGGGCAGGAAAACAGTTTTGTTGCCAAACGATATACGTAAAATATCGTTGTTGGTAAAGCCTCAAAAAACAATGCCTATTCCTGCCGACAAGGAGTCCGGCTTATATTTTAGTGCGATATATTATAAGAGCTCTGAAATTGAAATAGGCGAGAATATAAATGATATATATATTGATATTCCTGCACTTGATGCTGGTTTCTGGGGCAGATATTATATAAATGGGGAATATGTTAAGGTGGAGGAAAATAAGATTGTATGGCGCGGTCGTACATTTTATAAGAACACGAGCAAAGAAAGCCTGAAATATATACAGTTTATGGAATCCGAACCTCAGATGTCAAGAGCCGAGGTGCGTAGCCGTTATTTATATAATGTAAATCCAAATGTCTCTAATAAAAGAAAATAGAAACGTACATTAACTCCAATAGAAAAAAAGATATGTAATTAATAGTCTTAGTATTCAAGTGCCTTGCGAAAATGACTACACCCGAAGACAAGATGACCAAAAGCGGCGGCTACCAAGAAGAGCAATTTACCAATTATGACCCTCTTGGGCTGGCGATAAGCAAAAATCGGAGGCGATAATCCTTACCTTTACAACGGCAAGGAACTCTACTCGATTTCTCGGATGCCTACGAAGGTGTGTACGACTTCGGTGCCCGCTACTACAATCCTCTTTATGGCAGATGGTTTGCCCCTGACCCCGAAAAAGCAACACCCGAACCCGTACATTTATTGTGGAAACAATCCTGTAATGTTGTTGGATCCAGATGGGCGCAAGTTTCGTTGGCCTTGGATATTTCAATTTTGGTTACAAACCATTCAAGAAAGGGAGGATGCTATACGAAAGTCGGAGGACTGGGATAAAATTTTTGAAATATTGAACAATAAGGATGCATATACACAGGAAAAGATTGATGAAGCCAAAAGAAAATACGATGAATATAATGAATCCTTAAAACTTTTGAGACAAGACAGAGAGAATTTGATAAAGATGAATGATGATAAAAATCTATACCTATTAAAGAAAGTGGCGCCGGAAACGCCTGCAAATATTTATAAAAAAATGACAAAGGAGACATCACGGTAGAGTATAGTTCGGAAGGGGTATTTGCACATGAAAGAGTTCATGTTGTGCAGTGGTTAGATGATAAAAAAACGGAGAATTTATGTTTAATGATAGGGGAATTTTTAGTTCATATAAATAATACAAATGATTATGGATATGAGGCCCAAGCGTATAAAATGCAGTATGTTTATGGCAACGGACTTGAACTACCCAAGGTTGGAGGAGGTACGATAAAGGCTCATAGTATTACCGATATTACAACGTCCTTTGTCTTGCAAATTGGAGATAGAAATGGTAATCCACTATATGGCAATTAATCTGGAAATATGAAAAATATTGGTTTGTTCTGTCTCTTTAATTTGCTGTTTAGCAAGCTATACTAAGCAGAAATCGGCAGGCGTATATGTAAATGAAAGTCGTACGGATTGTGTCGTGCTGTTCGACGATAAATTTATATATATGGAGCGAGATTATAATGTCCATTTCTGCGGTAGAGACGTTTTTCGGCTGTGCTACATATAATTGGATTGATAGCGAATTTATCGAATTACATGACGTGTCGTTGCGCATCAAGGCAGATGAGTCCATAAAAATCAAACAAAAGAAGAGTAGCCAATACTGACGATAGTTTAGAAATCTTGCTAGCATTGCCTCAATCAAACAATCAGCGTTTTTACGATTCGAATATGGTATACCATACGGCAAAATGACACTCCGGAATGTTTGGAGTTTACAGAAAAACAGATCAAGTATATATTTGAATTGTAAACTTGGGAAAGTTATACCATTCAAATTACCTTTGAATATAGAAAAAAATTATGTATTTTAATTGCGCCGGAGTCAATACCTATCATCAATCAAGAAGTGGAAACTTATTTGTATTATGGTCTCCTTTATTATAGGCTCCCAGAAATAAATGTGAAGAAGCGTGTTAATAGTATCATTATTGAAGTTCCTGCTATAACGGAAGAATTTTTCTTGTTATATCATCTTAATGGTGAGTACGTGAGAATACAAGACAACAAACTGATTTGGAGAGGAATAGTATTTGAAAAGAGCAACTTGCCATTTGACTCAATGTTTGTAAAAGAATTGGCAAAACAATATAATGTTAGCATGGATGACAATCTGCTGATAGGTATAATAGACAACATTCGCAAGGAGGTTCGCAAAGCACAAATTTTCGAACAAATCAATAGAGATAACAATAATGAAAAATATTGTGAAAGAAATTAAAGATATGATAGATAATATATATTCAGAATAATATTGGAGTACAAGAATATTCTGAGTGAATCAATTTGATTAAGGTTATGAAAAAAAGGTATTGCCAATTTTACTATTGCAGTTTTGTTGTTATCAGATTCTTGCGCAAACGAATATTTTTCGGCGTATATAGTGACAATAACGGCCGCAGATTGGAAATTACGAATAACAAATTCAGTTTCACTTCGAATCCAGATAATGGAACCGGTTACAGATATTACCTCGAAGCGGAGTACGTTTGGGCTAATGACCATTTTATATCCCTAATTCAACAGACGCCGCTGGATATGGTCAATAGTACTCTTGAAATAATCCAGACATACGATAGTTTGATATATGACAATGAAATCAGAATTAAATTATCTTTGCCTAATGCGTCTGAAAATTTGCGTTCACCTGCAAATAATGATTTCGGTGTATTATGCTTTGAGAATGATGAACAAAGTTTTTCTGGGGATTATGTGCTTGAAAATGATTGTAATGAATACGTGATTTATGTTCCACGCAATACGGATATGATACGTATCATTTTCAATCCGCAAGAAATATCCCCAATCCAACCGGATTGTTTAGATGGATACTATAATGGGTATACTGGATATATGAGCCGTTACATATATATAGATGCAAATGCTAATAATGTCGAAATCATTAGTCATAATCTCGATGACGGCTATTTCGGTCGCTATTATGTCAATGGCGATTATGTTCGGGTGGTGGGCGACCGGCTCTACTGGCGCGGCCGAGTGTTTGAAAAAAGTTATGCCCCCGAGGATATAAGATACATCGAAGAAAAAGAATCGGCCCTGAAAAAATAACCGACAATCCAAAGGAATATCCGTCTGAATTTGTTATCTTTATATCGCCTATATGTTTAGTGGATGATGCAGATAAACACCCATAATAACAACGGAGCATTCACGTATGTGTCGCAGGGCAGCAATCCTGCTGCCCGCACACTCAGGGATATGTCCACGCCTGAGGGTGTTGTTACGAAAAAGCGGCGGCAACTACTATTACAAATATTTCCTGCGCGACTATCTGGGCAACGTCAGGGATGTGTTGAGTTGTTCCAAAAGCGGCGGCTACCAAGAAGAGCAATTTACCAATTATGACCCTCTTGGGCTGGCGATAAGCAAAAATCGGTAACGATAATCCTTACCTTTACAACGGCAAGGAACTCTACTCCGATTTCTCGGATGCCTACGAAGGTGTGTACGACTTCGGTGCCCGCTACTACAACCCTCTCTACGGCAGATGGTTTGCCCAAGATCCCGAAAAACAATTTATAAATCCATATTTGTATTGTGCTAATAATCCGGTAATGGGAACAGATCCGGACGGACGCAGAGTGATTCCGACAGGAGAGTTGAAATTGCAGCAGATGCTCGTAAAAGCAACTACAATCGGCAGTAAAGAATGTAAAAAAATATCGATAAAAAGACAATGTACTTACCTATACGGTTATTAATCCCAAGAAGAAAATAGACTCCAAAACAAAGAGAGTAACGGATGCGATTGATGACAAGAAAATATCTGTTTTAATGGAATTGGAGGGTTTACCTGAAATATTTACAGAAGCCTCTGTAATCGGAGGCGCATTTATGGGTAATACATACAATGAAGCTAATGGAACGGCCGTGGCGAGACAAATAGTTTCTCCCGAGTTTATGGAAAAGTTCGACGCAGCGATGAACGATCCGGGGGCCGGAGCTGTTCATGAATTGTTAGAGGCATATGAAGGTGGAAAGGCTGCTGTTAAAGAACAGTGGTCTATGCCTAATTCGAGTGTGGATGAACTGAACTATATGCGGTTTCACACTAAATCTACATATGTTCCAGATGTGGAATATTATTATTTAAATAGAATGAATGAAATTACAAAAAAATAGAGACAGATGCGGTGCAGATTCATTTGTATTATAGAAAACGAGTCGGAACAGGTTTTGTGCCCAATGATATAATGAGGGGACCATTCAAATCAATTAAAAAAATAATCAATTATGAAATCAAACAAACGTTTTTTTACATGTATTGACAATCGGAATTTTCATCTTTTTGAATTATGTTTTTTTCCTGCCAGGGCTCAATGCAAAAGTGATATTGTAGATAATTTCACTATCAGAAGAATTGATCTTTTATGATAGTATGTATATAATTTATGCCCAAAGGGGCGATTCTATTTATAGAATTTATTCGCGGCAGAAAAAACGAGTCACCACAAGGAGGAGAAATAATTCGTGTTGGCAGCACGTATCGTCTTTGTTTAAACTCGTTATTTACGAAAGGGATTCTTCGTAGCTGGGCCCATTTTGCCCGTTGTATTCAGGGCCGTTGCATTAAAATGATAATTATGCCGGATTATTGTGTGTTCAATGCGTTTTACGCTAATAATATATACGGTAAACGAGTATATGAAAAATGTTTGAAAAGATGATGAATATAAGTATAAATACAGAAAAACGAATGAAAGAACCCAAAATAAAAATTACCCAAGGATATCAATAAGATTCGTCCGGGAAATGCTGCTAATCCAAAAACGATAGTTGTTCTAAATACAAATGGTTACGAAAAGCGGCGGCAACTACCATTACAAGTACTTCTTCCGGGATTATTTAGGCAATGTCCGCTTGGTGTCGCGTGCCTTTAAGGGTAGCGGCGGCAGTGTACAGTTTACCGAGGAGCAGGAGGCGCACTACGACCCACTTGGTCAGACGATAAGCAAAATCGGAGGCGATAACCCTTACCTTTACAACGGCAAGGAACTCTACTCCGATTTCTCGGATGCCTACGAAGGTGTGTACGATTTCGGTGCCCGCTACTACAATCCGCTTTACGGCAGATGGTTCGCCCAAGATCCCGAAAAACAATTTATAAATCCATATTTGTATTGTGCTAATAATCCGGTAATGGGAACAGATCCGGACGGTAGAAAAATGAAGATATCCCAGAGTAATGGAACATATTATAAATAGCATTCAGAAAAATTGAATCAGATAAAAAAACATATAATCAACGATTGCAAGGGAGGATAGATCATAACCAAACATTAGGAAAAAATACAAAGAAGTTAGAAAGTCGTAAGAAGGACAACGAAACACGTATTAAAGAGTTAAATGAGAGTTTGGAATCTGTTTATTTATTGGAGGCCGACGATCATATTTATGATTTGGCACAACCTTCCATGACTAATTATAATCGTGTAAGAATGGGTGATGACGGTGTAGTATATATAGAAGGTTTGAATATGGCGACATATATACACGAGATTGATCATGTCGTACAAGGTTTAGATGATGGGGAGCTAAGATTTGATAAGGGTGGATTTTTGCTGAACGTCGGGAAAACATATGAAGAACGGATGATGATGGAAGTGAATGCATATAGGAAGCAGTATTCGTATGATCCCTGCATCATTACCATTTACAATTTATAATGGTATTGAAGAAATAGATATATTCAAGGTTATGAATATTAAGGATCCTAATAGGCGAGGAGGTGCAGGTAGAGTATATGGCTCTCCAAAGTGATTTTGTTAAATTTGTGATGGTATGAGACGATTTGTAGGTTTGTTCTTATTGTTCCTATGTTCTTCTGTTAATGCGCAGAAAAAACTTGACGGTATTTATATGGGTTTCCCTGTATATAAAGATGTTCCGGGACTTTTCTCTCGGGAGGACTATATTGCTATTTCCGGAAACGAATTTACATATATGATACCGCAATATCACTTTCCAATAAGATATAACGATACGCTTGCCGAGTGTGAATTCAAATGGATTGGCAAAGAATTTATAGAACTGAATAATTCAAAATCGCCTGTCGAAGAGATGGCTGCGAAAACGAAAATATCGCAGATTTATGATTCTGTCAGGCCCATGGACAGTATTACGATACAATTCGTAATTAAACATATAGAAGGATTCTGTATAAATATTCATACTGAAAAGTCGGGCTCGCCTTATGTCATGGAGTACTATGACAAATCCAATACTATTATGCTGCCTCGTGACATCGAAAAGTTTTGTTTCGATATTGAAATTACGGAATTGTTTAACGATTTATTATGTCATAGTTTGCAACGATATGAATCTCCTGTTTATGCCGTAAATAAAGATGTAAATTTTATAAGGGTAGAGATGCAAATGCCATTAGAGGATTATTTTGAAAGATTCTATGTGGACAAAGAGTATGCACGAGTAAGAGGAAATGAGATTTTGTGGAAAGGCCGTACATACAAAAAAGCGAATTTCAAAAGCCAAGAGAATACTCAAACGTTATGGATATAAATTAGACTGAAAAAAATCA
Organism: Alistipes putredinis; assembly: GCA_022009915.1. GTDB lineage: Bacteria > Bacteroidota > Bacteroidia > Bacteroidales > Rikenellaceae > UBA940. The sequence continues at coordinate 200,978 of CP091730.1, read as the reverse complement.
ATCAGGTATTGTATGTTGATAAAAAAATTGATCAAAATAAATAATGATTCAGATGAAGTGTGCACTTATATTACTGAGCTTTATGGCTATCGTCTCTAATAATTTGCATAATAAAAATCAAGGGGCTGTATCATGATATCAATAATTCCAAGAATAAGGTATTGATAACTGATGATAGATTCTATTATATGGAATCGGAAGCGGGGTGGAGCAATGATACACTTGCAGAGTGTTCATGGATTCAGATAGATGATCAATTCATCGAAATAAAAATCGACAGAGAATTATGCAGATTTACCATTCAAGAATATGAATGTATCAACGGCTGTTGATTCATGTCTGTCTGCTGATAGTATAAGATTTGTTTTTCAATTCCATATACGAAGTCGGAACTAAATATAGTTATTTCAGGAACGCAAAAAGGATTCTCGAAGCAAGTCATAAAAATGATTGTATATTCGAAAGATAAAAGCGAATTTGTATTCCCTGAATAACTGGGCTCATATTGATTATATTCAAATTACACCACGAGAAAATAAAAAGGAACATGCCTCTTTCGGGCGTTTTTATGGACTTAGCGAATTTACAGTCTATTTTAGGAAAGATGTTATTACGCAAAAATATTAATGTTTGCATTATAAATATTCCGCTGCACAACTCTTATTTCGAAAAATACTACATTAAAAATTGTGAATACGTGCGTGTACATAATGACACTATTTCATGGAAAGGACAGACGTTTGTGAAACGAAAGTAGATTGTTTTAATGGAATTGGAGGGTTTACCTGAAATATTTACAGAAGCCTCTGTAATCGGAGGCGCATTTATGGGTAATACATACAATGAAGCTAATGGAACGGCCGTGGCGAGACAAATAGTTTCTCCCGAGTTTATGGAAAAGTTCGACGCAGCCACCGGCGGAAAAGGAGCAGGTGTGTTGCACGAATTGACTGAGGCATATGAAGGCGGAAAGGTTGCTATCGATGAGCGGAGATCGGTTCCAAGTTCGAAAGAAGATTACAAAGGTTATTTAGAAATCCATAATAGGGCTACTGAAATTGAAGAAGTAAAATATAATCTATATGATGTCCATGGAAATAAAACGGATAAATTTCGTGCTGTAAGAATTGAGTTCTTATTCAATAGTTTGATTTCTGGTAAAGAAAGATATATTATGGAGCGTAAATATCAACTTTTCAATAGATAAAATTATTCATGAAGACTAAAAATCTATTTCTTATTGGTTTTTTGTTCGTTTTTTATAATGGCATGCAGCGTCGGTAGAAAATGTGTAAAAGAAAAAGGAATTACTATGCCTTGCGAATGCCCTGAATTTGCTGAACATCCAGACTATTATAGAGTCGGCAATTTCACTATTCGTAAAACTCTATGTTTATAATGGATTGTATATCATCTATGCTCAAAAGGAAGATTCGATTTACAAGTTCTATTCTCGAAAAGAACGTATGGTGCCGTCTGGCGGAAAACCCCCTTTTTGGTTGATAGTACATATTATCTTTGTTTAACTCCGTTGTTGTTCGATGGACTCTTAAATAAGATTCATTTTTATGCAACGGTAGGGGAATATCCTGTGAAAGTAATAAACGTCTCACGAGAATATTGTGTCAAAAAAACATATTTCAAGCATGTAACGTTGTTAGTGATATGGTATATGACAGTAATCAATGTTTTTAATATTGTTTATTCGCAAAAAATATTACGAAAGGAAATGTCATAAAAATAAAAACGTTTCAAAGAACCTGATATTGAGCTACCTGCCGAGTGGGATTATTTGCCTAATTATAAATAAAAATGTCTTATTTGGGCAAAGGAATACGCGGCGGCAGTGTACAGTTTACCGAGGAGCAGGAGGTATATTAGGCGGCATTCGGGATATTATGTGGAAATGAAGGATTGAGATTTCGCTCTCGGACAGACTGCATCGGGCCGCCTGCCTCGGGTCGGGTCGATTAGCTGGAAACAAAAGCCGGCAAAGGTTTGCCGGCTTTTGTAGATGTAATGCAGAGAAGCAGAGGTGGGTTAGTGTGCGGAGGTGTTGCGTTTGGTATAGAGGAAACGCTTGATTTTTCTGGGTCGGCGTTTTCTCGAACTCCTCCGTATGTTCTTCCACTCTCGATATGTGTGAAAAACTGCTCACCTTCGAGTTTACGTATTTGACGACGTCGGCCTTAATCTCCTCCATTTTTCGCCGAAAGGTTATCCCGCAGGTCGTAGTATTTGTGTTCGAGTCTCTTCGTAATTGAACTTTACGAGAGCTATCAGTTTACCCTTTTTCTTCGGTCACCACGGATTCGCTGACGAAAAATCAATCCGTTGAGAATGTTCTCAATCTCTTCGGGATAGATATTTTTCGCCGCTCGGGCCGACCAGCATGTTGTTCAGACGCCCCTTGATGTACAGATAACCGTCCTTGTCGAAACAGCCGAGGTCGTTGGTTCTGAACCATCCGTCAGACGTGAATGCAGCGGCGGTCGCCTCCGGATTCTTGAAATAGCCTTTCATTACACTGGGTGTGAGCGCCACGATTTCGCCCTCGCCGGTTTGGGGATTGACGTTGTCCAACCGCAGTTGTACGTGTTTCATAGGCCAGCCGGTAGATTGCAGCCTGTTTTTAGGCCATACCATGCCGGCAAGCAGCGGGGCCGTTTCCGTAAGTCCGTAGCCGACGGCATACGGGAACTTGGCATCCAGCAAGAATTGTTCGGTTTGGGAGTCGAGTCTCGCACCGCCGATGCCGAAAAACCGGATGCGGCCACCGAAAAACCTTGTAAATTTTATTCCCTGCTATGCGGTGCAGTTTGCGGCGTGTCCACTTTTTGGAGTACAGCCACCTCCATATCGCATTCGACGAGAACTTGGCCAGCACCTGACTGCGGAACAGTTTCTCGATAATCAGCGGCACGCTGAGCATAATCGTCGGTCTTATCTGCCGGAATGCGGGAATAAGCACGGATGCCGTGGGCGGCCGGTCGAGATATGTCACCGATGCACCGCGCGAGAACGGGTAGAGCATTCCTATGGAGCATTCGTAGGTGTGCGACATCGGCAGAATCGACAGGAAACAGTCGTCGGAGTCAATCGGGAAAATATCGTATGCCATGTCGGTTTGCAGACACAGGGCCTTGTGCGAAAGCATTACGCCCTTTGGCTTGGAAGTGGTTCCGGAGGTGTAGATAATCGAAGCTATGTCGTCGGGCTGCGGTACGGAAACTACGCCTCTGGCAAGTCCTGCCCTGCGTGAAATTATACCGAGATTCTTGGTACGTATCACTATGTTCTGCCTTTCGATGGTGGTTTTGGAGAGTTTAGAAAACAGCTTGTCGGAAATGAGCAGGGCCTTGGATTCGCTGTGTTCGATAATCATGTCGAACTCCGGTCCGGAAAATCCAGGGAGTATCGGTACGACAATCATACCCAGTGTCGTTACAGCGAAATAGCACACCGACCAGTTGGGCATACTCGTGCTGAGCAACGCCACCTTGTCACCGCTGCTCAGACCTGCGTCGAGCAGTATATCCTGCAAACTCTTTACTCTCTTATCGAATTCGGAGAACGTTACGCTCTCTCTTTCGAACATAGCATTTGCAACTTTCGAGGCGAATTTTTTTCAATACTGTTGTCATACAATTCGCTCAGAGTGTTGAATGTCATATTCTTTCTCAAGATTTATTATTATAAACGCAAAAGTAGTTTTTTTTATTCTTTTAATGCTATTTTTGCCGATAAATCTTACCATGCTTCTGCATTCCGACATACTGGCCGTCGCTTTCGAATCAGGCTTTAATCTCTGCGGCATAGCACGTTGCAGGGCTCTGTCCGAAAGGGAGGATGACTTTCGCCGGTGGCTCGAATGCGGATTCGACTCCTCGCTCGACTACATGCGCCGCGGGGTAGAAAAACGCCTCGACCCGTCGCTTCTGCTGCCCGACGCAAGGAGTGTCGCGGTGTGCGCCGTGAGCTATAAGAACGAAATCAGCGAAGGGTACGACCGGAGGCCCGACACACCCAAAATAGCCTCTTACGCCTGCACGGCGGATTACCACGACACGATAAAGTCGATGCTCGGACAAATGGCCGAAAAGCTCGGGTTGCGGCAGGCAGGCATCGCGTGGCGATGTTTCACCGACTCCGCCCCGATGCTGGAAAAGGCATGGGCCGTCGAGGCAGGATTAGGATGGATCGGCCGCAATTCGCTGCTGGTGACGCCGCGCTACGGCTCTTTCATGCTGCTCGGCGAGCTGGTTACGGACGCACCGGTGGACATGTACGATACGCCGTATGCCGGAAACGGCTGCGGAGAATGCCGCAGGTGCATCGAGGCGTGTCCTAACTCGGCGATAACCTCTCGGCGCGTCATTGATACGCGCCGCTGTATCTCGCGGCTCACCGTGGAAAAGGGGGTTGCGGATGTTTCGAGCGATTTGCACGGCTGGGTATTCGGATGCGACGTATGTCAGAACGTCTGTCCGTACAACAGGAAAGCCCCTAAATACACGTGCGAGGCCTTCGGTCCCGTACTGGATCCGAGGCGCATCACGCGACGGCAGTGGGCCGAGATGTCGGAGAGCGAGTTCGCGTCGCTGGCGGGGCCGGACGCCGCTTCGGCGAGGCGGTTACGAACGAATCAGGCGGTTGTGCGGCTACGGGAAAATAAATAAGGAGTAAAAGTTTGCGAAACGATATTTTTTGCGTTCCTTTGTCGGACAAACATTTTTGATTTTATATGAAAGGCAAGGTAAAATGGTTCGATGCGGCCAAAGGTTATGGCTTCATTACGACCGAAACCGGAGAGGACGTGTTCGTCCACTATTCGGGCATCAACTCCAAAGGATTCCGCGGTCTGACGGAAGGCCAGAACGTCGAGTTCGAAATCGGCGAGGGTAAGAAGGGCAAGCAGGCCGTTGAAGTGACCGTCGTGGAGTAAGGCGGCCGGAAAAGTTCGGTGCGCGGCATTTGCGATGCGTGTCGAACGGACAGGTCAAAGGCGGACGTGAGACCGTGAGCATACGGCGGAGTATTCCTTATCATGTCTGCCGGACAGGGATTCGGCGCAAGCCGGATATGTGCAAAGAATATTATTTCGAAAAAAATAGCAAAAGCCGAACGTGGAAGTCCGGCCGGCGGCGGCAAAGCCGATTTTTTGAGTCGAATATTCGCAGGACAATCGAGGTCCGGAACCGGAAAACGGTCTCCGGACTTTTTATTTCTTGGCAGGACAGATTACGTTCAGTCCGCCGGCAAGGCACTCTATGTCCAGCGGGAAGTCGGGCCCCTGCTGTCCGTCTATGTCCGTCGGTTCGAGCCTGTCGCAGACGGCGTGCAGGCTGCGGCATTTGATATGCACGATTTCGCGCGTGTAGTCCTTGCGCGTGATTGTGCCGATGCCCGAAAGATAGAGGAAAAAAAGGTGTGTGTGGTCTCTATGGCGCTGTCGCCCTTTACGACGAGCACGTCCAACAGACCGTCGTCCACCTCCGAGCGATAGGCCAGTTTGAAGTTCCCAGCGCTCTTGCCGTTGAACACCAGAAACATGAGCGCCTCTCCCGAGAAGGTTCCTCCGTCGGAAACGATGTCGAGCTGCATCTTGTGCAGGTGGGTCAAATCCACCGCGCCGCCCACTATGTAGGAGAGCCGTCCGAAGATGTTCTTGGCTACCGTAGGCGTCTGCTGTGAGACGTTGGTGAAAAGCCCGCAGCTGCACACGTTCACGAAATAGGTTCCGTTCACGCATCCCAAATCGACTCTGCGCCTCTCGCCTTCCAGAATGGCTTTGACGGCGTGTTCTATGTTCGACGGCATGCCCAGCAGCTTGGCGAAATCGTTGGCGGTTCCGGTCGGCAGAATGGCAATGGGAATGTCCGCCCCGCAGGCCCGCAGATGATTGACGACGTAATTTATGCTACCGTCGCCGCCAGCGACCAGAATATGGTCAAAAACCGTCCAGACCAGAAGCGATGCATTCCGTTCCGGCATCGAAAGTCAGAGGACACGGAACTATGCCGTATCCGTAACTCTTGTAGAGCCCGATAATCTGATACAGGTGCTCTTCGGTCTGTCCGCGTCCTGAGTGCGGATTATACAGGAATTTTACCTTCTGCATGCTTAACTGAAAATGTTCGGTCTCATCGGGCCGTTACTTTTTTTCGATGATGAATCTGTCGAAAGACGGGGAGTTGTATGTCTTGAAAAATCCGTCCTCGTCGCTGTAAATCACATAGTAGGCGATGTCCGTGTTCATGTTTCGAACCATGTCCTTGACCTGCTGCAATCCTCCGGCAGCCATAAGCGCCGTGGCGATGGCGTCGGCGTATGCGCAGGTGCCGGACAGTACCGTAACCGAAAGCACATTGCTGTTTACCGGCCGGCCTGTCTTGGGATTTATCGTGTGTACGATTTTGTTTCCGTTATCGTCCACATAGAAATTGCGGTAATTGCCCGACGTGGCCACCGCCTTGCCCGAAAGGCTCAATACGGCCTGCAACTTGTCTACGGCATGGCCGTCGAGCATTCCGTTGCCGTTTATCGGCATGTCTATTCCGACAATCCAGTCCCTGCCTTTGGAATTGACGCCGTGGCAGTAGATTTCGCCGCCTATTTCCACCAGAAAGTTCTTTATGCCGTTTTTACGCAACATGCGGGACATCATGTCCACCGTGTAGCCTTTCGCTATCGAACTGAGGTCGATTTGAACGCCCGAACGCTGTTTTCGGAGCACCCCGGGAAGCGTCTGAAAATCGAGTTTGTTAAATCCTACGAACTGCATCAGCGAGTCTATGTACTCCGCCGACGGGTTTTTCCTGCCGCTGCCGAATCCCCATGCGTCCACTATCGGTTTTACGGTAACGTCGTATGCTCCGCCCGAAAGGGAGTAAACGTCCGAGGCAATCATCAGGCAGGAGGCTATTTCATCGTCGATGAGCCTGTTTTCGTTTCGGTTGATGCGGCTTATCACCGAATTCGGATTGAAGATGGAGAACAGGCTGTCGGCACGCTGGAACACGTCGGCTATCTGCTGCTCTATGTCGTGCGGCGCATTCTGCGCGATTATGCGGTAGGTGGTGCCTTGCGCCAGTCCGTTGTATATCTTGTAACCGTTGTTCTTGCACGAGAACATCAGTGTCGTGCACAATACCGTGATGATTAAAAACGCTTTTTTCATTACTATTTCTGTTTTTTTGTTCCTATTCCGAAATTCTGCGGCAGTAGGCCACGCCACCCTCGTATCGCACGATGCGCACCTTTTCGCCTTTCGCTATGAATATCCCCTCGTCCGAGGAGGCCTGCCATGCCTGTCCGTTCACATATACGCGCCCCGACGGTTTCAGGTCCGCCGACACTATTCCCGTCCGGTCCACCACCTGCGAGCCGGAGACGTGCGAGATGTATCCGTTTTCGGCATTCAGGCTCGATTCGAGCACGATTCCGCTTTTGAGCGCCGAGCGTCGGGTCAGCAGTCTCTTTGCCGCCCACATGGAGAGTATGAGCGAGAGGGTCATCGACACCACTACCGTAGAGAGCGGCACGGCGAGGTACGATGCCGAAATTTCGCCCGTGGGTATGTAGCGCAGCATGCCTCGGTCTATGATTGCGAAAACCAGTCCGAAAATCATGGCGGTAACGCCGATTATGCCGAACATGCCGAATCCGGGTGTCACGAACAGTTCGAGCACTACAAGCAGCACACCAGCCAAAAACGTGATTATTTCCCAGTACTCCACCACCCCTTCTATGTACAGCGGTGCGAAATAGAGCGCGGCGCCTGTCAGTGCCACGCACAGCGGGAACCCCACCCCGGGCGTCTGCAATTCGAAGTATATGCCGGCCACTATCAGCATTATCATGATGCCCTGCAACAGCGGATTGGATAGGAAACCGGCTATTTTATCGACGGCCGATGGTTCGTACTCGTATATCTCGAAGTCCGTTATCCCCTCCTTTTCCAATATCTGCTTCACCGAGCCGAGAGTACCTTCGCTGAATCCGGCCCTGCTCCGCTTCGAGTGCGGTGAAACTGAGCACCGAATCCGGCGACGAGGAGCTACCGACCATACGTTCGGCGATTTTAGGATCGCGGACCCACACGCAGGAGGTGTCGCCGTTCTCTATCAAAATCCGTTTGCCGTGGGCCTCAGCGGTCGAACGCATTACGGCTCGCATGAAACTCTGGTACTTGTCCGGCATCGGTTCGCCGTTCTGGTTCACCACCGTGGCTGCGCCGATTGTCGCATCTTTGCGCATGTAAATCCTGTCGGCAGAAAGCGCGATAAGCGCACCGGCGCTCACCGCCCTGTCGTCAATCAGCACGTAAACCGGTATGGGACAGCGGGCTATGCGCTGACGAATCGAATCCGCCGCATCGACCAGCCCTCCGTAAGTGTTCAGGTCTATCACTATGATATCGGCGCCGCGCTGCCGCGCCTGTTCGAAACACTTGCCGGCAAGTCGCACCGTGGACAGCGAAATGTTCTCCTTTATGGGAAAAACGTATACCTCGCTTTTCGCCGCAGCCTGCGCCGAAACAGGAAACAAGCCCAACATTATCGCTATGAATGTGAGTATCTTTTTCACTTCGCAATCTCTTTTTCGGTTCGTCGCCGCGACGGCATGGCTGCAAAAACCCGAGCCGAGGGCAAAGATAAGTTTTTGACGATTATACCTAAACGCGCGGCATTTGTTTGCGTTTTGCCGCCGCTGTCCCGAACTTAGGGTCTGCGATGCGGCATGCCGCCGGAGTCCGTGCGCACGAAAAATCTCTGCGCTCGGCCTGTGAAAAATTCGGCACGGCCCGCAAAAACCTGTTGAGTTGTTGCTTATTAAATAAGAAAAACTTACCTTTGCACTCACGCTCTGGTGGTATCCGGTAAGGCGGATTCATCATAGAGTGGAACCATAATCAAATTCAAATTATGAGCTATTTATCAGCAGAGAAAAAGCAGGAGCTTTTTTCGGTCAGTACGGGAAGTCTAACACCGATACCGGCTCGCCAGAGAGTCAGATCGCGTTGTTTTCCTATCGTATCGGCCACCTTACCAATCACCTCAAAAGCAACAAGCACGATTTCGGTACGCAGCGCGCCCTTTTGCGTCTGGTCGGAAAACGTCGCCAGTTGTTGGAGTATTTGAAGGAAGTCGATATCGAAAGATACAGGGCCATCGTCAAAGCTCTCAACCTCAGAAAGTAATACTTTCGGAGGCGAAACCACTGAAATAAAGGCAATTTAACCTCTAAATTGCCTTTATTTCTTAAAAGCGCAATATGGATGAATCAACATAAGATGCAATGATGTACAATGCAACACAAAAGGTGATTACGCTCTCGGACGGACGGGAAATAATCATCGAAACAGGAAAACTGGCCAAACAGGCCGACGGTGCCGTTGTGGTAAAACAGGGCGACACCATGCTTCTCGGTACCGTGGTGGCGGCCAAAGATGCCAAACCTGATACGGATTTCATGCCGCTCCAAGTCGAGTACAAGGAGAAATATGCCGCATGCGGACGTTTTCCGGGGGGATTTCTCAAACGTGAAGCTCGTCCCAACGACAGCGAAATACTCGTAGCCCGACTCATCGACCGCGCACTGCGTCCGCTTTTTCCCGTCGGACTACCACGCGGAGGTTTACGTTACGGTGAACCTGATTTCGGCCGACAAGGATATTCAGCCCGATGCACTGGCAGGTCTGGCTGCTTCGGCGGCATTAGCCGTTTCGGACATTCCGTTCGGAGGCCCGATTTCGGAGGTCAGAGTGGCCCGTATCGACGGCCGGTTCGTAATCAATCCGACATATTCGCAGATGGATGCTGCGGACCTCGACATCATGGTCGGCGGAACGATAGACAACATACTCATGGTCGAGGGCGAGATGAAGGAAGTCTCCGAGGAGGTGATGCTCGACGCCATAAAGTTCGCCCACGAGGAAATCAAGAAACACTGCGCCGTCCAAATCGAGCTCAGCAAGGAGCTCGGCAAGGACGTTAAACGCACCTATTGCCACGAGGTAAACGACGAGGAGCTCCGCCAGAGAGTCATCGCCTAGACATACGACAAGGCGTATGCCGTTGCTACGAGCGGCACCTCGAAGCACGAGCGCATGGACGCATTCGATGCGATAGAGGCTGAATTCGCAGCACAGTTCTCGGAAGAGGAGCTGGTCGAAAAGCTGCCTCTGATTAAGAAATACTATCATGACGACGTGCTTAAAAAGGCCATGCGCCGCATGATTCTGGACGAGGGCAAACGTCTGGACGGCCGCAAGACCGACGAGATTCGCCCTATCTGGTGCGAGGTGGATTATCTTCCGGCCGCACACGGTTCGGCCATTTTCACCCGAGGCGAAACGCAGTCTTTGACCACCGTCACGCTCGGAACCAAACTCGACGAGAAGCAAATCGACGAGGTGCTGGTTCAGGGCAGCGAGCAGTTCGTGCTCCACTACAACTTCCCTCCGTTCTCGACGGGCGAGGCGAAAGCCAGCCGCGGACTCAGCCGCAGGGAGATAGGTCACGGACACCTCGCATGGCGTGCACTCAAACCCATGGTTCCGCTGGGAGAGGAGAATCCTTATGCAGTGCGCGTGGTTTCGGATATTCTGGAATCCAACGGTTCGTCGTCCATGGCAACGGTTTGCGCAGGTACGCTGGCGCTCATGGATGCGGGCGTAAAACTCAAAAAGCCCGTGTCGGGTATCGCCATGGGTCTCATCACGGATTACGACAGCGACAAGTACGCCGTGCTCTCCGACATTCTCGGTGACGAGGACCACCTCGGCGACATGGACTTCAAGGTCACGGGAACCAAAGACGGTATCACCGCAACGCAGATGGATATAAAGGTGGACGGCCTTTCTTACGAAGTGCTCGCCAAGGCGTTGCAGCAGGCCAAAGTCGGACGCATGCACATTCTGGGCAAGATTTGCGAGTGCATCTCCGAGCCGAGAGAGGACTACAAGCCGTTCGTGCCGCGCATCGTCCAGATGACCATTCCCACCGACTTTATCGGCGCCGTCATCGGCCCCGGCGGAAAAGTCATTCAGGAGATACAGAAGACCACCGGTACCACAATCACCATTACCGAAACCGACAACAAGGGCGTCGTGGATGTATTCGGTCCCGACAAAGACTCTATCGATGCCGCTATCGCACGTATAAAAGGCATAGTAGCGGTTCCGGAAGTCGGCGAAATATATAACGGTAAAAATCAAGACAATCGTTCCTTTCGGAGCATTCGTCGAGATTCTCCCCGGCAAGGATGCCCTGCTGCATATCTCGGAGATAGGCAAGCAGCGCTACGAGACCATGGAGCAGACGGGACTCAAAGAGGGCGACATGATAGAGGTGAAACTCATCGGCGTCGATTCCAAGACCGGCAAATACAAACTTTCGCATAAAGTGCTTTTATAAATAAGTATGCACAGAACACCGCGTCGCTGGCATGCGTTTTGGGAGTACGGAATACGTTTACGTAGAATATTTTTCGAAATATTTTTGTACCGGCAGCGTCGGTTTTTCGATGCGAAACCATTATATTTGCGGTAAAGATTGGTTAATCGGGCAAATAGTTGAAACGGATAAATTTTTTTATTTATAATGATTATGAAAAGAATCGCAAAGTTGAGCTTAGTTTTTGCCGTATGTGTGCTCACACTCGCTTCTTGCAACTGCTACAAGAAGATGGCAAAGAAGATTGATGATGTTACGGTATCATGCAATCCCGAAGTCTTGATGCTGAAAGGGAACAATGTGGTTACCGACGTAACCGTAACATTCCCCGAGAAGTACTACAATGCCAAAGCCGTGATGAGAGTTACTCCGGTGCTGGTTTACGACGGCGGCGAAATCGTCGGAACTCCCAAATACGTTCAGGGTACCAAAGTTGCCGACAACTATCCGGTCATCGACAAGAAGCAGGGCGGTACCTATACCCAGTCGATAGCCATACCTTACGACCCGAAAGCACAGGAGTGCACTCTGGTGCTTCGCGTGGCTTTCAAGTGCTCCAACAAGAAGGGCGCCGATTTCGAAGAGGTCGGTTCGATTCCCGTGGCTCAGGGCGTAAACACCTTGCAGAACGACGTGAATTACGCCGATGCAATGCAGATAATGAGCGATAACTTCAAACGTGTCACCACCGTTACCGAAAAAGCCGACATCATGTATGTTATCAGCCAGTCGAACGTGCGCAAGAACCAGCTCACTTCGGAGCAGATTAAGGCGTTCGAGGATTTCGTAAAGGAATACGTGAACAAGGATCGCGCAACACTCGGCAGCATCTATGCCAACGGTTACGCATCTCCCGACGGTCCTGAGAACTTCAACGACAAACTCTCGAAGAGCCGTAGCGAGTCCGGTAAGGCCGCTATCAGCAAGCAGCTCAAAAAAAGTGGACGGTCTGACTTACGATGCCGCAGCTTACGGCGAAGACTGGGACGGTTTCAAGGAACTGGTCGAGGCTTCCGATATCAAGGACAAGGATATGATTCTCCAAGTACTGCAAATGTACTCGTCGCCCGCACAGCGCGATGCCGAAATCAAGAACATGTCTTCCGTATTCCAGACTCTGGCAAAAGATGTTCTTCCCAAACTGCGTCGTACCCAGCTCGTGGCTTCCGCCGACATTCAGGGCAAGACCGACGAGGAACTCAAAGCAGCCGTCGAGAGCGACATGTCGTCTCTGACACTGGAAGAGATGCTCTTCGCTGCCACCCTTTACGATGAGCCCGCTGCCAAGGCCGCTATCCACAAGGCCGCTGCCGAGAAATACAACGACGCTCGTGCCTACAACAACTACGGTGTAGCCGAGGCCGCTCTCGGAAACTACGCCGCAGCTCAGACCGCATTCGAGAAAGCAGCCAAACTCGGAAGCGACTCGGAATTGAACAACAACATGGCTCTCGTGGCACTCGCACAGGGCAAGACTGCCGAGGCAGGAAAAATATCTCTCCTCCGCATCTGCCTAGACCAAGGCTCTCTCCTCGGTTGCCAAAGGTAACTACGCTTCTTCAACCTCGTCTTTGAGCGGTTACAACAATGCTGTTGCCGAAGTTCTGAACGGCAACCTGAACGCAGCCAAGACTGCTCTTGGCAATCTGGATACCGCAGATGCCGAATACCTGCGCGGAGTTATCGCCGCTCAGGAGGGCAACAAGAGCGCTGCTGTCAAGTATGTCAAAGTAGCTTGCGAGAAAGACCCCAGCCTGAAAGCAAAGGCTCTGAAAGACGTAAATCTGAAAAAGGTCATTTCTGCCGACGACTTGAAATAAGTCCATCGAACTGAAATAACTTAATACGAGTTTGGCCGGTTGCGAATTGCAGCCGGCCAAACTTTTTCATGTCTATATGTGCATTTGCCTGCCTTGAAAACAAAGGATTCGAAGCCGGCGACAAACATGTACGAGCCGCACCGCATCCTCGACAGAATAGTGCACCCCTTGAATGACGATTTCTGGACCACATATTACCCGCCCGACGATATATCTACCGCCGGATACAAACAAAAATGCCGACGCGGTAATCGGCAGGACTGTCTACGGAACAAAAACATTCACTCCCACGATACGAAATATTCAGGTGATGATGAAAAAAGCATCTGAACAGGCAAGGGCTGTCGTGTTGAACATGAAAGGAAATAGAGACAATTTAAGCGACAGTTATATAGAAATGAAAATCAGAAATTATATGAATTTATACGACATCGACAGACAAGGCCATTGTCATTTATAATGACGAACAGGTGGCTATCTAAGAAATAAAAAAAGGGAGAATCTATAAAGATTCTCCCGGAATCGGTCCAATCCGCAGAATGGCCTTCCCCTTTCGGGGCACTTAATTTCTTTCGAGTGCAAATATAATGCTTATCTTTGAAAAAGCAATAAGGAATAGAGTATTTTTACAAGAACCGATAAAGAACTTTCCGGCTCGTGTTTGTAAAAAGGGTGTAAAAAAAAAAGGCCTCGCAATTAGCGAGGCCTTTTTTGTCTATGAATGAAGTCTTAATCCTTAATCTGTTTCATCCAGCGTCGGTAGCCCGCATAGGCCATTGCGGTGTAGAGTGCATACAGGCCGGCGGTCAGAGGTATACCTTTATATATATACAATCCGACGCAAACGGCATCCACGACTAACCAAAGGAGCCACTGTTCGACGTATTTGCGCGAAAGCATCCACATGGCAACGATGCTCAGGGCCGTGGTCAGCGCATCCATATAGGGGACGGTGCTGTCCGTGAAACGAATCAGCAGAAATGTTATCAGCGCATCCACGGCAATGAAGCATCCAGCGAGCGGCAGGACGAGCGAGCGCGGCGTGCGGGTGATTTGCACGTGTTTCTTTTTGCGCGGAGCGCCCCGCCAGACTACCCAGCCGTAAATGCCTGCCAGAATATAGTATACGTTCATGGCCATGTCGGCGTAAAGCCCCGAGCGGTAATAGAGTATGCCGTGCACCAATGGCATGACAAGACCCACGACCCACAGCAGTATGCTCGCCTTGTACTCCAAATAGAGGTAGAGCAGGCCGAGACATACTCCTGCGATTTGCAGAATCAAAGACCAGTCGAACGTCATGTCTAAAATCTGAGCGTTACGCTTCCCAAAACATTTATCGTAGCCTGCGGATAGTAGCCCGCATAGTCCGAACGGTAGTCGGGTACATATTCCTCTCCGACTTTCTTGCAAATCATCGAACTACTGCCGAATCCGTTACTGAAATACTTTTTTTGTTGAACAGGTTGTTCACGGCAACCCCCACTTCGAGCCATTTGAGCGACGGCAGGTCGAACCGGTAGCTCAATCGCAGATTGCTCACGCAGTAGCGCGGTAGAGAGAGACTTCGTGCTCGCCGTTGGAGGTGTACTGCTTGCTGACGTACTGGGTTTGAAGTCCTCCGTAGAATTTTCCGAAATTCACCGAAATGAGACTTCCAGCGATTACGCTCGGCGAAAAGGCTATGGTAGTCGTTCCCAGATACTCGGACGTCTGCCTCCAGAGGTCGTCCCAATTCTCGTCGTACATGGACATGTATTCGGTATAGTGCAGTATCTTGTTCATGCTGAGCGTCGTGTACAGGTCCCAGTGCAGCCACTTGGCAATGTCGGCGGAAAGCGACAGTTCAACGCCCGCACGGTAGCTGTCCGGTACGTTGTCCGAGAGCGCCTCGCCTATGTCGTTGAGTTCGCCCGTCTGAATCAGCTGGTCGCGGTAACGCATGAAGTAGAGATTGGCTCCGGCCGAGATGAAGCCGTAGTCGAGTTTGTATCCGGCCTCCACGTCGAGCATTTTCTCGGCTTTGGGTCTTGCGTTGAATTTGGCATCGGTGAAGTTGTTTCGCGTGGGTTCTTTTTGAGCCACCGCAGCCGAAAGGTAAACGGCATTATGCCCGTCGATGTCGTAGTAGACGCCGATTTTGGGGTTGAAGAAATGATACTCGCGATCCACGTCCAACCTCTGCATGCGTTCGTTTATCCAGTCGTAGTTGTCGTTGGCACCATCTATTACGTGGTGTATGTAGCGATACTGCAAGTCGGCATACACGCTCAACCCTTTGGCTACCGTCCATTCCGCCTTGGCGAAGACATTGGCGTCGTCCTTGACGGTATTGTTGCGGTAATATTCGTGGTCGGGCAGCAAATCGCCTATATAGTTCTTAATCCACGACACCTTGCCGAAGTGGTCGCCCGCATAGCGGTTCCATGCGGCACCAACGGAGGCCGTGAGCCGCTCGGAATCATACGAAGCCGAGGCTATCACTCCTCCGAAATTGTTCCACATCTTCTTCTGGCGTACCAAGTCGCTTTTTTCGATGCGCACACCTTCGCTGTCGAGAAACGGCACAAGACCGTATTCGGACAGCGTGCGGTCTTTCTTGTACTCCTGATAGTAACCGTCGCCGCGCGTGTAGTGTCCCGTAAGATTCAGTCTCCACCCTCCGGCCAGCTGCTGCGATATGATGAGCTGGTTGTTTATCTGCGTGTAGAAATCTTTCTGGTCGGGATATGTAATCGAATCTCCGCTCGCACCGGCTGCTATCACGCCGCACGAGTTGTAGCGGCGGCCGTACTTCTCGATTTCGTCCATCGTCACGCCGTTCCATGCGTGATAGGTCTGTTCGTCGCCGCCGAATGAGATAAGCCGAACGGAAGTTCCCTTGTTGTAATAGCCTAATTGGGCGAAATACGATTTGAGACGGGCCGAGGCGCGGTCTACATAACCGTCGGATCCGATGTTCGAGAGTCGGGCGTTCAGAATCCAGTGCCCGCCGAGCAGTCCGGTTCCGAAGCGCACGCTTTCGCGGTGAGTGTTGAACATGCCGTAAGTGGCCGTCAGTTCGGCATAAGGTGCGGTTTCGATTGCCGTGGACATGTTGATGCTGCCGCCGAAGGCTCCCGCTCCGTTAGTGGAGGTTCCGGCCCCGCGCTGCACCTGAATGTCCTTTACCGACGATGCGAAGTCGGGCATGTTTACCCAGAACAGCGAGTGGGATTCGGCATCGTTCATCGGAACGCCATTGCTGGTAATGTTGATTCGGGAGGCATCCGTTCCTCGGATACGCAAAGCCGTATAGCCGATTCCGGTTCCGGCATCGGACGTAGGTACCAGCGACGGGACCATCGACAGGACATACGGCAGGTCCTGTCCGAAGTTGGTGCGTGCGATTTGCTGCGACGACACGTTAGTGTAGGCGACGGGTGTCTTCTCTCCGGCACGCGAAGCTATCACCTGCACCCGTTGCATCTCCACCATGCGCAGCGAATCCGATTCGTCCTGCGCTTTCAGACTGCCCCCGCAACACATCAGGGCAGCCGCAATAATAAGGCTTCTCCTCATAATAACTAAAATTAAGTGTTAAGGGGCGTGTACTGTTCGTACTCATAAAGACTTCTCCTTGCTGAATTACTTGACAAGTTCTACGGGTATAATCTCAGCCTGCACTTTTTTTCCGGCGCAAGCACCCCTATTGTTTTCGGGAGCAAATGTAGTATTCTTTTTTTCCGGAAAAACAAAAAAATATGAGAGACCTGTCGAGGGGCGCATGTCTTATCTTTTTGAATGCCTGCTTCTTATCAGAAAATTTATTGCTATCGCACTCGACGTCAGAATCTCCGAGACGGGCATTGCCAGCCAGATGCCGACAGTGCCTGCCGCAACGGGCAGAAGTACGAAACACGGCAGCAGGAAAAACGACCCCGCGAAGCAGTGCGAAAAACAGTCGCAGGCAGTGCCTTCTCCACGCTCTGGAAGTAGCCTATGATTGTGATATTCAATATGAAAAATATGAATCCGAGCCCATACACCGGAAACCCGTCGATGGCTATGCGTGCGACCTCGTCGCTCGTATTCAGGAACAGACCGACGAGCTGGCGCGGGAACAGCATGAATGCGGCGGTCGAAACTGCACCGCATGCGACGGCCGTCGTTATGGCGACCTTCAAGGCGTCGCGAACTCTGCGGCTCTGTCCCAGACCGAAATTATAGCTGATTATCGGTTGCGCGGACTGGGCGATGGAGTTGCCAATCATGAAGACGAACGGCAGGTAGTAGCAGCTGATACCGAAAGCGCCCACGCCTTTGTCGCCCAGAAAGTGCATGAAAACGAGATTGCCGACCAGCATCAGAATCGCCATTGTCGCCTCGCTGAGCAGTGCTGCCGAGCCTATCTTGCATTGGGAGGCGATGCTGCGTGCGAACAGCAGTGCCTTTTTCGCACCGAACCTCAAAGGATGCAGACGCATCGTTCGTGCGTAAAACATAATGTAGCCCAGAGCCATGACCGCCCCGATGCCGCAGCTTATCGAGGAAGCGAAAGCAGCTCCCATGATGCCCCAACCGAAAGGGAAAATAAACAGGTAGTCGAGCACTGCATTGATTAGAGACGATGCAAGCGAGCACCACATCGCGAACTTCGGCGCACCATCGAGTCTTATCGCAAGCATTGCAATCGTTACCCATGCTTGAAACATAAATGTCGGGCAGGACCAAACCAAATACTCCGTGACCAGCGGCAGCAGCGACTCCGACGAACCGAGCAGATAAGCCGTCTTTTTCGGGGAAAAATCAGAATCGCGACCATTGGCACCGCTCCGGCAATCGTACCGACGAGCATCGCCTGAGTGACATTTACCCGCGCCAGAATCTTCCTGCCGTGCGAAAGATTGACCGATGCGATTACAGAACTGCCTATTCCGAGCATCAGGGCGACACCCGTAAGAATCATCAGCAGCGGAATGGCGATATTCACCGCCGCGATTCCGTCGCCGCCTACGCCATGACCGACGAAAATCCCGTCTATGGTCGTTACAGCCGATACCCCGAGCATGCCGAGCAATGTCGGGAAAAACAGTTTTTTGAACAATGTGGACACTTCGTCTTTTTGCCAGATTGATTGTCTCTTCTTTCTTCATACTTCCAAAGGGTCGATGTTTTGATAAATAAAAAATGCCGCAATAAACATGAGAGGTTTTTACCCTGTCATCTTATCCGGCATGTTCCGCCCTCCGATGAGGATTACAAAACGCGAATTCTCGTTTTTTTGGCGTGGCAAAGGTGGGTCAAATATTCGAAGTATCCAAATATCTTATAACCGTTTTTTTATTATATTTATTTATTAATTTTTAATTATTATCCTGCCGCAATCTTCGCCGAAATCCGTTCCGGCGCTTGCTTTTCGAACTTTATGACTGAACTTACCGCATTATTGTCCAAAAAAACCTTACGGCGAGTTTTTCCCCGTCTCCGCCGTACACGGCATCAATACGCTCCTTGGGTCCAGCAGACTGCTCAATCCGGTTCTTTGAAACGCTTTAATCTTCGACTCTATCTTTTTATAATTACGCATCATTTAATAACGGATATAAATATGATTAAACCATTGATGCTTACTGCACTTTTGAGGCATTGAACTCTTCCAACGTCTCACTGCCATCTTCTCCATACTTACCATCTTTTGTCTCATAGATAACCGATGGCTCCAACACATCTACCGTATGCCATACACCCTGCGGTACTACACAACCATAATTGCCTATTGTCGGGTCGAGATGTATACGCTCTTTTTCATTCCCATCTTCATCATAAAGGACTTCTACCAATTTTTCCGCACAAAAGAAATACATTTTCAGTACTATTTGGATGCCGATGAACGGGCACATTTGTCCCCGGTAATAAAGCATTCAACATGCGTTGCGAATTGTCATTCGCAGTGGTGCGCAAGTCGTAGTTCTGACGCAAACGTGGATTTTTCACGGCTTGCTCAAAAAGTTCGCTTAAAAAGAGTTTGTCAATTTTCATGATTCCCGATGTTTGAAAAAACACGGATTTCCAATTTACACTTTAATACATAAGCATAATTGCGAAATCCGTGTTCTCCGATTGTTATTTATTCAATGAAGCGAGATATTCCTCATGCAAATGATAATATTTCTTCATGAACAAAATATAAGCTATAACCAATACCGCCAAAGCACAGACCAAATACATCCAGTGGCAAAGTATATCATTCGGACATAAATAGACAAAGCCCAACGATACAATCAGTTGCATAGCCATATATAATAATGAGACTTTTACATGACCGATTTTCAATTCATTCGCCATAATCTGATAGGCATGTTTTCTATGCGCCTCGCCTAAATTTTCATGCAGCATGATGCGATGAATTATTGTCAAACATCCGTCTACGCCATATACAAGCAAGAATATAAGCCAAGTTATGTCGCCTGTCTTTATTATAACATTACCCAACAAGAACAGCATTATATACGCAATACCTATCGACCCGACATCCCCCGCAAAACATTTCGCCTTGCCTTTCGGCCGGAAGTTAAATATGCAGAACACCAGTGATGCCAAAATGGTCGAGACAATCAGACTTTGTTCAACATAACCACCATTCATGTTTACAACAGCCAATGGCACTAATACAGCCAATGAATAGCCCGCCGTGATTCCATTGATGCCATCCATAAAGTTGATAACATTCGTTGCACCGACATATACTATCAGTGCTATCAATACTATCCACCACATCGACCAATGTAAAATGCCTAACTGATAAAATGCCAATGCAGCAGCGGCAAATTGCGTCACCAGTCTCACCGAATCCGGCAGCGAATGGATATCATCCACAAAACTCACGCCTGCAACAAGTGTCAGTCCAACGAGAAACCACGGATATTCAAACCCGAAGAATGCGCTCCACACCCATGCGGCAATCAAGAAGATGATTCCTCCGCCACGCAACACTATCGTCGAATGCGACGACCGTTCATTGGGTTTGTCGATAATGTTGAACTTATCTGCAATCTTAAAATATGCCAGTTCCATAATTAGCAGAATCAGAAATATGATTCCGTAAGTGATATAGCCCATAATTATATCTTCAAAAATACTTTACAGAGCAATCCGCCAACTTGCGTATTTTCTAAAAACTGCACGACCCCCATCTTGGCTAATATCTTCCATACAGGATAAGCAAGTATCTCCTCGGGTCCGTATTTGAACACGCGACATAAGCGTTTGAATAAGAAATAGAATGAATACATATTGCCGAAGACCCCTTTTTCAAACGAACGATGTTGCATCGATTCGCTCGTTTTGCCGAAATTGCCGACTTGCATAATGTCGCGCTTTACAAACTCCACATCGGCTATCGAATAAGTTCTCATCCATAAGGGCTCATCGTTCAGATGTAGGTCCAAATAAGACTTTGCGAATCCATAGAACGCATTCCATGCTTTCATGACCCTAACGCTTTTTACATATTCGTGCAAACGGTTCCAATCAATAGAATCCTCATTCGATTTCAGATGTAAAGTCCAATCGCACACCTGACGTAAGCCCACACCAGTCTGAACGAAGTGGTGGTGGATGTGCATAAATATGAAGAACGCATTGTAAGTCGGATTAAACAGACTCACATTTACACCATTCACCTCAAACGAAGCCAAATCATGCCATTCCTCTGCACGATTGATGCGTTGCAGAGGTTTGTTGATTGAAGGATGATAATAGTGAACAGCTATTTTGTGACACTCGACGGGGGTTCGATTCCACATAAAATGCAAATCCTTTCGTGTTTCCTTTTCGAGCTCAATACCCTTGACGCGGAGCAATTCTTTCATCGCGTCATATTGCTCAAGCCCCACAAAAAGATCGATGTCTCCACAATGCCGATGCTCTGGGCGAGGGTACAACGAAGCACACCCTTGGCCTTTTAGCAACAAGGTTTTTATACCAGCATCATGACAACAAGCCTCCAAACTTAACAAATCATTGTTCTGAGCCTTATTCTGAGCCTCAACTTTTACAGTTATTGCATACCATTTCAATAGCAACTTCACCGAGATAGGCACCAATTTCGCCTTGTGAGCACTATTCAGTCGTTCGAAAGCATCAAACACAATAGCCGTCAAAGCCTGAGCATTTGCCATACTTATGATCGACAGCCAATCCACCTCATTCGTAAATAGTTCAAGTGGACACTCATCATTCCATATGGCCGAACGCACCAACGCAAAGAACTGCTCTGTTGTCTTACTTTCAATCATTAGTTCAAAACTTATTCGCTTCTCTTATAAAATGCCAAACGGTCGTCTCCCGGCATACTAATAGGGGCATCGCCACTACGTTCAGAGTTGCGAACCGTCTTCACATATTCCGCAATGGCAGTGTCAAATCCCCCCCCCAATACCACATTAGGGTCAATGGCAATGCAACAGAATCCTACATTCATACACTTGTTGTCTGTCGAATAGAAACGCCCCACATTGTTCAGACAGGACGCACCAGATACAAGACCTGAAATCAAATCAATAAGCATAGCAATGCCATAGCCTTTGAAACCGGCCATAGGCAATACCAATCCCTTCATACCGGCCTCAGGATCGTTGGTCGGCCGGCCATTTTCATCCAAAGCCCAACCATCAGGTAATTGCTTCCCAGCCTCCTTATACAACTTAAATTTGCTCTTGGCCACTACGCTTGTAGCCATATCTACGATTATGGGGTCTCCGCCAGGGACAGGAATTACAGCAGAAAATGGATTTGTTCCCAACAGTTTTTCCTTACCTCCAAACGGGGCCATTTTGGGCAGGACTGTTCGAGAACAGTATGCCGATACAACCTTGCTCCGCAGCTTTCAGCGGATAATAGAAAGCCGGTCCTACGGTATTGTTGTTCTTACTGAACACTTGAAAAACACCGACCTCCTTTGCCTTCTCAACTGCCAGCTTCATGCAGTAGTCGGCTGCTACCGGACCGAAACCATTATCGCCATCCACCACCGCAAAGGCGGCTGTCTGGCGCACGATTTCCAGCGAAGGGGTCAGATTATAACCGCCTCGCTTTACTTTGTCAATATGGGCGGGCAATACGTTAATTCCGTGGGAGGTTACACCATACTCATCGGCGGTGGCAAAACAATCGCCCACCACTTCGGCATGAATCGGAGACACGCCTACGGCAGTCAGCTCGCGGATGATAGTCTCTTTCTCTTCAATATATTTCTGCTTCATAGCAATTTATAGTCTTATTTTTGATGCTGTTGGCCGCCTTGCACAGTGTGTCCACAAAGGTCTTTTTAACCTTGCACTCCTCGTGATTCATGCGACCGGTCTCGAATGCCTTACGGCCGTATTCCGTAATCATGGCAGGATTGTCAATCAGTTTGCACAACTGCCCCTCTACCTGACTGTAATCGGTCGAGACAATGGCACAATCATACTCTTCCAGATACTGGATAGGTGCAATGATTTTGTCGCCAATGGCAAAGATGCACTTCCCGCTGGCAAAATAATCGGTCAGCTTCGTAGAGAATGAAAGTCGGGCATCATACCTATGCTCCCTCTCCAAAGACTCCACGAACACCACAATATCGGCATCTTTCTGAATCTGAGCTACCTGTTCCTTAGGTACAGGCGCATGCATTGTACATCCGTTGCTGTTCAGCATTTCAGTGGTCTCTTTATCCAAAACGGTAGGCGTATAGATATCCAATGTTAACTTTACATCTTCCCTATTAATCTTAGCCAATGCTTTCGAGATTTCTACCAATGAGGCTGCTCTGCCAATCAGCAGGTTGCCAGTATATACCATCTTGATAGGAGTATGCGGCTTGCGATCGTCAAATGTAAGATTGTTATAATTGATGCCTTTTGTCAGCACTACGCTATGGGTGCCGAATTCTCGATCTGTCTCGATACCCTCGGTCTTAGTAATGGTAAACATCTCCGTACAGTTAGTAGCTAACTTATTCACGATACGACGAAGCAACCATCTGTGTATCCATGCCCAAGGATTCCTCCCGCACGACTGATACGAGTAGTTATCATCTGCCAGATAGCAAACGTAAGGTTTCGGATATTTCGTGATTATATACCACTGCAACCATCCTGTGTACGCTACCGGATATATAGGCACGAAATACACATCCGCATCCACATCTTTCACAAACTCGTCCAGAGCTTTTGTCTTCCAGTTAGCGCAAGCCCAAACCAGCTCGCGCGCGCAAGTAAAGAACCAAGATTTCTCTTTGTGCGCCTTGGCATACAGACTTCCTCTCTTCGGTTACGGCCTTCTGCTGTTTTTTTCATTCGGTTCAGAACCATTCTGCACCTCTTTGCCAACAGGCTTATGAGTTACTGCACTACGGATGATAGCGTTTTCGGCAATCTGGAAGAAACGATTACACACCGGCGTATTAGGTAAATCCGATTTCAGATAAATCTGGGATACTTGTTCCGGATTCCAAAACTTAAATAAATCTGTTTGGGTATGTATGCCACTATCTTTTCTCCACGTACTCAACGATATGGCCATTACTTTGGGTAGCTTTCGCTCGCTCATTTCTTCAATTTGTCTAAAAGATTCAACATCATGATGGTCATATCGAAGCCAAACAGTTTATACACCTTTGCCACCATCTTCGGACGCTTACTTCGGCTATATCTGAGCAGCCATGAGAGATCTTTCAATGTTTGCTTTTGCTGTTCTTTCGCCTTGTCATCAACTCGCATGTACACGACCAACAGATTACTATAATATTTAGCCAACGAACTCAACAAGGCTTGTTTTAATGTTTCATCCTGCAACTGGTTAAACCGATTTGCCCATTTAAAAAAATTATGGCAACAAAATCATTCAGATTACGCATACTTACACTATGGCTGACAGATTTATCTCGTTGCCTGTAAGCCAAGAAAAGGCGCATCAACAAAATCTATCTTCTTAGTGTGTTCCAATAAAGAATAGTTCCAATCCGTATCCTCTGCTGATTTGGCATTGGTAAAAAAACAATATTATTATTTATCAACAATAATCTGCGAACGGCTCGAATCCAAGCCATGCCAAAAGAAAGCATCTGCTTCCACCAACTTTTGCAACTTATCAGCCAACGTAGGAGCGCCAATTGCACTTTGGTAAGAAAAAAACGACAATCGCACAAAGTTTTGCTTTTTATCCAAAAAAACAATCTATACTTATAAAAGATTACATCAGCACCATCTTTCGATTTCTCAGCTAATTCTTTAAGAAAGTCTTTCGATGTTACGAAATCATCGCTATCAATAAACACTACATAATCGCCGGCAGCAATAGACAAACCTTTATTTCTAGCTGCTGACTGACCTGCATTCTGCTGATGTACCACCTTGATACGGTTATCTTTCTTGGCATACTCATCGCATATAGCAGGTGAACCATCCTTAGATCCGTCATCTACAAGAATCAACTCATAATCGGTAAAGGTCTGTTGTAAAATACTATCAACACAATCCCTCAAATAAGCCTCCACGTTGTAAATAGGCAATATAATGCTGAATTTCATACACCTAAAGTCTTATTCATATCCAACAAAATATTATTGAGCATAATAGGGGCGATCAAAAATAGGTTTCAGCCCTATTGCGCCCAGCTTTGGCAATAGTCTCGCGCAACTGCTTGTCTGTATAGAGAAGTTCCATCTTTTCTGCTAAATCCTTGGCATCATGGTCTTTTACCAAAATGCCGGACACGCCACTCTCTACAACCTCCGATGGTCCCGGAACGTTCGTAGTAATAATCGGCAGTTCCACTCCCATAGCCTCCTGTAACACTTTGCCGAACCCCTCGCGATAAGTCGGATGCGTCAGCACATCGAACATGCTCATGTGGCGGTATACCTCTGACGGGGGGACGTTGCCTGTCAGGAAGATGTGGCTATTCTCTTTTGCCTTCCGCATATTCTCGGGAAGAATCGGATTGGCATTATCAATCATGCCAACCAAAGCCAAATAAATATCATTATGTTTCTTCTGCAACTCGCAGAATGCAGTTATCAGGCTCATTGATACCCTTATCGGCATTCACTCGCCCTACATACCCATACAAGAATCCATCTTGTGGAATGCCATATTTCTCGCGCAATGTACGTTTTGCCTCTGACTTATCAAAACAATCTATTTGAGCCAGCGAAACGCCAGTGGTACCGCCAATGCCCACTACAGAAATCTTCTCTGCGGGACACAATCCCTCATCGATAGCAAACTGCCGATTCATAGGGCTCTGTTCTCGCACAGTAGTCGATAGTTTGCAGGTAAATTTCTCTATCGCCTTGAAGATAGTACGCTTTTTACCCTCGAACGACACATAACGCAAACCACATTGGTTGTAGAATCGACATTTTGTTCTTGCCATCCATCCTGCTATCGAAGCATAGAGAGATACATTCGGAGTAGTGTAATAAATCACATCATACTGCTCGCGCTTGAATAGTTTGTAAAGTTTCCAAGGCACCTTAATCAAATCTCCCATGTTTGCGCCACGGCTCATAGGCATATTGATGCACTTTGCATAATCCTGATTGCGTTCGGCAAAGCCCTCCTCCATATTGCATACCAGCGTAACATCATACCCGTTTTTCGACAGATTGCGCATGCTATCCACTATAAACCAATCCATCGTTTTTGAGATGGTCGTCAAGGCACATATCTTTATCTTCTTGTTATCCATACTTATAACGATTCCTTAATTTGGTTCACCAATCTGATTACCTCCTCGTGGTTGGCGGCAAATTCCTCGGCCGTACACTTGGCAAATTCATTCTCTGCCTTCCTGATTCGAGCCACCTCTTTCATAAATATGTCACGTATTTCTTCGATGTCTTCCACCTTGTCCGCATTACAAAATGAGCGAGAAAGAATAGCCATTGACGACCCCACACGATAATGCTCCATTATAATCTTCTCTGCGGGCAATGTGCCGTGTCCTAAACGCGCTATGCCTCCGAACCCATAGCGTTTCCCGACAGCACGAATGATATTACAAAGTCTGTCCACAATTCCATCCGCCAACAATTCGAACATGAACTTCATGCCCATGGCCAAGTGCATGTCGTTCAGACCAAGATGAATCTCATCCACATCCTTCATCTTCACAACCTCTGGCATAATCTGGGCTGCATCAGGCGTTTCTGCAAGCAATAAAGTGGTAGCTCTTCCGGAAACAGCCTTTACAAAGCGTTCCACATCAGCTATCGTCTTATACATCGGCAACATCAAAATATCAGCGCCGGCATCAATGGCAGCGTTCACCTCATCCTCGGTATTGAAGTAATCGGGCAAAACCTCATGGATTGGATTGATGCGCACCAGCACCTTGGCATTACTCACACTCTTACGTATTTTGCAGATATCATTTATTGTATGATGATTCTGAACCGTATCCATTCCCCCTTGACGCAACCCCTTACCGATATACTCCATATCGACAAAAAATTCGATCCACTCCTGCACACTCAGCAATCCGAGCCACCTCCGGACGATTGGTTATATACATTAAATTCAGCATAATGTTTTTGTTGTTTTATTGCCATGGTAAACCGATAATCGTATGATACTCCATAAACTTATCAATCCATGTATCAGAGTGAAAGAATGCATAAAAATCACGCAATGTCGGTACGATGACAATGACCATAAACATATACATGTATTCTCTTCTTACTCTTGCAATCTTTTCCATAACCATAGGAAAAACAGCGATAGAAAACGTAATAAAGTAAAAACTGAGACGAAGGATCATTGCTATGACCAACCCGAATGGACGTATCAAGATCGACAAGAAGAATATCATTATCAATATGCGATACTGAGGTTCAAAACGTTTTATCTGACTGATACAGACTACTGGGAAAAGGAACGCAGCTATGATACCCAAAATACCATACTTCTCGCCTGAACCTTCTGAATAATCCGAAAAACGCTCCATTTCTTCACCACCCATAATAGCATCCATGTTAGACATAAGCACCGATGGAGCAACAGCAAACCATACAACCAATGGAGGCACAAACCATAACAGACTTTTTTTAATGAAAAATTCAAAATTTCGAAGATAAGTTAGAAAATATATAGGCAACAAGATTTTTGCAGAACCATGTATTGCCATAGCCACTATGATGCATGCAAAATAAAATATCGGCTTTCTATCTATTATAAACCTGACGGCAAATATAAAAATACACATTGCTAACCACTGCCGCATCATCGATCCCCCCATTAACATGATATTTGGGTTGAAGATATAAATGAATACTGATAATGGATACCAATTCCTTGGCACGTAGGTCTTGACGAAATCATAAATCACCCAATTCTCAAAAAAACAGACAAAATCATTATCATTCCAAAGAAACCGATAGGAGCACAAAGAATACATAATATTACCCAACCAAAGTCTCCATGCCCTTGTATTTCTTTCAGTTCTTCGAAATTCAGCAAACTACCTGTATAATATTGATATCTTTGGAAACTGTTCAAGTAGTTCATGTAATCGTTTCCGAAGTCGTATCTAATTGCCAAATATACAGTTATGATGCCGAAAGCAATCTTCAGCCCATTCTTATTACCGCCATTGCTCTCAGAATAAGCAAAAATACATTGCCAGAACGCCAATTAATAATGCTACATACATAATTGATAAATTAGTTTTTCTCTAAAATCGAGCTGTAAATCCATTCAAAGTCCTTTTTTAAATCGATAGCATTACGTAAAGAACGTTGAGAATACTGGCCATTTCTTGCAATTCTTTCTGCCAGATTTTTGTCCTTAAAATACCTTATAATCAAAGAAGCCAGCACATCGGGTTCATTGAAACGATAGAAAAAACCGTTTTCGCCATCCTTGTAATACTGAGACAAGCCACCGACATAGCTGGAAATGGTAGGGATGCCAACTATCATGGCCTCTATAAGGCTAGAACTATGGTTTTCGCAACTTGATGGCATGACATATACATGGGATTTTGATATGC
Source organism: Alistipes putredinis (assembly GCA_022009915.1). GTDB lineage: Bacteria > Bacteroidota > Bacteroidia > Bacteroidales > Rikenellaceae > UBA940. Next base: position 172,681 of record CP091730.1, on the reverse strand, counting down.
GTTCCGCCATCTGCTCCGGAGTGAGTCTGCCGGTAAGCACAATGTTGTTCTGCAGGTTGTACTCCTTAATGATAGAGCGAATGTAGACATCGTATGTGGTTCTCAGCAAGCGGCTGCGGAAATCGGTGGCAAAAATATTACTTGTTCCGGGGATATACAGCTTCGCATCGGGAAATTGTTTAACTACCATTGCAAATGCTTTCATGAGCATATGGTGCCCCTTGATGGGATAGCCTCCAGCTACCGTAAAGATGCTGTATTTCTCACACTCGTCATAAATCCAGTTATAATTTGTAAAAATAGGATTGACAGGCAGATTACTACGATAAACATTGCAATCAGGGGCTATAGAAAGGCAATTGCAAGCGCACCAATCCGATTCTACTATTACATTATTTGCAATATTCAGTATTTCAGATTCGCGTTCTGCTGCTTTATAGAACTTCGCTTTCTGCTTCCACAAAAAAATTATTGTTCTTAATATCTATCAGTGTGACAGACCTCAACTGATCTGATAAACTTATACCATCGCAATAGTGATTGGCAAGTTGGTTAAGCATTCCTTGAATATATACAACTGACGGTATTTTGCCTTCGCTTGCCTTTAAGGCACATAGCGACATTGCATACTCCGTACCCCATAAGTGTATAATGTCCGGCTGGAAAATTTCAAGAGTTCTCCGCCATTGGCTTATATTGTATGAATCGTTTGGATCATAATATCCTATCGTCTGTTTGCTTGGTATGGCAAAAAAATCATTTCCATCAGCACTCTCTTGAAGCAAATTAGTGCCGTTGTATATAGTAGCAATGCCAAGTGTTATATCCTTTGCATCATTAAGAGATGCATAGGATGTTTCCATCCAACCGCCACTTTGTCCGATAGGCAGATTCAGCATTTTACGAAGATGCGCGATCGGTTGGTTTGTAACCCATAATACTCTCATAATATTTACGAATTAATCACCCAAGTCGGGCAACTAGTTTACTATATTGATTAATTACGTTGTCTTTCAAAAACCTCTCACCATAATGGATATCATTGGTACAGATGGATGAATAGTCTCCAACCGCTTTTGTAAGGAATTTAGAAATTCCAGCTATATCATCATAGCGGAATGGATAATTGCCAGTCTTATTCAGTTCATCACGCACTACACTCTGTTCCGTAGTAATCCCAATGATAGGCTTCTGATAACAAAAATATTTGAGAATCTTAGATGGATAAAAAAGATTTGGAGAACAATCTATATCCACAATCAGGAACATATCCGAGTTTTCATAGTAATTATAACACTCTTGTTCTGGAACTCTTCCTACCAAATTAATTGTGTCCTGAAGTTTATGTTGAATAATAAGTTTTGCATCCTCTTCAGTAACATTACCTACAAAATTAACTTTTATTCTCTGCCGAACAGATTTATCAAGTTTGGCAAGAGCTTGTATAAATACCGAAGCATTGCGATTGCTACTAAAACTCCCTATATGTGAAATCGTGAGTTTATCTGTATCTTTTTCACGTGCCGTTTTTTCAGGTATTTCTGTAATGAATGGAAGAACGGTCAATTTATCCTTCACCACGTCGCCATACAATGTAGTCCAATGCTCTATCATTGCATCACAAGGATGGATTATCAAATCAGCATTCTCTGCCACAATACGCTCCATCTTTTTATCCAACTGTTGCATTTTGCGACCTCTGAGTATGCGAAACGGATTCCCTGACCAAGGATCATAGAATTGGGCAATCCATGGTATACATAACTATTTCATAAGCAACTATGTGTGAAGAGCAAGGCATGCAGATGGAATGAATAAGATCAAACTTTTTCCGTATTAGCTAATTCTAATATTTTCTTGATGGCGTTCTTACCCCAGCTAAACAAATCCTTATCTGGAACATTTCCAATGTAAGGAAGAAAAAGTATGAGACATCGCTCGACAGGCGTAATCTATCCACTTGTTGAAATGTGTCCTCTTTAGTATACAACGATCATTTACGATAGCATCATTCCACTGGTCGCTACAAAAAATTGTCACTTTGTATTCATCATGTGGGAGATTGGGAAAGAAATGACGCTCTATCTGACCATTGGCGCATCCCATCCTACAATATGTCGGGGCTACAACAAGTATCTTTTTTTCATATTCTAATTTTTTTGATAGGAAATTGGTTTTATACCGTGAGATCAGTTCCCGCTCTCTTGTATCTGTTCCAAGAAGCAAAAATACAAAGAATCAAAACTATTTCAGAAATACATATTCCTCCTAAATGGCCCGAAACAGAATTTATAGTTAAATTTGAATATGCGAAGTAATAAATTACTAATGGAATTGCCATTACAGCAATTTTAAGGTAAGAAATTTTAAAAAAGGTCTTATATCAAATTTATATATATATTTAAGAAGTATCATTTTCAATATCGCACCAATCCCATGAGATCACACAATAAATTATAAGAATTGCAGAGGGACCACTTCCTAAATAATAAAACAAAAAAGCAATAGGTAGACCCAACAGATTGAAGGTGTGATAAAACAGCTGATATGGCTTTATATTTCCTGTTGCACTAACAAGGGAAGATATGCCTTCACCCAATGAACTGATTAAAGCCCCTAAAACGACCAACTGAGCAAATGTTGCGGCATTTGCGGGTACTTTTTTCAACCAAATTCCAAGCAAAAAATTCATCTCAAGAATAACAGGAAACGCTACTAATAACATCAAAATAAACGTATATTTCGAGATATAACAAGTCAATTTAACCGAACGTTCCTTGCTTCCTCCACTGAAGTTCTTTTGTAATCTGTGGAATGGCAGCATTTCCTAAACTTCGAGCAAACATCAAGATAAAACTCTCTACCTGATTTGCGACTGCAAAGGCAGCATTTACAATTGTTCCAAAGAAATAATTGACTATAACAGGAGTTCCGCTAGACTTTCCTATCATTGCGACAGCACCGAATAAACTCCAAAATGCGTAAGATATCATTTCCTTATAAAGAGACCATGTCGTGTATATTTTAAAGCGTACAATATACAGATAGTTTCTGTGACAATATAATAGATAACACAAACTTGCAACAATATTATATGCCATATTGATAAGGCTATATATGCGCAACCTATTTCCTTCTCCATAAATAAAAAAAAGAATAAGGCCAAATCGAATTGAACATGTAGTTATATCAATCAAGGCATTGACGGAGAATTTCTCAAATGCGACAAGCATCCCCTGATAAGGAACAAGCATCGTAGAAATAGCCGCTGTCAAAAGAGAAATATGAAATACAAACCGAGCGTCATCTAACTTGCCGGCATCCACATTCAAATAATTTGCTATATAGAATTCACCAAGAGTAAGACCGATTATAATGATTAATGCAGCATAAGCGACATGAATAAGAAAACAAGTATTGAACACCTTTCGAGGATCGCCTTTGTCGTTTTTGCCGACTTCAAAAGCAATGTAGCGATAAGTAGTCGACATAGTTGCACCATTTATTACATTCAAAAATGTAACAATACTACCAACTACATTATAGAGTCCGTAATCAGACGCACCGAGAGCATCGAGAATTAATCTTGACGCAAAAATACCTATCAAACTTGTTATAACAAGTCTTAATAATATTACGATTGAGTTAAACGCTATTTTTGAATTATCATTCATAAATATGGTACAAATGTATTATCTAATAAACATTCGCTCTCAATGATTTTTATTTGTTGGCACAATTGTTGAATTTGGTTTAATTGTCTTAACAACTACCGCATTTGCTCCAATTCTTGCGTTATTGCCTATATGGGCATTACCTATGACTTTTGCTCCTGCGCCAATGTACACATTGTCTTCAATCGTGGGAGCTCCATAAGACTTACTGGTTTTGATGGTATTAGCACCAATAGTAACTTGTTGAAATACTACAACGTTTTTTTGCCTATATTGGCAGATTGAGTTATAAAGATGCCTGTTACACCATGAGGGAGAATCAATGGAGACTCGATTTTCGCATCAATGCTAATGCTTGCCGCATGCTTCTCCATATAATGGTTCCAAATTTTTTTCTTCCAATTTGTCTTATTATTGTGATAGGAAGAGTACAATAACCAAATATTACCTCGAAACAAAGTAAAAAAACAGTAATGAAGCGAACATCTTCATTATTATATAATTAAGAATCCCCCCCCCGAATGCCAAAATTTTTCTCATAAACCTTTATTTACTTGCCATATCAATTTTATTCTCATCATAAACACCCTTTACTATATCTTGAATAGTCTGATAGAAGAGTTCGTTGAGGTGCCTGATTTCAAAGCTGTTATGGGAACGTTCATACATTTTCATTCCTATTTCACGAGCTTGATTGGGATTGTTCATCATCTCTATTAGTTTTTGGCGCAATGCGTCAATATCACCCTCTGGAACAATCATGTTCTCAAATCCTATCTGATATGGAACAGAACCCGATGTGTTGCCAATAACCGGTTTTTTGGTAATTTGAGGCTGTACGGCAGCCAGAGAAAATGTCTCTACCCATTTTGGGGTAGTTCGTGGAACATGAACAGCACAATCCACCGCATTCCAATATTTGGCCATATCATACCAATCCACAAATCCTGTCATGATAACCTTTTCTGAAAGATTATTTTTTTCTTAACAAGATCTGCCAAACGTTTGTCGTCATTATCGGAACCTTTGCCCATCATGAGATACTTCCAGTTTCCTTCTTTGGGCAGTGCATTGAGGATATCATCTATACCTTTATCAATAGTGAAACGGCTGGCGCTGCCGAATACAAAAAGCATCACCGAGATTGTATTTCTCCCGAATTTCCTAGCACGCGACCGCATCCTCATGAAACCACTCTTCATTGACTCCTACCTGAGTTTGCATATAGAGTGGGCCAGTGAAACCTTCACTACGAAAAGAATCGAAAGCATCTGGATAATGACAAAAAACTGCGTCAATGTTCTTATTGAAGTAATTCAGTTGGTGTTTCTGGCGAAAGTATGCCCATACGGAGCGTAGATATCGATAAGACGAACCACAGAATGAAGGTTTATGCAAATCGTGGCAAGGTCCCCGCATACTGAAACACATCACCTTGGTATGCGGCAGATACTTCTTAACCAGACCTATCACCTGAATGAGAGAGGGCTGCTGATGAGTACCAACATTATAGACAATGTCAGGCTGTATATCTATAAATATGTCCTTGAAATCGGGAGATGTCCAATCACCCCTCTTCGGATAAACGGCGCGGAATTGGCGGATGTGAAAAATTGTTCTCATCTATCACCTTGGCATTGAGTTTTTTTCCCTCCATCATAGGTGTAATCTTTATCTTTGTACCACTCGTATTCAGCTTTGGGGCCAAAAGGGTAACATCAAGGTCGGGATGCACTTGTGCCAAAAAGTTGCCATCTGCGATAAAAAAATAGCGTACTTGATAAGAATGGTTTATCAATACTATCTTCATAATTAGATGCTTTTGTAAAGATTTATGTATTTCTGATATGTAGTCTTGACTTCATAGTTGTCAGCTACAAAACCTATTATTTCCTGTTGCTTTTCTTTGGTATGCTGTCGGCGGACTCTTTGTACAGCCTTGTATAGCTTGTCAATATCACCCACTGGTACACTGAAACTGTTAATGCCATCCACTGTTTCCTTTGGTCCGGTCTGGTCGAAAGTGACAACAGGCGTACCACATGCCTGAGCCTCTATATTGATGAGCGAAAGAGAGTCTTCGCGAGTGACATTGGCAAAGACATCGGCCATGGTGTAGAGTTGTGCGAGTTCTTCACGATTCTTGGTGTAACCATAAGTCTTTACTTTACCTTCGGGGAGGTTCAAAGAATTTATATAGTTAAATTGTCCATCAGACCACACGCCAAATAGAAGGAGAACTTCGTCAGCTTGCAGTTGTTTTGTGAAACGGATGAGAACTTCTCTGTTGATAGGCAGAAGCCATTTGCTAGCCGGTCCCAAAATAACATAGCTACTTTCAAACCTTAATTGCTTGCGTAAATCGGATGCAGTTGGTTTGAATACCGTCATGTCAATGCCATTAGGAATGACATAGTTAGGAGTATCTCTCAAAAAAAGGTATTCAGAGCTTCATGTGCCATCCACTCAGAGACTCCTGTAACATAGAGGTGGGGAATGGCCAAAAGATACTTCTTACGATCGGCAAGTATCTGTGCTGATTTCTTTGTAAGATATGCAGGAGTATCAGACTTTTTCTTAGGACAATTACTGCAATCAGAGAGCCACTTGGTGCAACCCGCTACTGTATAGTGAAAACAACCACCAGTGTAAAACCAACAGTCATGCATTGTGACAATAGTCTTGATGTCTTTCTTAGCAAGGTAGTCAAGCAACATATTCAGGTGAATATAGTTGCTGTGAAGATTGTGCAGATGTACGATTTCAGGAGATATTTCATCAATCCAATGCAAAAATTTCTTGGTTGGAATGTGCGAGTAATAGGCTTGCTTACCATAGATGCGTGAAAAGATGGCATGCGCCTTATGGTCTACCCAATTGCCTATCACATAATGGCGCTTTGCCTCACACACCTTTTGGTCTGGACTGGCGACATAACACTCAATGCCATTTTGCTCACAGAGACGCTCTATATCGCGAACAATAGTACCGGTGCTACCTTGTCCATACACTGCATTTATCTGTAAGACTTTCATGTTCTGATGCTATACGTATTCAATTAATCAATGAGTCCACTTAAATCAGAGTGCTATCAATTTGAAAAAAATAGAGTAGCATGATAGCATTTTTTCAAGGTGTCTCATCAAAACAATGCTCGCGCACATTATTTTGAATAGTAGCAAAGTAGATTAGAACTTGCGCCACACCATTTTGTTCACAATGCCCACGTAGCTCTGTACTATCTTGACGACCTTGGTGGATACGTTTTCGTCCACATAGTCGGGCACAGGGATGCCGTGCTGGCCATTGCGGCAAAGTTCTACCGCCGTATCGACGGCTTGGAGCAGAGATTTCTCATCAATACCGGCTATTATGAAGTCGCCCTTGTCGATAGCTTCGGGACGTTCTGTCGAGGTACGAATGCAGATGGCAGGGAAAGGATGTCCGACACTGGTGAAGAAGCTCGATTCTTCGGGGAGCGTACCCGAGTCGCTGACCACGGCGAAAGCATTCATCTGCAAACAGTTGTAGTCATGGAAACCGAGCGGTTCGTGCTGGATGACACGCCTGTCGAGTTGAAATCCGCTTGCGGCAAGGCGGTTGCGGGAACGCGGGTGGCACGAGTAGAGAATCGGCATGTCGTACTTCTCCGCCATCTTGTTGATTGCCGTAAAAAAAGCGACAAGAAGTTCTTCTCGGTGTCGATGTTTTTCCTCTCGGTGGGCGGAAAGACGGATGTATTTGCCTTTCTCCAAACCGAGACGCCGATGGACATCGCTCGCCTCTATCTCCGCAAGGTTATTGTGGAGCACTTCTGCCATTGGAGAACCTGTGACATAGGTGCGCTCCTTCGGCAAGCCGCAGTCGGCAAGATAGCGGCGGGCATGCTCGGAGTATGCCATGTTCACATCGCAGATGATGTCCACGATGCGGCGGTTGGTTTCCTCGGGCAGACACTCGTCCTTGCAGCGGTTACCGGCTTCCATGTGGAAGATAGGAATGTGCAGACGCTTTGCTCCAATTACGCTAAGGCAAGAGTTGGTGTCGCCCAACACCAGCACCGCATCCGGCTTTGTCTGTGCGAATAGTTTGTATGAGCAGTTGATGATATTTCCACAGGTGGCGCCGAGGTCGTCTCCCACGGCATCCATATATACTTCGGGTTCTGCCAGCTTCAAGTCTCGGAAAAAGATGCCGTTGAGGTTGTAGTCGTAATTCTGGCCCGTGTGTGCGAGAATCACGTCGAAGTACTGACGGCACTTGTCGATGACGGCGGCAAGGCGGATAATCTCAGGACGTGTACCGACGACAATTATCAGTTTCAGTTTGCCGTTGTCCTTGAATCTTATATCCGAATAATCGAATTTGGGCTGCTTTTTGCATATTTTCTATTATGTTATTTCTTTTCCACTTTATCGAAATAAGTATCCGGTTTGTTCGGGTCGAATATCTCGTTGCAGTACATCACCGTCACCAAATCCTCTGTGTCGGAGAGGTTGATGATATTGTGGGTGTAGCCCGGGAGCATTATGACAGACTGGATTTTGTCGCCGCTCACTTCGTAGTTCAGCACTTCGTCCGTTCCCTCCTTGCGGAGTTGAATCAATCCATGACCGCTGACAACGATAAACTGTTCCCACTTGGTGTTGTGCCAATGCTCCCCCTTGGTGATACCGGGTTTTGAGATATTGATGCTCACCTGCCCGCAATTCAGCGTATGGACAAGTTCCGTGAACGAGCCGCGGTCATCCACATTCATCTTCAAGTCGAAGATTGCCTTCTCCTTCGGCAGATAAGACAGGAATGTGCTGTACAGACGCTTTGCGAATGAATCAGCTGGAATTTCCGGAATCATCAAGGTTCTGGGCATATCGGCGAACTTATGGAGCAAATCGACTATTTCTCCAAGTGTCGCCTTATGGGTGACGGGACAGTAGCAGTATCTGCCTTCCGTTGAAGGCAGTACTTCCAGCCCCTCAAACTCGCAGTGATGCTCTTCTCCTTTCAGCGCATGAATCATCTCGTCCACAAGGTCGTCGATATAGAGCAGTTCGAGTCTCCACGCTCGGGTCATTGACCGTAATAGGCCGGTCGTTGGCTATGTTGTTGCAGAATGTGGCGACTGCGCTGTTGTAGTTCGGACGGCACCATTTGCCGTAAAGGTTCGGGAAACGATATACCAACACTTTGGCTCCGGTTTCCGTGCCGTATTCAAGGAACAAATCTTCACCGGCCTTCTTGCTTCGTCCGTATTCGCTATTGCCGAAACGGCCTGTCAGCGAGGCCTGCTGTGAACTTGAAAGCATAACTGGACAGTTATTGCCGTTACGCCTCAATGTATCAAGCAAGGTCGAGGCGAAACCGAAGTTCCCTTTCATGAACTCGTCGCTGTCCTTGGGGCGGTTCACACCCGCGAGGTTGAACACGAAATCGCACTCCTTGCACCACCGGTCGAGTTGCTCGGGAGTGGAATCGAGGTCGTACTCGAAGATTTCGTCAATCTTCAAATCTCCGTAACAACGCGCCTTGCCGTCCTTGATGTTATTGAGCTGGGCGCAAAGGTTCTTGCCCACGAAGCCTTTGGCGCCGGTAACTAAAATCTTCATCTCTCGCCTATTGTACGAAGTTTCCCTCTCCACTCAATTCTTTCTTGATATAATCAAGCGCAGCAATTTTAGCCTTGACCTCCTCGACCGTTAACAAACGAGTATTGTTAGAATCAAATTCATGGATAGTATTGCGCTCTACCTCCCCTTCCTTGAAATACTTGTCGTAGTTCAATCCACGGTTGTCTGCCGGCACACGATAGAAATTGCCCATATCCTCTGCCTTGGCGCATTCCTCGTTGGTAAGCAGGGTTTCATACATTTTCTCACCGTGACGGATGCCGATAACCTTGATGTCTTCCTTCTTGCCGCCGAACAGTTCGCAAACTGCCTCTGCTTGAGCCTGGATGGTGCAGGCCGGTGCCTTTTGTACGAGGATATCTCCATTCTGACCATGCTCGAATGCAAAGAGAACGAGGTCTACGGCTTCTTCCAAAGACATGATGAAACGGGTCATTTTAGGCTCCGTCAGTGTTATAGGATTGCCATTGCGAATCTGGTCTATCCAAAGAGGGATTACGGAACCGCGGGAACACATCACGTTGCCATAGCGAGTACAGCAGATTTTTGTCTTGCCCGAGTAGCGGCTCTTTGCCACTGCGACCTTCTCTTCAATGGCTTTTGATATACCCATGGCATTGATTGGATATGCAGCCTTGTCGGTAGAAAGACATATAACTGCGCCCACTCCTGCCTCAATGGCGGCAGTAAGCACATTATCGGTACCGATTACATTGGTCTTCACAGCCTCCATAGGGAAGAACTCGCAACTTGGCACTTGTTTCAAGGCCGCCGCATGGAAAATATAATCGACTCCCAGCATTGCGTTTCGGCATGATTGCAAATCGCGGACATCTCCGATAAAGAACTTTATCTTGTTCGCTACCTCAGGATACTTCGCCTGATACTCATGACGCATATCGTCCTGCTTCTTCTCGTCCCGCGAAAAAAATGCGGATTTCACCGATGTCCGTCCGAAGGAAACGATTCAACACTGCATTGCCGAAAGAACCTGTTCCTCCGGTAATCATAAGGGTTTTTCCCTGCAAAAATGCTCATATCTTTATGTTTTTTTATGTTGTTTATTGTTTGTTCCATAATACTTTGCATACCACTCTGCAAAACGTCTCAGTCCATCTCTTAAACTCGTATTCGGTTTGAACCCGAAATCCTGCTCCAACGGAGTGGTATCTGCGTAGGTTACCGGTACATCGCCCGGTTGCATAGGCACAAGTTCTTTGTGTGAATCGAAATCATAGTCTTTTGGCAGCACTCCGGCACGAACAAGTTCTTCTTGAAGAATCGTAACGAAGTCCAGTAGATTTTCGGGAGAATTGTTGCCGATGTTGTATACCTTATATGGAGGAATCGGCAGACCATCCTCGCCATTATGCTTTTTCGGGTGCATGCTGCATGACGCGGACAACACCTTCGACGATATCATCGACATAGGTGAAATCCCGCTTGCAGTTGCCATAATTGAAAATCTTGATTGTCTCGCCCTTCACCAATTTGTCGGTAAAACCGAAGTACGCCATATCTGGACGGCCCGCCGGGCCGTAGACTGTAAAGAAGCGCAATCCTGTTGATGGAATATTATAAAGTTTCGAATAAGCATGGGCCATCAACTCGTTGCTCTTCTTTGTAGCTGCATAAAGAGATACGGGATTATCTACTTTGTCATCTGTCGAATAGGGAACTTTCTTGTTGCTCCCGTAAACGGAAGACGAGGAGGCATAGACAAGGTGCTCGACTTCATGATGGCGACAGGCTTCGAGAATATTGTAAAAACCTATGAGATTGCTTTGGATATAGGCATCGGGATTGGTGATACTGTAACGCACGCCGGCCTGAGCCGCGAGGTTTACGACGACTGCAATATTATTTTCCGTAAAAATCTTTTCAACAGCGTCTTTATCGGCTATCGATGCACGGACGAAAGTCCAATCACGATTCAGCGCCTCGATTTCTTTCAGGCGCTCATACTTGATGTTCACATCATAGTAATCGGTGATTGAATCGATGCCGATTACTTTGATATGCTGTACTTCGCGGAAAAGACGCTTGACGAGATTGCTGCCGATAAAACCTGCGGCACCTGTTACAAGAACAGTTTTTCCTGCAAGATTAACATTATAGCCTACCATAACTTAGTCTCTTCGGAATATATCCCGCGTATATACCTTGGTTTCAACGTCTTTCAGACAATCATCGAAGCGGTTGGCGATTATGGCCTTGCTCCGTGCCTTGAACTCGTCGAGATTGTTCACGACCTTGCTCCCGAAGAAAGTCGTCCCGTCTTCAAGCGTCGGCTCATAAATGATGACCTCCGCGCCTTTTGCCTTTACTCGCTTCATGATGCCTTGGATTGCAGACTGACGGAAATTGTCCGAGTTCGACTTCATAGTCAAACGATATACGCCTATAACACAACTGCTGGGTTCTATTCCATACTGGTTATTGCTTGAATAGTCGTACCAACCTGCCTTGCGAAGCACTGCATCTGCAATGTAATCCTTGCGTGTCTTGTTCGATTCCACAATGGCGGACATCATGTTCTGCGGCACATCCTGATAATTCGCCAAAAGCTGCTTGGTATCCTTTGGCAGACAATAGCCGCCGTAGCCGAACGACGGGTTGTTATAATGCGTGCCGATACGCGGATCCAGACCTACGCCCTCTATAATGGCCTTGCTGTCCAGACCCTTTACCTCGGCGTATGTGTCAAGTTCGTTGAAGTAGCTGACACGGAGTGCAAGGTAAGTGTTGGCGAAGAGTTTCACCGCCTCGGCTTCTTTCATGCCCATGAAGAGCGTGTCGATATTTTCCTTGATTGCCCCTTCTTGCAACAGGGCGGCGAATGTTTTGGCTGCTTCCTTCAATTTCTCGACATCCGTTACGGCTTCTATCGCCCGATTTTCTTCCTCGAACTCCGATTTATCGATAATATTCGGGTAACCTACGATAATACGGCTCGGATAGAGGTTGTCGTACAATGCCTTGCTCTCACGAAGGAACTCGGGAGAGAAGAGGAGATTGAACTTCCTCACGCCTTTCCGGTAATATTTCAAATAAAGATTTCGGGTATAGCCCACCGGAATGGTCGATTTGATAACCATTACTGCATCGGGATTAACCTCCAATACAAGGTCGACAACTTCCTCTACGTGCGAAGTGTCGAAATAGTTCTTCACGGGGTCGTAGTTGGTAGGAGCGGCTATCACTACGAAGTCCGCATCTGCGTATGCCGACCGTCCGTCCAGCGTGGCGATAAGGTTCAACGGTTTTTCGGCCAAATATTTCTCAATATAATCATCCTGTATAGGCGAAATCTTGTTGTTCAGTTTTTCCACCTTTTCCGGAATTACATCTACTGCCGTCACATGATGATGTTGCGATAGCAATGTAGCTATGCTTAATCCCACGTAGCCCGTACCGGCCACTGCGACCTTAATGTCTTTGAATTCACGCATATTTATTCGATTTTCTGATTTTCCATTTCCGCTTGCCGCATGCCATTGACACCTGTTTGCAAAGCATTCTTTCCTCCGCCGTCCGAGTAGGCCGATGCCATTATACCGTCTGTCTCAAAGCCGGCAATACATACACTGATAATGATAGTATGACCTGAAATCCGTTCTTGCTATTCCGCGATTTCGAAATCCTCGTTATGCACATCATTGATGGCCACGGCATACTTTCCGAGTTCCATTACGAGTTGCCGGTTGCGATTAATGCGAACCACATAACCCTCCAAGCCTTTGAACAAGCCGGTAAGTACTCGGAGCTTTACGTGGTCTTTGGCGAATTTCTCAAATGGGTCGCGCAAAAAAGTCACATTTTCCGGATGTGAGGCGACGACTTCCATAAAGGGCTTCATTACCTTATGCTCTATGCTGGCCGGTTTGCCCGTACTGCAATTGTTTACTAAACGGTATGACGGATAATTGGCCTGTAAAAAAGCCTGCAAGTCTTTCGTCTCTCCTTGAAGGAAAACGAGCCCGCTTATGGTCGGCAACTGTTGTTTGACGACTCCTTTGCCATTGCCTAATTGCTTGTATTTGTATGAATAGTGTACAAAACATTCATGTCCGGCATCGGGATGCGAACGGTTGTAGGCGTCCATCCGTTTTTTGAATGCTTCAACTTGTTTGCCGTGGATGACAAGATACCCCCAAGGGCTGTTATCCTCCTTACAAATTCCTTCGCCACCGGACATTCCTTCTATACCTGAATCCGATTTCGCATCAGTTCCAGTAACATGAATGCCCTTGGGAAAACGCTTGTCGTTATAACTTTTGTTCCCGTCGGCCATAGAATGAGTAAGAGAGCAGTCCTGCGTCATTTCCTCAATCTATCTTATATCATTGTCAGCCATTGCAACAACGTCGTTCATTCATTTCATACTGTTAAATGTACAGCCGCCTATGATGCAGCCTTTTGTGTCTCTATCAGTTCGTTCGGGTCTTAATATAATGGCAAGACACGATTTTGACGTAAAAATACTTCTTTTTTCCGTATCCATTATAACCTCGACCAAAGATTTTTCCGACTTTCTGCGATTTTACGCACGCATGTTTTTCAAATCTCATATCCTCGACCTAAAAACAACTTGATTTTCAACGGCTATTTATCCCCGTCATGCCTTTTCCCGCTTACGCACCTTTGCGGATTCTCTATAATATAATCTTTATGTATAATTTCCGCCCGTATTTTTGATTCTTGATGTATCAATAAACATACATGACGTGTGCTACCTTCCACCCGAAGAGTTTAACGGCCCGCAATCTCCTGCCGGCCATTTCCCTTTTCCCGATTAGTCGTTTATTCGTTCTCTTGCGGCAATGGTTTAACAAAGCCGCTTCAAATACGTCTTTTCGAAAAAGGCAATATCAGACAAACGGCATCCGTCGCATATGGAAGCGGGAAATAATGATACATGCAGACAAATGCCACGACATTGTTCTTTGGCGGCAACTGCTCTGAGTAACGCTACGGCCTGTCCCTATGTTCGGACTACTTGGCAGTATTCCACACCGAGCCAAGATGACCAAGAGGATTATGGCGGTAATGCTGACGGCTCTGTCCGTCGTAGTTATGCAATCTCTCTTTAATCATCCACTAAACATATAGGTGATATAAAGATAACAAATTCAGACGGATATTAATTTGGATTATCGGTTATTTTTTCAGGGCCGATTCTTTTTCTTCGATGTATCTTATATCCTCGGGGTCATAACTTTTTTCAAACACTCGGCCGCGCCAGTAGAGTTTATCGCCTACCACCCGAACATAATCGCCATTGACATAATACTGTCCAAAAATAGTCGTCATCCAAGTCTTGAATGATTATATCTGTATCTTTAATACTATTATTAATCTCAAAGCATCCCATACATCTTACATAACTATTATACCTATCCGAATTAATAAGATTTATTTTCTTGGGCCTAACCGTTATACATACAGATGATGATGTCCGAGGAATGTAAAATGACGTCTTCCCCAGTCGATTGTTATAAGGTTTTTGGGTTCGTTTATATAAACCTGATTCGGGCGTGTAGTAACTTAATTCTGTAATGATTTCTCGATATTCTACATTCGGTATAATAACGGTTATTTTAATATTGGTGGCCCGCTTTCGGTTCCATTCACGATACTTAATTTCAACCTGCGGAGAATTAAATTGCAGATAATTCCACAATTGAATGAATTTGTCATTTTCCCAAACATAATAAGCCTGTGCAAAAAAATATTTCTTTTGATAAACAGTTTGCCCCGCTTGGGGTTGAACCAGAATAAAATTATTACCATATACCTCTATTCTACTTTTTGGCATTGTCATAATATACTCCGCTTATATCTGTTTGCGCACAAACTGATAAACTCAGAATTGTCATCAAAAAGATACTCTTAATATTTTGATATTATTCATTTTCTTGGTCATCTTGCTTATCGTAAACTTTCCCTCTCCAAATAATTTTATCTTTCTCTATTTTCGCATATTCTCCATTTATCCAGTAATTTCCGAAATAACCATCTTCTAACCCTTCAATATTTATCTCGATACAATTTGCATTATAATCTACCCAAAAATTCAGGTATTTCATATAAAACATAGCTATCGTACAATCTGTCGAAAGGACGAATATTCGCATAAATATCAGATGGTTGAACTATTATAAATATTTTTTTAGTATTCCATGGTAAAGATAAAATAAACTCTCTCCGATTTTCATTCGGACTGGAATCTAAATACATATTTTCCATCTTCCACTTGGTTTGGTAACGTTTTCCTATATCATAATACAATCGTACCGTATATAAAGACGCATAATGAATATTAGGCAAAGTTAATTTCACATTTCTTTTCTTCTTATTTTTTTATAGAACCATTATATGTTTGAGTTATTTTTTTAAAGTACTGTCTACTACACTTTTTAGGACATTGAGCCTGAAATTCCACAAAAATCATCGTCAATCCACCTATATGTCGCATTGGCATAGACAAAAATCTATGTATCTATTGAACATATCATATTTAATAAATTTGAACTGGCTGTTGGATAATTCTATGCGATCATTGCTTTGCCTCTCAAAAATATACTCCGCTAATATCATGCTGGGCACAGATGACATTATAAAATAATGTTGCAAATAAAAATAATGGCAACCTTTTTCATATATAACATAATATAATATTACATTAATCGTTTAATTTATTATTCATCATTAAATAATCTATACTTTTTCTTGGCAAATGGATATAACGGATTATTTTTTTGGTATCCACAATTTTTCGATATCGTGTGTGCATTTATATCTTTATAAGAATTTATCCCGACAGGGAATAGATTTTTTTCCGTCATAAGAATATTGAAGTCGGTACGCTTGAACTTCATATTTGAGTCATTTCATCAGCATTACGTCCTGGATTGGTAAGGTAGCCGTCTTTATTAAATCTTTCTTCAAAACCATCTTTCTTTAACCACTGAACATTATGTCCTCTTTCATGAGCACCTGTACCTAATGAACCGTATTCTATAACAACATGACCATCTGATGCCTTATAAGTGACATATCTATCACTATCGACATATTTCATTTCATATACAGTTTTCACTTTTTATCTAATTTACAAATATTCTTTTTATCCTCCCTAATACCTTTTTAATCTCATATTAATATCCTCGACCTCATCCCATGCCTTATAATAATTCTTATCTTTAATTACGCCTTTTTGATTCAAACTAAGCAATAATTCTCTGCGAATCCTCTTTAATTCTGCTTGTGCGAACTTGACTTTATCTAACAATATTTTCAACTGTCCTGGCACCCAAAACTTTCCGTTCGGATCTATCTTCATTACAGGATTGTTTCCGCAATAAATGTACGGGTTCGGGTGTTGCTTTTTCAGGGTCAGTGGCGAACCATCTGCCGTAGAGAGGGTTGTAGTAGCGGGCACCGAAGTCGTACACACCTTCGTAGGCATCCGAGAAATCGGTATAGAGTTCCTTGCCGTTGTAGAGGTAAGGGTTATCGCCTCCGATTTTGCTTATCGTCTGACCCAG
This sequence comes from Alistipes putredinis, assembly GCA_022009915.1. Classification (GTDB taxonomy): domain Bacteria; phylum Bacteroidota; class Bacteroidia; order Bacteroidales; family Rikenellaceae; genus UBA940. Next base: position 155,830 of record CP091730.1, on the reverse strand, counting down.
TGGGTCGTAGTGCGCCTCCTGCTCCTCGGTAAACTGTACACTGCCGCCGCTGCCCTTAAAGGCACGCGACACCATGCGGACATTACCCAAATAATCCCGGAAGAAGTACTTGTAATAGTAGTTGCCGCCGCTTTTCGTAACAACACCCTCCGGCGTGGCCATATCCCTGAGTGTGCGGGTAGCCGGATTCCCACCCTGCGACACATACGTAAATGTTCCGTTGTAATTATGGATGTTTGTCAGCATCATTCACTAAATACATAGGCGATATAAAGATAATAAATCCAGATGGATATTCCTTTGGATTGTCGGTTATTTTTTCTGGGCCGTACTATGGGGCGGGCTCTTCGAGTTTTTCGTATACGCCTGCCGTGCGGCATACGTTGTATATACGTATGCAGGCGGTTCCGTCTTCGGAGGGGAAAGAGAAGTGGGGCATTTCGGTGTCTTGGCGCCCCTGTCCTCCGAACCGCTGTTCATCGGTCGAAAGTACGAGGCGGTACCGTCCGGCCTGCGGCACTCTTACTGCGTAGTCGGGGATTGAGTTTTCGGAGTGGAAATTGAACACGAACACCAGATTCCGGTGGCTGTATACCATTGTCTTGTTGCCCTCGTCCATTTGCAGCCGGTATGGATAGTCGTCCGCAAGGACGTCGTAGTCTTTGATAAGTTTCAGCATGGCGGCGTCGAACGCTTCCAGAAAACGATAGCGCAGGTGCTCGTCGCTCGCCAAAGACCACTGGCGTCTTGCATGGGCGTAGCTCCAACCGTTGCCCTGACGCGGAAAATCTATCCATTCGGGATGTCCGAACTCGTTGCCCATGAAGTTCAGATAGCCCTGTCCGCCGGCCGTGGCGGTTACAAGGCGTATCATCTTGTGCAGCGCCATGCCGCGGTCTATGACGATGCTGCGGCTGGCGGTGTCCATCGCCGTGTACATCTCCTTGTCCATGAGGCGGAACGCTATGGTCTTGTCGCCGACAAGGGCCTGATCGTGGCTTTCGGCATAGGCTATGGTCTTTGCCGACGGCAGGCGGGAGGTGAGTATGTTCCAGATGTCCCAGATATTCCATTTCTGGTCGGGCAGGTCTTTGAGCATCTTTATCCAGAAATCCGGTACGGCCATTCCGAGCCGGTAGTCGAAACCCACGCCACCGTCGTCTATCGGCGAAGTCATTCCGGGCATGCCGCTCACGTCCTCGGCTATTGTCAGTGCGTCGGGCCGCAGCAGATGCACCAGACGGTTGGCCAGCGTAAGATAGCATAGGGCGTCGCGGTTCACCGTGTCGTCGAAAAATTTCTCGCGGCTGTCGAATTCCGTGTAGCCGTGATGAGTGTATATCATCGAAGTTACTCCGTCGAATCTGAAACCGTCGAATCTGAACTCCCGTATCCAGTATTTAAGGTTGGAGAGCAGAAACCGCAGAACTTGCGGCTTGCGGTAGTCGAAGCACCGGCTGTCCCAGTATTTGTGATAACCGGCCTCTCCGGCGGGAGTGTATTGGGTAGGGTTGCCGTCCAATGCGAATATGCCTTCGTTGAGGTTTTTGACGAAGTGCGAGTGTACGACGTCCATTATCACCGCAAGACCCATGGAATGCGCCGTGCGAATCAGGTTTTTGAGCTGCTCGGCCGTTCCGCAGCGCGATGTGGGTGCGAAGAACGAGGAGACGTGATAGCCGAAACTGCCGTAGTAGGGATGCTCCGCCACGGCCATCAGCTGCACGGCATTGTATCCCAATCGCTTTATGCGCGGCAGAACCGAGTCGGTGAATTCGTCGTAAGTGGCGACGCCCTCCTTCTCCTGCGACATGCCCACATGGCATTCGTATATCAGCGGGTGGAAGTTCTCGGGAATCGAGAAATCGTCGCCCGACCAGTCGAAATCATCCTCTCCGGTGAACTGGGCGGTGAAGTTTTTCGTCGTCTCGTCCTGCACCACGCGTGTGGCGTATGCCGGTATGCGATCCCGCCACGAACCGTCGGCGCCGTGTACGTGTATTTTATACAGCGAACCTTTCGTGAGACTGTTCAGATAGAGGGCGTCGGGCAGAAAGGTGCTCCACACTCCATCCTGACCGCGCGAGAGCCTCAGCTCGGTCCGCTGCCAGTCGTTGAAGTCGCCGAACAGAAATACGTCCTTGGCATCCGGCAGCCACTCCCTGAACCACCAGCCGCACAGCTCCTCGTCGTAATTGAATCCGAAATAACGATATGCGTCGGCCGCCTGCGTAAGCGAACCCCACTCGCGGGCAATCGAGTCCAGAGTGTTCTGATACATCCTGTGCCGGAGTTCCAACTCTCCACTCACGGGTTCCAGCCATGGGTCGTCGGCCACTATTTTAAGTTTTTTTGCTCGTCGTGTTCCATTGTGCGTATTCCGAAAGAAAAAAATGTTTCGTCACTTAAAGATACGAAAAAAACTTGCAGTTCCCAACAGCAAACGTCCGGTTTTTTTCGCATCCGACCGAGGCTCTGCGGCTCTTTTTGCGAATCGCGCGTGCCGTATCCGCCGTTTTGCCGCCGCGAACGGCCGGCCGCTATTTTTTTCGTCGAATATATTTTTGTACATTTGTCTCGTTTTTGGTGCAAAATACTATATCTAAAAATATTTAACTTATGTTCAAAAATCAACCAAAAGGGTTAATTGCCGCCGCGCTCGCCAACATGGGCGAAAGGTTCGGATTCTACATCATGATGGCCGTTCTGACTCTGTTCATTTCGTCCAAGTTCGGTCTGAATGAGCAGACTACCGGTTACATCTACTCCGTGTTCTACGCTTCGATTTATCTGCTTGCGCTGGTGGGCGGCATCATCGCCGACAAGACCAAGAACTATAAGGGTACGATAATGTGGGGTATTATCGTGATGGCTTTGGGCTATCTGATTATTGCAATTCCCACGCCGACTCCGGTTCCCAATATGGCGCTTTACCTGACCCTCACATGTTTCGGTCTGCTGGTAATCGCTTTCGGCAACGGTCTTTTCAAAGGCAATTTGCAGGCTCTGGTCGGACAGATGTACGACAACAAGGAATTCGGCGACAAGCGCGAATCCGGATTCCAGATTTTCTACATGTTCATCAATATCGGCGGCTTCTTCGCTCCGTTCATCGCTATCGGCATGCGCAACTGGTGGCTGAAAAGCAACGGTTTCGACTATAACGCACAGCTGCCCGAGCTTTGCCACAGCTATCTGGCCGACGGCGCGGGGATGGCTCCCGAACGTCTGGCCAACTTGCAGCAGTTCGCCGCACAGGCGCAGATAGACGGTTCTGCCGTTACCGACCTTACGGCATTCTGCAACTCGTATCTGGATGTTTTCAATCGCGGATTCCAATACGCTTTCATGGCGGCTATCGTGATGATGCTCATTTCGCTCGTCATCTATCTTGCCAACAAGAAACTGTTCCCCGACCCGTCGAAAAAAGCCGAAGTAAAGGCCGAGACGAAGGTCTCCGCACAGGAAATCAAGATGAGCGCACAGGAAATCAGACAGCGCGTCTATGCTCTGTTCGCAGTGTTCGGCGTGGTTATCTTCTTCTGGCTGTCGTTCCACCAGAACGGTTACTCGCTCACTTACTTCGCCCGCGATTACGTGAATCTTGACGTGATAAACATCGATTTGGGCTTCACCACCATAAAGGGTGCCGAGATTTTCCAAGCCGTCAATCCTTTCTTCGTGGTGTTCCTCACTCCTATAATAATGTGGTTCTTCGGCTGGCTCAAAAAACGCAAGGTGGAGATTTCGACCCCGATGAAAATCGCGGTAGGTATGGGTATCGCCGCTGCGGCCTATCTGTTCCTGATGCTCTTCTCGCTGGCCCTGCCTTCGCGTGCCGAGTTCGCTACGATGACCGCCGACCAGATTCACGGCATGCTGGTGACCCCGTGGGTCATGGTGGGCCTGTATTTCATTCTTACCGTCGCCGAACTGTTTATTTCCCCGCTGGGTCTCGCGTTCGTTTCGAAAGTGGCGCCTCCGCACATGCAGGGCCTGATGCAGGGATGCTGGCTTGCGGCGACGGCTGTCGGAAACTCGCTGCTGTTCATCGGCGGATGGCTTTATATGAACGTGCCTATCTGGGGAGCATGGCTCGTGTTCGCCGGCGCATGCACCCTGTCCATGATAGTGATGCTGTCGATGGTCAGATGGCTCGAAAACATAACAAAAATAAATCTTCTTTGACGGAACTGGTTCCCGAAATGAAAAAATGAATGGCGGTGCGCTCCATTATGCGGCGCACCGCTTTTTTTGAAAGGAAAGGGGACAGAGTATCCTTAAAATAGCTATATTTGAAATTCGTAATTCGTTTTTTAGTATGGTGCGATTGACTTTTCTCGGGACGGGAACCTCGCAGGGCGTTCCGATGATAGCCTGCGACTGCGAGGTCTGCCGTTCTGAGGATTCGCACGACAAGCGTCTGCGTTCGTCGGTCATGGTGGAAAGCGGCGGGGTGCGCATAGTGATAGATGCGGGGCCGGATTTCCGCTTCCAGATGCTTCGGGAGCACGTGCACAGTATAGATGCCATTCTGCTGACTCACGAGCATAAGGACCATACGGGCGGAATCGACGATGTGAGGGCTTTCAATTATTTTCTTGACAGGCCCGTGGACATATATGCCACTGAGCGAGTGCAGCGTGCCGTGCACAAGGATTTCAATTACGCTTTCGGAGAGAAAAAATACCCGGGCGCACCCGAAATAAGCCTGCACACCATCACTTCGGAGCCGTTCTCGGTTTGCGGTTTGGAAATCGTTCCGGTCTTGGGCCGGCATTTCATGCTGCCCGTTACGGGATTCAGAATCGGCAGTGTGGCCTATCTGACCGATTTCAATCATATCGAGGATTCGGAGCTGGAAAAGTTGCGCGGACTGGACTGTCTGGTCATCAATGCGCTGCGTCGGGAGAAGCATATCTCGCACTTTACCGTGGACGAGGCTATCGCCGTCAGCCGCCGCATATCTCCGAAGCGCACATTCCTGACGCATGCCTCGCACCAGATGGGACTTTATCGCGAGGTCGAAAAAACGCTGCCGGAGGGCATTCGGCTGGCATACGACGGATTGACGATAGAGAGTGACTGCTGACCTAAAATACCATTGCAATGATTGGAAGACCGCCTTGCCGAAAACATGATAAAACATTTCTTGTCCGTACCGCATCGCGTGCGTTTTTGTTTGCGGTGCTGTGTCTCGGAACCTTTTCCTCGGCGGCGCAGGTGCGTCTTGCCGGTTACAGACAGGCGGATATAAACGAACGCTTCGCGAGCGGATATTGGCCTGCGCACTGGATTTCGGTGCCGCAGGAAAACAACGGGTACGGGGTGCGTCATTTCCGCAAGACATTCGAATTGGAGCGGGTTCCCGCACGTTTTACGGTGCACGTTTCCGCCGACAACCGTTATAAACTCTATGTAAACGGCCGTTTCGTGTGTCTCGGACCGGTGCGTTGCGACCCTCAGAACTGGAATTACGAGACGGTGGACATCGCGCCGTGGCTCCGAGAGGGTCGAAACGTGATTGCCGCCGTGGTGTGGAACTTCGACAAATACAGGCCGGTGGCCCAGATGAGTTTCGAAAGAACCGAGTTCTTGGTTCAGGGCGATACCGATGCCCAGAGTGTTGTAAATACAGATTCCTCGTGGCGGTGCATTGCCGACGGGGCTTACGGGCCGATGTCCTATGCCGTGCGCGGCTATTTCGCGGCCGGCAACGGCGAAAGGGTCGATGCCTCGCTTTATCCGTGGGGCTGGGAGCAGCCGGATTACGACGACAGCCTGTGGCCATGTGCCGTGCGCGGACTCAGAGCCGCAGCCAAAGGTACACGCGACTATTTCGGCCGGCAGATGGTGCCGTCGCCCATTCCTTCTTCGGAACTTGCACCGATTCGTTTTTCACGCGTCGCCGGTGCGGCGGGCGTGGATTTGCCGGAGGAGTTTCCTCGCTCGGCGGCCGAAGTGCGCATTCCGGCCCGCAGCGAAGTCAGGATTCTTCTCGACCAAGGAGTGCTGACAACCGGTTATCCGCGCATGGATTTCAGCGGCGGACGCGGTGCAGAAATAAAGATTACGTATGCCGAGGCCCTTTACGATGGAAACGGAGCATGGGGCAAGGGCGACCGCAACGTTACGGAGGGCAAGAGCATGATAGGTTACTCGGACTGCATAGTGGCGGACGGGGGAGACCGGCGCAGTTTCGAGCCTTTGTGGTGGCGCACGTGGCGTTACGTTGCGCTCGACATCCGTACAGCGGACGAGCCTTTGACTCTGCATGATGTGTGCGGCATGTTTTCGGCCTATCCGTTCGAGTTGCAGAGCGAATTTTCGGCTCCCGAGTCCGAAGAGCTTTCTCGGATGCTGGAAATAGGATGGCGCACGGCACGCCTGTGTGCCAACGAGACCTATATGGATTGTCCCTATTACGAACAGTTGCAGTATTTCGGCGACACGCGCATACAGGCGATGATTACCATGTACAATACCAGTGACGCTTACATGGTGCGTCATGCTCTGGAACAGGGACGACGCTCGATGATCTCCGACGGGATTACCCGAAGCCGTTATCCGTCGGACGTGTTCCAAATGATACCCTCGTTTTCGATTTGGTGGATAGGCACGGCCTACGACTACTGGATGTATCGCGGCGATGAGGCCTATCTGAAAACTCTGCTGCCTGCATTCCGTTCGGTGATGTCGTGGTACGAGAGTTTTCTCGGGGAGGATTGCAGCCTGCACGGGGTGCCGTACTGGTTCTTCATCGACTGGGCCGACGGATTGCCCGGAGGTCAGCCGCTGGCGGACGGAAGCGGTGCTTCGGCGTATCACGATGCCTTGTATCTGCTCGGACTCGGTTATGCGGAGAGCATGGAGCGTGCTTTCGGTTCGAAGGATATTGCCGAACACTATCGCAAGACGGCTTTCCGCCGTACGGAAAAAGTTTCCGTGAGAAATACTGGGTCGAGGAACGCGGCCTTTTCGCGGACGATTCCCGCCGCGAGACCTTTTCGCAGCATGTCAATTCGATGGCCGTGCTCGCGGATGCGGTTACCGGACGGACGGCCCGCGAGGTCATGCGCCGCGTGATGGAAGGCGAACGCATGATTGCCGCCACGCTTTATTTCCGCTATTATGTCAATATGGCCATGGCGCGTGCGGGGCTCGGTGACATGTATCTGGACTGTCTGGGCCCGTGGCGCGAGCAGATGGCCGAGGGACTTACCACTTGGGCCGAGACACCGGACCCCACACGTTCGGACTGCCATGCGTGGAGCGCCTCGCCAAATATAGAGCCTCTACCGTACTGTGCTGGGTATTTCGAGCGCTTCGCCTGCTTTCGGCAGCGTGCGTATAGCCCCGTCGCTGTGCGGTCTTGCAAGCGTTAGCGGAAGCATCCCTCATCCGGCGGGAGAAGTGTCCGTAAGTTATGATGCGGACGGACGCGGCGGGCTTACGGCGAGGGTTTCCTTGCCCGAGGGAGTGGACGGCACGTTCGTGTGGAAGGGAAAAAGCCGGCACCTGCACGGCGGAGAGCAGATATTGAAGTTTTGAAAAACCGTAAATATAGATATGGAGTTATGAATTACAAGGATAAGATTGCCGTGGTTACCGGCGCATCGTCGGGTATCGGTCGTGCGTTGGCGTATGAATTTGCCCGAAGAGGCTGTCGGGTGGTTCTGGCCGCTCGGTCGGAAGATAAGTTGCAGAGCGTAGTGAACGATATAAAGGCGGCGGGGGGCGACGCTCTTGCCGTGGAGACCGACGTTACCCGACCGGAGGATTGCAAGCGTCTGGTGGAGCGGACCGTGGAGCGGTTCGGCGGGCTGGACATACTGGTTTGCAATGCCGGAATATCAATGCGTGCGCTTTTCGACGACGTCGATTTGAGCGTACTGCACCGTCTTATGGACGTGAATTTCTGGGGTACTGTCTATTGTACCAAATATGCACTGCCTTATTTGCAGTCTTCGCACGGCTCGCTGGTGGGCGTGTCGTCTGTCGCCGGACTTCACGGACTGCCGGGCAGAACCGGTTATTCGGCGTCCAAGTACGCGATGACGGGATTTCTGGAAACCGTCCGCATCGAGAATCTGAAAAAAGGTCTGCACGTGATGATTGCATGCCCGGGCTTTACGGCATCCAACGTCCGTTTCGCGGCGCTTACGGCCGACGGCTCGGCGCAGGGTCAAACTCCGCGCAAGGAGGAGAAGATGATGAGCGCCGAGGAGGTGGCAAGACGTATCGCCAACGGCATAGCCCAACGCAAGCGGCTGTTGCTTATGGAGTTCGAGGGTCGCGCCACGCACTTCATCAAGAAATTCTCGGTAGGTTTTCTCGACAGGATGTTCTATAAGGTTATGGCCCGCGAGCCGGACTCGCCGCTGAAATGAATCGTACGCAGCCGCAAAAATCTTGCGGCTGCGTGTTTTATGTCCTATTTTTTAAGTTTTTCGACTGCCAGTGCAGCCATGAAGGCGCAGGCGTAGCGCAAGGCGTTTTCGTTGGGGTGCAGGTGCGGGGTGTGCAGCTTTCCGGCAGGCACTGCGGAGGTGTAGCGCGGGTCGAGTGCATATTCGCCGACGCCCAGACGATAGAATACGGCAGGGTAGAGGCGTGTGTAAAAACCGAAGTCCTCCGCCGTCGGACGCAGGTCGAGATACCGGACCGCCTGCTCCGAAAAACATTCGTCCGGCGAGATCTGGGCGGCCTGAGCGGTAGCCGCGCGTCGTTCACCACGCACGGATAGCCGGTGCCGATGTCCACGACGGTCGAGGTTCCGTGCCGAGCCGATATTTCGGCGCAGATGCTCTCGATACGCTCCTTGATTTGTGCACGCCACGTCTCGTCGAATACGCGCATGGTGCCCTCCATGTATACGCTGTCGGGAATGATGTTGGTCGCTCCGTCGGCCGTGACGCGGCCTATCGAGATTACGGTCGGTGTGCTTTTGTCGGGAGCCGAGTCGGGGATGGAATGCAGCGCGGCAATGATTTCGGCAGCCGTCAGCACCGGATCCTTTATGTTGGCACGCATGGCTCCGTGGCCTCCGACGCCGTTTACGGTGAATCGGAGTTCGTCGCTCGAAGCCATATATTTGCCGGCTCTGAATCCGAACACTCCCGTCGGCAGCTGCGGTTCTATGTGCTCTCCGATGAATGCCTTTATCCGGTAGCCCTCGAACGGATTTCCCGCCAGCACCTTTGTCGCTCCGCCCGGGTTGCACTCTTCCCCGGGTTGGAACAGCCCGAAGACTGTGCCTCCGATTTCGCTGCGCATGGCGTTCAGAATTTTAAGCGCACCGAAAAGCGCTGCGGCGTGCATGTCGTGCCCGCAAGCGTGCATCGTTCCGATATTTTGCGAGACGAATTCCTCTTCGCTGCACTCCTTGACAGGCAGGGCGTCGATGTCGGCGCGGAGCACTACCGCATTTTCCAGCGGACCGCACCCTTCGATTTTAGCCAGAATGCCCGTACCGGCGATTCGTCTGTGCTCGATGCCTTCGGCCGCAAGACGGCCGGATATATACTCCGCGGTGGCTCTCTCCTTGAACGATAGCTCGGGGTGTGCGTGCAGGTGGCGCCGGAATTCGACTGCCTGACTGAAAACCTGCTCGGATAGCGCTGTGAAACGGTCGTCCATAAATTCGTTTTTTTTCGATGCGGTTAGAATACTGCTTTCACTATTTCGGCCACTCCGTCCGCTTTGCCCATGGTGTAGAAATGTATCACGGGCAGTCCTGCGGCTTTGAGTTCGCGGGCCTGCATTATGGCCCATTCGATTCCCGCCTGCCGTATCTGTTCGGAGGTTTTGCAGCGGGATACCTCCTGTACGAGCGGTTGAGGAATATCGACATGGAATGTCTGCGGCAGTATGGTCAGGTGTTTGGCCGTGCTGAGCGGCTTGATGCCCGGGATTATCGGTACTGTGATGCCGGCCTTGCGGCACGAGTCGATGAACGAGAAAATCTTGGCGTTGTCGAAGCAGAGCTGTGTTACGATATAACTCGCCCCCGCATCCACCTTGCGGCGCAGATTGGCGATGTCGGTCTCCATGTTGGCCGCTTCGGCATGTTTTTCTGGGTATCCGGCCACTCCGACGCAGAAGTGCGTGCGGTAGTCGTGCTGGGTCTCGTCGTCTAAAAAGTGTCCTCTGTTCATGTCCGTAATCTGCCGCACGAGCTGGTCGGCGTGCTCCCAGCCTTGCGAGCTGGCCGTGAACCGCTGCTCTCCGCGTGCAGCATCGCCGCGCAGGGCCAGAATGTTGTCGATGCCGAGCAGGTCGAGGTCTATCAGAGCATCCTCGATGTCGTAGCGCGACATTCCGCCGCAAATCAGGTGCTGTACCACCTCGATGCCGTAGCGTTTCATTATGGCGGCCGAGATGCCTACCGTACCCGGGCGGTTCCGCACGGTGCGTTTTTCCAGCAGTCCGTCTTCGCGCGGCACGTATTGCACGCCTTCGCGCTGGAACGTTACGTTGATGTAGGCCGGATTGAATTCGGCCAGCTTGTCTATGGCGTCGAAAACGCCTTGCGGGCTTTGGCCTTTGAGCGGCGGCAGGAGTTCGAATGTCATTCGGGTGCTGCCGCTGCGCAGTGCGTCTTCGATTAGTCCGATTATCTGCATGGCTGTTCTATATCTTGCATATCAGTTTTTCTATTGTCTCCACGGGCAAACCGCGTCGTGAGGCGTAATCCTCCATCTGCTGCGCGTCCACCGGACCGATTGTGAAGTACTTTACGTTCGGGTCGGCGAGCATCAGACCGCACAGAGCCTCGCCCGGGTCTATCATGTAGTTTTCAGTCAGGCGCATGCCCGTGGTCTGGGTGACGCCCAGAGTGTCGAATACCGTTTTTGAGCGAATGGTCGGGCGTGGCCGGATAGCCGAACGCAAAGCGGCGTCCCTGATAGCGTTCGCGGAGAATATCCTCGGGCGACATATCCTCGGACTGGTAGCCCCACATGCGGCGCCTTACGAACTCGTGCACCGCTTCGGCGAATGCCTCCGTAAGACGGTCGGCGAGCAGTTTGCACATTATCGCGCTGTAATCGTCGCCCTGCTTCTTGTAGCTGTCGCCTATATCTTTGAGACCTAATCCCGCCGATACGGCGAACATGCCGATGTAGTCCTGCCCGACCTCGCGCGCCACCACGTAGTCGTCAAGACACGGATTCGCGTCCGACTGCCCGCTCTGGCTGCGCAGCATCGGCAGCACAGCCGGCCCGTGCGGAGTCTCGGCGATGATGTCGTCGCCTTTCCGGTATGCGGGGAATATGCCTACCGTGCCGTTGAGCGTCAGGCTGCCTTTGCTCTTGATGACGGACAGGAGCGCCTGCGCGTCGTCGAACAGTTTGCGGGCCTGCTGCCCCTTTTCGGGCGATGAGAATATGTCGGGGTAGCGTCCCTTGATTTCCCACGAGGTGAAAAAGAAATTCCAGTCTATGTACTTTTCCACCTCCCCGATGGAAAAATTGTTGAACACGACCTTGCCTGTGTGGAGCGGCCGGACTATGTCGTCGGCCTTTTTGCGGTAATCCCTGAGTCGGGCTTCGGACAGCGGCCGGAGCGTGCGCTGGGCCTGCTGTTGCAGGTACAGTTCGCGCTGTGCTGCTTGGTTGCGTTTCAGTTCTTCTATGTATTGCTGCCGCTGCGGTCCGAGCAGGTTTGCGAGAATCCGCGTGTTTTCGGATGCGTCGCGGCTGTGTACTGCCGCTCCCGAATAGTTGGGCGCGATTTTTACGGCCGTATGGAGCCTGCGAGGTGGTGGCCCCGCCGATTATCACGTCGGTTTTCATGCCGCGGCGTTCCAGTTCCTTGACGACCTTTATCATCTCGTCCAGCGACGGCGTTATGAGTCCGCTCAGACCTATTGCATCCGCGCCCCACCTCTCGGCTTCGTCGGCTATGGTGCTGCGATCGACCATGACGCCCAAATCCTTGATTTCATAGCCGTTGCAGGCGGTGACCACTGACACTATGTTCTTGCCGATGTCGTGCACGTCGCCCTTTACTGTGGCCATTATGACCTTGCCGGCGCTTTTCGCTCCGGCTGTCGAGCCGCTTTCTATGTACGGCGTCAGGGCCTCTACGGCGCGTTTCATCACACGGGCGCTTTTCACCACTTGCGGCAGGAACATCTTTCCCGCGCCGAACAGTTCGCCTACCTGTCCCATGGCCGGCATCAGCATCGTGTCTATGACTGCGAGCGGCGATTGGAGTTTTTCGTAGGCTTCAAGAGCGTCCTGCGCTATGTACTGGTCCAAACCTTTGAGCATGGCGTGGCGAATCCTCTCTTCGAGACCCAGTTCACGCCATGCGTCGGTATGGGCCGGCTGCGCGTCGCCGTTCTGGTTTTGCGCTTTTAGTTTTTCGGCGTATGAGGCCAGACGCTCCGTGGCGTCGCTTCTGCGGTTGAGCACGGCATCCTCGCACAGTTCCAGAAGTGTCGGCTCTATGTCCGAGTAGATTTGCAGCATGGCCGGATTCACGATTCCCATGTCCATGCCGGCCTTTATGGCGTGGAAGAGGAACACCGAGTGCATGGCTTCGCGCACCGGATTGTTGCCGCGGAACGAGAAACTGAGGTTGCTCACTCCTCCGCTGACTTTGGCCCCGGGAAGATTGCCCTTTATCCAGCGGCACGCTTCGATGAAATCGCGGCCGTAGTTGTCGTGGCTCTCGATGCCGGTGGCTATCGCAAGCACGTTCGGGTCGAATATTATGTCTTCGGCGGCGAATCCGTCCTCCGTGAGCAGGGTGTAGGCACGCTGCGCCACCTGAATCTTGCGCTCGAAGGTGTCCGCCTGTCCATTCTCGTCGAACAGCATGACGACGGCTGCGGCGCCGTACCGCCTTATCAGCCTTGCACGCCGTAAGAACTCCTGCTCTCCCTCTTTGAGCGAAATGGAGTTCACGATGCTTTTGCCCTGCGTGCATTTGAGGCCCGCCTCCAATACCTCCCATTTCGAAGAGTCTATCATTACGGGAACGCGTGCGATTTCAGGCTCCGAGGCCGCCATGTTCAGGAACGTGGTCATGGCCTTCACTCCGTCTATCATGCCGTCGTCCATGCACACGTCTATAATTTGCGCACCCGCCTCGACCTGTCCGCGGGCTATGTCCACCGCCTCCGTGTAGTCGCCCTGACGGATGAGTCGGGCGAATTTGGCCGAACCTGCGACGTTGGTGCGTTCGCCGATATTTATGAAGTTCGCCTCGGGGGTGATTTCGAGCACTTCGAGTCCCGAGAGCACTGTGGCATGCCGGCGCGAGGGCAGGGGCCTCGGGGAGTAGTTGCGCACCAGAGACGAAAGCCCTGCTATGTGCATGGGCGTGGTGCCGCAGCATCCTCCGACGACGTTCACCAACCCTTCGCGCATGTACGCTTCCACATCGTCGGCGAACATTTGCGGTGTTTCGTCGTACCCGCCCATGACGTTGGGCAGGCCTGCGTTGGGATGCGCCGATACGCGGCACTGGGCCACTGCGGCCAGACGTTCCAGATAGGGTCTGAGCTGCTTGGCCCCGAACGCGCAGTTAAGTCCGATTGAGAACAGGTCGGCGTGCGCCACCGAGTAGTAGAACGCCTCGACCGTCTGTCCCGACAGTGTGCGGCCGCTTACGTCGGCCAGCGTTCCGGACACCATTATCGGCACTCTTGCCGAGCGCTTTTTGCATATTTCGTCCACGGCCATAAGTGCCGCCTTGGCGTTGAGCGTGTCGAATACCGTTTCGATGAGCAGTATGTCCGCACCTCCGTCCAGCAGCCCTTCGGCCTGTACGGCATAGGTGTCCTTCAACTCGTCGAACGTAATGGCCCGCGCTGCGGGGTCGTTCACGTCGGCCGACATGGAACATGTGCGGTTGGTGGGGCCCATCGAGCCGGCTACTAATCTCGGCCGCTTCGGGTTGCGCAGCGTGAATTCGTCCGCAGCCTTTCGGGCCACGGCGGCGGCCGCACGGTTTATTTCGTAGACGTACTCCTGCAAGCCGTAATCGGCCATCGAGACGGCATTGGCATTGAACGAGTCGGTCGATATTATGTCCGCGCCGGCCGTCAGATACGCCGTGTGTATCTGGCTGAGCACCTGCGGACGGGTGAGTACGAGAATGTCGTTGCAGCCTTTGAGCGGCGTGTGCCAGTCGGCGAAACGCTCGCCGCGGTAGTCCTGTTCGGACAGACCGTAAGTCTGCACCATCGTGCCCAGACCTCCGTCCAGCACGAGAATCCGCTCTTTTGCAAGCTCGTATATAGAATATTTAGGCATTATTTTCTTATGAGTTCGATTTCGAACATTTTTGTTCCAGTTTTTTTGCCCGTGACCAGAATCTTGCCGCCCTAAGGAATCGTAGGCGATTCCGTTCAGCACGTCCGTGTCGGGCGTTATGTCGGATGGCCCGAGCAGGCCGCGCATGTCGATGACGCCCGACACATCGCCGCTTTGCGGGTCTATGATGACGATTTGGTCCGAGGTGTAGACGTTGGCCCAGATTTTACCGTCTATCCATTCCAGTTCGTTCAAAAATCTTACCGGCGAGCCGCCCAGACGCACCCGGACTGTTTTCGTGCGGGAGAACGATGCGGGGTCCATGACGTATATGTTGTCGCTTCCGTCGCTCATGTACAGCTTCTCTCCGTCCGAGGTAAGCCCCCAGCCCTCGCCTGCGTAGCGCATTTCGCCCGTCTTTTTCAGGGACCGGGCGTCGTATACCAGTACGCGCTCCTCCTGCCACGTGAGCTGGTATATCTTATCCCCGAGCAGGGCTATTCCTTCGCCGAACATGTTGCGCGGCAGGGCCGTCTCGGCGATTACGCGCCCCGTGCGAAGGTCGGTGCTCCGCAGTTTGGAGCCGCCGTAGGTGCCGGTTCCCTCGTACAGTATGCTGTCGTGTATGAGAAGTCCCTGCGTGTAGTCGCGCTCGGAATGCGGGTATGTATTTACGATTGCGTAAGCATAAGATGCCGGAGTGCCCTGCGGCCGATAGGCCGAATTTCCTGCGGCGGATGTCTTGCGCGAGGAGTTTCCGCATGAGAACATCAGACATGCGAGCAACAGTATTATCGGGTGGCGGTTCATGTCGGAAAATTAGGTGATGGTGCGAGTGCAAAGATACGCTTTTTTTATATCTTTGTGCGCAGATTCAAACCGTAGCGAAGAAATGCTTACACTTAAACAGATAAGGGACGACCGCGAGCGCGCAATAGAGCGTCTGGCCGTCAAGGGAGTTGATGCCGCGCAGACCGTGGCGAAAATCGAAGAGCTGGACGACCGCCGCAAGGCCGTTCAGGCGCAGCTGGACGGATTGCTCGCACGGCAGAACGCAGCCGCCAAGAATATAGGCCGGCTCATGGCACAGGGGACAAAAGGAACAGGCCGAGGCCGCCAAAGCCGAGGTCGCGCAGCTCAAAGCGCAGAGCAAACAGCTCGACGAGGAGCTTAAAGCCGTGAGTGCGGAGCTTAACGCCCAAATCGTTACGCTGCCAAACTTTCCGGCCGATATAGTTCCGCACGGAATGACCGCGGCCGACAATCTTGTGGTCAAGCTCGACGAAAGCACTCTGCCCGCATTGGGCGACGATGCGCTGCCGCACTGGGAACTGGCGGCCAAGTACGATATCATAGATTTCGAACTGGGCGTAAAACTTACCGGAGCGGGATTCCCCGTCTATAAGGGCAAGGGCGCCGCGCTGCAACGCGCACTCATCACGTTCTTTCTGGACCGCAACACGGCCGCCGGCTATAATGAGGTGATGCCTCCCATTATGGTGAACGAGGCATCGGGTTTCGGAACCGGACAGGCTGCCCGACAAGGAGGGACAGATGTACCATGCCACGGTGGACAACTTCTATATGGTCCCCACGGCGGAGGTTCCGGTTACCAACATCTACCGCGACGTGATTGTCGAGGAGTCCGATTTCCCGATTTGTCTTACCGCCTACACGCCGTGTTTCCGCCGCGAGGCAGGTTCCTATGGCAAGGACGTTCGCGGACTGAACCGTCTGCATCAGTTCGACAAGGTGGAAATCGTGCGCATAGAGCATCCAGAGCGTTCGTATCGTGCGCTGGACGAGATGGTGGCGCATGTGGAAACGCTGGTCAAGGCACTCGGATTGCCGTACAGGATATTGCGCCTTTGCGGCGGCGACATGAGTTTTACGTCGGCCCTTACGTATGATTTCGAGGTGTTTTCCGCTGCCCAGAAACGCTGGCTCGAAGTGTCGTCCGTGTCGAATTTCGAGTCGTTCCAAGCGAACCGCCTGCATCTGCGCTACCGCGATGCCGACAAGAAGATGCAGCTCGCCCACACGCTCAACGGAAGTTCGCTCGCGCTGCCGAGAATCGTCGCTGCGCTGCTGGAAAACAACCAGACGAGCGAAGGAATTGTGATTCCGGAGGTTCTCAGACCCTATACGCATTTTCGACATTATCGCGTAGGGAGGAGAATTTGCAGAACTGAATAAAATGCGTATATTTGCAGACGTGATATTACAACACCAAATTAAAATTTGATATGGCTTACAAAATTAAAGAAGATACTTGTGTCGCATGCGGTACCTGTATCGACGAATGTCCGGTAGGAGCTATCTCTGCCGGAGATGTTTACTCAATCGATCCCGCTGCTTGCACCGATTGCGGTACTTGCGCCGGCGTTTGTCCGACCGAGGCTATCGAGGCCGAGTAAGCATTGCACGGTACGAAAAACGGGAGCACGCCGCAAAGCGTGCTCCCGTTCTTTTTGCCGCCGGATTCCGTTTTTTTGCATTTGACGCTTCGAGTCGATGGGCGGTCGGACTTCGGACCGGAATCTGCGGGTTGTGCAGTTCCCGCGGGCCGGCCGGAAATAGGCCATTTATTCTCTGTAAATCGTGTGTTTCGAGCGGCTAGGCTGGCCGCTGTCGGTAATGCCCTCCACGATTATGTCGTATGCCGAAGGGAAGTCGGTCGTATATAATTCCAAGTGTGCGATTCCGTTCTCGTCGGGCTTTACGTCGGGTATCCACGCGATAGTGGTCCGCAGGTCGGGTTTCTTGTCGGCCAGATGCTCCGGAACGTCGTATTTGGGTTGATAGAACTCCACCGGCAGGCGTACTCCGAGATTGCGGATTATATCAACGGACGGAAGCGCTCTCTTGCCCGGACGGACTCCCTCTTTGAGTTTGATATTCACGACACCGCCGTCGCCTCTGCCTCCGAACATCGCGGCATCGGCTCCTGCGATGATGTCGATGAACTCCACGTCGTCGATGCTTATCGAAGCGAGCATGTCGCGGCTCATGTCCTCCTCCATGTCGTCCAACAGTACGAGTGCCGGAAGGTTGCCGCCGCGGATGTAGACCGCGGAACCGTCGGTGTTCACCGTTACGCCCGGGAATGTTATCAGAGCCGAGTATACGTCGCGGCCGCCGTATTTGGTCAGGCTCCTCATTGGTTCGCGTATAGGTGGGCGTGATGTTGTAGAGCCGCGAACGGCTCTGCTCGACCTTTCGGGCCCTTACAGTAACGCCTTCCATGTCCACCACGCGCATGCCGCCGTCGTTGTAGTATTTCTCCTTCGAAGATTGCAGGTATGCCTCGCTCGGACCTGTTTGGGCCGGCTTATGGAACAGCTCGGGAGTGACCGAGCCTTTCGGGGCGGGCAGAATTTCGGGGTCGAGCCTCAGTTCGAGCCCCTTTTTCCCAGCCGCGTTTGTCGTAGGCTCGAACCACTAACCTTTTGCCTTCGGTCAGAGGCACGCCGCGGATGTTGAACTTGCCAGTCTTACCCAGATTGAACTCCTCGTGATAGCCCAACCGCACGAGCTTGTACTCCGGTTCCATTATCACCACCTTGGAATCTTTGAGCTCCTTGCCGGTGAAGCCTATCACGGTGCCCGATACGGACTGGTAGTCTTCGGCCGCTATCTCGTTTTCGGGCAGTGCTTTGTTCAGAAGCGCCTGCATGTCGAATCGGGTCCACCCTTGGGTGAGCATCACCATGTCCAGATGCGCAGCCAGTAGGGCCGAACGGTCCGTGAAGTAATAGCCGGGCTGTTCGATATGTCCTTTCAGGTCGGAGGTCAGAAGCAGAGTGCTGAGTATGTCCTGCCGGCTCGAATCGCGCCTTACCTTGTATCTGTCGGTTACGGCCACCGAAAAGTCGCCCGATACGGGATGACCTTCGCTGTCCCGTATCTCCAAGTCGAGGGATACGCGCTCGCGCCTGCCGTACCTGTCCTTGCCGCCGGAGATTCGGCTGTCGGCCCAGCCGCCGTTGTTCACGAAAAAACAGCCTTTGGGAGAGCACCTCTCCGCTCGTCTTGTCGATAATGGACAGGTGGTGTATTCCGTCCGTGAATCCGTCGGTGGAAATCATGACGGGGCGGGTCACGTCTTCCGTGGCGTATGCTAAACGGCCGCGGCAGTGTATGATGGCCGCAAGCCGCGAGAGGTCTATGTCGGGCGTACCCAGCACCTGAAATGCCATTCGACCTGAGGGCCGAAGCAGCTTGACTGCGCATCCCGATTCCGCGACCTGCGGCAGGGCGAATTTTAGCGTAGTGTCCGCGGTGGAGAACTCGGTATAATATGTCTTTCCCTTCTCCGCCGTCATGCTCAATGTGCCCATGCCCAGATGCGAAGAGGCCGTTTCCGTTATTATCTCTCCGTTTTCGTCGATTACCGACCCTTTTACGTCCACTCCGAGCCCGTCCGCGCCGATTGCCTTGAATGCGACGAGTTGCAGCTGCCCGGCCAGAAGCGCACCTCCCTCGGGGGAAAAAAATTGCACGTCGAAACTCTTGTCGAAAAAGCGGAATGTCGAATGTGCGTTCATAGGGGTAATCTTCGTTCTGACTTTGGATTTCAATCTGCGGAAGGTCGCCGTGCTGCGGGGTGAAGTCGAACTCGAAGCATCCTTCGCTGTCGGTCGTTGCGAACCTTTCCCGAGTTTTGCCGCCCGAGACGACCTTGTAGCTTATGCTGCATTTGGCAATCGGGGCGAATTTCGAATCGAGCATCGCGACGCGGGCCCTAACGCTCCCGTCGGGCTGCGGCCGGTAGTCTATTTTGCAGTTTACGGCATCGTCGATCGTGTTGCCTATCTCGATTTGCGAACCGAAGAAATACTCCTCTCCGAAGTTCTGCATCCACTTGGTGAAACCTCTCAGGGTGTACCGTCCGGCCGGAACCGTGGCCGGCAGCTCTATTTGCGAGCGGAACACGCCGGCCGAATCGCGCATTATTTTGAACTGCTGCACGGCTTGGTCCCTGCTGTCGATTAGCTGGACGTATATGAAGTTGCTCTTCGAGAGCGGCCTGTGGTCGAGGGCATTGACAACATAACCTTTTATATATACGGTTTCTCCTGCGCTGTAATAGGGCTTGTCGGTGTGCAGATAGACTTTTTCGGCAACGCCTTTTTTTCGTACATGGCCGTGAATCCGTCTAAAAGTTTCTGCTCGAACGGCGTGTAGGAGGCGGTCTTCTGTGCAAGACATTTGCGTGCGCCGCCGAGAATTGTCAGCGTCGCTGCGGCTACTGCCAGAATAATTCTTGGAGTGCGATGCGTCATTCCGATAAATGATATTAAAGTTGAAACAAACTTATGTAAAAACGATGCGTCAAAGGCCGCAGACGACTTTGACGAGTTTTTTTATTGCCGTAAAAGGGATTCTTTTTTTGTATATATTTATATCTTTGCATCGGTGCTTTGCTTTCATATCGACAGTTTTCGGCTTTCGAACCGAAACTGTAAGTGGGCGACGGCACAAGAAAAAACGACAAACTACACCGCATGAAAATGAACAGGGAATCCGTTTACGGGTCGATGAATCCCGAGACGGCCAAGAAATTCAGGTACTGGCAGATGCGCACCATCATCGTTTCGATGATAGGTTACGCTGTCTACTATTTCGTCAGAAAAAACCTTTTTCGCTGGCCATGCCCGGCCTTACGGCCGAGTACGGCATCTCGAATACCAGGCTTCGGTATAGTGATAGGCATCGGGTCGCTGATTTACGGTTTTTCGCGATTCATCAACGGATTTCTGGTGGACAAGGTCAGTACGCGTGCCGTCATGGCGATAGGACTTCTGCTTTGCGCGGCCGCCAATGTGGCTTTCGGATGCGGATACGATTTGAGCTACGCGATTACGGGAGTGCAGCAGGGACCGCAGGTGGTGAACACCCTTGTTATGATTATGGGCATCACCATTATTCTCAACCAGTATTTCCAAGGGGTTGGGGTATCCTCCGTGTGCACGTCTGCTGCCTCAGTGGATTCACCCTTCCGAGCTGGCGACCAAGATGTCGATATGGAACACCTCGCACTCCATAGGCGCGGCATGCGCGGTTGTGGTTTGCGGCTACATCATGGGACATCTGGGGGCGGACATGAGCGGTGATGCCGAGGTGGTGGCCTCGATTGCCGGTAATCTGGGTGTCGCTTCCGATGATGTCGAGGGCATGGAGCGCGTGATGTCCTACGCTTCGCATTACGGTGCGTGGAAATGGTGCTTCTTCATTCCCGCCGGCATCGCGGTGCTGGGGGCGTTGTGGCTGTTCGCAGGCCTGCGCGACGATCCGCAGTCGGTGGGGCTGCCCGAACTTCCCGGAACCGAAATAGGCGGAAAAGGCGCCGGCGAGAAGAAAAGCAACCGAAAGTTCCTGATGCACATGGTTTTCAAAAACCGCTGGATATGGACGCTCTGCATCGCCAATGTCTTCGTCTATGTCATGCGCATGGGCATACTTGACTGGGGCCCAAAGTTTCTCACGGAGAGCCGAGGCATGTCTATCGTGAGCGCCGGCTGGACGGTAGCCGTCTTCGAGATTTTTCGCAATAGTGGGTACCATTTTTCGCCGGCTGGGCGACGGACCATTTGTTCAAGGGCAAGGCGCATCGAATGTGTTTAGTGTGTATGGTGCTGGCCGCGGCGTTCATGGCCGTTTTTCGTCGCGTTCCCCGAACTGCCGGTGGTCGTGTCGGTGCTCGTGCTGGCCATGGGCGGATTCTTCATCTACGGTCCGCAGGCGCTCATAGGCATTGCTTCGGCCAATCAGGCTACGAAGGAGGCTTCGGCCACGGCCAACGGGCTGGCCGGAATATTCGGCTACGTGGGCTCGTTTTTCTCGGCTCTCGGCGTGGGTATGCTCGCCGACGCTTTCGGCTGGAACTTCGTGTTCTATACGATAGTGGCAGTAGGAGCTGTCGGAGCATTGGTTTTCGCGACCATGTGGGGTGCACCGCGCGACGGATACGAAAGGACCAAGGAGATAGAGTACTAAATCATAGTATAACACAGGAGTGCAATGAATAAATTCGAGAAATACACCTCGCCGATGCCCGACGCGCAGCTGAAAGAGGCGTGCGCACGGATTCGTCACGTGGCTCTGGACATGGACGGAACCATATATATGGGCAGTACGTTGTTCCCGTTCACGAAAGGCTTTTTGAAACGGTTGAACGATAACGGAATAGGCTATTCTTTCCTTACGAACAACCCGTCGAAAAGCATCGGCGACTATCTGCACAAGCTCTCCTCCATGGGTATCGAGGCTTCTCCGCAGCAGATGTATACCACTGCTCTGGCCGCGATAGATTACATAAAGACGCATTATCCCGAGGCCCGCAATCTGTTTCTGCTCGGTACTCCGAGCATGATTGCCCAGTTCGAGGCCGCAGGGTTCCGCTCCACGGCGGACGATGCCGACGATGTGCCCGATTTGGTCGTCGTTGCATTCGACATGACGCTTGGTTACGGACGCTTGTGCCGTGCCGCATGGTGGGTGTCGCAGGGTCTGCCGTACATTGCGACCAATCCGGACCGCGTATGCCCGACGGACCAGAGAGTGGTTCTTGTCGATTGCGGTTCGATATGCAAATGTATCGAGCACGCCACGGGCCGGCAGCCCGACATCACGCTCGGCAAACCTGATCCGAACATGCTCAGCGGGATAATGAGCAAGCACGGCCTGAGGGCCGATCAGATAGCCATGGTGGGCGACAGAATCTATACGGATGTGGCCATGGCCCGCAATGCCGGCGCTTTGGGCGTGTTAGTGCTTTCGGGCGAAACCACGCTCGAAACGGCCATCTCCTCCTCTCCGCAGCCGGATATTACAGCCCTGAATATCGAAGAGTTCGGCAATCTGCTTCTTGCCTCGCGCAGCTAACGGCAGAGTAGGGCAGACTGTGTGTGTTCCGCTTCGCCCCGTGCAGCGTTCGAGGAAGTGCAGTGCATTTCTGTGCCGTGCCGCGGTTGTGCCTGCTTCTCGGCCGTGAAAAAACGGTGCAGGATGTGCCTTATATCGAAGGCGTACAATAGCCGGTCCGTGCGGGGGGCTACTCTTCTGTGTCTTTCAGCGGAACGACGGTGAGCTTTACTCCGCAATCCTCGATGCGCGATGCGATGTCGTCGGCAATCTTGTCGTCGGTTATGATTTCGTTCACTGCATCTATGGCGCATATGCGGCTGAATCCGCGGCGGCCGAATTTGGAGCTGTCGGCGAGTACTATCGTCTGATGTGCGGCCCGCATCATTGCTCGGTTGAGGCTCGCTTCCATGAGATTTGTCGTCGTCAGGCCGAACTCGAAGTCGATGCCGTCCACTCCCAGAAACAGTTTGCTGCACAGGAAGTTTTCAAGCATCTGCTCGGCATAGGGGCCGACTACCGACAGGGAGCTCGGGCGCACGGCACCTCCCAGAAGTATCACTTCCGATGTCGGTTCTTTGAGCAGAATCGAGGTTACCGGCACTGCCGAAGTGACGACCGTCAGGCGGTCCAGCGGTTTGATTTCGCGGGCTAAAAAGTGCATGGTCGTGCCGGAGGCTATCATGATTGACTCTCCGGAGGATATCATCGAGGCGGCATGGCGCGAAATTGCGAGCTTTTCGGCGGCGTTGTTGCGCTCCTTCTCGTTGATGTGGCGGTCGGAGATGAACGGGTTGAGCAGAACGGCCTTGCCGTGCGTGCGGTAGAGCAGTTTGAGTCTGCTCCATCTGCGTGAGGTCTTTTCGTATCGTTACCTCGGACACCTGCATGGTTTTCGACAGTTCGGATACCGAAACCGACGAGTTGCGCCTGAGCACTTCCAATATGTATTGTTGTCTTTCCGAAAGAATCATTGTCGATGATTTGTGTTAGATGCAGTCAAAAGTATGAAAAATAAGACGACTTCTGCAAGTTACGTTTCGAAACCCTACGTGCGCTCTGCGTGCTGCCGTATCGTAACGCGCGGAAAAATGTATAAAAAAAGTCGGTGCGGTATTGCGGAATAAAAAAATAATGCCGTATTTTTGTTTCGAAATAAAACTATCCTACTTTCGAACCGAACTGAAAAACTTGGCATAACAGATGCGTTTTTATTATTGGTGTATTTTTCAATATGAATAGAAATGAGCAGGTGAAGCAGGTGGCGCAGGCCGGCAAGGTTTGGGACATGGTCGTCATAGGCGGCGGTGCCACAGGCTTGGGATGTGCCGTCGATGCCGCGGCCAGAGGTTACAGCGTGGCGCTTTTCGAAAAGGATGATTTTGCGAAATGTACGTCCAGCCGCAGCACCAAATTGGTGCATGGCGGCGTGCGCTATTTGCAGAAGGGCGATGTCATGCTGGTGTTGGAGGCTCTGCGCGAAAGGGGACGCATGAAGGCCAACGCTCCGCATCTTGTGAAGGATCAGGCGTTCGTCATTTCCAATTACAGGTATTGGGACAATTTTTCTGTATCTGTGCGGACTTACTCTTTACGACATTCTTTCGTTCGGATTCGGTTACGGCCGCTCGCGGTTCATAACCGGCAAGACGGTGATGAAATATATACCTACTTCGGTCGAAAAGGGCCTCAAAGGGGGAATCGTCTACCACGACGGCCAGTTCGACGATTCGCGCATGGCCGTGAACCTCGCCCAGACGTGCGTCGAAAAAGGCGGATGCGTAGTCAATCATATGGGTGTGGATGCGATTATCCACGATTCAGAGGGCAAGGTCGCCGGCGTGAAGGTCACCGATGCCGAGACGGGAGTGCAGTATGAGGTGAAGGCCAAAAGCGTCGTGAATGCGGCCGGAATTTTCGTGGACGACGTGATGCAGATGGACGAACCGAATATGCCTAAGATGGTAAAGCCGAGTCAGGGCGTGCATATCGTTCTTGACATGAAGTTCCTGCAGAGCGACTACGCCATCATGGTGCCCAAGACCAGCGACGGCCGCGTGCTGTTCGCAGTGCCGTGGCACGACAAGGTTGTCGTGGGAACCACAGACATTCTGCGCGAAACGCCCGAAAGCGAACCCAAGCCGTTGGAGCAGGAGATAGATTTCATTCTCGGCACGGCGGGTCTGTACATGAATCCCGCGCCGACGCGCTCCGACATCGTTTCGGTATTCGCCGGACAGAGACCTCTTGCCGCACCCAAGAAAGAGGGTAAGAGCACCAAGGAAATATCCAGAAGCCATAAGATAATCGTCTCGGACAACAATCTGATTACCATAACAGGAGGCAAGTGGACCTCGTACAGGCTCATGGCCGAGGATACGGTCGATAAGGCCATTTCGCTCGGGCTGCTGCCGCGACGGGAGTGCGTGACCAAAAAGATGCGCATTCACGGTTACCGCAAGAATCCCGATCTTGCCGATCACATGTACATATACGGAAGCGACGAGCCGGCCATCAGGGACTCGATAAAGGCGAATCCGGCGCTCGGCGAGAAGATATGCGACGGGTACGACTACACTGCCGCGGAGGTCGTATGGGCCGTGCGTCACGAAATGGCACGCACCGTCGAGGACGTATTGGCACGCCGCGTAAGGCTGCTGTTCGTGGATGCGCGCAAGGCCGAAAAGGCCGCCCGCAAGGTTGCGGAAATTATGGCTGCGGAGTTGGAAATGCCGCAGAGTTGGATAGAGGAGCAGACCTCCTCGTTCGAGAAGTTGGCACGAAACTATTACCTTGCGTAGTATGTTTTGAATGAGCTCTCCATACGCTTCTATAAGGAATGTCCGTTTTCGTACGGCCCCGTTTAGAATGGTGAAGTGAGTGTATTTGGCTTTTTAGCGTATGGAGTGAATTGTGTGTGGCCTCGTTTTTTCGAGGGTGGATAGTCGGTTCTTGTGTGTCCGACTATCCTTTTTTTCATGCGCTCCGTGATGCGAGTTTTTCCATTAGCGATTCCTTGTACGATTCCGATACGGGAACCGTGCGGCCGGCAACTATCGCCTGCATGCGCTCGACGGTGCGCACCTTGTCCACATTGACTATGTAGGAACGGTGCGTGCGTGCGAATCCCTTTTCGGGCAGCAGCTCTTCGATGCTTTTCATGCTCATAAGCGTCTTGACGCCGCCGTTTTCGGTTACTATGTTTATGTAGTCGCGCAGGCTTTCTATGTATATTATCTCGCTTACGGGAATCACGTGCTGCTTGTAGTCGGCCTTGACGATTATGCTGCGAGCTTGCGGCTCTGTCGCACTCGTCGCGTTTTTTGCTGCCGAGCGTCTCATTTCGAACCATGTTCTGGCCTTTTCGGCGGCGCGGCTGAATTCCGAGAAGTTGAACGGTTTGAGCAGATAGTCCAGCGCATCGACCCGAAAACCCTCTATGGCGTACTGCTCGAAAGCCGTCGTGAAGATTATTTTCGTGCCCGAGCCGCCGATGCGGCGTGAGAGTTCGAGCCCGTTTATTCCTGGCATCTGTATGTAGAGGAATGCCACGTCTATGCCGCCCGCTTCGAAAGCCTGCATGGCCTGCTGTCCGCCTGTGCAGCGGGCGACGAGTTTGAGGTACGGGGTTCGTCGCACGTATTCTTCGAGCAGGTCGAGCGCCAGCGGCTCGTCGTCCACTATTATGCAGTTGAGTTCCATATCGACGTTAAATGGTTATGGTGAGTTCCGTGTAATATTCTCCGCCCTGTCTGCGGCTGGTGTAGGTGTGGCGGTGCGGATAGAGCAGATCGAGCCTCCGGCGCAGATTTTCGATGCCTATGCCCGAACCGCTGCGGTCTTCGTCGTGCTTGGGGTGGTCGCTGTTCCTGACGCGGCAAATCACCTGCGTGTCGTTTTTGTGCCGCAGGGTCTCGATTGTAATGTCGATGAACGAAGGTTCGGTTTGCGATACGCCGTGCTTGAAGGCGTTTTCAACGAGAGTCATGAACATCAGCGGTGCGATGAGTATGTCGTCGGTCGTCTCGGGTATGGACACCGAAATGGCGACGCCGGCCGACAGACGTAGTTTCATCAGGTCGATGTAGCTCCGCGTGAAGTCCAGTTCCTTTTTCATCGGCACGTAATTCTGGCTGTTGTCGTAGAGCACGTAGCGGAGTATCTTGCTCAGGTCGTGTATGGCGTACTGGGCACGCTGGGCGTCTATGCCGACGAGCGAATAGATGTTGTTGAGCGTATTGAATAGAAAGTGCGGGTTGAGCTGGCTGCGCAGGCTCTGCAACTCGGCGTTGCTCTTTTCCGCTTCGAGCCTGATTCTGTTCTGCTCGTTGGCGCTCCATGCGTTGGCCATCTTCATCGCCACGCTCAGGGCCACGGTCAGCAGCAGCACTATGCCGTCGCGCATGATGAACATGATGAGGCTCACGCGCGGGGTGGGGTCGTTGGCGTCCCTGACCAGATTGGTGAGGTAGAACTCCTGCCAGATGTGCGAACCTATCGAAATGCCGAATATGAGCACTACGTTGCACACGCCGAACCATATCCAGCTGTTCCGCCTGAAAATGAGCTCGTCCACGAGGTAGTAGTAGTTCAGATAGAACATGAGCATGAACATCACCGGAATCCACATGTAGATGACGTATTTGTTCAGCAGGGCCAGCGTGCCGTCGCGTGTGGCCATGATGAAAGGCATGCAGATTATTATCACCCACACCAGAACGTTGGCTATTATGTACAGTATCTGCCCGCCGGAGGGTCTGTCGAATCGGTTCGTTTCCATGCTTCGGATAGTTTTAACCGAATACAAAAAAATAGTTTTTCCGATTTGTAACCAATTTTATGTATATTTGCACTGCAACTATTAAACTTTCGGATTATGAAACGTTCAGCGATTCTTGCGGGTGTCCTTTCCTTGCTCGGGTTTTCATGTACGAATTGCGATTACAAGGAGATGTACGGTGTTCCGTCTGCCGATTTCGAGGTCAAGGGCAGGGTCTCGGATTCCGAAAACAGGCCTTTGAAAGATATCAAGGTTACGGTGAGAGTCGATGACAGGGAGACCCGTTCCGTCCATCACCGACAGCGAAGGCCGGTATGCAATTCGTACGGATGTTTTCGTCGCAAGAGACTTCCGTGCCTGGGTGAAGGCCGAAGACATAGACGGAGATGGGGGAGAAGGCCGTTTCGAGGCCGATTCCGTGTCGGTCGATATTGTGCGCTCGGATTTCAAAGGTGCGAGCGGCGACTGGTACAACGGGGCGGCCGTCAAGGAGGTGGATATCATACTTGAAAAGGAAAAATGAAAGCCAGGGTCATAGTTTTCGCTCTGTCGCTGCTCGGTGTCGTCGGCTGTGCGGACAAACCGCACAGGAGCCGTAAGGCCAAAGCGGAGGAGCCTGTTTTGAAAAACCGACAGCATCCAGCCCATAAGGCTCATGTACGGCGTGCCTTATCGTACCTTCGAGGTGCGGGAGGTCGATTCGCTCTCGGCAGAGACGAAAAAATAGAGTCATGAAACGCGGACTGGATTTGAAACGCCGCGCGGCATTGGAACTGTTCCGCATGCTGCTCGACGACAAGATAAAAGAGCATCGTCTGCGCACGCTTTTTCTGGGAGTGTACTTTGCGCTGCAATCTCGCCTGCCGTCATTGCGGCAGCGACTGCAAGACCGCACCCGTGACGCGGCACATGCCGCTGGAAGATTTTCTGCGCGTGCTCGATACGATTACTCCGCATGTCGAACCGCACGAGGTGATGATAGTCTTTTCAGGCGGCGAGGTGCTCTTGCGTCCGGATTTGGAACGTGCCGGAAGGGAGGTCTACGAGCGCGGCTACCCGTGGGGCATGGTCACGAACGGTATGTTATTGGATGCGCGGCGGTTCGACGGACTGCTTCGGGCCGGCCTACACTCCATAACGCTCAGTCTGGACGGTTTCGAGCCGCAGCATAACTGGATGCGCGGCAATCCGCAGAGTTTCGAAAGGGCCGTGCGGGCGCTCGATTCGATAGCGGCAGAGCCGAGTGTGGCTTACGACGTGGTCACATGCGTTACGCGGCGCAATGTGGATACGCTGGCCGAGTTCCGCGATTTTCTCGTCTCGCGCGGGGTGAAAAGCTGGCGCATATTCACGGTTTTCCCGGCCGGTCGTGCGGCAGACGACCCGATGTTGCAGCTTTCGGACGAGCAGTTCCGCTCTCTGATGGATTTTATCGAGACCGTGCGCCGTGAGGACCGGATAGATGCGAGCTATGCCTGCGAGGGCTTTTTGGGTCGTTGCGAGGGCCGCGTCAGAGACCATTTGTATTATTGTTCGGCAGGGGTCTCCACGGCTTCTATTCGTATCGACGGCTCGATTTCCGGTTGTACGAGCATCCGTTCCGATTTCAATCAGGGCAATATCTATCTGGACGATTTCATGGATGTGTGGAACAATCGTTTCGAGGAGTTCAGGGACCGCAGCTGGGCTAAAAGGGGCCAATGCGCGGATTGCGACATGTTCCGCTTTTGCCGCGGCGGCGGAATGCACCTTCGCGACGAAAACAGGGAACTCATGATGTGCCATTACCGCCGACTGACCGGCATTTCGTGACTTTTTGTGTTATAATTCAGTCTTTTTATTATATTTGTCTCCATAAAACATCGACTTTTATGGAACGGATATTTTCGGTTGCGGCTTTGTGTGCTGCGCTTTGCGGCTGTACGGTGGCGGAGCAGGCGGGCGGCGGCCTTCATTTCGAGGGCGTGTTTTCGGATGAAGGCGGCACGCGGGTGGAGATTTCGGCCGACGAGGCTGCCGGCCGGTCCCGTTTGCGTTGGCAGGAGTCGGACTGCATAGGCATCTTTTCCGATGCCGGACATGCCAATGTGCCTTATCGGTGCGAAAACGTGTCGTCGAAAGCGGAGTTCCGACCCGTAGGCGGTGCAATCGACGGCGGCGATAGGTTCTGGGCCTATTATCCATATACCGCACAGGGCGAAGAGTGCGATGCCGGTGCTTTTTCGTGCGGCGTGCCTGCCTGTCAGAGTTTTATCGATGGAGACAATGCTGACAAACTGCTGCTTCGCGCTGCGGCCGGCCGGTCGGAGGGTGATGCGGTGCTGTTGGAGTTCAAAAATGTCTTTTTCCGTTCTGGAACTGAAACTGAAAGGCGATGCGGTTTTTATCGTCGCTGCACATCGTGTCCGACGCGGCATTGGCTGGCAACACGGTTTTGGATTTGGACAGCGGCGATATGCGCGAGATGACAGAAACGTCCGACACGCTGCATCTGAAATTCGGAGCCGGCGGACTGGCATTGGGCCCCGAGGCGGTGGGCGTGCCGCTCGGCGTGCTGCCGTTCTCGGCATCGGGTCCTGTGACGATTACTTTCGAAGATATGGACGGAGGCCGTTTCGTGAAGAGTATCTGGCCGCAAGGCATGACAGTCCCTGCCGGAACGCATGTAGTGCAGCCTCTCGCATATATCAAGGCGTCGGACTTCACCGTGGCGGATGTATGGAACGACGACTTTTCGGACGTGCAGCTGCCTGAGGACAACAAGTTCGGAGAACTTGTCAGCGGCGAGTATGTTTATTCGACGGAGGGACCTTTCGGTTGGAATTCAGGGCAGTTGCGTGTCGGTACCAAAACCAAGTTGGCCTATATGACGCTCTCGCATCTGCTCGAACAGTGCGACACGGCCGATTTGACAGTTGAGCTTTTCGTGCGGTCCATTGCCTCGGGAGGCTGCATTGTCGATTTCTCTATTACTGGCAGCGGTACCCTGAGCGCCCAAACCGCAATGATAACCTCGTCGCAGGAGTATCTGCCGCTCGCCGTGTCGATTTACGGAGCCGATGCAACGACGAAGTTACGGTTCGGCGGAGCCGGTTTTTATATCGATTCCTTGAAAAATCGTCCGCAGCGGCCGGCAATAGTGCCTTTTACGCTTTTTTTCAGGCGTGTGCGGTAAAAATGCGTGAAAAAAACGGAACAGATATGGAAATGTGATTATATTTTAATATATTTGTAACCATTTAACCGTTTTAACTACTAAGGCACTATGAAAAAAAGTCGTATATTGCCATTCTTGCGATAGCCGTGTTTGTGAGTTCCTGTTTCAAGGAGACCGGCGAAAACGGCGGCGGCATCAAACCTCCGGTCAATGGAAATACCGACGACGGTATAGCCATAGGCGCGTATCCGGCGGGAGATATGCCCGAGGCGATAAATCTGTCGGCCGACGGCCGTCGGCTCGTGACGTGGCTCGACTCTCCGCAGGGCGTTTACGATTTCGATGAAATAAAACGGATAGATTTGACATTTTCCGAGCCCGACTGGCAGACCGTTCTCGAACAGAATTTCGGAACCGGCACCAGTCTTCGGGCCACCATGTCTTACGACGGAGTGAAAGTCCCCGATGCGGTTGGTGTGCGCTATCGCGGTTCGATTGGTTCCGCTACCGGCAAGGAATCTTTCAGGGTCGAGGCCGATTTCGTAAATCCGAAGCAGGATGTGGGCGGCTATTCGACGTTCATACTCAGCAACGCCAACAAGGACGAGTCGATGATGCGGGCCGCGCTTTTCTCGCACTTCGGCCGCAAATATATTCCGATGGCGTGCGTCAATTATGTGGATTTGTACATAAACGACAGTTATTGGGGCCTTTACGTGAATGTGCAGCACCTGAACAACGCATGGACCAAGGAGTGGTTCCTTTCGCGCAACGGTTCCCGCTGGCGCGCAGAACCTGACGAGTCGCTGGGCCTCGAAGATGCCGGTGCGGGCAAGAGTTCGCTCAATTATTTAGGCGACGATTCCACGGCCTACAACAAGTACTACGATTTGAAGAAATGCTATAAGGACGACCCGTGGTCCGATTTGATTGGCGCGTGCAGAATACTGAACCGCTTTTCGGGCGAGCAGCTTGCCGATACCGTCAGACACTATATAGATGTGGACCGCACGCTGTGGTTTCTGGCGCTCGAAAACGTATTTCAGGACAAGGACGGATACGTGAACAAGGGCGGAACCGACTACTATGTCATATGGGAGTCGGAGACTGGCCGGATAGTCCCCGTGGAGTACGACGGCGGCGAGGCGCTGAAAACTTCGAACGCCGACGGGCAATCGTCTGTTAAGGGGATGTGGCGTCCGATGTTCCGCAACGACGACGAGCGGTATGCGCTTTCCAACAAGCTGCTGTCCGTTCCTTCGCTTCGCGAGCGCTACTATGCCCACTATCGCACCGTTCTGTCCGAGACGTTCAACCCCTCGACCATAGGTGCTGCCGTGGACGCTTTCGATGCCAAGATTGGCGCGAAGGTGGAGGCCGACCCGAAAAAGAACTTCACCTACGCGGAGTACGGAGCCGAACTGACCAAGATAAAGAATTTCGTCGCGCAGCGTTACGGCTATCTCTCATCGCTTCCCGAGATTTTGGCATCGGGTGCCGGAATCGAGGACGTCAAGTGGTGGGCCGGCGACAGGCTCTACGGTGCTCCGTCCTCGTCGGACAGCGTTTGCGTGAACGTCGAGGTGTCCGGCGATGCGGCCGAGGTGAACATATACCTCGCGACGGGCGTGGTAGGCAATTTCTCGCGTTTCGAGATGGCCGACGACGGACTGCATCAGGACGTGAATCCGGCGGACGGAGTTTACGGATTCGTGATTCCAGCCAAGAAAAAGGGCGAGCGTCTGCGTTTCTACATCGAGACCGTGGCTTCCGATGCAGCCGGCACGCGCACCTATTCTCCTGCGGGAGCCGAGCACGATGTATATACGTATGAGGTAGAGTAGGGAAGTCATGGAGGGCATCGTCGATTTGATAAACGGCTTCGAACCGATTTCGCTCGAACAGATGAAGGATATTCGTCTGATGAACCGTGTCGATACCAAGTACGTGACCAACGCCGCGTCTCTTGCGCGGATTCTCGCTATGGCCCGCAGCAAGTATTACATGCAGCAGATTGAAGGTATTCGCAGTTCGCACTACACCACGGACTATTTCGATACGGACGACCTGAATATGTACATGATACATCACGACGGCCGTGCCACGCGCGAGAAGATTCGCGTGCGCAGCTATGCGGATTTCGGACTGTCGTTCTTCGAGATAAAGAAAAAGAACAACAAGAAGAAAACCAGCAAGAAGCGTATCCCCGTATCGAAGAACTTCGACGTCGCGCAGCCGGACATCGCCGATTTCATGGCCGGCCATTCGCGGTATGCCTCCTGTCGCATATCGCCCAGCATCAGCAATGATTTCTATCGTCTGACGTTGGTCAATCACCAGCGTACCGAACGCGTGACCATAGATTTCGATTTGAAGTTCTACAACCACCGTACAGGAGAGTCGAGGGCATTGACCGACATCGTGATTATAGAGGTCAAACGCGACGGGAACACTTTTTCGCCCATTCGCGATATACTTCGGCAGTGCAGGGTGATGCCGGTCAGCATCAGCAAGTATTGCATAGGGCAGGTCGTCACCGACCGGAATCTGAAACGCAACCGTTTCAAGGCCAAACTTAAAATGATGGATAAACTAACGAATTACAACTATGAATTTACTATTTAGTGCAGCGCAGATGTTTCTGGATATGCGAACTTTATCGACCTGAACGGAGTGGCGGAGCTCATCGTGCGCTTCCTTATCAATCTGGTCGTAACCGGTGTGATAATACAGTTCCCGTACTATCCCAAGAGCCGTCGCCGTGACTACTATTTCACCTTCAACCTTATCAGCATCAGTGTCTTTCTGATGATATTCCTGCTGGGGAGCGTGAAGATAAAGGTCGGTTTCGCCCTCGGACTTTTCGCCATTTTCGGAATCATACGCTATCGTACCGAATCCATCGCAATACGCGAGATGACCTATCTGTTCGCAATAATCGCCATTTCGGTGATAAATGCGCTGTCTTTGGATTTGTCTCTGGCGGAAATCTTGACCACCACTCTCATTTTCATCGTGGCCATTTGGGTTCTGGAAGGTTCGAAATGTTTCAAGCCCGAGGCCTGCAAACTGGTGCTGTACGACAAGATAGAACTCATCACGCCGGAGCGCGAACCCGAGTTAGTGGCGGATTTGAAGAAACGCACTGGTCTGGACATATTGCGAGTGGAGGTGGGACACATAGATTTTCTTAAAGATGCCGCTTTTGTAAAGGTCTATTACCGGCCGACCTCTTCGGCGCCCAACACGGTGAACATGATGCGCAAGTTTCCGCGCGAAGGCGAGTAGAAACAGAAGAATCGTATGACTGCTTTTGAAATGAAATGCTCCTGTAAATTCTTGATTGCGGCTGCTATTGCCGTCTTCGGTTTCACGGCGGCCGGTGCCCAGAACTCCGACGATGTGGATTTCGGTCTGTGGGCGTCGGCCGAGGTGTCGTATGCCGTGCATCCCAAATTCGAAATTTCGCTTTCCGAGGAGATTCGCACCAATAATAACGTGCGCGACATCAACCAGCTGAAAACCACTTTGGGATTCGGCTCGAAAATCAACAAGCATCTTAAAGTCGGCTTCGGCTACATAATGAAGAATTACAGGAACACGACTCTCAGTTCGGGCTGGGAGTTCCGGCACCGCTACTTCGTGTATGTTACCGGCAGTTACAAGGTGGCCCGCGTGAAGTTTTCGCTTCGCGAATACTTGCAGGGTACGCACCGCATTGGCGTGGATGCGAAGGTCAGTCCGGAGTTCTATTCCAAGACGCGGCTGAAAATCGAGTACGACATCCGCAAGTCGATGTTCACTCCTTATGTAACGGCCGAGGTGTATGCCGCGCTGAACGATTCCGATTTGACGGGGTGGGATGCGTTCGATAGAATACGTTATTCGGCAGGCACGGAGATTAAGCTCGACAAGCACAACAGGCTCGACGTATTCGCCCGCTTTACCACCAAACGCGACTGGAAGCCTAAACGTAAGGTCTTCAAGGTCGAAAATTCGGCTATCGTCTCGGTGGGCTATTCCTATTCGTTCTGACAATCACGTCTTGTCCGAAAAAAAACGGCCGTCCGGCAAAGCAGCGCTGGCGGCCGTTTTCTATTGTATAAATGGACCTCCGCATGCACGGCATTCGTCTGCAAGGCTGCGAATAAAAAACAGAGGCGACGGAATCGCCTCTGTTTTCTAATTGCGTGTTTTCGGTTTTGTATCTTCTATGCGGACGCCTTTTGCGGTTAGCGTCCTGTTTTTTTGAAACTTCGGACCTCGACGGAAGAATTTGCAGAATCGGGCGACCGATGCAAAACCGAAGCGAACCTCTTGCCACCGCTACGATTAAAGAAAGCGTCATGCTCTCGGGAGAATCGCAACGGCTTACGGATGCGTTATTTCTTTATCGAATGCTGCTTTATCATCTGCCCCGACTTGTCGTATATGCGGATGTCGATTCCGTCCTTTTCGGATACGAGCGCATCGAGCCTTGCGCGATTGGGATTGCACAGAAGCGGGAAACTGCGGCCGTCATGACCTTTTTCCTCGAACTTGTATTTGTGTATGTGCCCAGAAATCATCAGGTCTATTCCGGCCTCGTCGAGCAGCGGAACGAACAGACGGTTTATTTCCCTGTCTCCGTGCCAGCCGCGCTCGCTTGGCGGCATGTGGCAGAAGACGATTTTGTACGGAGCGTTGCGGAATTCGTCGCTTCGGACTATTCCGCGCAGCCACTGCGCCTCCTGCTCGCGGAACTGGTCGGACAGGGTGAGAGTGCCGTACTCGATGTCGCTGTCCGGTTTGTCCTCGCCGCTGTCCAGCACGATGAAGAATGCTGGACCCTGCCTGAATGCGTAATACGGCATGCCGGAAAGCGATGGAAAATAGTCCATGAAATGAATGGCGAACGGACCGCGGTTTTCGTGGTTGCCGCGGGCCATGTATAGCGGAGTGCCGGATGCGAACATCTCCGAGGCGGAGCGAAGATACCCGTCCAGAATCGTGCTCCGGCCGTAAAGCGTCGAGTTCATGTCCCCGTTCAGACATACGAAGTCGTAACCGCCCTCGGCGATTGCGCCGAATAGTGCACGGAACGTTTCGTTGTCGTCGTGAAAGTCGTTGCCGACAGCGAATTTGACGCTCTTTTTCTCGGGGTCGAGCGTGGTCACGCTGTACGGCTCATGCTTGTACACCCTGCTGCCGGTGGGACGTGCGAATCGTACTGCTCCGGTTTCGGGGTTCACCTCGGCTCCCTGCATCATGATTCTGTAACGGTAGGTCGTGGCCGGTTCCAGTCCCGCGATGCGCACGCTGTGAAGCGTCCCGACGGGCCTGCGTCCGAAGACGGACTGATAATATCGGGGCCTTTGTTCGGCATAGAAATGCGAGCCGTCGTCGGGTGCGAGCTCTACCCACGAAACGGCTGCGGTGTCGGTGACCCACACTACCGTAAATTCATTTTCGGATACCGCCTGCAACCACGGACCGGCCGCGACTTTTGCGGCCTGCTGCCCGAAAGCGACTGCGGCGGCCAGCAAGGCGGCAAAAAGAAGCGATGCCTTTTTCATGGCCTACATTCTTTCGGGAACGCTTATGCCCAGCAGGTGCATTCCCTTGTTTATTACGGAGGCCACGAGCGATGCCAGACGCAGACGCATGGCACGGACCTGCTCGTCGCTCTCTTTGAGTATCGAGTGGTCGTGGTAGTAGCCGTTGAACTGTTTGGCCAGTTCGTAAACGTATGCTCCGATAATCGAAGGTGCGAACTCCTCGGCCGCGCTCTTGACGGCGGCAGGGTAGTCGGATATGTATTTTATCAGTTCGATTTCCTCTGGCAGGTATTTTTTTCGCATTTGCCGTGCGAGTAGTCTATTCCCGCCTCGGCGGCTTTGCGCAGGACCGAGCGGATGCGTGCATGCGTGTACTGGATGAAAGGACCTGTATTGCCGTTGAAGTCGATCGACTCGCGGGGGTCGAACAGCATCGTTTTCTTGGGGTCCACTTTGAGAATGAAATATTTCAGGGCGCCGAGTCCCACCATGCGGGATATTTCCTCCGCCTCCTGCTCCGTGGCTCCGTCGAGCTTGCCCAGCTCCTGCGACATTTCGCGTGCGGTGGCCACCATGTCCGCGATCAGATCGTCGGCATCGACCACCGTTCCCTCGCGCGACTTCATCTTGCCCTCGGGCAGCTCCACCATGCCGTAGGAGAGGTGCGTGATATTGTCGCTCCAATCGTATCCGAGTTTTTTGAGTATGAGTTTGAGCACCTGGAAGTGGTAGTTCTGTTCGTTGCCCACGACGTAGATCATTTCGTCGAGCCGGTTCTCCTCGAACCGGCGGAACGCCGTGCCCAGATCCTGCGTCATATAGACCGATGTGCCGTCGCCGCGCAGCAATAATTTCTGGTCCAGTCCGTCGGCCGTGAGGTCGATCCAGACAGAACCGTCCTCCTTGCGGAAGAACACGCCCTTGGCAAGGCCTTCGTCTACGATGTGCTTGCCCAGCAGGTAGGTCTGCGACTCGTAATAGACCTTGTCGAAATCGACGCCCAACGCCTTGTAGGTCACGTCGAAACCTTCGTACACCCAGCCGTTCATCGTCTCCCAGAGCGAGTAGACCTCGGGGTCCTTGGCCTCCCACTTGCGCAGCATCTCCTGTGCCTGCCGCATCACCGGCGCGTTTTTCTTGGCCTCTTCCTCGCTCATGCCGCCGGCTACGAGTCTCCTTTTATCTGCGCCTTGTAGTGCTTGTCGAACTCTACATAGTATTTTCCCACGAGGTGGTCGCCCTTCATGCCGGTCGAGGCGGGCGTCTCACCGCCGCCGTAGAGCTGCCATGCGAGCATCGACTTGCAGATGTGTATGCCGCGGTCGTTCACCAGATTGGCTTTTATCACGTTGTGCCCCGCCGCGCCGAGAATCTGCGCCACGGAGTAACCCAGCAGGTTGTTGCGGATGTGGCCCAGGTGAAGGGGTTTGTTGGTGTTGGGCGAGGAGTATTCGATCATCACCGTGCGGCCGGTTGCAGGGAACTGCCCGAACGAGGTGTCGTCAAGCATCTGCTCGAAACGCTCGCCCCAGAACCCGTTTTTCAGAGAGATATTGAGAAATCCCTTTATCACGTTGAAGTCTGCCACCTGTTCGCATGCCTCTTTCAGGGCTTCGCCTATCTCGGCAGCCGTGGCTTCGGGCGATTTGCGGCTCGCACGGAGCATCGGGAATACCACCAGCGTGTAGTCTCCCGTAAATTCCTTGCGCGTTTTCTGAATCTGAATGTTGTCTGCGGCCTGCTCGCCGTACAGTCCGGACACGACGCCGCGCACCGCATCCGTGATTGATTTTTCTATATCCATTCGGGTAAATGTTAGCCTTTGTTTTTTTGCAAAAGTAATGAATTTCTTCTTTACGGGCCCTGCCTCGGCCCCTCTTTTTTTGCAATAAATGCCTACCTTTGCGCTCGGATTCGGTAAAAAAGATAACGGCATGAAAATCGGAAACGTGGATTTGGGCGATCGTCCGCTGCTGCTTGCACCCATGGAGGATGTGACCGATCCGTCGTTCCGCTTCATGTGCAAGGAGTTCGGGGCGGATATGGTGTATACGGAGTTCATATCCAG
Organism: Alistipes putredinis; assembly: GCA_022009915.1. Classification (GTDB taxonomy): domain Bacteria; phylum Bacteroidota; class Bacteroidia; order Bacteroidales; family Rikenellaceae; genus UBA940. Next base: position 118,155 of record CP091730.1, on the reverse strand, counting down.
CGACGGTCTCATACGCGATGCGGCCAAATCGGTGGCCAAACTACGCATAGACGATTCGGAACGCCCCGTTGGGATTCAGATTTACGGACATCTTGTCGAGCCTATGGTCGAAGCGGCCATCAGGGCCGAGGCGGCAGGCCCCGACGTGATAGACATAAACTTCGGCTGTCCGGTCAAAAAGATTGCCGGCCGCGGCGCAGGCAGCGGAATGATGCGCGATGTGCCGCTCATGGTCGAGATGACGCGCCGTATAGTGGATGCCGTCCGCACGCCCGTTACGGTGAAGACCCGTCTGGGCTGGGACGAAGATTCCAAAAACATAGAGGATATAGCGCTCCGGTTGCAGGATGCGGGCATCGCGGCCCTTACGATTCACGGACGCACCCGCTCTCAGATGTATCGCGGACAGGCGGACTGGACTCTGATAGGGGCGGTGAAAAACAATCCGTCGATTCGCATCCCCATAATAGGCAACGGAGACGTGGACTCCCCGCAGAGGGCCGCCGAGGCTTTCGAGCGTTACGGCGTGGACGGAGTGATGATAGGCCGCGCCACGTTCGGCCGCCCGTGGATTTTCCGCGAGGCGAGACATTTCCTCGACACCGGAGAACTGCTGCCGCAGCCGTCTGTCGTAGAGCGCGTGGCCATCGCCAAGCGTCATCTGCTCAAATCGGTGGAGGTGAAAGGCGAGGTTGTCGGCGTGTTGGAGATGCGCCGCCATTTGTCGAGCTACTTCAAGGGTCTGCCCGATTTCAAGGCCACGCGCCTTAAACTTGTAACCCTTTTCGGGGTCGATGAGCTGCTGGATACGTTGTCTTACATAGAGGAGCGGTGGGGCGGATTCGATACTTCCGAACTGGTTCCTCAGCCTCTGTCGCACGACCTTTAAGCCTGTCTGCATCGCAAATCGAATTTCCTTTCGTTTTCTTTTTGCGGGACTGTGCTTTCTTTTTCTTGCTTTTGAAATGGAAACGCCGTATATTTGTTCTCCGATTGTAAAACTCAAAAAAAACACGACGGATAAATGAAAGGATATTTTTCTGCCGCTCTGTCGGCGCTGGTTTTGGCGTGCGTAGGATGCGCTCCGCAAACTTCTCATTATTATACCGATATAAACGACCCTGCCGCTCTTCGTTCGTATTTCGCATACTCGCCCGAACGCGATGTGGTCATAAGCGGGCATCGCGGCGGCATGCTTGCGTTCTATCCTGAGAACTGCATCGAGTCTTTCGAAAAAGACGCTGACGATGATGCCTTCGTTTTTTTCGAAATAGACCCGAGACTGACCGCCGACAGCGTGATAGTGCTGATGCACGACAAGGACTTGGACCGCACAACCACAGGCAAGGGGCTGGTTTCGGACTATACCTATCGGGAATTGCAAGAGTTCAATCTGGTGGACAGAGAGGGTAACGTCACATCCTACAAGATTCCGACTTTGGAGGAGTGTATCGAGTGGAGCCGCGGCAAGGCCGTGCTCAACCTCGATATAAAGGATGTCCCGTTGGATGTAATGGCCGATTTCATCGTATCAAGAAAGCCGGCCAATGTGATATATACGGTAAGGACCGCTGCGCAGGCCGCCACGTATTGCGAAAAGGATCCGAATGCCGCTTTTTCGGTGTGGTGCCGCAATATGGCCGAATTCGAGTCCTACAAGCGGGCAGGCATCGAATGGTCACGGGTTATGGTTGCGTATGTCGGCCCCTCCATGTCGGCCGAGCATGCGCCGCTTTACGACAGCCTGCACTCCAACGGGGTCATGTGCATGATTTCCGTCGCGCCGACCCACGACAGGTGCTATAACGACGACTGCAAGACGGAGGGCTACAAAGCCGAGTTGCAGACCGGAATCAAGCCCGACATAATCGAAACCGACTATCCTTATCTGTTCCGCGATATGGACTTGTCGAGATAATCTTTTTTTGAAGCAAGATGAATAGAATAGACAGTGCGCTCGCTCGCGCGACGGATACCAAAGCCCTGAAAATAGGTCGCGGAGTGCTCCCGCAGACCGCCGGCCTGTTTTCGGAGATGTTTCCCGGACAGCGGCCGTTGATAGTCGCGGACCTCAATACCTATCGCGTTGCGGGAGAGAGGTTGCAGAAGTATTTTCAGGATGCGGGGCTGAATCCCGACTCTCCGTTCGTGTTCACTGACGGGGATTTGCATGCCGAGTGGCGTTTTGTGGAGAGGCTGGACGGCGTGCTCGCCTCTACCGATGCGATAGCCGTGGCCGTCGGGTCGGGTACGATAAACGATTTGACCAAACTCTGCTCGTTCCGCAGGGGAAGAAGATATATGACCGTGGCGACGGCCGCCTCGATGGACGGATATACGGCTTTCGGCGCATCAGTAACGTTCGAGGGGGCCAAACAGACCTTCTCGTGTCCCGCGCCGCTTGCGGCTGTGGCCGATACGGAGATAATAGCCTCGGCGCCCGCCGATATGACGGCCAGCGGCTATGCGGACCTGTTGGCCAAGGTCCCTGCCGGTGCCGACTGGATTCTGGCGGATGCCCTCGGCGTGGAGCCGTTGGACGAGTTCGCTTTCTCGGTGGTGCAGGACGGGCTTAAAGACGCCCTGTCCGATCCGGAAGGTGTGCGGCACGGCGATTTGAAATGTACGGAGCGGCTTATCGAAGGACTGCTTTTGGGCGGGTTCGCGATGCAGGCTCACAAGTCGAGTCGTCCGGCCAGCGGCGCAGACCATCAGTTTTCGCACCTGTGGAACATGGAGCACCACTGCATGGCCGACGGACACGCGCCTTCGCACGGTTTTCAGGTCAGTATCGGTTTGCTCGCATCCACGGCTCTGTACGAGCGGTTCCTTTCGGAGGATATGTCTGCTTTGGACGTGGAGGAGTGCGTAAGGCGCTGGCCTACGCTCGGGCAGGTGCAGCAGCGTGCGGCGGAGATGTTCCGCGGTACGGATTTCCCGACAATCGGCGTTACGGAAATGACGGCCAAGTATGTGACGGGAGAGCAGCTGCGGGAACAGTTGAATATTCTTAAAAACGATTGGCCGGAGATCAAAAAACGGCTTTTACGGCAGATAATCCCGTTCTCGGATGCTGCCGGACGTCTGGCTGCGGTCGACGCTCCCGTCCGTCCGGAGCAGATAGACATTTCCCGCCGAAGACTTCGCGACAGCGCAATCCGTGCCCAGCATATCCGTCGGCGCTATACGATACTGGACGTTGCGGTGCGCACATGCAGGCTCGACGGGTGGCTCGATGCGATTTTCGGCAAAGGCGGAGTTTGGGAGATTCGGGACGAGGAGTGCGCCGGATAAGTCTCTGTAAAGTTTTTGTAGGCAGGCATAAAAGGAAACGTCCGAAATAAATCGTATATTTGCGATGCGGAACGTTTTCTTCCCGTTTCGCGCAAGTTCGTACCGCTATGGCTTATGTAATGAGTATTGCCGAAAGGCACAAATACATTCTCTCGATTCTCAAACGCGACGGGTTCATACGTGTGGCCGATATCGCCCGCGATTTGGACGTCACCACCGTTACCGTGCGAAAGGACTTCAAGCAGTTGGAGGACATGGGCCTGCTTTACCGTACTCACGGCAGCGCGTGTCCGGCGAATCCGCATGTGGCGGACCGCAACGTTTCGGAAAAGGAAAAACTCAACAGGCGGCAGAAACAGGCTATCGGCCGTGCAGCCGTTGCGCTCATAGATGCCGACGATTCGATAATGATAGCGTCGGGCTCCACCATTTACGCTTTTTGCCGAAAATATCGGCAGCGTGAACGGGGCGCTCAACGTGGTGACTTCGTCCTTGAAAGTATCTCTGATACTGAACGGATTGGAGAACGTGAACGTCATCCAGCTCGGAGGCGTTATTCACAAGAAATCTCTTTCGGTGCGCGGCTTGCCTCTTTCGGAGTTCGACAGGTTCACATGTTCGAAACTCTTCATCGGCGTGGACGGTCTGGATACCGAGTACGGGGTCACGACTTCGAACATAGAGGAAGCCGAGCTTACCAAACAGATGATGAGGGTCTGTTCCAAGACGATAGTGCTCGCCGACTCTTCCAAGTTTTCGCGCCGCGGATTCGGCAAGATATGCAACCTCGACCAGATTCACACGCTCGTCACCGACAGCGGATGTCCGGAGTCGGCGATAAAGGCGATGGAGGAGCAGGGAATTCGCGTCGTGATAGCGAAGTGACGCGCCGAAGCCGCTTCACAGACTATTTTACCGCCCAATTACGTTACTTATTTCTCGGTATCGGGCTTGCCTTGCAGTCATCATTTTTGATTATTTTTCATCGTGCGAGGCCGCACACATATATAAATAAGTAAAATTATTAATATATTTGCGAAAAATTGGTCCGATGTATTAAGGCCAGTTGAAGCGTGCACGGAAGCACGGAAATTAGAAAGAAAAATTTATAGCATGTCGATTCTACGAACACATAAGAACCATAACGGACAAGTCGGACGTGCCTTCGTTCGCATTCGCAAGGCGTATTGTTTCGCATTCGTTTTGTCGTGCGTCATCCTGTCGCTTTTCGCAAACGGAGCCTATGCCCAATCGAGGACCGACAGGAATCTGTATAAAAATATCGGGCCGCGTAATCGACACCCTTACTGGGCGTCCAATCGAACTGGCGACGTTCCTGCTCGACGGCACGCAGAGCACGCTGACTGACAAGGACGGGCGTTTTTCGCTTGCCGGCGTGCGCGAAGGCGAACATGCGTATGTGGTTTTCGCTCTCGGATTCAAGACCATAGAGTCGAAGATGGACGTAAAGACCGATGTAGAGAATTTCGATGTAAGGATGAACTCTCTCAATTTCGGTCTCGAAGAGGTGGTGGTGACTGCTGTTCCGGTGGTCATGGGTTCTTCGTCGGTAATCAACGAGGACGCCATACGGCACATCCAGCCCAAGAGTTTGGACGACATGTTGCAGCCTGCTGCCGGGAAGTCTTGCCAAGAACCCGAATCTCAACGCCATAGGACAGGCGGCCGTGCGCGAAATCAGTTCCGATGCCAATAATGCGATGGGTACGGCCATTATTCTGGACGGCGCACCGCTGTCCAACGACGGCAATATGCAGGCCCTTTCGCCCACGCTGGCGGGTTCCAGAACCAATACTTCGAATAACGGCATGGCCCAGCAGACCGCTTCGGCCGGAGGCGTGGACATGCGAACCATATCGGCCGACAACGTCGAATCGCTCGAAGTGATTCGAGGCATCCCTTCGGTGGAGTACGGAAACCTTACCTCGGGCGTGGTCGTGGTTAAGACCAAGGCGGGCGTGACGCCGTGGGAGGTTAAGTTCAAGGCCGACCCGTTCTCCAAAATGGCCTATGCGGGCAAGGGTTTCGCCCTCAAACACGGCGGAGCCGTCAATGCGGGAGTGGACTGGTCCCAGTCTTTCGGCGATACGCGCAAACGGTACATGGGCTACGACCGAATCACCGCATCGGCCGGATACTCCAACGTGTTCAACTCCTCGACGCGGCCTTTCGTCTTCAATCTCAGGGCGTCGTTCTTCTCGAACATCAACAATCAGCGCCGCGACCCGCAGATGGATCTTCTGGGCGAGACGTTCAAAAACAGCAATATCGGAGGACGCCTCAGCATCGAGGGCGACTGGAAAATAGGCGGAAAGGTGATTTCCGATTTGGGTTACAGCCTGAGTGCATCGGTTTCGCACCAGCAGGACAAGCAGCACGCTTACGTGGCTTCGCCCAACGGCGTGGTTACGAACACGACCGAGGCCGGAGTGCAGGAGGCCCGATTCCTTACCCAGTCGTATTATTCGGACTACACGATAGACGGACTGCCGGTGAACGTGTTCGGAGTGGTCAAGGCCTCAAAACTCGTTCAGTTCCTCGATCACAGCTACACGAACGTCAAAATAGGAGCGGATTGGCGCATGGACATGAACAAGGGCGAGGGCGTGATATACGACATCGCTTCTCCGCCGCAGATGGGCGGTTCGCAGACGCTTCGTCCGCGTGTATTCAAGGACATACCTGCGCTGCACAATCTCTCGCTTTTCGCCGAAGACAAGACCAGCGTGGAGATAGGTGCCACCCAGCTGCTGTTTCAGGGCGGCGTGCGTCTGACCCAGATGTTTCTCGACAAGCAGCGTGCCGGTCAGGGCGGAATCTTCATGGTCGAGCCGCGTGTGAACGTTTCATACGAGGTCCTGAACCGCGACAACAACAAAATCTTCGACGAGTTGAGCATAACGGGCGGCTGGGGCATTTCGCACAAGGCACCCTCGATGCTCTACCTCTATCCCGATTATGCGTATTTCGACAATCTGAGCCTGAGCCGCATCAGGGAGGGCGAGGGCGCCTCGATTGCCCTGATGACCACCGATGTGATAAAGTCTACGGCGAATGCCAATCTCAAACCCACCAGAAGCCGCAAGTGGGAGGCAGGTATCGGCTTTGCCATCAGACAGATAAACGGTGTTGTGACTTATTTCGACGAACGGCACACCGACGAGTTCGGTTTTTCGTCCGTTCCGCATTTCTCGCGGTTCAACCGCTATTCGGTGCCCGAGGGCGCGACGAATCTGAAATTCAGCGACGGAGTGCTCTCTTATTTGGATAAGGACGGAAACCCCGGCGAGGCCACGACAGTGGCCGATACGCTGCTTCTGACCTATAACGTGCCGGATAACAACTACATGACCAAGAAGCACGGAGTGGAGTTCTCGCTCAACTTCGGGCAGATAAGACCCCTGCGCACGTCGGTGGTCGTGGACGGAGCATGGTTCAACGTGGAGCGCATCAGATGCAAGGACGGAGTCGCGACGATTCGCAACAACTACCCCCTACATGAAGAAGTACCCTGCCGGCAGCGGAACGATAGAGAGCCGTGTGAATACCAATTTCCGTTTCATCACCCATATCCCGAGGCTGAGATTGGTTTTTCTCCACTACCGTGCAGGTGGTTTGGTACGAGAGCTACCAGAACATATACCGCGACAAGAACGGCAATGACCTTTTTGCACTCACGGAAGATGGAAAGAACCTTTTCGTTGCTCCCGTCGGATTTCTCGACAAGAACGAAAAACTATACCGCATGGCAGCCCGGGTTCGAAACTGATTCGCGCTATGACCAGATGGTGAGCAAGTATATGCTGACTGCTTTCGACAAAGAGGTGTTCAAACCGTGGGTGATGCTCAATTTCCGCCTTACCAAGGAGCCTGGGGCGGATGCTCGAACTTTCCTTTTACGGCCAACAACTTCACCAACTCTTCGCGCTGGCATGTCTATCGCCACACCACAGGATACAAGCAGATTTATCCCGATATGTACTTCGGCGCGGAACTGAAAATCAAGATAGGAACTTCGAAAAAATAGATATACCAATCAACTTCATTATTTAATAATTTAATTACGTTTTAATTATGAAAAAAATTTCAAAGCATTGCTCGCCGGCTCGCTGCTCGCTCTCTGCGTAGTTGCGATGTCTTCGTGCGACAAGGACGATGACGGCGGTAAAACTGCCGGTGGGAAAAAAAGTACACCCTGTCGATTAACATTTCATATCCCGAGGATGTGAATATGGCCGATGTGCAGGGTCTGAGCATCTCGGCTACCAACGAGAAGGAGCAGAGCTACTCTGTGGATACCGTTGCTGTCGAAAGCCTGCAACTGACGGTTTCTGTCGGGCCAGTATCGCATTCTGGTAAACGGCAAGATAAGCGACGTAATTACGCTCAACGGTTCTGCGAACGTGAACGTGTATGAGGACGCCGCTGCATCGGTCGAATTGCAGACTGTCAGAAAATCCTCGCTCATCTTCAAATCGCTGTACTATGTTTCGTACCTCTACTATTTCAACGACACCTATTTCGAAATCGTGAACAATTCGGACGAGGTGCAGTATCTGGACCAGTGCATAGTCGGCAACATGACCCAGCTCCAAGGCAAACCGACCGAGTGGGTGGACAATGACGGCAAGCAGCTGGACCGCTATCCTTTCTACGGCTATGTAGTGGCATTCCCCGGCAACGGAACCGACTATCCTCTGCAACCCGGACAGAGCGTGGTTATTGCCAACGACGCTACCGACCACTCGACGCTCAAAGCCGCTGAATGCCCCAATCTGAGCGGCGCCGACTGGGAGATATATCTCAGCGATGCAGGACGTATCTTCACCGATGTGGATTACGAGGCTCCCAACATGGATGTAATCTACTACAATGCACAGCCCAAGTCGTTCGGACAGGGTGCATTCGGCTCGGCAATGGTGCTGGCCAAACTGCCTGCCGGCCAAACTCCTGCACAGTTCGCAGCCGATCCGGCAAACCTGAGCACTGTTCCCAATTCGGACGGAACCATGAAGTACCTGATGATGCCCAGCAACTATGTTCTGGATGCAGTGGAGATGGTAGACCCCGAATTGACTGAACCGACCAAGAACCTGCTCACAAGAGACGACGCATCCTACGTCAGCATGGCAGCATGGTCGGCAAAAGCTATCGTCAGAAAGAGCACTGTCGATGCTGAAACCAATCGCGTATACTATCAGGATACGAACGATTCGGCCAAGGACTTCCTTATCGACCAGCCGCTGGTGAATCTGCCGAAATAATGCGGTAGAGTATTAGGCTATGGTTCCGGCCCGAGGCGGCATGCGGCCGAGCAAAGGCCGGAACCTTTTTATATTATATAGAGATATTAACTTTTTTTCTGAGTCGCTTCTTATGAGAAGAGCAACCAAAAATAATGTGTGCGGTAGCGCTGTCGCTGTCTTCCGTCGTATCATTCGGTCAGATGAAGGCGGAATTGCCGCTTTTTCGGAGTTGAATTATATCGGCAATACGGGGTGGCGGAGCCTTAATCCCACTACTCTTTCGGATAATCCGGTAGGTAACATGACCCGTATAGACGTCGGTTACTCGCTGGGCAGAGGCGATTTTCATGATGTGGACGAATCGTCCAAGACCCGAGCGCTGGGTGCTTCCGTTACGGGGTACCACCGTTTCGGCAAGGTGGACTGTTTCGGCCTGCTGTCCTATCGGAACGGCAAACAGAACGACAGGCGCTGGAATTCGACGATGTACATCTCGGATGCGAACCCGTTTATTCTGGCCGATTCCATACGCAGCGACTTCAATATCGAGGAGTTCGATTTGAGGGCTGGGGTTTCATATACTCCCATAAGACAGCTCTCCATAGGGCTTAATGTGCGGTATCTGACGGGCAGTTCGGCCAATCAGACCGACCCGCGTCCCAAAAACGATGCGATGCACTTCGTGATGAATCCGGGTATCGCATGGCGCATAGCGGGACGTTTCATGCTCGGCCTTTCCGCCGACATAGACATTTTGCGCGAAAGCATCACGCATTCAATCATCAACACGCAGGAGTCTTACGTATATTTCCGATTCAAGGGAATGGGAGACTGTGCGACAATGTCCACGGGTGTGTCGGGTGCATATCCGAGAGACTATAAGGGAGAGACCTATAAGGGCGCTTTCCAGTTCGCGGCCCGCAACTCGTCGGGTTCCGTATCCAATTTTCTCGAACTCTACTATCTTTCCGGCGACGAGGATGCTCGCGACGGAGGTTCTGCATTCACTTTCTTGGTCGGCGACTATTCGCGCAGCGGCTACGGCATTTCCGAGCGGTTCAGTCTGCACGGAGTGCATTTGGTGCACAACGTAACGCTGACTGCTTCGTATGAACGCGGCAACGGAACGTGGTACGACCAGCAGGCCAAGCGCGACCCGAACAATAACAATTCCTTATATTACGAGGTTCTCAACGAATCGTTGCTGAACCGCACCACCGACATCGATGCCTCGATTGGGTATCGTATGGACGTTATGAAAAACGACAAACCGACTTTGAGTTGGTTTTTAAGCGGACGATACATCTCCTCCGAGACGCTGCACTACGAGGGCGACGGTTACATGCAGAAGTATACCAAAGCCGTGGCGCGACTCGGAGCTACCGAACATATAGACTTGCGCAAGTGTCTGCTCAGCGTGTCGCTTGCGGGCGAGTACGCCATGCCGCTGAGCACTTCGATGACGGCCATGCCGAAACTGCTCAATCAGTACACGGCGCCGACATTCGAGTATCGCACGGCGAGCTACGGTGCCGGAATGCTTAATGTTTCGGCGCAGTTTCCCGTGAACTTTTCGGGCTTCGCCACTTGGATAGGTGTGTATGCCGATGCTCGGATGAGATATTATACGGGCGATTCCAAATTCTCGTCGATACTCGAAAAGACGAAATTCGCCGAGATTACGGCAGGCGTAAATCTGCTGTTTTAATAATGAAAAACAATTTAACTTTTTATATAATGAGAAGACTGAATTTATTGCTTTGTTTGCTTTTTTCGCCGCGCAGACGCTCTTCGCCTCGCCGGCCGCACGCGGATTCGCCATAGTGGTGGACAGCGCCAGCTATGCGCAGGCCAAACCGCAGATAGAGGCCTATGCCGCCGAAATCGAGCGCAGCGGACTTAAAGTATACACCGTTATAGATTGCTGGGGCGTGCCCGATTCGTTGCGCTCTCGGCTCATCGAGCTGCATGCCGACAAGAAGGCGCCTATCGAGGGTGCCGTCTTCATGGGCGATATTCCGATTCCGATGATTCGCGACGCGCAGCACATGACCAGCGCCTTCAAGATGAATCAGAAGACGTTCGACAAGAAACAGTCGTCGGTCCCCTCGGACAGGTTCTATGACGATTTCTCGCTCGAATTCCGTTTCATTGAACGCGACGAGGATATTCCGGATTACTTTTACTACTCGCTGACCGAGACTTCGGCCCAGAGACTTCGTCCGGATATATACAGCGGCCGTATCCGCCCGACCGACTGCGGCGGAACTTCCCGCTACGAGAAACTCCGTGCCTACTTGGAGAAGGTGGTCGCCGAGAAACGCAGCGCCAACACTCTGGATCAGGTTCTCTATTTCAGCGGACACGGTTTCATTTCGGAGTCCATGATGGCCCGCATCGACGAGAAAGCCATGCTGCTGGACCATTTCCCATGGCTCAACAAACAGAAAAACGGCATCAGCTACATAGACCACAGCCAGCAGGACTACATCAAGTTTACGCTGATGAACGAGATGCAGCGCGAGGATTTGGACTATGCGGTCCTGCACCACCACGGTGACTGGGACACGCAGTATCTGAACAATCTTCCGCTCCATAACTATGCGGCGGACGAGATAGCATCCGTGAAACTCTATCTGCGCGAGTCTTTGCGCCACGCGGCCGAACACGGTAAGAATCTTGATACCATAAAGGTGAAGCTGATGACCAAGTTCGATGTTCCGGAGCACTGGTTCGACGGGGCGTTCGACGCCCAGCAGAGGGCTAAGGACTCCATTCACCTCTATAATCTGGATTTGTATCTGAGCGATTTCGACAACTACCATCCGGCGGCACGTCTTGTCGTTCTGGACGCATGTTTCAACGGCTCGTTCCATAGGGACAACAGCATCGCCAATGCCTATATTTTCAATCCGGGCAAAACGATTGCCGTCGTGGCCAATTCGGTGAACGTGTTGCAGGACAAATGGATAGACCGTTATGTCGGCCTCGTAGGTATGGGTATGCGCGTGGGCAATCTGGTCAAGTACGGCCCTTATTTGGAGGCTCATGTCATCGGCGACCCGACTTTCACCTTCAAGCCTTCGGTGGACATCTTCGATTTGAACGACGCCCTTGCTTCGGGAGATGTGAAAGTATGGAAGAAGGCCATGAAAAGCCCTTATCCGGCGGTTCGCACGATGGCTATCGAGCAGTTGTTCCGTGCTGGAAAGCTCTCCTCGGACGACTTGCTCGAAATCTTCAAGACCTCGAATTTCGGTATCGTGCGCGTTCAGGCATTGGTGAGCCTGTCGGAGTGCCGCGACGACAATTTCGTTCAGGCGCTCAATCTGGCTGTCGGCGACAGTTACGAGATGGTGGAGCGTTTCGGCATGAACATGATTGCGACCTGCGGCGACGAGCGTCTGATTCCGGCGCTTATTTCGGCAGCCATACGCAACAATACCACGGAGAGAATCGAGTTCGGAGTGAAACAGGCGCTGCCGATGTTCGAAACCGACAAACTAATGGCGGAGTTCGAGCGTCAGTTCGACGAATCCACGAATTATATGGATTCCGAGAAAGTGAAGGCGCAGATTGCGCACGCAATAGAATACAACTCCAAACGTTGGATTGAAGATATGAATACGGTTATCTCGCCCGACGCCAAACCGACTTCGCGCATGAACAATATTCGCTCGATGCGCAACTATCACGTGCACTTTATGGTGCCGCAGCTTCTCGAATATATGAAAAACTGCGGAGACGAGCAGACACAGATAGACATGTTGGAGGCTTTCGGCTGGTTCCGCCTGTCGTACAGGGCGCCGGAAATCGCCGCCGTGGCCGAGGCCATGAGCCGCGACGAGTCTTACGGACCTAAGGTAAGGGCCGAGGCACTCAAAACGTACAACAGATTGAAATGAGTTTTTCAGAGAGGATTCGTCGAATGAAAATTCGTAATGTATTGCTTGCCGCGGCCGTCGTTTTCCAGACGGCGGCGGTTTTTGCACAGCCGCGCAAGTCTTATCCGGTGCCGGTCAAAACGCCCGAGGTGCAGCGTCTGCTCGAACAGCGCAGGCTCTGGACGCCTTCGGCGCGTGAAGCGTTGCCGCAGAGCGTGGACAACTCCGTTTCGGAGCACTTTCCCGCAATATTCAGCCAGATAGGCGGCTCGTGCGCCCAGTCTTCCGGCATACGGTATATGTTCACTTATGAAATGAACCGCTGTTTGGGGCGCAAGGCGACAGCACCCGACAACGTATTCAGTTACTTCTATACATGGAATTTTCTGAATAACGGTATGGACGAAGGCGGGTGGTCCGAACAGGGACTTAACATCGCCCGCAGTACGGGCGTTATGAATCTCGCCGATTTCCCCGACCAGACTTCCGCCTATCAGTTCCGCTGGCAGAGCGGCTATGACAAATACATTCGCGCGATGCACTATCGCGTGGACGAAATTCTGTCCATGCCCGTGACGAGCGAAGCGGAAATAGAGGTGGTCAAAAGCTATCTGGCGCAGGGCGGGGTAGTGACCTATTCGTCTTACAGCAGCGACTGGAAGATGAACGACTATTACGACGGCCCTTCGCAGACCGGCTACCGTTCGCTTCTCACTCGGCTCGCCACCACAGGAGCGCATGCGATGACGATAGCGGGATACGACGATACCGTGGAGTTTACGCCCGAAGGAGGCGAGCCGACCACGGGAGCCTTCATAGTGGTCAATTCGTGGGGCTCCTATTCGCACGACAACGGACGTTTCTATCTGCCTTATTACTTCTTCTTGCAGAAGTATGCCGACGGCAACATGCTCAGCGATGACGTGACCGGAATCACAGTCAAGTACCACGAGCCGAAAATAATCTTCAAGGTCGGGCTGACCTATACTTCGCGCAACGACCTTGCTTTTCGCGCTCGGCGTGGCGAACAAACCTTATGCGGAGATTCCGACGGTGAAGGTCTCCACCACCACGGTCAGCAATCAGGGCGGCGACAACAACATGCAGGGCGCCTACGGGTCGGCCGACATGGAGATTGCCTTCGACTTCACGGATTACCTTTCGCAGGTCGAGGCCATGTCCGAACCCAAGTTTTTTCTGACCGTGACCCGTTCGAATCGAGGCAAGACGCTCGGCAGCGGACGCGTGACGTATTTTTCGGTGCTTGACTTGCGGGACGGAAATGCACCCAAGGAATATGTCTGCAACACGCTGGACGGTTCCGAGCTGGCCCTTGGCGAGAATGTGTTCTCTGTCGCCACTACTCCTGCGACCACCACATCGGCCAGCGAGGTGAAGTGGAACGACAATCTGTACCGTCCTTACAGCTATCCTTTCGTGTTCAGAACCGCTTCGGGCAAATATTCGAAAGTGCAGTTTACGGACTACGACCGAAAGACCGGAAAGGTGACGCTGCGTTACCTCTATCAGGACAACGGAACCACCGACATAGCTAACGTGGAGGAGTGAGAAGATGAGAAAGATTATGATACTTGCGGCTCTTGCGGCTGCGATTGCATTTACGGGCTGCAAAGATGACAATAACGGTGACGGTGCGAAACCGGTTCGTCCGGTGATGAATACCGTGACGATTTCCGTGTCGGATTCCACGTGGACATATTTTTCGCTTGAAAGCGGTGCGGTAGTCGGCACGAGCCCTCTGGCGGACGAGGACGAGGATGCGAAGTGGAGAGCCCGAAAAGACTGGGACTTCGCTCTTTGCGGCGACATGCTCCGTACCAACAGCGGGACTTCGGGCATAGGACGCGGAGGCGTTCAGGCGGTTACGCGCCTTAATTTCAATGCTATTGAAACCGCTCCCGAGAGCGGCTATGCGGAGGACAGAAACGGCGTCGTGGTGAAACGATAGCCCCGCGATACTGTTTTACCAAGGTCGGAAAGAGTACGGAAACACTCTCTTTCCGACCTCTTTTTTGTTAAGAGGCGAATATTTTGTACCTTTGACTGCGCCTTGGGTGCTTTTCCAAGCGGTAAACTGCGGAAGAGTCTGCTTTTGCCCTCCTTGCCGGCACCTACTTGCGCAAACTGCGAAACCAACTTAACTGAACATTATGGCGGACGAAAAAATCATATTCTCCATGGTCGGTGTCAGCAAGGTGCTGAACAACCAGAAACGCATTCTGAACAACATTTACCTTTCGTTTTTCTACGGGGCAAAAATCGGTATCATCGGTCTGAACGGCTCGGGAAAATCCACTCTGATGAAGATTATCGCCGGAATAGATAAGAATTTTCAGGGTGAAGTCGTATTCTCACCCGGGTACACGGTAGGCTATCTCGAACAGGAACCGCAGCTGGACGAAACCAAGACCGTCAAGGAGGTGGTTCAGGAGGGGTGCGCCGAGACCATGGCGCTTCTTAAAGAGTACGAGCAGATTAACGCCCGCTTCATGGAGCCGATGGATGACGAGCAGATGGCCTCTCTTATCGAGCGACAGGGCGAACTCACCGAACAGATAGACCATGTGAACGGTTGGGAGATAGATGCGGTACTGGAACGTGCGATGGATGCCTTGCGCTGTCCGGATGCCGATAGAAGCGTGAAAAACCTTTCGGGCGGAGAACGCCGCCGCGTAGCTCTTTGTCGTCTGCTGTTGCAGCAGCCCGACGTGCTTCTGCTGGACGAGCCGACCAACCACCTCGATGCCGAGAGCATCGACTGGCTCGAACAGCACTTGCAGCAGTATAAGGGTACGGTAATCGCCGTGACGCACGACCGTTATTTTTCTGGACAACGTGGCCGGCTGGATTCTGGAACTCGACCGCGGAGAGGGCATTCCATGGAAAGGAAACTATTCGGGCTGGCTCGAACAGAAAACCAAGCGTCTGGAAATGGAGGAGAAGCAGGAGAGCAAACGCCGCAAGACGCTGGAACGCGAGCTCGAATGGGTTCGCATGAGCCCCAAGGCCCGCCATGCCAAAAGCAAGGCCCGTCTTTCGGCTTACGACAAGATGCTCAACGAGGATGCTCGACAGAAGGAGGAGAAACTCGAAATATACATTCCCAACGGTCCGCGTCTGGGCGATGTGGTAATCGAGGCGCACGACGTGAGCAAGGCCTTCGGCGACAGGGTGCTGTACGAGCATCTCGATTTCTCGCTGCCTCCGGCCGGCATCGTAGGCGTGATAGGCGCGAACGGCACGGGAAAGACCACGCTGTTCCGCATGATTATGGGTCTCGAACAGCCGACTTCGGGAGAGTTCCGAGTGGGCGAAACCGTCAAGTCTGGCTTATGTGGACCAGCAGCACAAATCCATAGACCCCGACAAGACAGTATATGAAGTCATATCGCAGAACAGCGACATCATAACCTTGGGCAACCGTTCGATAAACGCCCGCGCATACGTGTCACGATTCAATTTCAGCGGTTCCGACCAGGAAAAGAAATGCGGCGTGTTGAGCGGCGGCGAACGCAACCGTCTGCATCTCGCCCTCGCCTTGAAAGAGGAGGGCAACGTGCTGCTTCTGGACGAACCGACCAACGACATAGACGTGAATACGCTTCGCGCCTTGGAGGAGGGCCTCGAAAACTTCGCCGGCTGTGCTGTGGTGATTTCTCACGACCGCTGGTTCCTCGACCGTATAGCCACGCATATCCTCTCGTTCGAGGGCGACGGGCGCGTGGTGTTCTTCGAGGGCGGATACAGCGAGTACGAGGAGCGCAAGCGTGCTCTGGGCGAAGAGACTGCGGGACGTGTCAAGTATAAGAAACTCATGGAATAAATCTCATGGCAATGCAAAAACCATCCATACCCAAAGGTACGCGCGATTTCTCTCCGGTGGAGATGATGCGCCGCACCTACATTTTCGATACCGTAAAGAGCGTTTTCCGTCTGTACGGATTCTCTCCGCTCGAAACCCCCGCAATGGAGAATCTCTCCACCCTTATGGGCAAGTACGGAGAGGAGGGCGACAAACTGCTTTTCAAGATTCTCAATTCGGGCGATTTCACTTCGGCGATAAGCTCCGAGACCGCAGGTTCGCCGGCAGCTCTTGCCGCAAAGATATGCGAAAAGGGACTGCGCTACGACCTTACGGTGCCTTTCGCCCGTTACGTGGTTCAGCATCAGGGCGAACTGGTGTTCCCGTTCAAACGCTATCAGATGCAGCCCGTATGGCGTGCCGACAGACCGCAGAAAGGACGTTACAGGGAGTTTTACCAATGCGACGTGGATGTCATCGGCACCCGTTCGCTGCTGTGCGAGGTCGAACTCGTGCAGATTGTGGAGCAGGTGTTCGGCCGGTTGGGCATAAATGTAGTGCTCAAACTCAACAACCGCAAGATTCTGTACGGGGTAGCCGAAACGATAGGGCATGCCGACAAGATGACCGACATAACGGTGGCAATCGACAAACTCGAAAAAATCGGCATGGAGGCCGTTCGCGCCGAACTCTCCGAACGCGGCATAGACGAGGAGGCAATCGACAGGTTGCAGCCTATTCTCAGCCTCAGCGGCAGTACATTCGAAAAACTCGATTCACTGGCTGCTATCATAGGCGGCTCCGAGACCGGTATGAAGGGCATCGAGGAGATGCGCACCGTATTTTTCGAAAGCCGAGGCTTTGGGCGTAGGTCTTGAAATGGAACTGGATTTGTCGCTGGCACGCGGTTTGAACTATTATACCGGTGCGATATTCGAGGTCAAGGCCAAGGATTTCGCTATCGGAAGCATTTGCGGCGGCGGCAGGTATGACGATTTGACCGGTATATTCGGAATGCCGGACATGTCTGGCGTGGGTATTTCGTTCGGCGCCGACAGGATTTACGACGTGATGACCGGCCTTGATTTGTTCCCCGAGGAGACGAGCATTACCACGCGCGTGATGTTCGTCAATCTGGGAGAGCAGGAGGCGGAGCTTTCCATGCGTCTTATGGTCACATTGAGGGCCGCGGGCATTTCGGCCGAGATATATCCCGAAGCCGCGAAGATGAAAAAAACAGATGGAGTACGCCAACAGACGCTCCATACCCTATGTCGTAATCATCGGCAGCGACGAGATGAGCAGCGGCCGTGCGACGCTCAAAGACATGGTGCGAGGCACTCAGAGCAGCGTCGAATTCGAGCAGCTCGCACAGAGCGTAAGGTAGTCTCTGATAGGGGAGTGCGACGATTTGCGGCCATTGAAAAAGCGGCCGATGTCGCGGTTATAGCTCGAAGTGCCGCAGAAGCCGAGATTGCGTGAAGAGGCGAGTGTATGATTATTGGGTATATTATGTCGGTATGGTATTGAAGTCGATGAGAAGAATCGTATTGATAGTATTCCTGTTTCTGCCTTCGGTTCTGCTGGCTCAGTTCTTGGACAGGGAGACCGAACGCAGCGCGGCTGCACAGGCACAGAAACTCTCCCAGTTTTATCGCCTGCTTGCTGGGCATTATGTCGATACGCTCGATTACGGTTCCGTGGTCGAGCAGGGCATACGCGGCATGTTGTCCCAGGCTCGATCCCCATTCCGCATACCTTACGGCCGAAGAGGTGGAAGATGCCAGAGAGTCGTTCGACGGCAGTTTCGGAGGCATAGGTGTCGAGTTCAATATTCTCGGCGATACGATAATAGTCGTGAGCACCATTGCCGGCGGGCCGGCCGAGAGCGTCGGCATCAGAGCAGGCGACCGCATAACCGGCGTGGACGGCCGTTCGGCGATAGGTACGAAGCGTGCCGATGTTCCCAAATTGCTTCGCGGTCCGAAGGGCAGCAGGGTGAAGCTGGAAGTCGTGCGAAAAGGTGCGTCGGGTGTGCTCGATTTCGAGGTAGTGCGCGGCGATATTCCCATAAGTACCGTCGATGCGGCTTACATGGCGGCCGACGGCGTTGGTTATATAAAGGTGAACCGTTTCGGGTCGAATACCGTGGCGGAGTTCACCGAGGCTTTCGAGCGTATTGGGTCCCCTTCGGCCCTGATTCTCGATTTGCGGGGCAACGGCGGAGGATTGCTCGACCAAGCGATAGGCCTCAGCGAATTTTTCCTTAAAAAAGGCGAGCAGATTGTCTCCACCGAAGGCTATATCGTGGCTCCGACCGTCGCCTACGCCCGCAGGGACGGAGCGTTCGACGGGCCTCTTGCGATTCTTATGGACGAGGCCAGCGCATCGGGCAGCGAGATTGTGGCCGGTGCCGTGCAGGATTGGGACAGAGGCGTGATAGTGGGGCGCCCGAGCCTTTCGGCAAGGGTCTGGTCCAGCGTCAGTTCGTGCTTCTGGACGGCTCGGCTGTCAGACTGACTACCGCCCGTTATCATACGCCTACGGGGCGAGTCATACAGCGTCCGTTCGAGAAGGGCAGAAAAGACGAGTACTATCGGGCGTATGCCGAACGTTTCACGGTGATGCACGATTCGGTGGCCGGCGATGCTCCGCAGTACAGGACGCTCGTCTCGTCCAGACACGTTTACGGAGGCGGGGGTATATATCCTGACGTGTATGTCGAGCGCGACACTTCGAGATATACTCGATATGGAGCCGAGCTCGTTATGAGCGGCTCGATTAACGATTTCGTGATAAATTACATGGACTCGGCCCGAGCGGGACTTGCTGCTCGCTATCCGGACTTCGAGAGTCTTCGAAAAGCGATTTCGGTGTGGACGACGCCATGCTGAAAGGTCTTGCTGACATTGCCGCGGCCAAAGGCATTGAATACGACGAAGACCAAATGGCAGTTTCGGCTCCCGACCTGCGGGTGCAGATAAAGGGCCTTGTCGCCCAAAAACTGTGGGACGTGAACGAGTATTACCGTGTCGTAAACGGCAGCGGTGCGGACCCTGTGTTCGATACCGCCGTCGAGTGTATCGGTATGATGCCCGAGGGGCGCATAACGGGCCGGACGGTGGATGAAATGAATGCCCGTGTGCAAAAAAATGCAGGTAAGGCAGTGTATTAAAAAAATAAAAGGGTCGCTTTTGCAGCGGCCCTTTTTGCTTGTCGGTGCGACTCCCGTTTATTTCTCCGGAGCGACCGTTTTGAGGTACAGTTCGTCGAGCTGTGCAGGGTCTACCTGCGAGGGCGATTCGAGCATTACGTCGCGGCCGCTGTTGTTTTTCGGGAAAGCGATATAGTCTCGAATCGAGTCCGAACCTCCGAACAGCGAACACAGACGGTCGAAACCGAATGCCAGTCCTCCGTGGGGCGGTGCGCCGAACTTGAATGCGTTGATGAGGAATCCGAACTGTTCCTGTGCCTTTTCGGGCGTGAAGCCCAGAGCGCGGAAAATACGCTGTTGCAACTCGGGGTCGTGAATACGAATCGAGCCGCCGCCTATTTCCGTTCCGTTTACGACGAAGTCGTATGCGTTGGCGCGTACACGGGCGGGGTCGGATTCGAGATACTGCACGTCCTCGGGTTTGGGCGAGGTGAACGGATGGTGCATGGCGTAGAAACGCTGCGTCTCTTCGTCCCATTCGAACATCGGGAAGTCTACGACCCACAGCGGGGCGAACTTCGCGTGGTCGCGCAGTCCCAATTCCTCTGCTACGTGCAGACGCAGCGAGCAGAGCTGGGCGAGTGTCTTGAACTTGTCGCCGCACAGAATCAGAACCAAATCGCCTGCTGCGGCTCCTGTCCGCTCGGCCATTGCACGAACCTGTTCGGGGGTATAGAACTTGTCGATGGACGATTTGACGCCGCCGTCGGCCTCCAAACGAATCCAAACCAATCCTTTGGCTCCTACCTGCGGACGTTTCACGTAATCGGTCAGCGCGTCTATCTGCTTGCGCGTGTATGCGGCGCAGCCGGTCGCGGCTATGGCGCCGATGTACGAAGTCTGGTCGAACACCGAGAATCCGTGTCCTTTTGCTATGTCGGTAATCTCGTGAATTTCCATGCCGAAACGCAGATCCGGTTTGTCGGAACCGTAGCGTTCCATGGCCTCTATCCACGGCATGCGCCGGAAGGCTCCCTCAAATTCGATTCCTAAAACCTCCTTGAACATGTACTTGGCCCAGCGCTCGAATATTTCCAGAACGTCATCCTGCTCCACGAACGACATTTCGCAGTCGATTTGCGTGAATTCCGGCTGGCGGTCTGCTCTGAGGTCTTCGTCGCGGAAGCAGCGCACGATTTGGAAGTAACGGTCGTAGCCTGCCACCATGAGCAGCTGTTTGAGCGTCTGCGGCGACTGCGGCAGTGCGTAGAACTCGCCCGGGTTCATGCGGCTCGGGACGATGAAGTCGCGGGCGCCTTCGGGCGTGGACTTTATGAGGTACGGAGTTTCTATTTCCAGAAATCCTTCGCCGTCCAGAAAAATTGCGCACGGCATGAGCCATTTTGTGACGCAGAATCATGGCGCGTTGCAGCGGACCGCGGCGCAGGTCGAGATAGCGGTATTTCATTCGCAGGTCGTCGCCTCCGTCGGAGTTGTCCTCGATGGTGAACGGCGGGGTCAGCGCACGATTGAGCACGGTCAGCTTCTCGGCCGACACTTCTATGTCTCCGGTAGGAATCTTGGCGTTTTTGGACTGTCGTTCGCGCACCGTGCCTTCGACCTGAATGACGAATTCGCGTCCGAGTTGCGACGCGGTTTCCCTGACCGTTTGTCCGGAACCCTCCTCGACGACTATCTGGGTTATGCCGTAGCGGTCTCTGAGGTCGATGAATGTCATCGCTCCGAGGTTGCGCACTTTCTGCACCCAACCGGCCAGTTTGACGCTTCGGTCCGCATCGGTAATCCTGAGTTCTCCGCAGGTGTGGTCTCTGTACATATTTGGTGATGTTTTGGTAATTCCGATAATTAATGGCTACATTTGCCGACTGCAAAATTATGCAATTTTTATGGAAACCGTTAAAAAGGACGACGAATTTTTCATGCGTCAGGCAATAAACGAGGCTCGCATGGCGTTGGAGGAGCAGGAGGTTCCGATAGGTGCGGTGGTAGTGTGCGGCGGCAGAATCGTGGGTCGCGGACACAACATGACCCAGAGGCTCTGCGACGCGACGGCGCACGCGGAGATGCAGGCCCTGACGGCGGCATGTTCTACGCTGGGCGGCAAGTATCTGTCGGATTGCACGCTGTACGTGACCGTCGAACCTTGCGTGATGTGTGCCGGAGCCTGCTCATGGACCCAGATAGGCAGGATAGTTTACGGGGCCGGTGACCCGAAGCGGGGCTTTCTCAGATTCGGCCGCGATATGCTGCACCCCAAGACCGAACTTTCGTGCAGCGTGTTGGAGGACGAGTGCGGCGGCATGGTGAGCCTGTTTTTCGAAAAAAAGAGGCAGCGGGTTGGGTGAGAAAAGAAAAAAGTATAATTTTTGCACATCGAAACTAAAACTAAATTACAAGAAGAATAAAAAAATGAACAGAATTAAATTTTGCAATGTCCGTTGCGGTTGCGTTTTTTGCATTTGCGACCGTGTCGGCGCAGAGTGCCGGCGATATCGTCGCAAAATATAACGAAGCGGCGAAACTTATCGAAGCCAAGAATTTCGCAGGCGCTATTCCTATCCTTACCGAAGTCATCGAAAAGGGCGGTAACGTGGAGGGAGCCGAGGAAACGGTTTCTTCCGCAAAGAAGTATATTACCACCTGCTGGTTCATGAAGGGCGGCAGCGAGATACAGGGCGGCAAGACCGACGAGGCCCTGAAATCTTTCACCAAGGCCGTCGAGCTTAGCGATGAGTATGATGATATCGCGACCGGCAATAAGGCCAAGATGTGGGTCGGCCGCGTGGTTCTCAAACAGGGCGCCGATGCTTTCAACAGCAAGGACTATGCTACGGCCGCTTCCGTATTCGAGAAGGGTTACAAGGCCAATCCCAAAGATACCACAATTGCGATGAACCTTGCCATGAGCTACTGCGAGATGGGAGAGCTTGCAAAGGGCGGCGATGTATACAAAAGCATGATGGAACTCGGCGGCACGCACGGAAAATATGAAAGTGTGGCTGCTTCCGCCAAGAACAAATATGCGTATTATTACACTTTGGAGGCTGTAAAACTCTCCGACGAGAAGAAATACGCTGAGACCGAAGTTCTGCTTGATTCCGCGCTTACGGTAGTTCCCGAGAGCGCCGAACTTAACATGCTCTACTTGCAGACTCTGAACAACACCAAGCAGTACGACAAACTCATCTCGGCTGCTCCTCAGGCTATCGATGCCCAGCAAACGCCCGAACTCAAAGGCGATGCCACGTTCCTTCTGGGTGCCGCTTACCAGAACAAGGAGAATTACGCCAAGGCTATCGAGACCTACTCTCAGGTTACGGCCGGCAACAGTGTCGAGACTGCCAAGGCTCAAATCGAGGCTCTGTCGAAAATCAAGAAATAATTCCCCGAAATACGCCGTAAGAAGGCGGGAGAATGTTTCCCCTAATCGGGTTGTCCGAATATCGGATGACCCGATTTCTTTTGCACTGTGGACTGGACATTCGCACATCGGTATCGCGGCTTCTGACGTTATGGTTCTGCAAGCGGCTGTCAGGACTTCGTCCAAACGGCCGGTCTTCGCTTCCGACCGATTCGTATCTTTGCAGTGGACGGATGCCGGAGGAATTTGTCTCCCGTTTTTGTTTTCACTATTTTTGTACCCGATGAGCCGAAATGTCATAGAACTGCTTGCTCCTGCACGCGATTACGCGACGGGCGAGGCCGCGATAGATTGCGGAGCGGATGCCGTTTACATAGGAGCTCCGGCATTCGGGGCGCGGCATGCCGCGGGTAATTCTGTGAAAGACATAGAGCGTCTTGTAGCCTATGGACGGCAGTTCGGAGTACGTGTGTACGTTACGATGAATACGGTGCTTTTCGACGACGAGCTTTCGGATGCCGAGCGCATCGCACGGCAGGTCATAGATGCCGGTGCCGCAGCTCTCATAGTGCAGGATTTCGCATATCTGCGGATGGGGCTCGGCGGCGTGGAGATGCACGCCTCCACTCAGATGTGCAACCATGAAGCCGAGTGGGCGGATTTCCTTTCGCAGTGCGGATTCAGCCGTGTGATACTCGAACGCAACATGTCAATAGACGAGATACGGCGCGTGGCGCAAGAGACTGACGTGGATTTGGAGTGCTTCGTTCACGGGGCCGTATGCGTCGGTTACAGCGGCCGTTGTTTTCTGAGCCGCAGCATGGGTCCGCGAAGCGGCAATCGTGGAGAGTGCAGCCAGCCCTGCCGTCTGACATACGATTTGACGGACGAAAAGGGGGAAGTGTTGGAGCGCGGACGTCATCTTCTGTCGGTACAGGACCTGAACCTGTCCGATTCCGTGGCGCAGACTTATGGACGCGGGTGTCAGTTCTTTCAAGATAGAGGGCCGGCTCAAAGACGAACTTTACGTTCGCAACATCGTGGCCCATTACCGCGCCGTGATAGACGAGGCTTTGCAAAAAGCGGCCGCATCTTCGCCGTGCTTCGCAGGGAACGAGCCGCGTGAACTTCAAGCCCGACCCGCTCAAAGGTTTTTTTCGCGAATGCAGGGCCGCTATTTCATCGACGGTGCAAGGCGCGGAGTGGCGTCTTTCGATACCCCGAAATCCACGGGCGAGGCACTCGGACAAGTGCTGCGTCGTGGGCGCGACTGGTTCTCCTTGTCGGGCGGCGCAGTGCTGTCGGCGGGTGACGGAATCTGTTTTCTGCATGACGGCGAGATGCGCGGAACCAATGTAAACAGGGCAGAAGCGGATCGTATCTGGCCCAATAAAATGGAGGGTATAGAGGTTGGTGTACGGATTTACCGCAATTTCGATTCGGCTTTCTCCGCGCTTGTCCTGCAAGGCGGACGGATGCGCACTGTCGATGTCGTTGCCCGTCTGGATATGGATGCGGGCGGTGTCGGCCTTACGGTCGAGGACGAGAACGGTTTTAGGGCGAAGGGAAGAATCGACATGCCGCTCGAAGCGGCCAAAAAAACCCCGAGCGCATGAAATCCGTAGCCGCCGAACAAATTGCCAAAAAGCGGCGATACGATATTCAGGATTACCTGCGCGAGTGTCGGAGACGACGTGCGTTTTGTACCCGTGTCGGTGCTCAACACCCTGCGCCGGAATACTTTGGAAGCGCTTCTTGCCGAACGTATGTCGCACGGTACGGATATGGAACTTAAAAAGCGAGAATCTTTCGGCGCGTTATCCCTATCCTCGGGTATCGGAATACGAGAACGTGACCAACCGTCTCAGCAGGGAGTTCTATCTCTCGCACGGGGCGGAGAAGATAGAGCCGCCGCTCGAAACTGCCTCGGACATGAAGGGGCACAGGGTGATGTGTTCGCGTTACTGCATACGCCGCGAAACAGGACGGTGCCTTCGCCGGAATCGGACAGAACGCGGACCCCTTTATCTTGTCCGTGGAAATATGCGCTACCGGTTGGAGTTCGATTGCGAGCGCTGTATGATGAATATATATTGCGATGAAACGAAACGATAAATTGGATGCCCCGCAGCTGCTTACGCCGCGGTGGCGCTATTACGAACTGATAGACAGCGGCGACGGCTGCAAATTGGAGCGCTTCGGAGCTTATGTGACCTCGCGCCCCGAGCCTCAGGCCATATGGCGTCCGACGCTGCCGGCGCGGCAGTGGGAGGATATGGCGCATGCCGTGTTCCGCAGGGATGCCCGTAGCGAGGAACGCGGCGAATGGAAATGCCGCGAGGGTATGCCTTCGCGCTGGACCGTGGAGTATGCCTATGGGGATATGAAGCTCAAAATGCGGTTGGGCCTGACCTCTTTCAAGCATGTGGGCGTATTTCCGGAGCAGGCCGAAAACTGGAACTTCATTTACGACTGTGCCCGTGAAATCGGCCGAAGCGGAGCCCCTGCCCGTGTTTTGAATCTTTTCGCCTACACCGGAGGAGCGAGCCTTGCGGCGCGAAGTGCCGGTGCGGAGGTGACTCATGTGGATTCGGTGAAGCAGGTGGTGAGTGGGCCCGCGAGAATATGGAGTTGAGTTCTATGGACGGCATTCGCTGGATTGTGGACGATGCGTTGAAGTTCGTGCGGCGCGAGGTCAAGCGCGGGCGTTTGTATGACGGGATAATTCTCGACCCGCCGGCATACGGACGTGGACCTGACGGAGAAAAATGGATACTCGAACAGAATATCGGCGAGATGCTCGATTGTTGCGCCTCGCTGCTCGCTCCGTCCGGCAGTTTCCTTGTGCTTAACCTCTACTCTATGGGGCTTTCGGCTCTGCTGGCAAAAAGTGCGGTGAATCAGGCATTCGGGCAGCCGGCCTGCGAGCAGTTCGGCGAACTCTATTTTACCGACCGAGGTGCCAAGAATCTGCCTTTGGGCGTTTATTACAGAATGAAAAGATAGTTCCTCTTTGCATCCGGCAGAGGCTGCATGCCGCCGGTTCGCATGGCATAACGCAAAAAAAGCCGTATGCCGACAAAGGAAAAACGTGTTTAATTACATAAAGATATGACTGTACTGATACTTGTTTTCGGGCTTTTGGCCGGATGCCTGCTCAACGTTTTGGTCGGGCTGGTCGGCAGCAAGCGCAAGATAGGCTTCGGCTGGACGTTCTTTTGGAGCCTTTGGTGTTCACGCCTCTGGTGGGGCTTGTCATCGCTCTTATTTCCGACCCTCTGCCGCAGGGTGAGCAGAAGTGGGGATGCCTCGTGCCGTTTATTCTCAGTTTCCTGTTTCTGTTGTTGCTGGCGCTGCTGCTTTCGATGCTCGGCTTCATGGCCATTGCCTAACGCAGCACAATCTGGAACAGCTGACCGCCTATTTTCGTAAAGCAGATGCGCAGGGTGCCGCCCTGCGATATGCCGAGCCTGCGAGGCAATCTGGTCGCAGGAGAGCGGAAATTCGCGGCGCATGATGTCGGCCCGTCTTATGTCCAGCTCGCGCAGACGGCGTTTGAGCGTTTTGGGCGCGAACGGTTCGATACTCTCTATCTGCATGATGCGTCCGAATACTTCGCGCGGCGCTTCGGTGCAAAAGCCGTATCCGTTTTCCGAATAGAAATATGCGCCGATGCTGTCGAGATATTTCTCCACGCACCTGATTTTCGACAGCGCTACGTCCGGAACAATCAAAAACCGGTATAATGAGGAATCGAACTCGGCGTTTGTGCGAGGTGCGTCGTCGGAAGCATCGAAGCGGATGCTTTCGTCCTTATCGGCCATAACGGCGACGAGCCGCGATTGGGCTACCGCCTTTCCGCACTTTACCAAAAACCTGCTTGCACTCGCCGCCTTCGGACAGAGCGCTCACTTCGGCCGTCGGTCCGAAAATGCGCAGCGCCTCGGCCATATCGAACATGGGCGATAGTTTTATGGCGATATTGTCGGCCGCCCGTTTCAGTTGCGGCAGCAGTGCGCCTATGTCGGGCGAGCAGTCTTGCAGAAGTACTTTCTTGCGCCCTTTCTCGTCGCGCCGGTCTGGGTCGGCATATATCTGGTCGGCATGGGCGCCGAACGAAGATAGAAAAATCCTCCGCCGAGGTGTTTACCACCTCGATGTTCGTTATGCCGAGTCTTGCGAAGTTCTCTCTTGCCACCGCCGCCAGCACCTCGTCCCTTTCCAATGAGATTACCTTTTCGAAGCGGCGTGCCAGATACATGGCGTCTATTCCCAGTCCGCATGTAAGGTCTATGCAGAGTTTTCCGCCGCAGTCGAGAAATCCGGCGCAAGTTTGCGAACTGGCCTGTTCGAAAGCCAGCGACGGAATCACGCAGCGGGCGTCGTACAGTACTGGCAGTTTGGTGCGGGCGCGTTGCAGGTATTTGACCTGCGAGGCGATAAGGCGGGCGTCGGGCAGATGTTTTTCGAGCGCGATTTTCATAGGGTCGCATTCTATGTGCCGCTCGATTTGCTCTCTGGCCTGTCGGGTGCAAAGTATTTCCAATTCTCGGAGTGTCATGTGCTTGGTATGAAAGGTTCGGGCCGGCGGCGTAAGACGTGGAATGCGACGGTCGCCGCTATCAGAACCGCGTATACGGTCAGTACTGCCCACAGCGGAATATTCACCGGTATGCTTGCGGCCGGCATCTCGGCCAGCGTCCGGATTATCGAGTTTTGAAACCCTGCGGCCCACGACAGCACTGTCGTCGTAATGCCGGCCAATAGCGGCAGCGGCAGGACAATCCTGAGCAGCGATACGAACACTATTGTATTGGCGGAGAGCATCAGGGCCGGCCCCAGCAGAAAGCCGGTCAGCGGAATGCGGCCGAATTGATATGCGACTATCGGAGCGAGGGCGGCGGAAGCCACTATGCCGATCATTACGGTTCCCCACAAGGCATTGAGCAGCTTGAATCGGCACCGAACGAGCCGCATCGCCGCCGGAAACCAGAAAATTATCGCCGCCACGGCCGTAAAGGACATCTGGAACCCCGTATCCAATAGCAGTGCCGGTCTTGCGGCGAGCATTACCACCGCCGCGGCGCACAGGGCGTTTGCCGAGTTGTAGGCCGAGCCGGAGGCTGCGGACAGTTGCAGAGCCGTGAACATTACGGCCGCTCTGACGGCGGACGGAGCAAGCCCGCTCATGATTACGAAAGCCCAGACGGCGATAATGGCGGCAAGGTTCTTGACGATGTGCCCGTATCTGAAAAACGGCAGCAGGTAAAGCAGGGCATTGACTATCGTGAAGACTATGCCGACATGCAGTCCCGATACGGCCAGAAGATGCGCCGCACCTGTGTCGGAATACGCCTTGCGAACGGCACGGCCGATACCCGAGCGGTCTCCTGCGGTCATTGCCGCACAGATTCCTTCGGCTTCCGTATCCATGCCGAGACTGCGCAGCCGTTCCACTGCGGTTTTTTGCATTCTGAACGACAGGGCACCGATGCCGTGCGGGCGAACCTGCGAACGTATTATGCGGGAGTAGGCGGGAACGTATGCGCGGCTGAAAAATCCGCGGGAGTTCATAAGACGCGAGTAGGATGTAGCACTGTCGGAAAGCGGGCCGAGAAATGCGTCGCAGATTATCTGTTCGCCGACATCTGCGCGGTGCGCGGTGTCGATATAAAGGGTTACTCTCTCCCTGCATTCATGCCACACTCCCGCACTGTCTTTCCATGCGCCGCAGCACGCTTCCGTCCGCAGAGTCCGAGGCGACGAGGTGGCCGACAGCGGTGCGGTGATTTGCAGTTCTATTTTGCGCTTTCCTTCGGGAATAGACGGAGTGCAGCGTTGGGCGCATGCGGCCGCCGTGCCGAACAGTGCGATGCTCAGGTATAACGGAATGTCGGCCCAGCGCCGGCTTCTGAAAAGAAAGGCGGCGACAAGAGATGCCGCCAGCATGGAAACAGCGGCTAAAACAGGAATTTCGCAGTAGGTTCCGATTAGGATTCCGGCCGCGAGCGGCGGCAGAATCCTGAGCATCGGGGCCGTATGAATCCTGTTTCTGTGCATCTTACCGTCTTGCAGCTTATTTTCCCCAGCTCTCTCGGTCGAGTGAGCGGTAGTTTATCGCTTCGGCTATGTGCGAGGCGGAAATGTTCGTCTCCGAGGCCAAATCCGCTATCGTGCGGGCGACCTTGATTATTCTGTCGTAAGCTCTTGCAGAGAGCCCCAACCGCTCGATTGCCTTGCTCAGAAGAGCCGATGCCGAAGCGTCCAGCGGACAGAACCTGCGCAGCATCTTGGAGTTCATCATGGCGTTGGTATGCACGCCCTTGAAATCGGCGAAACGTCTGTTCTGTATCTCGCGGGCCCTTATCACGCGCTCTCTGATTTCGGCGCTGCTCTCTTCGGTGCCGCTGCCGCTTATCTGCGAGATTTCCACCGGCGTTACTTCGATATGCAAATCTATTCTGTCCATCAGCGGCCCCTGATATGCGGTTCATGTATTTGGTCACCGCGCCGCTGCTGCACAGACACTCCTTCGTGGGGTGGTTGTAGTATCCGCACGGGCATGGATTCATGGAGGCTATGAGCATGAAGCTGCACGGATACTCGATGCTGTATTTGGCTCGGCTTACGAGTATTTTCTTGTCCTCCAACGGCTGGCGCAGCACTTCGAGCACCGAGCGCCCGAATTCGGGCAGTTCGTCTAAAAACAATATGCCGTTGTGGGCAAGGGAGACTTCTCCGGGTTGTGGCGAGGTGCCGCCTCCGATAAGTGCAACCTGCGAAGTCAGATGATGCGGAGCGCGGAACGGCCTTTTGGTAATCAGCGCGTCGCCTTCCGGACATTTGCCCGCGACGGAATATATCTTGGTGGTTTCGAGTATCTCGTCCGTACTCATGGGCGGCATGATTGTGGGCATGCGTCTTGCGAGCATGGTTTTGCCCGACCCGGGCGAACCTATCATTATCGCATTGTGCCCGCCTTCGGCAGCTATTTCCAAAGCACGCTTGACGTGTCTCTGGCCTTTGACGTCGCTGAAATCTTCGTCGAAACTTCCGTAGAAGCCCGGAGCCTGCTCTGCGGCAGTCCTGCTCTGCGGCTCTATCGTCAGCAGACCGGAAAGAAAGTCGGCCGTCTGCCGCAGATTATCTACGCCTATGACTTCGATTCCCTCCACCACGGCCGCCTGCGGGGCATTGTCTTTGGGCAGTATGATGCCTTTGAAGCCCTCCGAGGCAGCGAGCATGGCGATGCAGAGTGCGCCTTTGATGGGCTTGACGCTTCCGTCCAACGACAGCTCGCCGATAATAAGGTACTCGTCTATCCGCTCGGTGGCAATCTGTCCGCTCGCCGCAAGAATCGAAACGGCTATCGGCAAATCGAAGGCCGAGCCTTCCTTGCGGATGTCCGCCGGCGCGAGATTCACCACCAAACGCTTTCCGGTCATTTTCAGACCCGAATTTTCGAAAGCCGAACGTATCCTGTCCTGACTTTCGCGCACGGCATTGTCCGGCAGACCGACCAGAAACATGCCTATGCCCATGCTTAGATTGGCTTTCGACGGCGATGCGAATGGCATCTATTCCGACAGTGCAGGCTGAGTGGCATCTTACGAACATGGCTTTCGGGTTTTTATCAGAACGGAGCTTCGTCCGAAATTGTCGAAGGATTGAGCGAATCGAAGTACGAATCGTCGGGAGCACCGCCACCGTTTATGGAGTCCGAATCGCTGAAACTGTACTCCGTCTCGTCCAAGTTCGAGAAGCGTATCTCCTCTTTGCGGAATTTCATGCCTATGGTGGTCGTTTCGCCGTTACGGTGCTTTGCGAGAATGAATTCCGCATAACCCGGGGGCAGCGGCATGTTCTGCTCGTCCACGAAAATCTTGTAGTACTCCGGTCTGTGGATGAACGCCACGATGTCGGCGTCCTGCTCTATGGCGCCCGATTCGCGAAGGTCGCTGAGCTGCGGCCGTTTGTTGCTGCCTGTTCGCGCCTCCACGCCGCGGTTGAGCTGCGAGAGGGCGATAATCGGAATTTCGAGCTCCTTGGCAATGGCTTTGAGGGTTCGCGAAATGGTCGATACCTCCTGTTCGCGGTTGCCTTTGGTCTCCTGCGGACCGCTCATGAGTTGCAGGTAGTCTATTATGATGAGCTGTATGCCTTCGTGCGTTTTGAGCCGTCGGGCCTTGGAGCGGAACTCGGTTAGCGGCAGGGCGGGGGTGTCGTCGATGAAAAGCGGCGCCTCTTCGAGCGGTTTTATCGCCTGTTCCATCTGCCGCCAGTCTTTGGGCGAGAGGTTTCCGCTTCGGATGTTTTTCATGTCCAGCCCCGATTCCGCAACGATTAGTCGCATCATAAGCTGCATGGCGCTCATCTCCAAAGAGAAGAAAGCGACAGGTATGTCGTGCTGCACGGCCATGTTGCGGGCCATGGTCAGCGTGAATGCCGTCTTGCCCATCGACGGACGGGCCGCTATGATTATCAAATCGGATGCCTGCCAGCCGAGCGTAACCTTGTCTATGGAGGTGAATCCCGAGGGCACGCCGCTGAACTTGCTGTCGTTTTTCGAAGCCTCCTCGATTGTGAGCAGGGTCTTTTTGATGATGTCCTTCGAACTTTGAATCGACCGGCGCACGTGGCCTTCCGATACCTTGAAAATCTCTCCTTCGGCGAAATCTATCAAATCCGTTACGTCGTTCTCCTCATCGTAGGAGCGGCGCTGGATTTCGGTCGAGGCTCGGATAAGTTCGCGCTGAACGTATTTCTGGGCGATGATTTTGGCGTGGAATACGATGTGCGCCGCCGAACCGACCTTTTGCGTCAGAGCGATGAGGTATTGTGTGCCGCCGACGGCTTCGAGCTGCTTGTGCTGTTTGAGGTATTCGTTTACGGTGTATATGTCTATCGGGTTCAGGGCGGCGTTGAGCGATGATATGGCGCTGAAAATGATTTTGTGCGCCTCCTTGTAGAATGCCTCCGGCATAAGGAATTCCTGAACCTCCACGATGCTGTCCTTTTCGAGCATCAGTGCGCCGAGCACGGCCTCTTCCAGTTCTACGGCCTGCGGCGGCAGCGCTGCTCCCGCCTGAATCAGAGCGTCGTAGCTGTTGCTGTTTTGTCTCGGAGTATATTTTTTAGCCATTTCTTGTTGCTGTTTGGGAATGTAAAGGTAATCATTTGTCTCGCTTCGGCAGCACTTGCGGTCTCGAAGTTGTGAAATGATTTCGACACAGGAGTGTTAATAACCGCGTTTCTTCTTTTTCAGATGCTCCGGATGCCGTTTGGGATGCGGCCGCGCGGAGACAGGGAGAGTCGAAAAACAGGTTTTTTTCTGCCTGCGTTTGGCCTCTGGGTCGCGAGCCACGAAAAGTTTTTCGCCGGTGTACGGATTCTTGCCTGTGTAGAACATCACGGAACTCAGGGTCATTGGTGTCGGCGTCATGTCCTGCACCTGTTCCAAATGGAAATTCAGCGCTCCGGTTTTCTGTTTCAGACGTCTCATGTCGGCTTCGGTGCAGCCCGGGTGACTGGATATGAAATAATGTATGAACTGGTATTTTTAGCCCGTTACACTCGCATATACGGCGAAAGTCGGCATTCAGCTTCTCGAACATTGCGAAAGGCGGTTTGCGCATCAGTTTCAATACGCCGTCCTCCGTATGTTCGGGCGCCACTTTCAGACGTCCCGAAGTGTGCCGCACCACGACCTGCTCCAAATAGCGTCCTCCGTTTTTCTCATCGAAAAGGTCGTAGCGTATGCCGCTGCCTATAAACGATTTTTTTAACTCCCTTTACTGCGTCTATCTTGTCGTAGAGCCGTAAAAGACGGATGTGGTCGTCATTCAGGTTGCGGCATTTGCTCGGAAAAAAGACATGACGGCCGGCGGCATATCCGGCAAAAGCCGCTCATCGCGTCCCGCCATTCCGTACATGTTGGCCGACGGCCCTCCCACGTCCGACAGATACCCCTTGAAATAGGGCATGCGCGTGATTTTTTCCACTTCGGAGAGAATCGAACGCTCGCTGCGCGAAGAGATGAATTTGCCCTGATGTGCGGATATGGTGCAGAAACTGCATCCTCCGAAACAGCCGCGGTGTATATTAACGGAGTTTTTTATCATCTCCCATGCGGGAATATCTCCCTTGCCGTTGTATCGCGGGTGCGGCATGCGCTCGTAAGGCAAATCGAAGCTGCGGTCTATTTCGGCCTCGGAGAGCGTGGGGTAGGGCGGATTTATCACTACGTATCTGCCTGCGGTCGGCTCCACCAGAATCCGGTCCTGTACAAGACTGTTGCTCAGGGTCTCTATCTGTACGAAGTTCTGCCCGAATGCGTCCGCGCTTTTCGTGCACCGCTCGAAAGAGTTCAGCATCAGCACGCTCTGCTTGTCGAGCGAGTCCACGTAACTCTTGTCCGCAACGAATCCCATTTGAGGCAGCGTTCGCAGCACTTTCGCGTTGTATCCTCCGCGCATGGCCCGGGCCACCTCGACGATGCTCCGTTCGCCCATGCCGTACATCAGAAAGTCGGCGCCGCTGTCGAGCAGTATGGAGGGGTGCAGAGTGTCGCTCCAATAGTCGTAGTGCGTAAGCCGGCGCAGCGAAGCCTCTATGCCTCCGATGATTACAGGCACGCTCGGGTATAGGTCTTTGAGTATTTTCGTGTACGTGGCCACCGCGCGGTCGGGCCTGAATCCTGCCTTGCCGCCCGGCGTATATGCGTCGTCGCTTCGAAGGCGTTTGGCTGCCGTGTAGTGATTGACCATCGAATCCATGCTGCCTGCGGAAACGCCGAAAAAGAGCCGCGGCGCACCTAACTTTTTGAAATCGCGCAAATCGTCCCGCCAGTTTGGCTGGGGCACTATCGCGACGCGCAATCCCGCGAATTCGAGCAGACGTCCTATGACTGCCGCCGCGAAGGCTCGGGTGGTCGATATAGGCGTCGCCAGAAAAACAGAATTACGTCTATGTAATCCCACCCCAAGGCTTTGACCTCTTTTTGCTGTCGTCGGCAGAAACATGTTTCGGGATTTTTATCTGTCGTTGATTAGGATGCTGCTGTCTCCGTAGCTCAAAAACCGGAAGTCGTGTTCCAGCGCGTAATCGTAGATGCGGCGCCAGTCCTCTCCGACGTATGCGGCGATGAGCAGCAGCAGCGTGCTTTTCGGCTGGTGGAAGTTGGTTATTATGTAGTTTACGATTCTAAACCGGAATCCGGCCGGAGCTATCATGATTCGCGTTGCCGACTTTATGCTTTTAAGTCCGTTTGCGGCCATGTAGTCCCGCAGTTCCGTAAGGGCATCGCGGCCTGTGTAACTCTCCGGTATGTCGTAAAAGCTCCCATTGTCCCACTTCGCGTTGCTGCTGCACGGAGCCTTCCGTGTGAAGACGCCAGCCGAGAGCCGTCAGTGATTCCAGCGTCCGCACGCTGGTGGTGCCTACGGCGACTATCCGGCCGTAATTGTCTAAAAGGTTGTTTATCGTCGATGCCTTCACCTCGAAGTGCTCGGTGTGCATGTCGTGGTGTGCCGCGTTGCGCTCCTTTACGGGCAGGAATGTGCCTGCTCCCACGTGCAGCGTGACCTCTTCTTTCCCGATGCCGTCTTTGCGCAGCTTCTCTATTATTTCGGGAGTGAAATGCAGTCCGGCCGTCGGTGCAGCAACCGACCCTTCGATTTTTGCGTAGACCGTTTGATAGCGGGTGTTGTCTATCTCTTGGCTGTCTCTGTTCAGATAGGGAGGAATCGGCATGCGGCCCAATATTTCGAGCAGTTGCCCGAAGGTAAGGGGTGCCTGCCAGCTGAACTCGACCACGCCGTTTTTCTTCCGTTTTGCGTGCTTGCAGCTTTTTCCGCCGAGCCGTTGAGGTCGAACTCGATTTCAAGCGGCCCTTCCTTCCATTTTTTCAGATTGCCTATCATGCACTTCCAGCGGCAGCGGCCTGTTGCGGCCAGTGCCCGTTCGTAGTCGGCGGGCGAGTGCGGTTCCAGACACAGTATCTCTATGCGGGCGCCGCTCGGCTTGTGCATGACGATTCTGGCTCTGACGACTTTGGTGTTGTTGAATACTAAAAGCGCCCCGCTCGGCAGTACGTCTTCGAGAGAATCGAATGCGGTGTGCCCGATTTCGCCGTTCCGATACACCAGAAGTTTGGATGCTCCGCGTTTTTCGGTCGGGAACTTCGCTATCCGGTCCTCGGGCAGCGGGTAGTCGTAGTCCGATATGTCGATGATGTCTTTTTCGGTAGTCTTCATATTTGGAGGTTAAGCAAAAATAAGTCTGCCCGCATTTTGTCGGGCAGACCTATTCGGTTGCGTTTTTTTGTCTTGTCGAACAAACCTTTTACTGCCGTTCCGCACACTCGGGGCAAAGCGAAAACGGCCTGCTGGTTCGAGGTGTGCCGGTGCTACTTTTTCGGCTTGGGGGCCAGAATCATATTCATCTTCTTGCCTTCGAGCTTGGGCATCATCTCCACCTTTGCCACCTCTTCGAGGTCGGTCGCGAATCTGAGAAGCAGAATCTCGCCCTGCTCCTTGAATACGATGCTTCGTCCGCGGAAGAATACGTAGGCCTTGACCTTGGCTCCCTCCTTGATGAAGTTCGCGGCGTGTTTGAGCTTGAAGTTGTAGTCATGCTCATCGGTCTGAGGCCCGAAACGAATCTCCTTGACCACCATTTTCACCGACTTGGCCTTCATTTCCTTGGCCTTGCGCTTTTGCTGGTAGAGGAATTTCTGGTAGTCGGCAATCCTGCACACGGGAGGTTCCGCCGTAGGAGCTATCTCAATGAGGTCGAGTTCCATTTCGTCTGCCAGACGCATCGCCTCGCGAATCGGCATGACCGCCGGCGTTACGTTGTCTCCGACCACACGCACCATAGGCGCGGTAATCTTGTTGTTGATGCGGTGCTCCGCCTCTTTTTCCGGTCGGCGTCCTGCGTTTGCCACGCCGCGTCTTGCGGCCTGTGCATTGCTGTTCGAGCTGCTGGGGAACGGTTTTGTCGCGTTTATAGTTTTGTCCTCCTTAAATGTGTTAATTATACTTGTTATATCAGGCGTTTGCCTCTGTCTCTTTTTTCACGAGCTCTGTAATCATGTCGCGGAACTCTTCGAGGCTCATCTGGCCTTGGTCTCCCTGACCTTGGGCGCGGACGGACACCTTCTGCTCCGCCTCCTCCTTCTCGCCTACGATGAGCAGGGAACGGAATGCGTTTGAGTTCGTTGTCGCGAATCTTACGACCGATTTTCTCGTTTCTGTTATCTATCTGTGCGCGAATATCGTAATTATTTAGATAATTTGAAACTTTTTTTCAGCATAATCGTTGAATTTTTCGCTTATGGGCAGCACCACTACTTGGTCTGGCGAAAGCCAGAGCGGGAACCTGCCGCCGGTATGCTCCAATAATACTGCCACGAATCGCTCCATGGAGCCGAACGGCGCACGGTGAATCATAATCGGACGATGCGGTTTGTCGTCGGAGCCGGTGTAGGTCAAATCGAATCTTTCGGGCAGGTTGTAGTCCACCTGAATCGTTCCCAACTGCCACTTGCGGCCTATGGCGTCCTTGACC
Source organism: Alistipes putredinis (assembly GCA_022009915.1). GTDB lineage: Bacteria > Bacteroidota > Bacteroidia > Bacteroidales > Rikenellaceae > UBA940. The sequence goes on along the minus strand of CP091730.1, from coordinate 81,782 downwards.
ATGAAGTCCAGCTTCGGTCCGTAGAACGCGGCTTCGCCGTATTCGACTATCGTGGGCAGGCCTTTGTTCGCGGCCGCTTCGATGATTGCGCTCTCGGCCTTCTCCCAGTTTTCGTCGGAGCCGATGTACTTCTGTTTGTTGTTCGGGTCGCGCAGCGATACCTGAGCCGTGAAGTTCTCGAATTTCAGCGTTTTGAAGATGTAGAGCACGATGTCGATGACCTTCTCGAACTCGTCGAGCAGCTGGTCGGGACGCACGAACAGATGGGCGTCGTCCTGCGTGAAACCTCTCACACGCGTGAGCCCGTGCAGCTCGCCGCTCTGCTCGTAACGGTATACGGTACCGAACTCAGCGAAGCGCAGGGGCAGGTCTTTGTACGAACGCGGTTTGGTCTTGTATATCTCGCAGTGGTGCGGGCAGTTCATGGGTTTGAGCAGGAACTCTTCGCCCTCGTATGGAGTATGTATGGGCTGGAACGAATCCTTTCCGTATTTGGCGTAGTGCCCCGAGGTTACGTAGAGGTCTTTCATTCCGATATGAGGGGTGATTACCTGCTGGTAGCCGTATTTCTTCTGTACGCCGCGCAGGAAGTTTTCGAGCCTTTCGCGCAGGGCCGTGCCTTTGGGCAGCCACAGAGGCAGTCCCTGTCCGACGCGCTGCGAGAATGCGAACAGTTCCAAATCCTTGCCCAGTTTGCGGTGGTCGCGTTTCTTGGCCTCTTCGAGCATGGCCAGATGTTCGTCCAGCATGCTCTTTTTCGGGAACGAAACGCCGTAGATGCGGGTGAGCATCTTGTTGTGTTCGTCGCCGCGCCAGTACGCTCCTGCAACCGAGGTGAGCTTTATGGCCTTGATGAGGCCCGTGTTGGGCAGGTGCGGTCCGCGGCACAGGTCGGTGAAACATCCGTTGGTATAGAATGTTATGGTGCCGTCTTCGAGCGCCGATATGAGTTCGACCTTGTACTGGTCGCCTTTTTCTGTGAATGTTTTCAGAGCCTCGGCCTTGCTGACCTCCCTGCGAACGAGCGGCTCCTTGCTGCGGGCCAGCTCCATCATCAGTTTCTCGATTTTCGCAAGGTCGGCTTCGGTAATGGGAGTAGGGGAGTCCACGTCGTAGTAGAATCCCGTTTCGATGCTCGGACCGATACCGAACTTGATGCCCGGGTAGAGCGTGTGCAGAGCTTCGGCCATGAGGTGCGAGGAGGTGTGCCAGAATGTGCGGCGTCCCTCTTCGTCGTCCCACTTGTGGAGTTTGAGCTCGCAGTCCTGTTCGATTGGCAGTTGCAAATCTTGGACTTTGCCGTTTACCGATGCCGCGAGTACCTCCGATGCGAGGCGCGGGCTGATGCTTTCGGCAATCTGCATTGCCGTGGTTCCTTTGGCATACTCACGAATGCTGCCGTCGGGAAATGTGACTTTAATCATCGTTTTGCGTTTTTAATTTATCGTTTCGTCTTTTGTGCGAGCTCCCACCTACAACGAGGAATCCCCGCACCGACTTGTTTCTTTTTCCTATACGGCAAAAAATACTACCAGCAGCGTCGCTGCCGCAAGTACGGCCGTTACCGCGAGGCCGCCTTCCAGTCCGAATTCTCCGCCGTTTATCACGCGGCTTCCTGCGGGCGAAAAGCGAAACACGGAAACTTCCGACCCCATGCCGCTGACCGGAATGCCGAACAGATTGCCCTGCGCGAAATTCCATGCCGAATGCAGCGCCCCGATGCCCCAGATGTTGTCGGTGCGCAGAAAAATATAACGAGGCGAAAACCCCGAAAAGTGTGAGGTTGAAAATCGCCGTTGCGCTGACGCCGCTGTTGAAAATGTGCAGAACGGCGAAGACTACCGAATTGAGCACGACTGCCGCAATCGTCGGGATTCTCGTGCTTGCACCCGTAAGGAAAAAGCCCCGAAGCGCTATTTCCTCCTCCATGCCCTGAAACATGAAGCCGACTAACCATACGGCGAGTACTCCGACAGGTGCATGGGCCGAGACTCCGTCGAAGTGCAGCGAACCGCAGGCGCAACATATCCCCACGGCTGCGGCCAGCATCGCAATCCCCGTCGCGAACCCCTCAATGTAGCTTGCGGCACCCTTGCGAGTGAAGCCCAGCGACCTCAGGGGCCTGCGCTCCACGAATCTGGCGTAGAGTATGAATCCGGCCGAGACCGCTATCGTCGCATAAAGCCAGCAGTACGCGGGAATACTTTCCCCCGTAACGATTCCCGCCACCGCTAACGGAATGGCCGACAGAAGCTGCAATCCGAACATCAGGGCGACGAAAATCACCGTCTGCCATACGATGTGCGGCTTGAAGGCGGCCGTGCGGGCGAGCGCTGTTGAGCAGGGAGTATGTCGGCGAAAAGATAGCATCCGGCGGTTTTATTGTTCGTCTTCCTGCTGCGGCAGTTTCAGGTCGCTGACCGAAAGGTCCGCTCCGCCGCCCCTTTGCTCGTAATGACGAAGCGGGTTGCGGCTCATTTCGGCATAGGATGCCCTGTGGCGGCAAATGTCGGCAGCCAGATAAATGGCGTTGCGGAGCGAGTCGGCCGATGCCTTGTCCTGTCCCGCTATGTCGAATGCCGTGCCGTGGTCGGGACTGGTGCGGATGATGCCGAGCCCTGCCGTGTAGTTCACTCCGTCGGGGGTCAGAGCCTTGAACGGCGCCAGCCCTTGGTCGTGGTACATGGCCAGTACGGCATCGTATTTCGCGTATGCTCCGCTGAGGAAGAATCCGTCGGCGGCCATAGGTCCGAATGCGAGCACGCCTTTGCCCACGGCATCTTCGATTGCCGGTTTTATGATTTCGGTTTCCTGCGTTCCGAGCATGTCCTGCTCGCCGGCATGCGGATTGAGCGCCAGAACGGCTATCTTTGGCTCCACGATTCCGAAGTCGGCGATGAGCGTGCGCCTGAGTGCGCAAAGTTTTTCGGATATGCCCTCCTTGGTAAGGCTCGCGGCAACGTTTTCGAGCGGCGTGTGGGTCGTGGCGAGCGCCACTTTGAGCCTCTCGCTGCACATCATCATTATGGGAGTGCCTTCGCTTTCCGATGCCAGATATTCCGTGTGTCCGGTAAAGCCGAATCCTGCGCTGCCCGCACCCGATTTGCTTATCGGTGCGGTGACGAGTGCGTCGATAAGACCCTCTTTGAGGTCTTTTACAGCCGCTTGAAGTGCGGCGACGGCTGCGGCTCCGGAGGCCTGAGTTGAGATACCCGGCTCGATTTTGAGCTCCTTTTCGCCCGCGGGGACTATGTTGGCCTGTCTGGACGAGGCTTTGGCTGCGGAGTCGATTATGTTCAGTTGAACGTTCTCCGTATCGTGCAGCGTATTTTTGTAGTACGATGCTGCGGCCGGCGAACCGTAGATTATCATAGTGTAGAGTTCGCACATGCGGGGGTCGGCTATCGCTTTGAGAATCGTCTCCCAGCCGATGCCGTTGGTGTCGCCCTGCGTGATGCCTATTCTTATTTTTATTGCCCATAAGGTTTTTCTCGTATTTGATTCCAAATTACAAAGATATAAAAAAATAATTCCGTAACCTTGTCCGGCCGAGTATAAAAAGAACGGCAGTTTCGCTCTTTCGGTTGCAAGTGCGCGGGCTGCCATTCCGGCAACGGGCGGATGTAAAAAGAAGAACCGCCGTTCATACGAGCGGCGGTTCTTGCATTTTGCGTGCGAGCGGGTCTAATACTCGTTCCAAGATTTGATTTTTGATGTCGCTTCTATCTAACCGGCAGAATGCCTGTATGAACGCCGACGCCAGACGGGCATTGGTAATCAGCGGAATGTTGAAGTCGATTGCCGAGCGCCGTATGGTGTAGTCGTTGCTCAGCTCCGACTCGGAGAGATTCTTGGGGATGTTTATCACCAGATCTATCTTCTTCTCCTTGATGTAGTCGAGCGTATTGGGTTTCATTCCGCTGTCGGGCCAGTGCAGCACTTCGGCCTCGATGCCGTTTGCAGCGAGGAAGTCGGCCGTACCCTTTGTCGCGAACAGATTGAAACCTTTGTCTTGCAGTGCTTTGGCTGCCGAAAGCATGTCGGTTTTTCGAGCGCGAATCGCCGGTCGAGAGCAGTATGTTCTTTTTCGGGATTGCGTATCCTACTGAAATCATCGATTTGAGTATCGCCTCGTAGAAATCGTCGCCTATGCAGCCGACCTCGCCCGTCGAAGACATCTCGACGCCCAGCACGGGGTCGGTCTTTTGCAGACGCGAGAAAGAGAACTGCGGAGCCTTGATTCCGACGTAATCCAGCTCGAAGGCCGATTTGTGCGGAATGTCGGCCGGCAGGCCGAGCATGATTTTGGTGGCTATGTCGATGAAGTTCACTTTGAGCACTTTCGATACGAACGGGAACGAACGCGAAGCACGCAGATTGCACTCTATGACCTTTATTTCGTTGTTCTTGGCCATCAGCTGCATGTTGAACGGGCCGGAGATATGCAACCCTTCGGCCACTTGGCGCGAAATCTTCTTGATGCGGCGCATTGTCTCCACATACATTTTCTGCGGCGGGAATACCATGGTGGCGTCGCCCGAGTGTACGCCCGCGAACTCGACATGTTCGGAAATGGCGTAAATCAGCACTTCGCCGTCCTTGGCCACGGCGTCTATCTCTATCTCCTTGGCGTTTTCGATGAATTCGGTCACCACCACCGGATGCTGCTTCGAAACGTTCGTAGCCAGTTTGAGGAAGTGTTCCAGCTCGCCGCGGTTCGATACCACGTTCATGGCCGCGCCGCTGAGCACGTAGGAAGGACGTATGAGCAGCGGGAATCCTACCTCGTCGGCGAAGTCGTATATGTCGTCCATCGAGGTAAGCTCCCTCCAACGGGGCTGGTCTATACCCAGACTGTCGCACATTTCGGAGAACTTGTGACGGTCTTCGGCTCGGTCTATGTCATTGGCCGAAGTGCCCAGAATGGGGACGTTCTCGCCTTGCAGACGCAGCGCGAGGTTGTTCGGAATCTGTCCTCCCACCGACACTATCACACCCCTCGGCGCTTCGAGGTCGGTGATGTCCAGAACCCGTTCGAGAGTGAGCTCGTCGAAATAGAGCCTGTCGCACATGTCGTAATCCGTCGATACCGTCTCGGGATTGTAATTTATCATTATCGAGCGGAAGCCGTTTTCACGAATGGTCTTGGCGGCATTCACGCTGCACCAGTCGAACTCCACCGAACTGCCGATGCGGTATGCGCCCGAGCCGAGCACGACCACGCTACGGCCGTCTTTCGGAAAGTCGATGTCGTGCGATGAACCGTTGTATGTCACGTACAGATAGTTGGTCTGGGCGGGATACTCCGCGGCGAGCGTATCTATCTGTTTGATGAACGGGGTTATTCCGCGGCTTTTGCGCCATGAGCGTACCTGCGCGATTTCGCGCTCCATGTCGCCGACCGACGGTTTGAGCACCGTGCGGGCAATCTGGAAGTCCGAAAAACCGCGTTTCTTGGCCTCGCGGAGCAGAGAATCGGGCACGGATTCGATTGCCGAGTAGTTTTCCAGTTCGTGCTCTATACTTATTATGTTCTGCAATTTGTAGAGGAACCATTTGTCTATTTTGGTCAGCTCGTGTATCCTGTCTACCGTGTAGCCGTGTTTCAGAGCGTTCGCTATGTGGAATATGCGTTTGTCAGTCGGATGGCTCAGGGCGGAGTCCATGTCGTCGGTCAGCAGCTCCTTGTTGGCCACGAAGCCGTGCATTCCCTGACCTATCATTCTGAGTCCTTTCTGAATCACTTCCTCGAAAGTGCGGCCTATGGCCATCACTTCGCCCACGGACTTCATGCTGCTGCCCAGCTCGCGCGAAACGCCCTTGAACTTGCCCAAATCCCAGCGCGGAATCTTGCAGACGATGTAGTCGAGCGCCGGCTCGAAACATGCGGTCGTGGATTTGGTGACGGTGTTTTTGAGCTGATGCAGACCGTATCCGAGACCGAGTTTGGCCGCTACGAAAGCCAGAGGATAGCCGGTGGCCTTGCTCGCCAGCGCCGAGCTGCGGCTCAGACGCGCATTCACCTCGATTACGCGGTAGTCCTCGCTTTCGGGGTCGAGGGCGTACTGCACGTTGCATTCGCCGACGATGCCCACGTGCCGGATGATTTTGATGGCCAGTTCGCGCAGTTTGTGGTATTCGGAGTTAGTGAGCGTTTGCGAGGGAGCCACCACGATGCTCTCGCCGGTGTGGATGCCCAGCGGGTCGAAGTTCTCCATGTTGCAGACCGTTATGCAGTTGTCGAAACGGTCGCGAACAACCTCGTACTCGACCTCTTTCCAGCCTTTGAGCGATTTCTCGACCAGAATCTGCGGCGAGTATGTGAAAGCCTTGCTGGCCAGCGTTTCGAGTTCGGAGACATTGTTGCAGAAGCCGGAACCCAGACCGCCGAGCGTGTATGCCGCGCGTATGATGATTGGGTAGCCCAGTTCGGCCGCCACCACTTTGGCGTCCTCCACGGTGGTTACCGCATGGCTCTTTATGGTCTTTACGTTAATCTCGTTAAGTTTTTCGACGAATTTTTCGCGGTCTTCGGTGTCGATAATCGCCTGCACGGGAGTTCCGAGCACCTTGACGTCGTATTTTTCGAGCACTCCGCTCTCGTACAGCTTCACTCCGCAGTTCAGGGCCGTCTGACCTCCGAATGCCAGCAGTATTCCCTGAGGGCGTTCGCGTTCGATGACCTGCTCGACGAATTCGGGCGTTACGGGCAGGAAGTAGACGCGGTCGGCTATGTTCTCCGAGGTTTGAATCGTCGCGATGTTCGGGTTGATGAGTACGGTGTGGATACCCTCCTCTTTGAGAGCTTTGAGCGCTTGGGAGCCGGAATAGTCGAACTCTCCCGCCTCGCCGATTTTCAGCGCTCCCGAACCGAGCAATACCACCTTTTCTATCTTACTGTCCATTGTGCTTCCTTATATTGTCGATGAATATGTCGAATAAAAAAATTCCGTATCTACCGGTCCGCTCGTGGCCTCGGGGTGGAACTGGACCGAGAAGAACGGTTTTTGGGTGTGGCGTATTCCCTCGCTGGTCCCGTCGTTGAGGTTTATGAAGTATGGCTCCCAGCCCGCTTCGAGCGTCGAAGTATCCACTGCGAACCCGTGGTTCTGCGAGGTGATTACAGCCTTGTCGGTCCCTACCATGAGGGCCGGCTGGTTGTGGCTGCGGTGTCCGTATTTGAGTTTGAATGTAGAGGCTCCGGCCGCGATGGACAGCAGCTGGTTGCCCAGACAGATTCCGAAAATAGGCTTTCCTATGGCCATTGCCTTGCGGATGTTCTCGACCGTCTTGCCGCACATCTGCGGGTCTCCGGGGCCGTTGCTGAGCATCACTCCATCGTAGTCCAGTTCCGTGAAGTCGTAATCCCACGGAACGCGCGTGACGGTCGCGCCGCGTTTTAGCAGGCAGCGTATGATGTTGTTCTTGCAGCCGCAATCCACTAAAAACTATTTTCGAGCTTTCCGTCGCCGTAGGTCTGCGGGCGGGTGCAGCTGACTTGCGCCACGAGATTCTCTGCGTTCTGGTCGATGAACTCGGCCGGTTCAGGCATCCCTTCTATGGCTATTTTGCCGAGCATGGTTCCCTTTTCGCGGATGATTTTGGTTATCATGCGGGTGTCCACGCCGTAAATGGCCGGTACTCCGCTGCGTTTGAGCCAGTCGGAAAGACTCTCCGCGGCATTCCAGTGGCTGTATTCGAACGAGTAGTCGGATACCACCAACGCCTTGATGTGGATGCTGTCGGATTCGAAGAACTCGGGAAGTCCTCCGCGTTCGCTCCGAGGCGGCACACCGTAGTTGCCTATCAGAGGATATGTCAGCACCAGAATTTGTCCCTTGTACGACGGGTCGGTCAGCGACTCGGGGTACCCCATCATAGCCGTGTTGAAGACGACTTCTCCCGAAACCGGCACCTGAGCACCGAAAGAGAAGCCTGATAGTCGTGTTCCATCTTCGAGGATGAGAACGGCGAGCTTTTTTCAGACATGATTTTCAGAAAGATTTTTTTCTGAGCGACAAAAAGTACGAAACATTTACCGATTTTTTTCAAATCCGAGCGCTTTTTACCCCTCGCAATACGTCTCGGAATCGAAATTAAGATTATTTTTGTCATCGGAAACAAGACTCCCTTAATGACCAAATCCGAGATACAATTCGTAAAGTCGCTCTCCGACAAGCGTGCACGCGAGCAGAGCGGACTGTTCGTGGCCGAGGGCCGCAAACTCGTGGACGAAATCTTGCACTCGCAGTTCGCCGTCCACAGGCTTTATTATACGGGGCAGGATTTTTGGGACGGCCGCGGACAGGCCGTTTCGCCGAAGGAGATGGAGCGTATTTCGCAACTCAAAACCCCGACGGACTGTCTTGCCGTGGTTCGGATTCCGCATCGCGATTTGAGTGCGGACAATTTGAAGGGCAGCCTCGTCATTGCGCTCGACGGGGTGCAGAACCCCGGGAACATGGGCACCATAATCCGTCTTGCCGACTGGTTCGGCATAGGCGATGTAGTCTGTTCGCCCTGCTCGGCCGACTGTTTCAATCCGAAGGTGGTGCAGGCGACGATGGGGGCCATACTGCGTGTTAGGGTGCATTATACAGACCTGCCGGACTTTTTGCGGCAGGCGCTCGATGCCGGTCTGCCGGTTTACGGAACGACGCTCGACGGAAACGACATATATTCGGAGACGCTGTCGGCCGACGGCGTGTTGGTTATGGGCAGCGAGGGCAGCGGCCTGAGCCGCGAGGTGGCGGAGCTGCTTTCGCGGCGTCTTTATATCCCGCCTTTTTCCTCCGCAGCGTTGCGGTTCGGAGTCTTTGAACGTAGCGGTCGCGACGGCAGTGGTCTGCTCGGAGTTCCGCCGCAGACGGATTTGATTTGACGATATTCAAGGCAGCAGGCGGCTCCTTATAACGGGGCCGCCTGCTGCCTTGTGTCGAATCATATTTTCTCCAATACGGCGACGAGCAGCCGCCAGAATTTGTCTACGGTGCTTATCTCCAACCTTTCGTCGGGCGAATGCACGCCGCGGAGCGTCGGGCCGAACGACACCATTTCCAGATGCGGGTATTTTTTCAGGAACAGTCCGCATTCCAGACCGGCGTGTATGGCCTTGACCTTGCATGGGGTGTCGAAAAGCGAGAAATAGCACTGCTCGGTAATCGAAAGCAGGCGCGAATGCGGGTCGGGAGCCCATCCCGGGTAACCGTCCGAATGGCTTACCTCCGCACCGGCGAGCGCGAAAACGGACTCTACGCTGCGGGCGGCCATGATTTTCTCGCTCTCCACCGACGAGCGCTGGGATGTGCTGACTACTATCCGGTCGCCGTCTTCCTTTACGGAGGCCAGATTGGTCGAGGTCTGCACCAAACCCGCGACGCTGCGGCTCATCTCCAACACTCCGTTGGGAACGCCTGCCAGCGCATATATCAGATTGCGAGCCGAGGTTGCGTCTATCGCCTCGCCGGCAGGGTGCTCGGTGAGCGATACGGCAAGTCCCGGGTCGGTGTCTTTGAGTTCGTCTGCTATTTGCGAGCAGAGCGCATCGAAATCGGTCTTGAACTCAGATACGGCACTTTCCGGTACGGCAACCGTCGCGACGGCTTCGCGCGGAATGGCGTTGCGCAGATTGCCGCCGTTAAGACCGCAGAGCCGCACTCCTTTATTTATAATGCCGTCGAAGAGCAGACGGGCCAGTATTTTGTTCGAGTTGCCCAGCGCGTCGCCTATGTTGTCGCCGCTGTGGCCGCCTTTCAGACCCGAGATGCGGATTTCGAATGTACTGTATCCTGTGGGCAGAGGTTCGCGGCGGAATCCGAATCGGGCGACGGTGTCGATGCCGCCTGCGCAGCCGATGAATATTTCACCCTCGTCTTCCGAGTCGAGATTTATCAGATAGTGCCCCTGAATCATGCCTTCGCCGAGATTGAACGCACCGGTAAGCCCCGTCTCCTCGTCCACTGTGAACAGCGCCGAAACCGGACCGTGTTTCCAGGTCGTCCGAGGCGAGAACGGCAAGTGCCGCAGCCATGCCGATACCGCAGTCCGCTCCCAGCGTGGTGCCTCGGGCACGCACCCACTCTCCGTCGATGTAGGCCTGTATGGGGTCGTTGTCGAAGTCGAAGTGCACGTCCGAGTTCTTTTCGCAGACCATATCCATATGGCTCTGCAACGTTACGGCAGGACGGTCCTCGTAACCGGCAGAAGCAGGTTTGCTTATCAGTATGTTGCCTGCGGAGTCCTTGCGGCAGGCGAGCGAGCGGCGCGAGGCGAACTTTTTCGAGGAATGCTATTATCTTACCCTCTTTTTTCGAAGGGCGCGGAACACGGGTTATGGCATCGAACTGCCGCCAAACCTCGGTCGGGGTCAAAGTCGTTATTTCGGACATCTTTTTCTTGTTCGTTATTTTGATTAACTTTGTAAAGTTAAAAACAATTTTCCGAAAAATCATGGAACGAAATTTCAGAATAGGACACGGATACGACGTGCACGCTCTTGCCGAGGGCCTGAATCTGAGGCTCGGCGGAGTGACGATTCCCCACGAAAAGGGACTCGTGGCGCATTCGGACGGGGATGTTCTCGTACATGCTCTGTGCGACGCTCTGTTGGGAGCTGCCGCACTCGGGGACATCGGACTGCACTTTCCCGACAGCAGCGACGAGTTCGAGGGCATAGATTCGCTGATACTGCTGCGGCGCACAGTGCAGCTTCTCGGCCGTGCTGGATACGAAGTCGGCAATGCGGACTGCACCGTCATGATGCAGCGGCCCAAACTCAGGCCGCATATCGAACGGATGCGCGAGGTGCTGGCGGAATGTATGGGTGTGGACAAGGATTGCGTTTCGGTGAAAGCCACCACCACGGAGCGTTTGGGCTTCGTCGGCCGAGAGGAGGGCGTGGCTGCCGAGGCGGTGGTTCTGATATACGGCAGGCGATGAAAAGAATTTGCATTATCGTTCTGACCGTCGCCTCCCTGATGATTGCCGTCCGGTCGCAGGCGGCACGCAAATACAGAACCCTCGACCAGTGGAAGGGGCGCATCGTCGCATTTCTGGGCGATTCGATGACCGACGAGAGGCATATAGGAACCTCCAAGAATTACTGGCAGTATTTAGACGAGATGCTCGGTATCAGGCCTGTGGTCTACGGCGTGAACGGCCACCAATGGACGGGCGTGATGCAGCAGGCCGCAGAGCTTGCGCGGTCAGGCCGCGAGGTCGATGCCATAGTGATTTTCGCCGGAACCAACGATTTCAACGCCGGAGTGCCGATAGGCAGGTGGTACGATACGGAGCTGTGCGATGTGGCGGTCGCAGGCGGGCGAACCGAGCGGCGGCAGAAAAGAACTCCGAATATGGACGCCGGAACGTTTTGCGGACGGATAAACGGCGTATTGTCGTTCCTTAAAGATGCTTTTCCCGAGACGCAGATAATTCTCCTTACTCCGATTCACAGGGCCTATGCGCGTTTTTCGGAAAACAACGTCCAGCCCGACGAAAGTTACGCCAACAGCGCCGGAGTGTTCTTCGACGAGTATGTGGATGCGGTCAGACAGGCTTCGGGCATTTGGTCCGTCCCCGTGCTGGACTTGAACGGCTCGTGCGGACTGTATCCGCTTTGCAGGCAGCATGAGCGTTATTTCCACGACGCGGAAACGGATATGCTTCATCCCAACAGTCGGGGGCATTACCGAATCGCCAAGACGCTGATGTACATGATGCTGGCGCTGCCGGCCGATTTCCGGTAAGAAAACGATACGTCGGGTCCCGAATGGTGGCTCGACGTATCGTTTCGAAAGGAGCGTAGACGTCAGTTGCCGATAATCTGCCCCCAGTAGCTTACGGTGTTGAACATCTCGGATGTGATGTCGAGCGTGGCGCTGCCGGTGGCGGTTGCTATTTGAAGCTGGAACTTGTAGGTGTTGGCGCTGAAAAGCGACGTGGAGAATGTTATCTCCCAGCCCTCGCTTGTCTGCGCAGCCATGTAGTCCGTAATGGTGGCTCCCGGAACGGCATAGTTGAAAACGGTGATTCTGTACGGAGGAACCACGCCGGTGATATATGGCAGGCATACGTCTATCCAGTCGGGATAGACGTTGAGTTCGAAATTGGGATTGGTGATTTGCCGCATCGGACCGGCCGGCTGGCGCTGGAAGGTGTTCGGCGTGAAAGTGAAGCTGCGAACCGTTACCAGCGAGTCGATGTGTCGGGTGTACTGTTCGATTCGAATCTTGCGTTTTTCCACGCGCTCGGCGTGTTTTTGCGCCTGCTCCTCTTTTTTGACGGAAGAGCTCTGCCCCAGTACGACGGCCGTACTCAGTATCGCCGCCGCCAAAATCAAATGGATGTGTCTCATAGCATCGAAATTTATTGCTATGAACGGCAATGCAAGAAACCTGCCTTATTTGAACCGGCGGCTACAAAATGTCTTTAAGGAATGCTCCCGTGTAGCTTTCGGCGCACTCGGCCACCTGTTCGGGAGTTCCCGTGGCGACTATTCGGCCACCTGCCTCTCCGCCTTCGGGACCGATGTCTATGATATGGTCGGCGACCTTTATTACGTCCAGATTGTGTTCTATCACGATAACGGTGTTGCCCCTTTCCACCAGTAGGTCGAGTACGTGCAGCAGCAGTTTGACGTCCTCGAAGTGCAGCCCTGTGGTCGGCTCGTCCAGAATATAGAGGGTACGGCCCGTATCGCGGCGGGCGAGCCTCGGCGGAGAGCCTTTTATGCGCTGGCTCTCGCCTCCGGAAAGCGTTGTGCAAGGCTGTCCCAACGTGAGGTAGCCCAATCCTACGCTCTGTATGGCTTTGAGTTTGGTGCGGATGGCGGGAATGTTCTCGAAAAATTCCGCAGCCATGTTCACAGTCATGTCGAGCACGTCGCCGATGCTCTTGCCCTTGTACTTGACTTCCAGCGTCTCGCGGTTGTAGCGTTTGCCTCCGCAGGCCTTGCAGCGCACGTACACATCGGGCAGAAAATTCATCTCTATCGTCTGCACGCCGGCACCCCTGCACTGCTCGCATCTGCCACCGCGCACGTTGAACGAGAAGCGTCCCGCCTTGAATCCGCGAATCTGGGCGTCGGGCGTGGCTTCGAACAGCCTTGCGGATGTCGGAGAACACGTCGGAGTATGTGGCCGGATTGCTTCGCGGCGTGCGGCCTATGGGCGACTGGTCCACCACGATTAGCTTGTCTATGGCCTCGTCTCCCTCTATGCTGTCGTATGGAAGCGGAATGTCCAGCGAGCGGTAGAGCTTGCGCGACAGAATCGGCCGCAGGGTGTCGTTTACAAGACTCGACTTTCCGCTGCCGCTTACCCCCGTAACGCAAACCATCATGCCGAGCGGAAATTCGACGTCGATGCCTTTCAGGTTGTTGCCCCGTGCGCCGCGCAGCACGAGGCTCGCACCGTTGCCCTTGCGCCTTTGCGCCGGCACCTCTATCTTTCGGCGGCCGCATAGATAGTCGGCTGTAATGGAGCTGCTGGCCAGTATCTGTTCGGGTGTTCCCGCCGCGACTATCTCTCCGCCCTTGCGTCCGGCCAGAGGACCTACGTCCACGATGTAGTCGGCATTGCGAATCATCTCCTCGTCGTGCTCCACCACGATAACCGAATTGCCCGCATCGCGCAGCGCTTTGAGCGAGTCGATGAGCTTCATGTTGTCCCTCTGGTGCAGTCCGATGCTCGGCTCGTCGAGAATGTACAGAACATTGACCAATTTCGAACCTATCTGCGTGGCGAGCCTTATGCGCTGGCTCTCGCCGCCGGAAAGCGAGCGCGAGGCTCGTCCCAGCGAAAGATAGCCCAATCCCACGTCGAGCAGGAATCGGACCCTTTCGCGGATTTCCTTGATTATCTCGGATGCGATTTTCAGCTCCTTGCCGTCCAGACTCATTTTTCTATTCCCGACATCCACCTCGCGAAGTCGTCGAGGCTCATCGCCGAGAGGTCGGCTATGTTTTTGTCTCCTATCTTGAAATGGAGTGCCTGACTGTTCAGCCTGCTGCCGTGGCAGACGCTGCACTCCTTGCGCACGAGGAACTGCTGCCGCCATTTGTCGCCCTTGCCGCTCTCGTCCTCGCGCCGTGAAATCCACTCCGCGACTCCTTCCCAGTTCACCATTTGGCTGCTGCGCGTGTAGTCCATGTCGGCGCTGCTGACGGTCAGCGGTTCGCTGTCGCCGTAAAGAACCGCACTTAGGGCCGCCTCCGAGAGTGTCGATATGGGGTCGTCTATCGAGAAATCGTATCGTCTGCCCAGCGCTTCGATGATTGCGAACAGTATGTTGGCGCGGTATTTTCCGATAGGCTCTATGCCTCCGTCGCGAATGCTCTTGCCGGCGTCGGGTATTATCTTGTCGATGTCGAAGCGTACCTCCTCGCCCAGACCTCCGCAGTGCGGACACGCGCCCTGAACCGAATTGAACGAGAAAGTGTACGGCTGCGGGTCCTCGAAAGCCTCGCCGCTGGTGGGGCACATCAGGTGGCGGCTGTAATAGCGCACCTGTTCGGTTCGGTAGTCGTATACGGCCATGTTGCCCTTGCCCTGTTTCATCGCCTCATTCAGGGCACGCGCAAGGCGCTGCGAGGAGGCCTCGTCTACCGGAAAACGGTCTACTACGAGGTCTATGTTGTGAATCTTGTACCGGTCGAGCCTTAGACCGCCGGTGAATTCGCGTATCTGGCCGTCGATTCTGGCATAGAGGTATCCTTTGCGGTTCAGATTGTCGAACAGTTCGCGGTAGTGTCCTTTGCGGCCGCGCACTATCGGAGCGAGAACTGCTATCTTGCACCCTTTGAAATTCTCGGATATGAGCGCCTGTATCTGCTGGTCGGTGTAGCGCACCATAGGTTCGCCCGTTACCGGCGAGTAGGCCCGCGAGGCGCGGGCGAACAGCAGACGCAGGAAGTCGTTTATCTCGGTAATGGTTCCCACCGTGGAGCGGGGATTCTTGTTGGTGGTTTTCTGCTCTATTGCCACCACTGGGCTGAGTCCCGTGATCTTATCGACATCGGGCCTCTCCATCGTGCCGACGAACTGCCGGGCATAGGTCGAAAGCGTCTCCATATAGCGGCGCTGCCCTTCGGCGTACAGGGTGTCGAAAGCCAGCGACGACTTGCCAGAGCCGGAGAGTCCGGTTATGACTACGAGTTTGTCGCGCGGAATCTCCAAATCCACGTTTTTCAGATTGTTGGCCCTCGCGCCGTATATCTCTATCTTGTTCTGCTCCAAAGCGTACCGGATGATTTGTCGAAAAATGAAACGTGTAAAGATAGTTCTTTATTTTTGAAAAATACCGTATCCGTTTTCCGTTTCGCTTTTTGCGCCGCCTCGGACCGAACATTATTTTTGAGCGCAGGGGATGCGGATTCCGATATAAATGAGTACTTTTGTGCATAAATCTTTTTTCAGCATGATACGCGCCGGACGATACCACACTCTAACCGTGAACCGCATTTCGGACTACGGCCTCTATCTGGCCGACGAGCAGGGCGACGAGGTTCTGCTTCCCAACCGTTACGTTTCATTGCAAAACAGGGTGGGCGACGAGATTCGCGTGTTCGTATATCACGACTCGGAAAACCGTCTGGTGGCTACCACCGAGCACCCCAAGGCCGTTGTCGGCGACATCGCTTTTCTGGAAGTGGTGGACAAGAACGCCCACGGTGCGTTTCTGGACTGGGGGCTTTCGGCCAAGCATCTGTTTTTACCCAACCGCAACCAAGTCGGCGGAGTGCTGGCTTCCCACGGGTGTCTTGTCTATGTCTACGAGGACAGCGTTACGGGCCGTGCGGTGGCTACCATGAAACTCAAAGGAGCGGTGTGCAACGACGAGATAAGCGTCAAGCCGCACCAAAAGGTGAATATCATAGTCGCATCGCGCAGTGACATAGGCTATCGCGTGGTGATTAACAACCGCCACTGGGGCATGCTCTACAATAACCAGCTGTTCAGACATGTCCAGACGGGCGACAGCATGAGCGCATACGTGAGCCGGATTACCGACGACGGACGTATCGACGTCAGCTTGCAGCAGAACGGATACGACGGCGTCAAGGACGCTTCCGAGCGCCTGCTCGGCATAGTGCGTTTGGCCGGAGGTTCGCTTCCCATTTGGGACGGCTCCTCGCCCGAAGATGTGGCGCGTCTTACGCAGATGAGCAAGAAACAGTTCAAACGTTCGCTGGGCGTGTTGCTTAAAGGCGGCAAGGTGCGGGCGGACGAAAACGGAATAAAAATAATCGAGCGATGAATCCTATACGGAGTGCAGAGAGGGTGTCTTGCGATGCGAGCGACAATTTCGTGTTCCAGCGCTCGCTGCTCGCATATTACAAGGCTGCGGAGATAATCGGCGGGCGCGTTCTCGAAATAGGCACCGGCAGCGGTTACGGGGTGAGCATACTCTCGGCTTCGGCCGAAAAAGTTCGTCACGGTGGACAAGTTCGACTGCGGGCTGGATTTCTCGAAGTATCCCAACGCGGAGTTCCGCCGTATGAATGTCCCGCCGCTTGCGAGGCATCGAAACCGGCAGCATGGACTTCGTGGTGTCGTTTCAGGTCATAGAGCACATCGAGCGGGACAGGGAACTGGTAGCCGAGGTTTACAGAGTGCTCAAAGCGGGAGGCCGTTTCATAGTCTCTACGCCCAACAGCGCCATGTCTCTGACGCGCAACCCGTGGCATGTCCGCGAATATACGCCCGACGGGCTTCGGGCCCTGCTTTCCGAGTGGTTCGGGAGTGTGGACGCTTACGGAGTTTTCGGCCGCAGCAATGTCATGGAGTATTACGAGGCCAACCGCCGCAGCGTCCGCAAATTCACTCGGTTCGATATACTCGATTTGCAGCACCGCCTGCCGCGGCGTCTGTTGCAGATTCCTTACGATATTCTCAACCGCATCAACCGTCGCCGTCTGCTGTCCAGCAACAGGGAACTTACGTCGGACATAAAGATGGACGATTATTATCTCGACAAGGTTTCAGAGGGGTGTTTCGACCTCTTTTACGTGGCCGAAAAAAGAGGCTGACGATGAACGGGGCATTGAAATATCGTATGACTGCGGCCGGAGACAGACTCTGGGCTGCCTGCATGGAAATGACGTTCAACCTAAAAACATTATCCTGATATGCGTAAATTCGTTTTTTTACTGTTTGCCGTACTGACTTTCGTTTCAGCCGGTGCAAAACAGCAGCCTTTCACCGTGCGGCTTTACCCGGATGCTCCTGCCGAGAGCAACGGCCTGAGCGGCGATGCCGTTACGGACAGCCGCGGTTTTATAACCAATATATCCGACCCGACCGTCACGGTCTACCTGCCCGACAAGAATAAGGCCACGGGCCGTATTGTGGTCATCTGCCCGGGCGGAGGCTACCGTTTCGTGTCGAGTTTCAACGAGGGCCGCGACGTGGCCGAGTGGATGACAAGCCGCGGCATTGCGGCCGTGGAGCTTCACTACCGTCTGCCCAACGGACACCACGCGGTGCCTTTGGCCGACGCTCTGGCGGCCATCGAGTATGCACGTAAAAACGCTCCGGAATGGGGGTTTGGATGCCGACAAGGTGGGAATCATCGGCTTCTCGGCCGGAGGGCACCTCGCGGCATGCGCCTCGACGCTGTTTACCGAATCTTCGCGTCCCGCATTCTCGATTCTCATATATCCGGTCATTACGTTCGACGAACGGTACACACACCGCGGCACTCGCGAGAGTCTCATCGGCAAGGGATACGATGCAGCCCTCGTGGAGCGCTATTCCGCCGAAAAACAGGTTTCCGGCTCCACGCCGCCGACATTCATCGCCCTGTGTACGGACGACCGCACCGTAGATGCCCGCAACTCGACCATGTATTACGACGCGCTGGTGGAGCATAAGGTGCCTGCCGAGATGCACATTTATCCGAAAGGCGGTCATGGCTGGGGCTTCGATTCCTCGCGCCTCGACTACCGCGGCGAGTTCGATGCGGCGCTTGCCCGCTGGCTCGACGATTTGAAATAACGCGGACGAAAAACCGCACCGCAAAAGATAACGGGCGCCCGCAAGTTGATTGAGCCGCCGGAACCTCTTTCCGGCGAAGAGTATGCCGCAGTGCACCGTGTGCACTGCGGCTTTTTAGAATAAATTTGGTAATGCCCCTTGCTTGCACTATCTTTGCAGAGAGGAAATTTTCGGCAGGCATGGATATATATTCCGCACAGTTTCGCACAAGCAGCAGCAAAATCGAACAGATACCGCGCGACTCGCTTGTCGAGTTCGCATTCATCGGCCGCAGCAACGTCGGCAAGTCCTCGCTCATCAACATGCTCACGGGCCGGCCTTTGGCCAAAGTGTCGGGCACGCCCGGAAAGACCAGACTGATAAATCACTTTGCGGTAAAACGACCGCTGGTATCTTGTGGATTTGCCAGGGTACGGCTATGCCCGCGTGTCGAAAAAGAGCAGCGGGGCGGCTTTTTCGAAAATCATCACCGATTATATTACGCTCAGTCCGAAGATGTATTTCCTGTTCGTGCTGGTGGACTCGCGTCTGGAACCGCAGAAAATAGATTTGGAATTCATCACGATGCTCGGCGAGCGCGGCATACCGTTCGGCATAGTGTTCACGAAGGCTGACAAACTTTCGGCCGCCAAACTTGGCGGCAACATCGCCCGATACAAGAAAAAAACTTCTTGAAAGTCTGGCAGGGAACTGCCTCCGATATTCGTTACCTCGTCCGAAAGCAAGGCGGGGCGGGGCGATATTTTGGACTTTATCGAAAAATGTTTGGCCGATTGTTGATAATTATCTGCCGAAACAAAATAACGGCGCACAAATAATACTACTTTTTGGGGGCATGAAAATTTCCTACTAACGAAAACAACGAATATATGGCGACACACAAACTTAAAATCTTCGCATGCCGCAATTCCCGACCGCTGGCCGAGAAAATAGCAGCCGCATACGGCACCAAAATCGGAAACTCGACAGTGCTCGAATTCAGCGACGGAGAATTTCAACCGGCTTTCGACGAGAGTATCCGCGGATGTACGGTGTTTATCGTGCAATCGACTTTCCCGCCTGCCGAGAATCTCATGGGCTGCTGCTTATGATAGATGCGGCGCACAGGGCATCGGCGCACAGGGTCATAGCGGTTATGCCGTATTTCGGTTGGGCGCGTCAGGACCGCAAGGACCGTCCGAGGGTATCGATAGGGGCCAAACTCGTGGCCAATCTGCTGCGTGCCGCCGGTGTGGACAGAATCATGACCATGGACCTGCACGCCGACCAGATTCAGGGATTTTTCGATATTCCGGTAGACCATCTCTATGCGAGCGGAATTTTCGTACCGTACATCAAATCGCTCAACATAGAGAACCTTTCGGTAGCCGCACCCGACATGGGCGGGGCCAAACGCGCCAGCGCATACTCCAAACACCTTTGCGCACCGATGATTATCAGTCACAAGCAGAGAGATAAAGCGAATGTCGTCGGTAAGATGACGGCTATCGGAGAAGTGGAGGGCCGTAACATCATTATTCTGGACGACATGATAGACACCGCCGGAACGATTACCATGGCGGCCGACATGCTCATGGACAAAGGGAGCGCTCAGCGTTCGCGCCGTCGCCACTCACGCGATTCTTTCGGGACCGGCCTACGAGCGCATCAATCGCAGCAGCCTCAAAGAGGTGATAGTTACCGATACGATTCCGCTGAATCCCGCCAAGGATACGAGCAAGTTCACCGTTTTGAGCGTCGCGGATATTTTCGCCGACGTGATGGGTAGGGTGTACAACTATAAAGAGATAAGTTCGCGTTTCATATTCTAACGCCTGAACTTTTTCGGACAGAATAAGGAGCCGTTTACACGAAAACGGCTCCTTATTGTTTAGTGCCGATATAACAAAACGGTCGCTTCCGATATTCTATTCGGTCTTTTATATGCCACAATAGATTTTTAAGCGGCAAAAATACGATTTTGTTATCGTCGGGAAGTTGCAGATAGAAAAAGTTGTTTTATATTTGCGCCTGAAAAAGACGTGACGGTCAGCCTATAACCGCATGTTTCGAATCGATAGGATAAAAGAGACCACGCAACTCTTTATACTTGCAGGAAAGGACGGCAAAAGTCCTTCGGCTTCCGGGCCGGAATTCAGATATATGCGTGGCGCCGGTGTGTTTGTATTTGGTAGATTAAACAGGATTTTTTTATCGGCGCCACGATTTTTTATTTCAAGCCTCTGCCTTTTTTTCTGAAAATTATCTCGCCTCTATATCGTCGTACAGAGTCTGCAACAGCGCTTTGCCGTAATCGATAAGACCGGTAGTATCGCCGTTGCTGCGGGCCGTTTCGCCCGACGCGCAGTCATACACTACGTTTCCGCGGCGGATGACCATTCCGAACAGGTCGGGAGCCGAAAAATATGCGAAATGCGGAGCCGAGAAGTTCAGCATGTCCTTGCTGAATTTGAAATCGCGCCTGTCTATGCCCATTTGGGACAGCAGCGTGGCGGCAATGTCCATTTGCGAGCCGACAACGTCCACTTCGAGTTTCTTGTTTATCGCCCCGCCGGTCAGCACGAGAGGAATGCGGTAGCGCTCCACGTCGTAGTTCGTGCGGCTCTGCGGCCAGCGCATGGCATGGTCGGCGACGAGTACGACGAGCGTGTTGTCCCAATAATCGGATTCCTTCAAATCGTTCACAAACCTGCTCAGACACCAGTCCGTATAGGCCACCGAGTTCAGAAAAGCATCGTCGAACGTTTTGCCGCCTGTCGGAACCTCGAAAGGCTCGTGGCTGCTGGACGTCTGTATGATGTACATGAATGGCGTGCGGGTGCCGGAATCCAAGTCTTTTATGACGCGCTCGAAAAGATAGCCGTCGTGAACGCCCCACTTGAATTTGGGCGTATCGGGAAAATCGTCCTGCGAGACGATGTTTTTTATGCCGCTCGAATGCAGGTAGGAGCGCATGTTGGTGAAGTCGGCATCGCCGCCGTAGTAGTATTTCAAATCGTATCCGAGCTTTTTTTCAGCGTGCGGGGAATCGAGGGCAGCGACTGGCTTTTGTGCGGATATTTCATGATGCTCGCCGTCGGCTGCGAAGGGTAGCCGCTCAGAATCGAAACCAGTCCGCGGTCGGTGCGGAAGCTGTTGGCGTAGAAGTTGGTGAACCTCACGCCTTGTCGGGCTATCGAGTCCAGTCCCGCCGCCGAACCGTTTGCGAGGCACTCGTAGCTGAAACTTTCCAAGACGACCAATATGATGTTCGGCCTGTCGGTGCGCAGCAGCGGTATACTGCTGGGGTTATCGCCCTTGTCCGTCATCTGGGCGAATATCTCGGAGGCCCTCTGATTTGTCATGAAACGGTATTTGCCGCCGAAATCGTTGTCTTGCGAAAGGGATTCGAACAGAGAAAAGCAAGGATTCACTGCCGCATGGTTGAGCGCCATGTCAGCACTGTAATACACTTTTCCTACATTCATCACCGACACGGAAAAACCGCCCCTTATCGGAATGATGAGCAGCGCCGTAAGAACGAATACCGCCGCGGAGGAGCGCACGCGATGCTTTACGACTGGTTCATCCGTAATAGCGATGCGTGTAAAAAGCGCATATATACCAATGCTTAGAATCATTACCGCTGCAAGACCTCCGGCAATCTGCCACCACGGTGCGCTCGCAATGGCGAGTGCCGGATTTTTGAGATAGATGAACGGGGTAGAGTCGAGCCTGAATCCCCAGTAGCCGTACAGAACGGCATCGGCGGTGAACACTGCGGCGAGCAGCAGCCCGACGCCGGCGAAATAACCGCGCCACAGATACCTTGCAGTACGTGCGGCAATCCACGGTTCGGCGCAGAGCAGAAGTCCGGGCAGTATCGTAAGATAACCAGCTGTCGAGGCATCCAGCGGAAGGCCGTGCAGACACACCCCAATCCATTGACCGAAGTCATAGGCCCGATAGATGTCGAAATATATAAGCATGAACGCCAGTTTGGCGATGCAGAATAGCGCCACGTAAACGACGTATATGAGTATCAGTCTTACAATCGGATGCTTTTTCATTACGGTAAGCATGCTTTAACGAAACAAACAAAGTTACACAAAATCTCTGAAATAACCGATAAAAATGGGACAAATGGAGCTAAGAGGCTTAATATTAATGCCGTTATTGAGCGAACTGTCACGGCTTTTTCGTAATTTCGCAAACGGATGAGGTCGAGAGATGCTTATGTCGGCTAATCGGGTTACCCAAGATGTGCACACCCCTTTGCCTAAAAGAATGAAGAAAAAAAGATTTTTACTAATTATGGAACAGAACGAACATTTCGATTATGCTGATAATTACAGTGAGATAGTCCATACGACGCAGCCGATAAGTGCAAAAAGAATTGGCTGACAAATTCTTCTGCGCCGTGCCGTGGATTAGCACCTTGATGAAGTCTGCGTAATGCCATAGTAAAAACCTTTGGGGGCTGAAAGGAGAGGGGAAAAATATCCGACTTAATCAAAAATCGAATCCGAAAACATAGCGACATTAAGTAAAATCGACAGGCATCTTGATTTCGAAGTCACTCTGATGACCGAAAACATTGAACCCGGCAGCCAGCGCATATCGGTCGGTACGAAAGTCTGCCTGCATAACGGTATGGGGAAATTCTATTTTGCTATAATAAAACCGTTTCATAAGTTAATCTGCAAGACACTGTTAAAACGGGTTAGGAGAGATTTGGAATTATCATAGGGCGGGCAAGTCGCGAAAGAATCGCACCTCGGCCCGAGACATTCGACAGTGTCACGGCAAGACCTCCCACAGTCCGCGGAATCTTGGGCAGAACATCCGAAAACTTCCACGCCATGCGGGCGAATGAAAGTTTTTTGCCCGTTTTTGTATAAAAGTCCTCATTCGTATTGCTTTTTCGAGAATAAGCGTTATATTTGCATTCGTTAAGTGCCTCGAAAGGGGAAGAGGCGGGGCCGCGTACCCAGCTAACCAAGCAGAACTCCCGAAAGGGATTTCTGTGTTTTTAATAGTATTCTATCGACCTGTCCGGCTGTATTATAATAATCTCGTCATATTCTTTTATAACACCCGCTAATCTGTATTTTGCATTCGTCAAAGGTGTATCTGTCACTTTGACAATAACTCTCCTCGCTTGGTCCAGAGCCTTTATTGATGTTGTGAACGACCTGCTTGTTTTTCGGTACCTTAATTTCATAAACATGCCCGTCGATTATGGCGTCGGCGTTTTTCTTAATGTCCGGCGGCCAGACGTTGCAGGCTGGTCGAATCGTGGGGCGTAAGAACTATCGTCTTTTCAACAATACGATTTCAGGATTACTGCCATCCTTGCCGTATTCCGAAACGAGGATGTATTTCTCGTCGCATGCGATGCCGAAACAGCGTTCCGCGGCATTCCGTTTTTCTCAAAGCCTGCGTGCCCCAATAAGAGGCATCATTGTCCAGCAGGAATACCGAATTGCCATTCAGGCGATATTCCTGATTTATGAAGGAGCCTTGGAGAACGAACAAATTGTCCACTTCGGGCATGCCTTCGATGTCGAGCGCATTTATCTCCTCGATGAGCTGCCGCTTTATCGGAGATTCGGCATGAGGGTAAAAAGGTCGGCCGGAGTATTCCACCGTTTCAGTTTCGGATAATATCGGCGAAGCTGTTCCTTGTATTCCTCCCGTGTCAGTTGTTTCCCTGTATCCTTGTTGTACTGGTCCACGAACTGGGCGCAGAATTCGACCATCTCCTCCATTGTGAAATTGCCGGTGAATGCGCCGTCCTTATAGCAGTAGATGCAATACTCGTCGTTCTTGCTTCCGTCGGCATTGGTGCCGAGAATCTTATCGGTCAGAGGCATTCCGCAGACTCTGACAGAATTTTTGTTCGTTGTCGGTCATATTACGTGTTATTTGTACTTGTCTTTCCAAAAGCTCGCGCATGCGCCCTTCGATTTTGGCTTCGGAGGCGTTGCCCGCGTCTGGCGTGTAGAATTTTTTGCCGCTCATACCCTCGGGCATGAATTCCAAGTCGGCGAAATGCCCCTCGAAGTCGTGCGCGTACTTGTATCCGCTGCCGTAGCCCTGCTGCGACATGAGTTTGGTGGGGGCATTGCGCAGGTGCAGTGGCACGGAACGGGCCGTGGTATCGCGGCTCACGAAATCCATTGCAGCGTTGATGGCCATGTAGGCCGAATTGCTTTTCGGACTGGCGGCGAGGTAAATAGTCGTCTCGGCAAGGGTTATGCGTGCCTCCGGCATGCCTATCTTGTGCACCGTATCGAAGCAGGCGTTGGCCAGCAGAAGCGCATTGGGATTGGCCAGCCCTATGTCCTCGGAGGCGAGAATCACAAGACGCCGCGCAATGAAGCGAGGCTCTTCGCCGCCGGCGAGCATGCGGGCGAGGTAATAGATTGCCGCGTTGGGGTCGCTGCCGCGCACGCTTTTGATGAAAGCGGAAATTACGTCGTAGTGCTGTTCGCCGTTCTTGTCGTAGAGTGCGATGTTCTGTTGCAGGCACTCGGTTACGCTCTGGTCCGAAATGGTTATCTCTCCGTCGGTAGCTCCTGCTATTATGTCCAATATGTTCAACAGTTTGCGGGCATCTCCGCCGGCAAAAGCGGAACAGTGCTCCGGTCTGCTCAACCTTGATTTTGCGCTCTTTGAGGTATGCGTCTTTCGTAAGCGCCCTGTCGAGAAGCGTCTGCAATTCGTCGTCGGTCATGGCTTTGAGCACATACACCTGACAGCGCGACAGCAGCGGCGATATGACTTCGAACGAAGGGTTTTCGGTGGTGGCGCCTATGAGTGTCACGATACCCTGTTCGACGGCTCCCAGCAGCGAATCCTGCTGGCTTTTGTTGAAACGGTGTATCTCGTCTATGAACAGGAACGGCGACGGAGTATTGAAGAACCGCTGCTGGCGTGCCTTGTCCAGCACTTCGCGAATGTCCTTGACACCCGAGCTGATAGCGGACAGGGTGTAGAACGGACGGTTCAAGGCCTTTGCGACGAGTTGCGCAAGAGTGGTTTTGCCTACGCCCGGAGGTCCCCAGAGAATGAACGAGGGGACGCTGCCCGATTCGAGGAACCGGCGGAACACACCGTCGCTGCCGACGAGGTGGCTCTGGCCTATGTACTCGTCCAAAGTTTGCGGACGAAGGCGTTCGGCAAGCGGAATATTACTTATCGCATTTCGTTTTTTTTTTCGGATTACTCGGGAACCAGCCCTTTTTCCACACGGCGCCGTTGAGAGAAAAAGCTCTCCGATGGACCACAGACACGAGAATGCCGTCACGCCGCAAATCGACGAGAGAAGTACGTTTTTCGAGCAGCAGCGCTCCGCACATGAATCCCGCTCCTGCGAGCATGAATACCCACCAGCACTGCACGCCGAAATAGTACTCGCCCTTTATGACGAGCGGGTGAAAGAGACCGATTACGAGAAACGTCGCCGCTCCTATTATCAGTCCGGTAAGGTTGTGCGCTTCGATGAACTCCATTTTCCCGTCATTCTGTTTTCTGTCAAGTGACAAAGATACGCAATATCCATGCTCAAAACAAAAAATCCCGCCTTCGGAGAAGGTCGGGACTTTTTGTCGGAGTGTTTTTATTGCCGAAAACTCAAATAATCTTTTCCAGCTGCGATACGGTTTTGGAAATTTCCTGATCGGTGACCTTGTAGTTTTTCAGGTTGCCGGCGAAATACTGCTCGTATGCGTACAGGTCCACAAGACCGTGACCCGAAAGGTTGAACAGAATTGTCTTCGGCGTGCCTTCCTCTTTGGCTTTCAGCGCCTCGCGAATCGTAGCGGCTATGGCGTGGGTCGATTCGGGTGCGGGGATTATGCCTTCTGTCTTGGAGAACAGGACGCCTGCGGCCAGAGTTTCGAGCTGCGGAATGGACTGGGCCTCGATGAGCTTTGTCTTTGAGCAGGCTGGCTGACAATCGAGCCGGCTCCGTGGTAGCGCAAACCGCCTGCGTGTATGTCGGCCGGCTGGAAGTTGTGTCCCAGCGTGTACATCGGAATCAGCGGAGTGAATCCGGCCACGTCGCCGAAGTCGTACTGGAATGTTCCGCGCGTCAGTTTCGGACAGCTTTCCGGTTCGACGGCAATCACACGAGTGGTTTTACCCTCGGTCAGGTTGCCTTTCAGGAACGGGAAGCCGATGCCCGCGAAGTTGCTGCCGCCGCCGAAGCATCCTATGACGATGTCGGGATAGTCGCCCGTCATCTCCATCTGCGCTATGGCCTCCTCGCCGATGACGGTCTGGTGCAGAAGCACGTGGTTGAGCACGCTGCCCAGACAGTAGCGCGTGTTCTCGGGGTCTTTGACGGCCATCTCCACCGCCTCGGAAATCGCCAGACCGAGCGAACCTGAACAGTTGGGATCGGCTGCGAGCGCCGCACGTCCCGCTTCGGTGATTTCGCTCGGCGAAGCGTACACGTCCGCACCCCACGTATTCATCATCAGTTTGCGGTAGGGCTTCTGGTTGTAGCTGACCTTGACCATGAACACTTTGAGGTCTATTCCGAAGTATTGCGAGGCGAGTGCTATGGCGGAACCCCACTGACCGGCTCCTGTTTCGGTGGTAAGGTGCTTTATGCCCTGCTTGTAGTTGTAGTATGCCTGCGGAATCGCGGTGTTAGGCTTGTGCGAACCGGCGGGAGATACGCCCTCGTTCTTGAAGTATATCTTGGCGGGAGTGTCCAGCGCCTTTTCCAGATTGTAGGCTCTGACCAGCGGAGTGCTTCTCCATATCTTGTAGAGGTCCTGCACCTGCTCCGGAATGTCGATGTAGCGTTCGGTGGACATCTCCTGATTCATGAGCTCTTCGGCGAATATGGCCGACATCATCTCTTTGGTTACCGGTTTCTTCGTAGCCGGATTCAGCGGCGGCAGCGGTTTGTTGGGCATGTCCGCCACGATATTGTACCAGCGTGTGGGCAGTCTGTGAGTCGTTGAGCAGAAACTTTTTCGTCTTTTTCCATAATTTCCGTTTTTATTTAATTTGACATTAGCAATCGACTTTATCGTAAAAAAAAATCCCGTTGTTTATTTTCGGTAAACAACGGGATTTTCTGATTCATCTATTCTTTTCACATATACGCGCATCCGAGCGTCAGTCGTTGTTTACCTTCTCCAACGATTGCCACCACCATGCGTGTATGTTCGTGTGCATCATAGTCATGATTCGTTCCTAAAAACGGAGCAAATGTATGCGAAGATTTTCGTATCTCCAAATTTTTCGTCTAAAAATTGTATTGAATCATCGCCTGCACCCGATTGGCCGTTCCCTTGTGCCCGGAAGTGTCGTTTTTTATCCCGTGCAGATACTCCACGGCCACCTTACAGAACGGAGTTATGTTGTGGAACAGGTTGCAGAATATGTAGGTGGCGTCCTTGTACAGCCCCGCCGCATCGTAACGGTCGCCGTAATCGACTTTCACCCACGAGTATCCTCCGGCAACGGACGTGCGGCGTGCGACGTCGATTTGCATTGCCGCGAACCATCCGAACATCGGAAGCGCCTGCAAGGAACCGTCGCCCGACTTGCGGGGAACGAGGTCGAGCCCCAGTCCCGAGAGGTCCTGAATATAAGGCGTGATGCCTTTGCCGTATATTCCGTTGAAAAACAGGTCGAACCGTTTGGCGAAACGGACGTTGCCGCTCAGCCTGCACTCCCCAGCCTAACTGCGCCATGTTGCGGTCGGTGGCGTCGGCATGGTAGTACATGTCGCGCAGTACGGCCGAAGCCCTTACGTGGCTCGGATTCCGTTTGCCCCAGTTGTACTGGACGTATACTGGGAAGTCTGGCACCCTTTGAGGTATCGCGGAAAAACGTCCGGAGGGCAGCGTTGCGCTTACGGACGGCATCTCGGCTGCCGCAGCGATGCTCCAATGCTTGTTTATGGCGAGTACGTAGCGAATCATTGTGCTGAACGTGATGTTGTAGGCGTTGGGTCCCTGAAAGTCTACTGTGGCTGGC
Organism: Alistipes putredinis; assembly: GCA_022009915.1. Taxonomy (GTDB): domain Bacteria; phylum Bacteroidota; class Bacteroidia; order Bacteroidales; family Rikenellaceae; genus UBA940. The sequence goes on along the minus strand of CP091730.1, from coordinate 53,802 downwards.
GCGGCGTTCAAGTCGCAGAATGTCGTTATGTCGCGGCCGGCGAGCATGCCCTTGAAAGATATGTAGGCCTGCCTGAGCCGCAAATCGCCCCGATAGCCGCGGAAGTCGGTCTCGATATATGCCACCACGTTCCCGAGAGAGCGGGTGACGGCCACAGCCTTGACGAAAAAGACGCGAAGTGGAGGCGTCGAACCTCAATGCCTGACGGGTGGCGTAGGTGGCCTCGGTGGGAATGTCGCGGGGGATGAAGTCCGTGTTCTCCACGATGCCTTTCATGTCGTATGCCGCACGCATATTCACGAACCCGCCTATGCCGAGCATGAATCGGTTGTGGGGCGAGGAGAATATGTAGTTGGGCATGTGGGATTGCTGGAATCCGCCCACGTGCGTCTTCTCGAAAATTTTTCGCGGCGTTGCGTATCGTGTGCTTGTCGCCGGAGCCGTGCTTGTCGCATTTTTTTCGTTACGATGTTCACGTGCGGAGCGTAGTCGCGTTCATGATTTTGTGCTGCGGCCGGAAAGCAGATGGCCGCCGAAATTGCCAACAGACAGATTCTTTTCATAATCGGTTGTTTTGTAGGTAGTATATTCGATATTCGGCCAAGCATGGTGCAATATACATGCCGTAAATCCTGCCTGTTTGCACTCGACTTATTCGTACCGCTGGCTTCGCCCAAGGTACTTCGTATAGTGCAAAACTCAAATGAAATTTGCTTTTGCACTCGACTTATTCGTACCGTTGGCTTCGCCCAAGGTACTTCGTCTCGGCAAAATGCAAATGGGATTTGCTTTTGCGCTCGACTTATTCGTACCTTTGCGGTCGGAATTTTGAATGAGTGCGTGATTATGATGTTGCTTTTCGAAATATGCCTTTTGGCCGCTGCGCTTGCGGCGGATGTTTTCATTTACAGGAACCTCGTCCGCCCGCGCGGATGGAGCAAAGCAGTGAAAACGGTAGTCTCGGTTTCAGTCGTGCTGCCCGATTTTCTCGTGGTCGCCATGCCGCTGCTCTACTCTTTTTTAGACAACAGGAATCCTCTGACGATGCACATTCTGATGTGGTGCACGTTTTCGTTCATTCTCGTTCTTCTGTTCAAACTTTTCCTCGTTGCCGGATGTGCGGCTGCAAAACGCAGAGGCTCGCGGATTTATGCCTTCGCAGGTATTGCGGCTGGTTTGGCCTGTGCCGCGGTGATGATATGCGGGGCCACAGTCGGACGTTCGACAATACGTGTGGAGCGGATTCAGGTCTGCTCGCCGCGACTGCCCGAGGGGTTCGACTCTTTTAGAATCGTTCAATTTTCGGATTTGCACGTCGGCTCTCTGATTAATCCCGAGCGGTTCATATCGCGGCTGGTCGATACCGTGCGTTCGCTCTCTCCGGATTTGGTGGCTTTCACCGGCGATTTGGTGAATATACGTTACAGCGAGATTACTCCGCCGCTCTTCGAACTGCTTTCGCGCATAGATGCTCCTTACGGGGTCTATTCGGTTCTCGGAAACCACGATTTGGGATTTTACATAAAGGACACTCTGGCGCTGCCTGTCGAGCAGAACCTGCATGCCCTTTCGGAGATTCAACGCTCCTTGGGCTGGTGTCTGCTGTCCGACAGTTCGGTGTATGTCCATGCGGGCGGCGACTCGATATTGCTCACCGGCCTCGGTTTTCCGCAGCAGGCGCGGCTGCACGGACACAACTCCGTACTTGCCGGAACGGACGTCGCCGCGGTCTATGCTTCGGTGGACACCGCCGTGTATAATTTAGTGCTCGCCCATGCGCCGCAGCTGTGGGATACGCTGTGCGAAATGAACCGTTCGGATTTGACCCTTTCGGGGCACGTACATGCGATGCAGATGAAACTTAGGCTTTTCGGCCGCGAGTTCTCTCCCGCGCGGGCGGTGTACGAACATTGGAGCGGAGCGTACCGGCGCGGCTTGCGCACGCTGTACGTGAACGACGGACTTGGGTGCGTGATGTATCCGATGCGCATCGGAGCGCGTCCGGAAGTAACTTTGATAGAACTCAGACGATGCGAATAATTCTTTCGGCGGCCGTGTCTGCGGACGGCTGCATAAACGACAATTCGGGCCGGCGGCTCGTACTCTCCTCTCCGCAGGACTGGGAACAGGTACACAGACTGCGTGCCGGTTGCGACGCCATACTCATCGGGGCGGGAACGCTCCGTGCGGATAATCCTTCGCTGGTCTTGAAGGACGAAAAACTTCGCGCCGAGCGCATCCGCAGAGGTGTCTGTGAAGACATTGCAAAGGTCGTGGTAAGCGGCAGCGGGAACGTAGATCCCCATTCGCGCTTTTTTACCGAAGGGAACGGCGAGAAGATACTCCTTACCTGCGGCCAAGCGAGCGAAGAGCTGCGCCGCGCGGCTACCGTGATACGGCTGCCCGAAATTACGGCGGAAGGCATCGAGGAGGCTCTTTCGCAGCGCGGCATACAGACGCTTATGGTGGAGGGCGGTAGCGCCGTCCTGACCATGTTCCTGTCCGAAGGCGTGTTCGACGAGTTCCGTCTTGCTGTCTCGCCGATGATTGTCGGACAGACGTCGGCGCCGAGGCTTACGGGCGATATGCCGCCGCGCAGGATGCACCTTTGCGATACGTGGCAGGCGGGACAGATGTCGGTCGCGTATTACCGTAATCCCGAGCGGCCGCTGTGGCAGGACTATCTGCATCTTCGGCGAGCCGTCGAGTTGGGAGCGGAGTGCGTGCCCAGCAGCGGGTCGTACTGCGTGGGTGCCGTGATTCAAACCTGCTCGGGGCAGGTGTTCGAAGGATATACCCACCGCAGCAGCGCCACTTCGCATGCGGAGGAAGAGGCCATAGATGCGGCCCTTGCCGCAGGAGCCGATTTGAAGGGCGCCACGATGTACAGCCTCCATGGAGCCGTGCTCGAAAAGGAAGAGCCGCCCCAAGTCTTGCTCGCGGCACATAATCGATTACGGATTCTCGCGTGTGTTTTTTGTCATGTACGAACCCTCGCTTTTCGTGGATTGCAACGCGGAGAGCATACTGCGCAAGGCGGGTGTAGAGGTGCATGTCATGGAAGATTTGGCCCGCGGGGTAGTGAAAAGCGAACAGTCATCTAAAAATTTAATACTACGGAAAAAAATCGTTTCAACTTCGGGGTCGGCGCCTGCCGACAAGCTCGTGGACGCGGGACTATGTTTTCGTGTGCATAGCCAACTTCATGATGTGTTTTTTTCGTTCTATCTGCTGGTGCCCACGCTGCCGTTCTATCTGATAGAGGTTTTCGGAGCATCCAAAAGCACGGTCGGAGTGATACTTTCGTGCTACACGGTCGCGGTGCTGCTGGTGCGTCCGTTCTCGGGCTTTCTGGCCGATGCCTTTTCCCGCAAGCCCGTGTATATCATAGCCTATTTTCTTTTCATTTCGATATTTGTCGGTTATCTGCTCGCGGCCACGCTCACAGTGTTTACGATTCTGCGCGTGTTCCACGGGTTCGCGTTCGGTACGGTCACGACGACCGGTAATACGCTGGTAATCGACGTCATGCCCTCTTCGCGCCGAGGCGAAGGATTAGGCTATTACGGAGTGATGAACAACCTCGCCATGAGCATGGGCCCGATGATAGGTCTGTTCATAACGGCCAGCGGCAACTTCGACTATATATTCCTGTGTTCGATAATCACCGGTTCGGTGGGGCTTTTATTCGCACTTTCTGTGCGTGTCCAAAAGAAGATTCCGCAGACCCGCAACAGCGTGTTGTCGATAGACAGATTCTTCCTCGTGGAGGGCATACGCAGCTGCATTTCGCTGCTTCTGCTCGCCATTCCCTATGGCATGACCACCTCTTTCATCGCGTTGTATGCGTCCGAGTTGGGCATGACGGCTAATACGGGGTTTTTCTTTACCGTCATGGCCGTCGGACTTATCGTATCGAGGATAGGTTCGGGCAAGAGAGTGGACCGCGGTCTGGTTACGCAGGTGATAACGCAGGGCATCATGATTCTCTTCGTGGGATTGGTGTGCGAGGCTCTGCTCGCTTCGGCCGCTTCGTGCAGCCTGACGCTGGGCTATGTCGCGTACTTCGCCGCTGCATTTTTCATCGGGTTCGGATACGGCACTCTGTTTCCCGCATACAACACCCTTTTCATCAACCTCGCGCCCAACAGCCGCAGGGCGACGGCCAGCGCCACATATCTGACGGGCTGGGACGTGGGCATCGGCATCGGAATGTATTTCGGAGGACTTCTTGCCCAGCGTTTCGGTCTCGGGTTCGTTTATTGCGCGGATTTGGCGCTTGCTCTGATTGCATTCGTCTGGTTCGTAAAGGTGGCCGCCCCGCATTTCAATACGCATAAGTTAAGATAAAAAAACAGGCATCGACTTCTTTCGATGCCTGTTTTTCCGTTCCTCTACCTTCCGGGAGGAGGTCCGCCGAACCCGGGTCCGAAGCCGCCCGTGCGACGTCCCATTCCCGTACCTTCGAAATCGGTCTTGTTGTCTATACCCTCGTACAGGGATGCGTCTTTGGACCCCTTTTTTCCGAAGCTGCGGATGTTGTACACGAACTGCACGCCGAAATAGCGGCCGATTATGCTGTTGGTGACGTTTTCCATGTATGTCGCCGCCCAGTTGCGGGAGAAACTCTGGTTCTGGCCCAGAATGTCGTTGGCGAACACGCTGATTTCGCCTCAGCCTGACGCTTGCCCACCTTCATGCCGACCGATGCGTTCAGAAGCAGGTATTCGTTGTTCAGCGAACTTTTGCCCAATCCGAGATACTGGTTGTAAGTGGCGTTTACCGTGGCCGTCAATCCGAATCTTGCCACGAACTTTATGTTGCCGCTGGCTCCGTGGCGCAGGTACTCGCTGTTGCTCGACGAGTTGAACGAGTTGATGATTCTGTTGTAGCTCGCGTTGTAGCGCAGCGTGAAATCCACGTACTCGCTGATGTTGCTGCCTATGGTGATGCCGCCCATGCCCTCGACCTTTTTGGATATGTTCTTTATGGTATTGATATAGGTCGGGGATTGCTGGAACGAGCCGCCGAGGTCGATGTTCAGGTTGCTTTTGATGAAGTTTATCGGGAATCCGTATCCGATGCCTCCGAACACGCGCCAGAAACCGTCCATGTTTACCGGTTTGGAGAACTGTCCTGTGGAGGAAAGGGTGGCCATCGTGTTGCCCTCGGAATCCTTTACTTCATACCCGGGCGAGTTCATCACCACGTAGTTGGCAATGTAGTTCTGCGTCATCTGGCCGCCGATGTTTATCATCAGCGACGTTCCCTTTTCCAAACCCGAGTATTGGTAGCGCAGAAATCCGCGGTGCGTGTACGAGGGCACGAGGTTCGGGTTTCCGGCCGATATGTTGTTCACGTTCGAAATGTCCACCACGTCCTGCAACTGGTCGGCCGAGGGGTTGCTGGTGGAGGAGCTTATGCGAAACCTCAGTGAGTTCTGCTGGTTGAACTTGAAGCGCGTCATCACCGCATAGGTAACGTTGTTGAACGAGGTTTTTGGCAGCGAGGTGCTTATCGGGTAGGTCCGGTTGCTGGTCAAGGTGGAGTACTGGTACGACACGCTGGCCGAGATATTGTTTCCGTCCTTGTTGTAGTTGTATCCGGGGCCTACTCTGTGCGTGATATAATCCGTATTGTGGGTATTCGAATATGCGGGGTCGATGTCTCCGAACACGCCGTTTTCATAAAGCCGCGTCAGTTTGTCGGCGTTGGAGTAGTTGTACCCGATTCTGTAATCCAGAGTCACGTGCGAGGATTTGCTCACCGGCTCCGTGTAGGTAATTCCTCCGTTGAGGCTGTAACTGTAATTATCGGTAACCGACTTTTGACGGACCGTGTCGCCGAGGTCTTTCATCGACAGGTTGTTTCTGTTCGCATCCGTTTTGGAATAGTTGCCGTCGAACGAGAAATTGAGTGTACGGCCGCTCTTGCCGAGCTTTACGCTGTAATTTATTCCGAGCCGGCCGTTTATGCCGTAACGCTTGTTGGTGTTCCACCCGGGCAGCACTATTATGTTGCCCAGCGAATCCACCGGATAGTACGTGTCCTGCGAGGTGGCGTCGTTTCTGTTGGTCTGGTAGCTGAGTACGGGACGAATCATGAGCCTGTGATTCTCCGTCTTGTATTCCATGCGTGCGAAGATGCGGTGGTTCATGTTGAACTGTTCGCTGTTGTCGAGCGAGTAGAGACGGGAGTAGATGTTGTCGCCCGATGCACGCGAGAAGAACAGCGCATCCTCTGCCTGGTCCTGTTCCTGCTGGGTAAGATAGTACTCTCTGTCGGTGATTTTGTCGTTGGTGGTGTTGGAGGTGTTGAACGAATAGTTGCCTTCGAACTTGAAGTTCTTTTTTTCTTGCCCCACGTATCCACGAGGTTGATTTTCAACGCCGCAGCATGCGCTATGCCGGCCGTAGGCCGAACCATCGCCCCGCGGTCGCTGCCCGCGACGCCCAGAATGTCGTCGAACGAGAAATTCTGCTGGTTGAGGTTGTTGGCCAGCGCCATGACGGTCCATTTGGCCGTGTTGTTGAAGAAACTGACGTTGCCGCCCGCTATGCCGTAGAGTTTGTCTGACTCGCCTTTCTTGGGCTCGTATCCCACGCCGCCGTAAACCTTGCCGAAAGTTCCTTTGCGCATGTTGTCGTGCGTCACGATGTTTATGGCCTTATATCCTTCACCGTCGTCCATGCCGGTAAATTCGGCATTGTCGCTGAGTTTGTCGAACACCTCGACCGATTTCACCGCTTCGGCAGGCAGGGTTTTGATTGCCGTGGAGACGTCGTCGCCGAAAAACTCGCGGCCGTCCACCAGAATCTTCTTGACCTCTTCGCCCTGAGCCTCGACCTTGCCGTCCTCGACCTTGACGCCGGGCATCTTGGCGAGCAGACTCTCCACTTCGGCGTCCTTGGTAACCTTGAATGCGTCGGCGTTATAGATTATCGTGTCGCCGTTTTGCGACGTGCGCAGCGCCTGCGCCTCCTTGACCACCGCTTTCAGACTCGATGCCCTGACGCATGACCAAGGTGTCGGCGGTGAATTTGGCGCCCTTGACCGTTAGGGGCATCTCGGCGGTCTGGTATCCGAGATAAATGGCCCGCAGGGTGTACTGCTGCGGCTTTACATCGTTAATCGTGTATTTTCCTCCTATCGACGTAACCGCCTGTTTGCGTTGCGTGGTGTCGGATGCCTGAATCAGCTCCACGACGGCTCCGAGCAATCCCTGCTTTTGAACCGAATCGTATATTACGCCCGTTACGGCAGACCTTTGCTGGGCGTGCGAGCCGAGGGCGCATAAGAGCGACAGGCAGATTGTAATGAATTTCTTCATGTCGTATTTGCGGTTTTTTTGTTCTTCGGGTATGCGTCTGTCAGGTTTCAAAAATGAGGGGCCACCGACCTAAGTAAGCCCCTCACCAACAAATAACCTAACCAATCCAGTTCTTTTTTATGAAAAAAACAACTGTGCCTTTACTTTATCTCGGGTTTTCGAGCAGTATCTTTTTTGTGCGGGCCGCCGTGCATGCCGTCTCCTTTTTGCGGGCCGGCATTATGAGCCGGTGCCGTGCAGGGACACTCTTTCGGGCAGCAGTTCTCTTGTGCGGAGCAGTCTGCTGCGGGGTTCTCCGGCATGGATTTGCGCGACATGCCTTCCCGCGGATTGTGCGGCTTGACTTTCTTTTCGTTATATTTTTTTGCAGTTGTTCGGCCGAGAGAATGCCTTTGAGCGAAGTGTCGAATTCGCTGCGCACCTGGGCAGCCTCCTTTTTTTCGCCTGTTTCATCAGTTTCGCCATTTTTCGTCTCTGCCGCCCGCTGCTTTTTCACGGTTTTCAGATTGAGTTTGTAGAGTCTGCTCCTTCTGCTTATCGTCCAGCGAAAGCATTTTTGACCATTCGCTCGGTCCTTTGCTCTGCAATCTGTTCAACGGAGGGCTGCTGCTTTTGCTGTGCATCCTGTCTGTTTTGTGCCGAAGCCGTCGTCAGGAACATGACCGACACTAAAGCCGCCGTTATCAACTTTCTCATCGTCTTTTGAATTAAATTGAACATCTGTGATTCTTGGAAAAAAGTTGTTTTCGTTTTTTTCTGTTTGCAAATATAACGCATGACGGCGGCATGTCAGCCGACGAATCGGCGAATCGCCCGAATCTTGCGGTGAACAGCCGTTTACAGGGGGTCGTACTGAGCCAGCCAGCGTTTGAATTCGGGCACTCGGTCCTTACTTATGACGAGTTTTTCGGGCGCGGCGGGAGTAAGGTTCAGCGACAGACGGCTGCCGAACCATACGGATATGTCCTTTATGGCGCTGCGCGATATGATGAACTGCCGGTTGGCTCTGAAAAATCGTTTTTGGGGGAAGCATTTTGGCCAGCCTGTCCAGACTTTTGTCCATCGGGAGCACCTGCCCGTCGCGGGTATAGGCCGAAACCTTTTCGTTGAACGTGTACAGATAGGCGATGTCTTCGACTTTGAGAGGCACGATTTTTGTCCCTTACGGATATGAGGAAGGTTTTCTGCCGTTCGTGCTCTCGCACCATATTCGAAACTCTTTGCCCGTATTCGAGCTTGTCCGTTCCGGACAGCCGCATGAGCTTGTCCACGGCCCGCGATATGTCGCTCTCCTTTATCGGTTTGAGCAGATAGTCTATGCTGTTTACCTTGAATGCCTCCAATGCGTACTGGTCGTATGCGGTGGTGAATACGATAGGGCAGGTAATCTGCACTGCCTCGAAGATACGGAACGCCTCACCGTCGGCGAGGTGTATGTCCATGAAGACCAAATCGGGCATGGGCTGCGAGCCGAAATACTCGATGCTCTCGGCTATGCTTTCCAGTACGGCCGAAATTTCGATGCCCGGAATTACTTTCCTCAGAACCGAGTGTGATTGACGCTTGCGGCGGTTTCGTCCTCTATGATTACAGCTTTCATCTCTCTCTGTTTTTTTCTATGCGTTTTGCGACAGCGGCAGTCTTACGGTGAACTTCTGCCCGTCGTCTACTATCTCGATGTTTTTACCAGTGAGGAGCTTGTAGCGGCTGGACAGGTTTTTCAGTCCTATACCCGTACCGTTCTCCGGCTCCATTTTCGGGCGTATGGGGTTGGATATGACCAGAAAATCGTTTTCCGTCGAGATGGATATGCGCAATGGATTGCCTCGCGTGATGCTGTTGTGCTTGACGGCATTCTCGATGAGCGGCTGTACGGAAAGGGCAGGCAGGCTCATTCCGAGTTTGTCGTGGTCTATGTCTATGTCGAAGAACAGCTTGTCGGCGTATCTGATTTCCAGCAGGTATTTGTATGCGTCCAAGAACTCCATTTCGCTGCTCAGGGGAAGCAGCCTGTGCTGTTCGTTACGTATTATGTAGCGGAACGTGTACGAAAGCCTCTCGATGTATGTCAGTGCGCTCTCTTTCTTGTCTTCGCGCACCAGCATCGAGAGCGAATTGAGCGAGTTGAACAGAAAATGGGGGTTTATCTGATTTACGAGCATCGTGTAGCGGGCCATCAGATTCTCGTTTTTCAGATGTTCGTTCTCCAAGACAATCTCCTGCCGCAGAGTGATGAGCTGGAACGTGCGGCCGTAGAGCATGGCCACCACGAGCGTGAAGGAGCATTTGAGTATCTCCATCGGGTCGATGAGAAACTGCGTGCGGCCGAAAATGGGCATTACCTCGCCGGTGCGTGCGACTACCGGCGCCAGAAAAATACATTCCGAGCGTGATTGCCGTGCAATACATGAACCGCATGACGTAGCTTTTTGAGCGACGAGCCTTTGGAACTTCGGGCGGTTATTATACTTAGTAGAATGAATGCCAGTACGATGTAGAAGCAGAGCTGGAATATGAAAAATCACCGTGTCCGACGGCCGGTTGAAAAAGTTCGCCGTAATCGAATTCCTCTCCGTCCACCGTCTGGACCATCATCATTACGGGGTGACCGCTCTCGTGCCATGGAGGAGCTACGGTGACCGAGAGCTTCTGACCGGATTTGAGCCCGTAACGCCATATGCGCGAAGCGGGAGCGTAGACGCTGTCGGCAGTGTCGGCCGATACGATGTATCCGTATCCGTCGGGGGTGGGTGACGAGCACTCCCTCGCGCATGGGTAGCTGTTCGTCGGAGGCGATGCGGTGATTGTCTCGTTCGCGGCTCTCCTCCATGAGCATGGAGAGGATATATGAGAAATTCACCACCATGCTTATTGCGACGGCAATAAGCAGGTTGATAATCATTATCTTGTATTTCGAATTCATACGGATAACAAAGTTAATGTATTACACGTAAAAACACAAAAGACCGTCCCTTTCGATTGGCGGTCTTTTTGTATTTGTAGGTCGTTATTGTTTGAAAAAAAGAGCGGGGAGAACTCTCTACTCCTCGTCTTTTTGCATGTGCTCCACGTAGATTGCGTGCAGTTTGGCTTCGCGAGCGGCAATCGAGGGGCTTGGTGAAATACTGACGGCGGCGGAGTTCTTTGAGGACGCCGGTGCGTTCGTATTTTTCTTTTGAATTTTTTGAGAGCCCTTTCGATGTTTTCGCCCTCTTTGATAGGCATGATAATCATTTCGAGTAATTTTTTAAGTTAATTGAAATTTTTAAGGTCGGTTCATCGGTTTTCGCTTCCGAAAACCAGATAGGGAGCGATGCGTTTCGCCTCCTGCGGTGTAAAGATTTTATCGTTCAATAAATCTTCTATCGAGCCCCAACCTCCTTTCAATTGTCTTTGTTTCAGTAATTTCCTTAGCGTCAAAGGCGAAATGTAGGGATGACCCTCCAAAGCCTTTGCGGGTGCAAAGTTAATATCAATTTTTTTAATTATGCAAGTATCGACGCATATTTGCGGACATATCCTCTCGAAATTGCGTTCGGTTACGCCTCTTACTTCGGCTATTTGCCCGATGTCGTGAAACCCTCCCAAACGCTCGCGATAGGCGATTATTTCACCGACGGTCTTGGCTCCGATTCCGTAGACCGAACGCAGGGCGGCCGAGTCGGCGGTGTTGAGCTCCACCTTGTCCGGTTTTTTAGGTTCAGGCTCCGGCTGCTCGAAAACCATGTAGGGGCGCAGTTCTTCGAGTTTGCTCTCCGAGACCACGAAACACTCACCGAACTCTTCCGGACTGCCGAACCCTCCGCGCTTTTTGCCTGAAATCGACTATTACGCGGGCCTGTTTCGGCGAAAAGCCGAGGCGGCACAATCCTCGGGCGGAGATTGTGTCGGGCATGAAAGGAAACGGGTCCTCCGAATCTTCCGGCACTGCGGCTGCGGGTCGGTCTTTTTTAGGCGCTGGGGAGAGTGCGAACTGCGGCGATATTTTTATATAAGGTAACAGCTGCATGTATTTTTCTTCGTCCACCGCGTAGCATGCTGCGAAGTCCTCCGGTATGGCGAAAACCTTGCCCGAAGTGCGATATCGTATTATGGACGCGGCCTGCGAACGGGTGAACCCGAGCCGGCACAAATCGTGGAACCGTACCGTATTCGGGTCGAAGTCGAATAGAGCGACGCTGTCAGGTGCGGCGGAGGAGATAGGGCTTTCCATGCACGCTTGGTCGGCATAGCGCGTGAAATTATGTTCGAATCGCGGCTGTGAGGCCCTGTATATTATATAGGACAAAGCTCCGAGCAGCGGCAGAAGCAGCAATATCGCCCTCCGCTCGCGGGCGGAGAACCGCCACCATGAATTTCCGTCCTCGTTCAGTCCCATATGTGCGATACGCTGCTTGGACAAAAATATGAAAAATTCGGTCGCAGGTTGCCGATATTGCGAAAAAAATATCTATTTTTGTAATCGTCGTACAGGTTTCGGATATGAAACGCTTTTTGACAATAATATCGTTTTTGGCTCCTTGCTCTCGGAATATTCGCGGCAGGCAGGGGAGAGTCCAGTGCGCGATAGCGAGCCCGAGACGGGCTGCGAGCGTGCCGTGCTCGCCGAATTGCCGGCCGGCGGCTCCGATGACTATGCCATAGAGGCCAATTCGCTATTCGTCTCTCCGGTGCAGACGACCGAGTATTGCAGCCGGAGTTCGCAATCCGAGATTCCGAACGGCCGATTCCATCATCAATCGTTCCGACGTCCCGCCGAAAGCGATGCTCCGCAGCGCGTATTGCCTGTACGGAGACGGACCGCGGACTGCATTTCGAAAGATGCGGTAGTGCGCTACGTGTACATGCTGCACCGGCTGCGGATTTAGTTTTCCATATTTTTTTCAATTAATTAGGAAAGGGAAGGTTATTCTCTTTCCGAAACCTTTTCGATTTCGGCCGAGGTCAGCAAGGGCCGTTGTCGAAGATGCACCTGTTCTATATACGATTATATATTATTATAAAAAAACAAAGAAAAAAAGAATACGATTATGGAAAAACGATTATAAGTCGATAGACGAGGCGGTTTTTCGAACTGCAAGATATAAAAAAAGAGGTAAAAAGTATTTCCGGTGCGCTTTGTGCCATTGTCGTCGGCATAGCGATGGTTGCGGCATGTTACCTGATGCCGCAGGGCGATGCGGGTGCGAACATAGCTTCGACCCTGCTTTTGCTCGGAGGCGTGCTGGCCGTAGGCGGCATTATCGTGGCGGCGGTGCGTCTTGGCTCGAAAAACGGGGCTCCGTATTACGTTCCGACGGGCCGGCCGCTGAAACGCTGCGAGGTGTTTTACGACGAGAAAAGCGTGCCGCGTGTAATGGAATGCCTGCGGACGGGCGACCTGAAAGCACTGCGCGACATTCCCAAAGGCGATAACTCCGCGGTGATTCTGGTTTGCTACTGGGACAAGGACGGACAGATAGCCGTATGCCAGCTTCAACGCTATGTGCCGCACTATTTCGCTCCGATTCATCGGCCGGCGGTATTCATCGCTCCGAGCGCCGGCTTGATAAAGAGTATTTTTGTAAAAAAATACGGGCATATGATAATTCCGGTAATGATAGCTGTCTTCGTTCTCGGCTATTCATTGATAGCCTCCGAACAGTGGATTCGCATCAACAAGTCGGCAATCGCGCTTCTTATGTGCGGGGCGCTGTGGTCGATATTCATTCTTTTTGCCGGACAGTCTTCCGAGACGGTGGGCGCCGATATAACTTCGGCTTTGGGTTCTGCCTGCGAGATTCTGGTTTTCCTTATCGGAGCCATGACAATCGTGGATTTGATTGACCTGCACGGAGGTTTCGACATCATTACGCGGCATATCACCACGCACAGCAAAACCGCCTTGGTGTGGCTGCTGGCCGGCATAACATTCGTAATGTCGGCCGCATTGGATAACATGACCACGACCATAATAATGATTATGCTGCTGCGCAAACTTATAGCGGATGCCCGCGAGCGTTGGATTTACGCCAGCGTAATCGTCATAGCGGCCAACAGCGGCGGTGCGTGGTCGCCGATAGGCGACGTTACCACAATCATGTTGTGGATGAAAGGCAACGTTTCCGCCGGACGGCTGATTGCCTCGCTCGTACTGCCGTGTATGGTTTCTGTTGCCATTCCGGCCGTGTTCGCCGCGCGTATGGTCCGAGGTTCGGTCGATGCTGCCGGCGGAGTGCGGACCGAATCTTCGAGACCGAATTTCGTAACCGGCCGCGAGAGCACGATGATATTCCTGCTGGGCGTGGTGCTTCTGCTGGCCGTTCCCGTTTACAAAACCGTTACGGGTCTGCCTCCGTATATGGCCATGATAATAGCCCTTGGCATCATGTGGACGGTTACCGAAATCATGTACGGCAAAAAGCGTGGAGTAGAGGAGTCCATAGAGCAGCGTGTGTCCAAGGTGCTCAAACATATCGACATGCCGACGATTCTGTTCTTTCTCGGAATACTGATGGCCGTATCCGCTCTCGAAAGCGCGGGCATACTGCATTCGTTTTCCGAGTTCCTCGACAGCAAGGTGCACAACGTCTATGCGATAGACACCTTGATAGGCGTTTTGTCTTCGGTAGTGGACAATGTTCCGCTCGTGGCTGCATCAATGGGTATGTATCCCATTGCGGATGCCGCCGTTGCGGATCCGTATACGGCCATGTTTGCGGCCGACGGCACATTCTGGCACCTGCTGGCTTACAGTGCAGGCGTCGGCGGCAGCCTTCTTATAATCGGTTCGGCTGCCGGCGTAGTGGCTATGGGCTTGGAAAAGATTAATTTCATGTGGTATTTCAAGCATATCACGCTGCCGGCTTTCATCGGATATATCGCCGGAATAGCGGTGTATGTCTGCGAGGTCAGACTGCTCGGAATTTGATTACGGTTGTCTGAACTGTCGGGCAAGCGTTTCACAGCAGGAAGGGAGGGTGTCGATGCCCTCCCTTCCTGCTGTGAAATAAATAACACTTTTTCTGCCGTTAGGTTCTCGGCTTTACAAAAAAATTACTAATTTTGCATGTTAAAAAAACTTAAAGAATACTAATCACTTTAATCAGTTATGGCAAATAACACAAGAGAAAAGTTGTTTACCGAATTCCCCGAGGTGTCTACCGAACAGTGGGAGGCGGCTATAACGACGGACCTTAAAGGTGCTGATTACGAGCGCAAATTGGTATGGAGGACAGACGAAGGATTCAACGTCCGCCCGTATTACCGCGCCGAGAACCTTGAAGGTATAGAATTTTTGGGTACTCGAAGCGGCGAGTATCCCTATGTAAGAGGCGTCTGCAAGAGCAATCACTGGCGAGTGCACCAGACAATCGGCGTGACGTGTCCGAAAACGGCCAACGAGCAGATGCTTGAAGTCCTGAATGCAGGCATAGACTCCATAGGGCTGTGCATATGCAAGGAGGGATTCTCGGCCGAGGATTTGGATGTCCTGCTCAAAGACGTATGTCTGACTGCCATCGAGGTCACTTTCAGCGGCAAGGGCATGGCGTCGGTCGCAGAGCTCATGCTCGCGAAATTGGAGAAGGAGAAAGTCAATGCCGAGCAGATTCGCATCAATTTCGTAATCGACCCAATTATCGAGAAACTCTCCATGCAGGGGGCCTTCTCGTGCTGCGAGGACGGAAGCAAGTGCTTCGAGAAGATTGCGGGACTTGTCAAGAAGGCCACCGCGTACAAGCACGTGCGCATGGTCGGCGTAAGCGGACACGAGTTCCACAACAGCGGTTCGACCATTGTTCAGGAGCTTGCCTTTACGCTCGCCGCAGGACACGAGTACATCGTCCGTCTCATGGACGCGGGGCTTACCGTGGATCAGGCCGTGCGTTCGATTCGTTTCTCCATGGCCGTAAGCTCGAACTACTTCATGGAGATGGCCAAGTTCCGTGCGGCACGCATGCTGTGGGCCAACATCGTGAAGGCCTACGCGCCGGAAAAGGGCTGTTCGTGCAAAATGTTCGCACATGCCGTTACCTCGAAATGGAACCAGACGGTTTACGACCCTTATGTGAACATGCTTCGCGGAACCACCGAGGCCATGAGCGCGGCAATCGCCGGTGTCCATTCGCTGGAAGTCACTCCGTTCGATGCCGCATACGAGACTCCCAACGATTTCTCGCGTCGCATAGCACGCAACGTGCAGCTGCTTCTCAAATACGAATCGCATTTCGATCAGGTTATCGACCCTGCCGGAGGTTCGTACTACATAGAGAACCTCACCAAGAACATCGCCGAGCAGGCATGGGCTCTGTTCAAGACCGTCGAGGATAAGGGCGGCTACATCACTGCATTCAAGGAAGGATTCATCGTTTCGAGCGTCGAGGCTTCCGCCGCAGCCAAGGACAAGGCCGTAAGCACGCGCCGTCAGGTGCTGCTGGGTGCCAACCAGTATCCGAATTTCTCCGAAGTCGCGCCCGAGAACATCTCCGCCGAGGTTGTTACGCGCACTTCGGCCGAGGGCAACCGCCTCAAACCCTACCGCGGAGCCATGGCGTTCGAGGCCATGCGTCTGGGTGTGGACCGCAGCGGCAAGCAGCCCAAGGCATTCATGCTCACGTGCGGTTCGCTGGCCATGGCCCGCGCCCGTGCACAATTCTCTTGTAACTTCTTCGCCTGCGCAGGTATCCGCGTGGTGGACAATACGTTCTTCCACTCTGTCGAAGAGGGCGTAAAGGCCGCTTTGGAAGCGAAAGCCGACATCGTGGTGGTATGTTCGTCGGACGACGATTACGCAACGCTGGCTCCCCAAATCAAGGAACTGCTTGGCGACAAGGCCATACTCGTCGTTGCCGGTGCGCCCGCATGCCAGGCCGAGCTCGAAGCTCAGGGCATCAAGAACTTCATCTCGGTTAAGAGCAACGTTCTCGATACGCTCAAATACTACTTAAAGGAAATGGGTATCTAAAAGAGGCAAGAATCATGAGAGCTAAATTTTCAGAATTGACATATAAGGGCGAAGCCAAGAGTTGCTGCTCCGCTCAAAAGCCGTGCGACGAAGAGAACGTATGGCTGACTGCCGAAAGGATACCCGTCAAGGGAGCCTATACGGCCGAGGATCTCGAAGGGATGGAACATCTGAACTATGCCGCCGGTATAGCGCCGTTCCTGCGCGGTCCCTATTCCACCATGTATGTAATGCGTCCGTGGACAATCCGCCAGTACGCCGGATTCTCGACGGCCGAAGAGTCCAACGCTTTCTACCGCCGCAACCTCGCTTCGGGCCAGAAGGGACTTTCCGTGGCCTTCGACCTTGCGACGCACCGCGGCTATGACGCAGACCACCCGAGAGTTGTGGGCGACGTGGGCAAGGCCGGCGTGTCGATATGTTCGGTGGAGGATATGAAGGTGCTTTTCGAGGGCATCCCTTTGGACAAGATGTCGGTCTCGATGACCATGAACGGCGCCGTTCTTCCGGTGCTTGCGTTCTACATCGTTACGGGTCTGGAACAGGGCTGTACGCTCGACCAGCTCAGCGGTACGATTCAGAACGATATCCTCAAAGAGTTCATGGTGCGTAACACCTATATCTACCCGCCCGAATTTTCGATGAAAATCATCGCCGATATTTTCGAGTACACTTCGCAGAACATGCCCAAGTTCAACTCGATTTCCATTTCGGGCTACCATATGCAGGAGGCCGGCGCGACTGCCGACATCGAGCTCGCCTACACTTTGGCCGACGGACTCGAATACCTGCGTGCAGGTATCAATGCCGGCATGAACATCGACGCCTTCGCTCCGCGTCTGTCGTTCTTCTGGGCCATCGGCATGAACCACTTCATGGAAATAGCCAAGATGCGTGCGGCGCGTCTGCTGTGGGCCAAGATTGTCAAGCAGTTCAACCCCAAGAACCCCAAGTCGCTGGCGCTGCGTACACACAGCCAGACTTCGGGCTGGTCGCTTACCGAGCAGGATCCGTTCAACAACGTTGCACGTACCGCAATCGAGGCTATGGGTGCGGCTTTGGGACATACCCAGTCGCTGCACACCAACGCCCTCGACGAGGCAATCGCCCTGCCGACGGACTTCTCGGCACGTATCGCCCGTAACACCCAGATCTACATCCAGGAGGAAACCAACGTCTGCCGCGAAGTGGATCCCTGGGCAGGTTCCTACTATGTGGAAACCCTCACCAACGAGATCGTTCACAAGGCTTGGGAGCACATTCAGGAAATCGAGAAACTCGGCGGTATGGCCAAGGCTATCGAAACCGGTATCCCCAAGATGCGTATCGAAGAGGCGTCGGCCCGCAAGCAGGCGCACATCGACTCGGGCAACGAGATTATCGTGGGCCTGAACCGGTTCCGTCTGGCAAAGGAGGAGCCTATCGACATTCTGGCCGTGGACAATACGGCCGTTCGCGAGGCTCAGATAAAACGTTTGAAAGAACTTCGTGCCAATCGCGACGAGGCTGCTGTGAAGAAAGGCTCTGGCAGCAATCACCGAGTGCGTCAAGACCGGCAAGGGCAACCTGCTGGAACTCGCTATCGAGGCCGCCAAAGGTACGCGCTTCGCTGGGCGAGATTTCGGATGCCTGCGAGGTGGTCGTAGGACGTTACAAAGCAGTTATTCGTTCCATTTCAGGTGTATATTCTTCGGAAGTGAAATCAGACAGTTCATTCGAAAAGGCGAAACAGTCGGGCCGAGCAGTTCGCAAAGAAAGAGGGTCGTCAGCCTCGTATCATGATTGCCAAAGGCTCGGACAGGACGGTCATGACCGCGGCGCGAAAGTAGTAGCTACGGGTTATGCCGACATCGGGTTCGACGTCGATATGGGCCCGCTGTTCCAGACTCCGGCCGAGGCTGCAAAGCAGGCCGTAGAGAACGATGTGCATGTCGTGGGCGTTTCGTCGCTTGCAGCCGGCCACCTTACGCTGGTGCCTCAGATTATCGAGGAGCTTAAAAAGCTCGGACGCGAGGATATCGTTGTTATCGTGGGCGGTGTGATTCCGGCTCAGGACTACGACGAACTCTACCGCGACGGAGCTGCGGCTATCTTCGGCCCCGGTACTCCGATTTCGACGGCGGCAATCAAGATTCTTGAAATCCTGCTCGCCGAGTAGACGCTTGTATCCGTGAAAAATATGCGGGACCCGACAATCGGTTCCCGCATATTTTGTTTGGTAGCGGGCAGTGAGACTGCTGGCGCGATTTTTGAATTGTAGAGGGTTGCCAAATACAAACATTGCGGGGTTTCTCTGGGCACGCAGCACATCCGGTGTTTCGGGCCGAGAGAAAGATTGAATAAATCGGAGGCGGAATCCTCGGCCGGTCGGGTACCGGCTTTGTGCTCTGCCTCCTCCCTCACATAGATTTTCCCCGATTTTTCAGCATTGCACTGCCGCTGCTTTTGACAAGGCAGGGCGCGAACTTTGTTTTGCCCCGTGGACGACGACTTCTGGAACACCTACTACCCGCCAAACGGCTACAACTGCCGCTGTACCGTGGTGCAGACCTCCGAGCGCACAACGCGCCTCGGCATGGATAAACCCCTGCCCATACCCGAACTCTTCGAGGTGAATTTAGCCAAGAAGAAACACATGTTCCCGCCCAATCACCCGTACTTCGAGAGAATGCAACCTCGCACTTTCAATGAAATCAGCGATGTGCTGCCAGTCGAGAAAACGTATATCGACGTGAAATTTCCAAAGTCCGATACTACTATCAAGGTATCGGCCAGACAGACAGATGACGAAATAGTGAAGAATATCGAAACTCTGCGGATACTGTCGGAAAACGGATATAAGGACATGAAATTACTGCCGGACCTCTATTCGGAAGAGGCGAAACGGCGAGTGTATCCGGAAGGCCAGCTGCCGCCGGACATTAAGAAGAATGCCGACGCCATAATCGACGGAACTGTTTATGAAATAAAGGTACTGGATAATTCAGCAAATCGCAAAATAAGGGAAAGGCTGAACGAAGCATCAGGACAGGCACGCAGTGCGATTTTGCGGTTTACGGCATTGTCGCCGACTGACGACATCGAGCATATCATCAATAGAATCGATATAAATATGAAAAAAAGCATGAATTAAAAAGTGATTGCGATTTTCCCAGACGACACACTTCACGTGCTGGAAAAATGATAAATAAAAAGGGGAAACTTGCGCTTCCCCTTATACGCTCTATCCGAACCTCACCCCGTAAGGCTATATCGAAATAGAACTATTTTTCTCAAAATGCAAATATAATACCTATCTTTGAAAAAACAATAGAAATGGATGGATTTTTTACGAAAACGGGCAAAAAACTTTCATTCGCCCGCATACGAGTTATAGACAGCCTTTTATTTCAGTTTTGCGCCGGCAGACGCCCTGACGGGTTATCGTCACGGGGGCGATGTCTCCGTTTTTATCAAAGTGCATCTTCTCGACGCACACTTCGCGGTCGAAAGCAGG
This sequence comes from Alistipes putredinis, assembly GCA_022009915.1. Lineage (GTDB taxonomy): Bacteria > Bacteroidota > Bacteroidia > Bacteroidales > Rikenellaceae > UBA940. Next base: position 34,032 of record CP091730.1, on the reverse strand, counting down.
AGTGTCGGCGCTAGCTCTGCGGTGATAGAACAGGTACCAGTCGTCGGTTCCCGGGATATTGACAACCGAATGATGCCCTGCGCCGGAACCTATGTTCTCGTCTTTGAGCAGCACGGTGCCGTGACGCTCGAAAGGTCCGAACGGACTCTCGGAAATGGCATAGGCTATATTGTAAGTGGCGTCGGTGAAATTGCCCTCGCTCCACATGAAATAGTATTTGCCGCCGCGTTTGAGCATGAACGAGCCTTCGGTGTACCGCGGCTCGCCGGCGGGGGTAACTTCCAGATAGCGCACGCGTGCAGGGTCGGTGCCGCCGCCTTCGTTGTACGTAATACCGTCCGCTTCGAACTCTTCCACACCCTTGAAATCGTCGCGCAGTTTTACCACGTTGCAGTGTCCCCATCCGCCGTAGTACATGTAGTACTTGCCGTCGTCGTCGCGGAACACGAACTGGTCGATGGGCTGGGCGCCGTTGGCGATTCCGCTTATGAGCGGAGCGCTTATCAAGTCCTCGTAAGGCCCCTCGGGCCTGTCGGCGACCGCTACGCCGATGCCGCCGAACTTGTCGCCGTGCGGAATGTTGTTGGCGCCGAAAAACAGGAAGTACGAACCGTCCTTTTCAATGGCTGCGGGTGCCCACAGCGCATTCTTAATCCATGGAATACGCTCGGAGGAAAGGATATTCTCGTGGCGCGTCCAGTGCACCAAATCCTCGGACGAGAAACAGTCCATCGACTTCTGGTCGGCGAAAGCAATGGAAGTGGTAGGGTAGACCCAGTACGTGCGCCCGTAAATCATCGCGTGCGGGTCGGCATAAAATCCCGCGAAAATCGGATTGCCGGACATTTTTTTGCAATTCTCCCTCGCTTCGGAAGCTGTGGCGGCCAAAAGACATACCGCGATAAAGAGCAGTTTTTTCATACGTCCGACTATCTATCCTTTTTTTTGCGCTCCGTCGCCTATCACTACGTCTATCACGCGCGGCTGCATTCCGAAACGATGTTCGAACTTGTCTGTAACCTCGCCGATGTATGCGTCGCGGCGGTCCTGTTCGACGATGCCTATTACGCAGCCACCGAATCCACCGCCCATCATACGCGCACCGAGAACCCCCGATGTGCTGCGGGCTATGTCCACGATGAAGTCGAGTTCGGGACAACTTACCTCGTATTCGCGGCTCAGACCGGCGTGGCAGGCGAACATATATCTGCCGAACGCGGCATAATCGCCGGCTTCGAGCGCTTCGCATCCGCGCAGCAGACGGTTGTTTTCGTCTATGACGTACTTGCAGCGGCGATATACCGTCTCTTCCATTTCGCCTTTGTAGCGCTCCAACATGCTCTCTGTCACGTCGCGCAGACTTTCCACGCCCTTTTCATGCGAGGCCACGATGCCGACGCCCTGCTCGCACTGCGCCCGACGGACGTTGTATTCCGAGCTGGCCAGCGAATGCTTGACCATCGAATCTATCAGCACGATGCTGCAATTCTCGGGAGCGAACGGGAACAGCGTATATTCCAGCGAACGGCAGTCGAGCCTCACCGCATTGCCCTTGCGGCCCATGAGCGAGGCGAACTGGTCCATGATTCCGCAACGCACGCCTATGTATTCGTGCTCGGTCATCTGCCCTATGCGGGCCAGCTGCTCGCGCGTGAAGCCGCAGCCGAACATGTCGTTCAGTGCGAATCCTACCGAGCTTTCCAATGCTGCGGACGACGAAAGGCCGGCTCCCAGAGGAACGTCTCCTCCGAATACCATATCCACGGCCCCTATTTCGGCTCCGCGCTTTTTCATCTGCTGCGCCACACCGTAAACGTATCGGCCCCACATGCACTCGGGTGCTTGCTCTCCCGCTCAAATCGAGGCTCTATCTGCGCGTCGTAATCCACCGAATAGATGCGCGACGTCTTTCCCGCAGCAGGTCGCAGAGCCACGTATATGGCCTTGTCGATTGCGGCCGGAAGCACGAAACCGAGGTTATAGTCGGTGTGCTCTCCGATAAGGTTTATGCGTCCGGGGAAGCGTACATAGTAGCTCCGAGGCCGAAACGCCGTTCGAATGTCTCTCTAATTTTCTGTTCAGTCATATGTTTTCAGTCTTTGTATATTTCGTCAGGGTATCGCACGTCGGTCAGAAACAGGCCGCATGCCGGAGCCGAGGCCGAACTGAGCGACAGGTCGCGGCCGAGAAGTATCTGCTCGAACCTCTCGGCGGTAATCTTTCCGCGCCCCACGTCCACCATCGTGCCGACGAGGGCGCGTATCATGTTGCGTAGAAATCTGTCCGAACGTATCTCGAAAATCATCTCGCCGTCCGCAAGTCTGCTCCACCGTGCGTCTGCGACATGGCATATGTTGGTCTTGTTGCCGGAGTTCAGTTTGGCGAAAGAGGTGAAATCATCGTGGAGCGGAAGCACCGCCGCCGCCAGATTCATGGCCTCGCAATCCAACGGTACGTAATACTGCCACGAAGTGTCGCGGCGGAACGGATTCTTTTCCGGAATTATATGGTATGTATATTCGCGGCTCACGGCATCGAAACGCGCATGCGCGTCGTCCCTTACGGCCCTCAATCCGAAAACGGCGATGTCCGGACCCGTCAGTGCGTTGAGGTGGTACAGAAAGTCGTCACGCTCCGCAACCGGTCTCGGAGCATCGAAATGGGCCACGTAGTATTTCGCATGCACTCCCGTGTCCGTGCGTCCGGCGCCCGTCACTTCGGTCTGTGTTCCCAGAAGCGTCGAAAGAGCCTTCTCCACCGCCTGCTGGACGGACGGAGCCGACGGCTGACGCTGCCAGCCGTTGAAATTCTTTCCGTTGTAGGAGAGGTAGAGGAAGTATCTCATCGTTAAAAGAATCGGACAAGAAACAAAGATAATGTTTTTTTACCGCGAAAAAAACCGATGCCTTTATTGATGAAAATGCGCATATCGTCGTCGTTTATGCCAGAATCGCCGTATTTTACGGCCTTATAGGTGTCGTCTATATAGTACTTTACGGTCGAGGGGTCGTACTCGCCGGAAAGGAGCGAAAAACGTTCGCTCACATAGGGGCTGCTTATGCCCGCCATGTCCGAGACGGTATGGAATACGGCGGAGGTGGAGGAGAGGAGTCCGGAATTGGCCCTCGCCGCAGAAACCTTTTCGCCGAAGCACTCCGCATACTTGTCCGACATCCAACAGAAACACGGCACGTGCAGCTGGTAGTAGGACAAATGCGACGAGGAGTGCAGAAACCGGCTGGGCGAGTCGTCGAACAAATCCTCGCCGTGGTCGGAACAGTACATCAGCGCCGAGCAGGCGCCGCTGCCGGCGAGCAGCTCTATGATTCTCGACAGCACGTAGTCTGTGTAGAGAACCGAGTTGTCGTAGGCATTGACCACGCACAGCGCTTCGTCCCAACCCAGACGCCTGAACCGGTCGGGCTTGAAATGCGAAAACGATTCGGGGTAGCGCTTCCTGTAATTGAAATGCGAGCCGTACATGTGGAGTATGACGAACAAGTCGTCTTCGCCGTCGGATACGATTCGTTCCAGAACCGGCAGCATGTCGCCGTCCGCGTGCATGTCGCCGTCGGCATCCATATGCACGGTTGTGTCGGCCTGCGATATGAGGTTCTCTATCATCGCACCGTCGGGCGGCTGGTTCGATATGGCGGCCGTGCGGAACCCTGCATCGGAGAAAAGGCTCTGCGATGCCTCTTGTGCCGTACATGAAATCGTAGGTTCCGGCATTGACGCAGCACAGCATCAGCGGTACGCTTTTTATAGGTGGCGTTGCTCTGCGTCAGCACGCTGCCGAACCAGCATACGCCGGCGGTCGTATCCAGACGCGGCGTGGTGTTGCGGCCGTATCCGTATGCACCCCACGAGAAGGTCCGCGAGGATTCTCCAACCACGAGAACGTATATTTCCCTGTCTTCGGTCCGTTTGTCGCGTTCGGCCCGAAAGTCGAACGATGAGCTGGTATTGTCGTAATCGTATACCTTCGCCCATTGATGACGGCTCAGCAGATGATTGTAGATGACGTTGCAGGGAAATACGTCGGAAGTTATGCGGAAATCGGTGTCGCCGCCGATGCGGAGAGAAAGCGCCGCAACGGCGCCGGTGCACATAATCATCGCCCCGCACAGCACCGACCATCTCTTCACCGGTTCGGCCAGCCGCTTTCCGCGCACCGCAGCGTAAACCGCGGTCCCTGTCAGGGTCAGGTATACCGACACTATGCACGCGAGCGCCGGATATATGTTTCCGAGCAGTTCCGAGGATTCGGGCAGGCTCGTGGTCATGAGGTTCGCGAACATGTCCGAGGATATTACGGCGTCTTCGAACAGATATAGCAGAACGAGCTGGAATGCGGCGAGGAACATAAGCGGCAGGGCGAGCAGTATCATAATGCCGCTTCGAGGCAGCAGGGCGCCCCATATACAGTAGAATCCGAGCGGGAGCGCAAGGCTTGCGACGGTCTGCCGCAAGCCGAATCCGAGCACGGCGGCTATGATTGCGTTGGGAACGATCATCGCGCATGCGAACCATATCTGCAAACCCAGCCCCGAGGTGCCGGTCCTCTTTTCAGAATGCTTCATTGACATTGAAATTTATTCCCGTTCCGTTTCGTCCGACACCCATGTCAAGACGTATGTTTATCCTGTTTTTTTGAATTCGAATCTGTAACCTATACCTATCTCGGGAAGCGTGTGCGCAAAGGCTATCCTTTTGAAGTCCGGAAATACGTTTCCCGCCGCAGCCCACATTGCCACCCCGTGCCTGCGGTAAATCTTCTGCCGGAGTTCGACTTGCAGCACCGCGCTGTTTTTGTCTCTGTAACGCCCCTTGTAGTATCCTCTCATGCGGCGCGAGCCGCCCAGCTCCGAGAGCATCACCCACGGCACCGCCTTTCCGGCATTGAACTCCGCAGTCAGGTCGCAGGCCAGAATCCCGCCCTGCCACAGACGGCGGTAGCAGTCGGCCGAAAATCCGAAACGGCAGAACGTCTCGGCGGAGCCGAGCCCTGCTGGAAATACCTGCGCATGAATTTTGACATAGGCGCCGCGATAGGGATTGGGGATGAAGTCGCGCGAGTCGTACTCGAATGCGATGCCGAGTCCGGTGTAGGTATAGTCCAGTTTTTGCCCAGCCGGCAGCCACCGCCCTATGGAGCGTCCGGCCGTGAATTTGAAAAACGACACTCCGCCGCTTATGAAGCAATTCCGCCCCATGTTGTATTTGTAGTCGGCCCGCATCCTGTACTGTTTGAGCGTATAGCTGCGCCGCGTACCTGTACTGCCGGCCGTGTAGCCTATGCCCCAGAAATCGGTAGGCTGCGAATAGAACGAAACCTCGTAACCGAGCCGATGCCGTCCACCGGGGAAAAAGGTGTTCCCTTCAACGCCCACCTGATAGTAGCCCGTAGTCGAGACATTGCCGAAGACGGATACGTCGGATGGCGACAGCAGCGTGTCGCTCCGGTCCATACGGTACAGCCCCGCCGCGAGAATCCCGAGGCCGAACTTCGTGTTGGTCGAGTAGTTCGGCCCGACCGCGAAACTGATGTCGAAACGTTTCTGCCCCGTCCGGTCGATGTTGGACTGGTCGAAATATATGTACAGGCGCCTGAAAAAAACCTCCGCGCACCGGCACCGAACCGCTGCCGCGGGCAGTGTCAGGCATCAGCACGACCGTCGAATCGGCAGCGTGACCCATAAGCGAGACATATAAAAGACAGAGCATGAGCATCGTCTGCAAGACTGTTTCGTTCGAGTCGAGAGTATTGCAATTATCAGGCCCGCACGAAAAAATCGGCTCGATTCCGTTACGAAACCGAGCCGATTGTCATACGCCGTCAGCGTCCCTATTTGTGTTTGTATAGTATTTCGTAAAATTCGTCGATGTCCTTCTGCGAAAATTCGCCGGCGCGGTAGTATATCATCTCGCCGTCTTTGGTCACGAACATGAGCACGAACTTGTCGTCCACGTCGCCCAATTTCCATGCGTCGCGCAGCGTGTGGTCGTTGTCGGCCATGTTGATTGATTCAGTACCCGAAGTGGCTATCTTGGCGAAGTTGCGCACCATGCCGCCCGGAAGTTTAGTGTCGGCCAGATTCAGAATGGCGTATCCTGCGATGTTTTCGCTCGCCGTCTTGTCCTGATTCTTTTTCAGTTCTTTCTGAAACTCCTTGTTCTGGCCTCGTGCATCGGGGGTCCACATAAAAAAATCATCATGTGCTTTTTCCCGTAGTCGGGAAGCACCGAGGCCTTGTTCGCAAGCGTGATTATCTCCACGTTGGGAACATGCGACGGAACCTGAGGCTCTTCGGCCGCCGCAGCGAATGGAATGCACAGCGCCGCCAGAAGAATCTTTAACGTTTTTCATGTCTTTCATATATACATATATATCCTTATTCCGAATTTCGGACGGGTAGCTTCGTGGCGCCAAAACCGTGCCGCCGGCAGAAACTGCCCCGCCGGTGCAAAGATACATAATTTTTATTATGCCCGACCGAATCGTATCGCGCGGACGGGAGCCGGCGGGGGAGAAGAACCCGTATTTCGGAAAATTTGACGTACCTTTGCTCTCCTTATTGCGCATCGAAAAGTATTTTATGTGGCTCTCTCTGGCATTTTTCTCCGCCCTTATGCTGGGCTTTTACGACGTGGCGAAAAAACGCGCCCTAAGCGGCAATGCCGTGCTGCCGGTGCTGCTCGTAAATACGCTGCTGGGAGCGGCTATATTCCTGCCTGCGATTCTCAGCTCGCAGTTCTCTTTGGGGTGGTTCGACTCCACGGCGTTCGATATTCCGCGGGGAACCGCTCACGAGCATGCACTGATAGCTCTGAAAGCCGTCATAGTCCTGAGCTCGTGGACTTTCGGATATTTCGGTCTGAAACATCTCCCGCTGACCATTGTCGGCCCCATAAATGCCACGCGGCCGGTGCTCGTACTTCTGGGCGCCATGATTATTTTCGGCGAGCGACTCAGCGGGTTGCAGTGGGCCGGCGTTCTGCTTGCGCTCGTTTCGCTGTTCATGCTGGGCCGTTCGAGCCGCCGCGAGGGCGTGGACTTCGTCTCGAACCGGTCGATATGGTGCGTCGGAGCGGCCGCGATTCTCGGAGCCGTGAGCGGACTGTATGACAAGTATGTGATGCTCAGCCTGAATCCTGTTTTCGTGCAGGGCTGGTTCAATGTCTATCAGGCGATACTCATGTCGGCGGTGGTGCTGATTCTCCGGCGTTTCTCTCTGGCCGAGAAGACGCCTTTTCATTGGAGGCTGGGCCATACCTCTCATTACGTTGTTCGTTACCGCCGCGGACTTCGCCTATTTCTATGCGCTGTCGCTCGACGGGGCGATGATTTCCATTATCTCGATGATTCGCCGCGGTTCGGTTCTGGTCTCGTTCGCCTATGGCGCCCTCGTGCTCAGAGAGCACAATCTGCCTGGCAAGGCCGTGGATTTGATTTTTATTCTCATCGGTATGCTTCTGCTGTATATAGGGTCCCGATAGAGAGCGGCGTTTTTCGGAATGTTAGGACAGAAGATGTTCGGACGGTGCCGATTCGATTATTTATCGCTATATTCGCATTCTGACGTATGGATGCTTTTATCGACAGTTTGGCCGCGTTTTTCGTGGACTGGGGCTATGCGGGCCTTTTCCTTTCGGCTTTCATTGCCGGAAGCGTGTTGCCGTTCAGTTCGGAGCTGGTCATGATGATGCTCGTGCAAATGGGCCTCAGTCCCGTGTGGTGCGTCGTTGCGGCTTCGGTCGGCAATACGCTGGGCGGCATGACCTGCTATTGGATAGGACATTTGGGAAAAACCGAATGGATAGAAAAATACCTGAAAGTGGATGCCGCGAAAATAGAGAAAGCCACCGCCTTTTTGTCTGGCCGTGGTGCGGTTATGGGCCTTTTCGCATTCCTGCCGTATATCGGCGAGGCAGTGGCCATTGCTCTCGGGCTGATGCGCAGCAATGTCTGGATAACTTCCCTGTCCATGTTTGTCGGAAAAACTTCTGCGCTACGTCGTGCTGCTGCTCGCTTTCGAAGGCGTGACGGCGCTGTTTTAGACGACTGTGGCGCCGGACAGTTTATATGGCCATTATGGTGTGATATACCTTTCCCATGAACTTTTCGTAGCCGGCTCGGGATTACGGCGTATTTGCGGCTTTTTATTTTATTCGTTAATTTGCATGCTGCAAATTCCGGAACGCCGATGGCTAAACGACGACTCAAAAAGAAAGTGAAAAGGAACATTTGCCTGATAGCGGCCGCACTCGTTGCGATTGTCGCAGTTGCGGTGCGCATGTCGGCAGTTAAGGCCGATAGGCAAATGATTCTCAGGGCCGAAAACCGCGGTGCCGTCTTTCCAGTACAGATATTCGAGAATTTTCAACGACCTGAATGCCGAGCAGTTGGTGTCCGCCCGCCGCATAGGTGTCGAGCCGGTCGAAAACAGGACCGAGGCCCGACATGCACGCCTGCGCAGCGTGAAGAGCTGCCGGCTGTACGAAATCGAACCGCTCACGCACTCCATACCGTATTTGGTACCCGAAGCCAAGAAGCTGCTCGAAGACATCGGGCGTGGGTTCCGCGATTCGCTGAAAAAAATACGAACTCAAAGGCTTCTGTCCGGTCGTAACGAGCCTGACGCGCACGAAAGAAAAATGTGCGCAACCTGCAACGAAGCGGCAATATAAACGCCTCGTCCTCTTCGTGCCATTTTTACGGGACCACGTTCGATTTGTCTTTCACCAGATTCTACAAGTGCGGCGGCATAGAGAACCGCATGGTCAAGTCGCAGCTTATGAAACAGGTTCTGGCCGAAGCCGTCGAGAATCTGCACCGCAAGGGGGCGCTGCCATGTCAAGTACGAATACAAGCAGGCCTGCTTCCACATTACGGTAAGGGCCGAGGAGTAAAGTTTTCGGGCCGCCTGCGAACGAAAACGCGGGCGGCCCGAAAGCGGATTCAGCTATGAGGTCAATCGATTCGGACGGCATCCAGCGCCTGCGACAGGTCGGATATTATGTCGTCTATATGCTCCGTTCCTATCGACAGTCGTATCGTAGCGGGAGTAATGCCCTGTTGCGCCAGCTCCGCAGGGGAGAGCTGCGAGTGCGTCGTCGTGGCCGGATGAATTACCAGCGACTTGACATCGGCTACGTTCGCCAGCAGCGAGAAAATTTTCAGTGAATCTATGAACGTGTGCGCCTGCTGCTGCCCGCCTTCGATTTCGAACGTAAAAATCGACCCTCCGCCTTTCGGGAAATATTTCTCATATAAAGCATGGTCGGGATGCTGCGGCAGCGAGGGGTGGTTTACCCGCACGACTTTCGGATGGTTTTCGAGGAATTCGACCACTTTCAGAGCATTCTGCACGTGGCGTTCGACGCGCAGGGAGAGGGTTTCCAGACCCTGCAACAGTAGAAATGCGTTGAACGGAGACAGGGTCGCTCCCGTGTCGCGCAACAGTACGGCGCGTATACGTGTCGCATAGGCCGCAGCACCGGCCGCTTCCGTGAAGCGTACCCCGTGGTAGCTGGGGTCCGGTTCGGACAGCTGCGGAAACTTTCCCGATGCGGCCCAGTCGAACCGTCCCGAATCCACTATGACGCCGCCCAGCGAAGAGCCGTGCCCGCCGATGAATTTCGTCGCCGAATGCACAACTATGTCCGCTCCGTGTTCTATGGGGCGAATCAGGAACGGCGTCCCGAACGTATTGTCCACAATCAACGGAATGCGGTTGCGGTGCGCGACGGCGGCTACCGCCTCGATGTCGATGACATTGGAATTAGGGGTTGCCGAGCGTTTCGATGAATACCGCTTTCGTTTCGGGCCGTATGGCACGCTCGAAATTTTCGGGCGAAGACCCTTCGACGAAAGTGGCCGTTATGCCTAACGCCGGCAGCGTGTGCGACAGCAGATTGTAGGTGCCTCCGTAAATCGTTTCTGCGGCGACGATATGGTCGCCCGCTGCGGCTATGTTCAGAAATGAGTAGGTGATTGCCGCCGCGCCCGAGGAGACGGCCAGAGCCTGCGACACCGCCTTCGAGTGCCGCCATGCGCTGCTCGAAGACCCCTTTGCGTAGGATTGGTCAGGCGGCCGTATATGTTTCCGGCGTCTTGAAGACCGAACCGCGCAGCGGCATGCGCCGAATTGCGGAATACATAAGAGGTGGTTTGATATATGGGAACCGCACGGGCGTCGGTCGCGGGGTCGGGTTGCTCTTGTCCGGCATGGAGTTGCAGAGTTTCGAAGTGCATGTTTTTCGTGTTTTCATGATTTTTGCTTTTTTTAGTGTCGTTTATTTTTCCGGCAAAATTATGGTATGCGAAATTTTTTTAAACAATATTTTTGTAAAAATATGGAATATAATTCTATATTTGCCGTGCTGCTTGGAGTGTGTGTATTGCTGCGACATCCCTGAACGGCATCCGAAAGAATTTTATTACTGTATGGAAAAAAACTCGACAAGACGGATTTGCAAATTCTGCGCATACTGCAACAGAATTCCCGTTTGACTACCAAAGAGCTCGCCTCTCGCGTGAACCTTTCGCCTACGCCTGTCTTCGAACGCTTGAAGCGTTTAGATGCAGAAGGTTATATTCGAAAAATACGTCGCCGTGCTCGATGCTGAAAAAGCTCCATTGCGGTTTCGTCGTATTTTGCAGTGTCAAGCTGCGCCGGCTCAACCGCGACATCGCATCCGAATTCACGCGCATCGTGCGGCAGATTCCGGAGGTTACCGAATGCTACAATATCTCCGGCGATTACGATTATCTGTTGAAGATACACGCCCCCGACATGAAATACTATCAGGAGTTCACGCTTAATGTTTTGGGAACCATAGACAGTCTGGGTTCTGTGATGAGCACTTTCGTCATGGATGAAATCAAACACGAGTACGGCATTCCGCTCGGCGGCATGTAGCGGCGCGACCTCCGCTCGGTCGGCAAGCCCGTGCGCCGAACCGAACCCCCTGATGCCGGTTTTCCGATGCGCCGGCGTGTCCGGAATTGCGTCCGTCGAGTGCGCCGTCGGTTTTTGCATGCAGCAAAAAGGGATTTCCCGTGGATGAGGAAAACCCCTTGCGCTTTCGCGGGCAGATTTTATTTAATCTCGATACGGCGCGATGCGGCGATTTTTTTCCGATTCTTTCTTTTTCGGTATGTCTATCGTCAGAACTCCGTTTTTCCACCTTCGCACAAATGTCGTCGGTCTTGACGTTGTCCGGCAAAAAGCAGGCTCTGTCTGAACTGACTGTAAGAGAACTCGCGGCGCAAATAGGTGTCTTTGCCGTTCTTCTCCTCGTTTCCGCTTTTTTTCTCCATGGATATCACCAGTCTCGCCGTCGGCTCCCACGTCGATGCGAAAGTCCTCCTTCGTCATTCCCGGCGCTGCGATTTCGACCTTGTATTGGTTTTCCGTGTCGATTACGTTCACGGCCGGAGCCGTTACGGCCGACTTCTCAATCCATTCGTCGCCGATAATGTCCTTGAAAATACTCGGCAACCAACCCTGATTCCTCCTTATTGGCATCATAAATTTCCGCTCTTTAATTGTAATTGTTTCTCTTCCCGCCGGCCGACATTTGCCGCGGGCCGCCGGTGCTACGGAAATAATCAAAATTTATGCCAGATGGGTGGTATTTATACTTAGTGCGGACGGGCGGATTCGCCGACTGCATATCATGGTCACAATACGCTTTTAGGGACCGAGCGACCGCTCCGATTCATTGCTTTGCAGTGAACCTACCAGCCGCAAATGGAGAAAGAAACTTGTTTAATGTCTGATAAAAAACAGGCTTGGGCCGAACGGTTTAATAACTATCGGCCCAAGTCTACTCATTGATTATTGGTTTTTTTAAGTTTCTTTATTCCATTTCTTTATACAATAATGTATCGTGTAAAAATATCAGTGTAATCATTATTGGAATGGAGAGATTTATTTTTTTCGTTTACTCAAAATCATACTCAACAAAAATAATCTTTATAATATTTCCATCCAGCAGATGATTTATAGAGTTCTAAAGTTCCTCTTGGTATATATATTTTAAGATTATTTTTATCGAAATTCTTGAGCAATGTACCATAGTCATATATTGAACCATGCGCTACCGATTTTTCCCTATATACTGGCGGAGTTGTCGCCTTAACATATAAATTGTTAATACAAGATGGTAAAGCCCAATTATATATTATTTTAATCGAAGATGGCAAAGTTAATGTCAAGATTTTTTCAGCGAATCTGAAAGCATCTGCATCAATCATTTCTACGCCTTCTTCTATTGTCACATTAAATAATGATAAACAATTTGTAAAAGTACCAGTATAAATAGATGCTACTCCTGATGGGATTTTTTTACTGATCTTAAATCCTTACAACCATAAAAAAAGCCATACTGCCGATTCCTTTCAATTGATTAGGGAGTTCGATTTCTTTCAACATAGTGCATCCCTCAAATGCAGACTCTCCTATTGAATCTACCTTATTGGGTAATTTTATGGTATATAAGCTTTTACAGCCTTGGAAAGCAGCATCACCAATAGATGTGAGATTATCAGAAAAATAAACATCGCCTAAATATGTACACCCGCGAAATGCATTTTTCTCGATACTAGTAATACTTTGTGGAAGTGTAATTGACTTTAATTTAGACCCAAAAACGTCCGACACAGATGTAACACTTGTAAAAAAACTGAAATTCATTAAAAATAATCAATTTCTTGACCATCGGTGATATTTCCTATCGTTTTTTTACTGCGGCTGCTTCGTCATAAGAGAGTTCATTATCACCATTTGTGTCCCAATTTTTTTATACATACAAATTTTTGTATTAGTCGAATAAAAATCAATGTTACCTAGCAGGGAGGGGGGCTCGGGCTCACTTGGTTGCGTTGATCCTGTTTTTGAAATGGTGATTACGGTTCCGTCTGCCAATTCGAAATAGACATTGTTCTCGTCCTGCGTGATTTTGATGCTGTCTGCATCTTTGCCGTCAGTTCCATCTTCTCCCGTAGCCTTTCCTAATTGTGTCCAATTCGACCCGTTGTCATAGGAAACGAACCAATAACCGTCCCGAATTTCGAGTTTAGGAGTCACTCCGTCTTTACCGTTCGTGCCGTCTTGTCCATCGTTTCCGTCGGAACCGTCAGCTCCATCCGAACCGTCTGTCCCCTGTGCCTTGATTTTCTGTCCGTCCGCAACGATAAACTCTCCGTTCAGCGTCCAATAATAGATGCCGTCCGTGTCTTTCTTCACGCTGATAACGGGTGTATTTCCATCTACACCATTCGCACCGTCTTTGCCGTTGTAAATTACAATCGGATTGCTCTTGGCGAACTTAATCGTATAGCCTACCACCTTGCCGTTCTCGGTCAGCGGGTCTACACTCGTAATATAATCGTTGTTTTGGAGTGCTGTTACAATCGTCTGCAATGCCGAAAGATTGGTATTCGTTTCGTTGCAAAGACGCTGTAAAGCCTCGAATGCCGACCATGTAGGCAGTTTGATCTGCGTGCCATTAGGCAGGGTAAAGATAACATAGTCGGGGCTGGTTTTATAATCGACGTCAGAGAACATCGAATCGCCGCTGATGCCGTCCTCGCCATCCTTGCCGTCTTCTCCTGTGGCTTTGCCTACCTGTGTCCAAGTATCGCCGTCGTCGTAGGAGAGAAACCAGTAATCGTTCTCGATTTTGAATTTGGGCGTGATACCGTCCTTGCCATTCGTGCCGTCCGTACCATCGTTTCCATCTTCTCCATCCGAGCCGTCTCGACCGTCCTTGCCCTCGGCCTTGATTTTATCGCCTCGTTCGTCGGTCAGCCAACTGCCGTCCAGTGTCCAATAATAAACACCGTCCGTGTCTCTCTTTACGCCAATGACGGGGGTATGGCCTGATCCGTTTGCACCGTCTTTACCGTGAAAGATTGTGATAGGGCTGCTTTTGCTGAACGTTATTGTATAGCCGACCTCCTTGCCGTTCTGCAAGACGGGAGTGACACTCGTAACATAGTCGTTATTCTGCAAGGCGGTTACGATGGTCTGTAACGATGAAATGTTGGTATTCATCTGCTTGCATAGTTCCTCCAATTTAGCCACACGGTCTTCCAGTCCGTGCACGCTGTCCCAGATTTTTGCCATCATCGTATTCGCACGACGGGAAAGCGATTACACCTATAAGTGTGACGAGAAATAGTAGTTTTTTTCATAAGTCAAAGTTTTTTTCAAATCCGCAACATCAAAAAAACAGAGTGTTTCAAATGATTTTCATCATTGAACCATGTACACTCGGCACGATCGGGACATTCGACCCCCTCCGATGTCTTGAATGGGCATTGGCGAACTGTCATTTTGGGTCCACCCGATTTTAACTGAACAACATCTCCATCCTTAAAATTCATAATTTTTTTAAGATTTTTTTGTTACCGTATCAACTCCGCTGCGGTGGGTTATATGCAAAAAAAAAGTGTGGTGCTGAAAACTTATTTAAGGAGTTAGGCTCTGGTAAGCCGTGAGTATTAAATAAGCAACAACACCACGCCTATATCCACGAATGGATATGACGCGGCAAGATGTTAGCTTATTCTCTTCTCTTAAATTTACCAGATTTAACTCCGAGAATAAACTTACACTTTCCGTGTATTCAATATGTTACTGCAAAAGTAGCATATTCGGCGGAAATTGCAAAAACATCTTGCCCTTTCAGGGTGCTGTTGCCGTATTTAATTGTGCAAAGTTCTTGAAAAACAAAGTTTCTATCCAATAGGTTACGCTATGGAATCGAAACTTTGTTAGTTGTAAGTTAGGTTAATTGTTCCCGCAGATTTCTTGTATTACGCCGTCCATGTAAATAGCCTGCCCACTTGTCAGCCGTCCCCACCAACGACACCCTAATTCGTCGATGATGATTTCGCCCTGCTCTTTCAGTCGTTCGGCCAGCCACGGAGTAACAAGCCACCATTCCAACACCTCGTCCCCGTTAAAGGGATAGAGGTACTCCTCGTCGATTTTCCCCGCTTGGATTAACCCCTCGATAACCGTGCTTTTGTCCCCATAAAACGTGAATGTCCGTAATCCGTTTGGCTCTCTCTTGTGTTTCGTACATAGCGATTAAGTTTTATTCTTCGCTTATCAGTAGTAATCCAACTTCATGTAATATCAATAATCTTTCGCTGTGTCGGCATTCTGAACGCAGATAGGGACGGCTTGTATTAGGTGGAATCCTATTATATGTAATAGATAAGAATTTGGTTTTCCATCCGAAAATGGGGAGGGGTGAAAAAAATAGGGATTGTCCGCGCGGGATGTTCGTCGGCAGGTGGTCGGGCGAAGCCCGGCCACCGCTTCGCGGGGCCGTGGCTCGCCCTCTATCTTCTCACGAATTTGTCCCTGATAATTGTCACACACGCGGTCGGTTTTACCCTCTATTCGTGTCGGTGCGTCCTTTATCTCGTATCATTGTGCGAGGTCTGTCGCTTTGGCTTTTCGTTGCAATCCCAGCGTATCGTAAATCTCCTGCAAGCGTTCTTTGGCCTTGTTCTTGGCAATCGGCGTCTGTTTCTGAAATGCGTCGTTTATCATCTTCACGATTTTATAGTCGTCGCCGATTGAAAGCCCCTTTACCAACTCGCGGCGGATGTTGCCTACATGGTATTTCAACGCCTGTACCTTGGCCGTTCCCAACTCGTCGTAAGCCTGCTTCACCAGCGGATGCCGCTGTTCTATTACAGCGCATAGTTCGGCGGGGCTTTCTACCACGAAAAATTGCTCGGTCATTGTTTTCAGTCGGCAGTATTCGTCGAACAACTCCCGAAAAGTAGTCCGCGCTGTCGGGTTGGCCGCAAGGTGTTCCACGACTTTGCTGTATGTCTGCACCGTTACCTTGTAGCCGTTTCGTTGCAGTTCGTCGGTAAGGTTTACATAGGTCGCGTAAATATGTCGGCTGATTTTGAAATTCACGATGTCCATATTGGCGAGGTTCTTTTCCACGACAAGACGGTTATCGGCTATCCGCACATATTGTTCGTTGATGTAGGGGATTTTCTTCAATAGTTTCTCTCGGCTCGGTTCATCTATTGCGTTGATGTCGGATGCAAACTTTTCGGCGTCTGCAAGCGTCCGCTGGGTAGCCGCGACGAATTCGTCGAGCGTTACGGCTTTGCTGTATTTGGTCGTGGAATAGACGTGCACGATTTGCGCCTTGTAACGGGAATCTCGGATGCGTCCGCATATCTGCGTAAAGAGCGTTGAAATATCCAACAGCGTGTGCGCCTTTCGTCCGTCGCTGACGATGAATGTAACGCCGTCGGGATCGAAGATGTCGCACCCCTCGAAGCAGGTCGAGGTGTAGAAGTTTACTTTCTTCGCAGGGTCGGAGGGCTGGCCGATGGGATAGGCATTGCCTAATTTGCGCTGGTTCTCCTGCCTACTCTCCCCGCTCGTGGAGCACACCACTTTGACGGCTTCGGGAGCGAGTTTAGCGTGTCGATGACCTTTGCGATAAATTCCACGCTGTTGACGAAGATATGCAGGTTGTAGGGCAATTCGTCGCGCAGGACTTTGACGCACTCCGACACGATGTATTTGTCGGGTTTGTTGGTCTGCCGCGAACGTACCTTAACCTCCGTAAGGTCGGGTCAGTCGATTTCGCAGGTTGGCAGGTGGCGCAGTTCCTCCAACATGTATTCCCGTTCTATGGGTGTTGCCGTCATATAGGTTGCCTTGTCGAATTTAGCGGCTTCTGCAAGTAAATTCTTAATGGCATTATGTCGGAACGAATAGGAGTTGAACAGTACGTGTCATTCATCCACCAGCAGGAAAGGATCTTTGTAGGGGTCTATGCCGATGCTCTGTAAAGCGGAAACGACGCGCGGCAGGGAGTCGTAAGTCGTGGCTATCTTTAAGGGGGAATGAGTACGGGCGAATTGCGTGATGTCCCCCTCGGTAATGTCTTCGTACACGCCCAACACCTCTATATCGTCGGTGCGGCAGACGGTCTTGTTCTTCACCAATGCCACGTAAGGCATAGCGATAAGGGTGGGAATGGAGTTGCGGATTGCCAATTCGGTAGCCCCGCACCCCGTCTTTTTCTTGTTAAAAAGACAATTCACGGGAATTTCGGTCATAAAGTCCCGAAGAAAGTTTGCACCTTTGGGTGCGTCGATGGTTCAGTTTTGCATAAGTAATTCGTTTTTAGTGAAATAAAAATCTGTAATTATTTTTTTAATCTTGTATTGTTATTATTAAAGAGAAAGTCCATTTCGGAATCAAAAAAATATTACACTCGGAAACAAGAAAAAAAGAGGTGCTGAAAAACACCTCCCGATTATGGACGGACTCGACATTAGGACTACTCCTTTTTCGTATTATAAAGATAGCACCTTTTTTATTGGGAACAAAGGGCGGACAGCAATTAATCCGAACATTTTTATCTATGTCTTAGATGGCCTTATAGGGCTGTTTACGGGGTGGCAGAGTGTGTTCGACCTGCCGAAAACCTGCGAAAAGTCGCTATTAGCGGAAATTCGCACGTTTCATTGTTCTAAAACACCTCCCGATGTGTGTGAAAAAGTCTTATCAAGGGGTTTTGCGTTACTTTATTGTTCTGTTATTCTCCCGAAACATGCGTTTCAAGTGTTATTAGTAACTTTTACTTGGCGGCGAGGTGTTATTTACAACCGAAAATGTTAAATTTGGGTATTAAAACCACCTGACAATGAGCACGAAGATAGAATATGAGGACGGCTCGGTCTATTTCGAACCCGAACCGAGCGAAGCCGAGGATTTGGAGTATGTCTATTTGCTCTGCGATGATTATGAGAACGGCGGCTATTATCCGTACCGTTTCTTCAATCGTATGTGCAACGGACTAATCAAGGCCCCTTTCAGCAAGTTGCAGTTTATGAACAACGACGAAATCGTGTCCACTTTGGAGTGGTACGAATTGGATGCGGAGAAATTTTGGATGGCGGTGCTCTTTATCTATGATTGGGCCGAGAATCAGTTTGTCAAATGCGTCGATATAAAATCCCGTTCGCACGGGATGCTGTTACAGGGAGTTACTCGGCAAGTTGGGCGACGATATGGGCGATGTGACGATTCAGATTCGCAAGGGGCGCAAGAACTTGGACGTACACCCGATGATTAAGCGGGATATGATTGACGCCCTGCACACCAAATTAGAGGAGTTGAAGCGGAAAGGAGCGGACAACCTCTTTGCTTACCGTTCGGAGGACTTCAAGGCGGATTACCCCGTATTGTCCTACAAGATGTATTTCGCTACGGAGCGGTTGCGGGAGTTGTTCGCGGCTTTGGAACGATGCAGGAGGATAGGGAAACCCAAGCGGCGCAAAGGGTCGCTCGTGTCCTATAACAGGATGTTGCTGTTCGCCCGTATCGTCTATATGTACCGTTACACGGACAACCCCGCATTTTTGGACAGCGACGACCCGCTGAAAGGGATAATGAAAGATTATAGGGGCAAAATTCCGCAGACACTCTCGGCAATCTATGACTGAGGAAAAGGGGGGAAAGTGCTGGTTTTTCCTCCTTAAAGACGGGACGAAATCGCAGTATGTTTGCAGTGTCGAAAGCAATGAAGCCGCCGACATTAAAAACTTATTAAATATGGGAGCAAATTTCATTCCCGCTGCCGAGAGTGCAGCAACTACCACGACCGCGGCTCCTGCCGCAACCTTTAACGCCGCCCCTGCCACCGAGCAGAAAGAGCCGCAGACAAACCCGACCTCGCGCCGTCGTGCGCCGAGTGCGCCGATTTGGTCGGCATTGGCCGTCACAAGGCGGATGTTCAACAACCTGCCGTCGGCCTTGCAGAACACCGAAACAAAGCGGATGTGTCTGAAAGAGGCCGCAGAACGCACCTACGGCGACCCCAAGCGGGCATGTTACGACATTAAGAACGAAGCCCGCAAATTGACCAACCTAATGGATTTCGGGGAGTACTGCCGAAAGAACGGATTAAAGGGAGAAAACGTGGCCGAGCACGTGGTATTCGAGGGTAAAACCGTAATGCGCCGAGTGATGGAGTACGGCGTCGAGAGTGTCCTCGGAACGAAAATCCAAATGTTCGCAGAACCGCTGACCGACGGTAAGGAAAAAGTTCGCCGAGAGTGAAGCAAATGCCGAATAACGGTAAAAACAGAGGTTGCGTCAGCACAAAAAGAATCGCAACCTTTCTCGCTTTACTCACGCAAGCAAGAGAGAAAAGGGGTGCCACGGCGAAGCCGGGCACCCCTTTTCTCGATAACGGCAGTCACAACAAATTCTGCATCGCCGCGTCGATTTGGCTGTTCTCAAAACTATCCAAATAGATTTGGGTAACCTTTTCCGAACTATGGCCTAATGATTCACAAATTATCGACGTGCTTACACCCTCTCGTTTTAAGACTGTGGCGAAACTATGCCGCGAAACATAGGTCGTTAAGTCGATAGGTATTTCCAACTCTTTCCCTACCTCTTTCAGTCGCTCGTTCACTTTGGAAATGACTTTGTGAACTCGATTGCGTTGTTGTTGCTCGGTTTTATGAAATGCAGAAAGTATAGGAAACAAAAAGAGCGCACCATCTTGTCGGTAACGCTCTATAATCTCCTGCGCTTTGGGCTGTAAAGGTAGCCTAATCAACTTATGTGTTTTGCGTCGGGTGTAGATTAGCCGTCCATCCACGATATTATCCGTTTTAAGGTAGGCGATGTCCACGAAATTAATCCCGCCCATAAAGTAACCGAACGCAAACAAATCGACCGCAAATCGCTTATAGAAATCATTACTGCGGTATTCGATAATCTGCATGATGTCCGCCTTACTTATGGCTCGCTTTGCCGTCGCTTGGTGCAGTTTGGAAACCTTGTAGGATTTGAACGGGTAATAATCGACTTTCACACACTTTTCCTCAATGGCTACATTATAAACAGCCCGCAGGGTGCGGAATCGGCGACCTATTGTATTTTCTGAAAAACCTTGTCCCCGCAACCATGTTTCATAGCGTTTCAACCAAACCGTGTCAATTTCTGAAAAGTAGATATTCAGATGCCCGTTGAATTTCAACAAGGAATTGTAGACCTCTCTGTGCGAAAGCGCATAGCCCGTTCGCCCCGTTTGCTTCAAATTTTCGATTTGAGATTGGAACACCTCGCCTACCGTGCGTCTTGCTCGTGTGCTCTCTGTCAGCCGTTCAGTCAGCGTTGTAGCCGTAAATTCTTTCTTCTCGGCTTTCAGTTCGATGATGCGCTCGGCAAACTCGCTACTCTTGTCCGCAATAATCTTTTCGATATATGCCTTGTTGGGACAATTCTTTTTCGGCTGGTTCTTCGTAAAATCACAAAACTGCGGTAAAACAGACACACCAAGAATAACGTATTTCTTCTTTCCGTCTTTACAGACACGAATCATCAGCGGATGTGCGCCGTTGGCAAAAGTTTTTGATTTGTAACAGAGAATGTTAACACCTGCATCCATAGTGATTTTTTTGGTTTAACTCTCGGTTTAACTCAAAGCCTTAAACCACCGTAAAAACCGCTACGGAAAAAGACAAAAAGAAAAACCACCTACATTGCTGTAAGTGGTTGATTTTCTTTGTGGTACCAGCGGGAATCGAACCAGCGACACAAGGATTTTCAGTCCTTTGCTCTACCAACTGAGCTATGGCACCTTTTTGAGTGCATCGGTTTCCCGGAATGCGAGTGCAAAGGTAAGCATAAAAATTATCGATGCAAATCTTGCGGCATGTGCACGGGGATACTTTCGGACTTTTTTATGCTTATCTCGGTTAAATGTATTATATTTGTACCCCGAAATTCGTTTGTACTACCTAAAACCAACAGCCGATGAAAGTTGCAGTTGCTCAGCTCAATTATGTTATAGGCGATTTCGATGCCGGCAAGACCAAAATCATAGAATCCGTGGACAGGGCCAGACGAAGCGGGGCGGATTTGGTCGTATTTGCGGAGCATGCCATTGAGGGTACTCCTGCCTACGATTTGCTCGGCAAAGTCACTTTCTTGGAGCGTTGCGAGGATGCGCTTGTGGAAATCGCATCGCATTGCGACGATATTTCGGTATTGATAGGATTGCCGATTCAGAGCGGGGCCGAGACCATAAGCGCCGTGGCTCTGATTCAGAACCGCCGAATCATACGTTACATCGGCAAGAAGTCGATAACCTCGCCCGACGAGAAGTTGTGTCTGGCCTCGTCGAAGGGCTGCGAGTATGTGCGCATCGCGGGCAAAAAAGTGGCCGTGGTCGTAGGCGAGGACATAGACGAAGACCAGCAGTACGGCGAGTATGCCGACATCATAGTGACCCCGATTGCCGACCCTTCCTGCCGCGGAGTGGTCGAGAGCCGCTACCGCAAGTACGGGAAAGTGGCTTACACCTCGGCCAAGCCGACAGTGTACGTGAATCAGGTCGGAGCGCAGACGGATGTGGTGTACGACGGTTCGTCGGCCGTGTTCGATGGCAGGGGAGAGGCTATTTGCCTGTTGAAAAACTTCGAGGAGGATTTCGCCGTCGTGGATTTGGACGCGGATAACAAGGCGCTGGAAATACCTTATCAGAACAAGACTGCCAACGTTTTCAAGGCCATAAAGCTCGGCCTTGCCGATTACTTTTCGAAAAACGGGTTCCAGAAGGCCTGCATAGGCCTTTCCGGCGGTATAGATTCGGCTGTGGTCGCAGCGATGGCGGTCGAGACGCTCGGCAAAGACAGAGTGCGTCTGCTTATGATGCCGTCGCAGTTTTCGACCGACCATTCGGTTGCGGATGCGGTCGATATGGCCGAGCGGATGGGTGTCGAGTACGACGTCATCCCGATTATGGAGGCGTACAAGAGCATAACGGAAACAATGCTCCCGATTCTGGGAGGAACGCCGTTCGGGCTTGCGGAGGAGAATATTCAGGCACGCATACGGTGCGTGATGCTTATGGCCGTGTTCAACAAGTTCGGCCATATCGTGCTGAACACGTCGAACAAGAGCGAACTTGCCATAGGCTACGGTGCATTGTACGGCGACGACATCGGCGCGATAAGCATACTGGGCGACCTCTACAAATGCGAGATATACGATTTGGCCCGCTACATAAACCGCGAGCGGGAGATAATTCCGGAAAACATACTCCTCAAAGCTCCTTCTGCCGAACTTCGTCCGGGGCAGGCTCGATACCGATGTCCTGCCGCCTTACGAGGTAGTGGATTCGGTGCTCTACCGGATGATAGAGGAGGGGCAGCACCGCGAGGAGATTATCGGAGCGGGATTCGATGCCGAAGTGGTGTACAGAATACACAGGATGCTGGTGCGCAGCCAGTACAAGCGTTTCCAGTTCTGCCCGACGCTCCGCCTGTCCACCCGTCCGTTGCATCAGGGCGTGATTATGCCGTTCACCAGCAAATACGGGTTCAATTACTGATGTCCGGTATCATAGAACATATAGCCACGGTGATTGCCGTCGATAACGGCAGGGTGGATGTCGAGATTGCCGTTCAGGAGGCCTGTCACAGTTGCAAGGCCAAGGGACTGTGCGGTGTGGAGTCCGCCGAACACAGGGTCGTGAGCGTGTTTACGGAGTATGCCGCAGCGTATCGGGTCGGAGAGACCGTAATGGTTCAGGCGGCGCAGAGCATCGGGATAAAGGCGGCTGTCTACGCCTACGTTATCCCGTTTTTTTTGCTTTTCATCTGTCTGTTCGCGATGTTGGAGTGCGGGGTGAGCGAATCGGTTTCGGGGCTTTGCTCTCTGGGAGCGGTTGCGCTGTATTATATGGTGCTGGCGCTTATGCGCAAGAAATTCGAAAGGGAAATCATATTCAAACTTAAAAAGTTATAATGGGAGTTTTAGGATTTACAATTTTGACACTGTGCGTGTTGGGCGTCCTCTCTGCGGCGATTCTATATTTTGTCGCCCAGAAGTTCAAGGTCTACGAGGATCCCCGTATAGATGAAGTGGAAAAGATGCTTCCGGGTGCGAACTGCGGCGGCTGCGGATTCGCGGGCTGTCGCGCCATGGCGGATGCGTTGGTTAAGAACGAGGACATATCCGCGCTTTTCTGTCCGGTCGGCGGAAGCGAAACCATGAAGTCGGTGGCTTCCTTTCTGGGTAAGGCGGCTGCCGAGCGCGAACCTCAGGTAGCAGTGGTGCGCTGCGGCGGCGATTGCGAGCACAGACCGCACACCAACATTTTCGACGGAGCGTCTTCGTGCGCCGTGGTGGCTTCGCTTTACGGCGGAGAGACCGGCTGTACGTTCGGTTGCATCGGTTTGGGAGACTGCGAGGTGGCATGTGCCTTCGGTGCGATTAAGGTCAATCCGCAGACCGGCCTTCCCGAAGTGGACGAACAGAAGTGTACGGCTTGCGGGGCGTGCGTGAAGGCGTGCCCGAAGATGATTATCGAACTTCGCAAGAAGGGCATTAAAAGCCGCCGCGTCTATGTTTCGTGCATGAACAAGGACAAGGGCGCCGTTGCCAGAAAGAGTTGTACGGCGGCCTGCATCGCATGTACCAAGTGCGTCAAGGTCTGCCAGTTCGGAGCAATAACGATTGAAAACAACCTCTCATATATCGATGCCGACAAGTGCCGTCTGTGCCGCAAGTGCGTGGCCGAATGCCCCACGGGAGCTATCGTGGAGGTGAATTTCCCTCCTCGCAAAGAGGCGCCTGCTGCCGCGGCGACAGAAAAAACCGAGTAGAACAAGAAAAAACGCAAAAAAGATATGTTGAAGAGTTTTCCTATCGGCGGAGTTCATCCGTCGGAAAATAAATTGAGCCGAGGTGCGGCCGTAGAGCGCTTCCCGTTGCCCGAAACGGTGGTGATTCCTCTCTCGCAGCACATCGGCGCACCTGCCGCGCCCGTCGTGGCCAAAGGCGACAAGGTGCTTGCAGGGCAGGCTCATTGCCCAGTCTTCCGGATTCGTTTCGGCGAACATCCACTCCTCGGTTTCGGGAACCGTTACGGCCGTGGATACCGCAGTGAACGCATCCGGATTCCGCCAGCCGGCAATCACAATCAAGGTCGAGGGCGACACGTGGGCCGAGGGTATCGACACCACGCCCGAAATAAAAAGAGAGTGCGCGTTGGAACCTGCCGAGATAGTTAAGAAAATAGCCGACGCAGGCATCGTCGGTATGGGCGGCGCAACGTTCCCCACGCAGGTGAAGCTGACGCCTCCTCCGGGCAAGAAAGCCGAATTTCTTATTATAAACGGTGTGGAGTGCGAACCGTATCTGACGGCCGACCACCGTGTGATGTTGGAGCGCGGCGAAGAGCTTTTAATCGGTGTGAGCATTCTGGCTCGGGCGCTGGGCGTGAAAAAAAGAGCTATGTGGGCATAGAGAACAACAAGCCCGATGCAATAGAGCATTTGCGCTCGCTGGCAGCCGGATTCCCCGAAATCGAAATCGTGCCGTTGAAGGTGAAATATCCGCAGGGCGGTGAAAAAAACAGCCTTTATAGCCGCCGTGACTGGCCGACAGGTCAAATCTGGTGCGCTGCCTATCGACGCCGGAGCCGTGGTCCAGAATGTCGGTACTGCACTTGCCGTATATGAGGCGGTGCAGAAAAACAAGCCGCTGGTCGAAAGAGTGGTTACGGTGACGGGCAAGAAACTCGCCAAGCCGTCGAACTTCCTCGTTCGCATAGGTACGCCGGTACGCTCGCTTATCGAGGCGGCCGGAGGTCTTTCGGAGGATGCCGCCAAGGTTATCGGCGGAGGTCCGATGATGGGTCGGGCCATGAGCAATATCGACGCTCCTGTGATAAAGGGCACTTCGGGCATTCTCGTAATGTACGGAAGCGAGGCCAAGCGCACCGCAGCCGATACATGTATAAAGTGCGCCAAGTGCGTCGAAGCCTGCCCTATGGGTCTGGAACCTTATCTGTTGAGCAAACTTTCCAAGAAGGGAATCTACGATGCCGCCGAAACGGAGCGCGTCGCCGACTGTATCGAGTGCGGAAGCTGCTCGTTCACGTGTCCGGCTTCTTTGCCTTTGCTCGACTATATCCGGCTGGGCAAGGCCGAAGTGATGAAGATGATAAGGGCGAGAGCCGCCAAAAAGTAAGTAAAAAGAAACCAAACAGATATTATGGATAAGAAATTGATAGTTTCGCCCTCGCCGCATGTCCACGGTGCTTTCTCCACGCGGCGTCTGATGCTGGATGTGCTCGTGGCGCTGCTTCCGGCGTTCGCCGTTTCGGTGTGGGTGTTCGGTCTGAGCGCGTTGATAGTAACGGCCGTTTCTGTGGCCAGCTGCGTGCTTTTCGAGTATTTGATTCAAAAATTCATGCTTCGCGGTCCTCTTACCGTGTGGAACCTTTCGGCCGTGGTTACCGGAGTGTTGCTGGCGTTCAACCTTCCGGCCAATATTCCGTTGTGGCTGGTCGTGCTGGGTGCGTTTGTTGCCATTGCGATAGGCAAGATGACCTTCGGAGGACTTGGCAAGAATCCGTTCAATCCGGCGCTCGTGGGCCGTGTGTTTCTGCTCATCGCCTTTCCGGTGCAGATGACTTCGTTCCCCGCGGACTACTGCGATGCCACCTCGGGAGCCACTCCGCTCGCCTTTGTCAAGGAGGCGCTGAAAAGCGGCAGTTCGGTGAGCGACATTGTGCCGAGCCTTTCGACACAGTCGCTTGCAATGGGTACGGTATCTGGCTCGCTGGGAGAGGTAGCTGCCATTGCTCTGCTTTTGGGATTCGTCTACCTGCTGGTCCGCAAAGTCATTACGTGGCATATTCCGGTTGCGGTTCTGGGTACGATGGCCGTATTTACTGGCATCCTTCACCTGATTGATCCGGAAGCCTACATGCCGCCTCTGTTCCACCTGCTTGCCGGCGGTGCGATTCTGGGAGCCGTGTTCATGGCCACAGACTACGTGACTTCGCCCATGACCACGCGGGGAATGCTCGTTTACGGTTTCGGAATAGGATTCATTACGGTGCTCATACGTGTTTGGGGCGCATATCCGGAGGGTATGTCGTTCGCCATTCTGATTATGAATGCCGTGGTGCCGCTCATAAACAAATATGTCAAACCGCGCCGTTTCGGTGCTAAAAAATAGGAGGACTGTAAGGATATGAAAAGTTCATTGAAAAATATGGTCCTGTGCCTGCTGGGTATCACATTAGTGTGCTCGGCTGCCGTAGGGTATGTATACAAGATAACCGTCGAGCCTATCGCCAAGGCCAAGGCAAATAATATCAAGGCCGCTCTTGCACAAGTGTTGCCGGCGTTCGAGGAGAGTTCTTCGCAAAGCATCGATATGGATGCCATGCCGATTACCGTTCATACGGCCACTGCTGCGGGAGAGACCGTAGGTTACGCCGTTGAGACCATGACCAAGAGCGGTTTTGCCGGCGAGTTCCGTCTTATGGTAGGTTTCAATCCGGACGGTACGGTTTACGGAATCAAGGTTTTGGAGCACAGCGAAACCCCGGGTGTGGGCAGCAAGATGGCCGACGAGGGTAATCCGCTTCTTTTGAGTTTTCAGGGCAAGAGCCCCGCTTCGATAAGTCTCAAAGTGAAGAAGGACGGCGGAGACGTGGATGCCCTGACTGCCGCAACCATTTCTTCACGAGCCTATGTGGATGCCGTGGCACGGGCGTATAACGCTCTTGTTCAGGCGGCCGGCTGGGAGGCCGATGCGGTGAGCGGCGCTACGAGTGTAAACAATCAAAAAGGAGGAGAGGACAATGAGTAAGTTGGGACTTATAACCAAAGGTATAATAAAGGAGAATCCGACATTCATGTTGGTTTTGGGCATGTGTCCGACGCTGGGAACCACCACGTCCGCCATAAACGGTTTAGGAATGGGCGTTGCGACTATGGCCGTGCTGATTCTTTCGAATATCGGCATTTCGTTGATTAAGAATCTCGTTCCGGACAAGGTGCGCATTCCTGCCTTCATCGTGGTCATCGCCTCGTTCGTAACCGTGGTGCAGCTGTGCATGCAGGCCTACGTACCGGGGTTGTACAAGACGCTGGGCGTGTTCATTCCGCTGATAGTCGTGAACTGTATAATTCTGGGCCGCGCCGAGGCTTTCGCATCCAAGAACAATGCGTTGGATTCCGCTTTGGACGGTCTCGGGATAGGTCTCGGTTTTACCCTTTCGCTGACTGTGATAGGCGCCGTGCGCGAGCTTTTTGGGCAATCTTTCGATTTTCGGATACAAACTGGTAGAGGGCGACGGAGTGCTGATTTTCGTACTGGCTCCGGGTGCGTTCCTCGTACTGGGGTATCTTATGGTACTGTTCAATAAATTAACCGCGAAAAGCAAATAGAGATGGAATACTTCATAATTATCATAGGTGCGATATTCGTAAACAATGTCGTTCTGTCGCAGTTCCTCGGCATCTGTCCTTTCCTCGGAGTTTCGAGCAAGGTCTCCACTTCGCTCGGCATGGGCGCAGCCGTAACGTTCGTCATGGCCATAGCTTCGGTCGTGGTTTATCTGTTGCAGTATTGCGTGCTGGTGCCGCTTCGAATAGAGTACATGCAGACCATAGCATTCATTCTGGTAATCGCCGCTCTGGTTCAGATGGTGGAAATCATACTTAAAAAGGTCAGCCCGTCGCTTTATCAGGCTCTGGGTATCTTCCTGCCGCTTATTACGACCAACTGTGCGGTTCTTGGCGTAGCCATTCTGCTGGTGCAGAAAGAGTATAACCTGCTCGAATCGGTCGTCTATTCCACATCGACGGCTCTCGGTTTTGCTTTGGCTCTCGTTCTTTTCGCCGGCATCCGCGAACGTCTGGAATTGGACGAGGTGCCCGAAGCCTTCAAGGGCACACCGATTGCCCTGATTGTCGCCGGTATTCTGGCAATGGCTTTCATGGGCTTCTCCGTATTGGTTTAGAATGTCCTTTTAACATGAAAATCGCCCCCGACGCACAAACTTGCCGTCGGGGGCGATTCTTTTATCGGCGGCGTCCGCCTACTTGCATTTGCCGCTTGTGCTCGTTATATCTATGCGGATTATGGCCGTGCGGTGGAACGATTTCTCGGCATATTTCATCCCTACGGCCTTGTGCTCGGGCGAATACTTGTCCAAAATCATTTCGAGTGCCCGCATGCGCTCCTGTGCGTCGAGTTTCGCGGTGGCCGAGCCTTGCACTATCACGCTTTTGTAGCGTGTCGTAAAACTGTCGGGCAGAACATGCGTTTGCCCCACTACGCAAAACGATACCGAGGCATCGGCAGCCAGTGCGCGGAGTTTCCGCCCCTCGGGAGCGCAGTGTATGTAGATGCACTCATTCGAATCCCATACGTAATTGACCGGAACCCCGTAGGCCGTCTGCCCGTCGCATACGGATAACACGCCCCATTCGCCCTCACGAAGCAGCTGTTCGGCCTGCTGCTTGTCGAGAAGTCTGTCCTGACGCCTTACTTTGCTGTTGTCGTATTTCATGCCGTAAATATATGAATATATTCGCTCAAATCGAATGCGAGTGCTGCCTTTGCGTCGTTGCGCCTTTCGGAAAGCGCTTCGTGTGTTCAGGCCGGCCGGTTTTCGGGAGCGGAAGATGCGGCAATAAAAAAGTGCCGGCCCGAAAATAGCGGGACGGCACATGAACTAAAAATGAAAAAGCTCGCGCAGACCTACTTGGCGATAGCGACTCTTTTCTCCTTGATACGGGCTTTTTACCGGTAAGGTCGCGCAGATAGTAGATTCTTGCACGGCGAACCACGCCACGTTTGTTCACTTCGATGCTGTCGAGGTGCGGAGAGTAGAGCGGGAAAATACGCTCGACGCCTACGCCGTTCGATACCTTGCGGATGGTGAACATTTTGGTCATGCCGGTTCCCTTGATTTTGGATTACCACGCCGCGGAAGCTCTGCAAACGTTCCTTGTTACCCTCGACGATTTTGTAGGTTACGGTGATTGTGTCGCCGCTCGCGAACGAGGGAACCTCCTTTTTCGGTCCACATCGCCTTGTTGGCAATGCCGATGAGTTGTTCTTTGTTCATTGTTATAACAATTTTTCGGTTTCGCGCCCAATGTTACGGCTGCACGCAGTACTACCATATCGGCTCCTTTCGGCCTTTAATCCCGGGACGGAATGCACTTCGCGCCGTTTCGTCCCACTCGACTGTCGCACCCTCGTAAGAGATTGGTACACGGCTGCATAAAACAGCGCGGCAAAGATAGGATGAAAAAAACAAAAAAACAAATTTCGACTCCCGTACCTAAAAAACGCCGCATGTCATAAAAAAAGAACGCCACGAGAGCAGAAAATTCGGGCCGACCCGCGCTCACTTCTATCGTCGTTTTGCTATCTTTGGCCTCGACGAAGATACTCCGTGCCACGGCAAAATGCAGGTGAAAATTTGTTTTTGCGCTCAGCTTGTTAGTATCTTTGCCTTTCAGAAACGAAAAGAGACGAGAATGGACAGACCCCTTATTTTCATTACCAACGACGACGGAGTCTCGGCGCGAGGCATAGCGAAACTCACCGAAGTGGCGTCGTCTTTCGGCGACGTGGTAGTCATCGCTCCCGAACAGTCGCAGTCGGGCAAGGCCCACGCCATAACCATGTTCACGCCGCTTTATCTGCGCAGCGTAAGCAAGGACTGCGGCAAGGAGATTTACGCTTGCAGCGGTACACCGGTGGATTGCGTGAAAATGGGATTCGACCACCTGCTGCTCGGCCGGAAGGTCGATTTGGTGCTCTCGGGAATCAACCACGGTTCGAACTCGGCCATCAGCGTGCTGTACTCCGGCACTATGGGGGCCGCTATCGAAGGCAGCTTTTACGGTGCACCGTCGATAGGGTTCTCGCTTCTGGACCATAGTGCCGATGCGGATTTCGAGGCCTCGGGAATATATGCCGAAAGCATTATACGCAAAGTGCTGGATGCAAGGCCTGCGCTGCCGTTGTGCCTGAACGTGAATATTCCGGTGGGGCGGCCGGAGCAAATCCGAGGCGTGCGCGTGTGCCGTCAGGCGCGAGGATTTTGGAAAGAGGAGTTCTATTGCCGCAAGGACCCGCGCGGCAAGGACTATTTCTGGCTTACGGGCGATTTCTATAACGAGGAACCTGCGGCCGAGGATACCGACGAGAGGGCATTGAAGAACGGATACGTGTCGGTGGTGCCCGTTCATGTCGATTTGACGGACTACTCCCGAATCGGCGATGTGAGCGACATCCTTAAATGATATAAATGAAAAAGATGCGTATCCGTCGGATACGCATCTTCGTTTTCTATTCTGTGATTTGCGGGGCCTGCTCGGGGTGGAAAAATTCGTGCACGCACTGTTTGTACCGCTCCAAGGTCTGTTCCATGCTGACGAACGATTTTCCTCCGGCAGCATTTCTGTGCCCGCCTCCCTCGAAATACTTTCTTGCGAATACGTTCACATCCACCTCACCCCGCGAGCGCAGCGATATGCGTATGAATTTGCGCGTTTGCAGGAACATGGCCGACATCTTCACTCCCTTAATCGACAGGGGGTAATTGACGAATCCCTCGCTGTCGCCCTGCTGGAACCCGAACCGGCGCATCTCCGACTCTTTGAGCGAGATATAGGCCACCGTCCCGTCCTCTATAAGCTGCATCTTCGGCCCGAGCGCATAGCTTAGCAGCCGCAGTCTTCCTTCGGTGAAGGAGTTGTAGACCTCGACGTTTATGCGCGGTATGTCTATTCCCTTTTCCACCAGCACGGCTATGGTGCGGTAGAGGTCGGGCGTGAGGTTGCTGAATGTGAAGTTCCCCGTGTCGGTCATCATGCCGGTGTACAGGGCGCTGGCCATGTCCTTGTCGATTATGTCGGTGCGCCCCATCGCTTCGATGATTTTATATACCAGAAACGACGTGGACGAAGCCTCGGGAAAAGAGAACATGAGCGTGTAGTATTTCTTTGGAGGCTGCAAGTGGTGGTCGATGAGTATCTTCGGCGTATCTGACGCTCTGTCGATGATTTCGCTCAGACCCTCCATGCGCGAAATGTTATTGAAATCCAGACAGAAAATAGCTTCCGCTTCGAGTATCGCCTTTTCGCAGGCCGGAGCGTCCTCCTTGAAAATTCTGATTTTCTCTACCCCCGGAATCCAGTTGAGGAAATAGGGGTATTTGTTCGGTACGATGCACGTGACCGAATGGCCCATGTTTTCGAGCAGTCCGGCCCATGCGAGCGAAGAACCTATGGCGTCTCCGTCCGGATTGTAATGCGACAGAATCACGGTGCGCATAGGCGCCGATTCCAGCATTTTTCGAGCGATGCTATGTTTTTACGTCCTAAATCCATTTCAATTTACGAAAGTATGAAAGGCAACTTTCAAAAAGTCGCCTTTCATGATCAGAAAAAAATCACTTTTCTTACCCTGTTTCTGTGGCTGATGACGGTAACTTTTCCTGTCATTGCGCAGCAGAAAAGCGAGACCCGACCTACACCTTCCGCTTCGTTCCGCAGAAGGACATGTTCTACGTGCCTTGGAATGGCAATGACACGGAACTTGCCCGCCTGTTGGAATGTATCGAAAACAACAAAACCACAATTCTTGACGGCAAGCTGCCGCTATTGGTTGACGGCTACTGCAATTCGCTGGGCAGTGAAGCCGAGAACCTTGCCACGGCGAAGATCCGTGCCAATCGAGTAAAATCCGAACTAATTACACGCGCGAAAATCAAGGAAGAAAACTTCATTACCCACAATCATGTGACAGAGGGTGATTTTGTCACCGTGCGCCTGACGGTACCGGTAAAGGAAACAGCCGTGACGGATGCGGAAGCAGAAGCACGACGCAAGGCGGAAGCCGAACGCTTAGAAACCGAGAAGCGTGCCGAGCAGGAACGGCTTGCCGAAGAGCAGCGCAAGGCGGAAGAAGCCCGACTTGCCGCTGAAAAGGCAGAAGCCGAGAAAACCGCTCAACAAAATACACTTGCCGACACGCTGTCGGAAACCAAAATCACAACTGATTATCATCTCTCCCTGCGTGCCAACCTGCTGCGCTGGGCTACCCTGACACCAGATCTTGGCGTGGAATGGCGCATCTGCCCATCGTGGGGCATTGCCGTAAACGGCTCGTGGACTTCATGGACGTGGAGCGACAAGGACCGCCGCTATGCACTCTGGGAAGTGGCTCCGGAAGTGCGTTACTATATGGGTGAGAAGAAAGCCTGGTATCTGGGCGCGATGTTCAAGGCCGGACAGTTCAACTACAAGGACTTTCCGGAAACAGGCAAGCAGGGCGACCTGATGGGTGGCGGCATCACCGCCGGCTATCAGCTGCGGCTGAACAAGGCACTGGCTCTTGATTTCAACCTCGGTTTGGGCTACCTGAATGCCGATTTCGAAAAATATGAAGTCATCGACGGTGTACGTGTACGCCGTGGCAACGAGACAAAAGAATTGGTGTGGCCCCATCAACGCCGGTGTGACATTGGTATGGAAGTTATTCTAATACGGAGGAATAGAGTATGAAAGCAAGACAATATATAAATATGGTAGGAATGGCAGCCGCCGTGCTGCTCTCTTCCTGCGTGAAGGACACGCTTTATGACACGCCGCATCCCGACTACGGGAAGATTGCGGTAACAGCCGACTGGTCGGCCCGCGGTGAGGGTATCGACATACCTGCCACATGGACGGTCACCATGGGCAACTATACGGGTACGGAGACTTCCGCCACCCATGCCCCCGACCATCTGTTTGCTCCGGGCAGCTACACCCTTGCGGTGTGGAACCCGGCTGAAGGAATCACGGTGAACGGCACCACAGCCACCATTGCCGCAGCCACGGGAACCCGGGCAGGCACGGATACCTTTGTGAACAATGCCCCGGGATGGTTCTTCACCTATACGGAACAGGTGACCATCGAGAAAGACAAGGACTATCCGCTGACCGCCGCAATGAAGCAGCAGGTACGCAGAACTGACGCTTATCATCAAACCGACGGGGGATGCCGCCGGACGCATCACGGAGATTGTTGCCCATCTGACGGGTGCAGCCAGAACTCTCGATTTCGCTACCGATACCTACGGAGCCGCTTCAAACGTCGTGCTGCCCTTCACCAAGATTACCGAAGGTGACGATGCCGGCAAGTGGAAAGCCACGGTGCGGTTGCTGGGTGTGACCGGCACGGAACAACTGCTGACGGGTGAAATCCGCTATGCGGACGGCAACCCGACCCCCACGACGCTGAAAAAGCGACATCACGGAAGCCCTCAAGGGGTTCAACACCGGAAAAGGGCGAATCGCTGACCCTCGGCGGAACGCTGGTTGAGACTCCCGAAGGCATGGAAGTGGACGAAGCCGAAATCAACGGCTGGGAAGAAGTGAAAGGTGATGATGTAAATGCCGATTTGTAAATAATTAGTAAACCGAACGCAGGAGCAAAAGCTTTTGCTTTTGATTTTTGCTGAGGTGCAGCAAATATTGAAATGGAATTAAACTAATATAATGACTAATATAATGAAGACGAGATTTTTGCACTTGCGATGCTCGCCCTCGCACTGGCAGCCTGCAACAACGACAACGAGAACCTGAACGGTGCCCCCGTGGCCGCCCGGTTTACCGCCGACATCGCCCCCGCCACCCGCGCCAGCGGAACCACTTGGGACAACGGTGACCGTATCGGCATCACCGACATCGGCAACGATACCCAGTACGGCAACGTGCCTTTCATCCTGAAGAGCGGGAAATTTGAGGCAGAAGGAAAGGTCATCTATATCGAAGATACAAAGCCCCATACTTTCCGCGCCTACTATCCGTACAACACGGCGGGAGGCATCCTCACAGCCACGACCGATGCCACGGCGCAGCAGAACCAGCCTGCCATCGACTTCCTCTTTGCTTCCAGGAGCCACGGGGAGACAAAAAAACAACCCGGTAGTAAAGCTTCACCGACAAAACCGCCAAAGGCGGTGAAGACAACTCCTTCCACCACCGCATGAGCCAGATAACCCTTACCTTCGAGGCGGGCGACGGCGTGAATTTCAGCGTGGTCAAGCCTGAACGTTACACGCTGGACGGATTGTTACTCACTGGTACGTTCAACACGGCCGACGGTATTGCCACCGCAGACAACGGGG